>NZ_JACEHE010000006.1 GCF_013778455.1 Streptomyces himalayensis subsp. himalayensis | reverse complement strand
GGAGAGGTCTTCGTCGAGATGACGCAGGGTGGGGTCCTCGATGTAGTCGGTCGCGTACGCCTCGTGGTGCAGCAGGTCGGCCAGCATCTCGGCGCGCCGCTCGATATGGGAGTCGTAGCGGTGGCGGGCCATGACGCGGCCCCGCGTGGTGAGCCGGTGCAGGACGTTGGGAGGAAAGTCGGGCAAGAGCCGGACGAGCTGTTCGAAGCTCGCCTCGCTGGTGTCGTCGCACCACAGGTGAGCCAGCTCGTGGAGGATGATCCGCATCCGATGGAAGGACGTGGTGCCCTCGACGTACAGGACCAGGTCGACGGGGACGTCATCCAGCTGGAGCCATAGTCCGCACACGTCGGTGTTGGCGAGCAGATGGTCCGGGATAGGCACCAGCTTGATACGCCGGCCCGTCACAGCCTCGATGCCCTCGATCAGCCCTTCCAGAGTGAACGGTCTTGGGATCGGCATGTCGGCCAGTAGGGTTTGGCACTCCTCACGCAGCTCACGCCGTGTAGCCGTCTTCGTGGGGCGCTTCCCCGGGGGCCGGTCTGTTCCTTTCCGCCGCCAGTCGGTGAGACGGGCCACCCATCTTGGGACACCGTGGTTAATGCCGAGCGTCGCCATTAGTCGACTCAGCGGGCAGCCGGGGCGGCTGTGTTCGGCTTCAGCAGGTCCTGGCGCTGCACCACCGACACGGAGTCACCGTATTGCCGGAAAGTGCAGGTCGCGACGGGGCGTATTCCGTCGTCGCCTGCAGTAGTCAGAACGGAGCGCAACATGGAGATCCTTTACGAGCGCAAGCCGAGCAGGACTGCGCCAGAGGGGCGTTTCCCCTGGCGTCAGTGACCCTATGGCCGAATCACAAAAGTCACAGGAATCACAGGCTGCGCTTATCCTTCGAATGAGAACTGACAGTTCCCACGGCAAGATGGTCGCTGTTTCAACTATGTCTCGACATGGGTGGTTGCATGCTTCAACTCACCGGGAATTGGGTCGCGGTGATGAGGGGGCGGGGTGACGAACGGCGGTGCTGGAAGCCGGGGGGTTGTGGCGTGGATCCCATACGGGGCGTTACATGAACGTTACGATCGATGGAGGAGGCGATCGCCTCCTTCTCACCCGCATACTGCGACAAGCGCGTGCACGTCGAAATACATCGGACATACCTGGGTTTACCGAGGCGTTCGGTGTGAGGGCCGCCCGCGGGATCACCCAGGCCCAGACGGCTCAGCTGGCGGGCGTCTCCCGCCGCTGGTACAGCGCCCTCGAATCGGGGCACCCGGCGAACTACAGCGATGCCTTTCTGTCTGAGGTCCGCCGCATCCTTGCTCTGAACCCCGACGAATGGGACATCGTCCATCGCATCGCTCGCGGTCGAGCCCCGGACTCCGCCTCCGCAAGTCCCCTCAATCGGCAGGTGCCCTCGGCCCTGCTCGCGCTCGTCGAGCAGAGTCCGACCTGGGGTATCTATCTCAGCGACCACCGCTGGGACGTTCTCGCTTACAACGAGAAGGTCCAGGAGTACTTCCCCTGGATGGCAAGCGGGCTCAACGTCGTGGAATGGGTGCTGACCTGGCCGGAGGCGCGAGAGCAGCTTGTCAACTGGCAGGAGGACTGGGCTCTTCCTACGATTGCTGCTCTCCGGGTGAATGCGGAACAGTGGCCACACGACGAGCGCCTTGAGGAAGTCATTGAGACGGTGCGGCTCGACGCCAGAGCCCGCAAACTATGGAACGCCTCTAACCTGCCGACGGTCAGCTATCCTGCATCCAGCTCACCCCGCCGCCTTTACCTACCTCGTCATGGCGGCAGGGAATTCGCAGTGCGAATCGTTGGGCTGACTCCCATGGAGATGCCTTCCTGCCGTCTGATAGCCATCACGCCCGCAGAGCTGGTCCGGGTGGAATGAGACGACCCACGGCGCCCCTCCATCCGTGTCCTCGGATCCGGGGTGTGAACTTCCTTGCGGAGTCCATGAATTCGCGAGTCGCTGTGCTGAACCAGGGCCCGACGGCTTTGTGTTAGGGCCTGTTCGGAGTCGTGATCTCGGTCCCGGTGATCGCTTCCGCCAACGGCGATCGAACTGGTAGAACACCCGTGTGCCGCGACGCGAACTGAGTGATGGTGACTGGGAGTTGATCCGCCCTCACCTGCCGATCGGGCAGTACGGCCCCTATCCGGAGCACCTGCGCGACCAGCTGGAGGGGATCATCTGGCGGTTCCGCACCGGCAGCCCGTGGCGGGACGTGCCGGAGGCGTTCGGCTCCTGGTCCACGGTCTACGACCGGTTCGCCCAGTGGCGCGAAGCCGGAGTGTTCGCCGCCGTGATGGAGGCCGTGACCGCCGAAGCCGCCCGCCGCGGGCAGGCGGACTTGTCCCTGATCAGCGTGGACTCCACCACCGCCCGCGCTCACCACGACGCGGCCGGTATGGTCGTGGACGAAGAGGTCCTGTCCGCCCTGGAGAAGGCCGCCGAGGCCGAAAAAGGGGCACGCGAAAGGCGCGAAAGCGGCGCAAGCGGCAGGCCGCAGCCGAGGCGGTGACCCCGGCCGAGGAGGCCGAGCCCGATCCGGAGCGCGAGGAGCGCCGCCGGCAGCGGCGCCGGCGCCGGGCGCGGTTGAAGGCGGCGGCCCTGGGCCGCTCCCGCGGCGGCCTGACCTGCAAGGTTCACCTGTCGGCCGACCGACGCTGCCGTCCGCTGTCGTTCGTGGTCACCCCCGGGCAAGCCGCCGACAGCCCGCAGTTTTCCGCCGTGCTGGCCGGGGTGCGGGTGCGCGGACCGGTCGGACGTCCGCGCACCCGGCCCGGCGCCGTGGCCGGCGACAAGGCGTACTCCTCCCGAGCCAACCGCGCCCACCTGCGCAGACGGAAGATCAAGGCGGTCATCCCGGAGAAGGCGGACCAGGCGGCCAACCGGAAGAAGAAGGGTGCGAGGGGCGGGCGCCCGGTCTCGCACGACGCCGAGTTGTACAAGGAGCGCAACACCGTGGAGCGGTGCATCAACAAGATCAAGGACTGGAGGGGGCTGGCCACGCGCTTCGATAAGAGGCCCGACAGCTACATGGCGGGGCTTCAGCTGCGCGGCGCGGTCATCTGGTTGCGCAGCCTCCACCCCGCCACATGATCACAACTCCGAACAGGCCCTAGGGCCTCGGGGTCGTCCTGCCAGTGGCGGGTGGCCCAGGTGGCGAAGGGTCCGCACATCAGGGTGTTGACGCGGACCGTGGGGCCGAACGCGTGCGCCAGGCCCTCCGTCATCGCGTTGAGTCCCGCCTTCGCCGCCGCGTACGGCACGATCGGGGCGCGCGGGCGCAGTGAGCCGGTGGAGCTGACATTGACGATGGCTCCGCCGCCCGCCGCGGCCATCCGCTGCCCGGCGAGTACGGAGAGGCGGAACGGACCCTTGAGGTTGAGGGCGACGACGGCGTCGAACATCTTCTCCGTCACCTCGCCCAAGTCCTCGTACACCGGCGACATTCCGGCGTTGTTGACCAGCACGTCGAGTCGGCCGAAGCGCTCGTGCACCGCGTCCACAAGCCCCGGCAGCTGGTCCCAGCGGCCCATGCGGACGGCGTACGGCAGGGCGGCGCGGCCCGTCTCCTTCTCGATCTCACCTGCGGTGGTCACGCACGCCTCGTAGGTCCGCGAGGCGATGACGACGTCCGCGCCGCAGCGTGCCGCCCCGAAGGCCATCTCCCGCCCCAGCCCGCGGCTGCCGCCGGTGACCAGGACCACGCGGCCGCTGAGGTCGAACAGGCCGTCCGCGTATCCCGTGTGTCCCCTGTTGGATGCCCTGTGTCCCATGTGCGTCGCGCCCCCGATGACAGGTCCGGCAAGTGCATGCGAAATTAGCATTCTCGTATTCCAGAATGGAACTCTAGTGCAGGAGGTGGAGCGTTGACTCCGACCGTCCCCCCAGCCGCAGACTCCTACCGCCCCCCAACCGCACTCGCTCGCCGAACGGGCCGTACGCCGCCGGATGTCGGGTGCCGAACAGAGTGCCCGTGCCGAGGTGGATGCCCTGCTCGATGCCGGGCTGCGGCTGATGACCGAGGGCGCCCCGCGTCCGCCCCGCGTCGCCGACATCGTGGCCGCCGCAGGGCTCTCCAACGATGCGTTCTACCGTGCCTTCTCCGGCCGCGACGCACTCGTCTCGTCGCGGGGTGGCTCAGGCGGGACGGATGGGCTCCCGAGGACGCGTCAGCGCTGGCCACCCTTCTTCTTGCTCAGGTACGCGAACTTCAGCTCGACCTTCTCGTGTCCGGAGACCGTGCGCGGGCCGATCGGGCGCTCGAGTTCGCCGTCTCTCTCCTCGATCGTGTGCGAGGGCCGAGCGGGCTGTGACAGGCGCCCGACCCTCCCAGCGCCTCCGCACGGGCCGGGTCGCAGGACATCCCCAGCTCGGCGCAGACCTGCTTGACCATGACCGGCCTGTCCGCCCGCCGCACCACCTCCATGATTCGTTGGTAGTCCTCGGGCAGGATCGCCTCGTCCGTGCCGCGCTCGCGCTGCGGCACCAGCAGCACCGCACGGCCCGCGACCTGCCCAGCGGCCTGGGTCGGCGTCGCTTCCTCCTCCGTTTCGGTGCTCGGCCAGCCGGCGTGCGACCCGCTCGGCGACGACGAGCTCCTCCAACTCATCGTGCACCTCTTGTAGCCGCTGACTCAACTTCTCCGCATGCACCTCGAATTCGGCTCTGCGGGCCGTGATGAGCTCCAGGTCGGGGTCCGCATCCTGGGCCACCTGTTGCACCTCCCGCCCGGCTCGTACGGACATGCGTCCCATGCGCACGCCGGGGAATCCCCGATCGGCGATCACCGTAACAGCAGACGATCTTGAGCTCCGACAACCGCTCCCGACCAGCACAAGTACAGGTGGGCGCGGTTGAGCAGAGCGTTGGCGACGAACGCGGCCGCGGGGTCGGAGTCGGGAAGCCGGTTGACGGCGGTCGGATCGTCCTCGCTCAGCCCGTCCACTCGCGGGTGCTGACCTCTTTTCAGGTCACGCGCTGTCGGCGGACAGCGTCGGGTAGTCGGTGTAGCCGGTGTGGTCGCCGCCGTAGAAGGTGGCCGCATCGGGGGTGTTGTAGGGGCCGCCGGCTGCGAGGCGGGCGGGCAGGTCCGGGTTGGCCAGGAACTGCGCGCCGAAGGCGATGATGTCCGCGGTGCCGTCCGCGATGTGGGCGAGAGCGCCGGGGCCGGTGGTCTCGGGGTGGGTGAAGGGGTTGAGGATGAACGCCGTCGGCCAGTCCTTGCGCAGCCGGGCGGTCAGGTCGCGGTCCGGGCCTTCGACCAGGTGCAGGTAGGCGAGGTCCAGCCGGCCGAGTCCGGCAATCAGGGTGGTGTAGGTCTCCAGCACGTCCGCCGGGTCGGTCTCGGCGATGTCGTTGTAGGGGTTGCCGGGGGAGATGCGGAAGCCGGTCCGGTGGCCGCCGATCGCCTCCGCGATGGCCGTGGCGACCTCGATGCCGAAGCGGACCCGGTCCGCGGCGCCGCCTCCCCAGCTGTCGGTGCGCATATTGGTGTTGGGGGCGAGGAACTGGTGGATCAGGTAGCCGTTCGCCCCGTGGATCTCCACGCCGTCGAAACCGGCGGCGATCGCGTTGCGCGCGGCGTCGGCGTAGTCGGCGATCGTCTGGGCGATGTCGTCCTGGTCCAGTTCCTTCGGCGTGACGTAGTCCTGGGGGCCCTGGTAGGTGAACACCTGGCCCGTCGCCGCTATGGAGGAGGGGGCGACGGGGATGAGTCCCTCGGGCAGCAGGCTGGGGTGGCTGATCCGGCCGGTGTGCATCAGCTGCGCGAAGATCGTGCCGCCCTGGGCGTGGACGGCGTCGGTCACCTTCCGCCAGGCGTCGACCTGCTGGGCGGAGTGCAGGCCCGGGGTGTTGGTGTAGCCCTGGCCGACGACCGACGGCTGGATGCCCTCGGTGATGATCAGGCCGGCGCTCGCGCGCTGGGCGTAATAGGTGGCCATCAGCTCCGTCGCCGTGGCTGCGGGAGCGTCGGCGCGGCTGCGGGTCATCGGCGCCATCGCGATGCGGTTGGCGAGCGTCTTGCCGCTCAGGTCGATCGGGTCGAATGCGGTGGTCATGGCAGCTTCCTTCGAAGAACGGGTCGGTGGAAGAGGCAGGCGGCGGCATGGGCCTGGCGGGGTGTCGGGGAACTGGTGATCGGCAAAGCAGAGACCTCAGCAATCCCCATGCCGCTGGTCAGAGGTACTTTCTGCTTTGTCGATCACCAGTTGGGCAGCCTGCTTCACGAAAGCGCGGGCCTAGTTGAGCGGCACGTCCGCGACGGCCTTGAGGTGGCTGAACGTCTCGAGGGAGTACCGGCCGTGGTACCGGCCCATGCCGCTTTCGCCGACGCCACCGAAAGGCAGTCCCGGCATGAGCAGCTGCATCACCGGCTGGCCCCAGGCGACGCCGCCGGAGGAGGTCTCATTCACGAGGCGCGACTTGGTGGCCTCGGAAGTGGTGAAGGCGTAGAGCGCGAGGGGCTTTTCGCGTTCGTTGATGAAGGCGATAGCGGCATCGAGGTCTTCGACTTCGACGACGGCGAGGATGGGACCGAAGATCTCCTCCTGCATGACCGGCGATGCGGGGTCGACATCGGTGAGCACGGTCGGTGCGATGAACAGGTCGTCACGGTCGTGCTGGCCTCCCACCGCCGCCCGGCCGGAGTCCAGCAGACGGGTGAGCCGGTCGAAGTGCCGCTCGTTGATGATCCGGCCGAAGTCGGCTGCGGTCTGCGGGGTGGAGCCGAACTGGGCGTCGACCGCCGCGCGGAGGGCGGGGACCAGTGCGGCGGCGGTGGCAGGATCGGTCAGAACGTAGTCGGGGGCTATGCACTGCTGGCCCGCGTTGCCGAACTTGGCGCCGACCAGCCGCTTCGCGGTCTCGTCCACGTCGGCGTCGGGCGCCACGAAGACCGGTGACTTGCCTCCGAGTTCGAGCGTGACGGGGGTGAGGTTCTTGGCTGCTGCGGCCATGACGATCCGGCCGACCGTGCCATTGCCGGTGTAGAAGATGTGGTCGAAACGCTGCGCCAGGAGGGCCGTGGTCTCCTCGGCGCCTCCCTCGACCACGGTGAGCACGTCGGCGTCGAAGTACTCACGCAGGAGTCGTGAAGCCACTGCCGAGGTGTGCACCGACATCTCGCTCGGCTTGGCCACCACGGTGTTCCCGGCGGCCAGCGCGCCGATGATGGGGTCGATGAGAAGGTGCAGCGGGAAATTCCACGGAGCGATCACCAGGACGACCCCGAGCGGGTCGTACGTGGTGTAGGCCGTTGTTGTGGGGCCGAAGTGGGCGGGAACCTCCACCGGGCGAGGCTGAAGCCAGTTTTCGAGGTTCGCCAGTGCCTCGTCGATGTCGGCGACGGTGAAGTCGATCTCCTGAGTCTTGGCCTCGGCGGCGTTCTTCCTCAGGTCCGCCCAGAGCGCTTCGATTAGTTCCTGCTCGTTCTCGACCAGCAGTGCCCGCAGCCGCTGCAACTGGTTGACGCGCCAGTCCAGCCCGCGGGTGACGCCGGTGTTGAACGTCGCACGAAGGCGGCCGACCACCTCCGCGGCCGCTTCGGTCTGGTGCGGCCTCGACTCGGTCGCCTGTGTTGTGGTCATGGGGTGTGCTCCGTTCTTGATGCAGGCCGCGCCGTCAAAGGCGTTGGTGGCATGCCGTAGTCCCGGTGATGGGCAACCCGGTGGATGACGGATGAAGAATCAATCCGTGCCTTCACTGTAGCCCATGTACGCGCTGACGCGAACATGAGGCAGGGGTTATTCTTTCCTTATGGCCAGTCGCACCTCATCCCCCCTCGTCCACCCCGACACGGACGACCTCGACCTCTTCAAGATCATGAGCGCGCTGACCGACGAGACCCGGCTCACCATCGTCGTCACCCTCTCCGTCTCCCCTGGCCTGGCCTGCAGCGGCTTCACGCAGGACGTCACCGCGTCCGTACTCACCCGCCACTTCCGCGTCCTGCGCGAGGCCGGTCTCATCCGGCAGCACGACGTCGGCACCCGCCGTTTCAACACTCTGCGCAAGGAAGATCTGGACCAGCGGTTCCCCGGACTGCTCGACCTCGTCCTCAAGGAGAGCGTCGGCCGCGTGGAGCCTTACGTGAACGCCGAGTGCGCCTGACGCTCCGGGGCACCCCTCCGTGGCCGCGACGAACCGGACCCACCGCAGCCAGGTGTTCAGCTTGCGGTCGGCATCGATCACGTCGAACGACACCCCCGGCGCAACATCGACCAGGCCACGGCCGAGCCGGGCGAGGCCGGCCGCCCGCCCGACGCGCGTGCGCCGAGCGGCATTAACCCGCGCCCCAGTAAGGCGATAAGCCACCGGCCCCGACGTACCCGCTTACACAAACTGGTCACTGACCGCCTGTGCACAAGGGTGCGCGAAAAACTCTGCGCCTGGGGCAAGCTCCGCGACGGCGCCGGTGCGGTGACGGCCGGGACTCTCCGCGCCTACGCCACCGGGAACTCGCGTACTGCAAGATCCCGCGCCACGTCCTGGTCGTCGACGAGTTCCCGATGACCGTCACCGGCAGGTGGCGCTCCTGGCGCCTTGAGGCGACCGGAACTGAGCAACGCACGCACTGCACCAGGCCGATGGTGCGCCACGGCCGTGGACCGAGACGCTTGGGGGCCAAGGTGTCCGGGTTCCCGGTGGTAGAGATTCCGACAATCCCCATAGAGGGTGAGGAGGCCGCACCGAACTCGGTGTTGCCGCCTGGGCCTGCCCCAGCGGGCGGTCTGGGAGAGATCGCAGGTGTCGGGCGCCCGCACGCCTTTCCCGCAGCGGGAGTGGCTCCTCGGGCTTGCTGCTGATGGCGGACGGCAAACCCGGTCTGCCGCCTGTAGGGCCTCGGGGGCGACGGTGGGGAAGAAGCCGGGCAGGTCGCCTCCCGGGGGTGGTCCCTGTCAGAGGCGACCCGCGAGGTGTGCACCTTCCGCCGGGCTCTACTCGGGTGCCGAGACCTGATCCTTGGGCGGGCGGACCGCCGTGGAAGGAGGCTCGGATGCGCCCTGCCCCGAGCTGAGCCCGTCCAGCAGGAGGTCGCCGAGCTCGGAGAACGCGTCGCCGGCGGTCAGGCCGGTGCTCTCCAGGAGGACCCCCGACTGGACCGCGTCGATGGTGACTGCCACGACCTGGGCGGCGAAATGCCCGTTGAGCGCGCGGAAAACGCCGCTCTGCACGCCCTCCTCGATCAGTTCGTGGACTCGGTGCGCGGCGGCGGCGGAGTTCGTGCGGTAGATCTGTGCGGTCGGTTCGTAGCCGACCATGTCGTCGTAGAAGGCGTGGGAATGCCGGCGCATCGCGGCGCCGACGCCGGTGAGGTAGACGCGGATGCGCTGCCGGGGATCGGGCTCGGCCTGGACGGCCTGTTCGATCTCGGCTGTCGCCTCCCGGAAGAAGGTGCGGGTGACCGCCAGCACCAGTTGTTCCTTGGTGGAGGCGAGGCTGTACAGCGTCGCCTTGGAGCATCCCAGTCGCTGGGCGAGCTCGTCCATAGTCACCGTGGTGAAGCCTTCGGCCAGGATGATCGCCTCGGCCTGGCGCAGCAGTTCGTCCCGCCGACGAGTGTCGACGACCCGCCTGCGCGCCGTTCGGCGCGGACGTCGGTCACGCGAGTCAGTTGGGGCCGTCACCGCAGCAGTCTCCCATCAGCGTCTCCGCCTGAAGCGGCGAGTGGTCGTCCGGCCGGAAGGCCGACCCTTGCTAATGGGTACCACCGTACTACTTAACGTACCCGAGGGGAGTGTTCCCGTGCGTGACGTTCGGACAAGGGATGAACGGGTTTAGCCAAGCCGGACTTCAGCAACGGCCAGAGTTCGCGCCACTCGACGCGGGCTGCTTCCGGATCCCGATCAGCGTGGGTGGGCCGGACGACGAAGGCTGACACTACGGACGATCGCCTGCTGGCCCGCCGCGTTCGCGGTTACCGGATGGAGGATCCGATGGAGATGCCGCCGTCCACGTCGAGGACGATGCCAGTGATGTAGCCGGCGGCTTCGCTGGCGAGGAAGGCTGCGGCTTCGGCGATGTCCTCGGGCCTGCCGGTGTGGCGCATCGGGACCTTGTTGGTGAGCTTGTCGCGTGCGGGACCGTTCATGGAGGCGAGCATGGGTGTCTCGATGAGGCCGGGGGCGATGGCGTTGGCGGTGATGCCGTGGCGGGCGCCTTCGAGGGCGAGGGTGCGGGTCATGCCGACGATGCCGGCCTTGGCGGCGACGTAGTTGGTCTGGCCGAAGTTCCCGCGCCATGACATGGAGGAGAAGCTGACGATGCGTCCGTAGCCCTGGCGCTTCATGGGGCCGAACGCGGCGCGGGCGCAGTGGAAGCCGCCGGTGAGGCTGACGTCGATGACCGCGTGCCAGTCGTCGTCGGTGATGTCCTCGACGCGGTTGTCGCGGATGATGCCGGCGTTGTTGACCAGCACGTCGAGGCGGCCGAGGTCGGCGGTGACGCCGTCGATCCAGGCGTTGACCTGGGCGGAGTCGGTCACGTCCACCCTGTTGGTGCGGAGTTTCGTGTCGTGGGCGTCGGTGATGGTTCCGGCGGCGTCGGTGAGGGCCTGTTCGTTGACGTCGGCCAGCGCGAGGGTGGCGCCCTCGGCGGCGAACCGGGTTGCCATGGCGAGGCCGAGTCCTTGTGCGGCCCCGGTGATGGCGACGACCCGTCCGTGGTAGCGATTCACGTGTTGTCCGCTTTCGTAGTGTGGGGAGCGAGGAAGGCCCGCAGGGCGTCGGCCACGGAGCTGGCCTGCCAGTTGTCGGCGAAGGTGGCGAGTTCCTCGCGCAGGGCGTGGTCGGGGGCGATGCCGTCGATGCGGTGCAGCAGCGTCTTGAGCCGTTGCTGGGCGGGGCTGTGGCGGTCGGCCAGTTGCCGGCAGGCGCGGGTGGCGGTGGCGTCGAGGTCGGCCTCGGGCACGATCGCCTGGATCCAGCCGGTGTGCGCGAAGGCGGTGGCGGGCAGGAGTTCGCCGGTGAGCAGGAGCCAGCGCGAGAGTCCGCGTCCGACCGCGCCGGGGAGCCGGACGCTGGATCCGCCGGCCGGTGTCAGTCGCCGGTTGAGGTGACCGTCGCCGATGAGGGTGGTGTCGGCGGCGACGACGACATCGCAGGCCAGCGCGAGTTCGAGGCCGCCGGCGACGGCGTGTCCGTGCAGTACGGCGACCCAGGGTTTCGGGCTGGCCGCGATGCGGCTGAAGCAGGCCGACACGTCGGTCAGGAAGTCGACCGGGTTCTCGCCCCGCTCGTGCAGCTGGAGGAACTGGTGGAAGTCTCCGCCGGCACAGAAGCTCGGCCCGTTGCCTGCCACCGCGATGACCGCTGTGCCGGGGTCGGCCTCGGCGCTGGTGATCTGCTTGTCCAGGGCCTCGATGAGGGGGATGTCGAGGGCGTTGCGTCGCTCGGGCCGGTTGAGCAGCAGCCATCGGACGGTGCCGCGTTGTTCGACGATGAGGGGGTCGGTGTCGGTCACTGTGTCTCTCGGGTGGCGAGTTCGGTGCGGCGGCGGTTGCGCAGCAGGTAGCGCTGGGTCTTGCCGCTGGGGGTCTTGGGCAGGGCGTCGATGAAGTGGATCGTGCGCGGGTAGGCGTGGGCGGCGTAGCGGGTCTTGACCAGGAGCTGGAGTTCGGTGGCCAGGTCCGGCGAGGCGTCAATGCCGTCGCGCAGGACGACGTACGCCTCGATGACCTCGCCGCGGACGTCGTCGGGTGCGCCGATGACGCTGCACTCGGCGACAGCGGGGTGCTGGGCGAGGACGCTCTCGATCTCGAACGGCCCGATCCGGTAGCCGGCCATGATGATGACGTCGTCATCGCGGGAGGAGAAGAAGAAGTCGCCGTCCGCGTCGATGCGCCCGGCGTCGCCGGTGAGGTAATAGCGGCCGTCGGCGGTGAACTTGGCGTCGCTCTGCCCTGGGATCTGGTAGTCGCGGAAGGTCATCAGCGGGCTCGCCGGGACATCGATCGCTACCCGTCCCAGCACGCCCGGCCCGGCGGGCTCGTCCTTGTCGTCGGCCAGGACGGTGAGGCTCCAACCGGGCACCGGCCGGCCCATCGATCCGGCCTTGAGAGGGCGGGCGAGTTCGGGGTGGTGGTGATTGGCCAGGGGCATGCCGACCTCGGTCTGGCCGAAGTGATCGTGCACGGCCAGGCCGAGCGCGGCGTCGGCCCATTCGTTGACCTCGGGGGTCAGTGGCTCGCCCGCGCTGGACGCCCGTTCCAGGCTCAGCCCCTGCGGCACCGGCGCCGACGAGGAGCGCAGTCCCCGGTACACGGTCGGGGCGGCGGCGAAGTCGGTGACCTGGTGGTCGACGAGGGTGCGCCAGGTCGTCTGGGGGGAGAACCCGCCGGACAGCAGCAGGCTGGGGATGCCGGCGGCCATCGGAGCGACGATGGCCGCGTACAGGCCGTAGGCCCAGCCGGGGTCGGCGGCGCACCAGTAGCTGCTGTCCTGGGTGACGCCGAGGCCGTACTCCAGGTAGATCTGCCATCCGGCGATGTAGGAGACGGGGTGGATGACTCCCTTGGGCTTGCCGGTGGTGCCGGAGGTGAACATGTGCACCAGCGGTCCGTCCCCGCTGGTGGTGACGGCGGGCACCGGCTCGGGCGATGCGGCCGCGACGAGGTCGGCCAGCAGGACGTCACCGTGCTGCGCGCCGCTTCCGGTGACGACGACGCGGCGCTGGGGGTCGTCCGGCATGTCGGGGCCCGGGTCGAGTTTGTGGCGCTGGTCCCGGTCGACGACCACGACGTGCGCGCCTGAGCCTTCCAGACGCAGGGCGATGGCCTGGGGCGCGAACGCGGTGAACAGCGGGACGTAGACCGCGCCGAGCCGCCAGATCGCCAGGATGACGGTGACCAGGTCGGTGCTCTTGCCCATCAGGGTGGCCACCCGGTCGCCCGGACCGACGCCGAGTTCTTGCAGCGCCCGGGCGTAGCGGTGTGAGTCCGCGGTGAGCTCTCCGAAGGTGAGCGTGGAAGCTTCACCGGTGCCGCCGACCACAGTGAATGCCACGCGGTCGGCGGGGTGCTGGTCGCACAGCAACCAGGCCACATCGAGGGAAGGAGCCGTGAATCGCGCGGTCAGCTCGGCGACCCGGTCGGCGGCGCTCATCGCTGGTCCTTCCGGTCGATGATCGGCAGGACCAGACGGCTGGGATGGTTCGGCCCGTGATGGATGTGGTTGACCGCGGGAATCATCTGCTCCTCTCCCTCCCGGGCAATGACGCCTCCGGTGTTGGTGTTGCGGTCGTAGCGGGGGAAGTTGCTGCTGGAGACGTCCACACGGATGCGGTGACCGGGAAGGAACACATTGGACGTGGCGGTCATGTCGATGGTGATCTCGTAGACCGTGCCGGGTTCCATCAGTTCTTCTGTGGAGAGGCCGCCTCGGTAGCGGGCGCGCAGGATGCCGTCGCACAGGTTGATCGCTTTGCCGTCGGGGAAGACGTCGACGAGCTTGGCGGTGAAGTCGGTGTCCACTGCCGACGAGGAGACGAAGAGGGTCAGGCTGACAGGACCGGTGACCTCGACAGCCTCCTCGAGTACGGGGGTGGCGAAGCACAGGACGTCCTCGCGGCCGGTGACGGTCCGCTGGTCGACCGGGCCGCAGAGTTCCAGTGTCACTGGCATGGATGCCCCGCCGGCCGTGGGAATCGGGCGGCGCGGGTCGTAGAGGTAGGTGTCGCGCTCGGCGCCGGCCGGCGGCTCGGTCGTCAACGCGCCGTCGCCGTCAGCGGTGTTGGCATGGCCGGCGCTGGTGAGGTGGTAGTCGGTCCACTGCGTGTCGGGCAGCGGCCACTCCTGCTCGTCGCGCCACTGGTCGATGCCCATGACGAAGATCTTCACCGGTGCCACGTCGTCCAGTGCGGTGGTGTCGTCGCGGAGCCAGCGGTCGAAGAACTTCACGTGCAGGCCGGTCAGGCCCAGCATCTGGGCACTGGCCAGCGGGCCGAAGGAGCGGTCGGGATAGACGCCGGTCTGGGATATGTGGTCCCACGGACCGATGATCAGCCGTTGCCCCTCGCGTGCCTGCGCACTTCCTGCCTTCTGGCGGGCGGTGGTGTAGGTGCGGACGGTCTGGCCGATGTAGAGGTCGTACCAGCCGCCGATGTTGAGCGCCGGGGCGGTGACGTTCTTGAGCTCGGGCGTGAGCTCCATGGCGTCCCAGTAGGCGTCGTGGGAGGGGTGGGCCATCCAGTCGTCCCACCACTTGCCGTACTCCGCCAGGACCGGAACCTCGGCCGTCGGCAGCACGTCGTTCAGCGGCTCCGGGAACAGGAGAGCCTGACCGAGCTGCTGCAGCTGGGACGCGGAGCCCTCGCCGGCCGCCAGGGACCGCTGGGCGTCGGCCGTGTACATCATGGCGTTCCACAGCGTGACCAGGCTCAGTGAGAGCGCACCGCCCGCGCCGTACCAGGGCGCCTCGTAGTTGTCGATCGAGGTGAAGGCCGGCGCGATCGCCTTGAGGGCTGGGGCGCCGGTGACGGCGGTCTCCCACTGGACCATTCCGAGGTAGGACGCCCCGTACATGCCCACCGTGCCGTCCGACCACGGCTGGTCAGTGATCCAGGCGACGGTGTCCTCGCCGTCGGCCCGGTCGGCCATGTGGGGAACGAACTCTCCTTCCGAGCGGTGGGTTCCCCGGCAGTCCTGCACCACCACCGCGTAGCCCGCCTCCAGCAAAGCCATGAGGTCGGGCATGACCCCGCCCAGGGTGATGCCGAACACGTCTTTGCCGTACGGCATGCGCACGAGCAGCGTCGGAGCCTTCCCCTCGACTGGATGCCACACGTTGGCGGCGAGGGCTACACCGTCACGCATCGGAACTCGGACATCTATCTCGTACAGGTGCTGCATCGGTGCTCCTCGTCGAGCTGGCTGCGTTGCCCCGGATGTGGGTACGTTAGAAGGTACGTTCGTACCCTGTCAATTACCACGAGAAGGCTGACCTCTGGTGATTCGCCGTAGGCGACGGTGTCGGCGACGGGGGTTGATCGCTGTCGACGTCGTTCTCTGTCGTGAGGGAAGGGGTGATGGGCTCATGTTCGCACTGGCGCGAACATGAGTGACAGTGAAAAACGCACCCGGCCGGAAGAAGGCAGCCGGGCGCGCAACCCCCGCTAGGAGAACCACGGCATGACCACTGTTGCTGCGTACGCCGCACCCGCCGCCAACGCCCCGCTGGAGCGCACCACCATCGAACGTCGTGCGGTCCGCGAGTTCGACGTGCTGATCGACATCAAGTTCGCCGGTATCTGTCACACCGACATCCACCTGGTCCGCGAGGGCTGGGGCCAGGCGATCTTCCCGATGGTCCCGGGCCACGAGATCGCGGGCGTCGTCTCCGAGGTCGGCCCCGGCGTGACCAAGTACAAGGTCGGCGACCGGGTGGGCGTCGGCTGCATGGTCGACTCCTGCCGCGAGTGCGAGAACTGCAAGGCCGGCCAGGAACAGCACTGTGTACGAGGGGCTGTCCAGACGTACAACGCCATCGGCAAGGACGGCGAGATCACCTACGGCGGTTACGCCACGCATGTCGTCGTCGACGAGAACTTCGTCGTCCGTATCCCCGACGGGCTGTCCCTGGACGCCGCCGCGCCGCTGCTGTGCGCGGGCATCACCACGTACGCGCCGCTCAGGCAGTGGGGCGCGGGCCCCGGCAAGAAGGTTGCCGTGGTCGGCCTGGGCGGTCTCGGCCACGTGGGCGTCAAGATCGCGCACGCGCTCGGCGCGGAGGTCACTGCTACGCGACCAGTGACCCGAAGACGTTCGAGGAGCTCGCCGGCTCTTTCGACCTCATCGTCTCCACGGTGTCGGCGCCGCTGGACTTGGGCGCCTACCTCGGCCTGCTGAAGACGGGCGGCGCCCTGGTGAACGTGGGCGTCCCGGAGGAGCCCGTCTCCTTCCACCCGTTCTCCCTCATCGGTGGCAACAAGATCCTCGCCGGGTGCACGGTGTGGGCGCCCGCGGACTGGCCCGCCACGGTCACCGCGTTCGGGTCACCGCCGAACGTGGCGATGTTGTCGCGCAGGGATCCGCGCGCCGCGTCTACGGTCGACATCCTGGCTGCCCAGAGTGAGGCCGCACGCCATGCGGCTGGCCGGCTCCAGCTCAACAGCGCACCCCAGTTCATGCCGGTCGCCGGAGTCGGCCCGCTCCCGGACGAAGCGGGCTGGGCCGCACGCCTGGCCCACCGGGCGCCCGCTGTGGACGTCATCGTCGGCACGACCGGGCGGGAGATGAGCGCCTTCTACACCCTGAACCCGGCGCTACGCCGCCTGCGCCGGGTCCGCGTCCTAGGGCCGGCGACAGCGGACGCCGTGGAACGCGCCGCGAGCGCGGCCGTCTTCGACCGCCCCGCACGCCACCTGGCCGTACGGCTGACCAAGGCTGGCGCCCGCGTCTGGGCCTACCAGTTCGACTACAGCGCCTCCGACTCACCTTTCGGCGCCACCCACTGCATCGAACTGCCCTTCCTGCTCGGCACCGACGCCGACTGGGCCACCGCACCAATGCTCGCCGGCGCCCACCCGGACGACCTCGACACCCTCGGACGAAGCCTGCGCGCCGCCTGGCTCGGCTTCATCCGTACCGGCGCCCCGACCGCCGACACCCCCTGGCCGCAGTTCACGGCAGACACCCCCGCTATCCGCCACTGGCACCTCTGAGAGAGATGCCGAAGGCGCCCTTGACGGGGCCGAACACCGAGCGAGTGGACGGCGGTATAGGGCGGAGGGTTTGGGTCTCCGGACCGATGGCCAACACCTGGGTCCACTCGCCGACGATCGTCAGGACGCGGCCACGTCGGCCATCACCGTTGGTGAAGTACCGGTGGGAGCAGGGGCGGTTGCCACGGCCCTGTCTGAGAAGACAGATCCGCGCCGCTACGTGCGATGGTGACAAGCCCGTCAACGTGCTCATGTCTGTGAAGCTCTTCCGGAGTCCGGGCTGGACTCTTCCCACAGCTGGTCAGGATGAGAACCCTTCGGCCGCGAAGACTCCCGGCAGCTTGCCCGGTGCCGGGGGTACTTCGGTCCAGATCGTCTTGCCGGTCGGTGTATAACGCGTGCCCCAGCGCTCCGTCAGCTGCGCCACGAGAAACAGGCCCCTGCCTCCCTCGTCCTCCACCGCGGCCCGCCGCAGATGCGGCGAGGTGTGGCCGCCGTCGGACACCTCGACGATCAGCCCGCGCACTCTGATGAGTCGTAGGCGGACCGGGGCAACGCCGTACCGGATGGCGTTGGTGACCAGTTCACTGACGACGAGCTCGACGACGAACGACGTCTCGTCCCCTACGCCCCACTCGGCGAGCTTGCCGCAGGCCAGGGAGCGGGCGCTGGCCACTTCTCCGGGGTCAGCGGGAATGTCCCATGTCGCGACCAGGTGTTCGGCTAGCGCGTCCACGCGCACCAGCAGGAGAGCCGCGTCGTCCGCAGGTGGCTGGGGCAGCAGCTCGGTGACGATGTCGTCGCAGGTGTTCTCCAGTGGGCCGGGTCCGGACCGGGACAGCGTGTCGCACAGGGCCCGCACCCCCAGGTCGATATCCCGGCGGCGGCTTTCGACGAGTCCGTCCGTGAACAGGGCCAACATGCTGCCCTCAGGCAGCTCGAAATCCGCGCTTTCGAAGGGGAGACCACCCAAGCCCAATGGCGGGCCGGAGGGCAGGTTCACGAGTTCTGCGCGGCCGTCGGGCGTGGCGAGTACCGGGGGTGGATGGCCCGCCCGCGCCATGACACAGTGCCGGGAGACAGGGTCGTAGACGGCGTACAGGCAGGTCACGCCGAGGGCTTGGTCTTCGTCCTCGACGTCTGCAGATTGCGGAGCTCCTGCTCGGGCGACCAGGTCGTCCAATCGGGCGAGCAGTTCGTCCGGCGCCAGGTCGAGGGCCGCGAGCGCGGCGACGGTGGTACGCAAGCGCCCCATGGTGGCGGCGGCGCCCATGCCGTGTCCCACCACATCCCCGACGACCAGTCCCACACGGGCGCCGGAGAGCGGGATGACGTCGTACCAGTCCCCGCCAACGCCGGCCGGGCCGACCGCGGGCAGGTAGCGGTGAGCGATTTCCACTCCCGCCGGCTGGGGCAGAGTTCGGGGCAGCAGGTCGCGTTGCAGCATCAGTGCCGTGGCGTGTTCGCGGGCGTAGCGGCGGGCGTTGTCCACGCACACCGCGGTGCGGGAGGCCAGCTCTCCGGCCAGCGCTATTTCTTGCGGGTCGAAAGGATCGCGAGGGGCACTGCGCACGAAGGATGCCACTCCCAGGGTGGGGCCGCGTGCCGTCAGGGGAACGACCAGCGCGCGAGCGGCGGCGCTGGTGACAGGCGCCGAGTCCGTCAGACAGCGCAGACGCGCGGAGTCCAGGGTGGCCGCGACAGCGCCGGCCGCCGTGTCTCGCGCGCGTTGAGCCACCCGGCGCAGATCCGCTTCAGCGCCGGGGCCGACCGGAGAGGGCTCCTGGCCGCGCAGTACCGGTTCCAACAGATCCACCGTGACCGCGTCGGCGAATTCGGGAACCACGAGTTCGGCCAGGTCGTCGGCCGTACGCCAGACGTCCAGGGTCCTGCCGATACTGCCGCCCGCGCGGCTCAGCAGGGCCAGACGCTGACGTGCGATGTAGCTGTCGGTGACGTCGAGGCCGGCTTCGCAAACCCCGATCGGCCGCCCGGCATCGTCCTGCAACCGGAAATACGAGAAGGACCAAACGTGCTGATGGTGGGGGTCGGCGCGTGTCGTGCTCCGGTACCGGACGTCGATCACTGGCTCGCCTGTGCGCAGGGCATGTCGTATGGGCCGTTCGACGTCCCGCACGGTCCGGCCGTCCTGGGTTAGCAGCACCCCGTCCGGCAGGATCTCCGAGAGGCGCCGTCCTGCGGCCTCCTCCAGGCTGACACCGACCTGCTTCTCGATGGCCGTGTTGATCCATTGGACTCGGGCTTCGGAGTCGTAGACGGCCAGCTGGAATGGCGACTGACGGTAGAGCCCGGCCAGCATGGCCTGGTCGATGGCATGCAAGCGAAGCCACTTCACGTCCATTGCCACCATCAGCCAAGCGGGTCCCGCCTGGTCGTGGCACAGCGGATCAAAGCTCAGCCCCACGTTGACGGTGCGGCCGTCACGATGCCGCACCGATCGGATTTCGTACGCCCCTGTCGGCTCCGACCTTCCGCTCTTGCGATCTGCTGAGAGGGCCCACGCTCCTACAGGAGACTCACCCAAGATCTCGTCGGCAGGCCGCCCCAGCACGTGGTCAGGCCGATATCCGAGCAGTCTCTCGGCCTCAGGGCTCCATCCGATGAACCGCAACCCCGAATCCAGTACGGCGGTCGCCCGCCCAAGCAGCAGATAGCAGGGGCTGGTCCCGATGCCCTGTCCCTGGCCGGTGTCGTGGGAGTTGAGGAAATCTGTCATCGCCGGTTCTGTGGATGATCTGGAACTCATCTGGTCAGTTCACTGTACTGCCGTACGCTCGATCAGCCCCTGTCAGCAGAGCGACCCGAGCGACTGGGTCCCCCTGAGGCTGTTTCCGGCGTGTGCAGAGGGTGTCTCGGGCCGGGCGGAGGGGGGCTCTCCCGGTACTTCAGGTGTTGTCAGTAGCGCGGCCCTGTCGCTTCGGTCTTCGTCGGCGCTGTATTGCTCAACGTGCTACCCGTCAGCGTTGCGGAAGAGAGTGTGAGCCCCGAGCACCCTGGGGTGTGGGGCTCGGTGCCGTCCGCTCGGGCAACGGCGCGAGTAAGCCGAGCGGGGTCGTGGCGCAGTCCGTGAAATCGGGGCCTGCGGCTGCGGTGGTGCAGGGGTGCTGGTCAGCGGGCGGGCCGATGGATCCTTCCGTGTCGGCCGCTCGAGCGGCCGACACCGGTGCTCGGACAGCTGAACCTCAGTGGCTGTGCGGCCCTGGCGCGGACGTCCTGAGGAAGGACGACTTGCGGAGTTGCTGCGCCCACCCGCTCAGGAGGAGCGTGCGGCGTGAACCTCAAGGTCGTCGAGGAAACGGTCGATGACCCGGCTCTGCCGAGCTGGATCGTCCAGGGCCTCCGTGGCCAGCCGCCCGGCCAGATCGGTGACCAGGCTGCCTGCCTGCCGGCGCAGGGTGTATGCCGCAGCTTCCCGGTCAGCTTCGACCTGGGCGTGACCTGCGGCGATGAGGCTCTCACGCTGGCGCTGCCCCTCGGCGCGCATCTCCTGGATTATCGCAGCGCTCTGCTCGGCCGCCTCGTGACGGAGACGAGCGGCCTCGTGGCGGGCCTCGGCCAGCTGAGCCGTGTGCCGTTTCAGGTCGTTCTCCGCTTGGGAGCGAGCCTTTTGTGCTCGTGCAAGGTCGGTCTCGATCGCGCGGCGCCGGTCTTCCAGGGACTTGTTGATGACCGGGAGGAGCTTCTTCGCCAGGACAGTGAGCACGATGGCGAGGCCGAGCGCCTGGACAACGGTCTCCGGCCATGGTGGGAGAAGAGGTGGTTCGCCGTCCTCCGTTGCCAGGACTGCCAGGGCGTTCATGTGGGGGTGCCTTTCATCGGATGGGTCACGAGCCGGGACGCTGGAAGGGAGGAGCAGAGTGCAGCGAGGTGTCGGGCGACGTGGGTTCGGAGGGTTGGGTCCGCGCCTCGGGTGCGCCCAGTCGCATTTCTTGCCGGCAGCGCCCGGGCGATGGCGGTCTCACCGGAGAACGGAAGGACCGGGCAGGCCAGGAGGCACACCAAGGCCGGGCACGGATTGTGGAGGCGGGTGTCAGTGCGCCAGCTTCAGGCCGGCCACGCAGGCGATGATGCCCGTCAGCAGTGCGACCTTCAGCAGGGTGACGGATTCGCCGTCGAGGACCATGGCGTAGGTGGCCGTGAGGACGGCTCCGATGCCGACCCAGATGGCGTAGCCGGTGCCGATGGGCAGCGTCCGCAGTGCGTAGGACAGTCCGACCATGCTGAGCACGATGCCGACTACGAAGACCGTGGTGGGCACCGGGCGGCTGAAGCCCGCCGACTTCCCCAGTGCTGTCGCCCAGACGGCTTCCAGCACTCCGGAGATCACGAGAACGATCCAGGCCATGTCTTTCTCCCTGCGCCGTCTTTTCATCGCTGGGTACGGCGCACCTCGTCCAGGAGCTTGTTGAGCTCTGCCTCAACCGTCTCATAAGCGACACCCGTCAGCAAGCGCTCGGTGCATACAAGGCGCGTGAATGAACTCTCTAGCGCAAACTAGTCGCTCAAATACTCATGATGTTGAAACTTTCCCTTGTCTAGGCGGCGGTGTCGTGTCATCGTGAGTCTTGTTCGAGCTGCCGTGGCCGAAAGGGCCGTGGTAGCGGCCGGCAGGGTTCTCGAAGGGAAGCGAAGATGGCCAAGCCGCGCACCGTGGTGGTCACCGGTGGGGCGTCAGGGATAGGCGAAGCCGTCGTCCAGCGCTTCGTCGCGCGGGGAGACGCGGTCGTCATCCTCGACCGTCGGCCGAGCGACCTTCCGGTACGTCACATCGAGACGGATCTGAACGACCGCGCCTCGATCGAGGCTGCCGTCGGCGGGCTGCGTCATCCCGTCGACGTGTTGTGCAATGTCGCGGGCGTATCCGGTTCCTCTCCCGTCCCGCTCGTCCTCGGAGTCAACTTCTTCGGGCTGCGCCACCTGACGGAGCAGCTGGTGCCGCGCATGAACGCCGGGGGAGCCGTGGTCAGCGTGGCGTCGACTGCGGGCTGGTACTGGCGTGACCATCTCGAGGAGGTGGCGAAGCTGGTGAGCGCGCCCGACTTCGAGGCGGGGGTCAAGACCGGGGCGGCCTGTCTGGACACCGGCAAGGATGCCTACACCCGCAGCAAAGAGGCCCTCATCGTGTGGACGTCGCAAGCCGCACAGCGTTACCGAGGGCACGTCCGCGTCAACACGGTCAGCCCTGGCCCCGTGGAGACACCCCTTCTGCCTGAGTTCTACGACTCGATGGGGCACGCGGAGCTGGATCCGCTGACCGAATTGGCGGGGGGACGCAACGGGCGGCCCGAGGAGATTGCCGCTGTCGTCGAGTTCCTGGCTGGAGAGGGTGCCAGCTGGATCAACGGCACCGACGTCGTCGTGGACGCGGGCGCCGAGGTGGCCTTCGAACTCGCGCAGGCCGAAGCGGTCTGACCGCTCGGCGTGAGAAGCGTCCAGCGGCGCTTGTCCGACGTTCCCCACTGGCACTGCCAGTCAGCGCATCGCTTGGACGGCCCGGCCTCAGGCTCGGCCGGGCCGTCAATGAAGAGGACTTCCCATGACATTCCGTGGAATCGCGGCTCTGGAGAGCCTGTCCCAGTCGGTTCTGGGCCTTGAGAATATGGTCGATGACGCGGCCTGGGCCCGGCCGAGTGCCTGTCCGGGCTGGACCAATCACGATGTGCTGATCCACCTCGTCTGCACCCTGAGGGAGATCGTGGAGCCGGAGACGCTGCCGGCCCCGTTCCCGGGCAGTGTCGAGCGCACCAACGACGTCGCGGTCGCTGCATATCGGAGTGAACGGCTCGGTCAGACGTTCGATACATACCGCCGCCTCGTGAAGCCAGCCATGGCCGCTCTTGGCACCATGCAGCAGCAACCGGCGGCTTCCGAAGTCGTCGATTTCGACGATGCGGGGAGCTACCCGGCCCATCTTGTCGCGGACTCCCTCGTCTTCGACCACTACTGCCATCTGCGCCACGATCTCGCCGCTCCGCGGGGCACCGTCGCGTCCCTCACGATCGGTGCGGACGAGGCGGTGATGTCCGCCAGCTTGGCGTGGCTGCTCGCGGGGCTGCCCCAGATGTCCCCGCGCCGGCTGTCGTCCGCGCTCACCCGCCCCGTGGTGCTGTTTCTCGACGGTCCGGGCGGCGGGCACTGGACCCTCGTGCCCAGCGGTGACGGACGCCGGATCACGGTCGAGCCGGGTGGCCTGTCGACGGCGGGCGCCCGCATCAGGGCCACCGCCGACTCCTTCCACCTATGGGGCACCCACCGGCAGTCCTGGCACGAGGCGGACCTCGACATCAGCGGTGACCGGGAACTGGCGAGGAATGTCCTGGACGCCCTCCACGTCATCTGACGTCCCCTGGGCTCGCAGCCCGCCATCCGGTCAAGGTCCTCGCCGAGACCAACCACGCAAGCCCGGCAGCGGGCGAACACACGACGGCCGTAGCGCCAGAAGGTTCATGAAAGAGAGTGAGGCACGGGTCATGAGCATCGAGACAGCCCGAGCAGGCACAGCCCCTGCGGCACCGGGCACTCTGCCCGAGTGGACCGCACCAGAGGATCGGCAGGTCACGATCACCATGCGCCGTGAGGTGGCGGAAGGCGTCGTGGAACTGACCCTCACCGCCGCCGAGCCTGCCGACGGTCCACTTGAAGGATGGGAGCCGGGTGCCCATATCGACCTCGTCCTGCCCTCCGGTGCCATCCGGCAGTACTCCCTGTGCGGGCACCCGGAACGGCCGATCGAGTACCGGATCGCCGTGCTCCGGGAGGCCGAGGGCCGCGGCGGGTCGGTGGAAGTGCACGACAAGCTGTCGGCAGGCACGACGGTTGCCATCCGTGGCCCCCGCAACCACTTCCGACTGGCCGTGGCCGAGCGCTACCTCTTCCTCGCCGGAGGAATCGGCGTCACCCCCATCCTCGCCATGGCACGCGAAGCAGCGGCTACTGGCACCCCCTGGACGCTGATCTACGGCGGACGGACCCGCTCCTCCATGGCCTACACCGACGAGCTCATCGAGCTGGCCGCGCTCTCCCACGGCGAGGTGGTGCTGGTGCCGCAGGACGAACTGGGGCACCCCGACTTCGCCTCCGCCTTCCGCAGTGCCCCCGAGGAGACCGCCGTGTACGCGTGCGGCCCCGAGCCGATGCTGCAGGCCGCCGAATCGCTCAGCGAAGAACTGCTGCCTGCCGGAGCGCTGTATCTGGAGCGGTTCGGCGCGAAGCCGCAGACCGACGAGCCGGCCCATTCCGACACCGAGTTCGAGGTGGAGCTGGTCCGCTCCGGTCGGACCCTGACCGTCCCTGCCGACCGTCGCCTCATCGACGTCGTACGGGAGGTCGTACCGCAGGTCCCCTTCTCCTGCGAGGAGGGCTACTGCGGCTCCTGCGAAACCGGCGTCTTGGACGGCATTCCCGACCACCGCGACCAGGTCCTCACCCCCGAAGAGCGGGACGGCAACGACACGATGATGATCTGCGTCGGCCGCTGCCTGTCCCGAAAACTGACCCTCGACCTCTGACCACTGGAACAGGCCGTGCCCATGGAAGACATCACCCAGGCCCACAACCCGGCCCTGCCGGAGTTCTGGCTGCAGAAAGACCCCGACTCGGCGTTCGCAGACATGCGTCATGAGAAGGCCGTGCACTGGCACGACGAGCCGGCATCCGACTGGTTCCCCGAGGGAGGCCGCGGGTTCTGGTCGGTCGTGCGCTACGAGGACGTGGTCGAGGTCAGCCGCGACCAGGAGACCTTCACCTCCGAGAACGGCACCGAAATCGTCGACATGACACCGGAGATGGTCCACATCTTCGGCGGCATGCTCAACATGAGCGGCGCCGCGCATGCCCACCACCGGGCCATCGTCAACCGGGTCCTGACCCCGCGGACGGTCGAGGCACTCAGCGACACCATCCGCGTGCATGCCAGGCGCTGCATCGACCGCGTGGCCGACCGGGGCAGCTGCGACTTCATGCAGGACATCGTCGGCGACTTTCCCGCGCAGATCATCTGCGAGCTGCTGGGCGTTCCCGTCGATGACCGTGACCGGCTCGTCGCCCTCACCGGAACAGCGCTGTCCGCCTACGGCACCGCCGAGGCGTACAACGCGGTGCTGGAGATCATCGCCTACGCCGAGCAGTTGGTCGCCCAGGCGCGTGCGCAGGTGTCCGACTCCGCGTCCTTCCTGCGCAAGCTGCTTAGTGCCCAGGTTGACGGTGAGCGGATGAGCGATCACGAGATCGCAGTCTTCTTCGCCCTGCTGGTGACCGCGGGCATCGAGACCACCGCGACCAGCATCGGCCAGGGCATGTATGCGCTGTCGCTGTATCCCGAGCAGCGGCGCCGCTGGCAGGAGGACTTCCAGCAGCTGGCGCCGCGCGCAGTCGAGGAGATCGTCCGCTGGGTGACCCCGGTGCGGTACTTCCGGCGCACCGCCACCCGGGACGCGGAGATCGCCGGCCAGCCGATCGCCAAGGGCGACAAGGTGGTGATGTGGTACACGTCCGCCAACCGGGATGAGAGCGTCATCGACCGGGCGTGGGAGCTGGACTTCTCCCGCGCCGAGGACCGGCATGTGGCGTTCGGCGGAGGCGGCCCGCACTTCTGCCTCGGGGCGGTGCTGGCCCGCAAGGAGATGACGATCTTCTTCGATGAGTTGTTCACCCGGCTGCCCGACATCGAGGTCTGCGGTGAGCCCGAGCGGCTGCACTCCAACTTCGTCAACGGCCTGGCCGCCCTCCCGGTGAGGTACACCCCGGCATGACGACCTCGTTCACCCGCACCGTCCTCGCCGTGCCCGCCTCTTCCGAACGGTTCCTGGCCAAGGCGCAGAAGGCCACGGCCTCCGCGCTGATGGTCGACTTCGAAGACGGCGTCGCCGAACCCAGCAAGGAAGCCGCCCGCAACCTCTTCGCCCGGGCCGCACCACAACTCGCCGACCAGCGGCGAGGGCTGTGGCTGCGGGTCAACGCCGCGGACACGGCGCACCTGGACGCGGACCTGGCGGCAGCCAAGGACGCTGCCCAGCATCTCGACGCCCTGGTCCTGCCCAAGGCCACCCCGAAAGCGGTGGACTGGCTGGCCGACCGCACCAACCTGCCCATCGTGGCGCTGATCGAGACCGCGGAGGGCGTCGAGCACGCCTGGACCGTCGCAGCCCATCCCTCCGTGCGTGCCGTGATGTTCGGCGAACTGGACTATCGCAGCGAACTCGCCGGCAGCGGGGGATTGCACGCCCACGACACCTCCTGGGCACAGGCACGCATCGTCAATGCCGCCGCCGGCGCCGCCATCGCCGCCATCGCCGGACCCACGACGGCCATCGGCGATCCGGAACAGCTCCGGGCCGACTGCGCGCGCCAGATCGCGCTCGGCTTCACCGGGAAGCTCTGCATCCACCCCACACAACTCGACGGTGTGGAGGCGGCATTCGGGCCGTCCTCCGACATGGTCGCCTGGGCCCGCCGCGTCGTGCACGCCGTCCAGGAAGCCCCGGACAGCGGCGCGATCACGGTGGACGGGGCGATGGTCGACCGGCCCGTCCTCGACCGGGCCCAGCACATCCTCGCGGAGACAGACCAATGAGCACTTCCCTGCCCCTCGACGGCCCCTATGGCGACGACTTCGAGATCGGCCGGCCGCTGCCGGCGGCCCCGGCCATCACCATCGACGAAGGCGTGGCCGCCCTCTACCAAGCGATCAGCGGAGACCCGGCGCACCTGTCTCTGAGCAGCCCGCTGTCCCGGGCCACCACCGGACGCGCCGAGCGGGTGGTGAACTCCGCGCTGGCGCTGCAAGTCGCCATCGGACAGTCCACGGTCGCCACCAAGATCGTCATCGCCAACCTGTTCTACCGCGACGTGACCCTGCACCAGCAGGTGCCCGTGGGCACGACGCTGACCTCCACGGTCACGCCCCTCGCCCGCGCCTTCACCCGCGACAACGGCAAAGGGCGCCGTGCCAAGGTCCTGCTGTCCATCGACACCCGCGACGAGCACGGCAACCAGGTGGCCTCCCTGCAACGCCTGGCCCTGCTGCCGGTGCGCGACCAGAACCGCCTGCTGGAAGCCGGGGACATCGGCCAGGCCGACTCCAACCGGAGCCTGGCCGACCTGCTCCCCGCTGTGCCGAAGGACTGGGACCTTACCCAGGTCTCCGTCGCACCGCTGCCCGAACCGGGATGGCAGGTCCAAGACCCACTGCGCGACTCCATCAGCGGCGCTCTTGACCTGGTCCGCCTGACCCAGAACCAGGCCGCCGCCCATCGCGACCCCGCCCGCGGCCAGCAGGGACGTCGCCTGGTCTACGGCGGTCACGTCGTGGCCCTGGCCCAGGCGTCATTGTCCCGTCTCGTACCCGGTCTTGCCTCCGTCGTGGGCTGGCGCTCGTGCGACCACCTCGCTCCGTCCTTCGAGGACGACCTGCTCTCCTTCCACCTCACCTGCGAGGAACTTCTGCCGGTGGCGGGCGGCGCGCTCGTCGCTTTCCGCATTCTCGGACAGGCCCTCAGGCCAGGGGCGGAACCGGCCACCGTCCTCGACTTCCGCCCCGTGGCACTGGTTGCCGGAACGAACGGAGAAGATCATGGCTGACGGCCTCCGCCTGCTCGACGGCATCCGCGTCGTCTCCCTGGAGCAGTTCATCGCCGCTCCCTACAGCACCCAGATGCTCGCCGACGCCGGCGCCGAAATCATCAAGGTCGAGCGCCCCGTCACGGGCGACCCACGTCGCTGGTACGACCCCAAGGTCGGGCCCGACGACGACTACATCAGCGGCGGCTTCGCCTCCTACAACCGCGGCAAGAAGTCCGTCGAGCTGGACCTGACCGATGCCGACGACCGCCAGGCCTTCGAAGAACTCCTCGCGACCGCGGACGTCCTGGTCAGCAACCTGCGGCCCGGGTCGCTGGACCGGCAGGGCCTGGCGCCCAAGGAGCTGCGCGAACGCTTCCCCCGCCTGGTGATCTGCGAGATCTCCGGATTCGGCACCACCGGCGGACCGTATGCGAAGTGGCCCGCGTTCGACTCCGTCATCCAGGGCATGAGCGGACTGTCCAGCCTCATCGGTGACAAGGACGGCCCGCCCAGCCTCGCTCCGATGGGCACGATGGACCTGATGGCCGGCATCTACGCCACCATCGGCATCCTCACCGCGCTCGTCGGCCGAGCCACCACCGGCCAGGGCTCCCACGTGGACGCCGCCATGTACGACATCGGCGCGGCCTTCCTGGAGCGCCCGCTGACCCTGCACGAGTACACCGGCGAGGTCCCCACCCGCGGCATCGACCGCTTCAGCCCCGTCGGTGCCTTCCGCGCGGGAGACGGGGCGTGGGTGTCCATCGTGATCCCCACCGACGAGATGTGGCGCCGCTGCTGTGCCGCCCTGGGCCAGCCGGATCTCGAACACGATCCGGAGCTGGACACCACGCTCAAGCGTGCCGAGAACATGGCGGGCCGGATCGTGCCGCTGCTGGAGGAGTGGGCCAAGGACATGGACCGCCACGAGGCCGTGGCGGCGCTGCGCGCGGCGGGCCAGCCAGCCGGCGCCGTACAGACCATCGCCGACGTCCGGGCATGCGAACAGCTGGCTCACCGCGGCCTGTTCGCCCCGATCGACGACGAGCGGGCCCACCGCACGGACGGCACGACACTCAGCCTGCCCCGGCTGCCGCTCCTGTTCGACGGCCACGGCGCACGGCCCGGCCCCATACCCCGGCTCGGTGCCGACAACGACGAGTTCCGCACACCCCACTCCACCGAGGTGCCCCAGTGATCCCCTCCGCCCCCATCGAGCTGTTCATCGACGGCACC
This sequence comes from Streptomyces himalayensis subsp. himalayensis, assembly GCF_013778455.1. Classification (GTDB taxonomy): domain Bacteria; phylum Actinomycetota; class Actinomycetes; order Streptomycetales; family Streptomycetaceae; genus Streptomyces; species Streptomyces himalayensis. Next base: position 347,047 of record NZ_JACEHE010000006.1, on the reverse strand, counting down.
TGGCGCGCTGCCGGGGACGGCGGCACGTTCCCCGTCGAAGACCCCGTCACCGAACAGGTCATCGCCAAGGTCGCGGACGCCACCGTCCAGGATGGCAAGGACGCCGCCGACTCGGCCGCAGCCGCGCTGCCCGGCTGGAACCGGCGCGCTCCCCGGGAACGCGCCGAGATCCTTCGCCGCGCCTACGAACTCGTCAACGCCGCGAAGGACGAACTCGCCGCCCTGATCACCGCCGAGAACGGCAAGGCCAGCACGGATGCCGAGGCGGAGGTCGCCTACGCGGCCGAGTTCTTCCGCTGGTACAGCGAGGAAGCCGTCCGCGTCACCGGCCACCTCGGCATGTCTCCGGCCGGCGACAAGCGCATCATCGAGATCTCCCAGCCGGTCGGCGTGTCTCTGCTGCTGACTCCTTGGAACCTGCCCGCCGCGATGATCACACGCAAGGTCGCCCCGGCGCTGGCCGCGGGCTGCACGGTCGTCGTCAAGCCGTCCCGCCAGACGCCGCTGACCGCGCTGTTCCTCGCCCGCCTGCTCACCGAGGCGGGTGTCCCGGCGGGAGTGGTCAACGTGGTACCCACCGCCCGCGACGTCGCCGTCACCGCCGAACTCGTCGCCCGGGGACCGGTGCGTGCCCTCTCCTTCACCGGCTCCACCCGAGTGGGGAGCGCCCTGCTCGGCCAGGCCGCCGAGCGCGTGCTGAAGACCTCCATGGAACTGGGCGGCAACGCCCCCTTCATCATCTTCTCCGACGCCGACCTCGACGCGGCCGTCTCCGGCGCGCTGGTCGCCAAGATGCGGCACAACGCCGAGGCGTGCACCGCGGCCAACCGCTTCTACGTCCACGCCTCGGTGCACGACGAGTTCGTCTCCCGGCTGGCCAAGGGCCTGGAAGCCCTCGAAGTCGGCCCGGGCACGGCGCCGTCGGTCCAGGTCGGCCCGATGGCCTCGGCCTCGGCGCGTGACTCCCTCACCGAAGCGGTCCAGTCGGCCGTCGACTCCGGTGGCCGGATCGTGCTCGGCGGCAGCCCCCTGAAGCAGACCGGCTACTACTTCCCGCCCACCTTGATCGACGACGTGCCGCCCACCGCTCCGGTCCTCGACCACGAACTGTTCGGCCCCGTCGCACCCGTCGTCACCTTTGACTCCGACGACGCCGTGATCGAGATGGCCAACAGCACCGAAATGGGCCTCGGCTCCTACGTCTACACAGGTGACCTGCGCCGCGGCCTAGCCGTGGCCGAGCAGTTGGAAGCCGGCATGGTCGGCCTGAACACCGGCGTGTTCTCCGACCCGGCCGCCCCGTTCGGCGGCGTCAAGCAGAGCGGCATCGGCCGAGAAGGCGGACGCCACGGCATCCACGAGTTCCTCGAAACCAAGTACATCGCCACCCAGTGGTGACGCCCCGGACCCGTGCCGCGGTCACCGTAGAAACGAGCATCCCATGACTGCCCATCTGACCCCCGAGGTCCGCGGCCTGCTGTCGGCCGACGCGCTCGGCTGGCTCGACAAGCCGCCGCTTGATCCCTTCATCGACGGCAACTGGCGCACCGCCCGCTCCGACACCCACATCGAGGTGGTCGACCCCGGCACGGGCACGCCCGTCACCTCCTACACGGCGGCATCGGCCGGCGACGTAGCCGATGCGGTGGCCGCCGCCCGTGCCGCCTTCGATGACGGCCGCTGGAGCGAACTCGACCCGGAGACGCGCGAAGAGAAACTGCGCCACCTCGCCGACCTCTTGGCAGCGGACGCCGAGACCGTCGCCCAGTTGGAGGCCCTGGACACCGGCAAAACCCTGGCTGAGGCCCGTCTCGACATCGACGAGGCGGTCGCCGTACTGCGCTACTACGCGGGCTGGGCCACCAAAGTCGAGGGCTCGGTCATCCCCGCACCGCGCCGCTACATGGCGACCGGCACCCGGGAGGCGATCGGGGTGTGCGCGGCCATCACGCCGTGGAACTATCCCCTTCCCATCCTGATGTACAAGCTGGCGCCCGCCCTCGCCTTCGGCAACACCTTCGTGGCCAAGCCGTCCGAGCAGACGGTGCTGTCCACGGCATACCTCGCGCAGCTGTGCGCGGCAGCCGGCATCCCGGACGGCGTCGTCAACGTCGCCCCCGGAGCCGGGGCGACCGGCGCGGCCCTGACCGCCACCCCCGGCATTGACAAGATCGCGTTCACCGGGTCCACCCGCACAGGGCAGGCCGTGATGCGCGCCGCGGCCGACACCCTGACCAAGGTCAGCCTCGAACTCGGCGGCAAGAGCCCGCAACTGGTCTTCGCCGACGCCGACCTGGACGCCGCCATCGCCGGAGTCATGGCCGGCATCTGGACCAACGCCGGGCAGGTCTGCATCGCCGGCAGCCGACTGATCGTCGACCGCCGTATTCACGACGAGTTCGTCGCCGAACTCGCCGACCGGACCCGTCGGCTGTCCCTCGGCCACGGCCTGGCTCCCACAACAACCCTCGGGCCGCTGATCTCCAGCACCCAGCGCGACCGCGTCAACGCCCTGATCGAGCAGGCCGCACAAGACGGCGCACACGTGGAGACCGCTGCCGAACTGCCCGACCGTGACGGCTACTTCATCGCTCCGACGATCGTCACCGGCGCCCGGCCCGGCCAGAGCATCGAGCGGGAGGAAGTCTTCGGACCGGTCCTGACCGTGCTGCCCTTCGACACCGAGGACGAAGCCGTCCGCCTGGCCAACGACTCCGCCTACGGCCTGGCCTCCGCCGTCTGGAGCCAGAACGCCTCCCGGGTACACCGCGTCGCCCGACGCCTGCGGGCCGGAACCGTCTGGGCGAACACCTACGGCGTCTTCCATCCCACCCTGCCCTTCGGCGGCGTGAAGGCATCCGGCTTCGGCCGTGAACTCGGCTCGGACGCCGTCGAGCACTACACGGAACTCAAGACCACGGTGATCGACCTGTAGACCGGCACGCCCTTACGCACCGGCCTCCGAGCAAGGAGCTGACACCATGTCACCCGCACCTGCCTCCGCCCACTGGCACCCCTTTCACAACATGTCCGACGCCGTGGACCCCCTCGTCCTGACCGACGCGGACGGGCTGTGGATGACCAGCTCCGACGGACGGCGCCTGCTGGATGCCACAGCCGGTCTGTGGTTCTGTCACGCGGGCTACGGACGCCGCGAGATCGCCGACGCGGCTCACACCCAGCTGCTGCGCATGCACGCGTACTCCACCTTCGGCGACTACTCCAACGAACCCGCCGACCAGCTGGCCGAGCGCCTGTCGGATCTCGCCCCGGGCGGCCCCTGGAAGGTCCTGTTCACCAGCGGCGGATCCGACAGCGTCGAGACAGCCGTGAAGTACGCCCGCCGCTACTGGCAGGCCCTCGGCCGGCCCGAGCGAACCGTGGTCCTCAGCCGCCGTGACTCCTACCACGGCATGCACACCGCGGCGACCGCGATCAGCGGCATACCCGCCAACCGCACCGGCTACGGCACCCTGCTGCCGGACACCCGCCTCGTCGCCCGCGATGACCCCCAGGCACTGGAGGCCGCCATAGGCGAACTCGGGGCCGAGCACGTGGCGGCCTTCGTGTGCGAGCCGATCGTCGGCGCAGGCGGAGTCCACTTCCCGACCGTCGGCTACCTGCAGACCGTCGCCGAGACCTGCCGCCGCCACGGCGTCCTCTTCATCGTCGACGAAGTGACCACCGGGCTGGGACGCACCGGCGCATGGTTCGCCAGCCAGAAGTACGGCCTGGAGCCCGATCTGCTGCTCTGCGCAAAGGGCCTAACCAGCGGCTACCTGCCACTCGGCGCGGTCCTGGTCAACCAGCGCGTCGCCACCCCCTTCTGGGAAGGCGGAGAGGTGTTCCGCCACGGCTACACCTACAGCGGCCACGCCGCAGCAGCCGCCGCCGCCCTCGCCAACCTCGACTACCTCCACGACCACGACCTGCTCGCCGCCGCTGACCGGATCGCCGGGTACCTGCCCACGCTCCTCGACGACCTCGATGCCACAGGCGTCATCCAGAGCGTGCGCACCGGCCCGGCCGCCATGGCCTGCGTCCAGCTCAACGCGTGGCTCGTGAAGAAGGACCCTGGTCTCGTTCAGCGCGCGGTGCGCGCGGTCCGGGACGCCGGCATCCTCACCCGGCCCTTCGCCTGCGGCGGCCTGCAGATCTCGCCCGCCCTGTGCGCGAGCGACGCCGAACTGGAGCAGCTGACCGAAGGGTTCCGCAAGGCACTGGCCACCCTGCTCTAAGCCCCCTCCCGCCCTCCCCACCGCAAAGAAGGACCCTCTCGTGAACGAGCCCCTGCCACCCCAACTGCACCAGCCCCGGGTCACCCTGGACCGGGTCCGCGGCCAGGTCGACTTCACCCAGGTCCCCCGCTTCGCTGGACCCACCACCTTCGCCTCCCTGCCCCGCCCCCACGAAACCGGAGACCTCGACGTCGCCGTCGTCGGCGTCCCGTTCGACGCCGGTGTCAGCTACCGTCCCGGTGCCCGCTTCGGCCCCCAGCACATCCGCATCGCCTCACGCCTGCTGCGCCCCTACAACCCCGAGGCCGACGCCTGGCCCTTCCTCGGCCAGCAGGTCGTCGACCTGGGCGACATCACCGCTCACCCCTACGACATCCCGGCCGCCGTCACCTCCATTGAGCACGGCGCCCGCAGCGTCCTGGAGCGCGCCGGGAAGGTGCTCGTCCTCGGCGGCGACCACACCATCGCCCTACCGGTCCTGCGCGCCCTGCACGCCAAGCACGGACCGATCTCCGTCCTGCACTTCGACGCACACCTCGACACCTGGGACACGTACTTCGACACCCCTTACCTCCACGGCACACCCTTCCGCCGCGCCAGCGAGGAAGGGCTCCTGGACCTCGAAGGCTGCATGCACGTCGGCATCCGCGGCGGTCTGTACGGACCGGGCGACATGGACCACGACCGGGCACTCGGCTTCGTACATGTGCGCTGCGAGGAGATCGAGGACATCGGCGTGCGCGGCACGATCGAGCGCATGCAGGCCAGGCTCCAGGACCGCCCGGTATACGTCTCGGTCGACATCGACGTCCTCGATCCCGCCTTCGCCCCCGGGACCGGCACCCCGGAATCGGGTGGTCTCACCGCACGGGAACTCCTCACGATGCTGCGCGCCACAAGCAGTCTCAATGTCGTGGGCGCCGACATCGTCGAAGTGGCCCCCGCCTACGACCACGCCGAGATCACGGGCATAGCTGCCGCACACGTCGGATACGAACTGATGTCCGCCTGGGCGCCGAAAATCGACCCCTCCCGAGCTCCTGGCAGCACGCGCGGCGCGTAGTCGCATCACCCCGTGACGCAGGCTGGTCAAATTCACTAACTCCCTCAGTGGAACTAGAATTTTTCATAGAATGAACTCTTGACAAGCTTTTAGGGCAAGTGGGACCGTCATGGCTAGCGATAGTGCTGAGCCATTCGGCCGCACGGGACGACCGGAAACGGTTGGAATGCGGCCTCGAAACCCCATACCGCCCCGACGCGGATGGCGGACACCGCACATCCGTCATCCGCGTCGTCGGCACTGCAACTGCTGCACGGCCCGGCTCCGCCTCCAGGCCCTGAGTCGAGGCCCGCTCCACAAGAGCGGACTCCACCGCCGACAGCGCCACCGCCATCTCCACGCTCTCCCCAGGAGTCCGCCTTGACCGTATTGTTCGCAGCCTCAGTCGTCCCTCAGGAGCGTCGGATCCTCACCGCGATCCCCGGCCCGAGGTCGCAGCAGCTGATGGCGCGCAAGAAGAGCGTCGTGGCGGACGGCGTCGCCACGGCCCTGCCCATCTTCGCGGCGAGCGCGGGCGGCGGAATCCTTGAGGACGTCGACGGCAACCGGCTCATCGACCTCGGCTCCGGCCTGGGTGTGACCGTCGTCGGCAACGCCGCGGAAGCAGTGGTACGCCGACTGTCGGCCCAGGCAACGCGCTTCACCCACACTGCCTTCAGTGTCACCCCCTATGAGGGGTACATCGAGGTGTGCGAGGCCCTCGCCGAGCTGACCCCGGGTGACCACGCCAAGAAGTCCGCACTGTTCAACAGCGGTGCCGAGGCCGTCGAGAACGCCGTCAAGATCGCGCGCGCCTACACCAAGCGCCAGGCGGTCGTAGTCTTCGACCACGGCTACCACGGCCGGACGAACCTCACGATGGCGCTGACGGCGAAGAACATGCCGTACAAGCACGGCTTCGGCCCGTTCGCGCCCGAGGTGTACCGCGTCCCGGTCGCGTACGGCTACCGGTGGCCGACCGGTGCCGAGAACGCGGGTCCCGAGGCCGCCGCGCAGGCCATCGACCAGATCAGCAAGCAGGTCGGCGCGGAGAACGTGGCCGCGATCATCATCGAGCCGGTGCTCGGCGAGGGCGGCGTCATCGAGCCCGCCAAGGGCTTCCTGCCCGCGATCCGCCAGTTCGCCGCCGACAACGGCATCGTCTTCGTCGCGGACGAGATCCAGTCCGGCTTCTGCCGCACCGGCCAGTGGTTCGCGTGCGAGGACGAGGGCATCGTTCCCGACCTGATCACGACGGCGAAGGGCATCGCGGGCGGCCTGCCGCTCGCCGCCGTCACCGGCTGCGCCGAGATCATGGACGCCGCGCACGCGGGCGGCCTCGGCGGCACCTACGGCGGCAACCCGGTCGCCTGCGCAGGTGCGCTGGGCGCGATCGAGACGATGAAGGAGTTCGACCTCAACGCCAGGGCGAAGAGGATCGAGGCGATCATGAAGGCCCGCCTCGGCGCCATGGCCGAGAAGTTCGACATCATCGGTGACGTGCGGGGCCGTGGCGCCATGATCGCCATCGAGCTCGTCAAGGACCGCGCCACCAAGGAGCCCAACCCCGAAGGAGCCTCCGCCCTGGCCGCGGCCTGCCACCAAAAGGGCGCGCTGGTCCTGGTGACCGGTACCTACGGCAACGTATTGCGCTTGCTGCCCCCGCTCGTCATCGGCGAGGACCTCCTCAACGAAGGGCTCGACGTCCTGCACGAGGCCCTCGACGGCCATGTCTGACCACCACCGCTGCCTGCAAGGGCAGCCTGACCCGGCGCAGGCCGGGCCTCGAATTCCAAACGGCACACACGCCCCGCAGAAAATCTGCGCGGCGCAATTCGCCAGGCACGGATTCTGCGGATCCTGGAAGAAAGCAGCTGGAGGCACGCCGTGTGTAGCACGAGACTGACTTCACCCATCCTGGTGGCGTCATGACAACCGAACAGCTGGAGCACAGCACAGGGCAGCTGAAGAAGGAATTCACGCTGCGCAGCGCTTTTACCATCGCATTCGTCTTCATCTCCCCGATCGTTGCGCTGTACGGCGTGTTCGCCCTCGTCCTGACCTCCGCCGGCCCCGCCGGTTGGTGGGCCTTCGTGATCGTCCTGGTGGGCCAGCTCTTCGTGGCCGGCGTCTTCGCCCAGCTCGCCTCCAAGTGGCCGCTGGAGGGCAGCGTCTACCAGTGGTCGCGGCTCCTGGGGGGTGAGTACTACGGCTGGTTCGCCGGCTGGGCGTACATGTGGTCGCTGATGACCGCAGTGGCCGGTGGCTCCTACTACGTGGCGTCCTTCCTGCCGGTCATCCTGGGCACCGAGCCCTTCGGTCAAACCACGAAGATCCTCGTCGCCATCGCGGTCACTGCCGCGGTGACCGCTCTCAATGCGGCCGGACCGAAAGCCGTCAAGGCATTCGCCGTGCTCAGCCTGCTCGCCGAAGTCGTCGGAAGTATCGTTCTCGGCGTCGTTCTGATCATCAGCCACCGCAACCAGCCGTTCAGCGTCATCTTCGACACCGCTGGTACGGGCGGAGCGGACGGCGGCAACTGGCTCTGGATGGGCCTGTTCGCGGCCGTCGGCTTTGTCGGCTGGGCCTTCGTCGGCTTTGAAAGCGCCGGCGCCATCGCCGAAGAGGTCGTCGACGCCGAGCGGAACGTCCCCAAGGCCATGGTGGCGTCCCTCATCGCCATCGGGGCCGTGGTTCTCTTCTCCGGGCTGGCGCTCATCCTGGCCACCCCCGACATGCAGGCCGTTGTTACTGGCGCCGTACAGGACCCCACCGCCGAAACAGCCCAGGCCGCCATGGGCAACAGCATCACCAAGCCGCTGTTCGTGCTGATCGTGATCGGTTTCATGGCGAGCGCCTTGGCCGCCCAGACCAGTGCGTCGCGGATCATCTGGTCCTTCGCGCGCGACGGCGTCCTGCCCGCCTCTGGTCGGCTGTCCAAGCTGTCCCGGCGCGGCCTCAACCCCCTCACCGCCATCCTGACAGCCGGCGCCATCTCCATGCTCGTCCTGTGCGTCGGCGTGTCGGCCAAGTTCTACAACACGCTCGTGAGCTTCTCGACGGGCGGCTTCTTCGTCGCCTTTGCGATGCCCGTCCTCGGCGTCCTCATGCACCGGTTGCGCGGACGTTGGATTCCCGGACGGGTGACCCTGGGACGGTGGGGTTACCTCGTCACTGTCGTCGCGGCGCTCTGGGTTGCGTTCGAACTGGTCAACATCGTCTGGCCCCGATCACCGCAGCTGGCGTGGTACGAGAACTACGCCGTGCTCCTGGCCATGGCCGTCGTCGCGCTCCTCGGCCTCTTCCTCTGGTACCAGGTCCGCGACAAGGTCGCGCGCCTTGCCGACTCGTCGCCGCCCACAGCGCTCCTGCCGACCGCCTCAGACGGCCTATGAGTAGTCCATCTCGGTTACCGGGCCTGCTTGGAAATCACTGGCGTGGGAGTGCCAGACGGTACACGTCTGGCACTCCCATCGTCGTCTTCTGCAGGGCAGCCTGGCGTGACACGGTGGGCAGGACAACGGTCACAGAGCGGTCCAGGTGTACGGCAGCTTGTGAACGTCGATGGAGCTGAACGTCTCCGTCGACGTGATCCCCGAGATCTGGCGAAGCACAGGCTGGACAGTTTCGCGCTGGTGGGCGTCACCGTCAGCGGACCGGCGCTGCCCGTGGCCCATGCGCTGGCGGAACTGCGTAGTCGGCCCGCCCGTCCGCGACGAGAAGCCTGATGAGTTGTTCGTCGGCAGGGTCGAGTAGCACGGCGGTAGGCTCATTCGGCTTCCACGACCGGCCTTCTGCCTGGCTCGGCGCCCCCATTGCGGTGCTTCCCAATCACACAGACTGTTTGACACCACGCCCCATCCCGTAGACGCGTGAAATTTGCAGATCCAGCGGCAATGCAAGAGTTGATAACATTGATGATGTGGCGGGGGTGTCGTCAGGGGTCGCCACGGCGAGGAGGCGCTGGTGTTCAAGGGAGATGCTACGAGCCGTCGCTTGCTGGGTATGTTGCTCGACATCCGCACGGTCTTCGACCCCAGGTCGGTGTTGACCCTCACGCTCAGGGACGTACTGGAGACGGACGGACGTCAGTCGGCAGTGTCATGGGTCGCGCTTCCCGATCCCAACGGAGGGCTGGTCATCGAGCACGTGCTCGGTCAGCGTACCTCGCAGCTCAGACGCCTCGGCATCGGCGCAGGCCAAGGTCTGACCGGCCGAGTGTTCGAACAGCCTTCCATCCATTGGGTCGAGGAGTACGCCAAGTCGGCGAGCATCACGCACGAGTTCGACCACATCATCGAGGCCGAGCGTGTGCGGCGGATGATCGCGGCACCGCTCTCGACCGAAGGACAGGTGCTGGGAGTTCTCAGCGTCGGACGACGGGATGCCGGGCCCTTCAACGACCGCACCATCGCGCACGTGGAACAACTCGCCCAGAGAGCGAGCTTCGCTCTTGGTATCGCCAAGAAGAGCCGGGACAACGCCGCTGCTGCGGCGCTCGCCGAGAGACGTCGCATCAGCGAGGAGATCCACGACGGCGTCAGCGCCCTGTTGTTCTCCATCTCGTCACGCACCGAAAAGGCGCACAGGCGAGCTGCCGACCAAGAGCTCGCGCAGGAGCTGGAGACCCTGCAGCACGAGATCGCCGAAGTGAGCGGCATGGTCCAGGAGCTCATCAGCGGATGGCACGCCAGCGCAACCACCGATCTACGGGCAGAAGTGCAGGGCGTGGTCGACGACTTCCAGCACCGGACCGGTATCGAGACCGTTGCCGTATTCCTCGGAGCCGTACCGGTTCTGGACACCGCGCGCGTGGAGGCCGTTACCCGCTTCGTGGCCGTGACGCTCGCCAACGTGGAGCGCCACTCCACCGCGAGACGAGCGTCTGTGACGCTCGCTGCGCTGCCGAGCCGGCTGGCCGTGGCCGTTTCGAACGACGGTCCCGCGCCGTCCCAGGTCCGCCCCGGTATCGGCCTGACCGGCGTTGAGGCACGGATCACCTGTCTCGGGGGCGACGTGTCCGTGGTCGACGACGAGACAGGCGAGGGTTTCACGATCCGCGCACGGATCCCGCTATGAGCATCGGACTCTTTGTCATCGACGATCACCCGATCGTCCAGGCGGGGATTGAGAACGTCTTCGTCGACGAAGACGAATTCGAACTGCTGGGTGCCGCAACCACGCTGGCGCAGGCGGTGTCGGCGGTCCGAGCCCGGCCACCTGACGTGATCCTCCTCGATGTGCGTCTGGGGGACACGGACGTCACTGCCGCCGTCACGGCCCTGTGCGTGGCAGCCCCAGTGGCACGCATCGTCCTCTTCACCGCTGATCCCCGGAACCGACAAATCCCGGCTGCCCGTCGTGCCGGCGCGGTGACGACTGTGCCGAAGGACACCGCTCCCGCCGAGCTCCGCGCGGCGATCCGGGCGGTGCACGACGGCTCACTGCGCGACGAACCGGCCCCGGAGCGCGCCCTTCTGACCCCGCGACAACACGACGTGCTCGCGTGTGTCGCCAACGGCATGACCAACAACGAGATCGCGCAGGAACTCGGTCTGCGCCCGACGACCGTCAAGGCGTACTGGCAGGAAACTCTCCAGCGGATGGGTGCACGGAACCGTGCTGACGCCATCGCCATCGCGTATCGGCTCGGTCTGTTCTGAGCGCCGACCTCGCTCCTGAGCACCGGGGATGAGTTGGCCAAAAAGACCCTTCCGTTGGGAGGTGACGCACGACTCATCGAGTGGGGTTCACTGCGGTGTCACGCTCAGCATTCACCGCCGGGAGGTCGTCCTTGAACGCCGGACCCGCAGTTGGTGCCACTCTGTTTCCGCCTCTGGACAGCCTGGGTCAGCTCCTGCCGAGAGCCGCTCGACGCTGGCCGCGCCGTACCGCTCTCATCACCGACCACCGAACCCTGACTTTCGAGCAACTGGACCAGCTGTCGAGTCGAGTTGCCCACGCCCTCACGGCGCGCGGGCTCCGTCCCGGTGACCGGGTGTCGCTGATCTCCCAGAACCGGTGGGAGTGGATCGTCGCCTACCACGGCGCCCTCCGGTGCGGCGCGGTCGTGAATCCGTTGAATGTCATGCTGACCGGTGAAGAACTCGCCTACATCCTCACTGACTCAGGGACCAAGGTGCTGCTGGCCTCCGATGAGCGCCTCAAGGCAGCCGGGGACGCGCTGGCCGGAGTGTCCACCCTTGAGCGGGTGGTCGCGTTCGACGATGTCGGAGGTGACGTCGAGAGCTTCGAGACGCTGGTGGAGACCGCCGACACGGAGCCCTTCGAACCGGTATCGGTCAACCCGGGGTCCCTTGCGTGCATCGCCTACACGTCGGGAACGACCGGCCGTCCCAAGGGGGCGATGCAGTCACACCTATCACTCGTGCTGAACTGTGCGTACACCGCCACGATGCATGTACGGACGCCCGACGACGTCGTCGTCACAGCGCTGCCTTCGGCTCATGTCTACGGCAACGTCGCCATCAACGGCACCCTCATGGCCGGTGGCCGGGTGGTCCTGATGACCCGGTTCGACCCCGAAGGAGCAATCCGGCGCATCGAGCAGCACCGCGCCACACTCTTCGAAGGTGTCCCGGCCATGTACGCGACCATGCTCGCCACGCCGGGCCTGTCCGATGCCGACCTCTCAAGCCTCACGCGGAGCACGGTGGGCGGGCAGACCATCGCCGAGAGCGTCATGAACGCCTGGGAGGCGCTCACTGGCGCTCCGATGATCGAGCTCTGGGGCATGACGGAACTCTCCGGCCTGGGCGCCACGCACGCCCTGTACGCCCCCAACGTGCACGGCTCGATCGGCGTGGTGCTGCCGGGGAACGAGCTAAAGGTCGTCAGCATCGAGGATGGCGTCTCCGAATGCGGGCCAGGCGATCCCGGCGAGCTGATGGCTCGCGGACCGCTGGTCACTATGGGTTACTGCAATAGCCCTGCCGCGACCGCCGACACGATCACACCCGGCGGCTGGCTGCACACGGGCGACATCGCGACGCATGACGGTGCCGGCCGCTTCTTCGTCGTGGACCGGCTTAAAGACATGATCCTGACTGCCGGTTACAACGTCTATCCCGCAGAAATCGAGCGGGTTCTCATCGGCCACGAGGCGGTCGCGCTGGTCGCCGTGGGCCGCGAGGCAGACAGGGTCAAGGGCGAGGTGGCGCACGCCTACGTCGTCCCTGCCCCCGGGAGCTCACCCAGCGCCGATGAGCTCATCGGCTACTGCCGACAACACCTGGCGGCTTACAAAGTGCCCAGGGCTGTGCATTTCGTCGACGAGTTGCCTACCACCTCCAGCGGAAAGTTGATGCGCCGCAACTTGCGGCAACCTGCTCCCCCAGAAAGGACGCAGGGATGACCTCCTCTCTCGATGAGTCCAAGGGGAAAAAGCCCAGGGACAAAATAGAGAACCGAGCGTTCGCGGTTGAGCAGCATGGCATCGACTTCATCCCTGAAGGCGAGCGGACTGCGACCTATCCGGGCATCTTCTTCATGTGGTTTGGCACGAACACGGTGTTCACCTGGGTGATCCTCGGGGCAGTCGTCGGCTCGCTGGGACTCTCCCTTGCCCAAGGACTGACGGTGATCGTCGCCGGGAACGCCTTCTTCACCTTCGTTGGGTTTACGTCCATCGCGGGCCCGAGAGCCGGAACCGGCATGCTCACCGTGTCGCGAAGCACCTTCGGCATCATCGGAAACCGTGTCCCGGCCCTGCTCTCATGGTTCACGGCCGTCGGCTGGACGTCGGTGAACATCGTGATCGGTACGCTGTCCCTCGTGGGCCTTCTCGACTCATTGGGGGTTGGACCGTCCACCGGCATGAAGGTCGTCTCGTTGCTTGCGGTGACCGGGGTCACCGTGACCATCGCCATGTGGGGCCACGCAACCATCCTGGCCGCCAACACCGTCCTGTCCTTCCTGCTCGGACTGGGAACGGTCGTGCTCGGAGTCTTCATCGTCCGTGAGGCCGACTTCGGATCTATGGGCGACGCGCCAACGGCTGCGCTGAGCGTATGGCTCGTCGCCCTCGCCGTCATGGGCGCCGGACCGATGTCCTTCGTCACTACCGGTGCGGACTTCTCGCGATACCTCCCCGCGGACGCGAGGCCTGCCAAGGTGGTCGTCACGACGGCTCTCGGTTGCTTCGTGCCCGGGGTGTTCATCTCTGTGCTCGGTCTCTTGGCGAGCACGGTCACCGACATGACCGAGCCCATTGCCGGTATCGGCATGATCGTCCCCGGATGGTTCCTGACCATCTACCTGGCGGTGGTCGTCCTCGGCACGGTGACCAACAACTTCCTGAACACGTACTCCTCTGGCATGAGCCTGCTCGCCGCAGGCATCAAAGGAAGCCGCACAACCGCCGTCGCGTTCAACACGGCACTGGCAGTGGCGACAGCGGCATACGTGCTCTTTTTCCATGACCTGACCGATTCGCTGACAGCGTTCCTCACCTTGCTCATCGTCTGGGCCACCTCATGGTGTGGCGTCTTCCTCGCCGACATGCTGCTGAGACGAGCGCACTACGACGTCCGGGCCCTGCACCAGGCCGGCGAAGGTCCGTACTGGTACACCAAGGGCTGGAACCGGCGGGCGCTTGGCTGGTTCGTCCTCGGCACAGTCGCCTCCGCCTCGGTCGCGTACAGCAGCCTGTGGTCGGGTCCCCTGGTGGCGCGGTTGGACGGAGCCGATCTGTCGCTGTTCGCAGGCCTCCTGGTGTCCGGTGGCGGTTATCTACTGCACCACGTCCTTCGGCCCGTGACCGCCCCGGAACACCCGAGGAGCTGAAATCCATGACCCAACTCCCCGTGGTTCCAAACTGGTTCACCGTCGAACAGGTCAGCCCCACGCTGACGCTGATTCGCGAGCCTCACACCAAGCCAGTCCTCGCTGCGAACACCTGGGTGATTCATGGACGGGATAGGGACCTCTTCGTGGACAGCGGCCTGGGCATCGCATCCATGCGATCATGCATTCCCGAGTTCTTCGACCGCGAGCCGGCACTCGTGGCGACTCACGGTCACCTGGACCACCTCGGTGGTGCACACGAATTCGCCGAGGTCTGGGCGCACGCCGCCGAGAGGATCGAACGACCAGGTCGGGGCTCTCTCGTACCCGGATCTCTCGCCCACGTACTAGGGGCGCCGGACGGCATCTTCGGGGACGGAGTGCTCCTTGACGCCGTACCGGAGGAGAGCTACGACTGGGGCGCATACGAACTGCGGCCCGTCGTGCCGACACGTGAACTGGCGGAGGGCGACGTCATCGACCTCGGTGACGCACGGTGGGAGGTGCTCCACCTTCCGGGGCATACACCGGGGAGTGTGGCGATATTCGAACCGGAGCAGAAGCTGCTGTTCTCCGGGGACGTCGTGTACGACGACGGCACTGACATGATCGACTTCCTCGCCGAGAGCTCACCGGAGGACTACCAGGTGACCATGCGACGGCTGCTGGAGCTCGATGTCGACACGATCATGGCGGGTCATGGCGAGCGCTTCGGCCGAGAACGTCTGGTGGAGCTCGCGGAACGCTATCTGTGCAGGGTCGGCAAGCCGAAGACGTATGCGGGCTAACCGGGGCCGGTAGGCGCGATCGCCGCCCGTGCCTGCGGCCAGATGCCAGGCGGGCAGTATCGGTTCGCCAAGGCGGTCTCGCTACGCAAGGCCACGCTGGCCACGTCCACGGGCGGTTGTACGGCTGAAGGTGTGAGGGCCGCCCGAGGCGCTCCCTCACGCGGATTGGGCCGGCGACAGCACCCCAGGATCACCAAGGACAGGGGCAAAGAGCCACACAGGCCCGGAGGCCACAAGCCCGGACCGAGCTCTAAGGTGATTCAGGCACATACAGATGCGAAGCCGCCGTGGCGCCCGGTGAATCCACCTCGGTTGTCGGGCCTGCTAGGAATTGAGTTGCGTGGGAGTGCCAGACGGTAGGCGTCTGACACTCCCACGCTGCTCTTTGAAGAGAGCCCGTCAGAGAGCGGTCCAGGTGTACGGCAGCTTGTGAACGTCGATGTAGCTGAACGTCTCCGTCGACGTGATCCCCGAGATTTGGCGGAGCACGGTCCCCGTCAGCCGGTACAGATCTGCCCGGCTCGCGCAGCTGACCTCCAGCAGCAGGTCGTACGGCCCAGTGGTGGCGGCCACTACTTCCACCTCATCGATGTCACTGAGGTACTGCACCACGTCAGGAATCGGGCCCTGCACGCGCAGCCCGACCCCGGCCTGCACGCGTCGACCGTACAAAAGCTGGTTGGTGATCGTCACGATTCGCACCTCGCCGCGCTCCAGGAGGCGCAGCACACGGCGACGGGCACTGGCGTATGGCACGCCCGACTGCTCGGCGAGTTCTTTGAAAGAGGCGCGCCCATCCTGCTGGAGAACGGCAACCAAGGCTCGGTCGGCGTCGTCGAAGTCTCCCCGGGCATCCGGCCCCGCCGAGTTGCCGGGGCGCCCACCGCCGACGAGGAGTTGCTGGGAGCCCTCGGGCGCGTACTTCTCCACCGAGAGATAGTGCATGGCCATGCAGGTGTGCACCCCGAGGACGCTGCGAACCGACTCATCCAGGACCTGCAGCATTTCGCGGTCATCGCGGCACACGAGTTCGATAATGATGTCGAACATGCCGGTCGTCTGCACCACTAGATCGGCCTCGGGCAGTTCCGCCAGCGCTCGGGCCACGGGCAGCGCCGGGCCACTGACAGTGATACCCACCAGCGCGAAGCTATCCAGGCCCACGGTGGCCGGGGAGACACTGCCGACCACTTTGATGACATCGTCAGCGATCAGTCGCTTCAGCCGCTCACGGACCGCGTCGCCTGACAGCTCGACACGGGCGCCGAGTTCGGCGTAACCCGCCCGCCCGTCCGCGACAAGGAGTTCGACGAGCTGCCGATCGACGGCATCGAGCAGTCCACCAGGCGCCTTGCTGTCCTTGGGCGACCTAGTTTCGGACTGGCTTGAGGTCTCCAATGCGCGGCTCCCCCTTCAGGTGGCAATCTGTTTTCACATGCTACCCCTTACGCGCGAAAAATTTGCACGCTGGGGAGTGGGGCGAGGGATGTGTGCATTGATAGTTTCCGTGCGAGCAGGGCGCTCTCGGTAGGGGTATTTCACAGGTAGGCCGGGATTGCGTCGAGATGGGAGGAAAACATGGGTTGAACGCCTGCTCTTTGGCTTGAAGCGCTTGAAAAGTGTTCCGGGCGGGACGACGCGAGAAGCCGGTCGACCCGGACGGCAGGCCCGTACAGCGACTCGCGTACGACCTGCGGGGGCTGCGAGAAAAGGCAGGGAAACTGGTATCGGTGGAAGTCCGTCAAGCCGGTGGGCCGTGGTGCTGTTCAGCGGCTTGCGCGGATCATCACAGTGAGGACGGGCGAGGCCACTGACGGCTGGCTCTGCCCGATGTCTTCGTATCCCCACGACTTGTAGAGCGCGTGGACTTTTCCGTCCCCAGCGGCCGGGTTGACCATGAGGGTGACGAAGGGCTCGTCACGTGTGGCGAGGAGGGCGTCGTGGATACGCAGGGCAGTGCCGGTCTTCCGCCAGGCAGGCCGGACGCCGATCTCCTTCAGGGCAACGGCCGGTCGCTGGGTGTACTTCTCCGCCGGAGCCGGGTTGGTGCGCTGCCAGTACCGGTCGCCGTGCTCAATGGTATTGCCGTAGGCGTAGCCGACCGGATGCCTGCCCGCGTACGCGAGGACAGCCGCGAACCCCGGCTCGGTGCTGTGCCGGTCCAGGCGTTCGCCGAACGCGGTGACCGCGTAGTTCGGCAGGTGGAGGAGTGGGGCGCGCACTTCGGCGTACGCATCGAGGAGGTCGCCGCGAGCGGTGTCGAGGGTGGTGAAGGTGCGCAGTTCGATGGCGGGCGCCGTGGTCATGCGGCCATCCTCCAGGTGGCGGCGTGCTCGGTCCAGGTCTGCACACTGGAACTGCCCGGCGCGGTGGCGCGCAGTGCGGCCCCGAACTCTTGCAGCATGCGCGTGACCCGGGCGTGCTGCGTAGCGGCCTCGGCGGGGACCTTCATTGCGGTGGCAGTGGCAGCTTCGGGGGCACCCTGGGCGAGCTGGGCGTGTGCGAGCCGGGTCGTGGTGATGGCCCGGGAGCGGATCATGTGGGGTCGGAGGGCGGACAGGCAGCGGTGGGCGTGGTACTCGGCTGTCGAGTAGTCGCCGAGCGCCAAGTGCGCTGACAGGGCCAGGGAGTCCAGTTCAGCCTGGTCGTAGAAGGCGAGCATCCACACCGGCCGGTAGTCGGCGGGGTCGGCGCGCAGCATGGCGTCCTGCGCCTGCTCGAACGCCCGGCGGGTGCCGGTGCGGTCCTGGGCCGCGCCGTGGATGGCGCCTTGGCGGGCCAGGCCCAGGGAGGCGAACAGAGGGTCTCGGCGGGTGAGGTGCAGGTTGCGGGCGACGTCGTTGGCGGCGAACGCGTCCGCGGGACGGCCCATGTGCCGGTACATAGTGCCTGCGTGGCTCCAGATGCGGAACTTGATCGCCTGGTCGCCGGACATCTCGACGAGCGCCTGGGCCTCACGCATGTGCGCCTTGGCGATGTCGTAGCGCCGGCCGTCGATGGCAGCCCACATCGCTGAGGAACGGAACGCCGCTGCGGAGGCGTAGAGGCTGCTGCGTACCCGCTGGCTGGCGCTGCCCGCGTTCTGGAGATTCAGGGCCTCGTCGGCGAGAGCGGCGGCCCGCTGCTCGATGCCGAGTTGGCCGCCGTGGCGGTGGTCGCTGGCGATGATCTCGGCGAAGCGCTTCTGTAGACGGTCGACGTCGCTCATGCCGATGCGGCGCGGGGATGCGGTGCCGGGAGCGGCGGCTGCTGCGGCGGCAGCCGCCGCGATGCCTCCGACGAGGGTACGGCGCTTCATGTCGGGGTCCTCCTGCTGCGGTGGGGCTGGGCTGGACGGAGTCCGGCCCCGTGGCACGAACCCTAGAGCGATGGCGGGCAGGCCGCTGACGTCCTCAAGCGCCTTGCGGGTAGCCGATTTGGGCCACGTGACCCGGCCTGCTTTCCAGTCCCGGACCGATGAACCGTCGAGGCCGCCATGTCTCCCGGTCAGCTCCTCTAAGGCCCTGTTCACAGCGTCAGCAAGGCTGTTGGAGCTGTAGCCGTGTTCGGCCATCCACGCCTCAAGAACGGTGTTGCGCGTGGTGTCCATGTCCGCACGGTAGCCCTCACCTCCCCTGACCCGCCAGGTAAAGAGAAGGTCAAATCGCCCTAGGTCCTTCCGATGGACGGACGGCTGATCGCCCTAATCACCTTGCTCGGGAAGGGAGTTGTCTTGGTGTCGGTCACCCGCCACGCCCACCGTGGGGGCGGCTGTTGACGGCCCGGCCCGCCCCTGAGGTTCCCCCGCGGGGGTGGGCCGGGCGCCGAGACGACGCGAAGGCTCAACCCCAATGACGAGTCTCATTAAGCCAGTTCAGGCCGCCCCCACCGGCCACCCCGCCTACAGCCAGACATTCCCGTGTGAGCCGTCCACGGCCAAAATCGGCCGCAAGCTCGTCCGTGACGTCCTCGGCGTATGGCACCTCGACAACCTTGCCCACGTCGCCGCGCTGATCATCTCGGAGCTGATCGCGAACGCCGTCAGGCACACCCCGTGCGACTCGATCCGCCTGATTATTGGGCGGCCGAGCGCGACACGGGTGCGCGTTGGGGTCGTGGACCGGGCGCCATCGCGCATGCCGGTGCTCGGGCAGGTCGGGGATGACGACGAGTCAGGCCGTGGCCTGCTTCTGATCGACGGCATTGCCGACCGATGGGGCTATGACCTGCATGGCCCGGACGAGCGCCCACGGTGCAAAGAGGTCTGGGCCGAACTCTTCATGAAGGGCGACGAGTGAAGCCGGCCGTGGCTACCCCGCCCGTGCCGGACGTCGCCCGCCTACGTCCCCGCCAGCAGATGGCCATGGAGTGCGCACGCTGTGCCAGGTACCTGGGAGCGAGCGGCGAGATCTTGGGCGATGTACGTCATCGGGGCCTGCTGTTCCGGCTCTGGGTGTGCGGGCCCACCTGCCGGTCGCCCGCCCCTGGCCCGTGGACGGGAGCTGAGACATGACCTCCCGCGTGCATGAGCACTGGGTCACCGGTGACTGCTGGCTCGGGTGCGAGCGCACCGGAGTGCCCGTGATCTGGCTCGGCCCACTGCAGTGGGACGGGCAGCATGCCCCGGTCCACGCCTGCAAGGCGTGCCTCGACCGGCTCAAGGCTCAGGCGCTCGCTTACTTCATGGAGCGGCGTCCGGCTGCCGTCTGACCAGACTCCCGCCTCCGGCCGTGCGGACTGTGCCGTACGGCCGGAGGCGGGCACCACCGCACAACAACATCGCAACCACTCAGAGGAGTTGGCATGACACGCAGCACGGTAGTACCGAGCAGCACCTACGCGACCCAGCAGACTCCGAGGACGTCGGACGGTTTCGACCTGGACGTGTCCCTCGTCGAGGTCGCCGACCCCGCGGGTCTGGTCAACCTGACCGACGACAACTGCGGAACCACCTGCGGCGCCTGCACCACCAACGTCGCCTGAGCCGAGGCTTCACGTCGCTCCGGGCTGGTGCCGCCGCGCCCTGTTGTGTGGCGGCACCAGCCGCCCGTCCCTCACCTACGGAGGTAGTGGTGGATGCTCCGCCCCCAGCGTTCCGAACCGGCACGACCGCTCTCGTACGAGCCGTTGCCCGGCCGACACTGCGGTGTCCTCCGCTTCCGGACCTCAACGATCACTCTCCCAACGGGTCCGCCACCTGTGTCGCCTGGTTGCGCGCGGTCTGGGCGAACGGCGACCTCGTCGAAGCCCTGGAACACGCCAGCCCGGTCCTGGCCGCGCAGGTACGGACCGTGTGCACGGCCGATGAGCCGTCAACGCGAGACGTCCGGCGTGCGGCACTGTCCGTGGCCCGCTACCTGTTGCGCTCCCAGCACCGGGCGACGCCGTTCGGGCTTTTCGCCGGTGTGACCGTCGCGGAATTCGGTCCGCAGGCGGGCGCACGTTGGGGTGTGGAGCACGTGGCCATCGGCCATGCGGGCGCAGGGTGGTTGGCCGCCGTCGTCGAGAGGCTGGAGGCCTGCCCCGATCTCCTCGAACGGCTGCCGGTGGTCGTCAACAACGCCGTGACGAGCCGCGGGGACCGGCTCATCGTGCCGTTCCATTCCGACGCCCAGGACGGTCGGACTCGCGCGGTTGAGGCGTCCATGGCCCTCACCGAGCCCGTGCGCGCGGTCCTCGCCGCAACGCGGGCGCCGCTCCGGGTCGGTGTGCTCGCGGACAAGCTCCAGGCGGAGTTCCCCGAGGCCGGACCGGAGAAGGTGCGCCGGCTGCTGGTAGAGCTGATCCAGCGGCGTGTCCTGATCACGAGCTTGCACACACCCAGCACCGAGACCGACGCCCTCGGGTATCTACTCGACCAACTCGACGCGATCGACACCGACAGCCTCCCCCCGGTCGCGGAGATGCTGCGCGATCTGCGGGCGATCCGGACCGGCCTCAATGAGTGCACTTCGCGGGGCGGGCGGGACAGCGTCGCAGCGCGGATGAGGGCCCTCGTGCCAGGTCTGCGCCGCCACCCTGTCGCGCTCGACCTGCGCCTGGACGCGCAGCTCGTACTGCCGGACGCGGTCGCCCGCGAGATCGAGCGCGCGGCCCTGATCCTGACCCGAGTCAGCGCCCGCCCGTACGGCACCGCGGCGTGGGCCGCGTACCACCAGCGGTTCTACGAGCGGTACGGCATCGGCACGATGGTGCCGCTCCAGGAAGTCGTCGCGGACAGCGGCACTGGCTACCCCGAGGGCTACCCAGGCACCCCGCCCGGCGCCCGTCGACCTCGCGTCTCAGCTCGGGATGACGCCCTCGTACGGCTGGCGCAGGCAGCCGCGCTCGACGGCCGCGACGAGGTGGTCCTCACCGACGAGTTGATCGACGCCCTGGACGTAGGGCCCGACGAACCCCGGGTGCCGCCACACCTGGAGGTGGGGGTGCGCGTCCATGCGGCAAGCGTTGGCGAGCTGCAGCGCGGGCAGTTCCGGCTGGAGGTCGTGAGCGTGTCTCGCGGCGCCGGCGTCTCCGCAGGCCGGTTCCTCAGCGTCCTGGCCCCCGCCGACCGTGAGGCCCTGGCCGCCGAGCTGGCTGACCTTCCGACCGCTGACAGGAACACCGTGCCCGCGCAGCTGTCCTTTCCGCCGCTCCTGCCCGAGAGCGCCCACATCACACGCGCCCCGCGAGGCCTGCCCATTGTGATCAGCCTCTGGGAACACCGAGCCCCCGCCGACGATGTCCTCACACCTGCGGACCTGGCGGTGGGGTGCGACGGCCGCCGCATGTACCTGGCCGCCCCCGAGCGCGGCCAGCGCATCGAGGCCGTCGGGATGCACGCGCTTAACCTCCACACGCACACTCCGCCGTTGGTGCGATTCCTCACCGAGTTGTCGCGTGCTCAATGCGCGCAAGTCACCGTCTTCGACTGGGGTGCTGCGGCGGCGATGCCGTTCCTACCGCGCCTGCGGTGCGGACGCACGGTGCTTGCCCCGGCCCGCTGGCGGCTGGAGGCGACCGAGCAGCCTGGTCGTGCACGCCCTCGGGCCGAATGGGACTCCGCCCTCACCGATTGGCGGGCTCGGCGGCGGCTACCTCAACGGGTCTACCTCGTGGAGGACGACCGGCGTCTCTTCCTTGACCTCGACGAGGCCGGCCACCGGACGCTGCTGCGCCAGCACCTCGACCGAGTGGGCCTGGCCGTGCTCGTCGAGGCGGCGGAACCGGGGGCGTTCGGTTGGTGCGACGGTCGCGCCCACGAGGTAGTGGTGCCGCTCAAGGCCATCCGGCCGCCGGCGTGGCCGACGCTTACGGCCCCCACCCCGGCTCGCGCCCTCTCCCCAGCCCAGATGCAGACCCCGGCCGCTTCGTCGGTGTTGCTGGCCACCTTGTATGGAGACGCTCGCCGCCAGGACACCGTGCTCTCCTGCCACTTGCCCGATCTGCTCGAACGGCTCGGTGGCCCGCCGTGGTGGTTCATCCGCTTCCGCGACCCCGAGCAGCACTTGCGTCTGCGCATCGCGCTACCCACGCCGGAGGCGTTCGCCGAGACGGCTCGAACCGTGAGCGCGTGGGCCGACGAGCTGCGCGGCGCCGGTCTGCTGGCGGACTTGCGGTACCCCACCTCCTACCGGGAGATGGGCCGTTGGGGATCCGGCCCTGCATGGGGCGCAGCCGAGGAAGTGTTCCGGGCGGACTCGCGTGCCATCCTGGCCCAGCTCTCGCAGCCGCGGCGCCCACACGAGCGCACGCTGGTGGCCGCACACACTGTCTCTATCGCCTCCGCGTTCCTCGGCAGCACTCAAGCCGGGATGCGCTGGCTGATCGACCACATCCCGCCCACAGCGCCCGTGCCCGTACCGCGCCCGCAGTTCACCGATGCCGTACGTCTGGCCGACCCTGGCGACGACTGGGCGGCATTGCGCGGCGCCCCTGGAGGAGCGGCGATCATGTCGGCGTGGGCCGATCGCGACGCGGCGCTCGCTGCGTACCGGCGGCACCTGCCAGGTCCCCACACGCAGGGCATCGCCCTCGATGACGTCCTGACCTCGCTGCTGCACGTTCATTTCGTACGGCACATCGCGGTGAACTTCCCCGAAGAAGAGGTCTGCCTCTACCTCGCTCGCGCTGCCTCCCTGGCCTGGACCGCCTGCACCACTGGGAGGACGCCATGACCGCACAGGCCGTGCTGGACCTGGCCGACGTCGTCGCCGAGCAGCTCGCCGACCCCCACACGGCGTACCTTGGGCCAGCGGTCTCTCATCGGCAGCACCTTGCCTATGGCTTGCCCGGCATCGCGCTCCTGCACATCGAGCGGGCTGCGGCCTGCCTGGGGCCGTGGCAGCGCGCCCACGACTGGCTCGCCGCCGCCTCCCGTGAACCGCTCACCAGCGGCCCCGACAGCCACCCCTTCTACGGGGCGCCCGCCTTCGCGCACGCTCTGGCCTGCGCCGCCGATCACCTGCCCGGCGCCTACCAGCGCGCGCTTGACACTCTCGACCGACAAATGGCTGACGACGTGAGCCGCCGCGTCGACGCCGCACACCGGCGCATCGACGCCGGACTCCTCCCAGCGCTCGCGGAGTTCGACACCATTCGCGGCCTGAGCGGTTACGGCTCCTACCTCCTGCGCCGCAACCCTGGCAGCGCCGCCCTGCGTGCCGTACTCGACTACTGCGTACGCCTCACCCAACCGATCACACACGACGGCGAGAACTTGCCCGGTTGGTGGACGGAGACAGGGCCCTCGGGCCGCCCGGACGACCGTTTGCGAGGCGGACACGCCAACAACGGCATGGCGCACGGTATCGGCGGCGTGCTCGCGCTGCTGGCGCTCGCCGCCAGGCAGGGCACCTTCGTCGACGGCCACGATGACGCACTGGGCCGGATCCTGGTGTGGCTGGACCGATGCCGAGAGGACACCGGCCGAGGCCCGGCGTGGCCGTACTGGGTCACCCGGGACGAGCTGCGCACCGGCCGCCTCACCTCGTCCACGCCGCGGCGGCCGTCATGGTGCTACGGCACCGCTGGCCTCGCCCGCGCCCAGCAACTCGCCGCGCTCGCCCGCGGCGACGACGGCCGCCAGCTGGACACCGAGAACGCGCTCGTGGCCGCCCTCACCGACCCCGTTCAGCTCAAGGCCACGACGGACAACGCCCTGTGCCACGGCTTCGCCGGCCTCGCCCACGTCGCCGCCCGCGCGGCCGACGACGCCCACCCCTCGACCGCCGGACAGCTCCGCGCCACGATCCCGGCACTCCTAGCCGCAGTCCAACCGCCGGACGCCGACCCCACACACGCCGCCACGACGCTCATGCAGGACGAGGAGCGCGGCCCCGGTCTCCTCGACGGCGCAGCCGGTATCGCACTGGCCCTCCTCGCGCCCAGCACTGCCGAACCGCCCCGATCCACTTGGGACGCCTGCTTGCTCATCGCATGACCCCATCGAACGAAGGACACCCGCATGCCCCCGGACCGCTCCGACCGCTGGCAGCAACACAACATCACCTTCGCTGACCGCGAGAGCGCCCAGCGCGCCATCGTCGAACGCATCGCCCCTGTCCTCCTCGCCGCCGAGAGGGACGGGCAGCTCACCGGCTGGTGGTTCATGAACAAGCAGCCCTGGCCCCTGCGGTACCGCGCGGACGAGCCTTCACCCGCCGTCGAAGCGCTGCTGAGCGACCTCGTCCAGGACGGCATGGCCGTGTCATGGCTGCCCTGCATCTACGAACCCGAGACTCACGTCTTCGGCGGGACCCAGGCCATGGGCGTCGCCCACGACCTGTTCCACAAGGACAGCCGCCACCTGCTCACCTATCAACCAGGCCCGGAGCAGCTGGGCCGCCGGGAAACCGCCGTGCTGCTGGCAAGCGCGATGATGCGGGCGGCCGGCCTGGACTGGTTCGAGCAGGGCGACGTATGGGTAAAGGTCGCCGCCCTCCGACCGGCCACCGGCCTTCTGCCCTCTGCGCGGGCCGCCGAACTGGCGCCCGCGATGCGGAAGCTGATGACGGTCAACGCCAATAGCCTGTGTCGCCCGAACGGCCCGCTCGCCGAGCACAACGAGTGGGTCGCCGCTTTCGAGGGGGCGGGCACCGCGCTCGCCGACCTCGCAGGCCGCGGCGCCCTCACCCGCGGTCTGCGAGCCGTCATTGCCCACCACGTGATCTTTCACGCCAACCGCGCCGGTCTCCTCCGGGACGACCAAAGCGCCATGTCCAACATCGCACGAGAGGTAATCATGGGAACGAGTGCCAACACCGCGTCGACCGACGAGGCCACGGCCGAGACGGATAGCGTCAGGGCGGTGAACACTGACACGATCGCCACCCCCACGGCTGACGCCGAACGCCTCCGCAACGCCCTGGTCGACCAGCTTCGCGCGGACGGGCACGCCCGCACGGCCGCAGTCGAGAATGCGCTGCGGACTGTGCCCCGTCACGTGTTCGTGCCGGACGCGTCGCTCGAAGACGCCTACGCCAACGCACCAGTGCACATCAAGTACGACACCGACGGCACATCGATCTCGTGCGCTTCCCAGCCGGGCGTTGTCGCTCTCATGCTGGACCAGCTCGACGCCCAGCCCGGCGAGCGCATCCTCGAACTCGGCGCCGGCACCGGCTACAACGCCGCTCTCCTCGCCCACCTGGTCGGGGAGAGCGGGCACGTGACCACCCTCGATGTCGACGACGACCTTGTGGAGGGCGCTCGCGCACACCTGGCCGCAGCCGGTCTCACCAACGTCGAGGCCGTGACCCGCGACGGGGCCCTCGGCTACGCCGAAGGAGCGCCGTACGACCGGATCATCGCCACCGTGGGCGCTCACGGCGTACCACACGCCTGGATGCAACAGCTCGCCCCCGACGGCCGGCTCCTCGTCCCCCAACGCCTGAAGGGCACCGTCTCCCGGTCCATCGCCTACGAGCAGCGCGAGGGTCGATGCGTGTCTCTCGGCAGCGAGATGAACACCTTCATGCCGCTCCGGCGGGGCATCGCCGACGACGACCGCCGCGTCATCCCGCTCAGCGCAGACGGCACCGTCCGGCTACAGGCCCCCGCTGGGCAGAACATCGACGCCGATGCCCTCGCCGGAGTCCTGGACCAGCCGCGTACCGAGGAGTGGACCGGCATGATGGTCCGCGCCATGGAGTCGCCGGAGTGGATGGAACTTTTCGTCACCTGTTCCCTTCCCTCCGGCCTCATCCGGATGCTGTTCCCCCAGAACGCCAAGGGCACTCTGCTCACGGAGGACCCCTACCCCTCGTCGACCGCGGCCGTCGACAAGGGCGCCGTCACCTACCTGGCGCGACGCGTGTCGGAGAAGAAGACCCCCGAGGGCGACAAGCTCTGGGAGTTCGGCGTCATCGGCCACGGCCCCGGCAGCGACGAGCTCGCCACGAAGGTCGCCGACGCCATCCGCACCTGGGACCGCGCATACCGCGACCGCGAGGCCACGTTCGAAATCCAGCCCCTCGACGCACCCGCCATCGAGCAGCGCCCCGGATTCTTCGCTCTCGACACCCCGCTGAACCGCATCGTCGTCGACTGGCGGTGACGCCCCTTGCGTAGGGGACGGTGCCCGCCGGCGTACGGCTGGCGGGCACCGTCGGCCCAGTACTTCTCACTCACACCACGGGGGAGCCATGGACCCGTACGGACCCATAGCCCAGCGCTTCCCGCTCGTCGCCCGATTCCGGCCCGCCTGTCTGCCCCTGCCCGAACGCGTGGGCGGCCTCGTCGACCTCGCCGAGACGGCGGTGGAGAAGGGCGACCAAGGGCTCGCATCCGCCGTCTACAACCAGGCCGCGCTCATCGCCTCCGATCTCGGCCTTCCCGATCTCGCTCGCGAGATGTGTCACCAGCACGCCGCCGCCTACCTCGAGGCTTGCCCCCTGCCCGGCATGAGCGTAATCAGGGGACTGGAACCGGTCGTCAACCTCGCCCGCCTCCAGATCCGCGCCGGCCACACCGACGAGGGACGCCAGCACCTACTCGACCTGTACAAGGCCGTCGAGGCAGGCATAGCTGCCCGGTTCGAGGGCGTCGCCGTACCGGCGGACCTCACTACGACCTACGAGGACCGCCACGAGGTCCGCGCGTGGCTGTGGCGCGTGCTCCTCGCCGATGGGACCCGCACCCTCACCACCAAGGGCCGTTGGGCGGAGGCCAAGGCACATATCGAAGTTCACCACGGAGTAGGCAAACGGATGCTCGATGGGCGCCAAGTCGCCGTACTCGCCACCCTCGTTGCGGGTGACACGAAATGGGCCGCTGCCCTCCTCGCCGACACCGTGCCCGGCGATCCGTGGGAGCAAGCTGTCACGGCCTGCCTCACCTTCCTGTGCCGCCGAGATGCCGGGCGGCTGGTCGACGGCCACCTGGCGGAATTGGTGACGACCTACTCCGAGCGGAAGGCCGAACCTGGGATGACCGTCTTCGACATCAGGCTCGGCCTGACCATCCTCGACGCGATCGGTTCTGCCGAGGCGCCAGGCGCGCACCACATTGTCGAGCAGCTGCACCGCAGGATGACGGAGGCTGAGGACGGCTACGCGGCCCGCGAGAATCTGCAGCACTCCCTGTTCACCGCGCTTGCCACGGACCGGCAAGCGCAGGACTGCCGCGCTCTGGTTCGCGCCTGCGCCCTCGGGGCAGGGTCCATCCCCGACAAGCTGAATAGAGAACTGGCATCGGCTTTGCGCGCCAGCGACAGCGTGATCCGGACGAGTCTCGCGCGGCCCTTCGACCCCGGACATGCACCTTCTATGAAGAGAGCCTGATGGCCGCCCGCTGGCGGCTCGTTGTGCGGCTGCGGTACGCACGGACGCCGCGGGCCCGGTGATCGGCGACACCTCCCAGAATGCCCATGCGGTCGTGATCAGCGCTGCCGGATTGGCTGCGGCTGTGGCGGAGACGTGGCTGTCGCAGGTTGTACGGGAGTAGCCCGGCCTTTTGTGACGCTGCGAGCCCTCGCGCCCGCCGCTTCCCGGTCGGTGGCGTGACCGAGGGGTCCATGCACACGCAGTCGGGCCCGAACGGTGAGTAAGTGTCTGTCGGAAACCTTCAGCTCACGGCAGACGGGAAAGAGCCCCAACGGACTGGAACCTCCTCCGGGATCATGCCAACGTACAACGACCCGGAAAACGCCAGGTCAGCAAAGGGATGTGGGCCTCCGAGTCGAACCGGCAGACGGTCGGCCGTCCCCAATCCACAGCACGCGCCACTCGGTCTCGTGAACGAGCAGCCCAAAGGAGGTCCACCTGCAGGTTCCCGCAATCCGATCCGCCCGCTTCACCGCCCCCATCCTCATGGCGCTTGGTGCCGCGAACGTGTGGACCGCCCAGATGACGGTGGACTATGCCGCTCTGTCTACGGCGCTGTGTTTCTTCGTCTGCGCGGCAGGACTGTTCGGTGATGACTTACTGCAACGCGCTGCCACCGTGATCGAGAGGTCCTCGCGTACATCGCGGTACATCCCGGTGCCGTAACTCCCCACATTGCCCAGGCCGTTGGCGCCTCGAGCGTCTCGTGGCCAGCAACCTCGACCGCCTCACCGACGACGGGCTACTGGTGCTTGTCACCGATGGCGCGACCCCCGCTCTCCGCTCGTACCGCCTGGCCGCCTGACCGAGGCGAAGAAACGGGTGATGGGCAGGCTCCCGTAATGCAGGGCGATACGTAGCAGACGATCCCCGGTTACCGAAACCGGGGATCGTGCGGAGCATTAATGGTGTTCGCACCCGGCTGTGCTAGGCAGTGGAGCCGTAGCGAATGGTGCGGCTAGTTTGCCTACCCCGATCGGTAGACGCGCGTTGTGAAGTTATGTCCGCCTGTTCGAGGAGAGTGAGTATTCTGTCCGATCCCATCAAGAAACTTCCGCCGAACTCGAAGGGGAAGGTTCGATACCGGTTTGTTGTCGACGCAGGAATCGACCCCGAAACTGGGAAGCGTAAGCAGTTGAGGCGCACCTTCGACTCGTTGAAGGAAGCTAGGGCTGAGTATGCGAACATAACTAATCGGCGGCATGATGGGTCGCTTGTACCACCCAATAAGATCACCGTGAATGAGTGGCTCGACCGATGGCTGGCCATGAAAGCGGAGGACCTCGAAGAAACCACCATCTACAACTACGGGATTACCCTGGACCGAGTTCGGGGGAGGCTCGGCAATATCCGTCTCCAGGACCTTACTGAAGAGCACGTGGAAGAGTGGAGGGACTGGGCGCTGGCGCATGGCCGCGTGCGTGGTAAAAGGGCCGGGACGCCACTCAGTGTCACGAGTGTGGATATGAGCCTCGCTCGGCTGAAGGAAGCGCTGGGGAGAGCCGTTACCCGGCGGTTGGTGTACGTCAATGTCGCTGCGCACGTGACCATTCCCCGGAGGGCGCGCAAGGAAGAGCGGAAGACTAAAGAGGAGGTGCCGCCCTGGAACGTCCAGGAGGTTCAGAAATTCATCCATGGAATTAGGGGTGAGCGTCTCTATGCTGCGCTTCTTCTTTCGCTGATGGGGCTTCGTCCAGCTGAAGTCTGCGGCCTCCGGTGGGAAGACGTTGACTTGGAGAACGCCACGATCGTCATTGCCAACACGCGCACGATGATGGGCAACCGGTACGTGGTGGAGAAGGACACCAAGTCTCTTGCGGGTGAGCGGGATCTGCCGCTGCCGGCGCTGGTGCTGGGAGCCCTCAAGGCATTCCGGGCTCTCCAAGCCGAGGAGAGGCTCGCTCTGGGGGAGGCGTACACGGTGTCGGGCTACGTGCTGGCGCATGAGGTGGGCGACGCCTTCACGATCAAGCAACTTCGCCGACGCGCGTACCGGCTTATGGAGCTTCTCGGGCTCCGTCGCGTCAGGCTCTACGACGCACGCTCGTCGTGCTTCACCTTCCTGGCCAACAACGGCGTCCCGGACCACATCCTCGCGCGATGGGCCGGACATGCGAATGTAAAGACGACCAAGCGGTGGTACGTCAAGCCGGATGTAGAAGATCTTCGCGGAGCCGCCACCACTTGGGATGGCCTGCACGGGGGTGCGGCAGAGGGGCAAGAGTGAGCCACGCGGACTATGAGCCGAGCGACCTTGCGCGCCGTATGGCCTGCAGGATTGGGGCGAGGTGGCTTCGGAGTCCGCTTGCTGGTTTTGGACCGGTGGCTGTAACTGAGAGCATCCGGCTACGGCCGAGCCTTCTACCAAGCGTTCACCGTGTGGTGTTTAAGCTGCTGTTGGGCGGGATTTCGGAAGGTTTCCAGGTGGATCACGCCGAGCCTCGTTCGTGCCACCACACTCGATGCTGCTTCCTGAACCGCCTGGAGGCCGTGATCAAAGTGGAATGCGTTGCTCGTAGCGACTGAAGGAGGGCACGCGCCCGGAGGGCCCACTGCCGACACGGCCACGAGTACATGCCGGAGAATGTATACCCGGGTTCTCGTCGGCAGGATCGGAGCGGGGCAAGGCCCGCTAGGCCCACCCCGGCGATGTGACATCTCGTGACAGATGAGAGGCTCAGACGGGTGAGCGAGACACCACCGAACACCCTGCAATACCGCTTTGACGGGCCAGAAGACGCGCCGGTCCTGATCTTGGGACCCTCCCTGGGTACCACATGGCACATGTGGGACCGGCAGGTCCCGGAGCTGACGCGCCAGTGGCGGGTGCTCCGGTTCGACCTGCCGGGACACGGCGGCGCCCCGGCGCACCCCGCCCCTTCGGTCGGCGAGCTGGCCGACCGGCTGCTCGCCACGCTCGACGAGCTCGGTGTGCAGCGGTTCGGCTACGCGGGCTGCGCACTGGGTGGTGCCATCGGCGCCGACCTCGCGCTGCGCCACCCGGAGCGGCTCGCCTCGCTCGTACTGATCGCCGCCTCACCCCGGTTCGGCACGGCCGACGAGTTCCGGCAGCGCGGCGTGATCGTCCGCACGAACGGCCTCGACCCGATCGCCCGCACCTCGCCCGAGCGGTGGTTCACCCCCGGATTCGCCGCCGCCCAGCCCGCGATCACCGAGTGGGCCGTACAGATGGTGCGGACCACCGACCCCGGCTGCTACATAGCGGCCTGCGAGGCGCTCGCCGCCTTCGACATCCGCGCCGAGCTCGGCCGCATCGGCGTTCCCACGCTCGTCCTTGTCGGCTCGGAGGACCAGGTGACCGGGCCCGCCGAGGCCCGCACGCTGGTCGCCGGGATACCCGACGCCCGGCTCGCCGTCGTCCCCGGCGCCTCGCATCTCGCGCCCGTCGAGCAGCCGGCGGCCGTCACCGATCTGCTGATACGTCACTTCTCCACGGCCTGGCAGACCGCCGTCGACGCGACCACGGGACAGATGGCGATCGTGGCGCCCCCCGTCAAGCCGGTGCTCGCCCCGCCGTCCACCGGGCCCGTCGCGGAGATCGCGCCGATGGCGGAGCAGCCCGTCGCCGGGGTCCGCCCCGACCCGTACGAAGCAGGTCTGAAGGTCCGCCGGGAGGTGCTCGGCGATGCGCACGTCGACCGGGCACTGGCGGCGGCCGACGACTTCTCCGGGGACTTCCAGGAGCTCATCACCCGGTACGCCTGGGGCGAGATCTGGAACCGGCCCGGGCTCGACCGGCGCACCCGCAGCTGCGTCACCCTCACGGCCCTGGTCGCGGGCGGCCATCTCGAGGAACTCGCCTTCCACACCCGGGCGGCCCTGCGCAACGGGCTCACCCCGGCCGAGATCAAGGAAGTGCTGCTGCACGCCGCGGTCTACTGCGGAGTCCCGGCGGCCAACAGCGCGTTCAAGGTGGCGCAGGCGGTCATAAGGGAGGAGACCACTCCTCAGGAGTGACGGCCCGAGACCGGGGACGAGACCGGAGAGAAGGGCGAGACCGGAGAGAACGGCGAGACCGGAGAGAACGGCGAGACCGGAGAGAAGGGCACACCCGGGCCGCCGCGAAGTCCCCCGCGGTGCATCACGCGACACGGGCCGCGTTGCAGGATGGGACGCATGAAGCTCACGAAGAAGTCGCACGCCTGCATCAGGCTGGAGAAGGACGGTCAGACCCTCGTCATCGACCCCGGCGCCTTCAGCGAGGAGGACGCCGCGGTCGGTGCCGACGCGATCCTCGTCACGCACGAACACGCCGACCACTTCAACGAGCAGCGGCTGCGGGCCGGTCTCGAGTCCAACCCGGCCGCCGAGATCTGGACGCTGAAGTCCGTCGCGGACAAGATCGCGCCCGCCTTCCCGGGACGCGTGCACACCGTCGGGCACGGCGACACGTTCACGGCCGCCGGGTTCGACGTCCAGGTGCACGGCGAACTGCACGCCGTCATCCACCCGGACATTCCGCGCATCACCAACGTCGGCTACCTCGTCGACGGGTCGGTCTTCCACCCGGGCGACGCCCTCACGGTCCCCGGCCACGCGGTCGAGACGCTGATGCTTCCGGTGATGGCTCCCTGGAACAAGATCTCCGAGGTCATCGACTACGTCCGCGAGGTCAAGCCGCAGCGGGCGTACGACATCCATGACGCGCTGCTCACGGATCTGGCGCGGCCCATCTACGACAACCAGATCGGCGCGCTGGGCGGCGCGGAGCACCTCCGTCTGGCGCCGGGCGCCTCTGCCGAGCTCTGACAGCGCACGCCCTGCACAAGCCAGGACGCACCCCCTGCACAAGCCACCCGGAGGGCACCTTATTCTTAGCTGAGCCTTAACTAACTTCGAGAGAGCGAGCGCATGTCCCGAACGACCTCGCGCCGCGTCGGCTGGCTGGTCGTGGGCACGTTGCTGCTGCTCCTCGCTGTGCTGCTCAGCCTTGCGGTCGGGAGCCGTGCCATTGCCCCGGGCGAGGTGGTGGACGCCCTGCTGCATGGCGGTACCGACGACAACGCCCAGGTCGTACGCGCCCTTCGGGTGCCGCGCACGATCGTCGGCGTGCTGGTCGGGGTCGCGCTGGCCGTGGCCGGCACGGTGATGCAGGGCATCACGCGCAACCCGATCGCCGAGCCCGGAATCCTGGGTGTCAGCCAGGGCGCGTCGCTGGGCGTGGTCTGCGCGATCGCCTTCGCGGGCGTGCACACACTGAGCGGCTACGTGTGGTTCGCCTTCGTGGGCGCCGGCATCGCGGCGGTGACCGCCTATGTGATCGCCGGCAGCGGGCGCGGCGGGGCCACCCCGGTGAAGCTCGCGCTGGCCGGTGCCGCGATGAACGCCCTGCTGGCCTCGCTGGTTTCGGCCATCGTCACCACCAACGCCCGCGCGCTGGACGAGTTCCGTTTCTGGCAGGTCGGGTCGGTCAGCGGGCGCGATGCCGAAATCGTGGGCCAGATCCTGCCGTTCCTGGTTGCGGGACTTCTCCTCGTAGCTGCGATGGCGCGCGGCCTCGACGCGATGGCGCTGGGGGAGGACGTGGCCAAGAGCCTCGGCCACAATGTCGGGTTGCTGCGGGTCCTCGGAGCGCTCGGGGCGACGGTCCTCACCGGCGTCGCGGTCGCTGCCGCCGGGCCCATCGCCTTCACGGGCCTGGCCGTCCCCCACATCGCACGGGCGCTGGTGGGCACTGGTCACCGCTGGGTCCTGCCCCTGGCCGCGCTGCTCGGACCGGTGATGATCCTGGTCGCGGACGTCATAGGCCGTATCGTCTTCCCGCCGTCGGAGGTGCCGGTGGCCGTCATGACCGCATTGCTGGGTGTGCCGTTCCTGGTCGCCCTGGTACGGCGCAAGGCGGTGGTGGCGGCGTGACGCGGGTCGCGGATCCGGTGCGTACGGTGAGCCCGGCCGGATACGCCGTGCTGCGTGCCGGGCAGGCCAGTTTTCTGCTGCACCGGCGCGCGAGTGTGGTCACGGCTGCGGTCGGCGTGCTGCTGGCCGTGGCAGTGGTGGCGTATCTGTGCGTCGGGCAGTCCTTCGTCTCGCCTGCGGAGGTCGTCCGCGTGCTGCTCGGGCAGCCGAGCCCGGACGAACTCGTCGTGGGCACGTTGCGCATGCCCCGTCTGACCGTCGGTCTGCTGGTCGGCACCGCGTTCGGCGTGGCCGGCGCCCTCGTCCAGACAGTGGCCCGCAACCCGCTCGCCAGCCCCGACGTCATCGGCGTCACCCATGGCGCGGGTGCGGCGACGGTCGCGGCGATGACCTTCGGCGTCACGTCGTTCACCGCGCTGCCGTATGTCTCCATTGGCGGTGGTCTGGCCGCCGCACTGCTGGTCTACGTCTTCGCCTGGCGGCGTGGCCTGCACGCCTCCCGCTTCGTGCTCATCGGGATCGGTTTCTCGATCGCTCTCGGCTCGTTGACCCAGCTGTTCCTGACCAAGGGCGACTACCTCGTGGCCCAGCAGGCCAAGGTGTGGCTCACCGGCTCGCTCAACGGCCGGGGCTACGACCAGGCGGCGCCCGTCGCTGTGATTCTGCTCGTCGCCGTGCCGTTCGTGGTGTGGGCGGCCCGGGCCCAGCGCGACGTGTCGTTCGACGACGACACGGCCACCGCCCTCGGCGTCCGGCTCGGCAGGGTCCGCCTCGGCCTGGTCGGTCTCGGCGTCGTCCTCGCGTCCGTGGCGACCGCCACCGCGGGCCCGGTCGACTTCGTGGCGCTGCTCGCCCCGCAGATCGCCCGCCGGCTCACGCGCACCGCCCAGATCCCGCTGCTGTGCTCGGCGTTGACGGGCGCGCTGATCATGGTCGTGGCGGACCTGCTGGCCCGCGTCGTGTTCTCGCCGACCGAGCTGCCGGTGGGCGTGCTCACCGCGGCCGTGGGCGCGCCGTATCTGATGTGGCTGATCGCCCGCACCTCTAGCCGTTTCGGAGGCACCGCGTGACCGACAACCGTCTTACGGCCCGGGGGCTCACCCTCGCCTACGAGGACCGCATCGTCGTCGACGGCCTCGACCTGGAGATACCGGACGGGCAGGTCACGGTCATCGTCGGCCCCAACGCCTGTGGCAAGTCCACCGTCCTGCGGGCGCTGGGACGGCTGCTCAAGCCGAGGCGCGGCGCGGTCCTGCTCGACGGCACCGAGCTGTCGCGTATTCCTTCGAAGAAGATCGCCCAGGCCGTCGGACTGCTCCCGCAGACCCCGGTGGCGCCGGAAGGGATCACGGTCGCGGATCTGGTCTCGCGTGGGCGGCAGCCGCACCAGAGGTGGTGGCGGCAGTGGTCGGGGGACGACGAGAAGGCCGTCACCGAGGCCATGGAGCGCACCGGGACCAGCGGCCTGGCCGACCGGCTGGTCGACGAACTGTCCGGCGGTCAGCGCCAGCGGGTCTGGATCGCCATGGCCCTCGCCCAGGACACCGACCTGCTGCTGCTCGACGAGCCGACCACCTACCTCGACATCGCCCACCAGGTCGAGGTGCTGAACGTGGTCCGGCAGCTCAACCGCGAGCGCGGTCGGACGGTCGTCGCCGTCCTGCACGACCTCAACCAGGCCGCACGGTACGCCGACCATCTGGTCGCCATGAAGGCCGGCCGGATCGTCGCGCAGGGCTCTCCCGGCGACGTCGTCACCGCGGATCTCGTGCGGGAGGTCTTCGGGCTTGCGTCGGTCGTCGTACCGGACCCGGTGACGGGCGATCCTCTGGTCGTGCCGGGCGCGCCCTGGCAGCCGGGCGGTGAGGGCGACGAGGCGGGGCTTGCGGACAGGCAGGGCGACGAGGCCGGGCCCGGGGACAGTCAGGGCGATGAGGCCGGGCCCGCGGACGAGTTGACGACTGCACGTCCGTGAATGGCCGACTTGGCCACCGCGCGTCCGTAAACGGATGAGTTGACCTTATGTGTCCGTGAACAGGCGAGTCGATCATTCTCGCCCGTAATTGGACCAGTTGAGTACCGCACGTCCGTGACCGGAAGCACATGATCCGCCACTTGCCGTACCTACGCAGGGTCAACATAAGTTAGCCTCACCTAAGGATCTCTTAGGTGATTCACAGCAACACAGGAGCCTTGTATGTCTCTTCGGCGCCGCGGCACCGCTGCCGTCGCCCTCGTCGTCGCCGCCACGCTGTCCCTCGCGGCATGCGGCGGTTCGTCCGACTCCGGTGAGGGGTCGGCCAAGGCCACGGCGGGAGCCAGCGACAAGAAGGCCGTCGCCCAGGGCGGCGAGGACTTCGGCGACGCCGCCAAGAAGACCGCTGAGATGGGCACCGACGCAGGGCCCGGCGAATGGCCGCGCACCGTCACCCATGCCATGGGCGAGACCGAGATCAAGTCCCAGCCCAAGCGCGTCGTCGTCCTGGACGTCGGCGAGCTCGACAACGTCGTGTCGCTGGGCATCAAGCCGGTCGGTCTCGCGCCCACCGAGGGCTCCCCGGAGCTGCCCTCGTACCTGAAGAAGGACGCCGGCAGCCCCACGAACGTCGGCACCATCAACAACCTCAACCTCGAGGCCATCGCCGCGCTCAAGCCCGACCTCATTCTCGGCAGCCAGCTGCGCGCCGCGGACAAGTACGACGAGCTGAAGCAGATCGCGCCGACGATCTTCTCCCTCCGCCCCGGCTTCACGTGGAAGGAGAACTACCTTCTCAACGCGGCGGCGCTCGACAAGACCGCCGAGGCCAAGTCGCAGCTCGCCGCTTACGACAAGAAGGTGGCGGCGCTCAGCGACAAGCTCGGTGCGGACAAGCCGACCGTCTCGATGGTCCGCTACCTGCCCGACGGCGTGATCCGCCTCTACGCCAACGCCTCGTTCATCGGCACCATCCTCAAGGACGCCGGCATCCCGCGCCCGAAGAACCAGGACATCGAGGACCTCGCCGCCGAGGTGAGCGCCGAGAACATCGATCAGGCCGACGCCGACTACATCTTCACCGGCGTCTACGGCGACCCGAAGGCCACCGACAAGTCCAAGGCCCAGGGCAACCCGCTGTGGAAGAACCTGAAGGCCGTCAAGGCCGGCCACGCCTACGACGTGCCGGACGAGACGTGGTACCTCGGCCTCGGCGTCACGGCCGCGAACGAGGTCGTCGCGGACCTGGAGAGCTACCTCACCAAGTAAGAGAGCACGCGCCGTATCCTCCGCCGCCGGCGCCGGGCAGGCTGCTCACCAGCCGGCCGGTGACGGCGGCGGTCGGCATGTCGGCGGTGGGCGGCAAGTCGGCGGTGGGCGGTTTCCGCAGCGTCTGCGCCCCGGCCGTGCGGCCGCTCACCCACGCGGCCGGACGTTTGTCGTACCCGACCGGTAGTTTGTAGGGCATGCGCATCGCCACCTGGAACGTGAACTCGATCACCGCTCGCCTCCCGAGGCTGCTGGCCTGGCTGGAGAGCAGCGGTACGGACGTGCTGTGCCTCCAGGAGGCCAAGACGACCGCCGAGGGATTCCCGGTCGAGCAGCTTCGCGAGCTCGGCTATGAGTCGGCGGTGCACGCCACGGGCCGGTGGAACGGCGTGGCGGTGATCTCCCGGGTCGGCATCGAGGACGTGGTCAGGGGCCTGCCGGGCGACCCCGGGTACGACGGCGCCGAGGAGCCCCGCGCCATCTCCGCGACGTGCGGCCCGGCCCGCGTCTGGTCGGTGTACGTGCCGAACGGCCGCGAGGTCGAGCACGCTCACTATGCGTACAAGCTGCAGTGGATCGAGGCGCTCAAGGCGGCGGTCGCGGGCGACGCGGCGGGCAGTCGCCCCTTCGCCGTCCTGGGTGACTACAACATCGCGCCGACCGACGACGACGTGTGGGACCCCGAGTTCTTCGAGGGCTCCACGCATGTCACTCCCGCCGAGCGGGCGGCACTCGCGTCGCTGCGGGAGGCGGGGCTTTCGGATGTGGTCCCGCGGCCGCTGAAGTATGAGCAGCCCTTTACGTACTGGGATTATCGGCAGTTGTGCTTCCCCAAGAACCGGGGGATGCGGATCGATCTCGTCTACGGGAACGAGGCGTTCGCCAAGGCTGTGTCGGATGCGTACGTTGACCGCGAGGAGCGGAAGGGGAAGGGGGCGTCGGATCACGCCCCCGTTGTGGTGGACCTCGACGTGTGATTTCCCCCATCCCGCCCCTTCCCGTATTTTCAGCCCGTCCGGCGTTTGAGGACGAGCCCGAAGGGCGATTTCGGGGGCCTGGGGGCGGAGCCCCCAGTTTCGGGAAGGGGTGGGACCGGGGAAAGCCCAGCGCAGCGCCCCACCCCAACCGCTACGGCCCCAGCACCCCCAAATCCACCGACTCCGCAATCGCCTTCAACCCCGCATCCCCCGGATGCAGATGATCCCCGCTGTCATAAGCGGCCAGCATCCGCGCCGGCTCCGCGGGATCCCGCAAGACCGCATCAAAGTCCAGCACCGCGTCAAAGACCCCGCTGTCCCGGATATACGCATTGACGGCAACCCGCTCCGCATCCGCAGACGCGGTGCACAACGACTCCCCTTGACAGGGCGCGATCGTCGCACCCACCACCCGAAGCCCACGCCCCCGCGCCCGTTCGGCGATCTCCCGCAGCCCGGCGATCACCTGGTCCGCCGAAGCCCCCCACCGGACATCGTTGACGCCCTGGAAGACCACCACCGTCCGCACCGAGGTCTGCGCGAGGACATCGCGGTCGAGCCGATGCAGGGCGCTGACGCCGCCCGTGTCGGTGGAGACCCCGTCACCGGGGTAGCGGTCGGTGACCACACGGTTCGCCGAGATGCCATGGTTGAGCACCCCGTACCGAGGGACCGCGCTCTGGTTCAGCAGCCGCCTGGCCAGCACATCGGGCCACCGGCGGTTCGCGTCCTGCGTCGACCTCACGCCGTCGGTGATCGAGTCTCCGAGCAGCACCACGGACCCCGACCCACCGCCCACGTCGACCCCGGTCAGCAGCGGCCAGGTGCTGATCGTCGAGGTGTACGCGGCGGGGGAGCCGTCCGCCGCGTGGTCGCCCGGCTCGCTCACGTACGACCGCTGGATGGCCTGGCTGTGCAGGGGCGCCGCCGTCACGGTGCCGGGCAGATGGAAGCTCACCAGCAGGTTGGTGTCGGCGGGCACGTCGAAGTCCAGCGGGTCGCTGAACGCCTGTGCCCCCGCCGGGATTTCGGTCCCGGCCGCGCCCCGGAACGACAGCGCCACGGGTTCGCCACGCGCCTCCGCCCCCGCGCTCTGCACGGCCACCGTCGCACTGCCGATGCGTACGGGCGTGGCCGCGAAGGTGTTCTCGAGCCGGATGCGCACCCGCGGACCGCCCGTGCTGGTGTGCACCACGAGCCGTACCGTCCGGTCCGTCCAGGGCCCCACAGCCGCGTAACCGGAGGTGGACGCCGACCAACTGCCCGTCCATCCCTCGGTCGTCGCCCGCACGGACAGCGCGAAGACATGCAGGTCCGGCCCGTTGTCCCTGGGCAGCTCGACCGAGGCGACGGCGCGGCCTCGAGCGACCGGCACTGTCACCACGTAGAGCCGTGCCTTCTCGGCGAGTTGGCCGCCGGGTGTGTTGATGTGCGGCAGCGCCACGGCCTTCGTGGCCAGGGGGCCGGTGCGCCAGTCCGGTGCGGTCAGCCGGTACGTGCTGTACGAGCCGTCCTGATACCGGACCGTTCCGGTGCCCTGCGCCGCGCCGCCCGTCCCGGCGACCAGGAAGGCAAGGGCGTCGCCGCGCCCCGGCACCCGTACGGACTGGCCGTCCGCGCGCACGTTGTCCGGCTCGCCCGGGGCCGTGCGCGGCCAGGTCAGCCGGGCGCCGTGCACGGCCAGGGAACGCCCGCGGGTCCATCCGGCGGCCGTCAGGTCCTGGGCCGACAGGGAGCCGCCCGAGCCGTCGAAGTCCGCGTCGCCGGGGCGGGCGTCGTCGCTGACCGCTCTGTTGTCGAAGAGCCGCTCCAGGGGGAGCGGCTCGGCTCTCCCGCCGGGCGCGGCCTCTGAAGGTGCCGCCTGTGTGGCGGCCTCGGCGGATGCCACTGGCGCCACCGTGACCACCGGCGCCACCGTACCGAGAAGAGCGAGTAACGCGGCCGGACCCCATATGCGTCGGCGCAAGACCGACTCCTCCCGCTCGGGGACAAGGTGACAGATGCGCCATGAAGCTAAAGATGCGACAGGGACGCGTCAATGAGTCACACCAGATCACCATCCGAACTGCGGCCGAACACCGCCCGAACGGGTACGTCCGCGCGCCTGTGGTGCACAGGCGGGGGTCAGTGCCAGTCTGGGTGGTATGAACATCCCTTTCCTGGACATGTGGCGC
The DNA here is from genome assembly GCF_013778455.1 of Streptomyces himalayensis subsp. himalayensis. GTDB lineage: Bacteria > Actinomycetota > Actinomycetes > Streptomycetales > Streptomycetaceae > Streptomyces > Streptomyces himalayensis. The sequence goes on along the minus strand of NZ_JACEHE010000006.1, from coordinate 307,120 downwards.
AAGCGGCAGTCGGCGGTGTCGGAGCGGAGCGATGTGCTCGCGGCCGCGTTCAAGGCCGACCCGGAGGGCGTCGGGGCCCTCCTGTCCGAGTGCGAGCTGCTGCGCTCCCAGGCGGGGGACACGGGCCTGGAACTCGACGACTCCGCCGCCTCGTTGGAGGCCCTCGACCAGCTGCTGCCGCGCTGGCGCGACGACCCGGAGATGCTGCCGTGGCTCGGCAACGACGCGGGCCTGTACCTCGGCACGGTGATCGTGCGCACCGTGCCGGGCGCGACCTGGCACGTCTGGCCCGGCGGCCACCCCGTGGTGCGGCTCGCGTCGGGCCGGGAGATCCACGTCGTCGAGTCCGGGCTCGACTGGGCGGTGAACGGCGCGCCCCAGCTCTCGCAGGTGTACGCGGAGGCGTCCGAGGCCTGACCGGGGCTGCGAAGAGGCCTGACCGGGGCTGCGAAGAGTCCTCACGGGAGACCGCCGATAGGCGAGACCGGACGCCGACCCCGACACCCACTAGGGCGAGTTGCCCGACAAAATACGGTTTATTCAAGTAAGCGCGTGTCCTGTGTTAAATCCCATATTGCGGTGGATAGTTTGCGCGAACCGAGACCGCTGAGAGTGGGTAGAGCTGGGCATGGCCGTTGATCCATTGGCCGTCGATCCGTTGATCGAACTACGTGATGTGAACAAGTACTACGGGACGCTGCATGTCCTGCGGGACATCAACCTCATCGTCGGCAAGGGGGAGGTGGTGGTGGTCATCGGCCCCTCGGGGTCGGGCAAGTCGACTCTGTGCCGGACGATCAACCGGCTCGAGACGATCCAGTCGGGCAGCATCCACCTGGACGGGCAGCCGCTCCCGGAGGAGGGCAAGGCCCTCGCGAAGCTCCGCGCCGAGGTGGGCATGGTCTTCCAGTCCTTCAACCTCTTCGCGCACAAGACCGTCCTGCAGAACATCTCCCTCGCGCAGACCAAGGTGCGTAAGCGCAGGAAGGACGAGGCCGACCAGCGCTCCCGCGAACTCCTGGACCGCGTCGGCCTCGCCGCGCACGCCGAGAAGTACCCCGCGCAGCTCTCCGGCGGCCAGCAGCAGCGCGTTGCCATCGCCCGTGCCCTCGCCATGGACCCCAAGGCGCTGCTCTTCGACGAGCCGACCTCGGCCCTCGACCCCGAGATGATCAACGAGGTCCTGGAGGTCATGCAGCAGCTCGCCCGGGACGGGATGACCATGGTCGTCGTGACCCACGAGATGGGCTTCGCGCGCAACGCCGCCAACCGCGTCGTGTTCATGGCGGACGGCAGCATCATCGAGGACCGCACCCCTCACGACTTCTTCACCAACCCGGAGAGCGCCCGCGCCCAGGACTTCCTCTCCAAGATCCTCAAGCACTGAGGCCGGGGGAACGGAACCATGACGCGTACGACACGTGTGTGCCGCGCCCTCGGCGTGCTGCTGATCGCCGCCTTCACCGCTCTCGCCGCCGGCGCCTGCGGCAAGGAGGGCAGCCCGCCGGTGAAGGGACCCGCGCAGGACAAACTCCCCACGTTCGAGGTGAACAAGGACTTCGAGCTGCCCGACTCGCCCACCTGGCGGCGAGCCAAGCAGCGCGGCTACTTCATCGTCGGCGCCAAGGAGGATCAGCCGTACCTCGGCGAGAAGGACCCGGCGAGCGGCCTCTACACCGGCTTCGACATCGAGATCGCCAAGATGGTCTCGGCCTACCTCGGCCTCGATCCGAACAGGATCCAGTTCAGGACGATCGCCTCCGCGAACCGCGAAACGGCCCTGCAGAACGGCCAGATCGACTACTACGTCGGCACCTACACCATCAACGACAACCGCAAGAAGCTCGTCGGCTTCGCCGGCCCGTACTACATGGCAGGCCAAAGCCTGCTGGTGCGCGCCGACGAGAACGACATCAAAGGGCCCGAGGACCTCGACGGCAAACGCGTCTGCTCCGCCGCCGGCTCGACCCCGTACCAGCGGATCCAGGAGAAGTTCCCGAAGGCGATCCTGGTCGCGTACGACACCTACTCCGTCTGCGTCGACAACCTCCTCACCTACCAGGTCGACGCAGTGACCACCGACGACGCGATCCTCATCGGCTACGCGGCAAAGCTGCCGGACGAGCTCAAGGTCGTCGGCGAGCCGTTCTCCGAGGAGCCCTACGGCATCGGCGTGCCGCGCGATGACAACGCCCTGCGGATGGCGATCAACGACGCGCTGGAGGCCGGTGTGAAGAACGGCGACTGGAAGAGGGCGTACGACGCGACGCTCGGCCTGTCCGGCGTCCCGGCACCCACGCCGCCGCCCATCGACCGCTACTGAGGGAGGTCTCTGTGAACGTACTGATCGACAACTTCTCCGTCTACGGCGAGGGCTTCCTCGGCACCGTCGAACTCACCGTCTACGCCTCGATCCTGGCCCTCATCCTCGGCTTCCTCATGGCGTCGTTCCGCGTGGCGCCCGTCGGATCGCTGCGAGCCTTCGGGACGGCGTGGGTGACGGTGCTGCGCAACACCCCGCTCACCCTGCTCTTCTTCGCAGTACTGCTCGGCCTGCCGCGGTTCGGGATCGTCCTGCCCTTCCAGCTCTTCGCGGTTCTCGCCCTCGGCTGCTACACCTCCGCCTTCATCTGCGAGGCGCTGCGATCCGGCATCAACACCGTGCCCCGAGGGCAGGGTGAGGCGGCCCGCAGCCTCGGTATGACGTTCCGCCAGACCCTGTCCACCGTCGTGCTCCCGCAGGCGTTCCGCACGGTGATTCCGCCCATCGGCTCCACGCTCATCGCGCTTGCCAAGAACTCCGCGATCGCGGGCGCGTTCAGCGTCATCGAGCTCCTCGGCACCTACAAGTTCCTCAGCGAACGCGGCTACAACATCATCTGGACGTTCGTCTGGATCGCCGTCGGATACCTGATCATCACCCTCACCATCAGCGCGGTCTTCAACGTGCTGGAGAAGCGCTATGGAGTCGCACGATGAGCCCCATGGCCCGTGGAACCACCGCGACCGACACCGCCCTGTACGACATCCCCGGCCCCCGGACCCGCCAACGGCACCTCGCCTACGGCGCCCTCGCGACGCTCGTGATCGTCGGACTCGTCGCGTGGCTGATGTACCTGCTCTTCGACACCGGCCAGTTCACGTATGCCAAGTGGATGCCCTTCCAGTACGAGGGCATCCAGGAACTCCTTCTGCGGGGCCTCGGCAACACGCTCAAGGCCTTCGCGATCGCCGCGGTGCTCTCGGTGGCGCTCGGTGGCGTCCTGGCAGTCGGCAGACTGTCGGACCATGCGCCGGTGCGCTGGGTGGCGACCCTGATCGTCGAGTTCTTCCGCGCCATGCCCGTACTGGTGATGATCTTCTTCATCTTCGTGGCACTGAAGGTGCAGCCGCTGCCCGCACTCGTCGCCGGACTGACGCTCTACAACGGCTCCGTCCTTGCCGAGGTCTTCCGCTCCGGCGTCAACTCCGTGGAACGCGGCCAGCGCGAGGCGGCATACGCGCTCGGCATGCGGAAGACCCAGGTCATGTCGTACGTCCTCGTGCCCCAGGCCGTGCGTGCCATGCTGCCCGCGATCATCAGCCAGCTTGTGGTGGCCCTCAAGGACACCTCGCTCGGCTTCCTCATCACGTACGAGGAATTCCTCCACGCCGGAAAACTGATCGCGTCGAACCTCGACTACGATCTGCCGTTCATCCCCGTGGTGCTGGTGATCTCGCCGATCTACATCGGGATGTGCATGCTGCTCTCCTGGTTCGCCAACTGGATGGCGAAGTTCGAGCGGCGCAGCCTCAAGACCGAGGCGGTGGAGGTCGCCCCGGCGGAGACAGAGACGCTGCTGCCTGGGGCGGGTCCCCCCACAGCCCCCAAGTCATAGGGGGAAGCCACAGGGGGAGTGCAAGCCCGCACGGCCGTGCCTGCCCGGCGGCAGCCGAAGATCACTGCTCGCGCAGCGGTACCGACACATACGACGGGTCGGCCGCGGGCGAGGAGAAGGTCAGCTGCGCGCCGGTCGGGTTGTGCTCGATGTAGAGCGGGTCGACCGTGTCGACCACCAGGGCGAGCCGGTGCCCCGCCGGGACGTCGTAGGCCGTGGAGAACAGCTCCAGGTCGACGGCGAACGGCTTGCCCGGTGTCTGCCCGTGGAAGGTGTACGGCGCGTTGCTGACCAGCTTGCCGAGGCCGAGCGGCCCCACGTCGTAGAGATACGCGACGAGCGTGCCGCTCTCCTTGGTGCTGGTGACCGTGGTGTGCAGCGTCGTCGTGCCGCGGATCTGCTGCGCCGTGCCGTACTTCTCGGACTGCCACACGGCGGCGTAGCGGCGCGGCAGCAGCGGGACGGACGCGATCGGCGGGAGTTGCACGAACTGGTCGAGGGCGTTGGAGAGCATCAGGATGCCGCCGTTGGCGCCCGAGTCGACGTTGGCGTGGATCGTGGTGGAGCCGGCCAGGTCGATCTTCTTGCGGGTCGGGCCGACCGACTTCCAGTCCGGATAGCCCTCGTAGCCGCCGGTGGAGCGGGACTTGATCTGTACGGGCTGCTCGCGGTCGATACCGTTGTCCGCGCCCTTGAGGTAGTGGTCGAACCAGCGGGTGGTGTCGGTCCACACATCGTTGGGCAGGCCGAGCAGGCCTGCCGCCTCGGCCGTGGCGTGGTCGCCGGGCCGGAGCTCGAGGCGCTTCGGGCCGGTCAGCTTCTCGTAGAACGAGGCGTACTGGTTGGGCGGGAAGATGGTGTCGCCCCAGGCGTTGGCGAGCATCACGGCGGCGCCGTTGTCGTTGATCCGGTCGACGTAGGTGGCCGGGGAGCGTTTCTTGCCCCAGGCGATGATCTCCTGCTCCTTGGCCAGGTTGGAGCCGAAGAAGTCCGCCATGATCTGCTGGAGTTCGGGGCTCGGGCGGCCCGTGAGATAGGCCGTGCCGCCGAGCATCGCGGCGGCCTGGAGGTGCTGGGTGCGCCCGCTGTAGATCGAGTCGATCAGATCGCCCCAGCCGCTGAGCGCCGCGACCGCCTTGATGCGCTTGTCGTGCGCGGCGGCGAGCAGGCTGATGCCCGCCCCGTACGAGACGCCTGCCATGCCGACCTTCTCCGGGTCCGCGGGGGTGTTCGCCAGCACCCAGTCGATCACCTTGGAGGCGTCGGCGATGTCGGGCGGGCCCGCGACCTCGACGTAGCCGCCGGACTGCCAGAAGCCGCGGGAGTTGTAAGTGACCACGACATAGCCCGAGTCGGCGAGCTTCTGGGCCTGCGCGAGATATTCGACCTGCGGCGTGGCCCAGCTGGTGGGCAGCACGATGACCGGGAATCTGCGGGTGCCGTCGGCGGCTGCCGCGGGCGTGACGACGTTGGCCTTGAGGACGGTGCCGCCGTCGCCGGTGATGTCGACGAAGCGGATGCCCGCCGTGGATGTGGTGCCGGTCGCCGCGGCTTGGACCGGCGGAGATGCCTGTGCGGCGGGGGCGAGGCCGAACGCGGCGCCGGCGACCAGAGTCGCGGAGACGGCGCCGACGCCTGTCGTACGCAGGGCCTTTCGCGGGTGTCCCATGGTCACTCTCCTGACTCGTGCCAGCGAAAAGTGACCTGACGGTAACCGCGACGGCTTACCGGAGGTAACCCGTCGGTAAGTTACGTGGGAGTAACGATTGTTGTGAGTGGGTGCGTGCAACCACCGTGCTCATGAAGCGCGATGAGACGTGCGAGGCGCGGTCGTCGCCGGTGCCGGGGCCTGAGCGGCGCGCGTGACGTCCGCGACCAGCTCCACCACATCGGGGCCGTATGCCTGCGAGTTGACGACCTTCAGCAGCAGCACGAACGAGCCGCTGCCGTGCTTGCGTGCCAGCCGCTCGTGGTTGCGGGCCAGATAGCGGGTGGCGGCCTGGTTGGTTATCGCCCGCTGCCCGCAGAAGAGGAACACGGGTCTCGCCGCCCGGCCCTGGCCCGCGGTGAGCCGGGCGAGGATCACGTACTCGGCCTTGCCGTGCTCCGCGCGGTAGCGCTCGCTGCCTATCTGGAAGGCGCCGCGGTCCGGCATCGGTATCGGTGTTCACACCGATACCCGGCAGCAAAGAATGAAGGGGTGAGGCCATTCGGCGACTTGATTTCATGACAGCCGCCTGACCAGCGGAAGGCTGCGAGGGCACTTCGCTGCGCCCCCGAGCCGAAGATCGACATCACGTGGCCGGACGAAGAGCCCGATCCAGCGCTTACCGGCGCATCCTGGAATTTCTCTTGCTGCCCGTGCTGACCGCCCGGCGTCATAAGATCTGCGCCACATGGGTGACCCCAGGAGCACGGCGAATGCTCCTGGGGTCTGCCAGTCGCGAAGGGACTGACATGACCAAGACTCTCACGCCTGTCGTCGAGGTAGCACGAGGGGCCGTGGAGAGCAGACAGCTCCGCGCGGTGGACTACCTCCGGGTATCCACAGGGGAACAGCTCAAGGGCTACGGCATCGCCTACACAGGCATGAGGACCAAGAAGCACATCGAGAAGAAAGGGTGGCTCTACGTCCGCACGTACGCGGACGAGGGGTATAGCGGCAGCCTAGAGGCCCACCAGCGCCCCGACGTCAAGAAACTGATGGAGGCCGCACGCCAGACGCCCAGACCCTTCGATGTCGTGGTGGTCGCCGAAGAACGAGCCATCGGCCGCGCAGGCCGGGCCTTCTGGCCCTGGGTCTGGGAGCTGGAAGACCTCGGCGTGTTCGTCGCCATTGTCAAGGGCGACTACGACAACACCACTGCCGACGGCCGCTCACGCATGCGCAAGGCCGCGGACCGCGCCGAGGACGAACGCGAGACCATCCGCGAACGAACACAGGGCGGCATCCAGGAGAAGGCCGCGGACGGCCTGTACCCCGGAGGGATGGTCCCCTTCGGGTACCGCGTCGCCGAACAGGGAAAGAAGGGCGTCTCGTACTATGCCGTGGACGAGACGGAGGCGGCCACCCTGCGCCGAGCGCGGCAACTCTTCCTCGCCAAGCGCAGCTGGACCGCGGTGGCGCTGACCCTCAACAGCGAGGAGCGCTACAGCCGCTCCGACAAGCCATGGACCCGCAAGAACATCCGCTGTCGCATGCTCGGGGAGGCCGTCCTTGAGCGCCGCATCGTCTGGCGAGGCAAGTCCGTGTATAGGGATCAGGATGGCGACCCGGTCTACGGCGAGATCGTTGTCATCAACCTCCCGGAGATCTTCACGGACAAGGAGACCGAGGAGTTGAAGGCTGCGGCCCAGGAACGGCCGCGACCTGTCCAGTCGGACCCGCGGGTCTACCTTCTGACCGGCCTGATGACGAGCCCGTGCGGCAGGACGTACGAGGGCCACCAGCACCGCCCCACTGAGGTCATCTACCGGTGCAAGGGACGCCAGGAGTCGTACGCCGGCGCGGGCGATCAGTGCTCCTGCCCCTACCTGGAGGCCACCGCCATCGAGCGTCAGGTATGGGGCGACGCGGTCAACTTGCTGAGCGACGCCGAACGAATGAAGGCGATGGCACAGGACTGGATCGGCGCCACGGTCGAGCAGCGTGTGGACCACACTAAGCGAATCGCTGAACTGGACCAGCAGATCGCCGAACAAAGCGACGTTATCGACACCACCATGGCCGTGGCGGCCCGCCAGGCAGCCAAGCGGGGTCTGCGAGGCGGTGAAGCCGAGGGAGCCGTGGAGAGGGCGGTCAGGCCCCTGAACGAAGAACTGGAGGGCCTGGAGAAGTTACGGCGGGACGCCGTGGCCTGGCAGCAGGAGGCCGCCGAAGTGGTCCGCCGGCTCGAAGCTTTGGAGCGCCTGGCCGCAGCCGCACGCAAGAACCTTCAGAACATCGAGCCGCACGAGAAAGCCGAGTTGCTGGACATGATGGGCCTGCAGGCCGAAGTCGTCCGTTGCGCCCCCCGGCGCAAGGGCGTCGCCTGCGGCGTGCGCAACTGGTTCCTCAAGGCAGGCCGAGGCGTGCCGGTTCTCGACGACGAGGGCTGGGAGAGGATCAGGCATCTGATGGGGGGCTCCAGGTCCACTTTGGACCGCCGGACGATGGTCGAGGCCATGCTGACCAAGGCCGTTACAGGCACCCGCTGGGAAGACTCTCCGGCGTTGGGCAATCCTCGTTCGCTGCAGACGCAGGCGTATCGATGGGTGGCGTCGGGGGTCTGGGGTCAGGCGATGGACCTGCTGACGGACGTGGAGTCGAGGCCGGTCTGGATGCCGGATCCCGTAGAGATCAGGGTCAGCCTGCGGCCGTTGGCTGTTGAGTCCAGGCCGGGCGACGAGGAACGCGACGGTTTGACGACGGCTGGCCAGGTTCGGTTGTCGCGCCGACCACTGCGAATGGCCACCAGTCAGCCGTGAAGTCGAGCCTGCGCCTCGTTGCCAGTGAGCTCAGCATCACGATCGCCCCGGCAATGAGGGATCGGAACGCGACCGCCCGCGAACCGGAGTGGCCGAGCTTCTCACGCCCGCCGATCGGCGCGGCCTGACCCCGCTGTTCTGGTCCCACGTGCGTCCGTACGGGAGGTCAACCTCGACATGGACACCCGCCTCGACCTTGCTGCGGTCAAACTTCCGGGCCCGCGAGTTCCGACGGACGCCGCCGACCAGCAGTCATCTGAGCGTGCGTGAAGCGTGGGCGAGGCCAGAAGGAGCGATGGGAGGGAGAAGAAAACCAGATGGTCCGCCTCCCTCCCGTAAACGTCATGTCGCTGCGTTCGCACTGCCTTGTGAGGCGTCTTCCTTGGAATGCGGCTTCACGATGCCCCGCCCACGCGTACGGTCTATCTCGCGCCATTCCGGCCGCAGTCCAGCCAGATTCGTGGTGAGGAAGTACGCGGCGCCGCAGGCGAGCAGCACCGGCACGAGTCCGACAGCGGTCACCGCCGCCCCGGCGAGCAGCCCGCCGAGAGGGATACCGGCCCAGGCCAGCGAGTCACCGAGCGCGTTGACCCGGCCCAGCATCCGGCGCGGCACCCGCTCGACGAGGACGGCCCCCAGCACTGGGTTGACGAAGCCGGCACCGAACCCACTGACCGCGAAGACGGCCAGTACCACCCCCAACGGGGCATCGAAGGCGAGGATCAGGAACCTCGGTGCCCCGAGCAGCAGGAACCCGGTGAGAACCACCACCCGCCGTCGCAGCCGGTGCGCGACCACCGCGGCGATCAGGCTCCCGCCGACCGCTGCGGCCCCCATTACGCTGCCCGTCAGGCCGATCGCGGTCGGCCCGTTGCCGGACTCTCTGGCCCAGACGGGTACGAGTACCGAGTTGAACGCTGCGTCCAGCAGGTTGGTGATGCCGACCATGACGATGACGGTGAGCAGCAGCGGCTCGCCGCGCAGGAAGGCGAAGCCCTCGCCGAACCGCCGCCAGTAGCCCGGTCCCGTCTTTCCGGTCGGCGAGGGGGCTTCCTCGGCCGCGTGCCCCATGCCGCGAGGCAGCGCGAGTTTGATGATCATCGATCCGAGGGCGAAGCAGCCCGCGTTGACGACGAGTCCGGTCAGGGGACCGAGCAGCGCCACCAGGGATCCGCCGATCGCCAGGCCGACGGTAGAGGCGAGCCGCTCGATCACGCCGGATAGACCGGTGGCCCGCTCCAGCGGCACCCGGCTGCGCTCGGCCGTCTCCGGGACCATCACCTCCTTGGCCAGGTCGCCGGGTCCCCGGGCCGCGCCGATCAGCGCGACCAGAACCAGCAGAAGGGGAAAGGAGAGCAGGTCCAGGGCGTGGAGCAGGGGAACCGCGGCGGCGGCGGTCGCGCTGGCCAGATCGGTGGTCCAGGAAACGGCCCGCGGGCCGACCCGGTCCACCAGCGGTCCGGTGAACGCCTTGACCACCACGTAGGGCGCCATCTCGCAAAAGGCGACCAGTCCGGTCTGGGTGGCGCTGCCGGTTGTGACGAGGACGAACCAGGGCAGTGCCACAACGGAGATCCGCGTGCCGGTCAGCGACACGGCCATGGCCGCCAGCACCCCACCCAGCGGGCGTAAGGACCTCTTGCCGGGTATGCCGCCAGGCTCCGAGGCGTCGTCGGTCATGACGTCGGGCTTCCTTCCTCTTCCTGAGGACCGGAAGGGAGCGACGACGCGGCAGGCGCATCCAGTTCGGGCAGGATCTGCGTGATCACAGCGACCCGTTCGGCTCCCTCGGGGGCACTCGCTGCCGTCTCCGGCGCGTCTCGCCGGTAGCGCGCGATGACTTCCCCCAACTCCCGGTACAGGGCGGCGGCTTCCTCGGGCGTGAGCCGCAGGGCCCAGTCGCTCATATCGAAGGTGTTTCGCCATGCGCGGGGCATCGTCTGAAGCCCGCTCAGGGTCTGCTGCGTGCGCAGGGTGTAGATGGCGGCGACGGACTGCAGGTAGGCCAGTGTGGCCTCGGGCTCCCGCTCCGCCAGCTCCGGATCGTTGAACCAGGTCGTCCGGTGCACCGAACGCCACCAGCGCTCTCGCGCGTTGCCGCGTTCGGTGTCCTCCTCGACGAAACCGGCCGCGCCCAGCTGCCGGAGGTGGTAACTGGCCGTACCGGAGTTCACACCCAGCCGCTCCGCGAGGCGGGTGGCCGTCGACGGGCCGTACTTCCGCAGCAGCCCGACCAATTGCACGCGCACCGGATGCGCCAGGGCACGCAGCCCCTTGGCATCCAGGACAACCGAGTCCTCTTCAACGTTCGGGCCATCCGGCCTCTCCACTGCATCAGCCATGCGACACACGGTAGTCCGCAAAGACTTCTTCGCAAAGAGACCTTCGCGAAGTTGTCTTTGCGGTTCAGCTCGCTTGCGAGGTGCCGCTGCTCATTTATCGACCGATTGATGGGCAAGATCGGTAAGCGAGGGCTCGAAGCCGGATCGGCACCGGATCATGCCCATAAAACGGTGTCAAAAAGCCGACATGCTCAAGAACTTGAGGAGCACCCTTTTCTGTACGGTCTAGCGGGTGCAGCCACCCCAGGACGACGACACAGCCGGCCCTCTCGCCCCAGTTCCGGCCGTACGGACCGGCGGTTTCGTGGGATACGCACGCGTGTCCACCAAGGGACAGTTGCTCGACCGGCAGATCCATGCACTCACCGAAGCCGCATGCATCCGGATCTTCGCCGACAAGCAGTCCGGCAAATGCCGAACGCGAGGAACTGTGGAAGGCCCTCGACTACCTGCGCGAGGGTGACACCCTCGTCGTCCCGTCGCTGGACCGGCTCGGTCGCTCCATCCAGGACCTCATCGCGATCGTCTCCGGTCTGCGCAAGCGCGGCATCGGCTTCAACTCGCTACACGAGGCGCTCGACACGACCACGCCCCGGCGGGCGCCTGGTCTTCCACGTGTTCGCGGCCCTGGCGGAGTTCATCCGCGAACTCATCGTGCAGGGCACTAATGAGGGCCTGGACGCCGCCCGTGCCCGCGGCGCCCGACTCGGCCGCCCGCCGGCCATGGCCGACGAGCAGGTACGGTACGTCACGCCCGCGACCTGCTCGCCCGCCCGGAGAACACCGTCACCTCGATTGCGAAGCTCCTCGGCGTCTCGAGGAACACAATCTACAACTACGTGCCCGAGCTGAAGGGCGGTCGCCTCGCGCTTGCCGAGACGACCAACACGGCAGAACCGCCCCGGCCGTCCAGGTAAGGGGGCTGATCACCGCCGTTTGCGGCTGGTGACACGGTTCTTACCGGCACGTCAGCCGTGAGTTCAGCGTGACTGAGGTGCTTTCACCGGGACCCACGGCGTCTTCGGCAGTCAGGCATGAAAGTGCGGTGGGTTCGTTGCCCCACGATGGCCCGGGGACGGATCAGAAGCCGCCTGGCGGGGCGGACCCGTGGGAGGGTGGCCGCATGGCCAACGAGGTGAGGTTCGACCCCGACCTGTACCGGGGCACCGCGAGCTACTACGACCGCTTCCGTCTTCCCTACCCTGACGCGATGCTCGCCGACCTGGCCCGCCGCACGGCCCCCTCCGGGCGTGGACGCCTTCTGGACCTGGCCTGCGGCACCGGTCAGCTCGCCTTCCCGCTGCGCGACCGGTTCGCGGACGTATGGGCCGTGGACGCCGAACCCGACATGACGGACGCGGTCCGCGCCAAGGCGGCCGCCATCGCGGACGCGGCCCGCCTCCGGGCCATCACCGCCGACGCCGAGGAGCTGGACGCGGACCCAGGAAGCTTCGAACTGATCGTCATCGGCAACGCCTTCCACCGCCTGCGCCGCGACGTCGTCGCCAGGCGCGCCCTTGCTTGGCTCCAGCCCGGCGGCTGCCTGGCTCTGTGCTGGTCGACGAGCCCGTGGGCCGGCTCCCTGGACTGGCAGCAGGCATTCGACAGGCTGCTGCGCAGGTGGCAGGAGACCCTCGACGCATCCAGCCGCGTTCCGCCCGGCGCGGAGAGCCAACGGCAGGAGGACCCGGACCAGGACGTGCTCTTTCGCGCCGGCTTCGAGCCCGCCGAACGGCACCGGTTCGCGGTCGAGCACCGCTGGACGACCGACGAACTCGCCAGCCACGTCCGCTCGACGTCATTCCTGCCTCCGTCTGTGCTTGCGGACCGCGCCGCTGAGTTCGACGCCGACCTCAGCGCCGAGCTCAGCCCCTACATGATCGACGGCAGCCTGACCGAAACAGTGAGCTTCGCCTACGACCTGGCCCGCAAGCCGACGCCGGACACCCCCTGAACGCTCGCCGCACGGACCGGCCTCCGGGGCGTCGGGGCGCAGCTCGCGAACAGTGCGCTGACGTGCATCCCCGGGGTTCGGAAACGGCACTGAATCGGCGGGATACTCATTCGCTCTCGGCGGTCTGCTCGATCTGGTCGTCGAGCAGGTTCTGGGCGATGGCCGCATAGCGGCTCGCGGTCGTGTGGGACAGGTTGAAGAGCAGGGCGAGGTGCAGCGGGTCGGCGCCGACGGTCAGCGCCTCGTGCAGTACCCGGTCGCCGCGGATGCGTTCGAGGTAGACGCCCTGGTGCAGCAGGTGCCGCTTGAGGTATTCGGCACTGACAGGCCCGTTTCCCAGGGCGGTCTTCGCGTTGATCAATACGCGCCGGTTGGGAGTCTACGGCCAGGTGATGCGACGATCGCTTGCCGGCCGGCGATGCGGAATTCCTAACTCAGAACACTAGCGGTCGCGCGTACTCGCGTTCGAGTTCAAGGTGGTCCTGACGGGAGCATGGCAGTGCAGTTACGCTGCCGGGACCGGTGTCGACTGGAGGTACGGATGCGTCGCCCTGTTGCGCGGAGTCTGTCGTTCGTGGCTGTTGCGGCGGCCGTGGTGTCGGTGGGCGCGGCGGCACCGCCCTCCTCGGAGACGGCTCCGCCTGAGAAGACCCCGGTCGCCGTCGGGTACGGCGGCGCGGTCTCCAGCGTGGACGCCGACGCCTCCGCCGCCGGTATCGAGGTCCTGAAGAAGGGCGGCAACGCCGTCGACGCGGCCGTCGCCACCGCCGCGGCCCTCGGCGTCACCGAGCCCTACTCGGCGGGCATCGGCGGAGGCGGCTATTTCGTCTACTACGACGCCAGGTCCCGTACCGTCCAGACCATCGACGGACGCGAGACGGCGCCGCTGACCGCCGACTCCGGACTGTTCCTCGAGAACGGCCAGCCGATCCCCTTCGCCGACGCGGTCACCAGCGGACTCAGCGTCGGTACGCCCGGTACCCCCGCGACCTGGCGGTCCGCGCTCGACGCCTGGGGCAGCCGGTCGCTGGGCTCGCTGCTGAAACCGGCCGAGCGGCTGGCCCGCGACGGCTTCACCGTCGACGCCACCTTCCGCTCGCAGACCGAGTCCAACCAGGCCCGCTTCGAGGACTTCCCGGACACGGCGAAGCTGTTCCTGCCCGGCGGCGAGCTGCCCGCGGTCGGCTCGATCTTCAAGAACCCCGATCTGGCCACCACCTACGCCGAGCTGGGGCGCAAGGGCGTCGGGGCGCTCTACAGCGGCGACATGGCGAAGGACATCGTGCGTACGGTGAACGAGCCGCCCGTGGACCCGTCCTCGGGACGGGTGGCCCGGCCCGGTGACCTTTCGCTGAAGGACCTCGCGGCCTACCGCACGAAGCGCCAGGCGCCGACGAAGGCCTCGTACCGCGGTCTCGACGTCTACTCCATGGCGCCCTCGTCCTCCGGCGGTACGACGGTCGGCGAGGCGCTCAACATCCTGGAGCGGACGGACCTGTCGAAGGCGAGCGAGGCCGAGTACCTGCACCGCTACATCGAGGCGAGCCGGATCGCGTTCGCGGACCGCGGCCGCTGGGTCGGCGACCCGGCCTTCGAGGACGTCCCGACGAAGGAACTGCTGTCGCAGAAGTACGCGGACTCGCGCGCCTGCCTCATCAAGGACGACGCGGTACTGACCAGCCCGCTCGCACCGGGCGACCCGCGCGACCCGGCCGCCTGCACGGCCGGCGACAAGGCCGCCCCGACGACGTACGAGGGCGAGAACACCACGCACCTCACGGTCGCCGACACATGGGGCAACGTCGTCTCGTACACCCTCACCATCGAGCAGACCGGCGGCAGCGGCATCACCGTGCCGGGCCGCGGCTTCCTGCTCAACAACGAGCTGACCGACTTCTCCTTCGCGCCCGCCAGCCCCGATGTCCACGACCCGAACCTGCCCGGCCCCGGCAAGCGCCCGCGCTCCTCGATGTCCCCGACGATCGTCCTCGACCAGCACGGCAAGCCCGTGGTGGCCCTCGGCTCGCCCGGCGGCGCGACCATCATCACGACCGTGCTCCAGACCCTGACGGGCTTCCTCGACCGGGGCCTGCCGCTGGTCGACGCCATCGCCGCCCCCAGGGCCAGCCAGCGCAACCAGACGACCACGGAACTCGAACCGGGCCTGTGGAACAGCCCCCTGAAGGCGGAACTGGAGTCCATCGGCCACGGCTTCCGCCAGAACCCGGAAATCGGCGCGGCCACCGCAGTCCAGCGCCTGACGGACGGCCGCTGGCTCGCGGCGGCCGAGACGGTACGGCGGGGTGGGGGCTCGGCGATGGTGGTGCGGCCGGCGTCGTAGGGTCTCGGGCTGCCGCCGCACAGCCATGAACCAGTCCGCCAGAGAGCTTTGCGGCGTCACTGAAAACTGCTCGTAGCGCTCCTGTAACACGGCGGGTGTTTCCTGGCGGACCGGAAGATTCCAGTCTGATACGGGCGGACTTCGATGACAGTGGAACAACTCCCGGATCAAGTCCGGGAGTTCGCGGCCTATCTGAGACGGCTCGTGACGCAGCTCGATCAGGACGCGGGCTGGTGTGCCGTTTTCTGGCAGCGCGACCCCGAAGGAATGCAGGCCTGCCTGGACGGCCGAGAGGTGCCGCCCTGGGACGTCGTGGAGTCCCTGATCCAGGACCTCGCCGCGGACCGCGGCGACTGGGTCGCCGGGCCGGAGACCGTGCAGGCGCGCAGTCTGCACGCCGCGTCACTGGCGGCCTACGACGCCAGGCCGGGGGGCCGTGAGGCGCTCGGCGACCGGCTCGACGTCATGCTCAGCGAGCAGCGGTACGCCGCCGAGCGCCAGGCGGAACTGGGCGAGCTGCTGCGCGACGCCGCCTCGCCGGACGAGGCGGAGGGCCTCCGACTCGACCTGGCCTGGGCCCGCGACGACCACGAGCGCGCGACCGCACGCTGCGCCGAACTGCGTTCCCGGATCGCCACCGTGGACCGGCTCTGGAATGGCGCGGAAGCCTTTACCCGGGACGGCCAGGAGGTGCGGGGAAGGCCGGGGGCGCCGGACGATCCCACGGCCTGGCAGCATCCCGCCGCACCGGTGGGCACGACGGGCCCCGGGCGGCCGGGCCAGGGCCACTCCGTCGCTGCAGGCCGCACCATCGCCCCCGACGACTGGTTCCGCCCGGAGGACGAGGCGCCCGCGACCGGTGGACCGTCGGCGGCCGCGGGCAGGCAGGCGCAACGGCGGGAAGGACCGGCCCATCCGTCGGCGGGGGCCCCCGGGCCGGGTGCCCCGGGCCGCGCAGCCGCCGGCGGGTACGGCGGCGCCGCCGGGGGCGGCGCGTCCGCCGCCGGACAGTACGCACCCGAGGGCACAGGGACCGGCCATTCGTCTGCCGAGGGTTATGGTTCCCGCGCCACCGGCGGCGATCGCACGTCTGCCGGGGATTACTGGTCTGGCGTGGCGGGTGGCGATTCCGCGTCTGCCGGGGGTTATCGGTCTGGCGTGGCCGGTGGCGGTCCCGCGTCTGCCGGGGGTTATCGGTCTGGCGTGAGCGGTGGCGGTCCCGCGTCTGCCGGGGGTTATCGGTCTGGCGTGGCCGGTGGCGATTCCGCGTCTGCCGGGGGCTATCGTCCTGGCGTGGCCGGTGGCGATCCAGCCTCTGCCGGGGGCTACCGTCCCGGCGTGGCCGGCGACGACCCCACGCCCGCCCCCGGCTATCGTCCCGGCACCCCCGCCGGAGGCCCTGCCCCCGGCGCCACCCGCGACACCGGGCACGACCCCGCTGCCCGGTCCGCGAACCGTGCATCTGAGACCCGGGAGGCCGAGACCGGGGAGGCTGAGCCCCGCAAGGCCGAGGGTCGCAAAGCCAAAGCCAAAGCCGAGGCCCGCGCCAAACGCCGTCGCGGCAGCGCCCGGTTCGCCGGGATCGAGGCTGAGCCGGACACCGCCCTCGCCGAGCCCGCGATGCCCGTGCCGGTGATGCCCGCCCCGGCGACGACCGTCGGCACACGCCGCGGCGCCCGGTTCGCCGGAGCTCCCGAGGACTCCGAGGGCACCCGGCAGCGCCAGCCGCTCGACGCCGAGGCACGCCGGGCCGTCACGGCGGCCGTCGAAAGCCTGGTCCGGCTGCGTGCGGAGGGCCGCAGTGGCGAGGCCCACGCCGTACTCGTCGAGGCCGCGTACTGGGCCCCCACCCGCTTCCCGCTGCTCGCCGCCGAGCTGCACCGCGCGGGACTCGGCGCCGACTGGGCCACGCTGCTGTGGGAGGCCGCGTCGCTGCCGCTCGACCGGCTGGTCGCCGCGGCGGACGCCCTGTCCGCAGCGGGCCGCACCTCGGACAGCGACCAGATCCTGCGCCAGGGCCTGGTCCGGCCCGCGCGGGAGATCGGCGACGCCGTCGTCGGGCTCGTCGACGAGGGCCGGCACCGCGAGGCCCGCGTCTTGCTCGACGTGTACGTGCGGGTCCGTACCCCCGAGGAGGTGGCCCGTTGCGCGCAGAGTGACCCGGAGCGGCTCGTGCCGCTGCTCCTGGACGCGGTCAAGGCAGTGTCCGACGAGCGGCACTGGGACGTCGTGCACGCACTCCGGGTGGCCGGGCTGGCGTAACGGGTACGGGCGGGCGTGAGCGCGGGCGGGCGCGCGGCACTCACACAGGAATGGGTCTCGCGCCTGCTCCCATCTCACCCGCACGGGTGCGAAACATGATCGACTCAGCGGGTTAACGGCAATGGTCTTGCCCAGCTCCCCGAGGCGGCTTACTTTCGGCCTCTACACCCCGTTTCTACGGGCGTAGAGGCTCTCGGACGTTCCCGTCGAAGGAGCAGCTCATGGCCAACGTCGTACGCGCCGCACTGGTCCAGGCGACCTGGACCGGCGACACCGAATCCATGATCGCCAAACACGAGGAGCACGCACGCGAGGCGGCCCGCCAGGGGGCGAAGATCATCGGGTTCCAGGAGGTCTTCAACGCGCCCTATTTCTGCCAGGTGCAGGAGGCCGAGCACTACCGCTGGGCCGAGCCCGTGCCGGACGGCCCCACGGTGGGCCGGATGCGGGACCTCGCGCGCGGGACCGGCATGGTGATCGTCGTCCCGGTCTTCGAGGTCGAGCAGTCGGGGTTCTACTTCAACACCGCGGCCGTGATCGACGCCGACGGCTCGTACCTCGGCAAGTACCGCAAGCACCACATCCCGCAGGTCAAGGGCTTCTGGGAGAAGTACTACTTCAAGCCCGGGAACATGGGCTGGCCTGTCTTCGACACCGCCGTGGGCAGGGTCGGCGTGTACATCTGCTACGACCGGCACTTCCCGGAGGGCTGGCGGCAGCTCGGCCTGAACGGCGCCCAGCTCGTCTACAACCCGTCGGCCACCTCGCGCGGCCTGTCCGCGTACCTGTGGCAACTGGAGCAGCCCGCGGCCGCCGTCGCCAACGAGTACTTCATCGCCGCGATCAACCGCGTCGGCCAGGAGGAGTACGGCGACAACGACTTCTACGGGACGAGCTACTTCGTCGACCCGCGCGGCCGGTTCGTGGGCGAGGTCGCGAGCGATAAGGCCGAGGAGCTCGTCGTCCGGGATCTCGACTTCGACCTGATCGACGAGGTACGCAACCAGTGGGCGTTCTACCGGGACCGCCGACCCGACGCGTACGAAGGACTGGTACAGCCGTGAAAGACCTCTACGACCGCCACCGCGCCGTCCTCCCCGACTGGCTGGCCCTCTACTACGACGACCCGATCGAGATCACGCACGGCGAGGGCCGGCACGTCTGGGACGCCGAGGGCAACAAGTACCTCGACTTCTTCGGCGGCATCCTCACCACGATGACCGCCCACGCCCTGCCCGAGGTCACCAAGGCCGTCAGCGAGCAGGCCGGGCGGATCATCCACTCCTCGACGCTCTACCTCAACCGGCCGATGGTCGAGCTGGCCGAGCGCATCGCGGCCCTCTCCGGCATCCCGGACGCCCGGGTCTTCTTCACCACATCGGGCACGGAGGCCAACGACACGGCCCTGCTGATCGCCACCACGTACCGCCGCTCCAACCAGATCCTGGCGATGCGCAACAGCTACCACGGCCGCTCCTTCAGCTCGATCGGCATCACCGGCAACCGCGGCTGGTCCCCGACCAGCCTCTCGCCGCTGCAGACCCTGTACGTGCACGGCGGCGTCCGCGGCCGCGGGCCGTTCGCGGCGCTGAGCGACGAGGACTTCATCGCCGCCTGCGTCGCCGACCTCGAGGACATGCTCGGCCAGACCCGCGGGGGAGTGGCCGCGCTGATCGCCGAACCCATCCAGGGCGTCGGCGGATTCACCTCCCCGCCCGACGGGCTGTACGCGGCGTTCCGCCAGGTCCTCCAGCGGCACGGCATCCTGTGGATCGCCGACGAGGTGCAGACCGGCTGGGGCCGCACCGGCGACAACTTCTGGGGCTGGCAGGCACACGGACAGTCCGGACCGCCCGACATCCTCACCTTCGCCAAGGGCATCGGCAACGGCATGTCCATCGGCGGCGTCGTGGCCCGCGGCGAGATCATGAACTGCCTGGACGCCAACTCCATCTCGACGTTCGGCGGCTCCCCGGTCACCATGGCCGCGGGCCTCGCCAACCTCTCGTACCTGCTGGAGCACGACCTCCAGGGCAACGCGCGGCGCGTCGGCGGCCTGCTCATCGAGCGGCTGCGCGGCATCTGCGCCCAGCTGCCGACCGTACGGGAAGTGCGCGGCCGCGGCCTGATGATCGGCGTGGAACTGGTGAAGCCCGGCACCGACGAGGCCAACCTGGAGGCGGCCGCCGCCGTGCTCGAGGAGGCCCGCGCAGGCGGGCTGCTCATCGGCAAGGGCGGGGGCCACAGCACCAGCGTGCTCCGCATCGCCCCGCCGCTGTCGCTCACGGTCGCGGAGGCGGAAGAAGGCGCCGCGATCCTCGAACGGGCCCTGCGCAGCGTCTGTTAGCAAGTCGCATGGAGGGGTCGCCAATGACCGTCACCACCGCTGTTCCGGCTCCCGAAACAGCCCTGTCCGTACGCCAGATCCTCGCCCTGGAACGGGTCGTGGCGGGCGAGCCGGAGGTGGTGGCGGGGGCCGGGCAGCTCGACCGGCCGGTGCGCTGGGTGCATGTCGCCGAGGCCGCCGACGTCGGAGTGATGCTCAGCGGCGGCGAGATGGTGCTCACCACCGGCGTGCTGCTCGCCGGAGACGTGCGGATCCAGACCGAGTACATCAGGTCGCTGGACCGCGCGGAGGCCGCGGCCGTCGTCCTCGGACTCGGCCGGGCCTTCCCCGCCCCGCCCGAGTCCATGCGGCGCGCCGCCGAGCGGTGCGGGATGCCGATGGTCGTACTGCACCGCCCCTTCCCGTTCGCGGAACTCACCGAGGAGGTGCAGTCGCGGCTCGTACGGCGCAAGTTCGCGGCCGTGAGCCTCTCCGAGGCCGTACGCACCGCACTGACCGGGCTCATCACGACGGGCGCCCCGCTGCAGCGCCTGCTCGACGAGATCGCAGGCCACAGCGCCTGCCCCGTCATCCTCACCAACCTCGCCCACCGCGTCCTCGCCACGGCGGGCGAGCGGTCCGCGGTGGACGACGTGCTGCGCGACTGGGAGCGCATAGCGCGCCAGGCGGGCGGCAACGAGGGCGACGGCTGGATCCGCGCCGACATCGGCGGACGCGGCGAACAGTGGGGCAGGCTCGTGCTGTGCGGCTACCGCGGGGACATCGAAACCGGCAGACTGCTCGCCGACCGCGGTGCCGAGGCCCTCGTCCTGCACCGCATGCTCGGCGGCACCGTCGCCGCCTGGGAGGAGCAGTCCGCACAGAGTCTGCTGACCGACCTGGTCTCCGGCGTCGTACCGGCCCGCCAGCTGCTGCCCCGTGCGCGTGCCGCCGGGCTGCCGGTGAACCGGCGCACGTTCGTGCCGCTGGTGGTACGGGACGGCGATGCGCCCCAACTGGGCCGGATCCTGCGGCTGTTGGGGCTCTCCGGGCTGGTCGCCGAGCTGGCCGACGGGTACACCGCCGTGCTGCTGAGTTTCGCCCGCGACCAGGACGCCGACGCCCTGGCCGCGCACTTCGCCGCCCGGCTGTGCACCGGGGGCCGACCGGTGGTCGCCGCCGCTGCGCCCCGTACCGCCTGGGATGACGTGCCCGCCGGTGTGAGCGAGGCCCTGCACGTCGCCGAGGCCGTCGCGGACACGCCCGCCGACCAGGACCTTCCCATGCTGGTGCGGCTGCGCGACGTAAGGCTGCGCGGTCTCGTACGGCTGCTGCGGGACGACCCGCATGTGCAGTCCTTCGCGGAGCGCGAGCTCGACGGGCTGCTGTGCGGCGGCGGAGACGGCGATCCGGATCTGCTGCCCGTGCTGCGCACGTATCTCGCGACCGGACGCAACAAATCGCGCACCGCCCAGCTGCACCACGTCAGCAGACCCGCGCTGTACCGCAGGCTGGAGGCCATCGAGGCCCGGCTCGGCGTCGACCTCGACGACTTCGAGCAGGCCGCGTCCCTGCACATCGCGCTGCTCGCGCACGACGCCCAGCGGGGGTGACGGAATGGGACGTGGTGCGCTGGCACGCGGCGGAAACAGCGGGGCAAACTGCCTGGAACACGGCGGTGTTGAGGGCGCGTCCTCCGGATGTGACACCGTGGAACGCCACCCCGCCGCAGACGTGACACGGTGCAACTCCGAGCCGCTCACCGGGCTTCCTAGGCTCACGGCACACCGAGCGACCGGAGGTCCCGATGAGCAGAGTGGTCCGCGCCGCCGTCTTCCAGACCGCCTGGACCGGCGACAAGGAGTCGATGATCCAGGTCCACGAGCAGGCGGCCCGCGACGCCGCCGCGCAGGGCGCACAAGTCCTGTGCTTCCAGGAGCTGTTCTACGGGCCGTACTTCTGCCAGGTCCAGGACAAGGCGTTCTACGAGTACGCCGAGCAGATTCCGGACGGCCCGATCGTCAAGCGCTTCCAGGCGCTCGCCAAGGAGCTGGGCATCGTCCTGATCCTGCCGATGTACGAGGAGGAGCAGCCCGGCGTCCTCTACAACACCGCGGCGGTGATCGACGCCGACGGCTCGTACCTCGGCAAGTACCGCAAGACCCACATCCCGCAGGTCGAGGGCTTCTGGGAGAAGTTCTACTTCCGGCCGGGCCACTCCGACTGGCCGGTCTTCGACACGGCCGCCGGGAAGATCGGCGTCTACATCTGCTACGACCGGCACTTCCCCGAGGGCTGGCGGGCCCTGGGTCTTGCGGGCGCCGAGATCGTCTTCAACCCGTCGGCCACCTCGCGCGGCCTGTCCGCGTACCTGTGGCAGCTGGAGCAGCCGGCCGCGGCCGTCGCCAACGAGTACTTCGTGGGCGCGATCAACCGGGTGGGCGTGGAGGAACTGGGCGACAACGATTTCTACGGGACGTCGTACTTCGTCGACCCGGAAGCGCAGTTCGTCGGGGAGGTCGCCAGCGACAAGGACACCGAACTCGTCGTCCGCGACCTGGACATGGCCAAGCTCCGCGAGGTCCGCGACCGCTGGCAGTTCTACCGCGACCGGGCCCCGGGGGCGTACACGCCGCTGACGGCGCCGTGACCGTGTTCTGACCGGCTCCCGAGCGGGCCGATGAGCAGCAGGTCCGCGGGCCCGGCACCTGTGGGGGCCGGGCCCGCGGGACCACCTTCCCTACGAGGATCCCCACGAGGAAACGAGGGAGAATGAGCAGCCGTACCGTCATCCGCGGTGGCCTCGTCATCACCGCCGCCGACGAGATCCATGCCGATGTCCTGATCGAGGACGGCCGTATCGCCGCCCTCGCCGCGCACGGAACCCCGGCCGCCGAGGCATGGACGGCCGACCGCACCATCGACGCCACCGGGAAGTACGTCATCCCCGGCGGAGTCGACGCGCACACGCACATGGAGCTGCCGTTCGGCGGCACCTTCGCGTCCGACACGTTCGAGACGGGCACCCGGGCCGCCGCCTGGGGCGGTACCACCACCATCATCGACTTCGCGGTGCAGAGCGTCGGCCACTCCCTGCGCGAGGGCCTCGACGCCTGGTATGCGAAGGCCGACGGCAACTGCGCGATCGACTACGGCTTCCACATGATCGTCTCCGACGTCAACGACGACACGTTGAAGGAGATGGACCTGCTGGTGGAGGAGGGCGTGACCTCCTTCAAGCAGTTCATGGCGTATCCCGGTGTCTTCTACAGCGACGACGGCCAGATCCTGCGGGCCATGCAGCGCTCCGCCGAGAACGGCGGGCTGATCATGATGCACGCCGAGAACGGCATCGCGATCGACGTGCTCGTGCAGCAGGCCCTGGCCCGCGGCGAGACGGATCCGAGGTATCACGGCGAGGTCCGCAAGGCGCTCCTCGAGGCCGAGGCCACCCACCGCGCCATCAAGCTCGCGCAGGTCGCGGGCGCTCCGCTGTACGTCGTGCACGTCTCGGCCATGGAGGCGGTCGCCGAACTCGCCAAGGCGCGCGACGAGGGCCTGAACGTCTTCGGCGAGACCTGCCCGCAGTACCTGTTCCTGTCCACGGACAACCTCGCGGAGCCCGACTTCGAGGGCTCCAAGTACGTGTGTTCCACGCCGTTGCGCCCCAAGGAGCACCAGAAGTACCTGTGGCGGGGCCTCAGGACGAACGACCTCCAGGTCGTCTCCACCGACCACTGCCCGTTCTGCTTCGTCGGCCAGAAGGAGCTGGGCCGCGGCGACTTCTCGAAGATCCCCAACGGTCTGCCGGGCGTCGAGAACCGTATGGACCTGCTCCACCAGGCCGTCGTCGACGGGCACATCACCCGCCGGCGCTGGATCGAGATCGCCTGCGCGACCCCGGCCCGCATGTTCGGCCTCTACCCGAAGAAGGGCACCATCGCGCCCGGCGCGGACGCGGACGTCGTCATTTACGACCCGGGCGCCGAGCAGATCGTCTCCGCCGAGACGCACCACATGAACGTCGACTACTCGGCGTACGAGGGGAAGCGGATCACCGGACGCGTCGAGACCGTGCTGTCACGGGGCGAACTCGTCATCACCGAGCGGGAGTTCACCGGGCGTGCCGGGCACGGCGTCTACACCCCCCGCTCCACCTGTCAGTACCTCAACTGAGACTGAGCACACTGAGCACACTGAGCACTTAGGAGTGGTGCCATGGACTTCGGACTCGTCCTGCAGACCGACCCCCCTGCCTCCCGCGTCATCAGCCTGATGAAGCGCGCAGAGCGCAACGGCTTCACCTACGGCTGGACCTTCGACTCCTGTGTGCTGTGGCAGGAGCCCTTCGTCATCTACAGCCAGATCCTCGCCAACACCCAGAAGCTGACCGTCGGCCCGATGGTCACCAACCCCGGCACGCGCACCTGGGAGGTCACGGCCTCCACCTTCGCAACCCTCAACGACATGTACGGCAACCGCACCGTGTGCGGCATCGGCCGCGGTGACTCCGCGATGCGTGTCGCGGGCCGCAAGCCCAACACGCTGGCCCGGATCAGCGAGGCCATGAAGGTGATCCGCGCCCTCGGCTCCGGCCAGGAGGCCGACCTCGGCGGCGGCACGGTCATCAGGTTCCCCTGGGCGAAGGAGGACGCGCACCTTCCCGTCTGGATGGCCGCGTACGGGCCGAAGGCGCTGAAGATGACCGGTGAGGAGGCCGACGGCTTCATCCTGCAGCTCGCCGACCCCTTCCTCACCGAGTGGATGGTGAAGGCCGTCAAGGACGCGGCCGTCGCGGCCGGACGTGACCCGTCCGACGTACGGATCTGTGTCGCCGCGCCCGCGTACGTGACCGAGGACGACTCGCCGGAGGCGCTGGCGCACGCCCGCGACCAGTGCCGGTGGTTCGGCGGGATGGTCGGCAACCACGTCGCCGACCTCGTGTCCAAGTACGGCTCGGAATCGGACATGGTGCCGCACGAACTGACCGACTACATCAAGGCCCGCGAGGGGTACGACTACTCGCACCACGGTCGGGCCGACAACCCCGACACCGCGTTCGTTCCCGACGAGATCGTCGACCGGTTCTGTGTGATCGGGCCGGTCGAGAAGCACGTCGAGAAGATGAAGGCGTTGCGGGAGCTGGGGGTCGACCAGTTCGCGGTGTACGACATGCATGATGCGCAGGAGCGCGTTATCGACGCGTATGGGTCTACGGTCATTCCGGCGGTCAACGCCGGGTGACCAGGCGGTTTGTTGCGTTACCGCAGTGGTGGGCTGTGCCCACCCTCCCCCAGCTACCGCTGGGAGGTGCCCCAGCCATGCGGGACGCTTGCCCACAGCGGTAGCCCTCTCGTCGTCCCCTCCCGCGGTCCCGGGGGAGGGGCACCGGCCACCCCCGCACGGCACGGCCTCTCCCTACACTCCTCACTGATTGGCCTGCTCATGACCGACACCGTCCCCACGGGCCCACCGCCGCAGCCCGCCGCCCAGTTCCCGGCCTCCCAGATCACGGCCGCCGACGGCCGTGTGGAGATAAGCCCCGGCGCCTACCCGGAACACAGCCCCTTCGCCAACGAGGACCTGCGGCCGGTGCCGCTTGCCGAGCGCAAGTGGACGACGTACAACTTCGCCGCCCTGTGGATCTCCATGGCCCACTGCATCCCCAGCTGGACCCTGGCGTCCGGTCTGGTGGCCATCGGCATGGACTGGAAGCAGGCGGTCTTCACCATCGCCCTGGCCAACATCATCGTGCTGCTGCCGATGCTGGCCACCGGCCATGCGGGCCCGAAGTACGGCATCCCGTTCCCGGTGCTGGCCCGCGCCTCCTTCGGTGTGCGCGGGGCCAACATCCCCGCGCTGATCCGGGCCGGGGTCGCCTGCGGCTGGTTCGGTATCCAGACATGGATCGGCGGCAGCGGCATCTTCGCCCTCGGCTCCAAGCTCACCGGCGGTGAGTGGGAGAAAGCCGGTGAGATCGCGGGCAACCCGTGGCCGCTGTGGCTCTGCTTCGTCCTCTTCTGGGCCCTGCAGATCGCCATCATCTACCGGGGCATGGACTTCCTGCGGCACTTCGAGAACTGGGCCGCGCCGTTCGTCATCGTCGGCGCGTTCGTGCTGCTGATCTGGATCGCCGTCAAGGCGGACGGCTTCGGCCACCTGCTCGACCAGCCCTCGAAGCTGGGCTGGGGCGCCGACTTCTGGACCGTCTTCTTCCCCTCTCTCATGGGCATGATCGGCTTCTGGTCCACCCTGTCGCTGAACATCCCCGACTTCACCCGCTTCGGCGCCGGCCAGCGTGCCCAGATCTGGGGTCAGTCGCTGGGCCTGCCCACCACCATGACCCTGTTCGCGGTCCTCGCGGTGCTGGTCACCTCCGGTTCGGAGGCGGTGTACGGCGAGGCGATCTGGGACCCGGTGACGCTGGCCGCCAAGGCCGACAACGTCTTCGGCCTGATCTTCGCGCTGATCACCGTGCTGGTCGCCACCATCTCCGTGAACATCGCGGCCAACGTGGTCTCTCCCGCGTACGACCTGGCCAACCTGGCCCCGAAGCTCATCAACTTCCGTACGGGCGCGCTGATCACCGGCGTCATCGGTGTGCTGATCTTCCCGTGGAAGCTGATCTCGACGCCGGAGTTCTACATCTTCACGTGGCTCGGTGTGGTCGGCGGTCTCCTCGGCACGGTGGCCGGCATCCTCATCGCCGACTACTGGATCGTGCGCCGCACGGTCCTGCACCTCGCCGACCTCTACAAGAGCGAGGGCCGGTACTGGTACGCGTCGGGCTTCAACTGGAGGGCGATCCTGGCCTTCACGGTGGGCGGACTGCTCGCGGTCGGCGGGTCGTACTCCACCGTCGACGCGAAGGGCGTGAAGCAGGGGCCCTTCCCGGTCGACGGCCTCATCCCGTTCCTCAAGCCGCTCGCGGACTACGGCTGGGCGATCGGTCTGGCGTCGGCGCTGGTGCTGTACGTGGTGCTGATGGCCGGGCGGGGGGAGGAGCGGGCCGAGGTGTAGAGGCCTTACCAGGCTGCCGTCGGCTGTGGAGGACGGTCGGTTCTACTGGCCGTCCTCCAACGCTGCCACCGCCTCCTTGGCCGCTTTGATGGCACCCTTGTTGATCTCGTCCGTGCTGGGCGCCTTCTTCGTCTCGAAGTCACTGCCGTTGTACGTGACGATCACCAATGCGTTGGACGCGCGGGCGATCACCACCCCCTCGCGCGTCTCCTGCTTGTCCTCGGTGGTGAGGTTCACGACGGAGTACGCCGTGTCGCCGAGACCGGGGACCGCCCCTCCGCCGCTCTTCTCCGCGATGCGGTCCTTGTAGGCCTTCTCGGCCGCCGCGTCGTTGTCCTTGATCTCGAAGGTGACGTCGAGCCACCGGTAGTCGTAGCCCTTGAGCGCGTTCCAGGAGCAGGTGCGGCGCACCGACTTGTCGGTCGAGGCGAGCTCCTTGCCCGCCGTCTTGGCGCCCGGTACCAGGGACTTGAGTGTTTTGTCCGAAATGCTGTCGCACGGTTCGGGCGGCTTGCGGTGCGTCTGCACCGCCACTGCAGTCGCGGACGCCGAGGGCGTCGCTCCGCCGCCCGACGGCGACTCGGTGTGCCCGGCCGGTGAGGCGCCCGGGCCGGACGTCCAGGCCCAGCCCGTGATGGCGAGCAGCGCGACGGGCAGCAGGCGCGCGGTGAGAGTGAGCGGCAGAGGAAGAGTACGCACGGGTCACTTCTCGGGGGTCGGTGCGGACGGGGGGCCGCACTGGGCTCGGCCCGCATGCGGAGGGTACGACAGTTTCACACGAGTCTCTGTGGGGCGACAGGGGAGCCCCGTTTGTGCCGTATCGCTCGCCGCCCTGCAGCAGTGCGGGACCGGCGGCACGGCCTGCGAAAGCAGTTCCGCGCCCGATCACCGTCCGCCGACAAGTCGCATGGGATGATCAGGGAGTGATTGCGATACGGCTGAGGCCGGTCCTGTTCGCCGTTGTCACCGCCCTGTCGGCATTCGCGGTGACCGGTTGCGGCCTGTCGGCTGAGCTGGATCGCGAGCGGAACCCCGAGCGCATCCCCGCGCAGTCTGTGACATCGTCCGCGCCGCTCGCCCCGGAGCGGCCGCTCGGTCAGGCGCCGAGCGCGAGCAGGCCCGTCCAGGACGCGACGGCCTGCACGGAATCTGGTGTGCGCATCTCGGCGGGCCCGGTGAACGGCGCCATGGGACTGCGTGCCCAGACGGTGACCCTCACCAACTGCGGTAAGCAGCCGTACAGCCTGAACGGCTATCCGTCCGTCCGCGTCCTGGACGAGAACGGCAAGGCCATGGACGGGGTGAAGGCCGTCCAGGGAACCGACTCCATCCCCCATGGCCCCGCCGGAGGACGCGGAACCGGGGCCGCTGATCCTGGAGCCCGGCGAGTCGGCGCAGACGAACCTGGTCTGGCGCAGTGGAGCCCAGGCCGGCACGTATCTGCGGATCGCGCCCGCGGCGGGCGACGATCCCGTCACCGTACGTGTGGCGGACCCGCTCGACATCGGGCCCGAGGGAGAACTCGGCACCACGGCCTGGCACATGGCTGAGGACGAAACCGCCCCGGCACGTCCTATGACGGCTGCCCCGACGGAAGGGGCCGCGGCGCGGCGGTGCTTTGAGGCGCACCGCCGCGCCGCCCCGTTCAGGCCTTCAGTACGGCGTCGAGGGCGCCCGACTTGGCCTCGTCGACCAGCGAGGCGAACTGGTCCGCACTCATCTGAACACGCTGCCCGAAGTCGTCCGTGAGGAGGACACGGCGATCGGCGGGAGCGTTCGGGTCGACGTACAGCTGCGGGCAGCCGCAGTTGCAGTTGCCGCAGAACGCGGCGACCGGCTCGAGGCCGTTGGCGTCTGTCATGGTTCAACCTCCGTGTGGAATCTGGGGATGTGGGACACGACGGGCCGGGGAAACGGACGGTATGTGCCCCCCGGACCTGCGGTTCGGGACCGTCGGTTTCGGTGTGTGCGGCGCTTCCGCCTGGCGCAGCAGCGCGTTCATGTCCTCGCGTGCCCGGGCCACCCGGGAACGCACGGTGCCGACCGGACAGCCGACCGCACAGGCGGCCTCCGCATAGGGCAGACCGAGGAGCTGGGTGAGCACGAACGCCTCCCGGCGCGGCGCGTCCAGCGACCTCAGCAGGTCGAGCAGGGCCACACCCTCCTCGAATCCGGGCAGGCCACCGGCCTGCGTGTGCTCCGCCGCGGCCTGCCAGTCGCGGGTGTCGGCGATACGCGGACGGGCGGCGGCCGAGCGATAGCGGTCGACGACGACGCGGCGGGCGATCGCCAACAGCCAGGTGCGCGCGCACGACCGGCCCGCGAACCGGGGCAGCGCCGTGAGCGTCCGCAGATAGGTCTCCTGGGTGAGGTCGTCGGTTCCGTGCGGATCCCCATCGCCACGGAGATAGGCGACGAAGCGCCCCACGTCGCCGCGGGTGGCACGGACGAAACTCTCGAACGCCTCCTGGTCGCCGTCCCGGGCGGCCAGAGCCCACTCGGTGACCTGTGTGTCGCTGTGCGGTCGGGTGCGGCCGCGCGGTGGCCGTATCAGGGAAGGGGTCATCGCAAACTGTCCTTCGCGTGCGGGCGGAACCGGCGCGCGGGGGCGCGATTCCGCCGGCGGGCAGCCCTCCGGGGCACACGGCCCCGTCCCGTCTCCGTGACCGGCCCACCGCCACTCCGTCCCCGACGGCGCGTCAGCGCAGGCCACGGACAACCGATGGCCGGGCTGAACAGGATGCGGCAGGGCAGGCAGCGGGCAGGTCAGGCAGGAGCAGGACAGGCAGAGGCGGGCACTCGGAGAGCCACGGGGTCTCAAGAAGACCCGGCGCTCAAGCACGTACGCACATACGCAGGTACGCCGCTCGCGCGCCGGTACTCAGGCACGTCACCGGTTCACCGGTCACCGGCCGTGGCCGGGACGGGCGTCAGACGCAGACCGGACGTACCGGCGGACCCCTGCGTGGGACGGCGTGCCGCAGCAGCAGACGGCGCAGCCGGTGGCCGCCGCGACGGAACGGCCGCACGGAGAGGGGCGCTTGATGCACCGCTGCCGCCGTGAACACGCCGACGGCCAGCTCCAGCGGCGCGAAGAGGAACGCGGTGAGGGCCCGGCCGAGCCGGAACACCGCGGCCTCGCCCCGCCACAGCCACAGGCCGCACAGCAGCCCTGCCAGGGCGTGGGCCAGCACCATCCCGAGGGACGTGCCGTGGCCGGACGCCATGTGCGCATGACCCGACGCCATCGAGGCCGAGTCCACGGCGTGGTGCATGTGCGCCATGCCGGTACTCGCGCCTGAGCCCGTACTCATGCCCGAGCCCGTCCCCATACCGGCCATGTGATGCGCCGTCGAGGACGTGGCGTCAGGGCCCGCTTGCGGCGAGGCCAGGGTGAAGGCCAGGTGCAGCGCGATCTGGGTGACCACGGTCGCGCCGGTCACCATGGCAGCCCCGCGCTCGCGCCCGGTCAGGAACCACGTGGCGAGGACGACGACGGCGAACGCGGAGCCGACGACCCGGCCCGGCAGCGCATCACCGGACATCAACGCATGGCCCAGGCCCGTCGTCGCCACACAGGCGCCCGCGAAGATCGCGGAGCGCGCGAGGCGGAAGCCAGGACCGGTGGTCATGGCGGCCATCGTGCCATCCGCTTGGCGGTACGCGCGGCAAGTCGCGGCATTCGTACGGCCCGCGCGTCGTCGCGATCGCGCGTGTGTCACCGCGATCGCCCCGTGTGCCACCGCGATCGCCCTGTGTGTCACCGCGATCGGCCCGCGGCCCGTTCCGCGCGACGGTCAGGTCAATGTGTGTAGCGTGCACCTTTATGTCGCGCTGTGACATTCAAACTTCACAGGTTTCCCGCAGTCCTTCCGGTCGGACCCCTTGATCATCGAATGTATGCGAAATACGTTCCACGGTATTCCTTGATCGCGCATCCCCCCGCCGGAGGTCTGTCCTCGTGCGCCGAACAGCCGTTGCTCTGACGGCAGTTGTCCTGGTCCTGTCCACAACGGCGGGCTGCGGCTCCCTGCAGTCCTCGGCCACCGAGGTCGGCGGGGAGCGCATGGCCGACGACCGTCCCGTACGCGAGGGAGGCACCCTCACGGTCGCGCTCGCCTCCGATCCCGACAAGCTCGATCCGTCGCTCGCGCAGACACTCGTGGGCCGCACGGTCTTCGCCGGTATGTGCGAGAAGCTTTACGACGTCGACCAGAGGGGCACCGTCGTCCCCCAGCTCGCCACCGCCCTGCCCAAGACCTCACCCGACGGCCGGACGGTCACCTTCAGCGTCCGCAAGGACGCCCGGTTCAGCGACGGCACCACGCTCGACGCCGCCGCCGTCGTCACCTCCCTGCTCCGCCACCGCGACCTGCCGGGCTCCGCCCGCGCCACCGAACTCGCTCCGCTCGAGAGCGCCGCGGCCACCGGCCGGTACGCGGTCAAGCTCACCCTCAAGCAGCGCTACGTCCCACTCACCGCCGTACTCGCCGACCGCTCCGGCATGGTGATGTCGTCGGCCGCGCTCAAGAAGTACGGCAAGAACTTCACCAACCACCCGTCCTGCGTCGGCCCGTTCCGCTTCGAGGAACGTGTCGGCGGCGACCGCGTCGTGCTGGTCAAGGACCCGAACTACTACGACGCCGACACGGTCCACCTCGACAGGGTGGTCTACCGGCCGATCCCCGACGGCAACGTGCGCCTCGCCAACCTGCGCTCGGGCGACATCCAGATCGGCGACCAGATGACCCCCGTCGACGTCCGGAGCGCCCTCACCGAGCCGGAGCTCCAGCTCTTCAACTCGCCCTCGCTCGGCTACCAGGGCATCGGCCTCAACGTGGGCAACGTCAAGGGCCTCGGTGAGAAGCCCGGCCGTATCGACACGCCCCTCGCGCGCGACGCACGCGTGCGTGCAGCCTTCGAGCTCGCCATCGACCGCCGTCTGATCAACAAGGTCGTCTTCCAGGGCATGTACGAACCTGCATGTGGCCCGATATCGCCTGAATCCGCCGTCGCGCCCGGCGTCAAGGCGTCGCAGTGCCCGGGGCGGGACGTCGCCGAGGCGAAGCGGCTGCTGAAGGAAGCGGGCGTGAAGACCCCGGTGAGGCTCGAGCTCAAGGTCTCCACGACGCCCGAGCAGAACCGCGTCGGGCAGGTCATCCAGGCCATGACCAAGGAGGCCGGGTTCGACGTCACCCTGCGCCCCACCGAGTACGCAACGCTCCTCGAAGAGGCCGACTCCGGCGACTACGACGCCTACCTCAGCGGCTGGTCCGGGCGGCTCGACCCGGACGGCAACATCGCCAGCTTCCTGAAGACCCGGGGTGCCATGAACTCCTACGGAATCTCCGATCCCAAGATCGACGACCTGATCGACCGGGGCCGGACCGAGGCCGAACCGGACGAACGAGCTCGCATTTACGACGAGTTGACCCGCCGCGCCAACGACCAGCACGCCCTCATCTACCTCTACCGGCAAAAGAACTACGTCGTCGCCCGCAAGGACGTGGCAGGCGTCCGCGTCTACGGTGACGGCCTGGTCCGGGTCAGGAACGCGGGGTACGCCCGATGATGAAGCTCCCCGCTCCACGGAACCCCATGGCCGCGTATCTCCTGACACGCCTGCGCCAGTGCGTCATCACGCTCATCCTCGTCTCCGTCGTGGTCTTCGCGGGCATCCGTGCCCTGCCCGGCGACCCGGCGCTCGCCCTCGCGGGAGAGGAGCGCAGCCCCGAGGCGCTCGCCGCGATCCGTGCCGAGTACGGACTCGACGACAACATCGTGATCCAGTACGGACGGTTCGTCGGACACGCCCTCACCGGAGACCTCGGCACCTCGTCGCGCACCGGACTCCCGGTTTCCGACGCCATCGCCGAGGCACTGCCCGTGACCCTCGAACTCGCCGCGCTGTCCCTGCTGTTCGCGGTCGTACTTGGCATCGGCGCAGGCGTCGTCGCGGCCGTCCGGCGGGGCAGGCCCGAGGAGTGGCTCGCCAATGCCGTGGCGCTGCTGGGGCTGTCCGTTCCGACCTTCTGGCTGGGCATCGTGCTCGTCCTCGGCTTCGCCATCGCCGTTCCCGTCTTCGCGGCCTCCGGCTACGTACCCTTCGGCACGGATCCCCTCGACAACCTGCGCCGCATGGTGCTGCCCGCGGTGGTCCTCGGCTCGGGCCTCGCGGCCGTCGTCATGCGGCAGACCAGGGCGGCCATGCTCGACTCGCTCTCCGCCGACTACATACGCACCGCCCGGGCCAAGGGACTGTCACGGCGCGAGGTCATCGGCGGGCACGCGCTCAGGAACTCCCTGGTCACCGTGGTGACCGTGCTCGGCCTCCAACTCGGCCACCTCATCTCGGGCGCGGTCGTCACCGAGCAGATCTTCGTCCTCCCCGGCTTCGGCAAGCTCACCATCGACGCCGTCTTCACCCGCGACTACGCGACCCTGCAGGGCGTGGTGCTGTGCACTTCCGCCGCCTACATCCTGATCAACCTGCTGGTCGACGTGGCCTATTCGGCCATCGACCCGCGCATCCGGCTCGGAGGTGCAGCCCGGTGACCACGGCAGCCGTCGCGACAGCGATACGGGACATGAGGGCCAGGGGAACCGGCAGCGCCAAGCTGAAGGCCCTCCGCACGAACCGGCTTGCGATGACCGGTGCCGTGATCGCAGCCGTGTTCGTCCTCGCCGCCCTGTTCGCACCCCTCGTCGCGCCCTACGACCCCGCCCGGCCCGACTTCGACAACGCGCTGTCGGCACCCGGCTGGGCGCACTGGCTCGGCACCGACGACCTCGGCCGCGACCAGCTCTCCCGTGTCATCCACGGGGCGCGCGCCTCCATGCAGGTGGGCCTGCTGGCGGTCGTACTGGCCTTCCTCGTCGGCGTACCGCTCGGCCTGCTCGCGGGCTACTACGGGAAAGTCGCGGACAGCGCCGTCTCCCGGCTCACCGACACCCTGCTCGCCTTCCCCTTCCTGGTGCTGGCCGTCGGACTGGCCGCGGTCCTCGGGCCCTCGCTCACCAATGCGACGATCGCGATCGGCATCGCGCAGACGCCCGCGGTCATCAGGATCACGCGCGCGGAGACGCTTCGCCTGGCCCACGCCGACTATGTGGCGGCGGCCGTCGCCAACGGCGGCGGCGACGGAACCGTGCTCCTGCGCCACATCCTGCCCAACGCCACCTCGGCGCTCATCGTCCAGGCGACCGTCGGCATTCCGTCCGCGATCATCGGCGAGGCCATGCTCAGCTTCCTGGGCCTGGGCGTGCAGCCGCCCGACCCCTCGCTCGGCGTGATGCTGTCGAGCGCCCAGGCGTTCCTCGCGCCCGCGCCCTGGATGGCGGTCTTCCCCGGCCTCGCCATCGTCGCGGCGACCCTCGCGTTCAATCTGCTCGGCGACGGGCTGCGCGACGTCCTCGATCCCCGTGGAGGCACCCGATGAGTACGCCTGACGCCCCCGAGACCCCGGACACCACCGCCGGCGTGCCTGCCGGCGCTGCCACCGCCGCGGCGGTGGCCCCGGACGCCCCCGTGCTGAGCGTGCGGGACCTGTCGGTGTCGTTCCGGTCCGGCGACCGCACCGTGCACGCCGTCGACCACCTGTCGTACGACCTCGCGGCAGGTGAGGTGCTCGCCGTGGTGGGAGAGTCGGGATGCGGCAAGTCCGTGGCCGCGATGGCCGTGATGGGGCTGCTGCCACCCACGGCGGGCATCACCGGGTCGATCCGGCTCGCCGGACGCGAACTCGCCGGGGCCGGAGACAAGGAACTGGGGCGGGTCCGCGGCAAGGACATCGCGATGATCTTCCAGGAGCCGATGACGTCGCTGAATCCGGTCCTGACGGTCGGACGCCAGATCGGCGAGGTACTCCGCCGCCACCAGGGGCTGACGAAGAAGCAGGCACGCGCGCGTGCCGTCGAACTCCTCGACCTGGTGGGCATACCGGCACCCCGGCAGCGCATCGACGAGTACCCGCACCAGCTCAGCGGCGGCATGCGGCAGCGTGTGATGATCGCCGTCGCGGTCGCCTGCGACCCGGCCGTGCTCATCGCCGACGAGCCGACGACCGCCCTCGACGTCACCGTCCAGGCGGGCATCCTCGAGGTCCTGCAGTCCCTGCGGGAACGCCTCGGCACCGCCGTCGTGCTCATCACCCACGATCTGGGGGTCGTGGCGGACATCGCCGACAGGGTCCTCGTGATGTACGCGGGACGGCCCGTCGAACAAGCCCCGGTGCACGAGCTCTTCGAGGGTCCCCGGCACCCGTACACGCGCGGGCTGCTCGGCGCGGTGCTCAGGCCCGGCGTGGTGGCCGGGCGGGGAGTGGCAGCGGGGCCGGGTGCGGTGCTCGAACCCGGCGTGGCGGCGGCGCCGGGAGCGGCACTCCGGCCCGCCGGCAAGCGCCGGCTGCCCGAGATCCCGGGCCTCGTTCCGAGCCTCGACGAACAGCCCGACGCCTGCACCTTCGCCCCGCGCTGCGCGTTCGCGGACGACCAGTGCACGTCGGGCCGCCCGGGCTTCAAGGCCGTCGCGGCCGATGTGGGCGCGGACGCCGCGCACCGGGCGGCCTGCTGGCACCCGCACGACGTCGCGCTCCAGCGCATCAACCAGGAGGCCGGACAGTGACCACCGCGAACACGGCGACCACCGCCACCGCCGACACCACCGACGGGCGCGCGCCGCACCCCGTGCTCGAACTCGTCGGCCTGGAACGCCACTTCAGCGGCTCCGGCGGCACCGTACGCGCCGCCGACGGCGTCACCCTGTCCGTCGGCCGCGGCGAGGTCGTGGGCCTCGTCGGCGAGTCGGGCAGTGGCAAGTCCACCGTCGGACGCTGTGCGGTCCGCCTCGACGAGCCCACCGGCGGCACCGTACGCATCAACGGCCGCGACATCACGCGGATGTCGCGGCGCGCCCTGCGCCCCCTGCGCAAGGACTTCCACCTCGTCTTCCAGG
This sequence comes from Streptomyces himalayensis subsp. himalayensis, assembly GCF_013778455.1. GTDB lineage: Bacteria > Actinomycetota > Actinomycetes > Streptomycetales > Streptomycetaceae > Streptomyces > Streptomyces himalayensis. Next base: position 271,577 of record NZ_JACEHE010000006.1, on the reverse strand, counting down.
ACCCCTCGTCGTCGCTCGATCCGCGGATGACCGTCGGGTCGATCATCGCCGAACCGCTGAGACTGCACGGGCTCGCCAAGGGGGAAGCGGCACGCGCGCGTGTCGCGGAACTCCTCGAGCAGGTCGGGCTGCGCCCCGAGCACGCCCACCGGCATCCGCACGAACTGTCCGGCGGGCAGCGGCAGCGCATCTCCATCGCCCGTGCGCTGTCCGTCGACCCCGACCTGCTCGTCGCCGACGAGCCGACCTCGGCACTCGACGTCTCGGTGCAGGCGTCGGTGCTCAACCTGCTCGCCGACCTGCAGCGTGACCGTGGCTTCGGCTGCCTGTTCATCACACACGACCTCGCGGCCGTCGAGTTCCTCGCCGACCGGATCGCCGTGATGTATCTCGGCCAGATCGTCGAACAGGCGCCGACGTCCGAGCTGTTCGCCCACCCCAAGCATCCGTACACCCAGGCGCTGCTGTCCGCGGCGCCCGTTCCGGACCCGGCCGAGCAGCGCTCGCGGCAGCGCATCGTGCTGAGCGGCGAACTGCCGAGCCCGCTCGACCCTCCGCCCGGCTGCCGCTTCCACACGCGCTGTCCGCTGGCCGTAGAACGCTGCCGTGCCGAGGTGCCGGAGCTGCGGGTCCTGCCGGGCGGCGGCCGGGAGGTGTCGTGCCACCTGGTCGCAGACGACGGCACGGCACCGGACGCGTCCTCGAGCGTGTCGTCGTAGTCGACGGCGCCGGCGGGCGTGAAGCCGTCGCAGGAGTCGAACGAGCCGCCGGTGCCGTCCTCGACGGTGACGTTGATGTACGGGCTGATGGCAAGGTGAGGTCGGCTGCACGGTTCATCCGGCTGGTTCGACTCCGGCCGAGTTCAGGACACCGACTGGTTGCTGTAGGAGTTGGAGCCTGTTCTCATCGGGCGGGCCCTCAGTCCGGGAACCTGGGTGGGTGTGTTGCGGGCGGTCGTGTCGCCCAGGCCGAGCTGCCCGTCTGCGTTGGCGCCCCAGCACGACACGATGTTCCCGACGCGCACCCCGCAGGTGTGCGCCCGGCCGGCAGAGACGGTCGCCCAATAGGTGGCGGTACCCACTTGGACGGAGCTGTTGCGGTCGGTCGTGTCACCGAGCCCGAGCTGACCGCTGGCGTTGCGTCCCCAGCACCACAGGGTGCGGTCGCCTCGGATGCCGCAGGTGTAGTCGAACCCTGCCGAGAGGGCCACCCAGTCCGAGGCGGTGCCGACCTGGACCGGGGTGTTGCGGTTGACGGCGTCACCCAGTCCGACCTGGCCGAGTTGGTTCCTGCCCCAGCAGTACAGCGTCCCGCTCGCCCGGGTCGCGCAGGTGTGGTTCTCGCCGACGGCGATCGCCGCCCAGGTCGTACTGGCACCGACCTGCGTCATCGTGAGGCGCTGAGTGTTGTCGCCGAGCCCCAGCTGACCGAAGTTGTTCATCCCCGAACACCACAGCGAGTCCAGACGGGCGGCGCACGAATGCCCCGGCCCGACCGCCACCCGCTGCCAGTCGCTGAAGGTGCCCACCTGCGTAGCGCTGGGGCGGTCGGTCTTGTCACCCAGACCCAGCTGCCCCCCGGCATTGTCTCCCCACGCGTGCAGCCTGCCGATGCCGAATTCCTCGGCCGACTTCGCGGCGCTCGCCGGCACGGTGGATCTCCCGGACAGCTCGGCGGAAGCACTCGGAAGCAGGGCGATCATCGGGAACCCGATGGCCACGGACAGCAGCGCCGCTACCCGTGTGAACCGTGCTCCCCGGCGGCGGTCAGTGCGCATTCCGGCACGTCGGAGCAGGTACAGCAGAACTCTCACGCAGGGTGCATCGGCGCATTGGACCACGGCTTGAGGCCGTCCGCTCGCGATGCGTTCGATCAGACTCCCGCTGTTCGGGCTAACAGCACTGAACGCGTTTCCGGAACGTGGTACCGCGTCCCAAAACCGTCGCCCACACGGCCGGCCCTCGGGAGGTCTGGACCGTCATGCCAGCGGAAGCCGCTCCGGGTTTCCCCAACGGTCGAAGATCACCCGGCCGAGCATCGCTGATGGGCCCGGCTGGAGGGGCCGACCGGCCCTTGTGCCACAGCCCCCGCTCCCCCCGATGCTGGAAGGAGACAGGGACGGCTGAGAGGCCGTGCCCATGAAACGTACGGAGGCCAACCCGTGACCCTCGCAATCTCTGTCGGAGTGGACGGATCCCCTGAAAGCCTGGCCGCGGCCGAGTGGGCGGCCCGCGAAGCCACGCTGCGCGGGGCGCCGCTCCGTATCGCGCACGCCTGGCTCTGGCAGCGCCTGGACCTGCCTCTTGTGCAGGACAGAGAGGCTCAGGCCCAGTCGGCCCAGGCCGTACTACGGGAAGCCGAATCACGCGTGGCCGGTCGGTACCCGGACCTGCCCGTCACGGCCGAATTGCTCTCGGGCACGCCGGTCGACGCTCTGCTGAACGAGGCCGCGCGGTCGGACATGCTGGTGCTTGGATCCCGAGGGCACGGCGCCCTTGTCGGCTTCCTGCTCGGCTCGTACGGTCAGCAGGTGATCGCGGCCGCGACGAGGCCGGTCGTCTTGGTCCGGGCCCACCACGGGGAGACAGATGGTCTCGAAGGCCGCGAGGTAGTTGTGGGCCAGCAGGGCGGTCCGGAGGACAGCGAAGACGTTCTTGCATTCGCCTTCGAGGCTGCGGCCGCGCGAGGCGCTACTGTACGAGCGGTGCGTGCGTGGAGTCTGCCGCCCCTCTACGCGTACAGCCCGGGTTCGATGCGGCTCCTCGACGAGGCGGGAGGGCTGGAGCCGTTCGAGAAGAAGGCACTGGGCGAGGCGCTCGCACCGCTGCGGGAGCGGTTCCCCGGCGTGCCGGTGATCGAGCATGTCGAAATCGGCAGCGCGGGACAGGTGCTGCTGTCGGCCGCCTCCCGCGCGGAGTTGCTCGTGGTCGGACGCCGGGTACGTCGTTCCCCCATCGGCACTCACATCGGGTCCGTCGCCCACGCCGCTCTGCACCATGCGGCCTGCCCCGTCGCCGTGGTACCGCACCGCTGAGCACCGATCGGTCCCTGTCGTCGTAGTGGTCCCGTACGAGCGGCGATGAAGTCGCCTTCAACCGCGCCACCGCAGGATCACCACCTGTGGGCTTGGCCTGCGGTCGGAAGAGGTCGTTCTTGGCGTGCTTGCCGATATTCGTTTCCTGCCGTGTGGGACGCGACCTACTGTGGCGCGGTGACGACTCAGATGATCATTCTCAACGGTGGTTCCAGCTCGGGGAAGTCCGGGATCGTACGGTGCCTGCAGGCCGTACTGCCGGATCCGTGGCTGGCGTTCGGGGTCGATTCATTCGTCGACGCGATGCCCGCGAAGATGCAGGCGTCGGACGAGGGGATCGAGATCGCGGCGGACGGCGTGGTGAGCGTCGGGGCGGACTTCATGGCGCTGGAGGCGGCATGGATGGAGGGCGTCGCGGCGATGGCCCGTGCAGGCGCCCGGGTCATCATCGATGACGTCTTCCTCGGCGGAGCGGCGTCTCAGCAACGGTGGCAGAAGGCACTTGGCGATCTGGCCGTGCTGTGGGTCGGCGTCAAGTGTGAGAGTGCGGTCGCCGCGGGCCGTGAGGTCGCACGCGGAGACCGGGTCCAGGGAATGGCCGCGTTGCAGGCGGATTCGGTTCACGAGGGGGTGATCTATGACCTGGAGGTGGACACGACGCATACCGAGTCCCTGGTGTGTGCGCGAACCATCGCCTCCCATGTCGGCTGATCAACGGATTGCCGGACACCATCAGCGTTGGCGTGCCGACCTGGATGCCCCCGCTGCGCGCGCCGGAAAACACGTGGCGTGCGGCCGCGACCGTCACCTACCGTGCCGGGCATGCGCGTCGTTTTCACCAAGGGTCCCGGTACGAGCTACGAAATCGCCGTGCACCGCGACACCGGTGCCGCGCTCGCCCCGCGCAACGGGCCCGGCGGGCATCCGTATCTCCCGCACGACCTGGTGCACTTCCTCGTCGAGGCGGAGGCGGGCATCACGCTCGGGGTCTACGGGCGGCTGGCCGCCGGTGACAACGGCCTGTTCTGGCCCGCCGACCCCGCGGAGCGCGCCAAGGCCGCCCGGCGCCGCAAGTCGAAGCGAGTGAAGTCGTCCCACCAGGCGAAGGCCGACATGGCCAGGTCGGAGGAGCTGGCGGGCATCGCCGTACCCGTGTGGGAGGTGCGGCACGGCCACGCGCGGGAGCTGCCGGCGTATGTGACGGCGGGGGAGATCCCCCCGGTGGTCGACCGGATCGTGTCCCGGTTCGACGACTACGCCGACCGCTGGCACACGCTGCCGGTCGGAGGTTCGCTGACTCTGACGTGGTGACGCCGGCCCAGTCCGCCTACCGCGACCTCGCTCGTGCGATCGCCACGTGCTGCTGCTGGCCGCCGGACAGCTCGCCCGGCCGGGCGCGGAAGGAACCGACTGGCAGCGGGCCTCATCGCCGAAGCGGCCGGCCCCAGGACGTACCAGCCAGGATGGGGCGTCTACGCCATCATCCACACCTCGGGCCTGGGTCCGGACCGACGGCGTCTCGCACGACGAATCTGGCCGGTGGGATCCGCACCGGAGAGCGGTACGTCCTGCACCTCACCGTGACTTGACGAGCTGTCACCGAGCTGGCTGCTGCCTCAGGCACTGTGGCCATACGCTGGGCATGGGGGGTCCGCAACTGGGATGATGAGCGAGCTGGATGCGCCGATCCCCGCGGAGGGTGGCAGCTGATGAGAGTGTGTGTTGTCGGGGCCGGCCCCGGGGGAATCGTCACCGCCAAGGTGCTGCTGGAGAACGGCTTCGACGTCACGGTCTTCGACAAGTACCAGCAGGTCGGCGGGATATGGTCGTCAGAGGGCTGCTACGACGGGCTGGCCAACCAGTCCGCGCTCCGCATCTTCGAGTTCGCGGACCTGCCCAACCGCTTGCACTTCGCCAGTGCGGTGGACACGCAACGCTACCTGGAGAACTACGCCGAGACCTTCGGTGTGCTGGGCCGCGTCCGACCGGGCACCGAGGTGATCTCCATCCGGCCCGTGGACGGGCCTGGGCGGGTGGGCGCCTCCGGCTGGTTGATCGACTCCCGGCCCGCCGGGGACAAGACGGCGGAGGTTCATCACGAGACATTCGACTACGTCGTTGTCGCCAGTGGGGCTCATCATCATGCCCAAATGCCCGAGCTGCCCGGGCGTGAGCTGTTCCGCGGGACCGTGCTGCACTCCAACGAGGTGCGGGCCGGGACATTCGCCGGCCGGCGCGTGGTAGTCGTAGGCGGCGGCAAGTCCGCATTGGACCTGATCACCCGCGCCGCACGTGAGGCGACCTCGGCCACCCTCGTGCAGCGCAAGGTGAACTGGATGGTCCCCGAGCGGTTCCTGCTCGGGCTGGTCGGCTACAAGTGGATCCTGTTCACCCGGCTCGGTGAAGCGCTCCTGCCCCGCTACCACGATCCGGCCTGCATCCGTCCGATCGACCGCATCGACGAGCGGGTCAAGCGGGCTCTGTGGTGGCTTATCACCCGCGACATGCTGATTTCCACCGGGCTGTACCGGCTGCCGAAGCAGCTGCGGCCCGCTCACGCGCTCCCCTTCCACCTGGCCCACGCGGGAGTGATGCCACACGGCTACGCGCGGGCCGTCCGCCGCGGCCAGATCGCCCCCAAGGTCAGTGCTGTCGAGGCGTATACCGACAAGGGGCTGCGACTGGCGACCGGCGAGGAAGTGGCGGCGGATGTCATCGTGTTCGCCACGGGGCACCACAAAGTCTTCCCGTTCCTGGATTCGAGAGTGCCAGTGCACGACTCCGCCGGGCGGCTGCGGCTCTACCGAGGCATCGTGCCACCCAGCGCCGACCGGCTGGGGTTCGTCGGTTTCCGGCAGGTCTTCAACAACATCATGGGCATGGAACTCACCGCGCACTGGCTGACCTGCTATTTCCGGGAGACGCTGCGCACCACCCCGGGCGAGCAGGAGATGCGGGAGGCCATCGACGCTCGCCTGGCCTGGCAGGAGCAGGTGCTGCCGGGCTCCGGCGGCTACGACTTCGGCCCCTACGACATCCACTGCGCGGACGAACTCCTGCACGACATGGGGTTGCCATCCCGCCGCGCCGGCAACCTGCTGGCCGAATACCTGCTTCCTGGCGGAGTCGCACACCGCTACGCGGGCCTGACGCGATCGAGTTCGGCGACACCCGGCAGCGGTTGACTCTCGGGCAACCCGAAACCCGATGCTGTTCCAGTGAGCAACGACAACCTCCTGAGCATCGGCGGCTTTGCACTCCTGAGTGGTCTATCCCTCCATGCCTTGCGGCACTACGACGAGGTCGGACTCCTACCTCCAGCGGTGGTCGACCCGGACACCGGATACCGCCGCTACCGACCCGACCAGGTTCAGCGCGCCCGGCTGATCGGCGCCCTGCGCAAGGTCGACCTGCCGCTCGACGAAGTGCGCCAGGTCCTGGACGACCCGGACCCCATCACCCGCAAGGCCGTCCTGACCCGGCATCAGCAGGAGTTGGCGGAACGTGCTCACACCCTGTCCCGCATGGTCCACACCCTGGACCACTACATCGAACATGGAGTCGCCATGCCACAGGTGACCAGCCCGCGCATCGTCCAGGTGACCATCAACGTCCGCAGCCTCAGCGAGGCGAGAGCCTTCTACGAGCACGTGTTTGCGGCAGAGTTCAACGAGGAGATCTCCTCCTTCCAGATCGGGACCTGGCCCGGTGAGGAGTTCTTCCTGCTGACCGTCGCGCACGAGCCCAACCATCCTGGGCCCGCCGGGCCCTCACGGTTCGGCCTTCTCGTCGCCGACCTCGACACGGTCCACAAACGGGCGCTTGACGCAGGCGCGGCCGAGATCGAGCCCCCCGCCGACAGGCCCTGGAAGCCACGCTCTTCCTGCGTGGCGGACCCCAGCGGCAACCGCATCGACCTCTTCCAGAGCTGACACCGGGAACCGGGAGGTGAGGGGCCCTGACGCCCCTCACCTCCGGCTGAATGTCAAGATCGGGCGAAGTCGCGAGGGTCGGCAAGGCAGACGAAGACGTTGAGCACACCCGTGCGGCCCACGACGGACCGGACCGTCGATGTCAAGAGTTGCGTGGGGCCACCAGGCCGGATTCGTAGGCGAGGACCACGAGTTGGGCCCGGTCACGGGCATGGAGCTTGGCCATGGCCCGGTTGATGTGGGTTTTCGCGGTCAGCGGGCTGATCACCAGACGACCCGCGATCTCGTCGTTGGACAGGCCGTGCGCGACCAGAACGACGGCCTCGCGTTCGCGGCTGGTCAGCTCTTCCAGCCCCGTGCCGGTGTCGGTGGGGAGCGGCTGGGTGACGTACCGGCTGATCAGCTTGCGGGTGATCGAGGGTGCGAGCAGGGCGTCGCCACGCGCGGCGACGCGTACGGCGTGCAGGAAGTCTTCTGGCACGACGTCCTTGACCAGGAACCCGGCAGCGCCGGCGCGCAGCGCGTTGAAGACGTATTCGTCCAAGCCGTAGTTGGTCAGGATGACGACGTGCACCTCGGCCAGGGCCGGGTCCGCGGCGATGCGCCGGGTCGCCTCGATGCCGTCGAGGACCGGCATCCGGATGTCGACGAGCGCGACGTCGGGCAGGTGCTCTTTGGCGAGCTCCAGGCCCTCGCTGCCGTCGGCGGCCTCGGCCACCACCTCGATGTCGTCTTCGAGATCGAGGAGCGCCCGGAATCCACTGCGAATGAGCGGCTGGTCGTCGACCAGCAGGACACGGATCATGACACTCGGTCCAGGGGGAGTTCGGCCTGGACGGTGAAGCCGCCGTCGCCGCGCGGTTCCGCCCGCAGCCGGCCGCCGAGGGCGGTGACGCGTTCGCGCATCCCAAGCAGCCCGACGCCGGGCGTCGGCGCGGTGACTGATGTGGCCTTGCCGTCGTCATCGATGCGTAGCGCGAGGGCGTCCGGACGGCAGTCGATCCGGACCGACGCCGTGCCGGCGTCCGCGTGACGGGCGATGTTGGTCAGCGACTCCTGGACGATCCGGTAGACGGTCCGGCCCACCGCGGCCGGCACGTCGTGCCGCTGTCCCTCAATCGTCAGCGTCGCCTCAAGGCCGCCGGCCTTACGTGCTCGTTCCACCAGTTCCGGGACGTCGTCGAGCCCACGCGGCGGGGCCGTGTCGTCGTCGCGCAGCGCCTCCAGGGTCGCACGCAGCTCCCGGCTGGCCTCACGACCGGCCTCCTGGATCGCCAGCAGGGCCTCCGGCACCTCCTCGCCACGCTTGCGGGCCACGTGGACGGCCACTTCGGCCTGCACCTTGATGACCGAGATCTGGTGGGTGAGCGAATCGTGCAGCTCCCTCGCGATGTGCAGCCGCTCCTCGTCGGCGCGGCGCCGCGCGGTCTCCTCCCGGGTGCGCTCGGCCTCGTCCGCCCGCCGCTCGGCCTGCCGCAGCGCCTCACCCGCGGCACCGGCCGCGATCAGCCAGGCCAGCTCCAAGGCGCCTCGGGCCTGAGCGAACGCCTCGCCCGTGTCATGCAGGCCCGAGGCCAGGGCCGCGAGCGGGAGCAGGGCCAGCATGGCCACGCTCGCCGCCACCGTGACGGTGCGGTGTCCCGCACGCACGGCTGCGTACACCGCGAACAGGTACGCGACAGCAGGCACATCGAAACCGACCGCCTGGTACCCCACCGCGCACAGTCCGGCGACGGCCAGAACGGCAACCGGAGCCCGGCGGCGCGCGGCAAGCGCCAGTCCGCCGGCCGTCAGCAGCGCGTACCCGAGCAAGTCGAGGTTCGTGGCGGAACGTTGCCCGGACAGGCCGGTAACCAGCAGTGCCGCCGCCACGCCGACAGCGATGACCCAGTCTCCGACACGGGCACGGACACCGGACTCATGTGCACGCATGAGCGCACCCTAGTCGGCTGCCACCGCGGGCGAGTCCCCCTCGTGGACGAGCGGCCGACTACCGCACACGCAGTACCGTCGCGCCTCCTGCGGCGTGCGTGGTAGCCGGATGGGGCATCGGCGGCAGTGCGAAGTGTCTGCACTCGCCGGACGACCGGGGGTGGGTCCGCCAGACATGCTCAGGCGACACTCAGTCGCAGGAAGAGAAGGAGCACCTTGATGTCTGGTCGTCGTCTGCTTGCCGCCGCCGCGGCCGCCCTGCTCGGAGGTATCGGTCTTGCCGCACCGGCGGCCGCGCACTCCTCGGTCCAGTCGGTCGCCGCCAGTTTCTACGACTTCAGCCTCGGGCGGGTCGGGGCCAGCACGGGCGCGCTGCTGGGGCTGGCCGGCGTGGTCATCGCCGGGCTGGCGCTGGGCCGCCCCGCCGGTCGTCTCGGCGCTGCCAACGGATCACTCGGCGCCATGGTGGCCATGGTGGCGGGGCTGATCGGCATGGCCCTCGGTGGGCTGGTCGCGGCCACCGCCGACGGTGGTCTCGGCACCGGCAACGGGTTGGGCGGGGCCTACGTGGCCATGCTGGTGGGGCTGATCGGCACGGCCCTCGGCGGGCTGGCTCTGTCCCGCTCCCGCCGCACCGGCTGACCGCAGCGGATACGAGCCGGGGTTCGGGTCGAACTGCGGTGGTCGTCCGGACCACACCGGCGAGGTCGACGTCGAAGACACCGAGGGCGTCGGCTCCGGTCAGGGCGCTGGGGTCACCGGTGGGGCCGTGGATGCCGACGTTGTTGATCAGAACGTCGATCGAGCCCTCGTGCTCGGCGACATCCGCGACCGCGGCGTCGACTTACGCGTCGTCGGTCACGTCGACGGGGACGAACCGTGCGCCGAGCGCGGCGGCGGCCTCCGCGCCCTGTTCGGGGTTGCGGGCTCCGACAAGCACGGTGTGACCGAGTTCGATGAGGCGGCGGGCGGTCTCGCGACCAAGTCCTCACTCTTCGCCGACCATCACGCTCGACCACTACGCCCACCTCATGCCGGAGGCAGCGGAGAAGGAACGCAGGGCGATCGATAGCCTGCTTGATGATCACGTGAACGCGAGTCCTGGCTGGAACTCCCCAGACCCCCAGGACAGTTCCTGAGCGCTGATCGGATGGACCGATGCGCGTAAACAGCGAGGTGAGACGCCAGATGTTCAGTACCCGGCCCACGCTCCAGGGCACCTTCGGCATGGTCTCCTCCACCCACTGGCTCGCCTCGCAGTCCGCGATGGCCGTGCTGGAGGGTGGCGGCAACGCCTACGACGCCGCGGTCGCCGCCGGTTTCGTACTCCATGTCGTCGAGCCACACCTCAACGGCCCCGGGGGTGAGGTACCGATCATCCTTGCGCCGGCGGGCGGCGAGGTGCGCGTGCTGTGCGGGCAGGGCGTCGCGCCCGCCGGGGCCACCGTCGCCCACTACCGGTCACTGGGACTGGACCTCGTCCCGGGCACCGGGCCGCTCGCCGCCGCCGTGCCCGGCGCTTTCGACGCCTGGATGCTGCTCCTTCGCGACTACGGCACGAAGTCGCTCGCCGACGTCCTCGCGTACGCCATCGGGTACGCCGAAGACGGCCACGCGCCCGTGGAGCGCGTCTGCGAGACCGTGCAGACGGTCCGTGAGCTCTTCGAGACCGAGTGGACCTCGTCGGCGGAGGTGTATCTGCCAGGGGGCCGCTCCCCACGGCCGGGGGAGTTGCTTCGCAATCCGGCGCTGGCCGCCACCTGGCGCCGCCTGATCGCCGAGGCGACCGAGGCGGGCGGCACGGACCGGGTCGCACAGATCGAGGCCGCACGGCAGATCTGGAGCCGCGGGTTCATCGCCGAGGCGCTCATACGGCAGGCGCAGCGCCCCACGATGGACACCAGCGGCACCCGGCACACCGGCACGCTCACCCTGGACGATCTCGCCTCCTGGTCCGCGTCGTACGAGGCGCCGGTGACGTACGACTGGCGCGGCTGGACGCTGTGCAAGGCGGGCGGGTGGAGCCAGGGCCCCGTCTTCCTGCAGCAGCTCGCCCTGCTCCCCCAGGAGCTGCCCGAATACGGCTCCGCCGACTACGTGCACCTGCTCATCGAGGGCTGCAAGCTCGCGATGGCGGACCGCGAGGCCTGGTACGGGGACGCGGCGGAGGTGCCCGTCGCCGAGCTGCTGTCCGACGCGTACAACACGCAGCGGCGCGCGCTCATCGACGCCAAGGCCTCGCCCGAGCTGCGGCCGGGGAGTCCGGGCGGGCGCACGCCGAAGCTGAGCGCGCACGCGCGCGTGGTGGCCTCCGGAGAGCCCGGCTTCGATGCGACGGGTCTCGCGGGGGCGGGCGTGGGCGAGCCGACCGTGGGCGGGAGCGGCCGCTCGCCCGTATCCGGCGCATCGTCCGTGCCCGGCGAACCGGATGTCGCACCCGACGGCGGCACCCGTGGCGACACGTGCCATCTCGACATCGTCGACCGCTGGGGCAACATGATCGCGGCCACGCCCAGCGGCGGCTGGCTGCAGTCCAATCCCGTCGTGCCCGAGCTGGGCTTTCCGCTCGGCACGCGCCTGCAGATGGCGTGGCTGGAGGAGTGCCTGCCGAACTCGCTCACGCCCGGCCGACGGCCCCGTACGACGCTGACCCCGTCCCTCGCCCTGAAGGACGGGGTGCCGGTGATGGCGTTCGGAACGCCCGGCGGTGATCAGCAGGACCAGTGGCAGGTGCACTTCTTCCTGGCGGTGGCGCTGCGCGGGCCGGTGCGCGGCGGGCTCGACCTGCAGGGCGCCATCGACGCCCCGAACTGGCACAACGACAGCTTCCCCGGTTCCTTCTACCCGCGCGGGATGCGACCGGGCTCCGTCACCGTCGAGTCCCGTATGGATCCCGAGGTCGTCGAGGAGCTGAGGCGCCGCGGCCATGAGGTGACGGTGGGGGAGCCGTGGTCGGAGGGGCGGCTGTGCGCGGTGGCCAGGGACCCGGAGACCGGGATTCTGTCGGCGGCGGCCAATCCGCGTGGGATGCAGGGGTACGCCGTGGGGCGCTGAGGGACGGCCTCAGCTGCGGAAGCCCGAGGACGAGGCGGCGGAGCGGGGCGGCTTTCGTCCCGTTCACGGTGATTCCATCCCCTGTACACCGGGCCCGGCGGGCGATGTCAGTGGCGCATGCTCTCATGGACGCATGATTGATGACTTTCTCGTACACGGACTCACCCACGTCGAGGAGGTGGTCCGCAAGGCGGCCGCCGTGGAGATCGTGCCTCGCTTCCGGCAGCTCGCCGCGCACGAGATCGTCGAGAAGAGCGGGCCGCACGACCTGGTGACCGTGGCGGACCGGCTGGCCGAGGAGTTCCTGACGACAGCGCTCACCGAGCTGCTGCCGGGCTCGGTGGTCGTCGGCGAGGAGGCGGTGCACGCGGACCCGACGACGTACGAGGCGATACGCGGCGGGGCGCCGGTGTGGATCGTCGACCCGGTCGACGGGACGCGGCAGTTCGTGCACGGGGACCCCGGGTTCTGCACGCTCGTCGCGCTTGCGCTGGGCGGCGAGGTGCTCGCCTCGTGGACGTATGCCCCGGCGCTCGACGAGCTGGCCGTGGCTGTTCGCGGGCAGGGAGCCGTGCTCAACGGCGAACCGCTGCGGGCCGGTTCGCCCGCCGCGGGTCAGGTGCTGCAGGTGGCCACGTCCCACCCGGACTACACCACGCCCGAGCAGAAGCAGGCCCTGCTCGGGCTGCGCGTGGAGGGCGTGGACCCGCGGCCGTGCGGCTCGGCCGGGCTGGAGTATCTGGCCGTCGCCCGCGGTGAGGTGGACGCCGTGGCCTTCTCGTGGGAGGCCGCCTGGGACCACGCCGCCGGGGTGCTGCTCGTGGAGGAGGCGGGCGGTGCACATCTGACGCGTGCGGGCGAGCCGTTCCGGATAACGGGGGGCAATGCGCTGCCGTTCACGGCCGCGCGGGACGCGGCCACGGCTCGCCGGGTTGCGGGGTTGCTCTCGGGCAGAGCCTGATCTGAAGGCGTGCCCGGGCGTCCTCGAAGTCGAACCGCACGGTGGTCACCTGCAGCTCGACCTCCGTGCCGACGGGCGGCCAGTCGTCGGCGTCGCGCGGCAGCCACGGCATGTCGATGAAGCCGTCGAACGGCAGCCCGATGTCACGGCAGCCCGATGTCGACGAACAGACCTGTGACGCCGGGCGGCCAGGAACGCCCCGCCAGGCCGGCTGTCAACGCCCCATCGGGCCGGCCCCCCACGCCCGCCGGGCCGGTTCCCCGAGTCTGGCCGGGCCGGATCCAAGCCTGGCCCGGCTCGCTGCCAAGGTGGCCGGGCCCCTTGCTTTCAAGGCAGGCCAGGCAGGCTGCCAACTCCCCGTCGGGCTGTCAGAGGCGCGGCATATCCTGTGGTTGCAGTGGCCGTCGGCTGACAAGGGAGTCCGAAGGTGCCGTCGATGCTCGATGCCGTCGTCGTGGGTGCGGGGCCGAATGGACTGACCGCTGCCGTCGAGCTGGCCCGCCGCGGCTTCTCCGTCGCCGTCTTCGAGGCGCGGGACACGGTGGGCGGGGGAGCGCGGACCGAAGAGCTCACGCTGCCGGGTTTCCGGCACGACCCATGTTCCGCCGCCCACCCGCTGGGGATCAACTCGCCCGCGTTCAAGGCGATGCCCCTCGAGCGGTACGGCCTGGAGTGGCTCCATGCCCCGCTGCCCATGGCACACCCCTTCCTGGACGGCACGGCCGCGGTGCTGTCGCGCTCCGTCGCCGAGACGGCCGCGTCGTTGGGGCCGCGCGACGCCGGGACGTACCGCAGGCTGGTCGCCCCCTTCACCAGCAGGTGGGACACCCTCGCCCGCGACTTCATGTCGCTGCCGTTGACTGCGCTCCCACGCGACCCGGTCACCCTGGCCCGCTTCGGCCTCGTGGGCCTGCCGCCGTCGACGTGGCTGATGCGCCGGTTCCGCGACGACCGGGCGAAAGCCCTGTTCGCAGGGCTCGTCGCCCATGTCATCGCGCCGCTCGACGGCCTCGCCACCGGCGCCGTCGGTCTGGTCTTCGCGCTGGCCGCGCACGCGGGCGGCTGGCCGGTCGCTCGCGGCGGCTCCCAGTCGATCGCCGACGCCCTCACCGCGTATCTGAAGGACCTCGGCGGCCTCGTGCACACGGACTACGAGGTCAAGCGCCTGGACGACCTGCCGCCCGCGCGCGCGTACGTCTTCGACACCTCGCCCGCCGCGCTCGCCCGGATCGCCGGGCTGGGTCGGGCCTACGAGCGTTATCGGTACGGCGCCGGCGTGTTCAAGATCGACTATGCGCTGGACGGGCCGGTGCCGTGGACCGCCGAGGAGCCGCGCCGCGCCGGGACGGTGCAGGTCGGAGCCGGCATCCAGGAGATCGGGACGGCCCTGCGTGCGGCGTCCCGAGAAGGCCGGGCGCCGGATCCGCCGTTCCTGATCACGGTGCAGCCGAGCCTCGCCGACCCGTCCCGCGCACCCGCCGGAAAGCAGGTCTTCTGGGCGTACGGCCATGTTCCGAACGGCTGGGACGGCGACCTGACGGACGCCGTCGAGCGGCAGCTGGAGCGGTTCGCCCCCGGCTTCCGCGATCGCGTCCTGGCGCGCGCCACGGCGGGTCCGCCCGAGCTCGCCGCCCGGAACCCGAACTACGTCGGCGGCGACATCGCCTGCGGCGCCGCCTCCGGCCTGCAGCTCCTGCTCCGCCCCAAGCTCTCCCTCTTCCCGTACAACACCCCGCACCCGGCGATCTTCATCTGCTCGTCGGCGACACCGCCCGGGCCCGGAGTGCACGGGATGTCGGGGCACAATGCGGCGAAGGCGGTGTGGCGGCGACTGCGGCAGAGGGCGGCGTGATCTCCGGGCCTCCGGGACGGGCGGGCCGCAGCGCGCACGGGGTCACGTCTGCCGATCTTCCGGGGCCTGCTGACCTACGGAAATCGGCTGGCCCTCGGGCCCTGCCGACCCCCGCGCAGCTTCGTACGATGGGTGATATGACCGCCATCACCCTGGTACAGGGGGACATCACCGAGCAGACGGTCGACGCCATCGTCAACGCCGCGAACTCCTCACTGCTGGGCGGCGGGGGTGTCGACGGAGCGATCCACCGGCGGGGCGGGCCCGCGATCCTCGAGGAGTGCCGCAAGCTGCGGGCCTCCGTGTACGGCGGAGGGCTGCCCACCGGCCGGGCAGCCGCCACCACGGCGGGGCAGCTGCACGCCGCTCACGTGATCCACACGGTGGGCCCCGTCTGGTCCCACGGCGAGGACCGTTCCGCGCTGCTGGCCTCCTGCTACCGGCAGTCGCTGCGCATCGCCGCCGAGCTGGGCGCACGGACCGTCGCCTTCCCCGCGATCTCCACCGGACGCTACGGCTGGCCTCTGGACGACGGGGCCCGCATCGCCATCCGCACCGTGCGGGAGGCCGCCGCGCCGCCCGTCGAGGAGGTGAGGTTCGTCCTCTTCGACAAGGAGGCGTACGAGGCGTTCGAGGCGGCGCTCGCGGAGCCGGCGAAGAGCTGACCGCGGCGCTCGCGCAGTCGGCGAAGAGCTGACCGCGGCGCAGCGGCGGGCCGGCGAAGAGGTGACCGCGGGGCAGCGGCGGGCCTGCGAAGTGCTGACCGCGGCGCAGCGGGGGCCGCGGGGGCGGACCAGGCCCACACGGCCGAGCGCGCCAGCATGAGACGCTCGCCCCAGGCAGGCAGCCGAGGGAAGCGCGCTCCCAGGCAGCGCAAGGTTGATGTCGGATTTCCGCCAGCCCCGCTCGACACCCTGCACCATCCTTGAGCCATGCACACCGACACCGAGCGCTGTCTGCGCGCCGTGCAGGCCAAGGAGGCCCGCTTCGACGGGTGGTTCTTCACGGCCGTACTGACCACGGGGATTTACTGCCGCCCGAGCTGCCCGGTCGTGCCGCCCAAGCCGCAGAACATGAGGTTCTACCCGTCCGCCGCCGCCTGCCAGCAGGCCGGATTCCGCGCCTGCAAACGCTGCCGCCCCGACACCAGCCCCGGCTCACCCGAGTGGAACCAGCGCGCCGACCTCGTGGCCCGCGCCATGCGGCTCATCGGCGACGGCATCGTCGACCGTGAAGGCGTCCCCGGGCTCGCCGCCCGCCTCGGCTACAGCACCCGGCAGATCGAGCGGCAGCTGCTCGCCGAGCTGGGTGCCGGCCCCCTCGCGCTCGCCCGGGCCCAGCGCGCCCAGACCGCCCGCCTGCTCGTCGAG
Organism: Streptomyces himalayensis subsp. himalayensis; assembly: GCF_013778455.1. GTDB lineage: Bacteria > Actinomycetota > Actinomycetes > Streptomycetales > Streptomycetaceae > Streptomyces > Streptomyces himalayensis. The sequence continues at coordinate 255,442 of NZ_JACEHE010000006.1, read as the reverse complement.
ACGACCGCGCTGCCCATGGCGGAGATCGCCTTCGCCGCGGGTTTCGCCTCGATCCGCACCTTCAACGACACCGTACGAGAGGTCTACGCGCTAGCCCCGAGCGAGCTGCGCACCCGGGCCCTGAGGGGCACCCAGAGGACGAACGGAACGGGCACCCCGGGCGCGCTCACCCTGCGGCTGCCGTTCCGCGCGCCGCTCAATCCCGACAACCTCTTCGGCCACCTCGCCGCGACCGCCGTACCTGGCGTGGAGGAGTGGCGAGACGGCGCCTACCGGCGCACGCTCCGCCTCCCCTACGGGCACGGAATCGCCGCGCTCACCCCCGCCCCCGACCACATCGGCTGCCGCCTGACGCTCACCGACCTGCGCGACCTGCCCGTCGCCATCAGCCGCTGCCGCCGCATGCTCGACCTCGACGCCGACCCGGTCGCCATCGACGACCTGCTCCGCACGGACCCGCTGCTCACGCCGCTCGTCGACAAGGCGCCGGGCCGGCGGGTGCCGCGCACCGTCGACGAGGCCGAGTTCGCGGTGCGCGCGGTGCTCGGCCAGCAGGTCTCCACGGCCGCCGCACGTACCCATGCGGCCAGGCTGGTCGTCGCCCACGGTGAGCCCGTGGACGACCCCGAGGGCGGCCTCACCCACCTCTTCCCGTCACCCGAAGCGCTGGCCGCGCTGGACCCCGAGTCACTCGCCCTGCCGCGGAGCCGCCGCACCACGCTCACCACGCTTGTCCACCAACTAGCCGCAGAAGAGCTGTGGTTGGGCGCCGACAGCGACTGGGACGAGGCCCGCGTGCGGCTGGCCGAGCTGCCAGGATTCGGGCCCTGGACCGTCGAGGCCATCGCGATGCGCGCCCTCGGCGACCCGGACGCCTTCCTCGCCACCGACCTCGGAATGCGGCGCGCCGCCCAGGAACTGGGCCTGCCGTCCACTCCGGCCGCGCTCACCGCCCGCGCCGCGGCCTGGCGCCCATGGCGGGCCTACGCGGTCCAGTACTTGTGGGCCACCGACGACCACCCGATCAACTTCATGCCCATGTAGGGCAGTTACGAAAAAGGATGTACGAACACATGTCACCGAGCAACCGTCAGCACACCGTCATGGACAGCCCCTACGGCCCGCTCACCGTCGTTCTCACCGACGGCGTCCTGTCCGGCCTCTATATGACCGGCCAGCGCCACCGCCCGCCCGAGGAGAGTTTCGGCGACCGCGACAACACCGCCTTCGCCTTCGCGGAGATCGCCACCCAGCTGAAGGCCTACTTCGCAGGCGAGCTGAAGGAGTTCACGCTCCCCCTCCACCTCCACGGAACGCCCTTCCAGCGCACCGTCTGGGAGCAGCTCCGGAAGATCCCGTACGGCGAGACCCGCTCCTACGGCGAACTCGCCCACGAACTCGGCAACCCCAAGGCCTCCCGCGCGGTCGGCCTCGCCAACGGCAGGAACCCCGTCGGCATCATCGTGCCCTGCCATCGAGTGGTCGGCGCGGACGGCAGCCTGACGGGCTACGGCGGCGGCCTGGAGCGCAAGCAGCAGCTGCTGGACTTCGAGCGGGGCGCCGGACTGTTCTGATCGTGGACCGCGGACTCATCCCCGGTCAGTGGGACAGGGACTCATCCCCGGTCAGTGGGCCAGGCTCCGCAGCAAATCCGGCAGCGCCGTCCCGATCGGCTCCCGTACGACCTCGTCGGCCTGGTCGTCGTACGGCGTCGGCTCGGCGTTGACGATGATCAGCCGTGCGCCGTGGTCGGCGGCGAGACCGGCGAGACCCGCGGCGGGCTGCACCTGCAGAGTCGTCCCGACCGCGATGAACACCTGGCAGGCCTTGGTGATGGCGACCGCCTGGCCCAGCACCTCCGGATCGAGCCGCTCGCCGAACATGACCGTCGCGGACTTGAGGATCCCGCCGCAGTCCAGGCACGACGGGTCCTCCTCACCCGCGGCGACCCGCGCGAGCGCGTCCTCCATCGAGGACCGGGCGCCGCACCCGGTGCACATCACCGACCGCGCCGTCCCGTGCAGTTCGAGGACCTTGCGGTCCGGCAGCCCGGCGAGCTGGTGCAGCCCGTCGACGTTCTGCGTGATGACCCGCACCGGCACCCCGGAACGCTCCAGGTCGACCACCGCCCGGTGCGCGGCGTTCGGCTGGGCCTGCAGGGTCCGGTTCTTGCGCCGCATCTGCCATGAACGGCGGCGGATCTCCGGATCCGCCATGTAGTACTCGTACGTGACGAGCTTCTCGGCCTCCGGATCGCGCCGCCACAGCCCGTTCGGCCCGCGGTAGTCCGGGATGCCGGAGTCGGTGGAGATACCGGCGCCGCTGAGGATGGCGACGAGAGGCTTGTCCATGCCGTCGAGCCTAGGCCCTGTCGTCAAACTCCCGCCTGCCCCGGCCTTGCGATCGCACGCTCCCCCAAGCTCTCGGCTTCGCTCGAGCAGGGAGGGACCCCCATGACGCCGCGGGGCCCGCCCTTCGGGCGGACGGCGGGAGTTTGACGACAGGGCCCAGGCCGCGGGCCATTCGGCGGCGAACCGATATCCCGGGCTCCGCAGCGCGGGACTCCGTACCGCCGTCGTCACATCGCAGGCCGGCCGTTCTCCAACTCGGCCGTGCCGGTGCCCTCCTCCAGTACGTCGAGTGCGGCGAGCACCCGTAGGCTCAGCGTGCCGTGCAGGTACTGCTGGATCTCGGCGCGTGGCACCAGCCGCCAGGACAGCAGCTCCTCCTCCTGCAGCCGGATCGACTTGAGCTGTTCCTCGGCGAGCACGCCGCCGTCGTACACATAGGCCACGATCGGCGGGCGCCCCGTGCCCAGCACCCAGTCCACCGCGAGCAGACGCCCGAGCTCGACGTCCAGGCCGATCTCCTCCAGCGTTTCGCGCCTGGCGCCCTGCCGCGGGCTCTCACCGGCGTCGGATTCGATGGTTCCGCCGGGCAGCGCCCAGCCCTCGCGGTAGTTGGGCTCGACGACCAGTACGCGCCCTTCGGCATCACGGAAGAGGGCGGCGGCGCCGGCGAGGACGCGGGGGAGGCCGGCGATGTAGGTGGCGTAGTCCGGAGTGGTCACCAGGGAAGGGTAACCAGCGCGGGCGCCTCCCACCTCGGCTTCAACCGGTGTACGTCAGGTGTTCTGCGCGGCCAGCAGTACCGTGCGCTCAGCCAGTTCGCTGATACGCGCCCCGTCGAAGCCGAACACGGCGCTGCGTACCGTGTCCTCCAGCGGTTCCTTCCACTGGGGCGGGATCGCGGCGGCTCCGCACAGCACGCCCGCGACGGAACCGGCGGTCGCGCCGTTGGAGTCGGTGTCGAGGCCGCCGCGCACCGTCAGAGCGATGGTGCGGGTGAAGTCGCCGTCTCCGTACAGGAGTCCGGCGGTGATGACGGCGGCGTTGGGGATCGCGTGGATCCAGTTGAGCCCCGCCGTCTCCTCCTGGACCGCGTCGAGTGTGTCCTCCCAGCCGAGCCGCGAGTCGTGCAGCGAGATGACGCGTCGTACCGTCCGCGCGAGACGGCTGCTCGCCGGGATCACCGTGAGCGCGGTGTCCACCGCGGCCCGCACCGTCGGCGCCGTGAACGCGGCGGACACCAGTGCCGCCGCCCACATCGCGCCGTACACGCCGTTGCCGCTGTGCGACAGCACCGCGTCGCGGCGGGCGAGCGATGCCGCGCGGCGCGGGGCGCCCGGGCACGTCCAGCCGAAGACGTCGGCGCGGATGAGCGCCCCGATCCACTCCTGGTAGGGATTGTCGTAGGTCGCGGTCAGCGGCGGCTTCAGGCCGTTCGCGAGGTTACGGTACGCGGCGCGCTCCGCGGTGAACGTCTGGAGATACGGGAGCCGCAGCAGCCACAGTTCGCCCACCTGTTCGGTGGTGAAGCCGAAGCCGTGGGTTTCCAGCAGGTCCAGGCCGAGGATCGCGTAGTCCACGTCGTCGTCCCGGCAGCTGCCGTGGATACGGCCCCGTACGCACGAGCGCCACTCGGGGCGCAGCGCGAACCCGTCGGACTCGGACACGGGTTCCGGCAGATAGTCCGTGAGGGGAAGGGCGGCTGCCCGTGTGAGATAGCCGTCGATGCGCTCGCGTGTCCAGTGGTCGCCCTGCTCCACCGGCTTGCCGAGCATGTTGCCCGCGATCCGGCCGAGCCAGCCGCCGAGGATCCGGTCGTCGAGTTCCGTGCCCACATCCGTGCCCACATGCGTGTCCACAGAGGTCATGCCTCCGGTTTACCCATTCCCGGGCGCTTTCGCGCGGTCGATGCCGGGCCGGGGCCAACACCACCTGACGCGGGCCATGGGCAGCGGGCCCCGCCTCCGGTTAAGGTCGCAGCGGCGCGACTGCCCTGCGTGAGCAGCAGGGCCCGGAAGCAAGGGGATGCAACGGTGGCGGACGCTGCACGGACGGCAGCGGGCAAGGCACAGGCGACGGGCCCGTCGGGGTCGTCGGGGAAGTCCGGCCAGGTCGGACGCGTGCTGATAGCCGCAGACAAGTTCAAGGGATCACTCACGGCCGTGGAGGTCGCCGAGCGTGTGGCGGCCGGCCTGCGCCGCGTCGCTGCATGGGTGGAGGTCGAGGCGCTGCCGGTGGCCGACGGCGGCGACGGTACGGTCGCGGCCGCCGTCGCCGCCGGATTCGAGCGCCGGGAGGTACGGGTCACGGGGCCGCTCGGCGACCAGGTCACGGCGGCGTACGCGCTGCGCGAGGGGACCGCCGTGGTCGAGATGGCGGAGGCCAGCGGGCTCCAGTGGCTGCCGGACGGCGTCTTCGCGCCGTTGAGCGCGACGACGTACGGCTCCGGGGAGCTGATCCGCGCGGCCCTCGACGCGGGGGCCCGCACCATCGTCTTCGGCGTCGGCGGCAGCGCCACCACCGACGGGGGCGCGGGAATGCTGGCCGCGCTCGGGGCGCGGTTCCTGGACGCTGACGGGGAACCCGTCGCGCCGGGCGGCGGGCCGCTGCGGGGGCTGGCCTCCGCGGATCTGTCCGGCCTCGATCCGCGCATCGCCGATGTCGACGTGGTGCTCGCCAGCGACGTCGACAACCCGCTGACCGGGCCTACGGGGGCGCCCGCGGTGTACGGGCCGCAGAAGGGGGCGAGCCCGGAGGACGTGGCCACGCTTGACGCTGCGCTCGGCCATTACGCCGCGGTCCTGGAGAAGGCGATCGGCCCGAAGGCCGCGGAGTACGCGCAGTCGCCGGGGGCGGGGGCCGCGGGGGGTATCGGATACGGGGCTCTCGTCGGGTTCGGGGCGAGCTTCCGGCCCGGTATCGAGGTCATGCTGGACGTTCTCGGCTTCGCGCCCGCACTGGAACGCGCCGCCCTCGTCATCACGGGGGAGGGGTCGCTGGACGAGCAGACCCTGCACGGCAAGGCCCCGGCGGGCGTCGCCGCGGCGGCGCGTGCGGCGGGCAAGGAGGTCGTGGCGGTCTGCGGCCGCCTTGCGCTCCGGCCTGAGGCGCTGGGCCGGGCAGGCATCCGTCGGGCGTACGCGCTCACGGACGTGGAACCGGACGTCGCCCGCTGCATCGCCGAGGCGGGGCCGATTCTGGAGACGGTGGCGGAGCGGATCGGCCGCGACTTCCTGACGTGACGGGCTCCGCCCTCGGCGCGAGACCTCGGGCCGGGGTGGCCCCGCGCTCTCCGTGGGTACCCCCCCCGCACCGGGTGGCCGCGCTCGGCGTGCGGCGCCTTCGGGCCTCCGGCCGGCACCGACCTTGTTCCCTCACGCGGGCGGCGTGGCTGATGTGGGCAGTCGTTCCTCCCCCAGTGCCTTAAGGGCCTGGGAGGTACCCCCAGGGCTGGGGCACCTCCCAGCGGTAGCTGGGGGAGGGGTGGGCACAACCCACGACGTGCGGTGCATCGCGTCTTGCCTGAGCGGAGATTCCGGTGGGCGCACCGAGGCGTGGGTGCCCCGGCGTGTGGGCCCGCGCAGTGGGCCCAAAAACGGGTGTGGCCCGAGCCAGAAGGCTCGGGCCACACCCGTTTGCGTACCGTTAGGGCAACTGCGCTGCCCTGGCCTCACGCCGGTTGTCCCGGAAGTTGTTCACCCTCCGAGCCGTGGCGAAGAGGGGAATCACCGCGCCCAGCACGAGCTGGAGGGAGCAGCCGGTCTGGAGGAGCAGCTGGCCCCCCGGCGCGTCGAACGCCCAGGCCGTCAGCAGACCCATGCTGAGGACGATCCACGAGAGCATCGCCACCGCGAGGCGCCCGCGCGGCTTCGGGTACTCGACCCGGCTCACCATGAGCCAGGCCGTCCCGAGGATGGCCATGAGCGTGGCGACGAACGGCAGCTCGAGCAGCACGATCGAGACGACGGTCAGCGCACCGAACGGCGACGGCATGCCCTGGAACGTGCCGTCCTTCACCGTCACGCACGAGAATCTCGCGAGGCGGAGGACGACTGCCAGGAGGACGACGATCGCGCCGACCGCAGCAACCCTCTGGTGCGCGTCGTCCGCGACCATGCCGTAGACGAGGACGAAGTACGCAGGCGCCAGCCCGAAGCTGATCAGGTCGGAGAGGTTGTCCAGCTCCGCACCCATCGGCGACGAGCGGAGCTTTCGTGCCACCAGTCCGTCGAACAGGTCGAAGACCGCCGCGCACAGCATCAGGATCACGGCCGTGGCCGCGCTGTGCCGGGCCATGCCCGACTCCTGGCTGCCCGTGAGGTGCGGGATCAGGATGCCGGTGGTGGTGAAGTACACCGCCATGAAGCCGCATGTGGCGTTGCCGAGCGTGAGGGTGTCCGCTATCGACAGGCGCAGCGACAGCGGCATCTCTTCCGCGTCGTCGTCCACCTCGTCGGCCTCCGGCACCCAGCCGGGCTTGGTATGGGGATCAATCACGGTCAATGCGAGTCACCCCAGCCACGGTCTTCTGGCCGACCTCGACCGCGACCTCGACGCCCTCGGGCAGGTAGATGTCGACGCGAGAGCCGAAGCGGATCAGACCGATCCGCTCGCCCTGCTCGACCTTCGTGCCCTGCGGGATGTAGGGGACGATGCGGCGGGCGACCGCACCGGCGATCTGCACCATCTCGATGTCGCCGAGCTCGGTGTCGAAGTGCCAGACGACGCGCTCGTTGTTCTCGCTCTCCTTGTTGAACGCCGGCACGAACCCACCGGGGATGTGCTCGACCGACGTCACTGTGCCCGCGAGGGGTGCGCGGTTGACGTGGACGTTCAGCGGGCTCATGAAGATCGCGACGCGGGTGCGTCCGTCCTTCCACGGCATGATGCTCTGCACCACGCCGTCGGCCGGGGAGATGACGCGGCCCGGAGCGATCTCACGCTCCGGGTCGCGGAAGAACCACAGCATGCCCGCCGCGAGAGCGGTGGCGGGCACGGCGACGGCGGCCGCGCTCCTGGAGCGGCGCGACCGGGCCAGGCTCAGGGCAGCGGTGGCGACGGTCGGCAGGAGCCACGGCGATGCTCCGCGCGCGAGGCGTACGCCGACGAGGCTGTCGCGAGGTGCAGAGGTTTGGCTGTGGGGCATGGATGACCTTCGTAGCGGATGATGCCGCGCTGTTGACGGGGGACGGCGGCTTTCCGGGATCGTATCGGTTACGGCCCGCAACTGGGCAAGCCGTGAAGCCGAGTCGACGACCGAAGTGCGCTGACGGGGTGTGATCTTCTTCTCGAAGAAAACACCCCGTACTCGGACATCTAACCCTGGAACCGGTACTCTTCGAGCAGCCTACGCCCGATGATCATTTTCTGGATCTCGGCAGTACCTTCGCCGATCAGCAGCATCGGCGCCTCGCGGTAGAGACGCTCGATCTCGTACTCCTTGGAGAAGCCGTAGCCGCCGTGGATCCGGAAGGCGTCCTCCACGACCTCTTTGCAGTATTCGGAGGCGAGGTACTTCGCCATTCCTGCTTCAAGGTCGTTTCGTTCCCCGGAGTCCTTTTTGCGAGCTGCGTTGACCATCATGGCATGGGCCGCCTCGACCTTGGTAGCCATCTCGGCCAGCTTGAACTGGATGGCCTGGTGCTGGGCGATCGGCTTTCCGAAAGTGTGACGCTGCTGGGCGTAAGCGACGCCCAGCTCGAATGCACGCTGTGCGACACCGCAGCCACGCGCCGCTACATTCACGCGGCCGACCTCGACGCCGTCCATCATTTGGTAAAACCCTCGGCCGGTGGTGCCGCCGAGTACACGATTGGCCGGAATACGCAGGCCGTCCATGATGAGCTCGGTGGTGTCGACGCCCTTGTAGCCCATTTTGTCGATCTTGCCCGGGATGGTGAGGCCGGGGCGGACCTCTCCGAAACCGGGCTCCTTCTCGACCAGGAACGTCGTCATCGACTTGTGCGGGGCCGTGCCCTCGGGGTGGCCTTCGTCACTCTTGCAGAGGACCGCCACCAGAGTCGACGTTCCGCCGTTCGTGAGCCACATCTTCTGACCGTTGAGGACGAAGTCGTCGCCGTCCCGCGTCGCCTTCGACGTGATCGCCGAGACGTCCGAGCCGAGGCCCGGTTCGGACATCGAGAACGCACCGCGCACCTCGCCCGCCGCCATGCGGGGCAGGAAGTACTCCTTCTGCTCCTGCGTGCCGTGCTGCTTGAGCATGTACGCCACGATGAAGTGCGTGTTGATGATGCCGGAGACGGACATCCAGCCGCGCGCTATCTCCTCCACACACAGTGCGTAGGTGAGCAGCGACTCGCCCAGACCCCCGTACTCCTCGGGGATCATCAGGCCGAAGAGGCCCAGCTCCTTGAGGCCGTCGACGATCGCTTGCGGGTACTCGTCGCGGTGCTCCAGCTCGGTGGCGACCGGGAGGATCTCCTTGTCCACGAAGTCGCGGACGGTGGAGAGGATCTCCTGCTGGATGTCGGTGAGACCGGCGGTCTGGGCGAGTCGGGCCATGGCTACTTCTCCGTCTTCTTTTCCGCAGGTGCGGTCAGCTCCGGGCGGCCGGGCTGCTCGCCGCCGCGCTCCTTGATGTACGTCTCGGTGGGGACCATCACCTTGCGGCGGAACACGCAGACCAGCGTGCCGTCCTGCTTGTAGCCCTTGGTCTCGACGTAGACGATGCCGCGGTCCGACTTGGACTTCGACGGGGTCTTGTCGAGGACCGTCGTCTCGCCGTAGATCGTGTCGCCGTGGAAGGTCGGCGCCACGTGCTTCAGGGACTCGATCTCCAGGTTGGCGATCGCCTTGCCCGACACGTCCGGCACGGACATGCCCAGCAGCAGCGAGTAGATGTAGTTCCCGACGACGACGTTCTTCCCGAAGTCTGTCGTCTTCTCCGCATAGTTGGTGTCCATGTGGAGCGGGTGGTGGTTCATCGTCAGGAGACAGAACAGGTGGTCGTCGTACTCGGTGACCGTCTTCCCGGGCCAGTGCTTGTAGACCGCCCCGACCTCGAACTCCTCGTAGGTGCGTCCGAACTGCATGATCCCTACGCCTCCGGGGCCTCGAACTTGGAGGTGCGCTGCATGCCCGCCGCGCGACCCTTGCCCGCGATGACCAGCGCCATCTTGCGGCTGGCCTCGTCGATCATCTCGTCGCCGAGCATCGCGGAGCCCTTCTTGCCGCCCGCCTCGGACGTGCACCACTCGTACGCGTCAAGGATCAGCTCCGCGTGGTCGTAGTCCTCCTGCGAGGGCGAGAAGACCTCGTTGGCCGCGTCGACCTGGCCCGGGTGCAGCACCCACTTGCCGTCGAAGCCGAGAGCCGCGGCGCGGCCTGCGACCTCGCGGAAGCCGTCCACGTTCTTGATCTGCAGGTAGGGGCCGTCGATCGCCTGCAGGTTGTTGGCGCGGGCGGCCATCAGGATCTTCATCAGGATGTAGTGGTAGGCGTCCGCCGGGTAGCCGGGGGGCTGCTCACCCACGACCAGGGACTTCATGTTGATGGACGCCATGAAGTCGGCCGGGCCGAAGATGATCGTCTCGATGCGCGGGGACGCCGTGGCGATCTCGTTGACGTTGTTCAGGCCCTGGGCGTTCTCGATCTGCGCCTCGATGCCGATCTTGCCGACCTCGAAGCCCATCGTCTTCTCGATCTGGGTCAGGAGCAGGTCCAGGGCGACGATCTGCTGGGCGTCCTGCACCTTCGGCAGCATGATGCAGTCGAGGTTCTGGCCCGCGCCCTCGACGACCGTGACGACGTCTCGGTACGTCCAGTGGGTGGTCCAGTCGTTGACGCGCACGACCCGCGTCTTGCCGGTCCAGTCGCCCTCGTTCAGGAACTTCACGATGGTGTGCCGGGCCTCGGGCTTGGCCAGCGGCGCGCACGCGTCCTCCAGGTCCAGGAAGACCTGGTCGGCAGGCAGGCCCTGGGCCTTCTCCAGGAAGCGGGGGTTGCTTCCCGGCACCGCGAGACACGAGCGGCGGGGGCGCAGCCGGTTCACCGGCGTCGCGGGCGTTGTCATGCGGGGACCTCCAGAGGGTCGAGCTTGTTCGCTTTCCGGATCTCGTCGACGATGCGGCCGATGATTCCGGTGATGTCGAAGTCCTTCGGGGTGAAGACGGCGGCCACGCCCGCAGCCCTGAGCTGTTCGGCGTCGCCATTGGGGATGATCCCACCGGCGATCACAGGTATATCTGTGGCACCGGCCACACGAAGCCGCTCCAGCACGTCCGGGACCAGCTGGGCGTGCGAGCCGGAGAGGATCGACAGGCCGACGGCGTGCACGTCCTCGGCGAGGGCCGCGTCCACGATCTGCTCCGGGGTGAGCCGGATGCCCTGATAGACCACCTCGAAGCCGGCGTCGCGGGCCCGCACGGCGATCTGCTCGGCGCCGTTGGAGTGACCGTCCAGGCCCGGCTTGCCGACCAGGAAGCGCAGTTTGCCCACGCCCAGGTCCCGCGCTGTCAGGTCCACCTTGCGGCGGACCTCACTCAGCGCCGAGCCCTCCTCGGCGGGAATCGCCACCGGCGCCGAAGAGACCCCGGTCGGCGCCCGGAACTCGCCGAACACCTCGCGCAGCGCCCCGGCCCACTCGCCGGTCGTGACGCCGGCGCGGGCGCACTCCAGGGTGGCCTCCATGAGGTTGCCGGTGCCCTTGGCGGCCTCCTTCAGGCGCTCCAGCGCCTTGCAGGGGCGGGGGTGGTTGAAGGGCGGCTGGTAGCGGGTGTCGCGCCAGTTCTGCAACGCGGCGATGACGCGGGCCTCGACAGCTGGATCGACCGTCTGGATGGCTGTGTCGAGATCGGCGGTGAGCGGATTGGGCTCGGTCGTCTCGAAGATGTTGACGCCGACGATCTTCTCTTGACCGGACTCGATACGAGCCCTGCGCTCGGCGTGCGAGGAGACCAGTTGCGACTTGAGGTAGCCGGACTCGACGGCGGCCATCGCGCCGCCCATCTCCTGGATCCGCTCGATCTCGGCGAGCGACTCCTCGACGAGCTTCGCGACCTTCGCCTCGATGACGTGCGAGCCATCGAAGATGTCCTCGTACTCCAACAGGTCGCTCTCGTGCGCCAGCACCTGCTGGATGCGCAGCGACCACTGCTGGTCCCAGGGCCGGGGCAGGCCCAGCGCCTCGTTCCAGGCCGGAAGCTGCACGGCACGCGCGCGTGCGTCCTTCGACAGCGTCACGGCCAGCATCTCCAGCACGATGCGCTGGACGTTGTTCTCCGGCTGCGCCTCGGTCAGACCGAGAGAGTTGACCTGGACGCCGTAGCGGAAGCGGCGCTGCTTGGGGTTCTCGATCCCGTAGCGCTCCTTCGTCACCTTGTCCCAGATACGGGTGAAGGCCCGCATCTTGCACATCTCCTCGATGAAGCGGACGCCCGCGTTCACGAAGAAGGAGATGCGCGCGACGACGTCGCCCATCCGCTCCTGCGGCACCTGACCGGAGTCGCGCACCGCGTCGAGGACGGCGATGGCGGTCGACATCGCGTACGCGATCTCCTGCACCGGAGTGGCCCCGGCCTCCTGCAGGTGGTAGCTGCAGATGTTGATCGGGTTCCACTTGGGCATGTGGCTGACCGTGTACGCGATCATGTCCGTGGTCAGGCGCAGGCTCGGCCCCGGCGGGAAGACGTGCGTCCCGCGCGACAGGTACTCCTTTACGATGTCGTTCTGCGTCGTCCCCTGGAGCCTGGTGATGTCCGCGCCCTGCTCCTCCGCGACGACCTGGTAGAGCGCCAGCAGCCACATGGCGGTGGCGTTGATGGTCATCGAGGTGTTCATCTGCTCCAGCGGGATGTCCTGGAACAGCCGGCGCATGTCACCGAGGTGCGAGACCGGGACCCCGACCCGGCCCACCTCGCCGCGGGCGAGGATGTGGTCGGGGTCGTAGCCGGTCTGCGTCGGCAGGTCGAACGCGACCGACAGACCGGTCTGGCCCTTGGCGAGGTTGCGCCGGTACAGCTCGTTGGACGCCTCTGCCGTGGAGTGACCGGCGTAGGTTCGCATAAGCCACGGCCGGTCTCGCTCCTTCCGCTCATTGGCGGCTTGACGCTCAGTCATGTGTGGACCTCCGGCCTCAGATGTTCCGGAAGCGATTGATGGCGTCGACGTGCTTGGCGCGCATCTCGGGGTCGCGCACGCCCAGGCCCTCCTCGGGGGCCAGGCAGAGCACGCCGACCTTGCCCTGGTGGAGGTTGCGGTGCACGTCGTACGCGGCCTGGCCGGTCTCCTCCAGCGAGTAAACCTTGGACAGGGTGGGGTGGATCTTGCCCTTGGCGATGAGGCGGTTGGCCTCCCAGGCCTCACGGTAGTTCGCGAAGTGCGAGCCGATGATCCGCTTCAGGGACATCCACAGGTAGCGGTTGTCGTACTCGTGGTTGTAGCCGGACGTCGAGGCGCAGGTGACGATCGTGCCGCCCTTGCGCGTGACGTAGACGGAGGCGCCGAAGGTCTCGCGGCCGGGGTGCTCGAAGACGATGTCGACGTCCTCGCCGCCCGTGAGCTCGCGGATGCGCTTGCCGAAGCGCTTCCACTCCTTGGGGTCCTGGGTGTGCTCGTCCTTCCAGAACTTGTAGTCCTCGGCGTTGCGGTCGATGATCGCCTCGGCGCCCATGGCACGGCAGATCTCCGCCTTCTGCGGGCTGGAGACGACGCAGATCGGGTTGGCGCCGCCGGCCAGCGCGAACTGGGTGGCGTAGGAGCCGAGACCGCCGCTGGCGCCCCAGATCAGGACGTTGTCGCCCTGCTTCATGCCCGCGCCGTTGCGCGAGACGAGCTGCCGGTACGCGGTGGAGTTCACCAGGCCCGGCGCCGCGGCCTCCTCCCAGCTGAGGTGGGCGGGCTTCGGCATGAGCTGGTTGGACTTCACCAGGGCGATCTCCGCGAGACCGCCGAAGTTGGTCTCGAAGCCCCAGATCCGCTGCTCGGGGTCGAGCATCGTGTCGTTGTGACCGTCCGAGGACTCCAGTTCGACGGACAGGCAGTGTGCGACGACCTCGTCGCCGGGCTGCCAGGCGTTGACGCCCGGGCCGGTGCGCAGGACGACGCCCGCGAGGTCGGAGCCGATGATGTGGTACGGCAGGTCGTGGCGCTTGGTGAGCTCGCTGAGCTTGCCGTAGCGCTCGAGGAAGCCGAAGGTCGGCAGCGGTTCGAAGATCGAGGTCCACACCGAGTTGTAGTTCACCGAGCTCGCCATGACGGCGACCAGGGCCTCACCCGGGCCGAGCTCGGGCACGGGCACCTCGTCGACGTGCAGCGACTTGCGGGGGTCCTTGTCGCGTGTGGAGAGCCCGGCGAACATCTCCGTCTCGTCCTTGTGCACGGTGACCGCGCGGTACGACTCGGGGATGGGCAGGGCCGCGAAGTCGGCGGCCGTGACCGCGGCGGAGCCGCTGTTCGATGCTGACTGCGATTGGATCGCGTCCAGGATTTCCTTCATCACGGGTTGCCTCCGGCGGATGGGGTCTCCCCTGCTCTGGGGCCACCTCCCAGGCCTTGAAGGCCTGGGGGAGGAGTCGAGAGCTTGGGGAAGCGTTGGGGAACGCTGAGGGAACGTCGGGGTTGGGTGGAGCTTTTGGGTGAGGTGCCGTCGGTTCGGCGGAGGTGGTGCTTGGCAGCGCTTTGTGGCGCGGGAGGTTGCCTGTGACGCAGGCGTCCGGGCGCGCTCGCCGGGTGGCTTGCGGGGACAGCCGGCGTACGGAGGTGCTCTGCACGCCGGCCGCCCGGACAACATCAACGTATGGCACGGCGTGCCAGGCCGCAAGACACTGCGTGCCAACAATTTCTCTCAGTTGTCATCTGTGCGTAACAGATGAGCGATGATCGATCAGGTGCGGCCGCTGCGGGCCTGCTACCTGCCGTTTTGTCCGGCGCTGTGCCGGGCCTCGGCCCCCGCTGTGGCGAGCCTCCGCGCCGCTGTTGATTGCCCACAACGGGGGCGTCCCCGCCCGAAACGAAAAAACGGCCCCCGCCGCGGGGTCCGCGGAGGGGGCCGGAGAGGACGTGGCTAGCGCGCCCGCAAAGCGTCCTCGATCGTGCGCATCACCTCGTCCAGAGGCGCATCCGTCCGGGCCACCGTCACGAGCACGTCCCCGCCGGTGGCCACCGACGCCGGGGCGGGGTGGGAACCGGTGATGCGGCCGGCTCCGATCCCCGTACCGAACGTCTTGCGCACGATGGCGAAGGCGTGGTCCAGCTGGGCCTCCACGTCGCCTTGGCCCCCGGCCCGCAGCCAGCGCCGCAGTACGTGGTTGTGGGCCGTGACCACGGCCGACGCGGCGACCTCGGCGAGCAACGGGTCGTCGTTGGCGTCGTCGTCATGGGCGTGCTCGTCGAAGTGGCCCAGCAGATAGCGGGTGAACAGCCGCTCGTAACGGGCCACCGAGGCGATCTCCGCCTCGCGCAGCGTCGGGACCTCGCGGGTGAGCTTGTAGCGGGCCACGGAGATCTCCGGCTGGGCCGCGTACATCCTCATGACTTCCTTGATGCCCCGGCACACCGTGTCGAGCGGGTGCTCGTGCGGGGGCGCCGCGTTGAGCACCGCCTCCGCCCGGACCAGGGTGTCGTCGTGGTCCGGGAAGATCGCCTCTTCCTTGGAGCGGAAGTGCCGGAAGAAGGTCCGGCGGGCGACACCGGCCCTGGCGGCGATCTCGTCGACGGTCGTCGCCTCGTACCCCTTGGTCGAGAACAGCTCCATGGCCGCGGCAGCCAGTTCTCGGCGCATCTTGAGCCGTTGGGCGGCGGCGCGACTTCCTGCGGCACTTTCCGGAGCGTCGGGCGCAGTCGACGTACGGGAGGACTTGACGGGCTGGGACATGCCCCGAACGTACTGCATCCGCGCACGGGAACGCGCACGACCGGGACTCCCCCCGCCCGGACCGGGGGGAGGGTTTCCGGCCGGATCGAGCAGTCCGCCCCAGTCGGCGCGCTCCCCGGACCAGTTCTCGTGTGCCTCAGCGCCGTGCATATTCGCGGAAGCCGCGGCCCGTCTTGCGGCCGAGGCAGCCCGCGGCCACCAGATGCTCGAGCAGCGGCGCCGGGGCGAGTCCCGGGTCGCGGAACTCGCGGTGCAGGACGCGTTCGATGGCCAGCGAGACGTCCAGGCCGACGACGTCCAGGAGTTCGAACGGGCCCATCGGGTAGCCGCCGCCCAGCTTCATCGCGGCGTCGATGTCGTCGAGCGAGGCGTAGTGCTCCTGCACCATCTTGATCGCGTTGTTGAGGTACGGGAACAGCAGTGCGTTGACGATGAAGCCCGCGCGGTCGCCGCAGTCCACCGGGTGCTTGCGGATCTTGCCGCACACCTCGCGGACCGTGGCGTGCACATCGTCCCCGGTCAGGACCGTGCGGACGACCTCGACGAGCTTCATGGCCGGTGCCGGGTTGAAGAAGTGCATACCGATCACGTCCTGCGGGCGCGAGGTGGCGCGGGCGCAGGCGACGACGGGCAGCGAGGACGTGGTGGTGGCGAGGACCGCGCCCGGCTTGCAGACCTTGTCGAGCGTGGCGAACAGCTGCTGCTTGATCTCCAGGTCCTCGGCGACGGCCTCGACCGCGAGATCGACCTCGGCGAACGCGTCGTACGAACCGGCCGGAACGATGCGGTCCAGCGTCTCGGCCGCCGCCTCCGCCGTCATCCGGCCCTTGTCGACGGAGCGCGAAAGCGACTTGCCGATACGGGACTTGGCGGCCTCGGCCTTCTCCTGGCTGCGCGCGGCGAGCACGACCTCGTATCCGGCCTTGGCGAAGACCTCGGCGATGCCGGACGCCATGGTGCCCGAGCCCGCGACGCCGACCGAGCGCACGGGGCGTCCGGCGACGAGCTGCCGGCCCTCCAGCGGGGTGAGCGCGTCGCGGACGACGGTGCCGCTGCCCGGCGCCTCGTACGTGTAGAAGCCGCGACCCGACTTGCGGCCGGTCAGGCCCGCCTCGCTGAGCTGCCTGAGGATGGGCGCGGGCGCGTGCAGCCGGTCGTGCGAGGCGGCGTACATGGCCTCCAGGACGGTGCGCGCGGTGTCGATGCCGATGAGGTCGAGCAGCGCGAGCGGGCCCATCGGCAGGCCGCAGCCCAGCTTCATCGCGGCGTCGATGTCCTCGCGGGACGCGTACTTGGCCTCGTACATCGCGGCTGCCTGGTTCAGATAGCCGAACAGCAGGCCGTCGGCGACGAATCCGGGGCGGTCGCCGACCGCGACGGGCTCCTTGCCGAGTTCCAGCGCGAGGTCCGTGACGGCCGCGACGGCGGCCGGCGCGGTGAGCACCGATGAGACGACCTCGACGAGCTTCATCGCGGGTGCCGGGTTGAAGAAGTGCAGGCCGAGCACGCGCTCAGGTCGGGCGCAGTCCGCGGCGAGCCGCGTGACGGACAGCGCGTTGGTCCCGGTGGCGAGGACCGTGTCGGGGCGGACGATGCCGTCCAGCTCGCGGAAGATCTGCTGCTTGATCTCGTACGACTCCGGGACGACCTCGATCACCAGGTCGGCGGGTGCCGCCGCCTGAAGGTCGGTGAAGGTGCGGAAGCGGGCCAGGACATCGCCGCGCTCCTGCTCGGTGAGGCGCCCGCGCTGCACGGCGCGCGCGGTGGAAGCGGACAGGGCGTCGACGGCGTGGGTGGCGGCGGCCTCGCTGATGTCGATGCCGATGACCTCGCGGCCGGCACGGGTGAGCACCTCGGCGATGCCGGTGCCCATGGTGCCGAGACCGACGACGGCGATGGTGTTCAGGGAAGGCAGAGGAGTGTCCATCGAGGACTCCAGAAAGGTGGAAGTGACGACTGAGGAGCCCGTGCGCCAAGAGGCAGGCAGCGGGCGGAGTGGGTGCCGCATCCGGGCTGCGCGTCTGCAGTGCACTGCACATGCCCGGAGGGGAGAACCGACGGGCCCTGTCCCGGAGCCGCGTCGTACTGCGGTACGTGGAGTACCGAACCGACTTCCTCGCGGCGGCTGCGTCACCAGGCCGCCATGAGTGTGGTGCGGGGAGTGTGTCCCGCTCGTATGAGCTTAACCGGTGAGTAACGAGCGCGCCAGTCCCCTGGTGCTGTGACATGCCCCCTGGGTCTGTGACGTACGTCGCCGCTAGTCTCGGGCGCCATGGACAACAGCATGGACGAAGAGTCGCGAGCGCTCACGGTCCGCTTACGGAAGGAGTCGGGTGGGTCGGAGGCGTACGAGCGGCTGGTCGCGACCGACCGCCTCGACGAACTCGCTGCCGTACTGACCGCCGGGGGCCAGCCGCTGTGGGCCCGTGAGATCGCCGCGTTCCGCCTCGGCCGCGCCGGCGACCGGCGCGCGTTCGAGGCCCTCGTCCTGCTGCTCAACCACCGGGACCCGGAACGCTGTGCCTCAGCCGCGTACGCTCTGGCCCGCCTGCGGGACCCGCGGACGGCACGGGCCGCGGCGGCCCTGGCGACGAACGAACTGCGCACAGCGTACGCGCTGTACCCCGTGCGTCTGCTGACCGAACTGCGTGCCCCCGAGAGCGCACCGGCACTCATCACCACGCTCGAACGCCTGCTGTCGCCCCAGAACCCCTACTGGCGGATCGCCCTCGCCTGCGTGGAGGGCCTGGGCGCCCTGGGCGATCCCCGCGCCCGCCCGGTCCTCACGGCAGCCTGCACCCATCCCCGCCTGGCAGCCGCAGCCTCGGCCGCGCTGGCCCGGCTGCCGGGCTGACGCCGTCGCCGGTCGTCGTCCTCAGGCCAGCCGGGTGCTGTACCGCACCTCGGGTACCTGAACCCCGTCCACCTCGAAGGGCTCCCGGGCACCGTCCGGCGTGAGGCCGGCGCGCTCGTAGAAGCGGCGGGCGCGGGCGTTGCCCTCGAGCACCCAGAGCCGGAGCCATGTGTGCCCCGACGCCCGGCAGCGGGTCATGCAGTGCTGTATGAGAGCCCGCCCCACGCCGGTGGAAAGCTGGGAGGGATGCACGTACAGCGCGTACAAACTCGACGTCTCCGGTGGTCGCTTCACCGTCCCGGTAGGGGCCGTGGCAGGCCCAGCCGACGACCTTGCCGCCGCGCTCGGCGACGAGATTCACGACCGTCCCGGCCGTCTTCGCCAGGGTCCGGCGGCGCAGGACGGTCTCCGCCTCCACGCTCATGGCGTCGAGGTACGCCTGCGGCACCAGCCCGGCATAGGCGGTCTGCCATCCGCGGACCCGTATCTCCGCGACCGCCTCGCAGTCGGAGTCGGTCATCTCCCGGATACGTACGTCCGGGAGGGGCGGTGAAACGCCGTCAGGGGCGTGGATGCGGGCGAGGTGGCTGCTCATGCGGCCATCCTCGCCCAGGGCCGTCCACGCCCCCAACGAATTACTCCTGTACTTCCGGCGGACCGTCGTACCGCTCAGCCGCGGAAGCCCAGTAGCCCGTGCAACGCCCCGCCCCGCGAAGGTGGCGAACTCTTTGCGGCCTGCGGTTCGGGATCGGGGAGGGTCTTGCAGACCGCGTCGGCCTCGCCGGTGCCGCGCGGGACCTTGCCGGTGGACAGGTACGTCGCCAGGTGGCCGTCCAGGCAGTCGTTCCCGCCCAGCGTGATCCCGTGGTTTCCGCCGCCCTGTTCGACGACCAGGCTCGAGCCGCGCAGCTCGTTGTGGATGACGACGCCGCCCTCGTACGGTGTGGCCGCGTCGTCCGTCGCCTGGAACAGCAGTACGGGCGGCAGGGAGTCGTTGGAGACGTCTGTCGCGGACAGCGGGCGCGTCGGCCAGAAGGCGCACGGCGCGTTGTACCAGGCGTTGTTCCAGGCCATGAACGGTGCCTTCGCGTACACCTGCCAGTTGTCGGTGCGCCATTGGTTCCAGTCGCGGGACCAGGACGCGTCCCGGCACTGCACCGACGTGTAGATGCTGTAGCCGTTGTCACCCTCGGCGTCGACCGCGCCGAAGGTCTCGTACGCCTTGACGAGCGCGGCGGAGTCCTTGTCGTTGACGTAGGCCGCGAACGCCTGGGCCAGATGGGGCCAGTAGCCGTTGTAGTAGCCGCCGGGGATGAAGGTGTCCTCGAGCTCGGACGCCCCGACCTTCTTGCCCGCGGGGTTCTTGGCGACCGCGGCACGCATCGCGTACCACTTGGTCTCGACCAGCGCGGGGTCGGTGCCGAGCTTGTACGTCGCGTTGTGCTTGGCGATCCAGGCCATGAACGCTTTGTGGCGGGCGTCGAAGGCGTAGTCCTGTTGGATGTTGTCGTCGTACCACACGCCGGTGGGGTCGACGATCGAGTCCAGCACCATGCGGCGTACGCGGTGCGGGAACAGCTTGCCGTAGACCGCACCCAGGTAGGTGCCGTACGAGTAGCCGAAGTAGTTGATCTTCGATGCCCCGAGCGCGCCGCGGATCACGTCGATGTCCTTGACGGCGCTCACCGTGTCGATGAACGGCAGCACGTCGCCGTACTTGTCGGCACACGCCTTCGCGAAGGCCTGGGCCCGGTTCAGATTGGCCCGTTCGATCGCCGGGGTCGACGGCACGCTGTCGGGCCGTACCGCGTTGAAGTGGCCGGGACGGCAGTTCAGTGCGGGCTCGCTGTCGCCCACGCCGCGCGGGTCGAAGCCGATGACGTCGTACTGCGCGGCCACCTTCTTCGGCAGCGACGAGGCGACGAAACCGGCCAGTGTCAGACCGCTGCCGCCGGGGCCGCCAGGGTTGACAAGCAGCGGGCCCTGAGAGGTCTTCGCGGTGTGCGGGACACGGGACAGCGCGAGGGTGATCTGCCGGCCGCCCGGCCGTTTGTGGTCGAGCGGCACCTTCACCGACGAACACTGGAGCGTCGGATAGTCCTCGGTGGCGCACTTCTTCCAGGTGAGCTTCTGGGGTTTCGTGGTGGTCTGGGTGGTGTGCGCGGAGTCGGCGGTCGCGCCGGCCGGGACCGCCGTGATCATCCCGGCCGCCACGGCGGCGACGCCGCACAGAGCGGCTGCTCTCTTCTTCAATCGGGCTCCCAGGACTGCGGGGGGTTAGGGCCTGTGTCGGAAGTGCCACGGCCCCCGCGCATCGTCCCGGAAGTCCGGCTGGAAGAAGGGGTGTTCTGGAAAGAAATGGCGTGATCAGCGAAGAATTGACCCGATCAGCAGGTGTTTCGGCCTCAGGTCGCTTTGGTCTCCATGCTGGTGACGTGTCGTCAGGGCACGTCAGAGAAGGGTGAGCTGCGTGGGTCCTGCGACAGGCTCCGGTTCCGGCTCCGGTACGGGGATGCGGCGCGCCGCACGCGCGCGTGACGGCCCTATGCCGAACTCCTCGGCCAGTTCGTGCACCTGACGGGTGATCCGCCGCTGGTACCACTTGGGCGCGTACGCCCCCTCCGCGTACAGCCGCTCGTACCGCCCCAGCAGATACGGATGGTGCTGTCCCAGCCACGCCATGAACCACTCGCGCGCACCCGGCCGCAGATGCAGCACGAGCGGTGTCACCGAGGTCGCGCCGGACGCGGCGATCGCCCGGACGGTCGCGCGCAGCTGGTCGGGGTGGTCGCCGAGGAAGGGGATCACGGGCGCCATCAGGACACCGCAGCCGATGCCGTGGTCGCTCAGGGTGCGTACGACGTCCAGGCGCCGCTCCGGCGCGGGCGTGCCGGGCTCCATGGTGCGCCAGAGCTCGTGGTCCGTGAAGCCGACGGAGACGGAGATGCCGATGTCCGTCACCGCGGCGGCCCGGCACAGCAGATCGAGGTCGCGCAGGATGAGCGTGCCCTTGGTGAGGATCGAGAACGGGTTCGCGTGGTCGGTCAGGGCCGAGATGATGCCGGGCATCAGCCGGTAGCGGCCCTCGGCGCGCTGGTAGCAGTCCACGTTCGTGCCCATCGCGATGTGGTCGCCGTGCCACCGGCGCGACGCCAGCTGGCGGCGCAGCAGCTCCGGGGCGTTGACCTTCACCACGATCTGGGTGTCGAAGCCGATTCCGGTGTCGAGGTCCAGATAGCTGTGCGTCTTCCGCGCGAAGCAGTACACGCACGCGTGCGTGCAGCCCCGATAGGGATTGACCGTCCACTCGAAGGGCATGCGGGACGCCCCGGGAACCCGGTTGATGATCGACCGCGCCCGGATCTCGTGGAACGTGATGCCGCTGAACTCCGGGGTGTCGAAGGTGCGGGTGGTCACCACGTCCGTGCCGAACAGCGCGGCGTCCCGGGTCCGGTCCCCGGCGGGACCGTCGGTGAGGTTCTCCCAGCGCATGAGGCCTCCTCGGTAGCACTGGACCCAGAATAGAACACATGTTCCCTTGATCGTGCGTGGACCTTCCGACAGGGGGCGACGGTGCCGCGCCACCATCGACGTCGGCAACGCCCTCGCCGTCGTGTGCGACCCCGGCAGACGCCACCCCGATTTGGGCCCCCGCACGAGGGGTGGTTGGCTGATCGCGACCCCTGCAACACCAAGTCCTGGAGGAAGTGCAATGGCGCAGGTCGAGGCCACAACGGAGCGGATCATCGCGGCCCAGCCGGGCGACGTGTTCGATGCGCTGGCGGACTACAGCGGTACACGCGCGCGGCTGCTGCCCGAGCACTTCAGCGAGTACGAGGTCCGCGAGGGCGGAGACGGCGAGGGCACCCTCGTCCACTGGAAGCTCCAGGCCACCAGCAAGCGGGTTCGCGACTGCCTGCTCGAGGTGACCGAGCCGACCGACGGCGAGCTCGTCGAGAAGGACCGGAACTCCTCGATGGTCACCACCTGGCGGGTGACCCCGGCGGGCGAGGGCAAGTCGCGCGTCGTCGTGACGACGGTGTGGAAGGGTGCGGGCGGCATCGGCGGCTTCTTCGAGAAGATGTTCGCGCCGAAGGGGCTGGCGCGGATCTACGACGCGGTGCTGGCAAAGCTTGCCGCCGAGACGGAGAAGTAGCCCTCCGGGGAGGAGGTCCATGCGAGACCGTCCGTTAGCCCGGACGAGTTGCTCTCACTCTCACCGTTTCGAGTGGTTTTCCGTCCGGGGCCCTCGTACGCCGTAGGGCTCCGACCGGCGACGACGTTTGCCGTGCCCGCTTCGGAGGTGACTCGTCGCGCTTGCTCGTAGTTGTCGCGTAATGCGAGAAATGGGCGGCGCAAGCGCGACGAGGGGAGCGGATACGTGGGCGGGACGGCACTGGCGAAGGGCGCCGGGCAGGGTGAGCGGACGACCGCTGTTTCACCGACGCCGTGGCCCCCGGACGGCCCGTCGGCCACGGCCGGACCCTTGACCGGGGAGACGCCTGGGCAGGACCCGGGACACGCTGCAGCACAAGCACAAGCACAAGCACAAGCACCGGCACCCGCGCCCGAACTCAGCCCCAGCCGCGTCCGGATGGTCTTCTTCGGGCTCATGCTCGCGCTGCTGCTCGCCGCCCTCGAGCAGATGATCGTGGCCACCGCGCTCCCGAAGATCGTCGGAGAGCTCCACGGCCTCGACAAGATGTCCTGGGCCATCACCGCGTATCTGCTCACCGCCACCATCGGACTGCCCGTCTACGGCAAACTCGGCGACCTCTTCGGACGCAAGGGCGTCTTCCAGTTCGCCATCGTCGTCTTCGTCGTCGGCTCCGCGCTGGCCGGCTGGTCCCGGTCCATGGACGAGCTCATCGCATTCCGCGCCGTCCAGGGCATCGGCGCGGGCGGCCTCATGATCGGTGTCCAGGCGATCATCGCCGACATCGTGCCGCCCAGGGAACGCGGACGCTACATGGGCCTCATCGGTGCCGCGTTCGGCGTCGCCTCGGTCGCGGGACCGCTGCTCGGCGGCTACTTCACGGACCACATCTCCTGGCGCTGGTGTTTCTACTTCAACGTGCCCTTCGGGCTCGTCACGCTGGCCGTCGTCACCCTCGTACTGAAGCTGCCGAGGCCCTCGGTCAGACCGCGGCTCGACGTACTCGGGACTCTCTTCCTCACCGGCTCCTCCACGTGCCTCGTGCTGCTGACCAGTTGGGGCGGCATCGAGTACGCCTGGGACTCGCGCGTGATCGTCGGGCTCGGCGCCGGAGCCGTCGTGGCGGCGCTGCTGTTCGTCGTCGCCGAGCACTTCGCGGCCGAACCCCTCATCCCGCTGCGGCTGTTCCGCGACCCGGTGTTCGTGCTCACCAGCCTGGTGGGCATGGTCGTCGGTGTCGCGCTGTTCGGTGCCGCGAGCTATCTGCCGACATTTCTGCAGATGGTCGACGGGGCGAGCGCCACCGAGTCAGGACTGCTGATGCTCCCGATGATGGGCGGCATCGTCGGCGCGTCGATCGTCTCGGGACAGCTCATCAGCCACACCGGCCGCTACCGGATCTATCCGATCCTCGGCGGAGCCCTCTCCGTCGCCGGCATGTGGATGCTGTCCTGGCTCGAGGTCGACACCCCCCGGCTGCACTACAGCATCTGGATGGCCGTGCTCGGCGCGGGCATCGGCCTTGTCCTGCCGGTGCTGATCGTCGCCGTGCAGAA
The DNA here is from genome assembly GCF_013778455.1 of Streptomyces himalayensis subsp. himalayensis. Classification (GTDB taxonomy): domain Bacteria; phylum Actinomycetota; class Actinomycetes; order Streptomycetales; family Streptomycetaceae; genus Streptomyces; species Streptomyces himalayensis. The sequence goes on along the minus strand of NZ_JACEHE010000006.1, from coordinate 231,696 downwards.
CGCGGTGCCCGTCACCGACCTCGGCACGGCCACCAGCGCCCACAACTACTTCCGGCAGATCGGCGGCAGCGTCGGCGCGGCCATCTTCGGCACCCTCTTCGCCGACCGGCTCGCCGACGCCCTCACCGACCGCCTCCCGTCCGGCGAAGATCTGCCGGACCCGCAGTCCATCACCCCGGACCTCGTCCACGCGATGCACGACGCGCTGCGCGACGGCTACATCCACGCCTACGCCGACGCCATGCCGCGGATCTTCCTCTACCTCGTGCCGGTGCTCGTCCTCGGCCTGCTGATCGCCTGCTTCCTCAAGGAGACCCCCCTGGTGTCCAGTACAACGCCCCACCAGAGCCCCGCCGCCGAGCCCTCGTCCGCCGCCGCCCAGGTCCCCCAGGCCCGTTCCGCGTACGCCGCCGGGGTGCCTGTCTGCGGCCTGGTGCAGCACTCCGACGGCACCGCCGTCCCGCGCGCCGCGCTCACCCTCATCGACATCGGGGGCCGCCAGATCGGGCGGGGCGCGAGCGGCGACGACGGGCGGTACGCGCTGTCCACGCCGGGCTCGGGCTCGTACGTCCTGATCGCCGCTGCCGGGGGCCATCAGCCGCAGGCCGTGTCGGTCACGGTCGGCGAACGGCCCGTCGAGCTCGACGTGGTGCTCGGCGGCGCCGGGCGGCTCGCCGGCAGTGTCCTGACCGCCGAGGGTGCGCCAGTGCGGGACGCCGTCGTCACGCTCACCAATGTGCACGGCGAGGTCGTCGCCACCACCCGCAGTGGGCGCGAGGGAAGCTATGTGATCAACGAGTTGGTGGCCGGCGAGTACACCCTGGCCGCGAGTGCGCCGGCCTTCCGGCCCGTCGCCCTGCCCGTCACCGTGCAGGCATCCCGCGAGACCCGCCAGGACGTCGAGCTCGCCGGCGGCGCGGTGCTGCGGGGCACCGTCCGGGCAGGAGACGGCCGTCCTGTCGCGGACGCCCGGGTGACGCTGCTGGACGCGGCGGGCAACGTGGTGGACACGCTGACGACCGGCGACGACGGAACGTTCCGGTTCGTCGATCTGTCCTCCGGCGAGTACACGGTGATCGCGGCGGGCTACCCGCCGGTGGCCACGGTCCTGCGGGTGGCCGCGGGCGGGCGTACGGAGCGGGACCTGCAGCTCGGGCACGAGGACTGAGCGGCTCGGGCGCCAGGACCGGACTCGCGGACGCCCTAGGGTCCGGTGTGCGCGTCCCGTCCGGTATGTGTGTCCGGGTGGACGCGCAGCGTCAGGGTCGTCGGATCGTCGAAGACGTGCTCCATGGCGAACGCGGCGCCCAGCACGGCGGCCACGCGGTCCACCGCGTCCACGTCGCCGAGAAGCTCGACGGTGACCGGGCCCGAGCCGGCGGGCGCGAGGGGAGCCCGGCCGGTGGTGAACCGCCTGCCGGCTGTTTCGACGCCGAAGGGCTGTTCGACTGCGACGCCGGAGGGCCGGGCGGCCGGCTCGGCTCCCCCCGCCCCGGCGGCGCCGACGGGAACCTCGAGCGTGTCGAATGAGCGAGTGATCGCAGTCCGTACGGCTTCCCTGGCCGCCGCACTGCCGTCGAGGATGCGTACCTGGGCGATGGTGGACCAGGATGACGTGCTCATCACGGGGCACTCCCTCGCAGGTGGCGGGGCAGGCCGGCCGGCTCACCGTCCCGGCCGGCCTGCCCCCTGAGGTGCGGTGTCAGCCGAGCCGGGTGCGCAACAGCTGCTTGCCCAGCTCGGCGCCCTTCCGGCTGTCGGACTGCGCCTTGCGGAACAGCTCCACGACTTCGTTGTCCTTCTCGCGTTCCGCGTCGCGGATGTAGGTCTCCAGCCGCAGAGCGTTGTTCAGGCACGACTCGACGTACCAGATCAGGTTGTAGTCCTTGTCCTTCGTACCCGTGACCTCGCCGGTCTCGGTGTTGCTGGTCATGGAGTTCCCTTCTCTGTGGCGTGTATGTGCGGGACGGCCCGGCAGCCTTTCCGTCGGCCCGGCGGCAGACGGCGACGCCCCGTCGCCTGCTGGGGGTGCGGCTGATGGGGGCGGACTCACGCGTGCTCACGGTGAGTGATGGCGGGCGGACCGTAACCATCTGACAGTCAGCCGGCGGGACGGTGCGCCCGACACGGAGGACCTCTCCCTCCGGTTCACACAGACGGCTGCGCACCGAAGGCCCGGTTCCGCCCACTCAGGCCTGGTGGTGCGGGCGCTTGATGGTGCGTAGCGTGAGGCCGCATGAAGATCCTCATCAGCGCCGACATGGAGGGCGCCACGGGAGTGACCTGGCCTGCCGACGTGATGCCGGGCGCTGCGCAGTGGGAGCGGTGCCGCTCGATGTTCACCTCGGACGTCAATGCCGCCGTGCTGGGCTTCTTCGACGGCGGCGCCGACGAGGTGCTCATCAACGAGGCGCACTCGACCATGCGCAATCTGCTGCTGGAGCGCCTCGACGACCGGGCGCAGATGCTCACCGGCCGCCACAAGGCGCTGTCCATGGTCGAGGGCGTGCAGCACGGCGACGTCGACGGCGTGGCGTTCCTCGGGTACCACACCGGGGCGGGCATGGAGGGCGTCCTCGCGCACACGTACCTCGCCAACTCCATCACCGGTGTGTGGCTCAACGGAGTCCGTGCCAGCGAGGGCCTGCTGAACGCGCACGTGGTCGCCGAGTTCGGTGTGCCGGTCGTGCTCGTCACCGGTGACGACCTGACCTGCGAGGACGCCCTCGGGTACGCACCGGGGGCGCTCAAGGTGGCCGTCAAGGACCATGTGTCCCGGTACGCCGCGGTGTGCCGTACACCCGCGCGTACCGCCGCCGAGATCAGGGCCGCGGCGAAGCAGGCGGCGGCGCTCGCCGTGCGTCATGAGCCCGCCCGGGGCGGGCCGTTCACCGTGGAGCTGGAGTTCGACGCCGATCAACTGTCCATGGCGGCCACCGTGGTGCCGGGTGTGGCGCTCTCCGGTGAGCGGAAGGTGGCCTACACCCACGAGACCATGTACGAGACCATTCGCACCTTCAAGGCGGTCACCACGATCGTCTCGGCCGCGATGGAGGAGCAGTATGGCTGACCAGGTGGATCAGCAGGTGGATCAGCAGGCGCTGGACGAGGTCGTCACCTTCACGTCCGACCTCATCCGCATCGACACGACCAACCGGGGCGGCGGGGACTGCCGCGAGCGGCCCGCCGCCGAGTACGCGGCGGAGCAGCTGTCAGGCGCGGGCCTGGAGCCGGTGCTGCTCGAGCGCACCCCGGGCCGTACGAACGTGGTCGCACGCCTCGAAGGCACCGATCCGTCCGCCGACGCCCTGCTCGTCCACGGCCATCTCGACGTGGTGCCGGCGCAGGCCGAGGACTGGAGCGTGCACCCGTTCTCCGGGGAGATCCGCGACGGCGTCGTATGGGGCCGCGGCGCGGTCGACATGAAGAACATGGACGCGATGATCCTCGCGGTCGTACGCCAGTGGGCACGAGCGGGAGTGCGGCCCCGGCGCGACATCGTGATCGCCTTCACCGCGGACGAGGAGGCCAGCGCCGCCGACGGATCCGGCTTCCTCGCCGACGAGCACGCAGCCCTCTTCGAGGGCTGCACGGAAGGCGTCAGCGAGTCAGGTGCGTTCACCTTCCACGACGGCCTCGGCAACGAGCTGTACCCGATCGGGGCGGGGGAGCGCGGCACCGCCTGGCTCAAGATCACCGCGCGCGGCCGGGCCGGACACGGATCGAAGATGAACCACGAGAACGCGATCATGCGTCTGTCGAGGGCTGTCCTGGACATCGGCGCCCACCCGTGGCCGCTGCGGCTCACCCCGACGGTGAAGGCCGCCCTGCGTGAACTCGCCGCCGTGTACGGCATCGACGAGATCGACGGCCGCCCGCTGGACGTAGACGACGAGTTCTTCGACGCGGACGCGCTGGTCGAACTGCTCGGCAGGGCCCGCGCGATCGTCGAGCCGACGCTGCGCAACAGCACCAACCCGACCATGCTGGACGCCGGTTACAAGGTCAACGTCATCCCGGGAGAAGCGACCGCCTACATCGACGGCCGCTATCTCCCCGGCACGGAGGACGAGTTCCGCGCCACCCTCGACAAGCTGACCGGGCCCGACGTGGACTGGGAGTTCCACCACCGCGAGGTGGCCCTCCAGTCACCGGTCGACTCGGCGGCGTTCGCCGCGATGCGGGCGGCGGTCGAGGAGTTCGCGCCCGAGGGGCGTGTGGTGCCGTTCTGCATGCCGGGCGGCACGGACGCCAAGCAGTTCTCCCGGCTCGGTATCACCGGCTACGGGTTCGCCCCGCTGAAGCTGCCCGAGGGCTTCGACTACGCGGCCCTCTTCCACGGCGTGGACGAGCGCGTACCGGTGGAGGCGCTGCACTTCGGCGTCCGCGTCCTGGACCGCTTTCTGCGAACGGCCTAGGGGAGTGGGGGACTCGGTGGAGACCCGGCCGTACGGATCATGGCCGTCGCCGATCGGTGCGGACCTGGCTGCCGCGCATGACGGGCAGCCCGAGTACGTGGGCTACGTCGGGGTCGAGGCATGGTGGACCGAGCCGCGGCCCGAGGAGGGCGGCCGACGCGCGCTGGTGCGGCGACGCCCGGACGGCCGCGAGGAGTCGGTGCTGCCCGCCCCCTGGAACGTACGCAGCCGCGTCATCGAGTACGGCGGTCGGCCCTGGGCCGCCGCCGAGCGCCCCGAAGGGCCTCTGCTGGTGTTCGTCGACTTCGCGGACCAGCGGCTGTACGTCTACGAGCCCGACGCTCCGGGCGCTGAGCCGCGCCCGCTCACGCCGCTTTCGTGGGTGGGTGGGGGCCTGCGCTGGGCCGATCCGAGCCTGCACCTCGACCGGGGCGAGGTCTGGTGCGTACTGGAGGAGTTCACCGGGGACGGGCCGGCCGATGTGCGGCGGGTCATCGCCGCGGTGCCACTCGACGGTTCGGCGGCCCAGGACCGTGCCGCCGTGCGTGAACTCTCCGACGACCGGCACCGGTTCGTCACCGGCCCCCGCCTCTCGCCCGACGGAACGCGCGCCGCATGGCTGGCCTGGGACCACCCGCGGATGCCGTGGGACGGGACGGAGATCCTGCTCGCGGATGTCGCTGCGGACGGCACGATCGGCGACGCGGTGCCCGTCGCGGGCGGCCCCGAGGAGTCCATCCCGCAGGTGGAATGGGCCGCCGACGGGCGGCTGCTGTTCGCGAGTGACCGTTCGGGCTGGTGGAACCTGTACCGGGCCGGCCCCGACGGCCGTGGAGCCACCCCGCTGTGTCCGCGCGACGAGGAGTTCGCCGGTCCGCTGTGGAAGATCGGACTCAGGTGGTTCGCGCCGCTCGACAGCGGACTGTTCGCCGTCGTCCACGGCGCGGGAGCCACCAGCCTCGGTGTACTCGACCCCGAGACCGGTGAGGTCGTCGACACGGCGGGCCCCTGGACCGAGTGGGCACCCACGGTCGCCGTGCACGACACCCGCGTACTGGGCGTCGCAGCCGGCCCTCGCAGCGCGGGCGAGGTCGTGGAGCTGGACACCGGCACCGGCCACGCCCGGGTGATCGGAGCCGCGCACGACGACCCGGTGGACCCCGCGTACTACCCGGAGCCGCAGATCCGCACCTTCACCGGCCCCGACGGCCGCGACATCCACGCCCATGTCTATCCGCCGCGCCACCCCGGCCATGTCGCGCCCGCCAACGAGCTGCCGCCCTACGTGGTGTGGGCGCACGGCGGCCCCACCGGCCGCGCCCCGCTCGTCCTCGACCTGGAGATCGCCTACTTCACCTCACGCGGCATCGGCGTCGCGGAGGTCAACTACGGCGGCTCCACCGGGCACGGCCGCGAGTACCGCAACCGGCTGCGGGAACAGTGGGGCGTCGTCGACGTCGAGGACTGCGCGGCCGTCGCCCTCGCCCTCGCCGACGAGGGCACCGCGGACCGGGACCGGCTCGCAATCCGCGGCGGCAGCGCGGGCGGCTGGACCGCGGCCGCCTCACTGACCAGCAACGACGTCTACGCCTGCGGCACCATCATTTATCCGGTGCTCGACCTGGCCGGGTGGGTGTCCGGGGGCACCCACGACTTCGAGTCGCAGTATCTGGAGTCACTGATCGGGCCGCTCGCCGATGTGCCCGGACGATACGAGGAGCGGTCCCCGTTGGAGCACGCCGACCGGATCACCGCGCCCTTCCTGCTGCTGCAGGGACTGGACGACGTGATCTGCCCGCCCGCCCAGTGCGAGCGGTTCCTCGCGCGCATGCAAGGGCGGCGCGTTCCGCACGCGTACATCGCCTTCGAGGGCGAGGGGCACGGGTTCCGGCGCGCGGACACGATGATCCGCGCCCTGGAGTCCGAACTCTCCCTGTACGCCCAGGTCTTCGGCCTGGACGTGCCCGGCATACCGCTCCTGGAGCTCACCAAGTGAACCGTCCCGCACCTGATACGGAGTCCGCCGCGTGATCCCTCTGACGCGCCCCGCCCGGCTCACCCCCGGCGCCCGAGTCGCCGTCGTCGCACCCAGCGGGCCGGTCCCCGAGGAGCGCCTGCAGGCAGGTGTCGACATCCTGCGGGCCTGGGACCTGGACGTCGTCGTGGGGCCTCATGTCCTGGACCGGCACGCGGAGTTCAGCTACCTCGCGGGCGCGGACGAGGACCGGGCCGCCGACCTCCAGAGCGCCTGGTGCGACCGTTCCGTGGACGCGGTGCTGTGTGCCCGCGGCGGCTACGGCGCCCAGCGCATGGTGGACCTGCTCGACTGGGACGCGATGCGTGCCGCCGGACCCAAGGTGTTCCTCGGGTTCAGCGACATCACGGCGCTGCACGAGGCGTTCGCGATACGGACGGGGCTCGTCACCCTGCACGGGCCGATGGTCGCGGGCGTCGACTTCCTCAAGAACACGCGGGCGCAGGAGCAGCTGCGGGCCACGCTGTTCGACCCCGAGAGCGTCCGGACCATCTCCTCGTCCGGGGCGCCCCTGGTGCCCGGCCGCGCGCACGGCATCACGCTCGGCGGCTGCGTCAGTCTGCTCGCCGCCGACCTCGGCACTCCGTTCGCGCGACGCTCCGCGGGCGGCGGCATCCTCATGATCGAGGACATCGGCGAGGAGGCGTACCGGCTCGACCGGATCCTCACGCAGCTGCTGCGCGCCGGATGGCTGGACGGTGTCGCCGGGATCGCGCTCGGTTCGTGGGTGGAGTGCGGGCCGCCCGAGGAGGTGCGCGCCGTCCTCGCCGACCGGCTGGGCGGACTCGGGGTGCCTGTTCTGGAGGAGTTCGGGTTCGGGCACTGCGAGGGGGCCTTGACGGTTCCGTTCGGGGTGGCGGCCGAACTGGACGCGGATGCCGGGACTCTCACCCTGGATGTGCCGGCACTGACGTGACCCGGCGAGTGTCAGTGCTGATTTTCCCGGCCCCGGCCCCGTACGGCCCCTGGTCCACCCCCGAGCGACGTCCACGCGTCACCCCCGGCCTGCGGTCCATGCTGGTCGGGGGAGGCCGCACGTACCTCCGATGGAAGGGGCCGCTCATGAGGGCGAAGAGTTCCGTGGGCGGCGGCACGCACGGTTCGCGAGGCTCGGCGGTGACGGCGGGCAGGATCATCGTCCTCGTGCTCGCCGTCCTCGCCATCGTCTTCATCTTCCAGAACACCCAGAGCACCACCATCCGCGTGCTGATCCCCGAGGTGATCATGCCGCTGTGGCTGGCGCTGCTCGGCACGGGCGTGATCGGTGCGCTCTGCGGGGCCCTCTTCCTCAGCAGACGCCGATGAGCCGCATCAGCAGACGCCGATGAGCTTCATCAGCAGACGCCGCTGAATCCTCAGGAGGCCCTGGCGATCGCGTCGGTGACCGGGTGCCCGTCGGTCACGTAGTGCAGGCCGTACAGGCCGGGATCGAGCCGTGTGGTGCCGCAGTCACTGCTCGGTGTGAGGGAAACCGTCGACAGGGCCGGTACATCGAGATGCCAGAAGGCCCTCGCCGGCACGCCCAGAGCTTGGAGGAGCAGGGCACGGACGGCGGTTTGGCCGGCGATGACCAAGGCGTGGCCCGTACCGGGCTCCATGCTGCGCAGCCAGTTCGCCGTTCGGCGGCAGAGCCCGCGTACGGACTCGCCTCCGTGCGGCGCGGCATCCGGGTCCGTCAGCCATGCATGGAATCCGTAGGGGTCGTCGGCGACGACTTCGGCGACTGTGCGGCCGCCCCAGTCGCCGTGGTCCAGGTCGCGCAGCGCGGGCTCGACCGCGGTCTCCAGGCCGAGGGCCTCGGCGATCTGCGCGCAGCGGACCGAAGGCGCGCGGACGGCCGGGGAGTACGGAGGGAGCACTGCTCGGGCGGCGCCCGCCTCGAGCAGAGCGAGCTCGTTCAGAGCACCCTCACCGAAGACCGCTTCCCTCGTGGCGTCCCAGGTGCTCGCACACAGGAGTGTCAGGCGGACGGTCATAGGGCTGCTCTCCTTCCCAGCCCGGCATGGCGCCGGATGGTCGGTGCGCGGCGGCCTGCACGGGCGGCGGGTGTCGCCCGGGGCAGCACGGCCTGTGATGCGTCGCGCGTCATGCTCTCAAGGATTGGTGGTGCATCCGGTTTCAACCATCCGGCAGATGTCCGGAGTCGCCCCCGCCGACTGGCTGGCCTCGCCCCGCCTCCCGGCCGGACCGGGTGTCGGGCACGCGCCGGGTGGCCCTCCGCATGGTACGAATCGGACAGTGGTCCGGTGGCGAGTGGAGCACGCGTGATCCGGGTAGTGGTGGTCGACGACGAGGCCCTGATCCGTACGGGCTTCCAGCACATCCTCGACGCGGCGGACGACATCGAGGTCGTGGGTGCCGTCCCCGGCGGCCAGGCCGTCCGGACGGTGCAGGAGACACGCCCCGACGTCGTGCTGCTGGACATCAGGATGCCGGACGTCGACGGACTCACCGTCCTGACCGATCTGCTCCGGCTGCCCCATCCGCCGGTGGTGGCCATGCTCACGACGTTCGACATGGACGAGTACGTGGCGACGGCGCTTCGCTCGGGTGCCGCGGGCTTCCTGCTGAAGGACACCGATCCCGAGGAGCTCCCGTATCTGGTGCGCGCGCTGGCCGACGGCGGCGCCGTACTGTCGTCCAAGGTCACCCGGACGGTCGTGGACGGCTATCTGGGGGCGGGCTCCCAGGAATCCGCGGCCCGGAGCCTCGACCGGCTGACCGACCGCGAGCGCGCCGTACTGGTCCTCATCGCCGAGGGGCTGTCCAACGCGGACATCGCCACACGGATGCACCTGAGCACCGGCACGGTCAAGGACCATGTGAGCGCCATCCTCACCAAGCTGGAGGTGGGCGGCCGCGTCCAGGCCGCCCTGCTCGCCGAACGGGCCGGACTCCTCAAGCCGCCACGGGACGAGGAGGCGGGATGATTCCGCGCCGCCTGACCGCCCCGCTGCTGAACGCCACCCTCGTCGCGGCGGCACTGGTCGATGTCTGGGTCAATGTCGACCCTGCCGCGACGCTGCGCATGACATGGGCCCTGGCCGCCGCCGTCGCGCTTCTGCTGCGCCGACGCCTGCCGCTGCTCACCTTCCTGCTCTCCCTTCCCGCCGTCCTGCTCTCCGACGCGATCTTCGCCGCGCTGGCCGCGCTGTACACGCTCGCCTCGCTCACCCGCAGCCGCATCCTGCTGGCCGTCTGCGCGCTGGCGTTCACGCTGAGCGACATGACCTCGTGGCCATCGCCGAACCTCGACCTCTTCCATCCCCCGACCCTGATCACTCTGGGCTACACCGCGGCGACGGCGGCGGCTCCCGTCTTCCTGGGCCAGCTGGTCCAGGCACGGCGTGATCTGTCGCTGCGGCTGGCCGAGATCTCCGAGGCCCGCGACCACGAGCGGCTGCTGACCGCCCAGGCCGTGCTGGCCAAGGAACGCGCTCAGCTCGCCCGGGAGATGCACGACGTGGTCTCCCACCAGGTCAGTCTGATCGCGGTGCGTGCCGGAGCACTCCAGGTCGGCACCCGGGACGCGGAAGCCAAGGAAGCCGCGGCCACCATCCGGCGGCTGAGCGTGCAGACCCTGGACGAGCTGCGGCACATGGTCAGCGTCCTGCGCGCCTCGGGCGGCCGCCCCGCGGAGCTGACCCCGCAGCCGTCCCTGGCCGACCTCCAGCGGCTGGTCGACAGCAGCGGCATCGAGGCCGAGCTCACGACGGACCTGCCCGGCAGCCCTCCGCCGACCGTTCAGCGCGCCATCTACCGCACCGTCCAGGAAGCGCTGACCAACGTGCGCAAGCACGCCCCCGGAGCCACCGCGACGGTGCACATCGCCCACGAGGGCGGCGCCGTCCGCGTCACCGTCACCAACACCGCACCGACCCGGCCCGCGCTCCCTCTGCCGAGTGCGCACTACGGTCTGGTGGGTCTGCGGCAGCGCGCCGCCCTCCTCGGTGGCACGGTCACCTCCGGCCCGACACCCGAGGGCGGCTACCAGCTGCGTCTGGAGCTGCCGGCCGAGGGCACGGCGTGACCGGCTGTGCCATGGCGGGGGCCCTGCGACGGCCCTCCGCGGATCAGGCGTAGAAGTTCCGCTGCCACCTGTGCTTGGCCAGGACCGCGAGCTGGTCGGCGGTGAGCGGCCGCCCGTCGCTCACGGCCGTGTTGCGCTCCACGTTGCGTACGGTGCGCATGCCGGGGATGACGGTGGAGACGGCCGGCGAACTCAGTACGAACCGCAACGCGGTCGCAGCGATCTCGTCAGGCGCGATGCCGAGGTCGGCGACGATCGCGGCAACCCGCTGTTCGACCTGTGCCGGGCGGTCGTCGCGGAAGTACCGGTTGCGCCAGTCGCCCTCGGGGAACGTGGTGTCAGCGGTGATGCGACCGGTGAGACCGCCCTCGTCCAGTGCCACCCGCACGATGACGCCGACGCCGTGCTCCTCACAGGCCGGAAGCAGCGCGTCGGCGGGCGCCTGGTCGAAGATGTTGTAGATGACCTGCACGCTGTCCACGGCGCCGCTGCGTACGAGCGCGAGTGCGTTGTCGGGCTGGTGGTCGTTCACGGAGACGCCGAACAGGCGGATCTTCCCCTCCTGCTTCAGATCGGCGATCGTCTCCAGCCAGTCGCCACGGCCGACCCATTCATCGCTCCAGACATGGAACTGCAGTACGTCGAAGTGGTCCAGGCCGCTCGCGCGCAGGCTGGTCTCCAGGCTCGTACGGATGTGCTCGCCGGGGAACGTCTCGGCCGGGTCCAGGCCGTCGGGTGCCGGCCAGATGCCGTTCTTCGGCGGCACTTTGGTCGCGACGAGCACCTCGTCGCCGGCCTGCTCGCGGATCACGCGGCCGACGATCCGCTCACTCTCGCCGTAACCGCGCGCGGTATCGATGAAGTTCACGCCCAGGTCGATGGCACGGTGCAGGGCGCGCACGGATTCGTCCTCCGTGGCACCCACCCAGGCCGACTCGCCGATACCCCACGCGCCGTATCCGATCTCGGACACGGACAGTCCACTGCGTCCCAGCTCGCGGTAGCGCACCCTGAATCCTCCACGTCATGGTCCTGGTCCCGGCCGAGCCGGGGCTTCCACCAGGAAGCGCGTCGACGATACGGGGCTTGGGCGGCGGGGTCACATGGGTTTTGCGCGGCCGTCGTGAGAGTGCTCCGGGTTCGGCCGCGCACGGCCCCGGGCGCTCCCCAGGGGCTGCATCGCGGGCTTACATCACGGTGCGCCGGTCCACGTACTCGAAGACGGACCCGTCCGGGTGCAGGGCTATCAGGTTGCGGCCCGCCGGGGTGCGGAGCGGGCCGGCGAGGATGCGGGCGCCCGAGGCGCTCAGCACGTCGCCGGCCTCGTCGACGTCCTTCACCGCGATCGTCGCTGACACCTTCCGCAGTACCTCGAGTTCCTGCTCGGGGCCGCTCATCAGCAGAAAGCACCCGACCGCGGCGACCGACACACCCCCACGCTCGAAACGGAGGGCTTCGCTGCCCGCTATCCGCTCGTAGAAGGGGACCGAGGCCTCCAGGTCCTCGACGCAGACACGGAGAGTTGTTCCGAGGATCTCCATACGGGTGAGCCTAGTTGGGGCCGGCCGGGGGCGAGATCGATTCGGGCGATCGTCCGCCGGTGGGCACCCGTCTGCGCGGCGTTACACACGGTGGCGCCCGGGTACCCGGGCGCCATGAACCGCTTGGATCATCTGGAACACCTGGACAAGGGTCTTGTCGACGAGCTCGCCCAGGTCGCCCGCGAGACCGTGCGGGACGAACTGCGCGAGCAGAGCAGGAAGCGGCGCCGCACTGCCGCGCTGTATGCGGCGTCCGGGGCCGCGGCGCTGTACGCGGGCGCCGCCCTCGCACTGGCCGTCGGACTCGCCCTGGCCCTCGCCCTGCCCGGCTGGGCGGCCGCCCTGATCACGGCCGCGCTGCTCGCCGTCGCCGCCGTCGTGCTGCGCAACACGGCACGCCCCTCGGCCGGCCAGGCCACTCCCGAGCGCCTCGCCGAAGCCGAACGCGCCGGTGAGACGCCCGGCACCTCCTACGGCGTGCCCTCTGTGCCGGTCGTGCCGCCCACGGGGGGTACCGGTGCGCCTCCGGTGCCGCCGGTGCCGCCCGCCGTGCCGCCGTCACCGGGCACCGGCGCGACCGGGCCCGAGGCCCCGCACCACCGGGCGTAGTGGGCCATGAGGTTCGGCAGCCGCAGGACCGTCGTGGTGACCGGCGCCAGCGCGGGCGTCGGCCGGGCCACCGCCCGTGCCTTCGCCGCCCGTGGTGACCGCGTCGCGCTGCTGGCCCGCGGCCGGGACGGGCTCGCGGCGGCTGCCGACGAGGTGCAGCGCGCGGGCGGCGAAGCGCTCGTCGTGCCCGTCGACATGGCCGACCCCAAGGCCGTTGAGGACGCCGCGGAGCAGGTCGAGGAGACGCTGGGGCCCATCGACGTCTGGGTCAACAACGCGTTCGCAGGCGTGTTCGCGCCCTTCATGGAGATCAGCGCGGACGAGTTCCGCCGGGTCACGGAAGTGACGTATCTCGGGTACGTGTCCGGCACACGGGCCGCCCTGCGCCATATGCTGCCGCGCGATCGCGGCACGATCGTCCAGGTCGGCTCCGCGCTCGCCTATCGCGGCATCCCGCTCCAGACCGCGTACTGCGGTGCCAAGCACGCCATCCAGGGCTTCAACGAGTCACTGCGCTGCGAACTTCTGCACCAGGGCAGCAAGGTACGCACCACGATGGTGCAGCTCCCCGCCGTCAATACTCCCCAGTTCGACTGGGTGCTGGACCGGCTGCCGGGCCGTGCGCGGCCCGTCGCCCCCATCTACCAGCCCGAAGTGGCCGCCCGCGCCATCGTCCACGCGGCCGTGCATCCGCGGCGCCGCGAGTACTGGGTGGGCGGCTCCACCGCCGCCGCCCTCGTCGCGAACGCGGTCGCACCAGGCATGGTGGAGCGCTACCTGGCCCGCACCGCGTACGACGCGCAGCAGACCCCGGGCCTCCCACCGCCCGAGACGGCCAACCTGTGGGCCCCCGCCGACGGGCCGCACGGCCACGACTACGGGGCGCACGGACGGTTCGACGCCGAGGCCCAGCCGGGCGATGTGCAGGAGTGGTTCTCCCGCAACCGCGACCGCGTGGGCCTGGGCGTGACCGCGACTGCGGCCGCTGCTGCGGCGGCGCTGGCAGGACGCCGGTTCACGAGGCTGACCCGCCCGACGCGCCCCACGCGGTTCTCGCTGCCGCGGATCACGCTGCGCCGCTGACAGCCACGTAGCCGCTGCCGCTGACAACAAGCAGGTACGAGCCGCCTCAGACGCCGGGCGTGTCAGTGACCGCGCCGGGCCTCAGCGGCAGATCGCCGAACGCGAAGCGCACCCTCGTGATGTCCTCCGGTTCGGCCGTCACCGGGCGGCCGAAGTGCTCGCCGAGCGCGGGAGCGAGGGCGTACAGCCGGATGCGCTCCTCCGGGCTGTACGCGGGGAAGCGCGCCCACCCCTTTTCGGCCAGCTCCTGGGCCATGTGCTGCACGAGGTTGACCCGGAACCGGTGTTCCTCGTCGGGCGTGAACGGTGTCCGGTAGTCCTCGTCCGTGGGTGTCCGGTAGTCCTCGTCCGTGAGCGGCGTCGGAGCGTCGTCGCCTGACAGGATGCGTACGTTGCGCAGGTCTCGGACCATGGATGACTCCGCTCGGCAGACAGGGTTGATCGCCGCCGCCATCGTCTCAGGCAGGCGGGACCGCCGGCGAGCCGGGTCACGGGGCCGGGGGGACGCTCACCCCCGCTGCAGTTGCGGCAGCACCTTCGTGCGGTAGAAGTCGAAGAACGCCTGCTGGTCGGGGCCGATCTGGTTGACGTAGATGCGGTCGAACCCTGCCTCCTCGAAGGCCAGCAGCGCCCGGACGTGCTGCTCGACGTCGTCGCCGCACACCACGTTCTCCGCGACCATCTCGTCGGTGATCAGCGGCTCCAGCTGCTCGAAGTGGCGCGGGCTGGGCAGCACCTGGCCCATCTCGCCGGGCAGCAGCTGGTTCGACCAGAGCCGGCGCACCGTGGCGACCGCGGCGTCCCGGTCAGTGCCGTAGCACACCTTCGTACCGCCGAGCACCGGCTTGGCTCCCCCGCCGCCCTTGCGGAACTGGGACACCATCGACTCGTCGGGTGTCATCGTGATGTAGCCGTCGGCCACCCGTGCCGCGAGGGCCGTGGCCTGGGGGCCGAAGCCGGAGACGTCGATGGGTACGGGCTCGTCGGGCACGGTGTACAGGCGTGCGTTCTCCACGGTGTAGTGCTTGCCGTAGTGGTTGACCCACTTGCCCTCGAAGAGCTCGCGCATGACGAGGATCGCCTCTTCGAGCATCTCCAGGCGTTTGTGGGCCGGAGGCCATGCGGCGCCGATGATGTGCTCGTTGAGCGCCTCGCCGCTGCCGACGCCCAGCCGGAAGTTACCGCCCGTCATGACCGCGCTCGTCGCCGCGGCCTGGGCGACGACCGCCGGGTGGATCCGCATCGTGGGGCAGGTGACCGCCGTCTCGACGGGCAGCGAGACCGCCTCGGCCAGCGCGCCGATCACCGACCAGACGAAGGGGCTCTGCCCCTGTGCGTCGTTCCACGGGTGGTAGTGGTCGGAGATCCACAGCGACTGGAATCCAGCCTGCTCGGCCATCCGCGCCTGCTCCACGAGGGCTGCCGGGCCGAATTCCTCCGCTGCCATGAAGTAGCCGTACTCGGCCATGGCGTCACCTCCGGAAGGGCGGTTCGAGGTCGCATCCCGGGTAACCACGGCGGCATGGACGGAAACCCGGGGCGCGGCGGCGCGGAAGGAGACGGCGGCAGGGGCGGCAGGGGCGGAGACGGTGGCCGTGGCGGCTCGGGCTGAAACGGTGGCCGTGGCGGGCCCGCGACGTTTGCCGAACCCCTGCGGGGGGACGCGGGAAGCGCTGCGGTCGACGGCCCCTGGCCGTCGTAGCCCCGTGGCGGGCGTCCCCCGTAGTCGACGGCCGTACCCGCCGGAACCGCCGGCCGCGCCCGCCAGGCGACCCGCCACCCCTTCCCGACCGTTCCGGAGGCCCTCGTGAGCCGATCCCGAATCGTGATCGTCGGAGCCGGTTTCGCCGGCTACCGGACCGCCCGCACCCTGTCCCGCCTCAGCCGCGGCAAGGCGGACATCACGCTGCTCAACCCGACCGACTACTTCCTGTATCTGCCGCTGCTGCCCCAGGTCGCCGCCGGCGTCCTCGAACCGCGCCGGGTCACCGTCTCGCTGTCCGGCACCCTGCCGCACGTACGACTCGTGCTCGGCGAGGCCGACGACATCGACCTGGACCGGCGCACCGTCCGCTACCAGGGCCCGGAGGGCGATCGGGGCGAGCTGTCGTACGACCGGCTCGTACTCGCCGTCGGCAGTGTCAACAAGCTGCTGCCCGTCCCCGGTGTCGCCGAGCACGCACACGGCTTCCGCGGACTGCCCGAGGCGCTGTACCTGCGCGACCACGTCACCCGCCAGATAGAGCTGGCCGCGATCGCCCCGGACCCCGAGACATGCCGCGCCCGCAGCACCTTCGTCGTGGTCGGCGCCGGCTACACCGGCACCGAGGTCGCCGCGCACGGGCAGCTGTTCACCGACGAACTGGTGCGCAAGCATGCGCTGCGCAAGGGCATACGGCCACACTGGATGCTGCTCGACATCGCGCCCCGCGTGCTGCCGGAGCTCGACCGCCGGCTGTCCGACACCGCCGACCGCGTGCTGCGCGGCCGCGGCGTCGGCGTACGCACCCGGACGTCCGTGAAGGAGGCCACGCGGGACGGGGTCCTGCTCGACGACGGCCAGTTCGTGGACACCCGCACCCTCGTCTGGTGCGTGGGCGTACGGCCCGACCCGCTCGTCGGCGACCTCGGGAGGCCGCTGGAGCGCGGGCGGCTGCTCGTCGACCCGTTCCTCAACGTGCCGGGGCACCCCGACGTGTTCGCGTGCGGCGACGCGGCCGCCGTGCCCGATCTGTACAACCCCGGGCAGTACACGACGATGACCGGGCAGCACGCCTGGCGGCAGGGCAAGGTCGCCGCCCGCAACGTCGCCGCCTCGCTCGGGTTCGGCGAGCGGCGTGCGTACCGGCACCGCCCCGTGGGCTTCACCGTCGACCTCGGTGGAGTCAAGGCCGCCGCCAACCCCTTCGGCGTGCCGCTGTCCGGCCCGCTCGCCGGAGCCGTCACCCACGGCTACCACCTGGCCGCGATGCCCGGCAACCGCGTCCGCGTCGCCGCCGACTGGCTGCTGGACGCCGTACTGCCGCGCCAAGCGGTGCAACTCGGCCTGGTGCGCTCCTGGGCGGTGCCGCTCGACACCGCGTCGCCCGAACTCGCCCGCATGTCCGGAGCCCCCAGGGAGGACTCGCGATGACCGCCACCAAGACGGGTGAACTCACCGCGCTCGCCCGGCAGTTGCGCGTCGACTCGGTGCGCGCGGCCGCCGCGGCGGGCTCCGGCCATCCCACCTCGTCGATGTCCGCCGCCGACCTGATGGCCGTCCTGCTGGCCCACCACCTCCGCTACGACTTCGAGCGCCCCGAACACCCCGGCAACGACCGCTTCATCCTGTCCAAGGGCCACGCCTCGCCCCTGCTGTACTCCGCGTACAAGGCCGCCGGGGCGATCAACGAGACGGAACTGCTCACCTACCGCCGGCTCGGCAGCCGCCTCGAGGGGCATCCGACGCCGCGGCGGCTGCCGTGGGTCGAGGTGGCCACCGGGTCCCTCGGGCAGGGTCTGCCCGTCGGCGTCGGCATGGCGCTGTCCGGCAAGCGGCTCGAACGGATCGGCTACCGGGTGTGGGTGCTGTGCGGCGACAGCGAACTCACCGAGGGCTCCGTCTGGGAGGCGGCCGAGCACGCCGGGTGCGAGCACCTGGACAACCTCACCGCGATCGTCGACGTCAACCGGCTCGGCCAGCGCGGCCCGACGCGCCACGGATGGGACCTGGACGCCTACGCACGCCGGTTCCAGGCCTTCGGCTGGCACACGATCAAGGTCGACGGCCACGACGTCGACGACATCGACCGCGCGTATGCCGAGGCCCGCTCGACCCTGGGGCAGCCCACCGCGATCCTCGCCCGCACGGTGAAGGGCAAGGGCGTCGAGTCCGTCCAGAACCGGGAGGGGCTGCACGGCAAGCCGCTGCCGGACGCCGAGGAGGCCATCGAGGAGCTCGGCGGGGTGCACGACGTGCGCGTGGAGGTCCAATCGCCGCCCGCCGCACGGATGTTGCACGCCGTCCGCAGCGGCCACCTCGAACTGCCGCGCTTCGAGACCGGCGACAAGGTGGCCACCCGCGACGCCTACGGGCAGGCCCTCGCCGCGCTCGGCACGGCCCGCGACGACGTGGTGGCGCTGGACGGCGAGGTGAGCGACTCCACGCGCTCAGAGTTCTTCGCCAAGGAGCACCCCGAGCGGTTCTTCGAGTGCTACATCGCCGAACAGCAGATGGTCGCCGCCGCGGTGGGGCTGGCGGCGCGTGGCTGGGTGCCGTACGCGTCGACGTTCGCGGCGTTCTTCACGCGCGCGTACGACTTCATCCGAATGGCCTCGATCAGCGGCGCCGACATCAATCTGGCCGGGTCGCACGCCGGGGTCGCCATCGGAGCGGACGGGCCCTCGCAGATGGGTCTCGAGGACCTCGCGATATTCCGCGCCGTCCACGACTCCACCGTGCTGTACCCCTGTGACGCCAACCAGACCGCACATCTCGTCGCGGCGATGGCCGAGCAGCGCGGGATCAGTTATCTCCGTACGAGCCGGGGCGAGATGCCCGTCCTCTACGGGCCCGGCGAGGAGTTCCCGGTGGGAGGCAGCAAGGTGCTGCGGATGTCCGATGCGGACCGGCTGACGGTCGTCGCGGCCGGGGTGACCGTCCACGAGGCGCTGGCGGCCTCCCGGCTGCTGGAGCGGGAGGGGATTCCGGTGCGGGTCATCGACCTGTACTCGGTCAAGCCCGTCGACCGGCGCACGCTGCGGACCGCCGCCGAGCGCACCGGATGCCTGCTCACCGTCGAGGACCACCGGCCGGAGGGCGGCCTCGGGGACGCGGTCATGGATGCGTTCGTGGACGGGGGGCCGGTGCCGAGGGTGGTGCGGCTCGCTGTTCGCACGATGCCGGGGTCTGCTGCTCCGGAGGAGCAGCTGCATGCCGCGGGCATCGATGCGGAGTCGATCGCGGCGGCTGTGCGGCTGCTCGTGGAGCAGGCCGTGGTGAGGTAGTCCCCGAACCCACCCGTTGCCGCCTGTATCGATATGCGGCTCCAACCGCGTGGTGTGGCTCCGCCCCCCGCTGATCGCCCTGCGGGCTCGTCCTCAAGGGCTGGACGGGCTGAGATCCCCGGACGGCCTGAAATCCCCGGACGGGCCAGAACTGTGGAGGGAGAGACTCCTGTGAGCGACACACGGGGGGCCGTATCGACCGGCCGGACCGCATGGTCTTCGACCTGGACCCTCCGCAGGACGACTTCGAGCCGGTACGCGAGGGAGCGCGGCTGCTCGGCGGACTGCTCGACGAGCTGAGGCTGCCGTCGGCCCTGATGACCACGGGATCCCGTGGTCCCAGACCGCTGTCGTGCCCTACACCGTCCGTGCCCGGCCCGGCGCACCCGTGGCCGTGCCCCTCGCCTGGAGTCAGCTCGACGATCCGGCCGTCGACGCCCGCCACTGGACGATCAAGGACGCCGCGGAGCAGGCTCGTACCGACCGTACCGACCCTCCCCCACTGCCTTAAGGGCGTGGGAGGTGCCCCCAGCCGGACTGCCACGGCGCGGGTGTGTGCTCGGCCCGGCCCGGCGCAGGCTCGACGCGCACCGCGGCTGAGCACGCCGCCACGCCTTGACGCCTTGATGCCGTCGAGGTTTGGACCAATCCCCACTGGCCACTCGGGCGAGGAGGTGGCCATGGGGAACACACCGAACAGAGAACACAGACGACAAAGAGAACAGCCCGCAGCGGCGGACGACCTGCCTGGCCCGATGGTGGTGCTGCGCAACGCACGCGCCCAGCTGGAGGAGCTCACGGGTATGAGCGCCGAGTCCGTCTCGTCCTTCGAGCGGACCGACGACGGCTGGAAACTGGACGTCGAGGTGCTCGAACTCGAACGGGTGCCCGACACGATGAGCCTGATGGCGAGCTACGAGGTGGATCTCGATCCACAGGGCGAGCTCATCGGCTACCGGCGCGTCCGCCGCTACGAACGCGGGAGGGCCGACACCCACCGGTCCGGCGGCCGCTAGGCGGCCACTCGTCCCGCGCCGAAACCACAGACGGACAAGGAGGACCGGTCGTCATGACCGTAGTCCCGGCAGCACAGACCGGAGGCGGAGGCGGCACCAGCGGCCTGTACGACGTCTTGGAGCTCGTCCTCGACCGAGGACTCGTCATCGATGCCTTCGTACGGGTCTCTCTCGTCGGAATCGAAATTCTCAAGATCGATGTGAGGGTCGTCGTCGCCAGTGTCGACACCTATCTGCGCTTCGCCGAGGCCTGTAACCGGCTCGACCTGGAGGCCGGGAAGAAGGCCCGGCCCGGACTGCCCGAGATGGTGGGAGAGATCACCGAGTCCGGCGCGCGCCAGAAGACCAAGGGCGCGCTGTCCGGCGCCGCCCAGACCGTGCAGGACGCCATCGGTTCGGTCCGCGAGAAGGCCGAGCAGGCGGCGGCCGACGGCGCACGCGCTCGCCGCCCGGAGGGTACGAGGCGGGCGAAGGCGGAGGAGAAGAGGGAGGAGGAGCAGGAGTGAGCACTTACGTCTACGGCATCGCTCGCCGCGCTCACCGGTCGCTCCCGGACGGCATGGAAGGCATCGGCGACCCGCCGCGCCCTGTGCGGATCGTCGCCGAGGGTGAGCTCGCCGCGATCGTCAGCGAGGCGCCCGAGGGGCTGCGGCCCAAACGGAGCGACCTGCTCGCCCACCAGAGGGTGCTGAGCGAGGCGGGCGCCGCCGGTCCGGTACTGCCCATGCGGTTCGGCAGCATCGCCCCCGACGACGAGGCGGTCCGTCATGTGCTGCAGGAGCGCGCCGGTCACTACGTGGAGCGGTTGAGGACCCTCGAGGGGAAGGTCGAGTACAACGTCAAGGCCGTGCACAACGAGGAGGCCGTGCTGCACCGCGTCATGGCGGAGAACCCTGAGATCCGCGCCATGACGGAGTCCAACCGCAAGGCGGGCGGCGGAAGTTACGAGGACCGGCTGCGCCTCGGTGAAATGGTGGTGGCCGCACTGCAGACGCGCGAGGCCGCGGACGCCGTCGAACTGCAGCACACGCTGGAACCGGTCGCTGATGCGGTCAGTGTGGGCCCGGAGTCGACGGGCTGGGTGGCGAATGTGTCGTTCCTGGTGAACCAGGACTCCGCCGAGCAGTTCCTCGCCGCCGTCGAGGAGGTGCGCAAGTCCCATCCGTATCTGGAGCTGCGCGTCAACGGCCCGCTGCCGCCCTACAGCTTCGTCGAGCCCGGGCCGTCCGAACCCGCCGAAGCCACGGCGTCCGCGAGCGCGGAGTGAGTCCGAGGTCCATGAGCGCGGACGGAGTGCGCGCGACGTCCGACGACCACGGCGTGACGTCCGACGACCACGGCTTCACGTCCAACGACAACGGAGTGAGCGTATGGGACTGCTGAGCGAGGTCCTGCTGCTGCCCGCCGCCCCGGTGCGCGGCAGCATGTGGGTGATCAGACGGGTACTCGCCGAGGCCGAGCGGGTGTA
Organism: Streptomyces himalayensis subsp. himalayensis; assembly: GCF_013778455.1. Taxonomy (GTDB): domain Bacteria; phylum Actinomycetota; class Actinomycetes; order Streptomycetales; family Streptomycetaceae; genus Streptomyces; species Streptomyces himalayensis. The sequence continues at coordinate 210,510 of NZ_JACEHE010000006.1, read as the reverse complement.
CTACGACCCGGCGGCGATACGCGGCGCACTCGCCCGCCTCGAGCAGAAGCTGGAGGCGGGCGAGATCGACGCCGACGAGTTCGACCGGCTCGAGGACGAGCTCCTCGACCGGCTCGAGCAGGCCCAGGCGTATCTGATGCAACGGCCCTTCGGAGAGTGAGCCGACGCACATGACGACAGCAAGCAGGCTTCCCGAGCCGTACGGGCAGGGCAGCGGGGCCAATCTGGCCGACATCCTTGAACGAGTGCTCGACAAGGGCATCGTGATCGCCGGCGACATCCGCATCAACCTGCTCGATATCGAGCTGCTCACCGTGAAGCTGCGGCTCGTCATCGCCTCGGTCGACAAGGCGAAGGAGATGGGCATCGACTGGTGGGAGTCCGATCCGGCGCTCTCGACCCGTGCCCGCCGCGACGAACTCGCCCGCGAGAACGCGGAGCTCCAGGCACGCGTGGAGGAACTCGAGGCGAGGCGTCGACTCGAGGAGCTCCACGCGTACGAGGAGCCACGCAGGCCCGCGGAGATTCGCGGATACGAGGAGCCACGCAGGCCCGCGGAGATTCGCGGATACGAGGAGCGGCGCAGGCCCGAGGAGATCCGCGGATACGAGGAGCGGCGCAGGGCCGAGGAGGTCCCGGAATACGAGGAGCGGCGCAGGGCCGAGGAGGTTCCCGCATACGAGGACATCCCCGAGTACGAGGAGATTCGCGAGTACGAGGAGATTCGCGAGTACGAGGACCGCCGCCGGTCCGACGAGATGCCGGGGACCGAGGAGATACGCCGGACCGGCGAGGCACGCCGGACCGGCGAGGCACGCCGGCCAGACGAGGGGCGCCGGCCAGACGAGGGGCGCCGGACCGACGAGATGCGCCGGACCGACGAGGGCCCCCACCGTTCCGGCGAGCTTCGGCGGCCCGGTGAGGTACGCCGCTCCGGCGAAGGCCATCGGCCGGAGAAGGTCCGCAGGACGGGCGAGGGTCACCATCCGGGCGAGCGACGTCATCCGGGAGAGGCACGCCGGTCGGGCGAGGACAGATATCCGGGCGAGGGCCGTCATCCGGACAGGCCTCGCCGGTCCGCCGCCGCCGAGGGCCGGTCGGAGAAGCCACACCGGGCCGACGAGGTCCGCCGGTCCGAGAAGGTCCGTCGGTCCGAGGAGGCTCGCGAGTCCGACGACGTGCACCACGTCGGTGAGGACGCCCAGGACAGCCAGGACGGTGAGTACGGCCAGGACGGTGACAGCGGCCAGGACGAGGAGAGGGGATGAGCGACATGAGCGGTCTGCGCTATGTGTACGCCGTCTGCCGGCCCTTCGAAGCGCCACTGCAGGCCGAGCTCACGGGAGTCGCGGGCAACCCCCCGAAGCTGCTGCGCCACGGTGACCTGGTCGCCGTCGTCAGCGCCGTACCGGAGGGCGACTTCGCCGAGGAGCCCCTGCGCAGGCATCTGGAGGACCTGGACTGGCTGTCCGACACCGCCCGCGCCCACGAGAAGGTGATCGCGGCGCTCACCACCGTGACGAGCCCGCTGCCGCTGCGGCTGGCCACCGTGTTCCGCGACGACAGCGGTGTACGCACCATGATGGAGGACGAGGGAGAACGCCTCCACACCGCGCTGGAACGGATAGCCGGCCGAGTCGAGTGGGGCGTCAAGGTGTATGTGGACCCGGAGAAATCCGCGCCGCAGAGCCCGGCAGCCGAGCCGAAGGCGAAACCCGCGACCGGCCGCGACTATCTCCGCCGCAAGCGCGCGGAGCACGAACGGCAGGAGACCACCTGGGAACGCGCCGAGAATTTCGCCCGGCGACTGCACGAACACCTTTCCCGGCATGCGCAGGCGACACGACTGCACCCGCCCCAGAATCCAGTCCTTTCGCGTGCCCCGGGCCGCAATGTGCTCAATGCCGCGTACCTCGTCGACCGTTCCCATTCCGAGGAATTCGTCGAGCTGGTGGACCGCACGAAGGACGAGGAGCCGGGTCTGCGCGTCGAACTGACCGGGCCGTGGGCCGCGTACTCGTTCTCCAGTCTTGACGACTACGGGCAGAGGGCCGCCGAGGGCGAGTACGACCAGGGCGCCCGTGGCGCGTATGAGGGGGAGGACCGTCGATGACCGTCGTCGAACGACGTGAGATCGCCCTCGTGGATCTCCTCGACCGGCTGCTCGCCGGGGGTGTGGTCATCACCGGCGACATCACTCTGCGGATCGCGGACGTCGATCTCGTACGCATCGACCTGAACGCCCTCATCAGCTCGGTGAACAAGCAGGTGCCCTCGCCCTGGCCGGAGACGCTGCCCGAGGATCTGCCCCGGGCGCTGCCGGAGGTGTCCTGAAGTGACACACGACAGGCCTGAGGTGACACCAGAAGTGACACAGGACAGGACGCGCAAGGCGACGCAGGAAAGGGCGCGCAACCGGCTCGACCTCGAGCCCGACACCGTGGAACGCGATCTCGTCAAACTCGTCCTGACGGTCGTCGAATTGCTGCGCCAGCTGATGGAGAGGCAGGCGCTGCGCCGCGTCGATACGGGCGAGCTGAGCGAGGAGCAGGAGGAGCGGATCGGGCTGACCCTGATGCTGCTGGAAGAGCGTATGACCGAACTGCGCGAGCGGTACGGCCTGCGGCCCGAGGACCTCAACATCGACCTCGGGCCGCTGGGACCGCTGCTCCCGAGGGACTGATCGGGAGCTGGTCACGGATTACCCTTCGTCAGGGATGTGCTTTCGTCACGGAATTGCCTTACGGGATTCCGTAACGGTCTCTACCACAACGGTCTCTACCACCTGTACCAGCGGGACCTCGTTCCGGTGGCGGTGGTGCTCCGTGTCAGGAATCCGAGCAGCCAGACGACCAGGACCGCGAGTGCGATCCACCAGAGCACCTTGACTGCGAAACCGGCACCGAACAACACCAGCGCCAACAGCAGGACCAGCAGGATGGGAACCATAGTTTTCAACCTCCTGCCGAACGGGTTTCCCGCAGCGGCCCGCTTACACAGCGGCTGCCGTCTCTTTACGCCGCCTGTTTTCAAGGGCGTTCACTTTCACGGCGTTCGCTTTCGTGACGTTCGCTTTTGCGGCGTTCACTTTCGGCAGAGGATTTCTCCGTGCAGCACGGAGAACCAGGCGTCCTCCTGCCTCCCCCATTCCCGCCAGGCCTCCGAGACGGCGGTCAACTGCTCCGCTGTCGCGTGGCCGCCCGCCACAGCGCGGTCCGCATATGCCGAAGCCGTCGTACGGTCGGCCCACAGCCCGCTCCACCAGGCACGCTCCTCCGCGGTGGCGAAGCACCAGGTGGCCGACGTGGCGGTGATATCCGTGAAACCGGCCTGCAGCGCCCAGGACTTGAGACGGCGTCCCGCGTCGGGCTCACCGCCGTTGGCCCGCGCCACCCGCAGATACAGGTCCAGCCAGTCGTCCATTCCCTGAGACTGCGGATACCAGGTCATCGCCGAGTAGTCCGAGTCGCGTGCGGCGATGACGCCGCCCGGCTTGCAGACCCGGCGCATCTCCCGCAGTGCCTGTACCGGGTCGCCGACGTGCTGGAGCACCTGGTGCGCGTGGACGACGCAGAAGGAGTCGTCAGGGTAGTCCAGCGCATGGACGTCGGCGACGGTGAAGTCGACGTTGTCCAGGCCCCGTTCGGCCGCCGTGGCGCGGGCCTGGTCCAGGATTCCCGGCGCATGGTCCACGCCCGTGACGTGCCCGTCCGGGACCAGCGCCGCCAGGTCGGCGGTGATGGTGCCGGGCCCGCATCCGATGTCCAGGATCCGCATATGGGGCTTGAGCGAACCGAGCAGATAGGCGGCCGAGTTGGCGGCGGTCCGCCAGGTGTGCGAGCGCAGCACGGACTCGTGGTGGCCGTGTGTGTAGACGGCGGTCTCCTTCGGCATGGCGTTCTCCCTTTCGCGTCGCTCGGTCCCTCGCGGGCCGGCCTCCTGGGAGCCCGCGCAATGCGGACCCGGGTGAGGCTGCCACGCGGGGCGATGACGATCAGCGTACGCGGCGGCGCCGAATAATGAGACTGCTATCTCGCTATGTGGTCAGAGGTCAGAGGCCGGTCCGGGGAAGCGGTCGATAGGTGATCAACGCCCCGGGGAGCTTGTCGAGCATCAACTCGCCGCCGATCGTGGTGAGTTCGCCGTCGTACGCCATGGGGGTGCCCTCGGTGATGCCGCTCACCCGGAGCCGGCGCAGCCGCACTGCCGCGTGGAAGGGAGAGCGCGTCAGCGGGCCGGCGAGCGCTGCGGCCAGCAGCCGCGGGCCCGGCCTGCGGCCGCCGTGCACCAGGCGCACGTCCAGCAGCCCGTCCGCGAGGTCGAAGCGGCGGCCGGGGGCCAGACCCGTACGGTGGTACGTGCCGTTGCCCGCGAACAGCAGCCATAACGGCTGCTCGCGGATCGCGAACCCCGCCCGCAATGGATGCCGGTGCGCCTGCAGGACGCGTACCGTCGCGAACACCCCGGCCGCCCATCCGCCGATGCGCGGGGCCCATTGCTCGCGCTCCCGGACGAGTTCGGCGTAGACCCCGAGGCTGAGGGTGTTGAGGAAGTAGCCCTCGCTGACCCCGGAAGCCTCGCTGATGCCCGCTCCCACGCCGGTGCCGGAGGCCTCGCCGCCCCCGGAATTCTCGTCGGTGCCGGAGCCCTCGCTTCCCTCTGTCTCGTCTCCGACGCCGTCGCGTACGACGAACCGGCCGACGTCGACCGCGATCGCCTCACCACGCTCCACGGCCTGGCAGACGTTCCGTACGTCCTCGATGCCGATGTCCTGCGCAAAGTGGTTGAGCGTGCCGCCCGGGACCACCGCGAGGGGCAGTCCGTGGCGCAGCGCCACCCGCGCGGCCGCGTTCACGGTGCCGTCGCCGCCGCACACGCCGAGGGCCAGAGCCCGGCGGGCCGCGCGCTCCAACTCGTCCTTGATGTCGGCTGGTTCGCACTCCACGACCTCGGCGAGCGGCAGGGCGTCGTGCAGTGCGCGGATACGATCCGGCTGGCCCGCAGCCGTGTTCACCACGACGACCAGGCCCTGTCCTTGTGGCAGCGCGGGGGCTTCGGCGGCCGGGCGGACAGCGGGCTGCAGCTGGTCGCGGGTCGGGACGAGGCCGCGTACCGCGAATGCCGCACCCGCCCCCAGCGCCGCACCGGCCAGCACATCGCTCGGGAAGTGCACCCCGGTGTAGACGCGGGAGAGGGCGACAGCGGCCGCGACCGGAGCGACGGCCGAGCCCCAGCGGCGCGACTCCAGGGCCACACCGGTGGCGAAGGCGGCGGCGGACGCCGAGTGGCCCGAGGGAAAGGACGTCGTGATCGGCTGCCGCTTCAGCTGCCGGGTCAGCGGCACCACGTCGAGAATGGGCCGGGCGCGGCGTATGGAACGCTTGCCGACGGTGTTGATGGTCGCGGAGGCGAGCGCCAGCGATGCCGTCCCGCGGAGCGCGGCCCGCCGGGCCCGTGGCGACCGGGTCGCGGCGATGGCCGCGGCCGTGCCGAACCACAGCAGCCCGTGGTTGGCGCTTCGGCTGAGCCGGGGCAGGAACGGGTCGGCGCCGGGCCAGTGCCGCGAGGCGGCCGCCTCGAAGAGGCGGCAGTCGAGGGCGACCAGCCGGCTGAGGACGGTGTGGCGCTGCTGGAACTCGGGGACGGTGAGGTCGACGTCGGTAGACATGCAGCACGGGTACCCGCGTCGCCGGGACTGCCACCCGGCTGTGACACGGACCGCGCCCGGGACACCTGAGCATTCGCGACCCGTGACGCCCGCGTCGTGGGGAGCCGCTGCGTTCGGCTTGCGTTCGGCTTGCGTTCGGCGTTGGGCGAAAACCCGTTGCCGACGCCCCTCGGGGCCCGTCACAATCCGCGACCATGGGGCATCTGGAAGCGGCGCATCTCGAGTACTACCTGCCGGACGGGAGGGCGTTGCTCGGCGATGTCTCGTTCAGGGTCGGCGAAGGGGCGGCGGTCGCCCTGGTGGGGCCGAACGGCGCGGGCAAGACGACCCTGCTGAGGCTGATCTCCGGCGAGCTCAAGCCGCACGGCGGCACCGTCACGGTCAGCGGCGGGCTCGGAGTGATGCCGCAGTTCGTGGGTTCGGTGCGCGATGCCACGACCGTGCGCGACCTGCTCGTCTCGGTCGCGCCACCCCGTATCCGCCAGGCCGCCGAGGCGGTCGACGCAGCCGAGCACGCGATCATGACGGTCGACGACGAGGCCGCGCAGCTGCAGTACGCCCAGGCGCTCTCCGACTGGGCCGAGGCGCGGGGGTACGAGGCCGAGACGCTCTGGGACATGTGCACCACGGCCGCGCTCGGCGTCCCGTACGAGAAGGCGCAGTGGCGCGAGGTGCGCACGCTCAGCGGCGGCGAGCAGAAACGCCTCGTCCTGGAGGCGCTGCTGCGCGGCACCGACGAGGTGCTGCTCCTCGACGAGCCGGACAACTACCTCGACGTGCCCGGCAAACGCTGGCTCGAGGAACGGCTTCGCGAGACCCGCAAGACGGTGCTTTTCGTCTCGCACGACCGTGAACTCCTCGCCCGGGCTGCCGAGAAGATCGCAAGCGTGGAGCCGAGCCCGGCCGGCAGCGACGTCTGGGTGCACGGCGGCTCGTTCGCGACGTACCACGAGGCGCGGCGTGAGCGGTTCGAGCGGTTCGAGGAGCTGCGGCGGCGCTGGGACGAGAAGCACGCACAGCTCAAGAAGCTCGTCCTCGACATGCAGCAGTACGCGAAGCGGAGCGACGAGATGGCGTCCCGCTACCAGGCGGCGAAGACGCGGCTGCGGAAATTCGAGGAGGCGGGCCCGCCGCCCGAGCCGCCGCGCAAGCAGGACATCACGATGCGCCTGCACGGCGGCCGCACCGGCGTACGCGCCGTCACCTGTAAGGGCCTGGAGCTCACGGGCCTGATGAAACCGTTCGACCTGGAGGTCTTCTACGGCGAGCGGGTCGCGGTGCTCGGTTCGAACGGCTCCGGCAAGTCCCACTTCCTGCGGCTGCTGGCCGGAGACGGCGTCCGCCATGCGGGGGAGTGGAAGCTGGGGGCCCGCGTTGTGCCCGGGCACTTCGCGCAGACGCACGCCCACCCGGAACTGGAGGGACGTACGCTGCTCGACATCCTGTGGCGCGAGCACGCCAAGGACCGGGGGGCCGCCATGTCACGGCTGCGCCGCTACGAGCTGACCGGGCAGGCGGAACAGCGCTTCGAGAGGCTGTCGGGTGGGCAGCAGGCCCGCTTCCAGATCCTGCTCCTCGAGCTCGCGGGCACGACGGCTCTCCTGCTTGACGAGCCGACGGACAACCTCGACCTGGAGTCGGCCGAAGCGCTTCAGGAGGGCCTTGAGGCGTACGAGGGGACGGTGCTCGCCGTGACCCACGACCGATGGTTCGCTCGTTCGTTCGACCGGTATCTGGTCTTCGGCAGCGATGGTCGTGTGCGCGAGACCGCGGAGCCCGTGTGGGACGAGAGGCGGGTGGAGCGCACCCGCTGACGTGTCACCTCCAGCGCAGTAGCGCCCCCAGGCCGCCCGCTGGAGAGTCCAGTGGGCGGGCCGTCGCGAGGGAGCGGGCCTCGGCGTCCGTCGCCACCGCGGAACGCAGCAGCGCGTCGTCCGCGCGGGCCGGCTGAGGCTCCGGTTCGCCCAGCGGCTCCTTGACCTCCGTACGGCGTACGGCCAGCTGGTCCGGGTCCGGGCCGACCCAGACCTCGCGCCGGGCGTCGGGCGCGCCCGGCCGGACCAGCAGTTCGGCGATGCGGTGCTCCCGTGCGGCCTCGATCAGCGCCGGCACCCCCTCCACCGCGCCGGTGCGGCCCTCCTCGTCCGGGGCGAGGGCGGCCAGGAACCGCTCCAGGTCCTCCGCCGCCCGGCGCCGCGCATGGTCGGCGCGGGCCTGGTCGACCTCCTCGTCAAGCAGCCGGCTCGTCGCGCCGTGCGCGGCCTCCACCGTCTGGGGGTGCAACCGCTGCGGCAGCCGTTCGTGCACCGCACGCCGCTGGCGGTCGTCGCCCACCAGGATCAGCAGCTCGGCCCTGGTCTCCTCCTGGCACACGGTGAGCGCGTCGGCGATCTCCGCGGCGTTGTGCTCCCAGGTGTTCTCGACCCGCAGCTGGAAGTGGCGCTCGGACCAGTCCGAGGAGGCCGTACGGTGCACCGGCCACTGCCGTCCGGCCACCGCACCGGCGTCCTGGGTGCCCCGCGCGGCGCGCAGCTCGAAATCGGCGCCCCGCCGGTCGACGTACGCCACCAGGCACACCGGGTCCTCCCCGGCCAGCTCCAGCAGCGGCGCCGTGTGCGGCAAGGCTCCCCAGTGCACCTGGTCGCCGCCCGGCGCCACGGTCAGGGGCGGATCCAGGACGACGGTTCCGGCCGTGGCGAACAGGGCTCGCCCGAACGGCTCGGTGGAGAGCCGCAGGTCCTCCATCGCCGTGCGGACGGCTCGGCACGTGGCCTCGTCGGCCCCCTGCTCGGCCAGGGTGCGGGACACGGACAGGGCCTCGAGTGATCGCTCGTCGGGCGTGGACTCGGTGCGCCGCGAGGTGTCGGCGTACACGGAGGCCCACGGCCCGGGATGTTCGTAGAGTGGATTGAGGAACTCGAGATCCATGGCTTCCTCCCGGACGCCGTCCTGTGCCGTTCGTGGCGGTTCGGGTACCCGGTACGTAGGGAACGACACGATTGCGAATGGGGTGCCGACATGGATGGAGTCGACCCGGTCCGACTGGACGACCAGCAGCTCATGAAGGAGCTGGAGACGATCCACCGCACCCGTCACGACACGTTGCTGCACGGGTCCAACGACGCGCTGCGCGCCCACAACGAGCGCATGGCGCAGCTGGAGGGCGAGTACCTGCGCCGCCACCCGCGCAGGCCCGTGGCCCATGGCCGTACCCGTGCGGGCGCGCGGGAGAGGGAATGCGGACGGTGACGGCGATGGCAGAGAAGGCGAGGGCAGAGAATCCGCTGCTCGCGCGGCACTCCGAAGCGCTGGATCTGTTCACGGAACGGGTGCGGGCCGTCCGTTCGGACCAGTGGGACGCGCCGACTCCGTGTACCGAGTGGACCGTCCATGACCTGGTCAATCACGTGACAGCCGAGCAGCTGTGGGTGTCGCCGCTGGTCGTGTACGGCGCGGCCATCGAGGCGGTGGGCGACACCTTCGACGGCGACATGCTGGGCCACGAGCCTGTCGCGTCCTGGGAGCATGCGGCCGATGCGTCGCGAAGGGCCTTCCACACCCACGCCGCCCTCGACCGCATCGTCCATCTCTCGTACGGCGACACCCGCGCATCGAACTACTGCTCGCAGATGACCGCGGACCTTGTGGTGCACGCCTGGGACCTGTCACGCGCGATCGGGGCCGACGAGCGCCTTCCTGTGGAGCTGGTCAACTTCGCGGTCCGGGAAATCACGCCGTACGCGGCCGAGTTGGAGAAGAGCGGCCTGTTCGCCGCGCCGGTGGAAGCGCCGGCGGGTGCGGATGTGCAGACCAAGCTGCTGTGCCTGCTGGGGCGGCGACCGTAAGGCCGCTCAGCCCCTGAATCTGCAGTTAAATCTGCAGTCTGCTGGCTGCACTGTGTCTGCTGTCTGCCCTGCCGGGCGGTCTGCTGTCTGCCCTGCTGTGCACGTGCGCCGGTCAGGAGCGGGCCGTCGCGCCCGAACTGCCTGGCTCCGCACGGCTGATGTCGGCGAGCGCGGAGGACGGGTCCTGCGCGACCGCCAGGTCCCCGAGGCTCACCATCCCCACCGGACGGCCGTTATCGACGACCGGCAGCCGGCGCACGGCGTGGTCCCGCATCAGGTGCACGGCGGCCGACACCGCGTCGTCCGGCCCGATGACGACCGGGTTCGGGGTGCACACGGACTGGGCGCTCACGGTCAGGGGGTCGGCTCCGTCGGCGACCGCACGCAATGCGATGTCCCGGTCCGTGAGCACCCCCAGGACGTTCTGGTCGTCGGCGACCAGGACATTGCCGATGTCCTGTGCCCGCATGAGCTGCGCGGCTTCGACGAGCGAGGCGTCCGGACGTACCGCGACGACGCCCGACGTCATGACTTCCCTCACGAAATCGGCCATGTTCCTGGACCTTTCTGCGTTCCATCGCCTGCAGGGGTACGGCCACTTGACCGTGACCCCGCCCGCAGTACCCTTGTGGCGAGGCCTCATTCCTCCTACCGGCCTGGCGTCTGCCGCGGCCCCTCCTGCTCACGGACCAGGGCATGGGCGAGTTCCTGCACGGTTTGGTAGACGGTGCCCCGGCGGAGCCGCTCGACCGGCTCGATCAGCGCGTCGGGCGCGTGCCGCTTGCGCAGCGTGCGCGCAAGCTTGGCGGAGTCGGCCGGGAAGGCGGTGCGTCCCAGGTGCCGCGCGAGCTCGTAGCGCATGACCGCCACTGGCCCCGGTGAACGGCCCGGTGTCACCGGCCCGTTGACGACCTCCGGATCGTCGTCGGCGGTCGGCTCCGGGTCGTGCCACTCCTCCGTCCGGGTGGGGTGGCCCGACCGGAGCCAGCCCTTCAGTTCGTGCTTCATCTCCTCGTCCTTGTGGACGCTGAGCCGGTCGCTGCCTCGCTGCATCTTTTTCCCTCCAGTCGCTCGGGGGAGTTGTCTACGAGTACCCGACCGACTGGCGTCGACACGCGCGCGGGCACGCGACCGAAGTCGTCCCGGCATCGCCGTGTCCGACTGGCTGGTTTCCGATTGCTCTTGTCTCCGACTGCGCTTGATTTCCACGGCTGTGGTTTGCCTGGCAGACACGGGGAGACCCGGTGCGGACACCCCCCGCGACCACCCTCGGGAACATCGGGGAAGGGACACGGCCATGATGGTGCTCGCAGTGATCATTCCGGTACTGATGCTCGGGGCGGTCCTGGCGCTCGGCCGGTACGAGGAATGGGTGCTGCCGCCCGCCGAGGACGCGGAGCAGCAACCTCACGGCGCCGCCCTGCGACACACCTGAACACCGCGTGCGCTGTCCAGGTGTGCGCCCGCTGTGACGCACGTCCGCCCCCGCCCTGTGCGGGCGGCGGCGGACGCGGCAGGCCGACCCCATCCCGGCGGGACCGGACGCGGCAGGCCGACCCCATCCCGGCGGGACAGCGGCGGCCCGGTGGGGGTACGGAGGACTCTTCGCTGCCGTTCAACAGCCGACTAGCGTTGCCTGCCGCTCCCCGTCAGGAACTCCTGCACCTTCGCCTTCAGCCCCTGCCGGAGTACCGACTTACGCTCCGCGTCGCCCTTGAGCAGGGACTCGGCCGTCGCCTCCATCTGCTCCCACGTCGCATGCGGCGGAATCGGCGGCACCGACGGATCCGTGAGGAACTCGATCACCGCGGGCCCCTCGGCCTCCAGGCCCGCGCGCCAGCCCGCCTCGACGTCCTCGGGCTTCTCCACGCGTACGCCGGTCAGCCCGATCGACCGGGCGAACGCCGCGTACGGCACGTCCGGCAGCTCCTGCGAGGGCAGGAACGACGGGGCGCCGCCCATGGCGCGCAGCTCCCACGTCACCTGGTTCAGGTCCCCGTTGTTCCAGACCCCGACGACCAGCCGCGGGTCCTCCCACTGATGCCGGTACTTGGCCGCGGTGATCAGTTCGGCCAAGCCGTTCATCTGCATCGCACCGTCCCCGACGAGCGCAAGCGCGGGCCGGTCCGGATGCGCGAACTTCGCACCGATCGCATACGGCACTCCGCAGCCCATCGTCGCCAGCGTCCCCGAGAGCGAAGACCGCATGTCACCCCGCATCGTCAGGTGCCGGGCGTACCAGTTGGCGACCGAGCCGGAGTCGGAGGTGATGATCGCGTTGTCCGGCAGCATCGGGTCCAGGGCCTGTGCCACGTACTCGGGGTTCACCGGGTCCGCCGACAGGCCCGCGCGCCGCTCCATCACCTCACGCCACCGCGCGACACTCGCGCACAGCTCGTCGAACCACTCGCGCCCGCGGTCCCTGTCCAGCAGCGGAATCAGCCGCTGCAACGTGGCCTTCGCGTCGCCGACCAGATTCACCTCGTACGGATAGCGCATCCCGACCATGTGCGGATCGATGTCGATCTGCACCGCGCGCGCCTTGCCGAACTCCGGCAGGAACTGTGTGTAGGGGAAGGACGAGCCGATCGTCAGGAGGGTGTCGCAGTCGCGCATCATTTCGTACGAAGGGCGGGTGCCCAGCAGGCCGATCGCGCCCGTGACGTACGGCAGTTCGTCGCTGAGCGCGTCCTTGCCGAGCAGCGCCTTCGCGACGCCCGCGCCGAGCAGCTCGGCGATCTCCTCGACCTCGGCCCGAGCACCCGCCGCGCCCTGGCCGATCAGGATCGCGGCCTTGTCGCCCGCGTTCAGCACCTCGGCGGCCCGCTCCAGCGACGTCTGGGACGGCACCGCCGTCCAGCCGCTGCGGTCGAGGCTGGAGGGCACCATCTTGAACTCGTGTGTGGGCGGTGAGTAGTCCAGCTCCTGGACATCGCCCGGGATGATCACGGCGGTGGGGCAGCGGCGCGCGTACGCGGTGCGGATGGCCCTGTCCAGGACGTTCGGCAGCTGCTCGGGCACCGTCACCGTCTCCACGAAGTCGGAGGCGACGTCCTTGAAGAGTGTGTGCAGGTCGACCTCCTGCTGGTAGGAGCCGCCCATCGCGGTGCGGTGGGTCTGCCCGACGATCGCCAGCACCGGCACATGGTCGAGCTTGGCGTCGTAGAGGCCGTTGAGGAGGTGGATCGCGCCTGGCCCTGACGTGGCCGCGCACACCCCGAGCCGGTGGCCGAACTTCGCATAGCCGACCGCCTCGAACGCGGACATCTCCTCGTGCCGCGACTGGATGAAGCGCGGCTGGTTCTCGGCCCGGCCCCAGGCGGCGAGCAGGCCGTTGATGCCGTCCCCGGGATATCCGAAGACATGCTCCACACCCCACTCGCGCAGCCTGGCGAGGATGTGATCGGCGACCTTGGTGCTCATGAGGGACCTCCCGGAACGGGGTGGGGACGGACGGTGACACCACCGCACCGGGTCACCACGCCGCCTGCGCGGAAACCTGGCCGGGCCTCGGCCCGGGGCGGTGGCCGAGTACCTGGCCGCGCCTCGCCCGAGGCGGTGACCGATGCCTGGCCGCGCCTCGGCCGCGGCGGTAGCCGTGATACCTGCCCGCGCCTCGCCCGCGGCAGTGGCCGGGCAGCGGCGCCCCCCGGCACCGTCCGGCACATCGACGGCGAACCCGACGGCGCAGCCGGTGTTTGCGTCCCCCGCATAGGGGCAGGCGCAGATCAGTGCTTCGGACCGGAGGCACGTCCGTGGGAGACGGAGATCATTCGCCCCGGGTGTGTCCGCGCGGCTCGAGTGCCCCTCCCACGGTGACCGGCCAATCGCAGGCACCCACACAAGGGAGCGCGACGCACCATGCGAACCCAGGCACAAGCGAAGAAGCAGCACCCGCACGACGACGCACCCGACACCTCTGAGGCCTTCCGCAAGCTCGCAGAGCTGCCCGACGGACCCGAGCGTGACGCGTTGCGCCAGGAGATCGTCGAGGCCTGGCTCCCCATGTCCGAACGGCTCGCCGGACGGTTCCGCGGCCGCGGCGAGTCCCTGGAGGATCTGCGCCAGGTCGCTGCGCTCGGCCTCGTCAAGGCGGTGGACCGGTACGACCCGGCACGCGGTTCCGCTTTCGAGAGCTACGCCGTGCCCACCGTCACCGGTGAGATCAAGCGGCACTTCCGCGACCACATGTGGACCCTCCACGTACCGCGCCGCGTCCAGGACCTCCGTAACCGGGTGCGCTTCGCGTGCCAGGACCTGTCCCAGTCCGTCTCCGGGCGGATGCCCACCGTCGCCGAGATCGCCGAGCACGCCCACATGAGCCATGAGGACGTGCTGGTCGGTCTGGAGGCGCTGGAGAGCTTCACCGCCCTGTCCCTGGACGCCGAACTGCCGGGCAGCGAGGACGGATACGCGCTGCGCGACGCGCTCGGCGCCCCGGACCCGGCGCTCGACGTGGTCATCGACCGCGAGGCCGTCAAGCCGCGTCTGCAGCAGCTGCCCGAGCGCGAGCGCACGATCCTCTACATGCGGTTCTTCGGCGACATGACACAGAGCCGCATCGCCGAGCAGCTCGGCATCTCCCAGATGCACGTCTCCCGGCTGATCAGCCGCTGCTGCGAGAAGATGCGCGACCAGGTACTGAGCGAGGCGGCGTAGCCGCTGGGTGGCTTCCTGCCGGTGGGCGGTCAGCCGCGGCGGCGCATCGCCAGGGCGATATGGCGCGACATCATGTCGATGGCCTTCGCCTCGGCCAGGGAGAACGCCAGCCGCGCACCCGTCCGGAAGAGCGTGAGGACCCCCTGCACCGCCCCGCCCGTATGGGCGGCCAGCGGGACGCACAGCAGCGAGGTCACATCCGCCCGTACGAGAACGGGGGCGCCGGTCGTGTCCACGCCGAAGCCCTCCGGGTCCTCCGGACGCACCTGCAGGGCCGTGGACCCGCCGCGTGCCGCCTCGACGACGAGGGGGCACGCGGCGGGGTCCTGTTCCGTGACGGCCGCGATGTCCGCGCCCGGCGGGCCGAGCACCGTCGTACGCGTCAGATGCGCGGCGCCCGAGTCGGCCACCACCCAGTCGGCGAACCGGCCGTGGAGAACCCGGGCCGCCCGCTCCAGCGCGTCGGCCGCGTCGCCGGGCGGCGCGGACAGCAAGGACGTGGCCATCGCGTCCACCAGGTCCATCAGCGCCGCGTGCCGCGTCGTCTCGGCGAGATCGGGCACCGCGCCCGGGCCCGGCGAGCTGTCGGGCATGGCCAGCCGGCTGCCGGCGCCGGGCTGCAGTACGACGAGGACCGCGGTACGCGGTTCCGAGCTCGGCCGCAGCGCGGTGAGCGACGCACGGACTGGTGCCGAAGGGCGCTGCTGCAGATGGACGGTCAGGCTCCGGTCACCGTCACCCCGCGCCACGGCCGCCACCTGGGACCGGAACGCGGCACGGTCGGCGTGCGCGAGGAATCCGGTGAGAGGGCGCCCGGTCGCGTATCCCGCGCGGACACCGGAGAACCCGGTCGCCGCGAAGTTCAGTCGGCGTACGACCGTCTCCCTGTCCACGAGCGCCACCGGCAGCGGAAACCGCTGGAAGACCGCGCGCAGCAACTGCTGCTCCTGACGGTCGTTGGCCGGACGGGTGCCTGGGGAAGCGCCCCCAGAGGCGCCGGCGGTAAGCCGCTCGTACCAGGGCCACAGCTGGTCGGCTACATGATCGAGCTCGAAGATCGCCGCATCGAGAACCGGAGACAGCTCATGCGTCGGGACGGAGCGGGCCGCCTTCAGTTCCGCGACGCGGCGTACGAAATCCGCGAGCTCCTCACCGAACTCGTCCGTCTGCGCCATGCCATGAACGTATCCCGTCGAGACCGCGTTCGGGGAGGCGGCAGAAATCCGGACCGTGCGTTTTTCGGTCGTTCGTCCGGGCAGCAGCAGCAAGAGCCGGCCAGCGGCAGGAGAACAGCGCGCACCAGCCAGAGAGCACCAGCGAAAGCATCAGCAAGAGTGCATCGGCACGCGAGCATCAGCACACGAGAGCATCAGCGAAAGCATCAGCAGGAGAGGAGGCCACAGCATGCCGGAACCCGAATTCCTCGGACCGGAATCCCCCGAATCCGCCCTTCCGGGGCGAAGGCTCTCGGAACTCGCCGAACAGGCGGCCCGCTGTACCACCGCCTGCTGTGGCGCGGGTACGACGGCGTCCGACGGCGGCTCGGAGCGGCCCGCCGCGGTGACCCACCCTGATCTGGCCGGGCTCGTCTCCGTCCAGCTGCGTTCCGGCGAGGGGCCGATACCGGCGGCTGAGGAGCGCGGCGAACCGGTGGGCGCCGAGGATCTGCTGAACGAACGCCGGTGGCCGGAGTACCGCGCCGTAGCCCTCGACTCGGGCGTGCGTGCCTGTGTCACGCTGCCGTTCCGGCGCCCCCATCTCACGGTCACGCTCAGCCTGTACAGCTTCCGCCCCGGCGCCCTGGAAGGGGCCGCGCACGGGCCCGCCCAGGCACTTGGTGATCTCGCCGCCAGCTGCCTCGTACGCGACCGCTCCTACCGGGCGGCACTCACCGAGGTCGACCACCTCGGCGCCGCCCTGCGTTCGCGCCCCCTGGTCGACCAGGCCTGCGGCATCGTCATGCATGTCCTGGGCTGCGACGCCGACGAGGCCTTCGCGATCCTCAAGCGGATCTCCCAGGCCACCAACCGCAAACTCTCCGATGTGGCGTCGGGCCTGGTGGACACGCGCGGCCGGGGACTCGAGAAGGAACTGATGTCGCTGGCGGGCTGACGGCGCCCCTGGTCGGCGAGCTGACAGCGCCCTGGTCCCGGCCCTCCGGCCGGGACCAGCCTGTGTCGTTTGTGCTTGCTGTGCCGGAGCCCTGTCGTCACACGGCTGGCTTCGTAGGTAGCGCGAATGGGGCAAGGCCGCGCGCGCATCGCCGGTGGGCGGGCTCTGATGGGGGGTGCGGGGCACGGACCCGCCGTGCCCGCCGCGACGCCGGTCGAAGGAGCCCGCTCATGCGCACTGCCCGCGCCCTCGCCGCCACCGTCCTGGCCTCGGCCGCCGTGGCCGGCACCGCGCCCGTCGCCCAAGCGGTGGGGACTGAGGCGTACGGGGTTGACGCCGGGCCGTACGAGGCGGGTCCGGGGGAGGGGGACGCGTCGCGGGATCCCCGTGGGCAGGGCGAGCCGGAGGGGCCGGAAAAGTCCCGGGCTCCCGAGGCACGCGAATCCGGGGGCCCGGAGGAGCCCAAGGCGCCGAAGAGATCCGGTGGGGTGAAGGATCCCCAAGTCCAGGGCTATGAGGGGGAGTCGGGTGCTACCGAGGGCTTGGAACAGTACGACAGTCCGGTGGAGTCCGCGGGGCCGGTCGAGTCCGAGAGCGTGGACGAATACGAATACGACGGGGGCAGATCCGGGGACGAGGACGAGGACGCATACGGGAGCACAGACGAAACCGAGGGCACAGAGGCAACAGAGGGCACTGACGAAACCGAGGTCCCGGACGAGCACGAGGGTGGGTCCACGTACGAGGGTGTGGGCGAGTCCCAAGGCCCGGATGAATACGACGTACCAGACGTACCAAAGGAGCCCGAAGGGCTGAAGGAATCCGGGGGTCCGGAGGCACCCGGCGGCCAGAAGGACGCCGAGGGCCGGAACGACCCGGCCGCGCCCAGGCAACCTGGTGGCGCGCCGAAGGAGCCTGGTGGCGGCAGAGATCCGGAGGCGTCCGAGAAACCTGGTGGCGGGAGAGATTCCGGGACGCCCGACGAGCCCGTCGGCAAGGACGCCGGCGGCAGCTATCCCGGAGGCAAGGACCCCGGAGGCAAGGACCCAGGAGGCAAGGACCCCGGAGGCAAAGACCCCGGACGCGAGGAACCTCTCGGCAAGGATCCCGGTGGCCAGAAGGATCCCACGGGGCCTGAGGACCCCGACCCGGCCGGTCCCAGGAGCCCTGACGACGTGGGGAACACCGACGGGAACATGCCGCGCGGCGTACACGCAGGGGACGGCGGCACCTTCGCCGGATCCCCAGCCGCGATGATCAGCGGTGGTGTGCTGATCGCGGGGGCCGTCGGTGCCGGTGTCTACAGGGTGTACCGCCGGGAGGGGAGCGAGTATCGCTGACGCGCCCGGCGGCCGTCGGACGACCGGCGGTCGGACCCGCCGTACGCGCGGCTCGCACACCCCGCGACAGTCGCGGTACGCAATCGGCCCGCCTTTCGCGCAACGGCCACGGCGGCGTGCGGGAACGTCGAGGCGGCAGTCGCGGTGCCGGCCGTGGGACAGCCTGCGGCACGTGCCGCCGAATTGGAGCAGCGGGACGCTGGGTACTGAGAGGCCATGAAGAGCCAACGGGGCCGTATGGACAAGCGTTCGGTCACGTGCCGCGGCGGGCGTGCGAGCACGTGAGAACAGCCGTACGGACACCGAAGGCACGGGAACCGAACAGCAACCGGCAGGACGACAGCGGGCGCGCGGAGGTAACGCATGCGGCGGACGGACCAAGGGGGGCACGGCCCCGTCCGGTACGGCCCGCCGATCACCGAGCAGGGGCTGCCGGTACTGCCTGAGCTGTCCGCGGTGCTGGCAGCGGCGGCGGGCGTCGGTCACGCGGAACCGACCGGTGGCGGCCCGGCACTCCTGGAGGCCGTCGGCGGCTACTGGCAGCGCCGCGGTCTGTCCTGCCACCCGGGCCATGTCGCTGCCGCTCCCGGCGCACCCGCGCTGCTGCTTGCCCTGACCGGCGCGCTCGCCGGCGACGTGTTCCTGCCACGTCCCTGCCCCGCCTGGTGGGCGCCGACGGCGCGACTGCTGGGCAGGTCGGTGTTCCACGTACCGACGCCTGCCGAGTGTGGCGGCATCCCCGATCCGTACGCCCTGCTCGAGACCGTACGCCGGGTCCGTGCCGAAGGCGGAAACCCGCGGGTGCTCGTGCTCGGCGTCGCGGACGACCCCACCGCGACCGTGCCGCCGCCGGAGGTGCTCCACGAGACCGTCGAGGCCGCCGTGGGCGAGGGTCTGCACATCGTCAGCGACGAGACGTGGCGCGACACGGTGCACCGGCCGCACGAGACCGTCGTCGTGAGCCCGGCCGACATGCTGCCCGCGCAGGTCACGGTCCTGTGCGACCTCTCCGGGGCGCTGCTGCCCGTCGGCTGGCCGGCTGCGATCGCCCGCTTCCCCGCCACGGACGACGGCTTCGACCTGCGGAACCGGGTGCTCGACGTGCTCACCGCGATCGGCGCCCACGTCGCCACGCCGACCGCCGCGGCCGCCGCGTACACCCTCGGTGAGCCCGAGGCGGTCACGGCGCGCCTGGCCGCCGAGGTGCGGGTGCACGCGCGCGTGGCGGCCGCCGCGCACCAGGCCGTGCTGGCGGCGGGCGGACTGGCCCTGCCCCCGCAGGCCGGACGCCATCTCTACGCCGACCTCGGGCCGCTGCGGTCCGCGCTCGCCGCGCGGGGCGTCAGCGACGCGCAGGAACTGGAGGACTTCCTCACCCGGCGCCTGGACCTGCCCGTACCCGGCGGCCACCGCTTCGGCGACCACATCGGAGAGCTGCGCATCCGGATGTCCACCGGGCCGTTGCTGGGCGCCACGGAAGAGGAGCGGGCCGAGTCGCTCACGGCAGCGGACCCGCTGGAATTGCCGTCTGTCGAGCGTGCGTTGAGCATGTTCGGATCGGTACTGGACGATCTCCGCGCCGACGCCCAGCGAATGGAGCCGCCTAGATGACGCAGCACCACCCGTCGACGACGCAGCAGACCGAGCAGACCGACGAGCCGTCAGGAGAGGGGGCTACCGGGACGGACGCCGCGCCGTCGGCACGGCGCTCGACCGGGGAGGGCGACGCCGCGCCAGGGGCGCCCGTCGGGACACGGGCGGGCGAGCGCGGTGCGTCCGCCGGGGCCGAATCGCTGGCGGAGTCCGCGGCGCCGGTCCAGCTCGACGCCGTCGAGGGGCTTGGCGCGCAAGGCGCAACCGTCACTCGCCCCGCCGCCCTCGGGGAGGCCGACACGCCCGGGCAGCGCACCGCCCACGGTGCCAGGGGAACCATCAGCCGCACCACTGCGCCCGGCCGACCTGCCGCGCCGGGGGCCCTCGCCCCGCCGGGCGCCCTCCCCTCGCCCCGGCCCCTCGGGGAGCTCCGCCTCTGGCCGAGATCTTTCGTCGACCGGCTGACCGCGCCCCTGCCCGGGATCCGGGCCTTCGCGCGGTTCGCTCGGGAAGGGGCGCTCCGGCCCCGGCCCGAAGACCTCCTCGACATTCCGCGGCTGCCGTTCGAGCCGGGGCCGCTGCCCGTCGTCGACTCCGACACCGTCGCCCTCACCTGGGCCGGTCACGCCAGCTGGGTGCTCCGTATCGGCGGGCTCACCGTGCTCACCGACCCCGTCTGGTCCCGCAAGATCCTCGGCACGCCGGCCCGTATGACGCCGGTGGGCGTCGCCTGGGACGCCCTGCCGGCCGTCGACGCGGTCGTCATCAGCCACAACCACTACGACCATCTCGACGCTCCCACGCTTGCCCGGCTTCCGCGTGACACCCCGCTGTTCGTGCCGGCTGGGCTCGCCCGCTGGTTCCGGCGGCGTCGCTTCAGGCGGGTCACGGAACTCGACTGGTGGGAGGCCGCGGAGCTGGGCGGAGTGCGATTCGACTTCGTCCCGGCCCACCACTGGTCCAAGCGCCGCCTCAACGACACCTGCCGCTCGCTCTGGGGCGGCTGGGTGCTGACCGATCCGGCCGGGCAGCGCCTCTACTTCGCCGGGGACACCGGCTACGGCCACTGGTTCTCGCGTATCGGCCACCGCTACCCGTGCATCGACCTCGCGCTGCTGCCGATCGGTGCGTACGACCCTCGGTGGTGGCTCAGGGACGTCCACTGCAATCCGGAGGAAGCGGTTCAGGCGGCCCGGGATCTCGGTGCGCGCCGCATGGTGCCCATGCACTGGGCGACGTTCCTGCTCTCGGCCGAACCCGTCATGGAACCCCTGATGCGCGTACGGACCGCCTGGGAGAAGGCGGGCCTCCCGCGCGAGGACCTGTGGGATCTGCCGGTCGGCGGGTCACGGGTGCTCGAGGTGTGACCTCGTGCGCCCGGTCCGCCCGGTCCGCCCGGTCCGGCCGAACCGTCGGCTAGGCCGTCGACCCGCGCAGGCGCCGCCACACCGACGGTGCCATGCTGATCAGCAGTGTGAGCACCACCGCCGCCGCGACACCCTCCCACGGCTCCGGGAACAGGGAACCGCCGAGGATGCCGATGAGCTGGTACGTCGCCGTCCAGGCGAGGCACGCCGGTACATTGCCATGCGCGAACCGGCGCAGCGGCATCTTCGCCAGCAAACAGGCCAGCATCACCGGGAGCCTGCCCGCGGGCACCAGCCGGGACAGGACGAGCACCATCACCCCGTGGTCGTCGAGCTTCCGCTGCGCCTGTGCCAGCCGGTCCTCGGGGGCGCGGCTGCGGATCGCCTCCAGCCAGCGCGAACCGTTCTTCGACCGCATCCCGCGCCGCCCCAGCCAGTACAGGGTCACATCGCCGAGGAACGCGGCCAGCGCCGCCACGACGAAGACCAGCAGCAGCGAGAACGGCGCCGTCTGGTGGAACGCCACCACTGCCGCCGAGCTGACGAGCGCCCCGGTCGGCACGACGGGCACCAGCGCGCCGATCAGCACCAGAAGGAACAGCGACGGGTATCCGACCGCCTGCTGCGTGGTTTCCGGCGGCACCGCCGCCGCTGCCCACTGCGGCAGCTGGGCCGTGGACGGAGCCGCGGCCGCGAGGGCGACCGCTCCGGGGAACGCACGGCTCACCTGGCCCCGCCCTCCGGTCCCTCGCCGTTCCGGTCACGCGACGACGTATGGCCGGTCCGGCCACCTGACGAGGCATCGTCGGCCCGACTGCGTGACGAGGCGTCGCCGGTCCGGCTGCGCGGCGACGTATAGCCGCTCGGGCTGGGCGACGACGTCTCGCCGGGCCTGCTGCGTGACGAGGCGTCGCCGGTCCGGCTGTGCGACGACCCCTCGCCGGCCCGCTCACGTGACGACGCATCGCCGATCCCTCTGCGCGACGGCGTATCGCCGGTCCGGTCACGCGACGAGTCGTCGCCGCGTGCTCGGCGCGCCGCCGCCGGACCGTACGTGCCGACGGGCGAACCGCCGTACCCCGTGGACCGCGTGCCCGGCGGGGCCTCCGACCGCGGGTCCCCCGGTCGCACACTCTCCCCGTGCCCCAGCACGTGCACCGTCACCTCGGGCGCCCGCGCCGCCGCCAGCCGTACGAACTCGTCGCCCGGCGCATGGAACTCGTGGGGCCGTACCGCGTCCATGCCGATCGGCCAGTACGTCCCGTAGTGCACGGGCACCGCGCTGCCGGGCGCCAGCCGGGCGAGCGCCTCGGCCGCGCGGCCCGCGTCCAGATGGCCGTGGCCGAGATACGGACCCCAGCCGCCCACGGGTAGCAGCGCCACATCGACGTTGCCCACCTCCTTGGCCATGTCGTCGAACAGCCCGGTGTCCCCGGCGAAGTAGGTCCGCGCCTCGCCGTCGATCACATAGCCGAGGGCGGGTGAGCGCTGCCGCCCGAACGGCAGCCGCCGCCCGTCGTGCAGTGCGGGCACGGCGCGTACGACGAGCTCGCCGACCACCGTCTCGTCGCCTGGCCGGACCTCCGTCAGATGCAGATGGTTCAGCTTCCGCAGGCCCGGCACGGCCCGCAGTGCCCCGCGCGGCACCAGCAGCCGGGTGCCCGGCTCAAGCCGGACGAGCGACGGGAGATGCAGATGGTCGGCGTGCAGATGCGAGACGAGCACCACGTCCGCGATCGACGCCTCGGCGGGCGGCAGCGCGCCGCGCCGGCGCCGCAGATGGGCCAGGCGCCGCGTGAACAGCGGGTCGGTCAGCACGCGGGTGCCCGAGTCCTCGACGGTGCAGGTGGCGTGACCCCACCAGGTGATCTCCACCGGCACGCGGTTCCTCCTTCGTGTAACTCCCCCCGAGCCTACGGGCAGGGGTAGGGTCAGCGGACGAAACCGGGGGTGAGGTGGACGCCATGGAGGACGCGGTGAGCGCTGCCGACCGCGTGCCCAGCGTACGTGTCACGGCGATCGCGAGCCTGACTCCTCTCGAGGAGCTCGACGCCGACCCTTTCCTGGTGGACTCGCGCAGCCAGCATGCGATGTGCGCCCGCTGGGCCGCCGAGCACGGCTACGTCGTCACCCGTGAACTGGTCGTGCACGGCCTCCGCCCCGACCACCGCGCGCTGTGGGCGGACGTCGACGCGGGACTGGTGGACCTGTTCGTCGTACCGAGCCGACGCGTGCTGGAGCGCGCTCTCCAGTCCGTGGACGAGTTCACCGCCGAGTGCGCTCGCCGGGGGGTGCGTCTGGAGACGGCGGGTCTGGTCGAACCGGCGTACGACGCGGAGATGAAGGCGCGGATCCACCGCCGGCTGTCGATGCCGACGGCGGGGTACGACGGCTGCTGAGGTCGGCCGCCGTAGCCGGTGGCCGACCAGACGTTTCACGGCCCCCGCCGTCGAGGGTTGTGCCCACCCTCCCCCATTGCCTTAAGGGCATGGGAGGTACCCCCATCGCCCCTGCGGAACGTTTGCCCACAACGGTCAGCCCCTTACCCGGCTGTGAAAGGCTGGACATCGACCGTCCGTTCCGGGCGGGGCAGGACGTGAGGTGAAGCAGGGCGTGGCGGACTGGCGGTGGCGGAGGATCGGCAGCGCCTCGTGGCGCGTGATCGCCGTGTGGGCGGTCAGCACCGTCACCATGCTCGTACTCGCGGGGATCCTGCCCGACTTCCGGCTGCAGTCCGCCGACGGCGACAGCGGCACGCACATCGCGATCACGGCCGCGCTCGGCGCCGGAGCCTTCGGTCTGCTGTCGGCCCTGGTGTGGCCCCTGCTCGTCAGAGCGCTGCTGCTGGTGCCCGCCCTCGTCCTCGGGCTGCTCGTGTTCTTCCTCAACGGCTCGCTGCTGCTGCTCGCCCTGCAGCTGAACCCGTCCGGCCGCGGCACGGTCGCCCCCGAGACCGCCGTCGTCGTGGCCGCGGTGATGTCCGCCGTGGCGTCCGCGACGGGCACCGCGCTCGCCGTCCGCGACGACGACGCGTACCGCCGCAGGCTCTACCGGCTCGCCGACCGCCGGCGCAGGCGGGCCGTGGACGGAGTCTGCCCGTCCACCCCCGGCACCCTCTTCATCCAGCTCGACGGCGTCGGCCACGACGTGCTCCTGGACGCCGTCGGCAAGGGCCTCATGCCCACCGTCGCCTCATGGCTCGCCAAGGGCCCGGACGAGGATGTGGCGGAGAGCGACGGCGACTGCGACGCGCCACCCCGCGAACCCACCCACCGGCTCACCCCCTGGCGTACCGACTGGTCCAGTCAGACCGGCGCCAGCCAGCTCGGCATCCTGCACGGAACCAATCACGACATCCCGGCCTTCCGCTGGTACGAGAAGGACACCCGCGAGGTCATGGTCTGCAACCGCCCCAGCAGCGCCGCCGAACTCCAGCGCCGCGCCATCGCGTACACCGGCGACGGAGGTCTGCTCAGCCTCGACGGCGCCAGCCGCGGCAATCTGTTCAGCGGCGGCGCCGACCAGCTCGCCCTCGTCCTCTCGGTCTCCGCACGCCGCGGCCGCGAGAACCGCTCCCGCGCCGGCTACTTCGCGTACTTCTCCGATCCCGCCAACGCCGTCCGTACCGCCATGTCGTTCATCGCGGAGGTCTGCCGGGAGATCGCCGAGTCGACGCACGCCCGGCTGACGAAGCGGCGGCCGCGCGTCTCCCGCGGCGGCCTCTATCCGTTCGTCCGGGCCTTCGCGACGGTCGTCGAGCGGGACGTCGTGGTCGCCGCGGTCATCGGAGACATGCTCGTCGGCCGCAGCGCGGTGTACGCCGACCTCGTCGCGTACGACGAAGTGGCGCACCACTCCGGGCCGCGCAGCCGCGACGCCGAGAGGGTGCTCCAGCGGCTGGACCGGTCGCTCGCGCTGATCGCCAAGGTCGCCGAGCACGCCCCGCGGCCGTACCGCATCGTGGTGCTCTCCGACCACGGGCAGAGCCCCGGCGAGACCTTCCTCGCCCGCTACGGCCTCACCCTCGCCGACCTGGTCAGGGCCGGATGCGGGCTGCCCGTGCGGCGCCGCGTCGAGCGTACGCGCAGCGGTGCGGAAGCGCGGGCCGCGGTCCGTGCCGCGCTGCACCGGCCCGTCGAGGAGGAGGCGGGGCAGCACCACCCGCCCCGCCGCTCGGGACCGCTCGTGCTCGCATCCGGCAACCTCGGGCTCATCTCCTTCCCGGACGTGCCGCACCGCATGACACGGGAGGAGATCGACCGGCGCCATCCCGCGCTGCTCTCCACCCTCGCCAACCACCCGGGCATCGGCTTCGTGCTCGTCAGCAGCGAGGAGCGAGGCGGGCTCCTGCTCGGCGCGCGGGGCGCGGAGATCTCCCTGGACGAGCTCGACGGAAACCCCGGCCCACTCGCGGCCTTCGGGCCCGGCGCCGCCGACGCCGTACGCCGCACCCATTCCTTCCCGCGCGCCGCCGACATCATGGTCAACTCCTGGTACGACCCGGAGGAGGGCGAAGTCCACGCCTTCGAGGAGCAGATCGGCTCGCACGGCGGGCTCGGCGGCGCACAGAACCAGCCTTTCGTGCTCTCGCCGTACGCGCTCTCAGCGCCGGTCGACGACGGCCAGGAGCTGACCGGCGCCGAACAGCTGCACAAGGTCTTCCGGCGCTGGCTGGGGGAGGGCGACGGGCCTCAGGTGCCGGTGGGCGGACACGAGGGCGCCCGGGACGAGGCCGTGCGCGACGGCGAGGCGTGACCCAGGTCCGGGGCCGCGGTGTCCCGTGGACCTGTCTTACGGGTGCGCCGTCTTACGGGTGCGCCGTCTTACGGGTGCACCGGGCCCGGGTGTGATCGGATGGAGGTACGGAACCCGGACACGACACGGGACCTCATTGAAGGGATACATCGTGGCAACCACGCGCACCGCACACACCGTCTGGGAAGGCAATCTGCTCGAGGGCAACGGCGTCGTCACCTTCGACTCCTCCGGCATCGGCGAGCAGGCGGTGTCCTGGCCGTCCCGGGCCGAGAAGGCGAACGGCAAGACCAGCCCCGAGGAGCTGATCGCCGCTGCCCACTCCAGCTGCTTCTCCATGGCGCTGTCCCACGGCCTGACCGGCGCCGGCAACCCGCCGACCCGGCTGACCACCTCCGCGGACGTGACCTTCCAGCCCGGTACGGGCATCACCGGCATCCATCTGACCGTCGAGGGTCAGGTGCCGGGCATCGACGAGGCCACGTTCGTCTCGGCTGCCGAGGACGCCAAGAAGAACTGCCCGGTGAGCCAGGCGCTGACCGGCACGACGATCACGCTGGACGCGAAGCTCGTCGGCTGAACAGCGGCTCGTTCACCCCTCGACCGTGCCGCCGTCCGGCTCGAACCGGACGGCGGCACGGTCGTATCCGGGGGATCGGGGTACCCGCGAACCCGGAGGCCGGTAACCCGGGGATTGACAAGAAGGCACTCAAGTTTTGTGCTGAGAGTGGAAACCCCGGTTCGGCGGAACCCCGGTTGGGCGGAAGGGGACGGACATGTCACGTGCGGTCGGTATCGACCTCGGTACGACGAACTCGGTGGTGGCCGTGCTGGAGGGCGGTGAGCCCACCGTCATCGCCAATGCCGAGGGCGCGCGCACCACGCCCTCGGTGGTCGCCTTCGCCAAGAACGGCGAGGTCCTCGTGGGCGAGGTGGCCAAGCGGCAGGCGGTCACCAACGTGGAGCGCACCGCACGCTCCGTCAAACGGCACATGGGCGACGCCCATTGGCGCTTCCCCGAGCAGGGCTCCGTGGACGGCACCCGCTACACCGCACAGGAGCTCTCCGCGCGCGTCCTGCAGAAACTGAAGCGGGACGCCGAGTCGTACCTGGGCGAGGACGTCACGGACGCCGTGATCACCGTCCCCGCGTACTTCGACGACGCCCAGCGCCAGGCCACCAAGGAGGCCGGTGAGATCGCCGGTCTCAAGGTGCTGCGGATCATCAACGAGCCGACGGCCGCGGCCCTCGCCTACGGCCTCGACCGCGGCGAGGAGCAGACCGTCCTCGTCTTCGACCTCGGCGGCGGCACCTTCGACGTGTCGCTGCTCGACATCGGCGACGGCGTCATCGAGGTGAAGGCCACCAACGGCGACACGCATCTGGGCGGCGACGACTGGGACCAGCGGATCGTCGACCATCTCGTCAAGCAGTTCAAGAACGCGTACGGCCTCGATCTCGCGAAGGACAAGATGGCGCTGCAGCGGCTGCGCGAGGGCGCGGAGCGGGCGAAGATCGAGCTCTCCTCGTCGACCGAGACGACCATCAACCTCCCCTACATCACCGCCTCGCCCGAAGGCCCGCTGCACCTCGACGAGAAGCTGACGCGCGCCCAGTTCCAGGAGCTCACCTCGGATCTGCTGGACCGCTGCAAGGGCCCGTTCCACCAGGCCGTCAAGGACGCAGGAATCAATCTCTCCGCGATCGACCATGTGATCATGGTCGGCGGCTCGACACGCATGCCCGCCGTCACGGACCTGGTCAGGCAGCTCACCGGCAAGGATCCGCACAAGGGCGTCAACCCGGACGAGGTCGTGGCCGTCGGAGCCACGCTCCAGGCCGGCGTGCTGCGCGGCGACGTCAAGGACGTGCTGCTGCTCGACGTGACGCCGCTGTCCCTCGGCATCGAGACCAAGGGCGGCATCATGACGAAGCTCATCGAGCGCAACACGACGATCCCCACGAAGCGTTCGGAGATCTTCACGACGGCCACCGACAACCAGCCGTCCGTCGGCATCCAGGTCTACCAGGGCGAACGCGAGATCGCCGCGTACAACAAGAAGCTCGGCGTCTTCGACCTCACCGGGCTGCCGCCCGCGCCGCGGGGCGTCCCGCAGATCGAGGTCACCTTCGATATCGACGCCAACGGAATCATGCATGTCTCGGCGAAGGATCTCGCGACGGGCCGCGAGCAGAAGATGACCGTCACGGGCGGCTCGGCGCTGCCCAAGGACGACATCGACCGCATGATGCGCGAGGCCGAGCAGTACGCCGACGAGGACCGCCGGCGCCGCGAGGCCGCCGAGACCCGCAACCAGGCGGAGCAACTCGTCTACCAGACCGAACGCTTCCTCGCCGACAACGCCGACCGGATTCCGGGCGACACGAAGGCGGAGGTGGAGGGGGCGGTGAGCGAACTGAAGGGGCTGCTCGAGTCGGGCGGCGAGGACACGGCGGCGCTGCGCGCCGGCGTGGAGAAGCTGGCTTCCGTCAGCCAGAAGATGGGGCAGGCGATGTACGCACAGGCGGCCGCCTCCGGCGGGGACGGCGGCACGGGTACAGGTACCGGGACCGAGGGTCCCAAGGCGGACGAGGACGTCGTCGATGCCGAGATCGTCGACGACGAGAAGGACGCTAAGGGCGGTGCCGCTTAGGCGGGTGTGCCCTGCGTCGGGGTCGCCCGGGGTTGGTCCGGTGCCCGCCGTCGCGCGGTTCCGCTGTGCCCACCCTCCCCCATTGCCTTAAGGGCGTGGGAGGTACCCCCATCGCCCCAGCGGAACGACTGCCCACAGCGGGGCGGCGGACCTACACCCCCGTCCGTTCCCACCCCCGCCTCTCCGGCCGTACCCCCAGCTGTTCCGGGTCGCGGGTGCGGTACACCACGTACGGGCGGAACAGGTACTGGACCGGGGCGCTGAACATGTGCACGAGGCGGGTGAACGGGACCATGGCGATGAGGACCATGCCCACCACCGCGTGGATCTGGTACATCACCGGCACGCCCGCCATCAGTTCCGTCTTGGGCTGCAGGATGAACAGGCTGCGGGACCATGGGGCGATCGTCTCACGGTAGTTGTAGCCCTCGCCGGAGACGTGCATCAGCTTGGCGACCATGCCCAGCACGAGCGCGGCCACGAGCACCAGGTACATGAGCTTGTCGTTGGCCGTCGTGGCGCGGAACACCGGGGCCTTGGTGCGCCGCCGGTACACGAGCAGCCCGATGCCGGCCAGTGCCAGCACCCCGGCCGCCGTCCCGCCGTAGAGCGACAGCAGATGGTACGTGTGCTCGTTCAGGCCGATGTCGTCCGTCCACGACTCCGGAACGAACAGGCCCACCAGGTGGCCGACCAGCACGAAGAGGATGCCGTAGTGGAACACCGGCGACGCGATGTTGAGCAGCTTCGACTCGTAGATCTGCGACGAGCGTGTCGTCCAGCCGAACTTGTCGTAGCGGAACCGCCAGATCGTGCCCGCGACGAGCAGTACGAAGGCGACGTACGGCAGGACCCCCCACAGCAGTGCGTTCATGACCGTTCTCCGATGAGTGGCTCTCCGAGCTCTCCGACAGGGGGCTCTCCGATGGGTGGCTCTCTGATCAGCCCGAAGGGCTCCAGGCCCACCTCCTCGCGCGGCGGGCCCGACCGGGCCAGTGCCAGCGCCTCGGCCCGGTCCTTCGGGGACGGGCCCGGCAGCGTCGCACACACAGCGTCGAGCACGCGCGCGTACGGCGTGCCGAAGTCGGTGAGGGCGAGGCGCAGCAGCTCCAGGCCGCCGCGGTGCTCCTTGAGCAGCACCGGTCCGGCGTGCGCCGAGAACTCCAGCACCACCGGCAGGAAGTCGGGCAGCTCCTCGCCGGTGAACTCCAGGCCGTGCGTCCGGTAGGTCGCCTTGAAGCGGACCAGCGACATGCCGCGCCGCCGCGTGTCCCCGTCCCGCCACCAGCTCAGATACAGACTGTGCCGGTTCTTGAAGTCGAAGACCTTGACGTAGTGGGCGGCGAGATCCGAGGGGTCCTCGGCCGCCACGTGGTCGAGGAATTCGCCCAGCTCGGGGGCGGCGGCCCGCAGCAGCGGCAGCCGCACACGGAACTCGTCGTCGGGATAGCCCAGGCAGTACGCGGCGGCCTGGTACAGCACGGCGGGGGACGTCACGGCGGCAGCTCCTTCAGCTCGTTCTCCTCGTCGGCCGTCTGCCGCTTCGCCAGTACGTGGAAGTTCTCCACGGAGACCAGCGGCAGGTGCCGGCGCCCGGAGTCCTGGCCGAACGGGCCGTCACCGCCCATGCCCGGACCACCGGGGAAGTCGAGGCTGCAGGAGTCCGGCAGTTCGGCCGGGAGAGCCGTCTCCTCCAGGCGGGCCGCGTCGCCGACCGCGGCGGTCGGGATGACGTAGCGCTCCTCGTACTTGGCGATCGCCAGCAGCCGGTACATCGCCTCGATCTCCGTCGCCTCCATGCCGACCGACGCGGCGACGGAGGGGTCCGGCTGATCGCCCAGGTTGATCGCGCGCATGTGCGAGCGCATGGCGGCGAGCTTCTCCAGCGAGGCCCGTACCGGACCCACATCACCCGCCGTGAACAGCTCCGCCAGATACTCGAGCGGGATGCGGAGCGTGTCGATGGCGCCGAAGAGGTTGCCCGCTTCCTCGCCGTCGAAGCCCGTCTCGGCCAGCGCGTCCACGACCGGCGACAGCGGCGGGATGTACCAGACCATCGGCATCGTGCGGTACTCGGGATGCAGCGGAAGGGCGACCCTGTACTTGCTGATGAGGGCGTGCACGGGGGAGCGGCGTGCCGCCTCGATCCAGTCGTACGCGATGCCCGCCTCCTCGGCCGCCCGCTGGACACCCGGATCCTCCGGATCCAGGAACACCCCCAACTGGGCCTCGTACAGCGCCTTCTCGTCCTTCACGGACGCGGCCGCCGTCACCTTGTCCGCGTCGTACAGCATCACCCCGAGGTAGCGCAGCCGCCCCACGCACGTCTCCGAGCAGACCGTCGGCAGGCCCACCTCCACGCGCGGATAGCAGAAGTGGCACTTCTCGGCCTTGCCGGTGCGGTGGTTGAAGTACACCTTCTTGTACGGGCAGCCGGTGACGCACATGCGCCAGCCGCGGCACTGGTCCTGGTCGACCAGCACGATGCCGTCCTCGGCCCGCTTGTACATGGCGCCGGACGGGCACGACGCCACGCACGACGGGTTCAGGCAGTGCTCGCAGATCCGCGGCAGGAAGAACATGAAGGTCTGCTCGAACGCGAACTTGACCTTCTCGGCGGCCTGTTCGCGGACCTTGGCGACCATCGGGTCGAGATCCCCGTGCTCGGGCGCGCCCGCGAGGCTGTCGTCCCAGTTCGAGGACCACTCGATCTTCATCGGCTTGCCGGTGATCTGCGACAGCGGCTGGGCCACGGGGAAGTCGTCGCCGAGCGGCGCGTCGGTGAGGTTCTGGTAGTCGTACGTCCAGGGCTCGTAGTAGTCCTTGATCTCCGGCAGCACGGGGTTGGAGAAGATCCCGGCGAGCTTGCGGAACCGGCCGCCCGCCTTGAGCTTCAGGGCGCCCCGCTTGTTCAGCTCCCAGCCGCCGCGCCACCGCTCCTGGTCCTCGTACCGGCGCGGATAGCCCTGCCCTGGCCGGGTCTCGACGTTGTTGAACCAGACGTACTCCATGCCGGTGCGGTTGGTCCACGCCTGCTTGCAGGTCACTGAGCAGGTGTGGCAGCCGATGCACTTGTCGAGATTCATGACCATCGCGATCTGAGCCATAACGCGTCCGATAGTGGCTTCGCCACGGGGCATTTCAGTACTCCACTTCCTGCGAGCGGCGGCGGATGACCGTCACCTCGTCGCGCTGGTTGCCCGTCGGGCCCAGGTAGTTGAAGCCCCACGACAGCTGGGCGTACCCGCCGATGAGGTGGGACGGCTTGAGAAGCACGCGGGTCAGGGAGTTGTGGATGCCGCCCCGTTTGCCGGTCGTCTCCGTCTTCGGGACGCTCACGGTGCGTTCCTGGGCGTGGTGCATGTAGACCGTGCCGGCGGGCATCTTGTGCGAGACGACCGCGCGGGCGACGACCACGCCGTTGCGGTTGACAGCCTCGATCCAGTCGTCGTCCCGGACGCCGATCGCGTCCGCGTCCTGCGGGGACATCCAGATGTTCTGGCCGCCACGGGAGAGCGACAGCATGAACAGGTTGTCCTGGTACTCGGAGTGGATCGACCACTTGTTGTGCGGGGTCAGATAACGGACCGTCACCTCCCGATGGCCGTCCGGGCCGAGGCGCGGCTCGCCGAACAGGCGGTTCATGTCCAGCGGCGGCCGGTAGACGGGCAGCGCCTCGCCCAGTTCGTGGATCCAGTCGTGGTCGAGGAAGAAGTGCTGCCGTCCGGTGAGCGTGTGCCAGGGCTTCAGATGTTCGGTGTTGAGCGTGAACGCGGTGTAGCGGCGCCCGCCGGACTCACTCCCGGACCACTCCGGTGAGGTGATGACCGGCACGGGTGCGGCCTGCGTGTCCGCGTACGTGATGCGCTTGCCTTCGTGTTCGGCCGCCAGATGCGCCATCTCCTGGCCGGTGCGCGCCTCCAGGGTGTGGAAACCCTGCGTGGCCAGGCGGCCGTTGGTCGTGCCGGACAGCGCGAGGATGGTGTTCGCCGCCTTGACGGCGGTGTCCAGGGCCGGGCGCCCGTCGGCGGGACCACCGCGTACGACACCGTTGCGGGCCTTGAGGTCCTCCACCTCCTGATCGGGCCGCAGCGCGATGCCCTTGACGGGCAGACCCAGACCCTCCGCCAGGGGACCGAGTGCCGCGAACTTGGCGCCGATCGCCGTGTAGTCGCGCTCGACGACGGCCAGATTCGGCAGCGTCTGGCCGGGCACGGGATCGCACTCACCCCGCTTCCAGTCCAGGACGACGCCGCCGGGCTGCGCCGTCTCGCCCGGTGTGTCGTGCTGGAGCGCGGTCGCGACGATGTCCCTGCGGACGCCGAGATGGCCCACCGCGAGCTCGCTCAGCCGACGGGCCAGCGCATGGAACGTGTCGAAGTCGGTGCGGGCCTGCCAGGGCGGGTCCACGGCTGGTGAGAAGGCATGCACGTAGGGGTGCATGTCCGTGGTCGACAGGTCGTGCTTCTCGTACCAGGTCGCGGCCGGCAGTACGACGTCCGACAGGAGCGTGGAGGAGGTCTGCCGGAAGTCGAGCGACAGCAGGAGGTCGAGCTTTCCCTCGGGCGCCTCGTCCCGCCAGGCCACATCCCTAGGCCGTTCGCCCTCGTCGGCTTCCTCGGCCCGCAGCGACGAGTGCGTGCCCAGCAAGTGCTTGGTGAAGTACTCGGCGCCCTTCGCCGACGAGCCGAGCAGATTCGCGCGCCACAGGGTCAGCACACGCGGCCAGTTCTGTGGCGCGTCGGGATCCTCGACCGCGAACTTCAGTTCGCCGCTTCTGAGTTGCGCCACGACGTGCGCGATCGGATCGCCGAACACGTCCCCGAGGTCCAGCGGATTCTTGTCGAACGTCGGGTACGACGGCATCCAGCCGGAGCGCGCGGACAGCGCCAGGCAGTCGACACCCGTCATGCCCGCGAACTGCCCGCTGCCCAGCGGGGACGCGTGCACATCGGCCGAGAACCTGTCGTAGCGCCACTGGTCGGTGTGGAGGAACCAGTACGCGGCGCCGATCATCTGCCGCGGTGGCCGCTGCCAGTCCAGCGCACCCGCGAGCGTGGCCCACCCGGTGAACGGGCGGCACTTCTCCTGGCCGACGTAGTGCGCCCAGCCGCCGCCGTTGCGGCCCTGGCAGCCCGTGAGCTGCAGCAGCGCGAGGAAGGCACGGTAGATCGTCTCGGAGTGGAACCAGTGGTTGGTTCCGGCGCCCATGAGGATCATGCAGCGGCCCTGCGACTTCTCCGCGGTCCGCGCGAACTCCCGGGCGATCCTGATGGCCTGGGCGGCGGGCACGGAGGTGTGCACCTCCTGCCAGGCCGGGGTGCAGGGCGCGCCCGCGTCCTCGTACGACGACGGCCAGTCACCCGGCAGACCCGGCCGCCCCACTCCGTACTGGGCGAGCAGCAGATCGAACACCGTGGTGACCAGCGGGCTTCCCGGCCCGCCGATCCTGACGGCCGGCACGCCGCGGCGCATGACCTCGCCGCGCCCCTGCCCGTGCTCACCGCCCTCCGTGTCGAAGCGCGGCAGCAGCACCTCGACCGGCATCGCGCGGAACGTGCCGTGCAGCGTCAGCCGCGGGCTGATGTCGCCCAGGTCAAGGTTCCACCGGCCCTTGCCGGAGTCCGTCCAGCGGAAGCCGAGCGACCCGTTCGGGACGGCGGGATGCCCGGTCGCAGCGTCCAGGACGACCGTCTTCCACTCCGCGCCCTCCCCGGCCTGATCGAGATCGGAGGCCCGCAGGAACTTCGACGGAACGTACGCACCGTCCCGCTCGGTGAGCGTGACGAGGAACGGCAGATCCGTGAACTTCCGTACGTAGTCCGCGAAGAACGGCGTCTCGCGGTCGACGAAGAACTCCTTGAGGACCACATGGCCCATGGCCAGCGCGAGCGCCCCGTCGGTGCCGGGATGCGGATGCAGCCACTCGTCGGCGAACTTGGCGTTGTCCGCGTAGTCCGGCGCGACGACCACGACTTTCTGGCCGCGGTAGCGGGCCTCGGCCATCCAGTGCGCGTCCGGCGTCCGCGTGACGGGCACGTTCGAGCCCCACATCATCAGATACGCCGCGTCCCACCAGTCGCCCGACTCCGGTACGTCGGTCTGGTCGCCGAACACCTGCGGCGAGGCGACCGGCAGGTCCGCGTACCAGTCGTAGAAGGAGAGCATCGGAGCGCCGATCAGACCCATGAAACGGGCCCCGCCCGCGTGCGACACCATCGACATCGCGGGGATGGGCGAGAACCCCGCGATGCGGTCCGGGCCGTAGGTCTTGATGGTGTGGACGTGTGCCGCCGCCACGATCTCCAGGGCCTCGTCCCAGGTAGCCCGCACCATGCCGCCCTTGCCGCGCGCGCGCTGGTATCCGCGCCGGCGCTCGGCGTCGCCCTGGATGTCCGCCCACGCCAGCACGGGGTCCTTCAGACGCTGCTTGGCCTCCCGGTACATCCCGAGCAGCACGGCCCGGATGTACGGGTAGCGCACGCGCGTCGGCGAGTACGTGTACCAGGAGAACGCGGCGCCCCGGGGGCAGCCCCGCGGCTCGTACTCGGGGCGGTCGGGACCCACCGACGGATAGTCGGTCTCCTGGGTCTCCCACGTGATGATGCCGTCCTTGACGTACACCTTCCAGCGGCACGAACCCGTGCAGTTCACACCGTGCGTCGAGTTCACGACCTTGTCGTGGCTCCACCGGTCGCGGTAGAAGGCGTCCCCCTGGCGGCCGCCCTTGAACTGCACACTGTGCAGATCGGGTGCCGCGGTCCCGCGCCGGAAGAACTTTCCCGTCCGCAGAAGCACCGCACCCGGTTCGGTGGGGGTCCCCGTGGTCTCTGTCACCGTGAGCTCCCTTGGTGGCGCATGCCTCGAAACGTAGGCGTGCTGAGGGACTGCCACCCGCTCACTGCGTCCGTACGGGTTACGGTGCTGGTGCCAGCCTCCGCCCCCTGCCGGAAAGACCCCACCCGCCGTGCTCGTCGCCCGCTCCGTCGCCCTGTTCGTCGTCGCCGCCCTCTTCGAGATCGGAGGGGCCTGGCTGGTCTGGCAGGGAATCCGTGAACACCGGGGCTGGATCTGGATCGGCGCCGGCATCATCGCCCTCGGCCTGTACGGCGTGGTGGCCACGTTCCAGCACGACGCGAACTTCGGCCGCATCCTGGCCGCGTACGGCGGGATCTTCGTCGCCGGCTCGATCGCCTGGGGCATGATCGCCGACGGTTACCGCCCCGACCGTTTCGACGTCATCGGTTCGCTGATCTGCCTCGCGGGGATGGCCGTGATCATGTACGCGCCGCGCGCGCACTGACCGTTCGCCGCGCGCCCCCATCGCCCTCTTCGGGAGACGGGCAGTGGCCTACTGCCCCCGGGCCCGGGACGCCGGAGTCAGTGACGGTCGCGCGTGCTGCCCCGGACGACGAGCGACGTGGCCAGCTCGACCCGGGGGCTTTCCAGCTCCTCGCCGCCGATCAGCCGGACGAGCGTCCGCAGGGCGGTGCCGCCCATCTCCTTCAGCGGCTGGCGCACGGTCGTCAGGGGCGGGGTGACCCAGCGGGCCTCCGGCAGGTCGTCGAAGCCCACGACGCTGACGTCCCGCGGCACCTCAAGACCGGCCTCGGCCAGCGCTTCGTAGCCGCCGATGGCCATGTGGTCGGAGCAGATGAACAGGGCCGTGGGCGGCACGGGCAGCCGCAGCAGCTCTTCGACCTGCCGCCTGCCGCTGGCACGGTCGTAGGTGCCGTGACGTACGAGTTCGGGCGGCGTGTCGACGCTCGCCGCCGCCATGGCCGAGCGGTAGCCGGCGATGCGAGCCCGGGCGAACAGGTGGTGTGGCGGGCCGGTCACCAGACCGATGCGTTCGTGTCCGCGGTCCAGCAGGTGGGTGGTCGCCTCGTAGGCACCGGCCCAGTTGGTGGTACCGACGGACGGCACGCCGAGGGGCGGATCGCTGAGCGGATCGATGACCACGCAGGGGACCTGGGCCTGCTGGAGCCGGGCGAGCTGCTCGTCCGTGGGCTCGGTCAGGCCCAGCACCACTCCCGCGCTGCCGCGCTCCAGGACCCGGTCGACCCAATCCGGGGCGTACTGGCCGCCGGTGGCGACAGGCGCCCGGGCAAGGGAGATCGCCACATGCAGTCCCGCCTCGTACGCCGCCGCCTCCATGCCGCTGACGACGCTCGCCGGCCAGGAGCCGTCCAGCCCTCCCAGGACCAGGTCGACGGTGCGGGTGGACGGGTCGGCGAGGGAGACCCCCCGGCGGATGTACCGGTGGCTACGGAGGGCGGAGTCGACCTTGTCCCGGGTGTCCTGCGAGACGTCGTCGCGGCCGTTGAGGACCTTGGAGACGGTGGAGACCGAGACGCCGGCCGTTTCGGCGATCTGGGCGAGGGTCGGGCGGGACGTCCGGCCACCGGTCATGAAGGGGCTCCTTGTTGGTCCCGGTAGTTTTCGCAAATAATCTAGGCCGGCGTGGCGTCTGCTGACAAGAACGACTTGCTCTCCTCGCTCGATTTTGTATGCCTTGACACGCTTACCCGCCAGACCTAGCTTCTCTGTCGGCCAGCCTTAGGGCTGGTTTGTCGCGAAAAAATTTTCGTAACTGTGTGGGATCGGAGCCCCTATGTCGCCCAAGATGTCCGCCGATCCGTTGCGGGTCACCGTATGGAGTGAGGGTCGTCACGAGCAGCGGGACGAGCACGTCGCGCGGCTGTATCCGCAGGGCATGCATGGAGCGGTCGCCGAGGGCGTCCGTCTCCATCTCGGCGACGGCGCGCGGGTCCGTACCGCGACACTGGACGAGCCGGAGCACGGCCTCACCGAGGAGGTGCTCGCCGACACGGATGTCCTGACCTGGTGGGGGCACATCGCTCACGACGAGGTGTCGGACGAGGTGGTCGACCGCGTACACCGGCACGTCATGGCCGGGATGGGCCTGATCGTGCTGCACTCCGGGCACTGGTCGAAGATCTTCACCCGGCTGATGGGCACGACCTGCACCCTGCGCTGGCGCGCCGAACGGGACCGCGAGCTGGTGTGGACGGTCGACCCGGCCCACCCGATCGCAGCCGGTGTGCCGCACCCGATCGTGATCGACGAGCAGGAGATGTACGGGGAGTTCTTCGACATCCCCGCCCCCGACGAGCTGGTGTTCATCAGCTCCTTCTCGGGCGGCGAGGTGTTCCGCAGCGGCTGCACGTTCCGCAGGGGCCACGGGAGGATCTTCTACTTCAGCCCCGGGGACCAGGACTATCCCGTCTACCACCACCCCGATGTGCGGCGCGTCATCGCCAACGCCGTCACGTGGGCAGCCCCAGCGGCGGAACGCCGGACCCCACGGCTGGCCCACAGCGAGACCGGCTGGTTCGAGGGCGAAGGCAACCGGTCGTGAACGCGCACGTGTTCAGCAGCCTGCCGGCGACCGGCGCTCCGCTTCGGGTGATCGTCGTGGGCGCCGGGGGGATGGGCCGGGCCTGGCTGCACGCCGTCCTGACGTCCCCCGACACCGAGTTGGCCGGAGTCGTGGACCTCGACCCGGAGGCGGCCCGTATCGCCGTCGCCGCGGTGGGCGCACCCGACACCCCGACCGGCACGGACTTGGCCGCGCTCGCCGCCGAAACCGGTGCCGAGGCCGTCGTCGATGTGACCAGCCCCGCCGCCCACCTGCCCGTCACTCTCCGGGCACTCGACCTCGGCCTGCCCGTGCTCGGCGAGAAGCCGGCGGCCGCCTCCGTGGCCGAGGCGCTGCGGCTGGCGGCGGCGGCTGAGCGGTCGGGCCTGCTGTTCATGGTCAGCCAGTCACGCCGCTACAACGGGCAGCTGTTCCGATTCCGGGAACTGGCTGGCCGGCTCGGCGACCTCGGCATCCTCACCACCGAGTTCTTCCTTGCGCCGCGCTTCGGCGGCTTCCGCGACGCCATGGCGCACCCGCTGCTCCTTGACATGGCCATACACCCTTTCGACACCGCGCGGTTCCTCCTGGATGCCGAGCCCGTGTCCGTCTACTGCCACGGCTACAACCCCGCCTGGAGCTGGTACGCAGGCGCCGCCGCCGCCACCGCCGTCTTCGAGATGACCGGCGGTGTCCGCTACGTCTACACCGGCAGCTGGTGCAGCCCCGGCCTTGAGACGTCGTGGAACGGCGCCTGGCGCCTGAGCGGCGCGCACGGCACCGCCGTCTGGGACGGCGACACTCCGCCTCGGATCGACGCGAACGGCACACCGCCGGCCGAGGACAGCGGAATCCCGGACACCGCGGAGAGTATCGAGGGCGCCCTCACCGAGTTCGTACACGCCTTGCGCACCGGCACCGTCCCCAGGGGCGAGATCCACGAGAACGTCATGAGCCTGGCCATGGTCGACTCCGCGGTCCTGTCCGCGACCGAGGACCGGCGGGTGCACGTGGACGAGGTCCTGGACGCCGCGCACCGCGAGGCGGTCGCCACGGCCGGCGACGCCGAACGGGAGGTCCTCGCCTCCTGGCCCTCCGTACGGACCGCCCTGACAAGACCGTGTCCCACGGGGTGAGGCGGAGGAGTCTCCAGGGCGTCGACGGGTCGGGCTGCCGGCCGGGGCCTCACCGCCATTACCTCCATTACCTCGCACGTAATCGACCGTGACGCGACGCCCGGGCATGGTGGTCGCACTGGACCCCGGGCCGCCGCACTGCGGCCCGGGGGACAGGTCCCGACCAGCGCTTTCGACCTCGATGGAGGCTGAGTTCGCCATGTCCGCCACGCCTACGCCCACGCCGTCCACGCCCACCTCCGCGTCCCCGCTCGCCGGTATCGCCCGTACCTCGGACCCGGGGACCATGCTGCGCCGCTTCCTCGCCCTCGATGCCGTCGCGACCACCGCCAACGGCGTCGCCTACGTCGCCGCGTCCGGGCCCCTCGGGCGGCTGCTCGGCGTGCACCCGGGGCTGCTGCTCGCCCTCGGTGTGTTCCTGGTGGTCTTCGGAGCCGGCGTCGGTGTGCTCGCCGGGCGCAGGCGCCCGGCGGTCTTCGCCGTCCGTGCCGTGATCGAGGCCAACCTGATCTGGGCGGCGCTCAGCCTCGTCGCCCTCGCCGTCTGGCTCTCGCCGACCACCGCCGGTGCCGTCTGGGTCCCGTTGCAGGCCATGACGGTCGCGGGCTTCGCTGCCCTGCAGTACGCGGCGCTGCGGAAGCTGAGGACCGTGTGACCGTGCCCGGCCTCAGGGCATGAGGGACTGCAGATACTTGGCCGTCGCAGGGTCGGCCGGGAGGAACGTCTCGATGGCCAGCTCGGCGACGGTCACGTCCATCGGTGTGTTGAACGTCGAGATCGACGAGATGAACGACAGCACACGGCCGTCGTGCTCGATCCGCAGCGGAAGGGCGAAGCACGGCACCGGATCCAAGGGCTCCTCGGCGTCGTCGTCCCTTCGCAGATCCGGCGCCGGATACGCGGCGACCTCCTCGTAGACCGCCCGTAGCGCCTCCGAACGCCTCAGCGCGATCTGGCGCTCCATCTGGGCCAGCAGATGGCCGCGCCACTCGCGCAGGTTCCGGATCTTCGGCGCCAGGCCCTGCGGGTGCAGCGTCAGCCGCATCGCGTTCAGGGGCGGGGTGAGCAGATGGTCCGGGAGGCCGTCGAGCAGCATCGCGATACCGAGGTTGGCCGCGACCACCTGGTACGTCGCGTCGACCACGAGCGCCGGATAGGGCTCGTATCCCCCGAGCAGCCGTTCCAGGCCCTCGCGCAGCGCACCCAGCGCCGGGTCGTCCAGCGGGGTCTCCGGATAGCGGGGCGCGTAACCGGCCGCGAGCAGCAGCGCGTTGCGCTCCCGCACGGGAACGTCCAGATGCTCGGCGAGGCGCAGTACGAGCTCCTCGCTGGGCCGGGACCGGCCCGTCTCCACGAAGCTGATGTGCCGCGCCGACGAGCCGGCTCGCAGCGCCAGCTCCAGCTGACTGATCCTGCGCTGCTCGCGCCAGTCGCGCAGCAACCGGCCGACGCCTGTGGCTCCCGTACTCGATCTCATACACCCGACCGTAGTAGCCCGACTGCAGGAGAGGTGTGGTCATCGAAGGAGCCGGAGGAGTCCGCCGGGGCGACCGGTCACCCGCCCTGTGGCAGGCTGAGGACGAGGACGACCTGCAGGCATGTGACCGAGGACCACGGGCACGTGGTTGTACGACCCCGCAGCACCCATTCGCTCGTACGACGCTGTACGGAAGGAGCGCGGCCATGGCCGTCGAACCGCTGTCGCAGAAGGACATCGAGGACCGGCTCGCGGAGCTGCCCGGCTGGTCGCTCGACGGCGACCGCCTGGCCCGCTCGTACCGGCTCGGCTCCCACTTCGCGGCCACCGCGCTGGTCGTGCACATTGCGCAGGTCCAGGACCAGCTCGACCACCACTCGGACCTCACCCTCGGCTACAACACCGTCTCCCTCACCGTGAACACCCACAGCGTGGGCGGCGCCGTCACCGAACTCGACTTCAAGCTGGCCCACAAGGTGGAGGAGCTGGCGGCGGGGCACGGTATCCGCTGAGCGGCGCACAGGTAGTGGGGGAATAGGTGCTGGACTACGACAAAGAAGCCGCGGTCTACGACCGTACGCGCGGGGGCGTACCGCGGGCGCGCGCCGCTGCCGAGGCCGTCCTCGGACTCGTGCCCAGCACCTCGCGCACCCTGCTCGACGTCGCGTGCGGCACCGGTCTGGTGACCGGTCGGCTGACCCGGCCCGGGATGCGGACGCTGGGCGTCGACATCTCACCCGGCATGCTGAGCGTCGCAGCGCGGCGTCTGGACGGCGCCGTGGTGCTCGGCGACAGCCGCCGACTCCCCTTTGCGGACAGCTCGTTCGACGCGGTCACCGCCATCTGGCTGCTGCATCTGCTGCCGGACGCGGCGCCCGTGGTCGCAGAGGCGGCGCGTGTGCTGCGGCCCGGCGGGGTGTTCGTGACGACCGTCGACAAGAACGCCGCGCACGACGTGGGCAGCGACATCGACGTACTGGTCGCCCCACACCGTTCGGCGCGCGCCGCGGACGAGTCCGCGCGCATCACGGAGTACGCCGCCGCGCACGGCCTGCGCCCGTGGGGCGAGGCCTGCTTCCGGGGCCACGGCCAGGGCCGTACTCCGCGCCGTCTCGCCGACGAGATACTGCGCGGCAGGGTGTACGCCACGGGCGGCCAGGCCCTCGCGGACCGCGTCGCGGCCCTGCCGGACCCGGACATGCCGCGCGCGGAACCGGTCTACCGGCTTCGGGCGTTCCGCTACCAGGCATGAGAGAGCGCCAGGCATGAAAGAGCGCCAGGCCTGCGTGTCGGCATCGCGGCTCCGCCTCGAGTCGGGACCGCGGCTCCGCCTCGAGTCGGGACCGCGGCTCCGCCTCGAGCCGGCTCAGTGAACCGAGAAACCGCCGTCGACGAAGATCGCCTGTCCGGTGACATAGGACGAGGCGCGGCTCGCCAGGAAGACGGCCGCCCCCGCGAAGTCCTCGGCAAGACCGTTGCGCCCGATCAAGGTCCGCTCAGCCAGCGCCGCCACCTTCTCGGGGTCGGACGAGAGTCGCGTGTTGAGGGGTGTCATGACGAACCCCGGCACCAGCGTGTTGCAGGTGACGCCGTACGGCGACCATGCCTCGGCCTGTGAGCGCGCCAGCGACTCCAGAGCCCCCTTGGACACACCGTAGGCGCCGCTCTGGACGAACGCCCGATGCGCCTGCTGGGAGCTGATGTGAATGATCCGCCCGAAGCCCCGGTCGGCCATTCCGGGCCCGAAGCGCTGCCCCAGCAGATGGGGCGCCTCCAGGTTCACCGTCATCGTGGTGTCCCACTCCTCGTCGGTCAGCTCGCCCATCGGCGGCCGCAGGTTCACCCCGGCGCAGTTGACGAGGATGTCAGGCTCCCCGAACGCCCTGGCCGCCTTCTCGGCCCCCGCGCGGATGCCGTCGCGGGTCGCCAGGTCGGCGCTCACCCAGGCAGCCCGGCAGCCGTGCTCCGCCAGTTCGTCCACCGTGGCCTTCAGCGAGGTCTCCGTGCGCGCCACGACCACGACGCGCGCGCCCGCGCGCGCGAGCGCCTCCGTGATGGCCCGGCCGATGCCGGAACTGCCGCCGGTCACGACGGCGACCCGGCCGTCCAGTGAGAACAGGTCGGAGAGGTATGTCTGCGAGCTCATTCCCCCGACCCTAATGCCGTGATCGGGATGGCCGACCGGGGGGCTCACGATCACCGGAGGGCGCCCGCCCCGGCGGACAGGCACCGATGAAATCGATGTCTCCCGGACAGTCCTCGCCCACGAGGTGCGGCAGCCGAAACCCCCTTGATTTTTCCGGCAGTTGGCGGCAACCCCCAAGTGCCCGGCGGCAACTGAGGGACCGGAACCCATCCGTCCACCGGGGAGGAAACCGTGCAGACCGAGCACCCGCACCCGTACGCACGTCCGCACCACCGCAGACGCCGGCTCACCCGCACCCGCGTCCTCGTGACGGCCGTCGTGGCCGGTGCGATGGCCGCCGCCGGGCTCACCGCGCTGTCGGGCACGTCGTCCGCGGCGACGGCCCGGCAGGCCGAGAAGTTGGACCGGGGCGTCGTCAGCGTCCACACAGGCAGCGGCAACCTCGTGAGCTGGCGCTGGCTGGGCACCGACCCGGACAACGTGTCGTTCAACGTCTACCGGGCCGGTACGAAGGTCAACTCGTCGCCGATCGCCGGCTCCACGAACTACTTCCACTCCGGCGCGCCCAACTCGGCCGACTACACGGTCCGCGCGATCGTGAACGGCGTCGAGCAGGGCGACTCGGTGCACGCCATCCAGTTCCGCGCCGGCTACAAGGACGTCCCGATCACGCCCCCCGCCGGCGGCACGACACCGGACGGCGTGGCCTATACGTACGAGGCGAACGACGCCTCCGTCGGCGACCTCGACGGCGACGGCGCCTTGGAGTTCGTCCTGAAGTGGCAGCCCACCAACGCCAAGGACAACTCGCAGTCCGGCTACACCGGCAACACGATCATCGACGGCATCAAGCTGGACGGCACCCGGCTGTGGCGCATCGACCTGGGCAGGAACATCCGCTCGGGCGCGCACTACACGCAGTTCCAGGTGTACGACTACGACGGCGACGGCAAGGCCGAGGTCGCCATGAAGACGGCCGACGGCACGGTGGACGGCCGGGGCACCACCATCGGCAGCGCGAGCGCCGACTACCGCAACTCCAGCGGTTACATCCTGTCCGGACCCGAGTACCTGACCATGTTCAACGGGCAGACGGGCGCGGCGATGGGCACGGTCGACTACGTCCCCGCGCGCGGCACCGTGTCGTCGTGGGGCGACAGTTACGGCAACCGCGTCGACCGCTTCCTCGCCGGGACCGCCTACCTGGACGGCGCCCGCCCCTCGCTGATCATGGCGCGCGGCTATTACACCCGTACGGTGATCGCCGCCTGGGACTGGCGGAACGGCGCCTTCACCCGCCGCTGGACCTTCGACACCAACTCCTCCACGAACACGGGCAAGGGCTTCGACGGGCAGGGCTCGCACAGCCTGTCCGTCGGCGACGTCGACAACGACGGCAAGGACGAGATCGTCTACGGCTCGATGGCCGTCGACGACAACGGCTATGGCCTGTGGACGACGAAGACCGGGCACGGCGACGCGCAGCACCTGGGCGACCTAGACCCGTCCACGTCCGGCCTGGAGTACTTCAAGGTCTCGGAGTCGACGTCCCAGCCCGCCGAGCTGTACATCAACCCGTCGAACGGATCCATCCGCTGGCAGCTGGCGGCCTGCTGCGACAACGGCCGCGGCGTCGCCGGCGATATCCACGCGGGCAACGACGGCGCAGAGGTGTGGTCGGCCTCCGACACGTCCATCCGCGACGAGGCGGGCGCCACGAAGGGCCGCGAACCGTCCTCCGCGAACTTCCTGTCCTGGTGGGACGGCGACACCACCCGCGAACTCCTCGACGGCACGCACATCGACAAGTACGGCACGTCGTCCGACACGCGTCTGCTGACCGGCGCCTCCGTCCACTCCAACAACGGCACGAAGGCGACCCCCGCACTCTCCGGTGACATCCTCGGCGACTGGCGCGAGGAGGTCGTCTGGGCCACGTCCAACAACACCGCGCTGCGGATCTACTCGACGCCGAACGAGACGAACACGAAGATCACCACACTGCTCCACGACACCATGTACCGCACGGGCCTGGCCTGGCAGAACACGGCCTACAACCAGCCACCGCACCCGAGCTTCTTCATCGGCAACGGCATGCCGACGGCACCGCGGCCGACCATCACCACGCCGTAGCGGCACCTTCGCCCCACACAGCGGCCTCCATTGACCACCCCCGCCGCGCGCGGGGGTGGTCTGCGGCATGCTCAGCGCAGCGGCTGGAAGTGGTGGTTGAGCGTCCAGACGCCGATGCGGCTGCCGGTCTCACGCCCGGCGATGTCCGCTGTGCGGAAGTGGATTCCGGCCCAGACACGGGCGTTGATCATGTCCTCGTTGAGCTGGTCGGCGTGATCGTAGTGCCGGGTTGTGTCCGTGGCCTCGGAGGAGATGTTGAGGTCGAGGTGAGGGGTGCCGAGGATCCCGGTCAGGGTCCGGGTCACGGCGCCGGCGAC
The DNA here is from genome assembly GCF_013778455.1 of Streptomyces himalayensis subsp. himalayensis. Classification (GTDB taxonomy): domain Bacteria; phylum Actinomycetota; class Actinomycetes; order Streptomycetales; family Streptomycetaceae; genus Streptomyces; species Streptomyces himalayensis. Next base: position 165,926 of record NZ_JACEHE010000006.1, on the reverse strand, counting down.
CGCGGCGTGGCCGCTGACGTAGTCGGGGTGCGGTGGCGTGACGAGCAGCGGCTGCCACTGCGGATCGGCTTCGGTCGCGGGGTTGTCGTCGGTGTCGGCCAGTTGGATGGCGGTGATCGGCCGCCAGAATCCGTAGTGGAGTTTGGCGTCCCATGTGGCGACGACGGCGTCGGTCGCCGACGTGTTCGCCGCGGCGAACAACCGTGCTGTCTCGGCGATGCCCAGACGGTGCCGGGCGGTGTAGTCCCGGAACGCCGTCTGGAACTGCACCACCAGATTGCCCCCGAAGAACAGGGCGGTCTCGGTCTGGTGCGCCGTACGGGGCGATCCGGTCCTCGCCCCCATCGTCTTCACCTCGTTCACGTCCTCGGCGTAGCGGGCCGAGGACAGGGCGGGCGGCCCGCCGGGACGGAACTGGGACGGGGAGGTGAGCGCCATCGGACGCATCCTGCCGAGCCAGGTGTCGAGGAAGGGCCGGTAAGCGGGCGGGGTGGGCCGCCAGACGCCGGGCGCGGGCGGAACGGTGAACTCCACCGGCTCGAACCGGCCGTCGCCTTCCCGCAGGTCGATGATGTGGTCGGCGGCGCGTTCGCCGAAGGCCACGCCCTGCCTCTTCGCGGTGCCGTCGGGGATCTTGGCGAGGGAGTCGGCGTAGGCGGCGTCGAGCGGGCCTTGGGAGGCGGGGAAGCAGGTGACCAGTACGTGGTGGGCGGCGGTCACGGCCGCCGCCTCGGGCGATGCGGTAGAGGGCCCGCGCACCTGCCACTTGTACGGGGCGTAGTCGCCCTCGATGCCGACCACGGCGTTGTAGACGGCAGCCGAGACGAACCCGTGCCAGATGACCGCCTGCCCGGAGGGGTGGGTGGCGCCGAGGTTGGTGCTGATGGTGTCGGTGGCGATGGCGTTCCATTCGCGGATCGCCGCGGGGTCCGCCGAAGGCTTCGAGTGGCTGCCGGCGGTGGCTGTGGGACCGGCCATGGCCGTGACGGTGAGGAGCAGCAGTGATGCGACAGCGCCGGTGACGGCCCGTCTCCTCGAACGAGAGATATCCATAGCTGACTTAACAGTCAAATAGGTGAACGGTCACGTCGATTGTCGAGGGTGCCGCATGCTGGTGGAGGGCGCGTGCCCGTGCACGCGCCCTCCGTCTGTGCCTGGGGACTCGGACGAGCGTCAGCTGACCGCGCACCCCTCCTCCCCGACCTTGAACGCCGTCGGCTTCCCGTTCGTCCCGGACGAGCTGCCGGTGAAGCCGAACGCCACCGACGCCCCGGGCGCCACGTTCGCGTTCCAGCCCACGTCCTTCGCCGTCACCGCCGAACCGTCCTGCGTGTGCGACGCGTTCCACATCTGGCTGATCTTCTGGCCGTCGGGGAAGGACCAGCCGAGTGACCAGCCGGACCAGGCCTCATCGCCCGTGTTGGTGAGCGTGACGTCCGCCTGGAAACCGTCCGACCACTCGTTGGTGATCTTGTACGTCACGGTGCAGGCACCGTCGGCAGGCGGATCGGTGTCACCGTCCCCGTCGCCATCCCCATCGCCAGGGGGATCGGTCTCGCCGCCGCCCGTGTCCGCCGTGTCGCCGTAGATGATGCCGCGGCCGTTCGTCGACACGTACACGCGCCCGTAGACCCGCGGATCACCCGTGATCGCGGCGCCCGTCCAGCCCCACTGATGCGCGTCGTCGTTGATCCGCACCCAGCTCTGGCCCGCGTCCGTGGAGCGGAAGATGCCGCGCACACCGCCGATCTTCGCGCTGGTGTAGAGCGTCTGGTACGAGGCGTCGGGTGCCGCCTTGCCGAAGCCGATGGTGTCGGCCTGCTCGACGCCGGACACCTTGGTGAAGGTGGCGCCCGCGTCCGTCGAGTGCCACAGGCCGTACGCGCCGGTCGTCGAGCCGCCGGCCAGCCAGATGTCACCCTCCTTGCCCGGCACCGCCTTGAAGCGGACGTTTCCCTCCGCCGGCAGGCCGGTCGAGGCCCTCTCGCTGAACGAGACGCCGCCGTCCGTACTGACGTAGAACTTCCCGGACTTGAAGCCGTAGAACTTCTTCGGGTCCACCCGGTCCGACTCGACGATCGCGCCCGCCGGGATGCCCGATGAAGCGGTCCACGACGAGCCGTATCCGGACGTGGTCTGCACGCCCGCGCCGTCCGGGCTCCACACGAAGCGGCTGCCGTCAGCCGCCGCCGCGACCGTTCCGCCGCCCGTCACACCCGAAGGGTCCTGCCCCGCGAACCAGTTGGAGCCGTTGTCCGTGGAGAAGGCGACGTGCGCACCCGAGTCGATGTTGCCGACGCGCACCACCACGTCGGGCTTCGTCTCGGCGAAGTCCAGGCTTGTAGTCGACGTGAAGTTCGGCGAGGTGTACATCATCGGCGGCACCTTGGTGAGGTCCGTGTGCCGGAAGCCGCCGATGTCGCCGAGCGCGCTGAGCAGCGGTGCGCCGGAGGGGGGAGAGGCGATGTCGAGGACCGCGGTCTCCTCCAGGCCCTCCACCATCGGCTTGATGGTGAACTTGCTGCCGCTGTCCCACTGGCCCAGGTTCTCGGTGCCGTAGATGGTCGCGCCCGTTCCGTACATCATGCGGTTGGAGTTGAACGGGTCGATCTCCAGGGACTCCGTCATCCACCCCAGCTTCGGGGTCTGTTCGGGAGGCGAGGGGTTCGCGCCCCAGGTCAGCCAGGGCGAGGACGACACGTCCATCGTGTAGCGGTTCTCGCGGTTGGGGTACGACGTGTAGTCCCAGGCCTTCGTCCACGTGCCGCCGCTGTCCGTAGAGCGGAAGATCTGAGTGTCCGGCCACCAGGAGCTGTAGCCCGTGACCATGACCGTGCCCGGGTTCTGCCGGTCGACGGACAGGCCGCTGAAGCCGTAGTACGTGTCGGCCTCCGCGACGGGGCTGATGTTCTTCCACTCACCGCTCTCGGTGGCGTACCGCCACACCTGGCCCTTTCCGCCGTCGTACGGTCCGCCCGTGTCGCTGTAAGCGAGGTAGAGGAAGCCGTTCTCCGCGTCCAGTACGCCCTTGTGCGGGAGGTAGCCCGTCGGTTGGTCCGCCACGCGGGACCATGTGGCGCCCGCGTCGGTCGAGCGGTAGACGGCGTTCTCCTTGTCGGCGACCCCGACGTAGATGGTCTGCGTCTTCGAGGAGCCCGTGCCCGTCGACTCGTCGAAGGTGACCCAGACGATGCCCTGGTTGTCGGAGGCGTAGCCGCTGGTGTCGCCCGGATCCTGCGCGTAGTTGCCGGGGTTCGGGAAGCTCGTGACCTCGGACCAGGTGGCGCCCGAGTCCGTGGAGTGCCACAGGCCCTTGCCGCTGGGTGCGCCGAGGTACAGCACGCTGTTGTCGTGCGGGTCGACGGCCAGGCGCTCACCCATACCGCGGCCCGGCATGTTGCCGCCCAGCTTGAACGGCAGCTCGGCCTTCTGCCAGCTCGCCCCGCGGTCCGACGACCGCAGTACGGCGCCCTTGCCGGGGTCCCAGTCGTTGGTGTACGTGCCGACGGCCGCGTACACCTTGTCGGGATCGACCGAGTCGGAGGCCAGGCTGACCACACCCGTGTGCCCCCAGTCGTCCCAGCCCACCGAGTCGAGCAGCGGTGTCCAGGTCTTGGTCGACTCCTGCCAGCGGTAGGCGCCGCCGATGTCGGTGCGGGCGTAGGCGAGGTTCTTCTCGGTGCGGTTGAAGACGATGCCGGGGACGAAGCCGCCCCCGTCGATCCGGACGTTCTTCCAGGTGTAGGTGTCGGCGGCGATCGCCACAGGATCGTCGGCGGCCGCGACCGCGGGCGGGGTGCCCGCGAGCAGGCCGGCCGCCAGGGCGAGCGCGGCCGTGAGAGTGCGGGTTCTTCGCACGGTGATGTCCTCTCCGAAATGCGGGGGAACAGGGGGGAGGAAGGGAGGAACCGAGACCGGGCGGGCCCCGGGAAGCTGGGGCCCGCCCGGCGGGTGTACACGGAGCGGCGGGGGACTATTCGAGGAGCTCCGCATACGAGCCCATGGCGAGGGCAATGTCCGCCTGGGCCCAGAACCGGTGGTACGTGAAGGTGGGCGCGGCACCGCCCGCCAGGTAGGACTCGATCTTCGACCAGGCCGGGTCGTCCTCGTAGAAGGAACGGATCGAGGCGAAGGTCGACGACGAGTCGATCGTGTCGCCGTTCGGCATGGTGCCGGTCCAGCCGCTCGGGACGTACACGGCGTCGTCGAAGCGGTTGTAGTCGGCGCGGGTCTCCGGGACGGCGATGCCCAGCGCGTCCTGGTTGTTCTCCCACATGCCGTCGAGCAGCGCCTTCGCCGTCGTCTTCGCCTCCGTGTCACCGGACTTGGCGGCGTAGTACGTCAGGGTCTTGGCGTACGCGGCGGTCACGCCCACGTCGTTGGTGTAGTCCGCGACGGTGACGTGAAGGTCCGTGTTCTCGGCGGGACTCGACGGGTTCCAGGTCTCCGGGGCACCCGACCACCGCAGGGTGTTCGGTACCTGGAACGAACCGTCCGGGTTGACGGTCGTCTCCGACAGCGCCCAGTCGACCCACTTGTCGAGGACGCCCTTGGCCCCCGCGTCACCCGTCTCGTGGTAGTACTCGGCGACCCGCTCCATCGACCACGCCTGGAAGCCGAACCACTGGTTGGACGGCGGGTCGTGGTAGACGGGCTTCTCGTCGTAGTACATGCCGTAGAAGGTGGGCGTACCGGCCGGCGGGGTCGCGTAACGGCCCTGCCAGCTGTTGGTCGCGCCGCCCGCGATGGCACCCTCGGCGGACTGCAGCCACTCGTAGAACTCGAGCTGCCGGTCCAGGCTGGTCGCCCAGTCGGACTGGCCCGTCGCCGACTTCGGCTTGAGCGCGTCGTACGAGCTCAGCGCGTAGGCCGCCATCGGGTTCTGGTAGCCGCCGTGCGCATGGCTGGAGCCGATGCGCACGGACCAGCCCGCCGACGTGTCGGTGGCGCCGCCCCAGGCGTAGTACCAGGACATCAGGTAGTGCGAGCTGTTCTTGCCGGTGCCCGCCGGGCAGGCGGACGGGCCCACGCAGTCGCCGATCTTCTTGAAGTACTTGTCGTACATGGCGTAGCGCAGGTAGTCGCCCATCTTGGCGGCCTTGCCGACGGTCGCCGACACCTCACCGCCCTTGCCCTGCTCCTTGGCCCACAGGTCGGCCCAGTACGCGGCCTGCACGGCACGCGCGTCGGCGTCGGGGGCGTTGGTGAACTTCCACTGCTTGGCGTACGAGGCGTCGCCCGTGAACAGGTCGAGGTAGCCGTTGTCGCCGCCGTAGGTGAAGTTGTCGCAGGTCGGGTGGGTGACGGTCTCCCAGACGGACTCCTGCGGGCCGCGCTGGAAGGTGTTGATGTACGACGGCCCGGTGTCGGACGGACCCGCCTGGCACTTGCCGGGCGCGTTGCCGTATCCGTAGACGTTGTCGACGTCCTGGATCCAGTGCATGCCGTAGATGTCGTCCGTGCCGTACGCGCTCTTCAGTTCGGCCGCGATCGGGTCGGAGCCCGATGTGACCGAGGAGTCGAGCTTCGCCGGGTACGGCGACGGCTGGTCCCACTCGGGTGCGTAGGTGGCCGGCTTGGAGGCGTTGTAGAAGGAGTTGGTCGGCTGGTCGGCGTGCGTGGGGATCATGTACTTCTCCATGATCTCCCAGGCCCCGTTGAACTTGGACCAGTCGCCGGTGATCTTCCCGTACATCGCCTGCAGCCAGATCAGATAGCTGTACGCCTCCGAGGTCGTCTCATGGCCGTGGTCGGGCGCCTCGACGATCAGGGTCTCGACCGAGTGGTACGGGATGCCCTCCGGCGAGAAGTAGCCGTTCGCCGGGTTGGTGATCTTCCCGTACAGGTCGAGGAAGCGGGCGTCGTACGCCTTGCCGGCGCCCAGCTGCGTGACGACGACCTCGGCCTTGGCGTGGCCGGGGGCCGACACCGTGAACGTCGCGGCACCCGTGCCGGACGAGTCGGCGCTGATCGTCACCTTCTGCGCTGTGCTCCAGTTCGACTCGGTGAAGGTGAGGCTCTCGCCATCGGTGACCGACAGGCCCGAGTTGCCCTCGGTCCGGGCCACCGACACCGTCACGTTCGAGGAGGGCTTGGTCGACAGCTTCACCTCGAAGCTCCCGGACTCGCCCTGCTTGACGCCCAGTTGGGTGGGCGACGCGACGACGGCCGGTCCCTCGGCGACCGTGATGCCCACAGGCGTGGACTCCGCGGCCGCGCCGAGGCTGTCATACGCCTTGGCGTACAGCGAGTGGTTGCCTGCCGCCAGACCGTCCGCGTCGTACGTGTACGGCGCGGTGGTGTCCGTGCCAAGCAACTCCGTGTCGTTGTAGAACTCGATCTTCTCGATGTCGGCACCGTCGGCGGCCGCGGCGGTCGCGGCCATGGGCACGGTGTCGCCCTCGCTGAAGATCGCGCCCGCCTCCGGGCTGGTCAGCACGGTCACCGGTGGCTGATGGGCGCCGGCGCACGTGGTGCCGTTGATGGCGAAGCTCGTCGGCGCGGCGTTGGTGCCGCTGTAGGTGAACTGGCCGCCGGTGGAGATGGCGGCCCCGGCGGCGATCTTCGCGTTGTAGGACTCGTTCTTGACGGTGACGGTCTTGCCGGACTGCGACCAGATCCCGCTCCAGCCGTTGGTCAGCTTCTGATCGCCGGTGTAGTCGTACGTCAGGGTCCAGCCGTCGATCGCCTCGGTGCCCCGGTTGGTGACCGTCAGCTCGGCGGTGAAGCCGGAGCCCCAGTCGTTCGTCGTGTAGTCGACGCTGCACTGCACGGCCGCCGCCTGTGCGGGGCTCTGGCCGGTGGCCACCGTCGTCAAGGGAATGGCTAGAGCCGCCACCACGGCGGTCCATAACCGCCGCGCGGCGCGGCGTCTCCTTCTCTGGTGCATGCGCTGGTTTCTCCTTGCGGCTCGAAACAACAGGGGGGTGGCGCAACAAGCTTTGAACCAGTGGGAGCGCTCCCATATTGGGGAGAGGGGCTGGAGGGGTCAAGGTTCTTGAAGAGTCGAACTGTTTCGATGGATGAAGAAACTAACTCCCCTGGTTTTTGCCGTCACTTGGCGCTAGCTTCTTACGCACCAGTGGGAGCGGTTCCATCAGTCGACGCGTCCGTCACGGACGACGCACGATCTGTAAGGAGTCGCTCATGCGACACCCCCCGCGATTATCCGCGCTGCTCATCTCGGCCGGGCTGGCCCTGGTGGGCACCGCGGTGGCACCCGTGGTCACGGCGTCCGGGGCCGAACCCGTCTGCACGGTCGAGTACGAGACCGTGGGGCAGTGGGACGGCGGCTTCCAGGGAGCCGTCACCCTCACCAACAACGGTCCGTCGGTGAGCAGTTGGGAGCTCACCTTCGACTTCGCCGACGGTCAGAAGGTCACGCAGGGCTGGAACGCCAAGTGGTCCCAGTCCGGCACGACCGCCACGGCGGCCAACGAGAGCTACAACGGCTCCCTCGGCACGGGCGCGAGCACCAGTGCCGGCTTCCTCGCCTCCTTGTCGGGGAGCAACACCGCGCCCACCACGTTCAAGCTGAACGGCGCCACCTGCAATGTGGAGTCCGAGCCCGACCCGGATCCCACCGATCCACCGACCGATCCACCCACGGATCCACCGACCGATCCGCCCACTGATCCGCCGACCGATCCGTCGGACCCTGAGGAGGGGCCGCCCGCCCTCAAGGTCTCCGGCAACAAGCTCGTGGACGCGAACGGCGCCACCCGCCGCATGCTCGGCGTCAACCGCTCCGGCGGCGAGTTCATGTGCGTCCAGGGATACGGCATCTGGGACGGCCCGGTCGACGACGCCTCCGTCAAGGCGATCGCCGACTGGAACGTGAACACCGTCCGCATCCCGCTCAACGAGGAGTGCTGGCTGGGCCTGGACAACATCAAACCCGAGTACGCGGGCGCCAACTACATCAATGCCGTGAAGGAGTTGGTGGCGCGAGTCAAGGCGCACGGCATGACGCCGGTCGTGGAACTGCACTGGTCGTGGGGCCAGTACACCGGCAACTCGGCCGGCTGCTCCGACGTCCACGCCAGCTGCCAGAAGCCGATGCCCAACATGCAGTACACGCCGTCCTTCTGGGCCTCGGTGGCGAACACCTTCAAGGACGACAAGGCCGTCGTCTTCGACCTGTTCAACGAGCCGTACGCGGACCGCCCCACCCCCACCGCCGAGCAGGCCTGGACCTGCTGGCGCGACGGCGGCACGTGCCCCGGCATCGAGTACGAGGTCGCGGGCATGCAGGACCTGGTCGACGCCGTCCGGGACACGGGCGCCACCAACCTGATCCTGGCGGGCGGCCTCGCCTACTCCAACGACCTCAGCCAGTGGCTGACGTACAAGCCGTCAGACCCGGCGGGCAATCTCGCCGCGGCCTGGCACGTGTACAACTTCAACACCTGCGCCAACGAGAGCTGCTGGAACTCCACGCTCGCTCCGGTCGCCGCCGAAGTCCCGCTCGTCGCGGGCGAGATCGGCGAGAACACCTGCGCGCACTCGTTCATCGACCGCGTCATGCAGTGGTTCGACGACCGGGGCCAGTCCTACCTGGGCTGGACCTGGAACACCTGGAACTGCAACTCCGGACCCGCCCTGATCAGTAACTACGACGGTACTCCGACGTCGTTCGGCATCGGGCTGCGCGATCACCTGCGCGCCCTCGAGGGATAAAGGAAACCCGCACATGAGTCGCAAGAGAACAGCACTACTGGCCTCGCTCGCCCTGGTCGCAGGGGCTACGGGCAGCGCCCTGACGCTGGCGGACGTCGCCACCGCCGCCGTCCCCTGCACCGTCGACTACAAGGTGCAGAACCAGTGGGACACCGGCTTCACCACCGCCGTCACGATCACCAATCACGGCGCCGCCAAGTCGTCGTGGTCCCTGGGGTGGACGTTCGCCGGCAACCAGAAGGTCACCAACGGCTGGAACGCCCAGATCGGCCAGAGCGGTGCCGACGTCACGGCGAAGAACGAGAGCTACAACGGGTCGCTGGCCACCGGTGGTTCCATCAGCTTCGGCTTCAACGGCACCTACACCGGCACCAACGCCCTGCCCACCACCTTCACGCTCGACGGTGTCACTTGTAACGTCGACGACGGCGGCGGCAGTGAGCCCACCGACCCGCCCACCGACCCGCCCACGGAGCCGGGTGAGCGCGTGGACAACCCGTACTCCGGGGCCAAGGTGTACGTGAACCCCGAGTGGTCCGCCAAGGCCGCCGCCGAGCCGGGCGGCGACCGGATCGCCAACCAGCCCACCGGTGTCTGGCTCGACCGGATCGCCGCCATCAACGGCGCCAGCGGAAAGATGGGCCTGCGCGACCACCTCGACGCGGCGCTGGAGCAGAAGGGCTCCGACGAGATGGTCGTCCAGCTCGTCATCTACAACCTGCCCGGCCGCGACTGCGCGGCGCTCGCCTCCAACGGCGAGCTCAAGGACGACGAGATCGACCGGTACAAGACGGAGTACATCGACCCGATCGCCGCGATCCTCGCCGACGAGAAGTACGCGGACCTGCGCATCGTCACGACGGTCGAGATCGACTCGCTGCCGAACCTCGTCACGAACACCGGCAGCCGGGAGACGGCCACGCCGCAGTGCGACACGATGCTGGCGAACGGCAACTACATCAAGGGCGTCGGCTACGCCCTGAACAAGCTCGGTGACGTCCCCAACGTCTACAACTACGTCGATGCCGGGCACCACGGCTGGATCGGCTGGGACAGCAACTTCACCCCGTCCGCGGAGATGTTCAAGAAGGCCGCCACCGCCGAGGGTGCCACGGTCGACGACGTCCACGGCTTCATCGCCAACACCGCCAACTACAGCGCCCTGAAGGAGGAGAACTTCAAGATCACGGACACCGTGGCGGGCAAGTCTGTCCGCGAGTCCAACTGGGTCGACTGGAACCAGTACACGGACGAGCTGTCCTTCTCCCAGGCCCTGCGTGAAGAGCTCGTCTCGATCGGCTTCAACTCCGGCATCGGCATGCTGATCGACACCTCGCGCAACGGCTGGGGCGGCGCGGACCGGCCCACCGGACCGGGCGCGACCACCGACGTCGACACCTACGTCGACGGCGGCCGCTACGACCGCCGCATCAACCCCGGCAACTGGTGCAACCAGTCCGGAGCCGGCCTCGGCGAACGCCCGCAGGCCTCCCCCGAGCCCGGCATCGACGCCTACGTGTGGATGAAGCCCCCGGGCGAGTCGGACGGTGCGAGCAAGCAGATCGACAACGAGGAGGGCAAGGGCTTCGACCGGATGTGCGACCCGACGTACGAGGGGAACGCCCGTAACGGCTACAACATGTCCGGTGCCCTCGGGGACGCGCCCCTGTCCGGGCACTGGTTCTCCGCCCAGTTCCAGGAGCTCATGAAGAACGCGTACCCGGCGCTGTGACGCCAGGTCCGCCGGTGCCGGCCCTCACGGCCGGCGCCGGCGGACCAGCTCCGGGGCCCGGCGGACCAGCTCCCGCCGTCGGGTCCCGGAGGCGTAGTCCGTCCAGGGCTCGACGAACAGGAACAACGGACCAGCGAATAGCACGACGGAGGGAACCCGACAGGACCAGCGGCGCCGGGTGCTCGGACGACCGTCCGGCTGAATTCCTGGGACCGACCAGCCGATCTTCGTGGCGCGCTTTCCCGCCCACCGCGCCGTGGGCACTGATGCTCGGCCTCGCATCCGATGCTTTCCCGGCGTGAGGAGTCGAGTTTCATGAAAATCCGTACGGCTGCGGCGGCGATCGCGACCCTGGCAGCCCTGAGCGCTCCAGCGATCCCATCGGCTTCGGCGGCCACAGCGAAGTCCGGTCTGACTGGCGACCTGACCGTCAGCACCTGCAACGTCAGCGGTGCCGGAACCAATGACCACGTGTACGTCAGGCTGCACAGCTACAACGGCTTGAGCACGCAGTGGCAACTGCTTGACCATCCGGACTACAACGACTTCGAGCGGGGCGCCCGCGATGTGTACGACCTCGCCGACCCGCCTGTCGGCTGGGACCTGACCTACTCCGTCGAGTTCCGCAAATTCGGCCCGGACGGCAACGATGGCGACGACGACTGGTGCCTGCGATCGATCAGGCTCGGTCCGAACGGCGGCTGGTGGGGACCGAAACCGCTCAAGGCCCCTTCCTTTCCCTTCGGGGGACCGCGGTACCGGTGGCTCGGGAACGACCAGATCCCGGGCGCACACACCCAGCCCGACGGCAAGGTGTACGTCTACTCCTACCCGACACTGACGGTGTACTGGCCGTATCTGCGCTGATCCGTCGGACGCCGATCCGTCCGACTTCGGTCCCTCGGACGTCGATCCTTCCGGCCTGACAGCAAGCGTGGCCGCCCGGGAGCCGGGCGGCCACGCAGCTGTTCGCCGGCTTCAGGAGTAGTCGAACGTCGCCGGGTCCGGGCCCAGCCGGCGCTCCTCGTTCAGGGCGCTGATCGCGGCGAGGTCCTCGATGTCCAGCTCGAAGTCGTAGACCTCGATGTTCTCCTTGATCCGGGACGGCGTCACGGACTTGGGGATCACCACGTTGCCCAGCTGGATGTGCCAGCGCAGCACGACCTGCGCGGGCGTACGGCCGTGCTTCTGGGCGATCGCGATGATCGCCGGGACCTCGAGGAGGCCCTTGCCCTGGCCCAGCGGCGACCAGGCCTCCGTGGCGATGCCCTGCTCCGCGTGGTACTCACGGGCCGCCCGCTGCTGCAGGTGCGGGTGCAGCTCGATCTGGTTGACGGCCGGGATCACGGACGTCGCGTCGATCAGCCGCTCCAGGTGCTCCGGCAGGAAGTTGGACGTGCCGATGGACCTGACGCGGCCGTCGGCGAGGAGCTTCTCGAAGGCCTTGTACGTGTCGATGTACTGGTCCCGGGCGGGCAGCGGCCAGTGGATCAGATACAGGTCGACATAGTCGAGACCGAGCTTCTCGAGGGAGACGTCGAAGGCACGCAGCGTCGAGTCGTAGCCCTGGTCGCTGTTCCAGAGCTTGGTGGTGATGAAGAGGTCCTTGCGGGGGATGCCGGACGCGGCGATCGCCTTGCCCGTGCCCTCCTCGTTGCCGTAGATCGCGGCGGTGTCGATGCTGCGGTACCCGGTCTCCAGCGCCGTGGCGACGGCCCGCTCGGCCTCGTCGTCCGGCACCTGCCAGACGCCGTAACCCAGCTGCGGCATCTCGATGCCGTTGTTGAGGATGATCGGGGGGACCTTGCTGCTCACGAGCTCTCGATCCTTTGTCGTCGGGTGGTACGTCCATCGTCAACGATCACGGGTGGCGGTGCATTCCTGGTTCAGGGTCCGGCCTGGTTCAGGGTCCGGTTGTGCGGTTGTTCCAGTGGGCCCCGTGGCCGTTGAGGGAGCCGCGAGAATTCGGCGGAAACGGCTTCGATTCTATCGGGCCGGGCCGGGCGATTGATCGGGTCCTGACATATGGCCAGGTCACATGGTGCCGTGCCCGGTCACCGGTGTCAGGTCACCGTCGCAGTGCCGGCTCGCCAGTGGCCAGTCACCGTGGCAGTGCCGGATCGCCGGTGTCCAGTCACCGTCCCAGTGCCGCCTCGCCGGTGTCGGTCACTGGGCCGACGCGCCGAGATAGGCGTCGCGTACGGCGGGATCCGCCCTGACGTCCGCGGCCGGGCCCTCCGCCAGCACGGAACCCAGGTCGAGGACGACGACACGGGCGCACAGCTCCATCACGAAGGCGACATTGTGCTCGACGAGGAGGACCGCGCAGCCTTCGTCGTCCGCGAGACGGCGGATCACCGACGCCAGATGACGCCGCTCGTCCGCCGCCATCCCCGACGCGGGCTCGTCGAGCAGCAGCACCCTCGGCGGATCGGCCACGGCACGGGCCAGCTCGACCATCCGCGCCTGGCCGACGGGCAGGCCGCCCGCGTACGACTCGGTCAGATCGTCGAGCCCGCAGACGCCCAGCACATCGGCCGCACGTTGCCTCCGTGCCGCCTCCCGCGTACGCCGGGTCGGCGCCCCCACCAGATCGGCGGCGAGCCCGCCACCGCCACCCCGCCACTCCTGCGCGACCAGCAGATTGTCGGCGACCGTCAGCTGACCGAAGAGCTGCTGCCGCTGGAATGTGCGACGCATGCCGTGCCGCGCGCGCCACACCGGGGAGTGGCGCGTGATGTCCGTTCCGTCCAGCAGAATTCGGCCCTCGTCCGGACGGCGGATGCCGGACAGGACGTCGAAGAGGGTCGTCTTGCCCGCGCCATTGGGGCCGATGAGCCCGCACACCTCGCCGGCCCGCAGCGTTACCCCCACCCCGGCCAGGGCCCGGACACCACCGAACCGGACGCCGATGCCGGAGGCCTCGAGGACATGGTCGCTCATGGCCGCACCACTCCTCGCGTAGGCGATGCCTGAGGCCCGGGCGCCGGTCCCTGGGGTTCGGGCGCCTGTGCCGGGCGGTGCGTCCCGGGCGCCGCTATACCGAGGTAGGCCTCGGTCAGCCGATCCGTCTGTACCTGGTCGCGCGGGCCGCACCAGGACACCCGCCCCTGGGCGAGATACGCCACAGTGTCGGCGATGCCGAGGACCTCCGCCGCCTTCTCCTCGACGAGCAGCAGCGCCGTACCCGCCTCCCGCAACTCCGCGAGCAGCCGGAACACCTCCTCGACCACACGTGGCGCCAGCCCCAGGGACGGCTCGTCCGCGATCAGCACCTGCGGCGGGCGCAGCAGCAGCGGCGCGAGGGCCAGCATCTGCTGCTCCCCGCCCGACAGCGAGCCTGCCACGAGGCGGCGACGCGCCGCGAGACCCGCGAACCGCTCGTACACGGCGTCCCGTTGGTCCTTGCCGGTCAGCCGGAGGGCGAGGTTCTCCTCGATGGTGAGATTCGGGAAGATGCCGCGCCCCTCGGGCGCCAGCACGACCCCGGCCCGCGAACGCCGTACGACACCCTCGCGCGTGGCATCGCGCCCGCCGACGTGCACCGCACCCGCACTCGGCGCGAGCAGCCCGGCGGCGACCTTGCAGGTGGTGGACTTGCCGGCGCCGTTGGGCCCGAGCAGTGCGAGGATCTCACCGGGGTGTACGGCGAGATCGACGCCGTGGAGGACGTGGACACCGCCGTATCCGGCGTGGACCCCGCGGAGTTCGAGAGCAGGGGTCACCACTTCAGCCCGTCTGGGGGCACCTCCCGGACGAAGTCTGGGGGAGTTTGAGGACGAGCCCGAAGGACGATCCGGGGTCTGGGGCGGAGCCCCAGTCACAGGATGGGGCGGGCTGGCGAAGACCGCCGCCCGCCTCCGATGCAACCGCACCGGCAACGCCGCGCAGTACCCGTCCGGGTCGTTCGCCAGGGCCAGGCCCGCCAGGCCGAAGAGGATCACCGGAAGGTGCACGGACTCCGTGACGTAGTCCGACACCAGGTGCGGGACGAGTGCGAAGACAAGACCCGCGACCACCGCGAACTGCGGCCTGCGCACGCCCGCCGCGACCACCACGGCGAGCCAGATCAACCCGGTCATCGCCGTGAAGTCGGTCGCGGTGATCCGGGTGTTGTACGACGCGTACATCACGCCGCCGAAGCCCGCGAGCCCCGCCGACAGCGTGAAGAGCAGTAGCTTCGTACGGACCACGGAGACGCCGGACGCCATGGCGGCCGCGGGCGCCGAGCGCACCGCCAGCATGGCGCGGCCTGACGGCGAGCCGCGCAGGGCGCTCAGGCCCGCCACCGCCACCGTGACCAGCACGAGCATCGCGACGCCCATGGCCCGGTCGTCGTTGAGGTCCACCGGACCGAACAGCGCCCGCGGGATCTCCCAGCCGGTGTCGCCGTTCCTCAACCAGCCCATCTGGAACAGCACCTGGTCTGCCAGGAACGCGAGCGCCAGCGTGGCCAGGGCGAGGGAGCGGCCGCCGAGCCGGAGCGCCGGAAGCGCCACCAGCGCGCCGAGAAGCGCGGCTGCGCAGGTGCCGGCCAGTGCGGCTGCGGCGAAGGGCCATCCGTGGCTCATCAGCAGCCCCGCCACCAGCGCCGCGCCCGTCACGAACGTCGCCTGCGCCAGCGACACCATCGCCCCGAGGCCTGTCACCACCGTGAACGAGATGAAGACCAGCGAGATCGCGAGCCCTTGGGCGAGGATGCCGCTCCAGAAAGGAGTCGTGACGGTGTAGAAGGCCACGGCCAGCAGCACGGCGGCCACTGCCCACGGCCCCCAGCGCCTCGCCCATGACCGGCCCGCGAGATAGTCGATCGGCGGCGCGTCGGAGGCCGCCGTGCCCGCCGTACGCTGCCGTCGCGTCAGGAACAGCAGCCCGGCGAAGAGGATCAGGAACGGCACCGCGGTACGGAATCCGGTGATGCCGTCGGCGAAGGACGCGTATCCCGCGACGAGGTTCTGCAGCACGCCGAGGCCCAGGCCGCCCGCGAAGGCGAGCGGGATCGACGCGAACCGGCCGAGCACCGCCGCCGTCGCGGAGACGAACAGGAACAGCGTGAAGTCGTGCGCCGACAGGCCCAGCAGGGGAGTGGCGAGCACTCCGGCGAGGCCCGCCAGCGCCGACGACAGCATCCACGCCACCGACGACAGCCGGTCCGCGCTCATCCCGCGCAGCTCGACAAGGGTGCGATTGTCGACCGCGGCCCGCAGCTTCAGCCCCAGCGGTGTGTGGCGCATCAGCACCCACAGCCCGACCGCCACCACCGCCGTGCACACCCAGGTGATCAGCTGGTCGGAGTCGACCCCGACGCCGTCCACGAGCTGCCATGACGTGGCCGGGCTCGGTCCCACGCCCGGCAGCCCGAACTGGTTCTCGGCGGGTTTCACCGGCGCGCCCGCGCCCTCCAGCAGCTCCACCACCCACAGGCCCAGAGCGGGCAGCGCGACGAGCAGACCGATCGTCGCCACGATCTGCGCGGTCTCGCCGACCCGCGCCAGCTTGCGGAACATCAACCGGTCAAGCCCCCAGCCCAGCGCGGGCGCCACGACGCACACCAGCAGCAGCGCCGTCGGCACGGCGGGCCAGCCGAAGCCGGAGTGCAGCTCGTAGAAGGCGAGCGCGCAGAGGTAGGCGGTGGCGCCGTGGGCGAAGTTGAACAGGCCCGACGCCGAATACGACAGGACCAGGCCCGTGGCGAGCAGCGCGTACAGCGCGCCCGAGACCAGTCCGCTCAGTACGAACCCCAGCAGATCCGACATGGCGTCTCCCTCAAGTCCCTGACCTCGACGGCTACTTGAAGGGGATCGGCTCGTAGCACTCGAACGGCGACGACACCTCGTACCTGCCGTCCTTGAGCTGCACCAGCGCCCCGCACCCGAAGGACTCCGTCCGTCCCTTGGGCTCGGCACGGTCGCCGACGAGCGTGCCGGTGTCGGAGAACCCGTTCGCCGCCTTCTGGAAGGACGCGACGGTCAGGTCCTCGCCCGCCTTCTCGGCGATAGCGAGGAAGAGGTCGGCCGACATATAACCGGTGACCATATGCATATTCAGGGGCACATCCTTACCGGCGGCCTTCCTGATGTCCTCCTTGAACTGCCTCATCGCCGCGGTGTCCTGCTCGAACGGCTGGAAGGACAGCAGCACGTGCACCCCGTCCAGCGCCTTCCTCGTTGCGCTCTTTGCCAGCAGCCCCGGGTCGTAGTCGGTCGGATCGGTGATCACGCCCTTGTACCCGGTGCGCTTGATCGCCGTGAACAGCCCGATGTTGTACGGCGTCTGCATCACGGAGACCACGGCATCAGGTGCCTTGCCGGCGTCGCTGCGCAGGATCTCCTTCGTGTACGCGGACCAGTCGCTGGGCACCGAGGTCGCGGGCACCGCCGCCTTGGCGTACGTCACCTCGTAACCCGCCGACGTGAAACTCTGGCTGTAGGTGCGGATGGCGAAGTTGCCCGCGTCGTTGTCGGTGGCGAGGATCGCCACGCTCTTGCCCTTGGAGCCGCCCATCACGTCCTTCAGCCCCTCCGGCCACGTCTGGGAGATCGTGCCGCCGGGCGAGGGCACCATGCAGCCGCCGAAGCCGTAGATGTACGTGGGCCCGCAGAACGACGGGAGAGTGCCCCAGCCGAACGTGGGAACCTTCTGTTTCTGCAGGAAGTCGGCGCCGGAGAAGGTGACCGAGCTCATCGGGGCGACGGCGAACACCTTGTCCTGCTGGACGAGTTTGCGTGCCGCCGCCAGGTTCTTGGCGGGGTCCTGCCCGTCGTCCTCCGCGCCCAGGTACTCGATCTTCCGGCCGCCCACACCGCCCTCCGCGTTGGCGCGGTCGAAGCGGGCCTTCGCGCCCAGGTCGGTGTCCTTCTTGCTGTAGCCGCTGGCGGTCGTCATGGAGACGATCCCGCCGACCTTGATGGAGTCGTCGGTCACTCCGCGTACGGAACCGGTCTTGCCGTCCCCGGATCCTGAACCGCTGGTGGCGGCCGAGTTGCAGGCGGTGGCGAGCAGCAGCGCGGCGGCCGCTGCGGCGAGGGTGCGGATGGGTCGCAACACGTCGGGTCCCCTCCTCGTCAGGGTGACCGAAATTGTGTGTGCGACCTGACGAGGCGTCAATAACTGACGCATCGGTAATTGATGGACCGTCAGAAAATGACGAGAGCCCGTCGGCCGGGGATCACGCGCGGTACAGCGCCTCGACCTCCGTCGCGTACGCCTGCTCGATCGCCTTCCGCTTCAGCTTCAGCGAGGGGGTGAGCAGACCGTGCTCCTCGGTGAACTGGTGGGCCAGTATCCGGAAGGTCCGGATGGACTCCGCCTGCGAGACCAGCGTGTTGGCGGCCACGACCGCACGCCGTACCTCGGTCTCCAGATCGGTGTCGTGCACCAGATCGGCCGGCTTCGGCGTCGGCTTGCCGCGCATCTGCAGCCAGTGCTCCACGGCTTCCGCATCGAGGGTGACGAGGGCGGCGATGTACGGGCGGTCGTTGCCGACGACGATGCACTGCGCGACCAGCGGATGGTCGCGGACCCGCTCCTCCAGGACGGCCGGGGACACGCTCTTGCCGCTGGAGGTCACCAGGATCTCCTTCTTGCGGCCGCTGATCGTGAGGTAGCCGTCCTCGTCGAGCGAGCCCAGGTCGCCGGTGGCCAGCCAGCCGTCGTGCAGGGTGGCGTCGGTGGCCTTGGGATCGTTGAGGTATCCCTGGAAGACATGCCCGCCGTGCAGCCACACCTCGCCGTCGTCCGCGATGTGCACGGTCGCCCCCGGAATGGGCAGTCCGACCGTGCCGTAGCGAGTGCGCTCGGGCGGGTTGGCGGTCGCGGCCGCGGTCGACTCCGTCAGCCCGTACCCCTCGTAGACGAGGACGCCCGCGCCCGCGAAGAACAGTCCGAGCTTCCGGTCCATCGCCGAGCCGCCGGACATGGCGTGCCGCACCCGGCCGCCCATCGCGTCGCGCACCTTGGAGTAGACGAGCTTGTCGAAGAGCTGGTGCTGCATGCGCAACGCGGGGGACGGGCCCGGGCCTGTACCGAAGGCCTTGGCCTCCACGGCGTCCGCGTACCGCACGGCGACGTCGACCGCCTTGGCGAACGCCCCTGCCTTGCCGTCCTTCTCGGCCTTCCGCCGGGCAGCGTTGAAGACCTTCTCGAAGATGTACGGCACGGCCAGGATGAACGTCGGCCTGAAGGCGGCCAGATCGGGCAGCAGGGCGGCCGCGTTGAGCTGCGGCTGGTGTCCGAGTTTCACCCGGCCGCGGATCGCCGCGACCTCCACCATGCGGCCGAAGACGTGCGCGAGCGGCAGGAACAGCAGAGTGGCCGCCTCGTCGCCGCGCTTGGAGTGGAACACCGGCTCCCAGCGCTCGATCACCGTGTCGGCCTCGAACATGAAGTTCCCGTGGGTGATCACACATCCCTTGGGGCGGCCGGTGGTGCCCGAGGTGTAGATGACGGTCGCGACGGACTCCGGGGTGACTGCGCGGCGGTGCCGGTGCACCACGTCGTCGTCGATGTGCGCCCCGGCCTCGTACAACTCCTGCACCGCGTCCTCGTCGAGCTGCCACAGGCGGTGCAGCTGGGGCAGCCGGTCTATGACCGAGCCGATCGTCATGGCGTGGTCCTCGTGCTCGACCATGGCGGCGGTCACCTGGGCGTCGTGCATCATCCAGAAGACCTGCTCGGCGGAGGACGTGGGGTAGACGGGCACCACCTGGGCACCGATCGTCCACAGCGCGAAGTCGAAGAGCGTCCACTCGTAGCGCGTACGGGACATGATGGCGACGCGGTCCCCGAACCGTACGCCCTGTGCCAGCAGTCCCTTGGCGAGCGCGAGCACCTCGTCGCGGAACTCGCCGGCGGTCACGTCATGCCACTGTCCGTCGTCTCCCTTGCGGCCGAGAGCGATGCGCAGCGGCTCCTCGAGGGCATGGTCGAACACGGCGTCGGCCAGGCCGCCCACCGGCGGCGGCAGCGCCAACGGAGGGGTGGTGAACTCGCGCAATGATGCTCCTTGTGACGCTCCGCACAGCGCGGGTGACGGTACCTCACGACGGGAGGCCGCGGGAGGGGTGACGTTTCGCCGGACCGGGCGCCATATGCACAGGTCAGGCTTATAAATGGGGCTACATGGGGGGAGGCCGGGACAGAATCATGAGTGCTCGGCGATCTTCACCGTCGTAATCTCCACGGAATCTGTACGACGCGGTCACGCCACGCGGAACCCGGGGCACGGCACGCAGGTCCCCCTGTGGGGCTGGTCCTGACCGGGCGTCCCCGGCCCCCTAGCCGCGCTCCCGGTGCAGCCGGTCCCCGCCCGCCAGGATCGCCGCCGCCAGCGCGTCCGCCGCGGCCTGTGCGGAGGGCCGGCGCCGCCCGTGGACCAGTACGAAGTCGACCTCGCCGAGCTCCGGCAGGCCCGCCCGGTCCGGGACGCGCACCAGGCCTGGCGGGATCAGGCCGCGGGAGTGGGCCATCACGCCGAGGCCCGCGCGGGCCGCCGCGATCAGGCCGTTGAGGCTGCCGCTCGTGCAGACGATGCGCCAGGCGCGGCCCTGCCGCTCGAGCGCCTCGAGTGCGAGGGCGCGGGTGATGCCGGGCGGCGGATACACGATGAGCGGCAGGGGCCGGTCGGGGTCGAGGCGTAGCCGCTCCGACCCGATCCATACCAGCTTGTCGTGCCGGACGGTCTCGCCCCGCGGGTCCTCCGGGCGCCGCTTGGCGAGTACGAGATCGAGCTTCCCGGCGGCGAGCTGCTCGTGCAGCGTGCCGGACAGCTCGACCGTCAGTTCCAGATCGACTTCCGGATGGTCGTGGCGGAAGGACTCCAGGATCTCCGTGAGCCGGGTGAGGACGAAGTCCTCGGAGGCGCCGAAGCGCAGCCGGCCGCGCAGCCGCGTACCGGTGAAGAACGCCGACGCCTGCTCGTGGACCTCGAGGATGCGGCGCGCGAAGCCGAGCATCGCCTCGCCGTCCTCGGTCAGCTCCACGGAGTGGGTGTCACGGCTGAACAGCTGCCGACCCGTGGCGTCCTCCAGGCGACGCACATGCTGGCTCACCGTGGACTGACGCAGCCCGAGCCTGCGGGCGGCCTGCGTGAAGCTCAGCGTCTGTGCCACCGCCAGGAACGTACGCAGCTGGGACGGGTCGTACACGAGGGCCAGCCTAGCGCGCGCTCATCGCGATATGTGATGACAGTCAGAGCGGTATAGCGGATTCCCGATCACGATGATCAAGAGGAAGATGGAGAGGGCACGACCCGCCCCCACTGCCTGCACGGCGTGGGGGAACCCCGCACCGAGCACCGAGAGCATGGAGCACCGTGAAACGCCTGCAGTGGCCGAGCCGGCTGCCGATCGATCCGTACATCCTGGCGTTGCTCGCGACGGTGGCCGTCGCCGCTCTGCTCCCCGCCCGGGGCACCGCCGCCGATGTCGCATCGGGCGCCTCCACGGCCGCCGTGGCGCTGCTGTTCTTCCTCTACGGCGTGCGGCTGTCGACCCGCGAGGCGCTCGACGGACTGCGGCACTGGCGCCTCCACGTCACGATTCTCGCCTCTACGTTCGTCGTCTTTCCGCTGCTGGGGCTCGCGGCCGGGGGGCTCGTCCCGTACGTGCTGACACCCGCCCTCTACAGCGGCTTCCTGTTCCTCACGCTCGTCCCGTCGACCGTCCAGTCGTCCATCGCCTTCACGTCGGTCGCGCGCGGCAACGTGCCCGCCGCGATCTGCGCCGGGTCCTTCTCCTCGCTCGCCGGAATCGTCCTGACGCCGCTGCTCGCGGCGGCGCTCCTCGGCGGCACCGGCGGCGGGTTCTCGGCGGACTCGCTGGTGAGAATCGTGCTGCAACTGCTGGTGCCCTTCCTGGCAGGGCAGTTGCTGCGCCGCTGGATCGGCCGATTCGTCGGGCGCCACAAGAAGGTCCTCGGGCAGGTGGACCGCGTGTCGATCCTGCTCGTCGTCTACACGGCCTTCAGCGAGGGCATGGTGCAGGGCATCTGGCACCAGGTGACCCCGCTGCGGCTCGCCGCGCTGCTCGGTGTGGAAGCGGTGCTGCTCGCGGTGATGCTCGCGCTCACCTGGTACGGCAGCAAGCGGCTGGGCTTCGACCGGGCCGACCGGATCGCGATCCAGTTCGCCGGCTCCAAGAAGTCCCTGGCCTCCGGGCTTCCCATGGCGAGCGTGCTGTTCGGTGCGCAGGCCTCGCTGGCCGTGCTGCCGCTGATGCTCTTCCATCAGATGCAGCTCATGGTCTGCGCGGTGATCGCTGGGCGCCGGGCTCGCGACACGGACGCGGCCGACCCCGTCACGGCTCGGCCGGCGCCCACGGCTGAACGAACCGCGGCCGGTACGGCGACACGTTCCGGCTGATGTGCGGAGGCCGGATAACCCTGCCGCACGGGGGCGGGGGCCACCCGGTGCTCGGAGATACCGCGTCGGCTGATGTGCCGTCGCGGACCGGCCCGGTGTCTGTGTGCGGGATGTGCCGTCTCCGATTTGCCTGTGATTAACCAGGAATTCTCTTCGACCCAATGAGGTGTCCCCGACGGGGGAACGGCTGAGGCCAGAGTGGGCCAGGGGCCGAGAAATCACGATCAGGGAAGGTGGCACCACCGTGCAGGACCCCCGTTGGGATGCCGTACGCAAGGGGCTGCGGCGCAGAGGAAGACTTCTGGGCGAGGCGCTCAAGCCGCCGGCCCCCAAGCCCTCGGCAGCGGCTCAGGCGCGGCCTCTCGACGGGATTCCCGCCCAGCGTGCGCCCCGACCCGAGGGACCGGCGGTGGAACCCGCCCGCCGTCTCGTCGAGTCCCCGGTGTTCCTGCTCTCCCCCGTACGGTCCGGCTCCACGCTGCTGCGGGTGCTGCTCAACAGCCACTCACGGATCCGCGCCCCGCACGAGATGCACCTGCGCACCCTCCATGTCCGCGAGGACCGCGACTTCACCGTCACCGCCATGCGCGCACTGGGTCTGAACCGCGAGGAGCTCGAGCACATGCTCTGGGACCGCGTGCTGAGCCACGAGCTCGAACGCAGCGGCAAGGACCTCATCGTCGACAAGACCCCGGCCAACACCCTGATGTGGCCCCGCCTCCGCCGTGCCTGGCCGGAGGCCCGCTACATCTTCCTGATCCGCCACCCCGCAGCCGTCGTGGAGTCGCTCACCGCCCGCCGCCAGGAACCCGACCTGGACGAGATCCACGCCGAGGTCCAGCGGTACGCCGAGCGCCTGGAGCAGGCGCAGGAGGCGCTGGACGGCGTCACGGTCGCGTACGAGGACCTCACCGCCGACCCCGAGCGCGAGACCCGCCGCATATGTACCTATCTGGGGATCGAGTGGGAAGAGGCGATGCTCGACTACGGCTCCCAGGACCACGGCAAGTTCCGGCCTCACATCGGCGACTGGAGCGAGAAGATCCGCTCCGGCCGCATCCAGCCCGCCCGTACCGCCACGGACTGCTCCGGGCTGCCGGAGCGCCTCGTGGAGATCGCCGAAGGGTGGGGGTACGGAGTGTCCGGGGCACAGGGCGTCGATTCCGGGATGCCGCCTGCGTAAGGGGTGTGCTTCGCCCACCGGGCCGCGGCAGCACACGCCGCGAACCAAGCGCCAGCGGGCCGGATCGGAGGCAGGAGCCGGCCTGCCGCACACTCCGAGCGACGGGGCGACGGTGGGCCGGAGCGACGGGGCGACGGTGGGCCGGAGCGACGGGGCGACGGTGAGCCGGAGCGACGGTGCGCTGGTGCGGAGGGGCGGCCCTCGAGGGCCCTCGGGGCGGCGGTCATGGACCAACCGCCCCGTTCACCCCCTGCTGTGCGGGTGCAGTCCTCGCCTGGCGCCCGCTGACCGGCCGCCTCAGCCGATCCGGGCGCCCCAGCTGACGGGAGCGTCCGCCGGACAGGCGGCCCGGAACCCCGTCACCGGGCGTCGTCGTCCGCGGCCTGCACCCTTCCCGAGCGGGCCACGTCGGCGTACCACCTGGCGCTCGCCTTGGGAATGCGCCGCCCGGTCGGGTAGTCGACGTAGACGGCGCCGAACCGCTTGCTGTACCCGTAGCCCCACTCGAAATTGTCCAGCAGGGACCACAGGAAGTAGCCGCGGACGTCGACGCCCGCCTCGATCGCCCTGTGCACGGCCGTGAGATGGCCCCGCAGATACGCGATACGGTCCGGGTCGACGACCCGGCCCGCCGGGTCGACGTAGTCGTCGAAGGCCGCGCCGTTCTCGGTGATCATCAGCGGGAGCGCGGGGAAGTCGGCCTTCAGCCGCAGCAACAGGTCGTACAGGCCACTGGGGTCCACCGCCCAGCCCATAGCCGTCGTGTCGCCCGGCGGGAGGTGGAAGGCCACGTCGTCGGCGCCGGGCCAGGGGCTGTGGTCGCTGCGGCCGTGGCCGTCGGCACCGTGGCTGCCCTCGCCGGTCGCGGCCGACACGAGGGTGGGTGTGTAGTAGTTGACTCCCAGGAAGTCCAGCGGCTGGTTGATCTGGGCGGTGTCTCCGTCGCGAACGAAGGACCAGTCGGTCAGGCGGGCGGTGTCCTGCAGGAGGTCCTCCGGGTAACGGCCTTCCAACTGCGGGCCGGTGAAGATCCGGTTGCCCAGCGCGTCGATGCGGCGGGCCGCCTCCTTGTCCTCCGCGCCGTCGGTGAGGGAGCGGACGTGGTGGAGGTTGAGGGTGATCGACGTCTGTGCGGTGGCGGGGAGTTCCGCACGCAGTGCCTGAACCGCCTTGCCGTGCGCGAGGTTGAGATGGTGCGCCGCACGCAGAGCCGCCACCGGATCGGTGCGCCCGGGTGCGTGCACCCCCGACGCGTATCCGAGAAAGGCGCTGCACCAGGGCTCGTTGAGGGTCGTCCAGGTCCTGACCCGGTCCCCGAGCGCCCGCGCGGCCAGGGTGGCGTACTCGGCGAACCGGTCGGCGGTGACCCGCTCCGGCCAGCCGCCTGCGTCCTCCAGGTCCTGCGGAAGGTCCCAGTGGTAGAGGGTGACGACCGGTTGGATGCCCTTCTCGAGCAGGGCGTCGGTCAGCCGACGGTAGAAGTCGAGCCCCTTTTGGACCGCGGGGCCGCGGCCGGTCGGCTGCACGCGCGACCAGGACAGCGAGAAGCGGTAGGCGCTCACACCGAGGTCGGCCATGATCCGGACGTCCTCGCGCCAGCGGTGGTAGTGGTTGCAGGCCACGTCGCCGGTGTCTCCGTTGCGCACTTTGCCGGGGGTGTGGGAGTAGGTGTCCCAGATGGACGGAGTGCGGCCGTCCTCGGTGGCGGCGCCCTCGATCTGGTATGCGGCAGTCGCGGTGCCCCAGGTGAATCCCAGGGGAAACGTACGGGCGGCGGCGGTCCCCGGGGCGGGCGCGGAACGTCGGGTTGCGGTGGTCACGGAGGTCCTTCCGGATGAGGTGGGGTGGAGCAGGGGAGTCGACGCCCGGCCTGGCGGGCGTCCGTCACGGGGCATCCGGGCGCGCTCAGCCCTTGACCGCGCCCTGCATGATCCCGCCGACGATCTGGCGTCCGAAGACGACGAACATGGCGAGGAGGGGCAAGGTGCCGAGCAGGGCACCGGCCATGATCAGCGACTGGTCGCGTACATAGCCCGCGCTGAGCTGCGTGAGGGCGACGGGGACCGTCGGGTTGCTCATGTCCAGCGCGATGAACGGCCAGAAGAAGTCGTTCCACGCGTGCACGAACGTGATCATGAACAGCACGGCCATGGCCGGCCGCGCGACGGGCAGCACGATGCTCCAGAAGATGCGCAGCGAGTGCGCTCCGTCCACGCGCCCCGCCTCGACCAGCTCGTCGGGCAGGGCTTCGGAGAGGTACTGCCGCATGAAGAACACGCCGACCGCGCTGACGAGTGTGGGGAAGATGACGGCGGGCAGCTTCTGCCCCCACCCCAGCTCCGCCATCATCATGAACAGCGGCACGACACCGAGCTGGGGCGGAATCATCATCGTTCCGATCACCAGCATCAGCAGGATGTTGCGGCCCCTGAAGCGCAGCTTGGCGAAGGCGAACCCGGCCAGCGTGGCGAACAGCACGGTGGACAGGGCGATGACCCCGGCCACGATGAGGCTGTTGACCATGGCCTTGCCGAGCGCGGCGTCCTGCCACGCCTTGCCCAGGTTCTCGAGCAGATGGGGGCCGGGCAGGAAGGGCGGGGGCGTCTGCGTCACGCGCGTGTTGTCGCTCGACGCCGCCACCATCGTGAAGTAGAGCGGGAAGAGGGAGAACAGCGCGGCCAGGCCGAGCAGCACATAGGCGACGGGCCCCGCGTGGTGCTGGCGGCCGGCCCGCTGGCGTAGCGACAGACGTGGGCGGCGGCGGCCGTACGGCGTGCCGTCGGACGCGGTACGGGTGCGTGCGTCGGCCGTCCGGACCGGGAGGCTGTCAGTGGTCATGGAGGTCTCCTGGTCAGGAACTGCGCGCCAGGGCGCGCTTGAGGACTCGCTGGACGACGAAGACGAGGATGAGCAGCAGGAACATCGCCCAGGCGACGGTGGCGGCCCGTCCCATCTGGTAGTTCTTCCAGCCCTCCTCGTACAGCAGCAGGCCCAGCGTCTGGTACTGGTTGTCCGCACCGCCGGTGATGCCGTTGGGGCCCTGGCCGAAGATCAGCGGCTCACCGAAGAGCTGCGTTGCGCCGATCGTGGACAGCACGATGGTGAAGACGATGGTGGAACGGATGCCCGGCACCGTGACCTTGAGGAACTGCTGCCAGCGGGATGCCCCGTCGATGGCGGCCGCCTCGTAGCGGTCCTGCGGGATGGCCTGCATGGCCGCGAGGTAGAGCAGGGCGTTGTAGCCGGTCCAGCGCCAGATCACGATGGTGGAGATCGCCGTCTGCGCCGCCCACTTGTTGTTCTCCCAGTCGATGTTGTCCACACCGAACGGGCCCAGCATCCAGTTGATCATGCCGAAGTCGCGCTCGAAGAGCATCGTGAACACCAGGGCCGCGGCCCCGACCGACGTCGCGTACGGAGTCAGGGCCGCGACGCGGAAGAACGTCGAACCACGCAGCTTGTAGTTGAGCAGATGGGCCAGGCCTAGGGCCATCAGCAGCTGCGGCACGGTGGAGATCACACCGATGGTGAAGGTGTTGGCCAGCGCGTTCCAGAAGCGGTCGTCGTGCCACAGCGCCGTGTAGTTGTCGAACGCGACCCACTCCATCAGGTTCAGCGACGACATCTCGACGCGATGGAGCGAGATCCAGGAGGTGTAGAGCAGCGGGTAGAAGCTGAAGGCCGCGAAGACCACGAAGAACGGGGCGACGAACGCGTACGGCGCGCCACGCAGGTCGAGGCGGTGCAGCAGGTTCCGCCGCCCCTGGCGGTCCCCGCTCGCGCGGTTCCCGGCCGGGGGAGCGGTGCCGAGAGCACCGCCTTGGGACGTCTTGGTGGAGGTGGCCACCGGAAGGGATCCTTCCTTGGAAGCGGGTGGGGGCCGAGGGCCCGGCGGCCACGCGGGATGCGCGTCGCCGGGCGCCTGCGGCGAAGGGCGGAACGCTCAGCCGGCGGCCTTCTCGATGCGTTCGTCAGTGGTCTTCCAGGCCTCTTCCGGGCTCTTGTTCTGCGCCTCGATCAGCGTCAGGCCCTGCGAGAAGATGTCCTTGATGGTGCCGTCCTTGCGGCCGAGCACCTGCTCGTCGGGGATCTCCTTGGCCGCCGCGCCGAAGATCTCGCCGATGGGCGCGCCGCCGAAGTAGTCGGACTTCCCGTCCGCCACTTCGGGCATCTTCAAGGCGGCCTCGGACGACGGGAAGTTGCCGATCTTCTCGAAGAGGTAGGCCTGCTGCTCGGGAGCCGTGAGCCAGGCGACGAGCTCCTTCGCCTCCTTCTTGACCGGGCTCTGCTCCATGACGCCGAGGAACGATCCGCCCCAGTTGGCGCCCTGGGGTGCCTTGGCGACGTCCCACTTGCCCTTGTTCTTCGGGCCGGCTTTCTCGCTGATGTGGGCGAGCATCCAGGCCGGGCACACCGTGCTGGCGAACGTGCTGTTGGCGAGGCCGGGGTCCCAACCGGGCTGGAACTGCCGGAGTTTGGCGGTCAGCCCGGACGTGGCCGCATCGGACGCCAGGCTCCAGGCATCCTTCACCACCGGGTTCTTCGCATAGATGAGCTCGCCGCTCTTGTCGTAGAACTGCTGCGAACTGCCGTAGATCATGGCGTTGAACAGGCCGCTGGAGCTGTCCATGAAGGCGACCTTGCTCTTCGTGTTCTTCGTGAAGCGCTTGCCTGCCTCGACGTACTTGGACCAATCGCCCTCCCACAGCTTCGCGACCTCGTCGCGGTCGGTGGGCAGTCCGGCCTGCTCGAAGAAGTCCTTGCGGTAGCAGACAGCCATCGGGCCGATGTCCGTGCCGAGCCCGATCACCTTCTTGTCGGATGCGGTGACCTGGCTGAGCTTCCAGGGCAGGAAGTGGTCGGCTCCGGAGACGTCCGAGAGGTCGACGAACTTGTCCTTCTGCGTGTCGACGAGTTCCTTGGCGCGGCCGATCTCTATGCCCTGGATGTCCTTCAGACCGCTGCCGGCGGCCAGGTGCGTCTGCAGTGCGGTGTAGTAGGTCTGCTCGTCACCGGCGACATCCGCCTTGATGACGACGTCCGGGTGCAGCTTCATGTACTTCTCGAGGAGGCCGGTCTCCTTGAAGCCCATGACGCCGAAGAGCCCCATGGTGATGGTGACCTTGCCGTCCTTCCGGCCCCCGCCGGTCCCCGTGTCGCTGCCTCCACTGCAGCCCACGACCATGCCCAGGGCCGTCACAGCCGAGACTGCGGCCACGACTTTTGTACGCAACTGCTTGCGGGCCTTGCTCATTCCGTCCTCCTAGCGGCGGCGTCGACGCGCCGGAACTTCAGCCGTACGGCCCGCTCAGCGGCCCGATTTGTCTACTGGGTACGTTCCCAAACGCGGGTGGGAACGTGCCCACCAAGTGGTTCGAAGCGTCGCCGCCACCCAACACCCCTGTCAAGAAGTTGAACTGACCTGTTTTTCAGGAAATGGAGCGGGAGGCCCGCAGCAACGTGACGGATCGCGGCCACCCGTCTGGCACAATGCCCAGGTGAACGCCGTCCCCACGGCACGGCGGCGAGGGAGGAGCCATGGGGGGAAGGCAGCGGCCGACCATCAAGACGGTGGCCGCGCGAGCGGGGGTCGGGCGGACCACGGTTTCACGGGTCATCAACGGCTCCGAACTCGTCAGCGAGAAGGCCAGGGCCGCCGTACTGGCCGCCATCGCCGAGCTCCAGTACGTTCCGAACTCCGTGGCCCGAGGCCTCGTGACGAGTAAGACCAACTCGGTAGCCCTCGTCATACCCGAGTCGGAGAGCCGCCTCGGGTCGGAGCCGTACTTCTCGGCGGTCATCCGCGGTGTCAGCGCCGCGCTCGCCGAGACCAGGACGCAGCTGCAGCTCGTGCTCGTCCGTGACCAGGGGGAACGCGACCAGCTCACCGAGTCGGTCGCGGAGCGCCGGGTGGACGGTGTGCTCCTGGTATCCGTGCACGAGCACGATCCCCTGCCGGGGCTCCTTGAGGACCTGGGTCTGCCGACCGTGCTGGCCGGCCGCCGCGGCCCCGGCGAGTCGCTGGCCCACGTCCACTCGGACAACACGGGCGGGGCCGCGGCAGCGGTGCGGCACCTGCTGTCACGCGGGCGCTCGAAAGTGGCCACGATCACCGGACCGCTGGACATGGACGTGGCTCGCAGCAGGCTTCAGGGCTGGCGGGAGGCCCTGACGGAGGCAGCCCGTCCGGCCGGGGAGGAACTTGTGGCCGCGGGCGACTTCACCGAGGCGGGAGGCGGGATCGCCATGCGTTCACTTCTCGAACAAGTCCCGGACCTGGACGCCGTGTTCGTGGCATCCGACGTCATGGCCGCCGGCGCCATGGTGGAGCTGCGCCGGGCCGGGCGCCGCATCCCGGACGACGTGGCCGTGGTCGGTTTCGACGACTCCATCATCGCCCGCCACAGCAGTCCGCCCCTCACCACCGTGCGCCAGCCCGTCGAAGAGATCGGCAGCACCATCGCCCACCTCCTCCTGGAGGAGATCAACGATTCCGAAGCGCCGCGTCGGCACGTTGTTCTGCCCACGCAACTCGTGGTGCGGGACTCGTCGTGAGTGGATGGCCGGGGGGACGCTGACACCTCCCGTCGGGTCGACGGGTCAGGCCCTCCCGCGGGCGCGGGCAACCGGAACGGCCCCTCCCCTCCGGTCGGATGTCAGGCCGAGCGCCGCGACTTGCTCGGCGCCGGTGAGGCGAGGCCCGGCCGGCGCAGGGGGCGCTCCCCGTCGGCCGGGGCCCCGCCGCCGTGCAGCGGGGAGCCGGTCAGCCCTGGGCGGCCGCGGCCCGCAGGGCGATGCGGTGCTCACCCGCGTACACGTTCATGGAGGCGCCCCGCAGGAAGCCGACCAGCGTCAGGCCGGTCTCGGCGGCGAGGTCCACGGCGAGCGAGGACGGGGCGGAGACCGCGGCCAGCACCGGGATGCCCGCCATCACGGCCTTCTGCGCGAGCTCGAAGGACGCCCGGCCGGAGACCAGGAGGATCGTGCGGGACAGGGGCAGACCGCCGTTCTGCAGGGCGCGCCCCACCAGCTTGTCGACCGCGTTGTGGCGGCCCACGTCCTCGCGTATGTCAAGGAGCTCCCCGTCCTCCGTGAACAGTGCCGCCGCGTGCAGGCCCCCGGTCCGGTCGAACACCCGCTGAGCGGCGCGCAGCCGGTCGGGGAGGCTCGCGAGCAGCTCGGGTTCGAGCCGGACCGGGGGAGTGTCGCCGTCGCCTGTGTCGTCGATGGCCCAGCGGGCGGTGGTCCGCACCGCGTCCAGGCTCGCCTTGCCGCACAGGCCGCAGGAGGAGGTCGTGTAGACGTTGCGTTCGAGGGTGATGTCGGGGACGGGAACACCGGGAGCCAGCTTCACGTCGACGACGTTGTATGTGTTCGAACCATCCTGCGTGGCCCCGGCGCAGTACACGATGTTCTGCAGCTCGGCCGCCGAGCCCAGCACCCCCTCGCTCACCAGGAAGCCCGCCGCGAGCGCGAAGTCGTCGCCCGGGGTGCGCATCGTGATGGCCAGCGGCTTGCCGTTCAGCCGGATCTCGAGGGGTTCCTCGGCGACGAGTGTGTCCGGGCGGGTGCTGACGGCCCCGTCCCGGATCCGGATCACCCGCCGTCGCTCGGTGACGCGTCCCATGTCTCAAGCCCCAAGTCTCGATCAGTCCCGGTTCTGCACGTGCTGGTAGCCGAAGCGGCCCTTGATGCAGAGGTTGCCGTGGGTCACCGGGTTGTCGTGCGGCGAGGTGACCTTCACGATCTCATTGTCCTGTACGTGCAGCGTGAGGTTGCAGCCCACTCCGCAGTACGCGCACACGGTGGTCGTCTCGGTCTGGGCGGACTCGTCCCAGGTGCCCGCGGCCCGCATGTCGAACTCCGACTTGAAGGACAGTGCGCCCGTCGGGCACACCTCGATGCAGTTGCCGCAGTACACGCACGCCGAGTCGGTCAGCGGCGCGTCGTGCTCCACGGCGATACGGGCGTCGAAGCCGCGGCCCGCGACCGAGATCGCGAAGGTGTTCTGCCACTGGTCGCCGCAGGCGTCCACGCACTTGTAGCAGAGGATGCACTTGTCGTAGTCGCGCACATACAGATCGTTGTCGACCTTGGGTTCCTCGTTGAGCCGCGCCGCATCCGGGCCGAAGCGGTCCGGTTTCGCCTCGTACTCCTTGATCCACTCGGCGACCTTCGGTGTCGTCGACAAGTCGACCGAGGAGGCGAGGAGTTCGAGCACGATCTTGCGGCTGTGGCGGGCGCGTTCGGTGTCGGTGAGCACATCCATGCCCGGCTCGGCCTTGCGTGAGCAGGCCGGGGCGAGCGTGCGGGCGCCCTCCACCTCGACCACGCACACGCGGCAGGCGTTCTTCGGGGTGAGCGTGTCGCCCTGGCACAGCGTCGGGATGTCCTTGCCCGCCGCCCGGCAGGCGTCGAGGATCGTCGAGCCCTCGGGGACCCTGGCCTCCTGCCCGTCCAGCGTGAACTCGATGAGACGGCGGGGTGACCCCAGCGGTATGGCGGTCATGAGCAGGCCCCCAGGTGATCGATGACGGATTCCACGGCGGTCGTGTACACCTCAAGCCGGTCGAGCGCGGTCATTCGTATGCCCCCAGGCGGTCGATGGCCGACTCCACGGCGTTCCAGGCGGTCTGGCCCAGGCCGCAGATCGAGGCGTCCCGCATGGCGCGGCCCACCTCGCGCAGCAGCGCGATGTCGCCGGCCGCGGCGGCACCGGTGCGCTCCGCGATCCGGTGCAGTGCTTCCTCCTGGCGGACGGTGCCGACGCGGCACGGCACGCACTGGCCGCACGACTCGTCGCGGAAGAACTCGGCGATGCGGAGCAGGACGCGGGGGAGCGGGACGGTGTCGTCCAGGGCCAGGACGACACCGGAGCCGAGTGTCGTACCGGCCTCGCGGGTGCCCTCGAAGGTGAGCGGGATGTCCAGCTCGTCGGGGCGTACGAAGCCGCCTGCGGCGCCGCCCAGCAGTACCGCCCTGAGGTTGTCGGGCTTGCCGGCGAGGTCGAGGAGGTCGCCGAGCGTGGCGCCGAACGGCAACTCGTAGATGCCGGGGCGCTCGATGGTGCCCGACACGCAGAACAGCTTGGGGCCCGTGGACTTCTCCGTGCCGATCGCTACGTACGCCTGGGCTCCCATGGTGAGGATCGGCAGGACGTTCACGAGCGTCTCAACGTTGTTGGCGGCCGTCGGCTTGCCGAACAGGCCCTTCTCCACCGGGAACGGGGGCTTGGAGCGGGGCTCGCCCCTGTACCCCTCGATGGAGTTGAAGAGGGCCGTTTCCTCACCGCAGATGTACGCGCCCGCGCCGCGGCGGATCTCGATGTCGAAGGCGTAGCCCTGGCCGAGGACGTCGTCGCCGAGCAGGCCACGCGCGCGTGCCTGCTCGATGGCGTGGGTCAGCCTGTGCAGGGCGCGCGGGTACTCGCCGCGCAGGTACACGTAGCCTTTGTGCGCGCCGACCGCGTACCCCGCGATCGTCATCGACTCGATCAGCGCGTACGGGTCGCCCTCCATGATCACCCGGTCCTTGAAGGTGCCGGGTTCCGACTCGTCTGCGTTGCAGACGAGGTAGTGGGGATGGTCGGGCTGGGAGGCCGTCGCCTGCCACTTGCGGCCTGTGGGGAAGGCGGCGCCGCCGCGGCCGACGAGGCCTGCGTCGGTCACTTCGCGGATCACGCCGGCGGGGCCGATCGCGAATGCGTGGCGTAGCGCCTCGTAGCCGCCGTGGGCGCGGTAGTCGTCCAGGGAGGTCGGGTCTACTGCGCCTATGCGGCGGAGGAGGATCAGGCCGGGTTGGCCGGCCTGGGGGACCGCCATGGTGGCGGGGGGCTCGGCCGGGGCGCTTTCCGGGGCGGTCGCGGTGGCTATGGTCGAGTCGATGGTGGCGGGGGCGGCGACGGCGGTCGCGTAGGAGGATTCCCCCACCCCGCCCCTTCCCGTAACCAGGGGGCTCCGCCCCCTGGACCCCCGAAGTCGCC
Source organism: Streptomyces himalayensis subsp. himalayensis (assembly GCF_013778455.1). Lineage (GTDB taxonomy): Bacteria > Actinomycetota > Actinomycetes > Streptomycetales > Streptomycetaceae > Streptomyces > Streptomyces himalayensis. The sequence goes on along the minus strand of NZ_JACEHE010000006.1, from coordinate 132,991 downwards.
CTTCGGGCTCGTCCTCAAGCGCCGGACGGGCTGAATTTTCCGCGCCGGGGCCGGATATTCCAGCCCGTCCGGCGTTTGAGGACGAGGCGGCGGAGCCGCCGACAGCGGGGTCTGGGGCAGCAGCCCCCCCGCGGCGGAGCCGCATATCGATGCTGCCGGGAAGGGGCGGGGCAGGGGAGAAGCCCGCCGCAGGCGCCCCCGCCCGCACCACCAACGCCGCCGGCGCCCGCTCGCACAACCCCAGGCACGGGCTCCGCTCCACCGAAACCCCGCTCCCCGGCCCCAGCCGCGCCTCCACCCCGGCGCACACCTCCGCCGCCCCGGCGGCCGCGCATGCGATATCCGTGCACACGTGCAGCACCGTCGCGGGCCGTGGCCGCATCGAGAACATCGAGTAGAACGTGGCGACCCCGTACGCCTCCGCCGGCGGCACCGTGAGCCGCCGGCACAGATAGTCGAGGGCGCCCTCACTGATCCACCCCACGCGGTCGTTGACCGCGTGCAGCCCCGGCAACAGCAGGTCGCGCCGCTCCCGTGCCTCGCGGCCCCCGCGCGCCCACCTCAGGTCGGCGTCGGTGCGGTCGTCGGCGCCCTCCCACGCCGACTCGGGCGGGCCGAGCAGCGCGTCGACCGCCGCCCGCTCCTCGTCCGTCGGCTTGCTGTCACCGAAGTGCAGATCCATGTCGCTACCTCAGCTCCTCACGGCCGTGACAGGTGCGTTCGCGTTCTCGGCCAGCTTCTGGGCGGGCTTCTCGGTCAGCTTCTCGATGCGGATCGCCGACGCCTTGAACTCCGCGGTGCCCGCGATCGGGCAGTTGGCCTCGATCGTCAGCTGGTTGGTGTCCACCTCGTCGGGAAAGTGCATGGTCATGAAGGCGAGGCCTGGACGCAGACCCGGGTCGACCCACACCGGAGCCACCACCGAGCCCCGCCGCGACGACACCCGGACCTCCTCGCCCACCACGACCCCGTAGCGCTCCGCGTCCTCAGGGCACAGCTCGACGTACTCGCCGCGCCGCAGCGGAGACGCGAAACCGCCGCTCTGCACACCGGTGTTGTACGAGTCGAGGCGCCGCCCGGTCGTCAGCCGGATCGGGAACTCCTCGTCGGTGAGGTCCACCGGCGGGTCGTGCTGGACCAGCCCGAAGGGCGCGAGCCGGCCTCGCCGCGCCGGGTCGGGATCCCACAACCGTCCGTGCAGGTACGTCGGTTCGAGCCTCTCGGTGTCGGGGCACGGCCACTGGATGCCCTGGTGCTCCTCGAGCCGCTCGTACGTCATGCCGTAGTGGTCCGGCGAAACCGACCGCAGCTCGTTCCAGACCGACTCGGCGTCCGCGTACTTCCATTCGTGGCCGAGCCGGGCGGCCAGGTCGCAGATGATGTCGATGTCCTCGCGGGCCTCGCCGGGCGGCTCGACCGCCTTGCGTACGCGCTGCACGCGCCGCTCGCTGTTGGTCGTCGTGCCGTCCGTCTCTGCCCAGCCCGCCGTGGCGGGCAGCACGACATCGGCCAACTCGGCTGTCTTCGTGAGGAAGATGTCCTGTACCACCAGGAAGTCCAGGGCTTTCAGCCGCCGGATCGCCTGCTCGCTGTCCGCCTCCGACTGCGCCGGGTTCTCACCGATGCAGTAGACGGCCTTGAGCGAGCCCTCCTCCATGGCCTCGAACATCTCCGTCAGATTCAGCCCGTAGCGGGGCTGGATGACCGTGTCCCACGCCGACTCGAACTTCACCCGTGCGTCGGGGTCGAGGATGTCCTGGAAGCCCGGCAGGCGGTTGGGGATCGCGCCCATGTCGCCGCCGCCCTGCACGTTGTTCTGCCCGCGCAGCGGCTGCAACCCCGAGCCGTACCGCCCCACGTGCCCGGTCAGCAGCGACAGGTTGATGAGCGCCCGTACGTTGTCCGTGCCGTTGTGGTGCTCGGTGATGCCCAGCGTCCAGCACAGCTGTGCCCGCTCGGCCCGGGCGTACGCGTGCGCCAGATCCCGTATCGCGGCCGCCGGAACACCCGTCACCTTCTCGGCGAGCGACAGCGTCCACGGCTCGACGAGCTGCTTGTACTCCTCGAAGCCGCTCGTCGCCCGCTCGATGAAGGCGTGGTTGGCGAGGCCCGCGTGGATGATCTCCCTCCCGATCGCGTGCGCCATCGGGATGTCCGTGCCGACGTTCAGCCCGAGCCAGCTCTCCGCCCACTCGGCGGTGCTCGTACGCCGCGGATCGACCGCGTACATCCGGGCGCCGTTCCTGATGCCCTTCAACACGTGCTGGAAGAAGATCGGGTGTGCGAAGCGGGCGTTGGAGCCCCACATCACGATCAGATCGGTGTGCTCGATCTCCTCGTACGAGGAGGTGCCGCCGCCCGACCCGAACGCCGCCGAGAGGCCGGCGACGCTCGGGGCGTGACAGGTGCGGTTGCAGGAGTCCACGTTGTTCGTGCCCATCACGACCCGCGTGAACTTCTGTGCCACATAGTTCATCTCGTTGGTCGCCCGGGCACACGAGAACATCCCGAAGGCTCCCCGCGCCGCACGGAGTCCGTCGGCGGCGCGGGTCAGCGCCTCGTCCCAGGTGGCGCGGCGGAACGGCTCGTCCCGGGAGTCGCGGACGAGGGGGTGGGTCAGCCGGTTGTACGTCTTGGGCGTGCGGTCCCTCTTGCGTGCCCTGTTGCTCATGCCGCGCTCCTCATGCGGTCGGCCAGCAGGTCCGAGATGGCGTGGACGGTACGGAGCGTCGGCACCGGCACATCGGTGATCCCCGCCAGCTCCACGACGGCCGCGAGCAGCACGTCGAGTTCGAGCGGTTTGCCGCGCTCCAGGTCCTGGAGAGTGGAGGTGCGGTGGTCGCCGACGCGCTCCGCGCCCGCAAGGCGTCGCTCGATGGAGACGCCCGGCTTGCAGCCCAGGGCCTCGGCGACCGCCAGCGTCTCGGCCATCATGATCTCGATGACCCGGCGCGTGCCGCCGTGCAGGCACATCTGACGCATCGTGGCGCGGGCGAGCGCGCTGATCGGGTTGAAGGAGATGTTGCCGAGCAGCTTGACCCAGATGTCGCCCCGCAGGTCCGGCTCGACCGGGCACTTCAGGCCGCCGGCCTGCATCGCCTCGCTGAAGGCCAGGCAGCGCTCGGACACCGAGCGGTCGGGCTCGCCGATGGAGAACCTGGTGCCCTCCAAGTGGCGTACCACTCCTGGGCCTTCGAGCTCCGTCGCCGCGTAGACGACGCAGCCGATCGCCCGCTCTGGCGCGAGCACCGCACTGACCGCGCCGTCGGGGTCCACGCTCTCGATGCGCTGACCGTCGTGCGGGCCGCCGTGCCGGTGGAAGTACCACCAGGGGATGCCGTTCTGGGCGGCGATGACGGCCGTGTCCTGGTGCAGCAGCGGCTCGATGAGCGGCCCGCACGCCGCGTACGAGTTGGCCTTGAGCCCCAGGAAGACGAAGTCGACCGGGCCGATGTCGGCCGGGTCGTCGGTGGCGTGGGCGCGCGCGGTGAAGTCGCCGCGCGGGCTGAGAACCTGCACTCCGTGCTGCCTCATGGCCGCGAGATGCGGTCCACGGGCGACGAGATGGACGTCGGCGCCTGCGCGGTGCAGCGCGGCCCCGACGTAGGCGCCGATCGCACCGGCACCGAGAACTGCGACTTTCACTGTGGGGCGCTCCGTTCGGTCGAGGGAAACCGGAGGGAAAGCAAAGGAACAGCAAGTGTCGATGAAATATTGTCTACAGTATGGAACTTGGCCCAGCAAGGGTTCGCGCAGCAGCTGCGACGGCTCTGTGACGGCGACCGTCACTCGGCCGTCCCGTGCGAGAGGTGCAGTCGGCCCGAGTCATCCAGGGCGTCGGTCGCATATCGACTGGGTAGCACTGTGCCGGGGAAGGTGTATTGCCCACGCGTCGGCCGGGCCGGCCGTCCCCGGAATCCGTCCACAGCTCCCAACCGACAGGAGTAAGGGATGCCAAATTCCCAGCCCGATATAGCCATTGTGACCGGCGCCGCCAGCGGTATCGGCAGAGCAGCGGCCCTGCGGCTGGCCGACAGCGGTTGGTCTGTCGCAGCTGTCGACATCAGCGACACCGGGCTCGATTCGCTGGCCGAATGCAGCCCGAACATCCGCCCGTTCGTCTGCGACATCACCGACCCGCCGGCAGTAGCCGAAGCGGTCAAGCGGATCAGCGACGAAATCGGTTCACCGCGGCGGCTCGTTCACAGCGCTGGGATCGCCAAAGTGGGACAGCTGCTCGACCAGGACCCCGCCGACACACTCCGCTTGATGAACGTCATCTACGGCGGCACGCTCCATTTGATCCACGCCGTCGTCCCCGTCATGGCGTCCCGCAGCGGCGGGCAGATCATCCTGCTCGGATCCATCGCCGGCTGGGTACCCGTACCCCAGGGAGGGGGGTACGGCGCGGCAAAAGCCGCAGTCCACCTCCTCGCCGAGACCCTGTCGGTTGAGTGCCGCGAACAAGGCATCCAGGTCCTGTGTGTCTGCCCGCCTGCCGTGGAGACTCCCATGCTGGATCGCATGCGCCGTGACGCGCCTGCCATGTTCGGGCCACGCCCCGGCCTGACCACCGATGCGGTGCTGGACTCGATGGACCGTGCCTTGGCGCGAGGCCGGTTATGGGCCTTCCCTGGGCGGGGCACCCACGCCATGTGGACGGCACGGCGCATGGCGCCACGCCTCGTGAGCCGGATCATCGCCCGGACCATCGTTCGGCATTGACCTTCGCTCATCGGCCCCGCCGTGCCTAGGCAGAACTGCTTTGCCTTCCATGGCAACGCACCTGAGTTCGCCCGATGCCGGCCGTACCACGAGCGGGAATGGGTGGCGGGGAGACGGGGCGGGACACGGCGGGGCTTTGCGCTGCTCAAGCATGTCGACGGGTTCGTGTCCCCGAACGTCTTCCCAAGTCCCGTACAGGTTTCTATCGTTCGGGATCATGAGCCCACCCGTCGCCCCAACCGGTTGGAGCCGCTGGCTCGTTCCGCCGGCAGCCCTCTCCGTCCACCTCTCCATCGGCCAGGCCTACGCCTGGAGCGTCTTCAAACCCCCACTGGAGTCCGCGCTCGGCCTCAGCGGCACCCAGAGCGCCCTGCCCTTCCAGCTCGGCATCGTCATGCTGGGCCTGTCCGCCGCGTTCGGCGGCACGCTCGTGGAACGCAACGGGCCACGCTGGGCGATGACGGTCGCGCTGTGCTGCTTCTCCTCCGGCTTCCTGATCGCCGCGCTCGGCGCCGCCACCGAGCAGTACTGGCTGATCGTGCTCGGCTACGGCTTCGTCGGCGGGATCGGACTCGGCATCGGATACATCTCGCCCGTATCAACGCTGATCAAGTGGTTCCCGGACAGGCCGGGCATGGCCACTGGCATCGCCATCATGGGCTTCGGGGGTGGCGCCCTCATCGCCTCCCCGTGGTCGGCTCAGATGCTCGAGTCCTTCGGCGCGGATCCGTCCGGCATCGCGCTCGCGTTCCTCGTGCACGGCCTGACGTACGCCGTCTTCATGTCGCTGGGCGTGCTGCTCGTACGCGTGCCGCGCCCGGACTCGCGTCCCACCCCGTCCGGGCCGTCGCCGATCGAGGGCGTCCAGGTCTCGGCTCGCGAAGCCGTACGTACCCCGCAGTTCTGGTGTCTGTGGGTCGTGCTGTGCATGAACGTGACGGCGGGCATCGGCATCCTGGAGAAGGCCGCGCCCATGATCACCGACTTCTTCGCGGACACGGAGACGCCGGTGTCGGTCTCCGCGGCCGCAGGATTCGTCGCGCTGCTCTCCGCCGCCAACATGGCCGGACGCATCGGCTGGTCCTCGACCTCGGACCTCATCGGCCGCAAGAACATCTACCGGCTGTACCTGGGCGTGGGTGCCCTGATGTACCTGCTGATCACGCAGTTCGGTGACTCGTCCAAGCCCCTGTTCATCGTCTGCGCGCTGGTCATCCTCTCCTTCTACGGCGGCGGCTTCGCCACGATCCCCGCCTATCTGAAGGACCTCTTCGGCACCTACCAGGTCGGCGCCATCCACGGCCGGCTGCTCACCGCCTGGTCCACCGCCGGCGTCCTCGGCCCGCTGATCGTCAACTGGGTCGCCGACAGTCAGGAGGAGGCCGGCAAGCACGGCTCCGGCCTCTACGGTCTGTCGCTCACCATCATGATCGGCCTGCTTGTCGTCGGCTTCGTCGCCAACGAGCTCGTACGCCCCGTCCACCCCCGCCACCACATCCCCGCCCCGAGGGAGGCCGCCGATGACGACACCGTCCGGCACGAGCAGTCCGCCTAGTCCGAGGCGCCGCGGACTGATCCTCTTCGCCTGGCTGTGGGTGGGCGTGCCGCTCGCCTACGGGGTGTACGAACTGGTGCAGAAGGCGACGCAGCTCTTCACCGGCTGAGGTTCCGGCTGCCGGGGGCGCCCGGCGCTGTACGGCAAGGCCGCGCGGCACGGCTGTACGGCATGAGGGAAACCGACAAGCGGGGCGCCCCAATCCTGTCGCTTTACGTCACCTCGTACCCGTGAGTCGCTTACCAGACTGGTGAGTCCCGTATCTCCGCCACGAGGGGGCTCGCCCATGAACGGCTCACGCATCGCCGCAGTCGGCCATTACCAGCCCGCCCAGGTCCTCACCAACGAGGACCTGGCGGGCATGGTCGACACGAGCGACGAGTGGATCAGGTCCCGGGTGGGCATCCGCACCCGCCATATCGCCGGCCCCGACGAGCCCGTCGACGAACTGGCCGCGCACGCCGGCGCCAAGGCCCTGGCCGCCGCGGGCCTGACGCCCGGCGAAATCGATCTGGTGCTCGTCGCCACCTCCACGGCCGAGGACCGCTCCCCGAACATGGCCGCGCGGGTCGCCGCCCGGCTCGGCATCCCGTCCCCTGCCGTCATGGACCTCAACGTCGTCTGCGCGGGCTTCACCCACGCATTGGCCACGGCCGACCACGCCGTACGGGCCGGGGCCTCGGCGCGGGCGCTCGTCATCGGCGCCGACAAGATGTCCGCCGTGACGGACTGGAGCGACCGCACCACCTGCGTCCTCGTCGGCGACGGCGCGGGGGCCGCCGTCGTCGAGGCGAGCGCCCCGGACGCCGAGCCCGGCATCGGGCCGGTGCTGTGGGGCTCCGTGCCCGACATGGGTCACGCGGTACGCATCGAGGGAACCCCGCCGCGCTTCGCGCAGGAGGGGCAGAGCGTCTACCGGTGGGCCACCACCCGGCTCCCGTCCATCGCCCGGCAGGCATGCGAGCGTGCGGGCCTCGCGCCGGAGGACCTGGCCGGGGTCGTGCTGCACCAGGCGAACCTGAGGATCATCGAGCCGCTCGCCGAGAAGATCGGCGCCGTGAACGCGGTCGTCGCCCGCGATGTCGTCGACTCCGGCAACACGTCGGCGGCGAGCATTCCGCTCGCCCTGTCCAAGCTGGTCGAGCGCGGCGAGATCGGCACCGGGGATCCCGTGCTGCTCTTCGGATTCGGCGGCAACCTGTCGTATGCGGGGCAGGTCGTCCGCTGTCCGTGAGGCGGAGGCGCTGTCCTGAGGCGGAGGCGTTGTCCCTGATGTGGAGGCGCTGTCCCTGAGGCGGAGGCGTTGTCCCTGATGTGGAGGCGCTGTGCCTGAGGCGGAGGCGTTGTCCCTGAGGTGGAGACGCCGTCCATGTGCCCGGAGGCGCTGTCCGTGAGGCGGTGAGTGGCCGGCCGGTGGGGCGGCCATGGCGCGGTGTGACGTGCCCGACTCTCTCTGGTGCTGGCCATTGTGCTCAGTAGACTGTAGACGAAAGCCAATTGACGTCATGCTGGCTTGTCCGCCGCCCAGGAGGGGGACCGCGATGTTGTCCACAGGACTGCCGCAGGGAGCGGTGCCCAGGCTCGAACGACCCGGTCCCCTGCGCGACCGGGTCTACGAGGCGCTGCTCGAACTCATCACGACCCGCGCCCTCCAGCCCGGCCAGCACCTCGTCGAGAGCGAACTGGCCGGGCATCTCGGTGTCTCGCGGCAGCCCGTGCGCGAGGCCCTGCAGCGCCTCAACACCGAGGGCTGGGTCGACCTGCGCCCGGCCCAGGGCGCGTTCGTGCACGAGCCGACCGAGGACGAGGCGGACCAGCTTCTGACGGTGCGTACGCTGCTGGAGGCCGAGGCCGCACGGCTGGCCGCCGCCAACGCGGGCACTGCGGGGATCACCGCGCTGGAAGAGCTCTGCGCGACGGGCGAGCAGGCGGTCGAGGACGGTGACGTGGACCTGGTGGTGGCGACCAACGCCGCGTTCCACGCCAAGGTCATGGAACTGGCGGGCAACCTCGTCCTGGCCGAACTCGCCGGGCAGGTCGACCGGCGCGTCCGCTGGTACTACACGCCGGTCGCCCGGCAGCGCGGCAAGCAGTCCTGGATCGAGCACCGGGACCTGATCGCGGCGATCTCGGCCCGCGACGAGCAGCGCGCCACGCAGGTCATGCGCGCTCACACGGAGCACACACGCAAGACGTATCACGCGCGCGAGGAGTCCTGAGGGCGGCGGCTCGGGCAGCCGGGCCGGGATGCCCCCATCCGCCCGGGCCGCGGATCAGACGACCGCAACTGCATGGGCCTCGGTCCACTGACGGACGGTGCGCGGAGCCCGGCCCAGTGATCTCCTGGAAGCTGGGCCGCCTGCCCTTTGTCCTGTCGCAGGAAAAAGTCATGGTCGATTCCTGCGCATCTTCTTCCCACTCCCGGCAGGCACTGCTACGTTCCCCTCCAAAGCCCGATGGAGGCAGGCCGATCAGGCGGGGAGGGGCATGTGAGACGTATGACGGCTCGGCCCGCGAACGCACATCAGGCGCGACTGCTGCGGCTGTTGCGTGACGGTGGCCCCAACTCGCGGGCACAGCTGGGCGACCAGATCGATCTGTCCCGCTCCAAGCTCGCCGTCGAGGTGGACCGGCTGCTGGAGACCGGGCTCGTCGTCGCAGACGGTCTCGCCGCCTCGCGAGGCGGCCGCCGCTCCCACAACATCCGCCTCGCCCCCGCCCTGCGCTTCCTCGGCGTCGACATCGGGGCCACCTCGATCGACGTCGCCGTGACCAACGCGGAGCTGGAGGTGCTCGGGCACATCAACCAGCCCATGGACGTACGCGAGGGCCCGGTCGCCGTCTTCGAGCAAGTGCTCTCCATGGCGGCGAAGTTGAAGGCCTCCGGGCTCGCCGAAGGCTTCGACGGGGCCGGCATCGGCGTCCCCGGACCGGTCCGCTTCCCCGAGGGCGTGCCGGTCGCGCCGCCGATCATGCCCGGCTGGGACGGCTTCCCCGTACGAGAAGCCCTCAGCCAGGAACTCGGCTGCCCCGTCCTGGTCGACAACGACGTGAACCTCATGGCGATGGGGGAGCAGCATGCGGGCGTCGCCCGCTCCGTCGGCGACTTCCTCTGCGTCAAGATCGGTACGGGCATCGGCTGCGGCATCGTCGTCGGCGGCGAGGTCTACCGCGGTACGACGGGCAGCGCCGGCGACATCGGCCACATCCAGGTCGAACCGGACGGACGGCCCTGTGCCTGCGGCAACCGGGGCTGCCTGGAAGCCCACTTCAGCGGCGCTGCCCTCGCCCGTGACGCCGAGGAGGCCGCCCAGCAGGGACGCTCAGCCGAGCTCGCCACCCGCTTCGAGGCGGCCGGGAGGCTCACCGCCGCGGATGTCGCCGCCGCGGCCGCCGCCGGCGACGCCACGGCGCTCGACCTCATCCGCGAAGGCGGCAACCGCACCGGCCAGGTCATCGCCTCACTCGTCAGCTTCTTCAACCCCGGCCTGGTGGTGATCGGCGGCGGCGTGACAGGCCTCGGCCACACGCTGCTCGCCGCCATCCGCACGCAGGTCTACCGCCAGTCGCTGCCCCTCGCGACCGGCAACCTCCCCATCGTCCTCGGCGAGTTGGGACCCGCGGCCGGAGTCACCGGCGCGGCCCGGCTCATCAGCGACCACTTGTTCTCACCGGCCTGACCGGTAGCCGTACCGGCCATGGCCGGTATGCACACGCACCAGTAGTACGCGCAAGAGCCGCACCAGCACCAGTAGTACGCGCAAGAGCCGCACCAGCACCAGTAGTACGCGCAAGAGCCGCACCACCACCCGCAGCACACTCAGTACTGCCGGCACCCCCGGCAGAACGGCACACCCAGTACAGCGCCCTGCTCTGCCCTACCCGACATATCAGTACACGCCCTGAATCGCACCCGCTCACCGGCCGCACCCGCCGAGGGGAACCGCCATGGCACCAGAACCACCTCTGCTCACCATGTCCGGCATCACCAAGTCGTTCCCGGGCGTCCGCGCGCTCGACGGTGTGGACCTCGAAGTCCAGGCCGGTGAGGTCCACTGTCTGCTCGGCCAGAACGGCGCCGGGAAGTCGACCCTCATCAAGGTGCTCGCCGGCGCTCACCAGCCCGACGACGGCGCGATCACCTGGCGCTCCGAACGCGTCGTCCTCCGCTCGCCCATCGCCGCCATGCGCCTCGGCATCGCCACGATCTACCAGGAACTCGACCTGGTGGAGGGCCTGTCCGTGGCCGAGAACGTCTTCCTCGGCCACGAGCCGACCGCGGCAGGGTTCGTCGTACGGGGACGGGAGGCGCGTGCCCGGGCTGCGGCGCTCCTCAAGCGGCTCGGGCACCCGGAGATCGACCCGGCCCGGCTCGTCGGTGATCTCTCCGCCGCCCAGCAACAGATCGTGTCGATGGCGCGGGCGCTCTCCCACGACGTACGGCTCATCGTGATGGACGAGCCGTCCGCTGCCCTCGACCCGGACGAGGTGGACAACCTCTTCCGTATCGTCCGCGATCTGACCGCCGACGGTGTCGCCGTCGTCTACATCTCCCACCGCCTCGAGGAGATCCGCACGATCGGCGACCGCGTCACCGTCCTCAAGGACGGCCGTGCCGTCGCGGTCGGGCTGCCCGCCAAGGCCACCCCGACGCGGGAGGTCGTCGCCCTGATGACCGGCCGCAACGTCGAGTACGTCTTCCCGGACCGGCCCTCCGGCGCGGGGGCGGCTCGTCCCTCACCCGTACTGACCACCGAAGGACTCGCCCGCGACGGCGAGTTCGCGCCCCTCGACCTCGAACTGCGTCCCGGCGAGATCGTCGGCCTCGCGGGGCTCGTCGGCTCCGGGCGCTCGGAGATCCTGGAGACGGTCTACGGGGCGCGCAAGCCGAGTGCGGGCCGGGTGCTGGTTGACGGGAAACCGCTGAAGCCCGGCAGCGTCCGTGCCGCCGTCCGCGCGGGGCTCGGGCTCGCCCCCGAGGAGCGCAAGGCGCAGGCGCTGCTGATGCTCGAGTCCGTCACCCGCAATGTGTCGGTCTCGTCCATGTCCCGCTTCTCGCGGGGCGGTTGGCTGGACCGGTCCGCCGAACGTGACGCGGCTCGGAAGGCCACGCGGGAGCTGTCGCTGCGCCCCGACAACCCGTCAGTTCCCGTACGCACCCTCTCCGGCGGCAACCAGCAGAAGGCCGTACTCGCCCGCTGGCTGCTGCGCGGCTGCCGGGTCCTCCTGCTCGACGAGCCCACCCGGGGTGTCGACGTCGGCGCCCGCGCCGAGTTGTACGCCGTCATCCGGCGGCTCGCCGACGACGGCCTCGCCGTCCTCCTCGTCTCCAGCGAAGTACCCGAGGTCCTCGGGCTCGCCGACCGTGTGCTGGTGCTCCGCGAGGGTCACGTCGTGCACACGGCGCCGGCCCGGGAGCTCGACGAACACCGTGTACTCGACCTCGTGATGGAAGGAAGCTCCGTGACCAGCACGACCACCGGGGCCCCCGTGACCACGGAAGGGAGTCCGACGTCATGACGCAGCCCGCCTCTCCGGCGCAGCAGGGCCAGACGGACGCCGGGACTCGGCCCCCATCCACCGGCCCCCGCAAGTCAGACCCCGCGGACGGCGGGAGTCCGCTCCGTACCCTGTGGGCACGGGCCGACATCCGGACGCTGTCGCTCCTCGGCGTGCTCGCCGCGCTGATCGTCGTCGGCGGCATCACCAAGCCCGACGAGTTCCTGGACACCAGGAACCTCCAGCTCGTCCTCACCCAGTCGTCCGTCATCGGTGTCGTCACGGTCGGCATGACCTTCGTCATCGTCTCCGGCGGCATCGATCTGTCCGTGGGCGCGATCGTCGCGCTCGCCTCGGTGTGGGCCACGACCGTCGCCACCCAGGAGTACGGCTTCGGGGGCATCCTCTTCACCTCGGTGCTCGTCGGCGTCGGCTGCGGACTGGTCAACGGGCTGCTCATCGCGTACGGCGGCATGGTGCCGTTCATCGCGACGCTCGCCATGCTCGCCTCCGCACGCGGCCTCGCCCTGCAGATCACCGACGGCAGGACGCAGGTCGTCACCGTCGACGGGATTCTCGACCTGGGGGAGCGTGACGCGTACATCCTCGGTGTTCCGCCGCTGGTCCTCGTCTTCGCGGCCGTCACGGTCGTCGGCTGGCTGGTGCTGAACCGCACCACCTTCGGCCGGCGCACCGTCGCCGTCGGCGGGAACGCGGAGGCGGCACGACTGGCGGGCATCGACGTACGCCGTCAGCGCCTCTACGTCCGGCTCGGGCCAGAACACCAACGGCAACCTCTACGAACTCGACGCCATCGCCGCCGCGATCATCGGCGGGACCCTGCTCAGCGGCGGCCGGGGCACCATCACCGGCTCCGTCCTCGGCGTCCTGATCTTCACCACGATCACCAACATCTTCGCCCTCAACAACCTGCAGAGCGACGTCCAGCAGATCGCCAAGGGCGCGATCATCGTCGCCGCCGTGCTGGTCCAGCGCCGTACCGCAAGCACGACTTGAGGAAAGGGTCTACCGACATGCCAGAGTTCACGAGCCGCAGAGGATTGCTGTTCGGCACCGCCGCCGTCTCCGCCGGTGCCCTCCTCACCGCCTGCACCAGCAACGAACCCAGCAAGGAAGAGTCCACCGCGAACGACCAGCCGGTCGCGGACGACAAGCCCGGCAAGGAGGTCACCATCGGCTTCGCGGGCCCGCAGGCCGACCACGGGTGGCTGAACGCGATCAACGACAACGCCAAGAAGCGGGCCGAGAGGTACCAGGACGTGACCCTCGAGATCACCGAGGGCTCCAACGACACCGCGGCCCAGATCGGCCAGATCGAGACGCTGATCAACAAGAAGGTCGACGTCCTGGTGGTCCTCCCGGCCGACGGCAAGGCGCTCACGCAGGTCGGCCTCAAGGCCATGCGCGCGGGCATCCCCGTCGTCAACCTCGACCGGATCTTCAACACCCCGCAGGCGTACCGCTGCTGGATCGGCGGCGACAACTACGGCATGGGCCTGAACGCCGGGCACTACATCGGCGAGAAGCTCAAGGACAAGAAGAACGCACGTGTCGTGGAGCTCGCCGGGATCGACAACCTGGAGCTGACGAAACAGCGCACCCAGGGCTTCGACGACGCGCTCAAGAACTACCCGAACATCAGGAAGGTCGCGCGCCAGGCCGCCGAGTTCACCGTCGAGTCGGGCCAGGCCAAGATGGCGCAGCTGCTGCAGGCCCAGTCGAAGATCGACGCATTGTGGAACCACGACGACGACCAGGGCGTCGGTGCCCTGCGCGCCATCGAGCAGGCGGGCCGCGACGAATTCCTGATGGTCGGTGGCGCGGGCGCGCTCTCCGCCTTCCAGGCGATCAAGGCCGACAACGGCGTACTCAAGGCCACCGTGCTGTATCCGCCGACCATGGCCGCCTCGGCCATCGATCTGGCGCGTGCGCTCGGGCAGTCCAAGGGCGTGTCGGGTCTCGCGGAGTTCGAGATCCCGGCATCCCTCACCCTGTACTCGGCCGTCGTCGACAAGGACAACGTCGACCAGTACATGTCCACCGGCTTCAAGTGATGCGTACGCCCGCCCCCACAGAGCGTCGACCACGAGGAGGAAATCCGTATGGGACAGCCGGAGCAGCCCGAGAGCGGGGTGGCAGCCGGAGCCGGGCCGGTCGGAATCAGCGCCGACACCGGGCCAGTCGACGTCGGCACCGGTGCCGGTTCCATGAAGCGCCGGCTCGGCGTGGGCATGGTCGGCTACGCGTTCATGGGCGCAGCCCACTCCCAGGGCTGGCGCACCGTCGGGCGCGTCTTCGACCTGCCGTGCCGGCCGGAGCTGGCGGCCATCTGCGGGCGCGACGCGGACGCCGTACGGGCCGCGGCCGACCGGCTCGGCTGGGCGGCCGCGGAGACCGACTGGCGGGAACTGATCGCCCGTGACGACGTCGACCTGGTCGACATCTGCACACCAGGCGACAGCCATGCGGAGATCGCCCTCGCCGCGCTCGCGGCGGGCAAGCACGTGCTGTGCGAGAAACCGCTGGCCAACACCGTCGAGGAGGCCGAGGCCATGGCCGAGGCCGCCGAACAGGCACGGGCCCGCGGCCAGGTCGCCATGGTCGGCTTCAACTACCGTCGCCTGCCGGCGACCGCGCTGGCCCGGAAGATGGTCGCCGACGGCCGGCTGGGCGCCCTGCGTCATGTGCGCGTCACGTACCTGCAGGACTGGCTGGTCGATCCCGGTTTCCCGCTCACCTGGCGGCTGCAGCGGGAGGTCGCGGGATCGGGGGCGCTCGGCGATCTGGGCGCGCACATCGTCGACCTCGCGCAGTATCTGGCGGGCGAGCCCCTCGTCGGCGTGTCCGCGCTCACCGAGACCTTCGTACGGGAGCGGCCGCTGCTCGCCGGGGCTTCGGCGGGGCTCAGCGCTACGGGAGGCGGCGGGCCACTCGGCACCGTGACGGTCGACGACGCGGCGCTGTTCACAGGCCGGTTCGCCTCGGGCGCGCTCGCCTCCTTCGAAGCCACTCGGTTCGCCACAGGCCGCAAGAACGCGCTGCGTCTGGAGCTCAACGGTGAACGCGGTTCGCTCGCCTTCGATCTGGAGCGGCTCAACGAACTGTCGTTCCACGACCACACCGAGCCGGGTGTGAGCGCGGGCTTCCGCCGCATCCTCGTCACCGAGCCCGACCATCCGTATCTCGAGGCCTGGTGGCCGCCGGGCCACGGTCTCGGGTACGAGCACTCCTTCGTCCACCAGGCCCGCGACCTCGTGACCGCCATCGCGACGGGCGTCGTACCGGAACCCTCCTTCGCCGACGGGCTGGGTGTGCAGCGTGTCCTGGCGGCGGTGGAGGAGAGCGCGGCGAAGAACTCGGTGTACACGCCCGTGCCGCCGGCCCCGGCCGCGGCAACGGCCACGGATTCCGATTCCCATGCTTCATCGGCGTCATCTGTTTCATCGGTCTAGGAGGCCCCGTCCATGCCCCGCGACTTCACCCTGTTCACCGGCCAGTGGGCCGACCTGCCGCTCGAGGAGGTCTGTCGGCTCGCCCGCGACTTCGGATACGACGGCCTCGAACTCGCCTGCTGGGGCGACCACTTCGAGGTGGACAAGGCGCTCGCCGACGACTCGTATCTGCCATCCCGGCGGCAGCTGCTCGACAAGTACGGCCTGAAATGCCGGGCGATCTCCAACCACCTCGTCGGCCAGGCCGTGTGCGACGCGATCATCGACGAGCGGCACCAGGCGATCCTGCCCGCGCGTATCTGGGGCCACGGCGAGGCCGAGGGCGTACGGCGGCGGGCGGCGGCCGAGATGGCCGACACGGCACGGGCCGCGGCCGCCTTCGGCGTCGACACCGTCATCGGCTTCACCGGCTCGTCCATCTGGCACCTCGTCGCCATGTTCCCGCCCGCTCCCGAGCGGATGATCGAGCGCGGCTACGAGGACTTCGCCGAGCGCTGGAACCCGATCCTGGACGTCTTCGACGCGGAGGGCGTGCGGTTCGCGCACGAGGTACATCCCAGCGAGATCGCGTACGACTACTGGACCACGCAGCGCGCCCTCGAAGCCGTCGACCGGCGCCCGGCGTTCGGCCTCAACTTCGACCCGAGCCATTTCGTCTGGCAGGACCTGGACCCCGTCGGCTTCCTGTGGGACTTCCGCGACCGTATCTACCACGTCGACTGCAAGGAGGCCCGCAAGCGGCTGGACGGCCGCAACGGGCGCCTCGGCTCGCATCTGCCGTGGGGCGACCCGCGGCGCGGCTGGGACTTCGTGTCGGCCGGCCACGGCGACGTCCCCTGGGAGGACGTCTTCAGGATGCTGCGCTCCATCGGGTACGACGGGCCCATCTCGGTCGAGTGGGAGGACGCGGGCATGGACCGTCTGCAGGGCGCACCTGAGGCCCTGCAGCGCCTGAAGGCGTACGACTTCGAGCCGCCGTCGGCGTCCTTCGACGCGGCGTTCGGGAGCGCCGACTAGGCCCGGGTACTTCGGGAGAGCCGACTTGCCCCGGTAGTTCGGAAGCGCCGACCAGCCTCGGTTCGGGAGCGCCGACCAGCCCCGGCAGACCCTGACCGAGCTCCTTGTCCCCGGCGCGGAATGGTCCGCGCCGGGGCGGTCCGGCCTGCCCGGAACCCGGTTTGTCCTCATGCAGGAAAAAGTCCAACTTCCTTGCTGTCCAAGGGCTTTCGGTCACGGACAAACGTGGCTACCGTCCTTGAGGCATACGCCTGAGATGTACGCGACACACGCATCGCTGCGCACCGCGCACGGCGTACACGTTCGCGACACAGCTCGCTCCGGGGTGACGGCGCACCCCGGCATCCCGCACCCGCCACGTACGACTGGCACCCTCCCTGGAGGCACTTCGTGCTCAGGAAATCCGGAAACAGCACTGGAAACAGAGAGCGTCTGAGATTCCGCAAGGCACTCGCACTCCTCACCGGCACGCTCCTCGCCGGCGCCTCGCTCGCCCTCGCCGTACCGCCGGCGGGCGCCGCCGACCCCGAGACGAACGCGTCGAAGACGGCTTCGGCGGCCGCCGCAGAGGACTTCCAGCAGGTCACCCTCGCCAAGGGCGAGCCCGAGGTCGGCGAGCCCATGTCCCTCGCGGTGCTCCCGGACCGCTCGGTCCTGCACACCTCACGCGACGGCGAGCTCCGTATCACCGACGCCGCGGGCAACACCCGGCTCGCGGGCAAGCTCGACGTCTACTCGCACGACGAGGAGGGCTTGCAGGGCGTCGGCGTCGACCCCGGCTTCGCCGACAACCGCTTCATCTACCTCTACTACGCCCCGCCGCTGGACACCCCGGCGGGCGACGCCCCCGAGACCGGCACCGCGGCCGACTTCGCGAAGTTCGACGGCGTCAACCGACTCTCCCGCTTCGTGCTGAAGACCGACGGGACGCTCGACTCCGCCAGCGAGACGAAGATCCTCGACGTCCCGGCCTCACGCGGCATCTGCTGCCACGTCGGCGGCGACATCGACTTCGACGCCGCCGGCAACCTGTACCTGTCGACCGGCGACGACTCGAACCCCTTCCAGTCGGACGGCTACACGCCCATCGACGAGCGTGCCGACCGTAATCCGGCCTTCGACGCCCAGCGCACGTCCGGCAACACCAACGACCTGCGGGGCAAGATCCTCCGGATCAAGGTGAACGCCGACGGCTCGTACTCCGTCCCCGAGGGCAACCTCTTCGCACCCGGCACGGACAAGACGCGGCCCGAGATCTACGCGATGGGCTTCCGCAACCCGTTCCGCTTCAGCGTCGACAAGGCCACCGGCATCCTGTACGTCGGCGAGTACGGCCCTGACGCGGGTGCCGCCGACCCGGAGCGTGGCCCTGCCGGCCAGGTCGAGTTCGCCCGCGTCACCAAGCCCGGCAACTTCGGCTGGCCCTACTGCACGGGCAACAACGACGCGTACGTGGATTACGACTTCGCCACCGGCACCTCCGGCGCGAGCTTCGACTGCAACGCCCCCAAGAACACCTCCCCGAACAACACCGGCCTCACCGACCTGCCCCCGGCGCAGCCCGCCTGGATCCCCTACAACGGCCCGTCCGTGCCCGAGTTCGGCGACGGCTCCGAGTCCCCGATGGGCGGACCGGTCTATCACTACGACGCAACGCTCGACTCGCCGGTCAAGTTCCCCGAGGCGTACGACGGTGACTTCTTCGCCGGGGAGTTCGGCCGCCGCTGGATCAAGCGCATATCGTCGGACGCCGACGGCACGGTGCAGTCCATCAACGACATCCCCTGGACCGGCACGCAGGTGATGGACATGGCCTTCGGGCCGGACGGTGCGCTCTACGTCCTGGACTACGGCGTCTCCTGGTTCGGCGGTGACGAGAACTCGGCCCTGTACCGCATCGAGAACGCCACCGACGGGCACTCGCCGACCCCGCAGGCCTCCGCCGACCGTACCTCGGGGCAGGCCCCGCTGAAGGTCCGCTTCTCGTCCAGCGGGACCACCGACGCAGACGGTGACACGCTCACCTACAGCTGGGACTTCGGCGACGGCTCCGCCGTATCCACCGCCGCGAACCCCTCCCACACGTACAAGAAGAACGGAACGTACACGGCGACGCTGACCGCCAAGGACCCGAGCGGACGCACCGGCAGTGCGAGCGTGCAGATCGTGGTCGGCAACACGGCCCCGAAGGTGACGCTTGAACTGCCGCGTGACGGCCAGCTGTTCAGCTTCGGCGACGCCGTGCCGTTCAAGGTGAAGGTGACCGACCCGGAGGACGGCACCATCGACTGCGCCAAGGTCAAGGTCAACTTCATTCTCGGCCACGACAGCCACGGTCATCTGCTGACCTCGGCAAACGGCTGCACCGGCACCATCCAGACCGGCGCGGACGGCGGCCACGACGACGACGCCAACGTCTTCGGGGTCTTCGACGCCGAGTACACCGACGGCGGTGGCGGCGGCCAGGCCGCGCTGACCACCCACGACCGACACGTCGTCCAGCCCAGGCACCGCCAGGCCGAGCACTTCGGCACCTCCGAGGGCATCACCGTCCAGAGCCGGACGACGGCCCACGGCGCCAAGACCGTCGGCGACATCGGCAACGGCGACTGGATCGCCTTCCAGCCGTACGTCCTGTCCAACGCGACCAAGATCAGCGCACGGGTCGCCTCCGCCGGCGCGGGCGGCACCCTGGAGATCCGCGCGGGCTCGGCGGGCGGCAGGCTCCTCGGCACGGCAACCGTCCCCGACACGGGCGGCTGGGAGAACTACCAGGACGTCACGGCCACCCTGAAGGGCGCGCCCTCCGGCACCACCACGCTCTACCTCGTCTTCAAGGGCGGCAGTGGCGATGCCCTGTACGAGGTGGACGACTTCACCTTCACCACGAGCTGACGCGAGGAGGACCGATCATGCGAAGACGTACGTTCCTTGCGGCGGCCACGGCGACGGCCGCCCTGTTCACCGGTGCCGCGTCCGGCCCTGCCGGCGCCGCCGGCACCCGTGAGAGCCGGGTGCTGGTGTTCTCCAAGACCGCGGGTTTCCGGCACGACTCCATCCCGGACGGCATCGCCGCGCTGAAGGAACTCGGCCAGGCGAACGGATTCACCGTCGACGCCACGGAGGACGCGGGCGCCTTCACCACCGCCGGCCTCTCCCGGTACGACGCCGTGGTCTTCCTGTCCACGACGGGCGACGTCCTCGACGCCACCCAGCAGGCGGCCTTCGAGTCGTACATCGAGCACGGCGGCGGCTACGTCGGTGTGCACGCGGCGGCCGACACGGAGTACGACTGGCCGTTCTACGGCGGGGTCGTCGGGGCCTACTTCCAGAACCACCCGGCGATCCAGCCGGCAGCGGTCGACGTGGAGGACCGCGCCCACCCGGCGACCTCCCATCTGCCGGCGGTGTGGAACCGCACCGACGAGTGGTACAACTACCGCGCCAACCCGCGCCAGGACGTCCACGTCCTGGCCTCGCTGGACGAGTCGTCGTACACCGGCGGCACCATGAACGGCGACCACCCGATCGCCTGGTGCCACGAGTACGGGGGCGGCCGCGCCTTCTACACCGGCGGCGGGCACACCAAGGAGTCCTACGCCGATCCCGCTTTCCGGCAGCATCTGCTCGGCGGCATCCAGTGGGCCAGGGGAGCGGCGCAGGCCGACTCCCGCCCGGAGGACGGCTACAGCCCGCTCTTCGATGGCACGCAGGAGTCACTGGCCGGCTGGAAGCAGGCCGGACCCGGCTCGTTCACCCTCGACGACGGCACGCTCACGTCGAGCGGCGGCATGGGCATGCTCTGGTACGCGGACATGGCGTTCGGCGCGTACTCGCTGAAGCTCGGCTGGAAGATGGCCGGCGACGACAACTCGGGTGTGTTCGTGGGCTTTCCGCCCTCGGACGACCCGTGGTCCGCCGTCGACAACGGCTACGAGATCCAGATCGACGCGACCGACGCACCGGAGAAGACCACCGGCTCCGTGTACAGCTCCCAGTCCGCCGACCTGAAAAAGCGCGACCGCGCCCTCAACCCGCCCGGCCAGTGGAACACCTACGAGATCCGCGTCCAGGGCGAGCGGCTGCGCGTCTGGCTCAACGGGGTGAAGATCAACGACTTCACCAACACCGATCCGGCGCGGAGCCTGAAGGACGGTCACATCGGCATCCAGAACCACGGTGCCGAGGACCAGGTGTCGTTCCGCAACATCCGGATCAAGGAGCTCGGCGCAGGCGAGGAGCTCCAGGGTGAGCAGGTCCGGAGTGAGCAGGTCCAAGGTGAGCAGCTCCGGGGTGAGCAGCTTCGGGGGTGAACAGCTCCGGGAACTGCCCGTGAAGGGCGACTAGACGGCGGCGGGCGGGGGACGCCGGACCTCCGCCCGCCGTCACCTTCCTCTCATCGTCTGTGCTCGGCCCTCTCTCCTCGCCTTTCGTCTTCTCTCTCCTTCTGTCCTTGTCGTCAAGGAGGTTGTTCATGTCCGCCGAACCTTCCGCTCCCCGTCCGCGTACCGGCGTGTGGCTCGTCGGAGCGCGCGGTTCCGTGGCCACCACCGTGGTGGTGGGATGTGCCGCCGTGGCCGCGGGGCTGCACCCGGCCACCGGCATGGTGACCGAGACGGCGCCGTTTGCCGACTGCGGTCTGCCGACGTTGTCGTCCCTCGTCTTCGGCGGTCACGACACGGTGGACTGCCCCTTGCCCAAGCGCGCGGAGGCACTGGTCGCAGGGGGAGTCCTGCCGCACGGTCTGCCGTCGGCGGTGCAGGGCGAACTGGCCGCCGCCGACCGGGAGATCCGCACCGGCGGACCCCTGCCCGGTGACACCCGCTCCGACGAGGAGCTCATCGAGTCCTTGGCCGCCGACATACGGGACTTCGTACGCCGGGGCGGGCTGACCCGCACCGTCGTGGTGAACGTCGCGTCGACGGAGCCTGTGGCGACGGGGCCGGCGGAGTCGGGGGCGGCAGGGGCGGCGGAGTCGGGGGCCGCTGCGACGCGTTCCGAGGCCGCTCTCCCGGCCCGGCTCCCTGCCAGCTCTCTGTACGCGGCGGCTGCGCTGCGGGCCGGTTGCCCGTACGTCAACTTCACCCCGTCGACGGGCCTGCACCACCCCTCACTGCGCGCGGTGGCCTCGGGCTCCGGCCTGCCGTACGCGGGACGCGACGGCAAGACTGGGCAGACGCTGCTGCGATCGGTGCTGGGCCCGATGTTCGCGCAGCGTGCCCTGGCCGTGCGCGCCTGGTCGGGGACCAACCTGCTGGGCGGCGGCGACGGCGCGGCGCTGGCCGACCCTGGTGCGGCCGCCGCGAAGAACGCAGGCAAGGAACGCGTCCTCACCGACACCCTCGGCTCGGCCCCCGAAGGCGAGGTGCACATCGACGACGTACCGGCCCTCGGCGACTGGAAGACCGCCTGGGACCACATCGCCTTCGACGGCTTCCTCGGCTCCCGGATGGTGCTCCAGACCACCTGGCAGGGCTGCGACTCCGCCCTCGCGGCGCCCCTCGTACTCGACCTGGCCCGCCTGACCGCCCGCGCCCACGAGGCCGGCCTCTCGGGACCCCTGCCGGAACTCGGCTTCTACTTCAAGGACCCGGACCCCGGCTCGCCCTCGGCACTCGCAGCGCAGTACGGGGAGTTGGTGGGATTCGCCGGGCGGCTGCGGGCGGCACGATGAGCAGCGAGATCCGGCCGAGTGCACAGGCCTGGGCGGAACTGCTCCGGCTGCCGGCACTGTTCACGGTGCCGGGAGACGCCCTCGCGGGCGCCGCCGCGGCGGGCACCCCGCCCAACCGCCGCACCTTTCTGGCCATCGGTTCCTCCCTGTGTCTGTACGAAGCGGGCATGGCGCTCAACGACTGGGCCGACCGCGCCGAGGACGCACTGGAACGCCCGTACCGCCCACTGCCGTCCCGCCGCGTCAGCCCCGGAGCGGCGCTGGCTGCGGCCGGCGGCCTCACCTGCGCCGGCCTTGCGCTGGCCGCGCGCGCCGGGCGGCCGGCGCTGGCGGTCGCAGGGACGCTCGCGACCACGGTCTGGGCGTACGACCTGGGCCTGAAGCGAACGGCCGCCGGTCCCACGGCCATGGCGGCGGCCCGGGGACTGGACCTGATGCTGGGCGCGGCGGCAACGGTCCCGGGCGGCCGGTGGCGCACGGCCCTGCCCTCGGCCACGGTCCTCGGCGTGCACACACTCGCGGTGACGGCCGTGTCTCGCCGGGAGACCCAGGGCGGCTCCTCCCTGGCACCACTCGCGGCGCTGTCGGCGACAGTACTGCTGGCGTGGACAGTTGGTCGCACGACTGGTCGGACCACCGGTCGCACCACCCCCGAACTCCCGGCGGGCCGACGGACGGCTTCCGCCCTCCGCCTGCCGGGCTCCAGCTCCTCCGCGTCGATGGGCGCTGCGGCGCCGAGCCGCAGAGCTGTGGCCACCGGAACTGTGGCCACTGGAACCGCCACCGTCGGAGCTGTGGCCACCGGAACCGCAACCGACAGAACCGCGACCGCCGGAATTGCGGCGACCAAAACTGCGGCGAACAGAACTGCCACCGTCCTCCAGGGCGTTCTCAGCGCCGCCTACGCCGCAACTGCCGCCCGCCCCCTGTTCCACGCCGTACTCAACCCCTCTCCGCCGCTCACACAACGGGCCGTCGGGGGCGGTATTCGAGCCATGATCCCGCTCCAGGCAGCACTCGCCGCCCGCGGCGGCGGACTCCGCAGCGCACTGCTGACTGCCGCCCTGGCCCCGGCCGCCCGGGCGTTCGCACGGAAGGTGAGCGTGACATGAGCCCAGACACCCTCCGCTTCGGATACGGCACCAACGGCCTCACCGACCTGCGTCTCACCGACGCCCTGGGTCTGCTCGCCGACCTCGGGTACGACGGGGTCGGGCTGACCCTCGACCACATGCACCTGGACCCGCTCGCCCCGGACCTGGCCGTGCGCACCCGCGAGGTGGCCCGCCGACTCGACCGGCACGGACTGGGCGTGACGATCGAAACCGGCGCCCGGTATGTGCTCGACCCGCGCCGCAAGCACGGCCCCTCCCTCCTCGACCCGGACCCGGCCGGCCGTGCCGCACGCACGAGGCTGCTGATCCTCGCCGTGCAGATCGCCGCCGACCTGGGTGCGCACGCGGTGCACTGCTTCAGCGGCGTCACACCCGAGGGCACGTCGGACGACGTGGCGTGGCAACGGCTCACAGAGGCCTTGGCACCCGTACTGGATGCCGCCACCGCCGCAGGAATCCCGCTCGCCGTCGAACCCGAGCCGGGCCACCTCGTCGCCACGCTCGCCGACTTCCACCACCTGCGACATGCACTCGGCAGTCCCGAAGTCCTCGGTCTCACCCTCGACATCGGCCACTGCCAGTGCCTGGAAGCGGAGCCGCCTGCCGACTGCGTCCGGGCCGCGGCACCCTGGTTGCGGCATGTCCAGATCGAGGACATGCGCCGCGGTGTTCATGAACACCTCCCGTTCGGGGACGGGGAGATCGACTTCCCGCCCGTACTCGAAGCCCTTGCCGCCACCGGCTACCAGGGACTGACCGTCGTCGAACTGCCCCGCCACTCCCACGCCGGCCCACGCCTCGCCGAGGAGTCGCTGGACTTCCTGCGCCGCGCCTGCCCCGGCGCAGGGCGGGCTGCCCGGGGCCGGGCAGCCGAGGCCGCACTGGAAGGGAGCACGTCATGACGCACCACCCCACGGTGCAACCCTCCACCGCCTCGCTCCACACCCACCTCGACGCCGCACTCGACGGCGCCGCCCGCGCCTGGCTGGACCAGGCACTCGCCGAGGCCGCCAGCCACCGGCACCGGCACCGGCACCACGAGCGGGACCGCAGGCTGGACCAGACCCAGACCCAGACCCAGACCCAGACCCAGGCCCAGGCCCAGGCCCAGGCCCAGGGCCAGGGGCAGGACCAAGACAAGGGGCAGGGGCACGGGGAGGGGCAGGGGCAGGAGCAGGGGCATGGCACCCAAAGCCCCCTGCATTCGTGGGAGTTACGCTTCGCCGAAGCCGGGCGCCGCTGCGGCCCCGAGTACGCCGACGCCGCCCGCCTGCTCCTCCTGCACGCCGCAGGCGCCGACCCGGCGACCCTCACCGGTATCTACGCCCAGGGCAACGCCGCCGAACGCCGCGCTGTCCTGCACGCACTGCCCCACCTCGTCCCTGGCCCCCAAGCCCTGCAGCTGGTCGAGGACGCCCTGCGCACCAACGACACACGCCTGGTCGCCGCCGCTGTCGGCCCGTATGCCGCCGAGCATCTGGACCCCCACAACTGGCGGCACGCCGTCCTCAAGTGCCTCTTCACCGGTGTCTCCGTGGACGCGGTAGCCGGCCTGGCGGAGCGCGCACGAGCCGACGCTGAACTTGCCCGCATGCTCGTCGACTACGCGAACGAACGCACCGCCGCGGGCCGCCCCATCCCCGAGGACCTGCACCGCGTCCTTGCCCTGACCACCCTCTTGGCTTTGCCAACCGCCCCCTCGGCGTCCTCGGCCATCCCTTCGCCCCCCTCCGCTCCTTCGACCGGCGAGGAGTCCTGATGCGCATCTTCGACCCCCACATCCATATGACGTCACGGACCACCGACGACTACGAGGCCATGTATGCGGCGGGCGTGCGCGCCGTCGTCGAGCCCGCCTTCTGGCTGGGTCAGCCCCGTACCTCGCCGGCCTCCTTCGTCGACTACTTCGACTCCCTCCTCGGCTGGGAACCTTTCCGCGCCGCCCAGTACGGCATCGCGCACCACTGCACGCTCGCCCTCAACCCCAAAGAGGCGAACGACCCCCGTTGCACCCCCGTCCTGGACGTGCTGCCCCGGTATCTCGTCAAGGACAACGTCGTCGCAGTGGGCGAGGTCGGCTATGACTCCATGACGCCCGCCGAGGACATCGCACTCGCCGCCCAGCTCCAGCTCGCCGCCGACCATGAGCTGCCGGCTCTGGTGCACACCCCGCATCGCGACAAGCTCGCCGGGCTGCGCCGCACTCTCGATGTCGTCCGCGAGTCCGCTCTGCCGCCCGAGCGGGTACTCATCGACCACCTCAACGAGACCACCGTCAAGGAAGCCAAGGACGCGGGGTGCTGGCTCGGCTTCTCCGTCTATCCCGACACCAAGATGGACGAGGAGCGGATGGTCGCCGTGCTGGAGCAGTACGGGCCGGAGAAGGTCCTGGTCAACTCCGCCGCGGACTGGGGCAGGAGCGACCCGCTGAAGACCCGCAAGGTGGGTGACGCCCTCCTCAAGGCCGGGTTCAGCGAGGACGACGTCGACCGGGTGCTGTGGCGCAATCCCGTCGCCTTCTACGGGCTGAGCGGTCGGCTCACCCTCGACGTCCCACGGCCCGACGCCACCCACGAGGGCAACTCCATCCTGCGCGGCACCCCGCAGACGGAGGCGTGAACCATGCGCTTCCGGCACCCCGACGGCTCCACCGTCCACCTTGCCTACTGCACCAACGTCCACCCCGCCGAAACACTCGAGGGCGTCCTCGCCCAACTGCGCGACCACTGCGAACCGGTCCGCAAACGGGTCGGCCGAGACCGCCTGGGCATCGGACTGTGGCTCGCCAAGGACGCCGCCCGGGCACTGATCAGGGACCCGTCGGCGGTGCGCGGCCTGCGCACCGAACTCGACCGGCGCGGCCTGGAAGTGGTCACTCTCAACGGTTTCCCGTATGAAGGATTCGGTTCCGCAGAGGTCAAGTACCGCGTGTACAAGCCGGACTGGACCGATCCCGAACGCCTCACCCACACCACCGACCTGGCCCGCCTGCTTGCCCAGCTGCTCCCCGACGACGTCACCGAAGGCAGCATTTCCACCCTGCCGCTCGCCTGGCGTACCTCGTATGACGCGGACCGTGCCGCGACCGCGCACGCCGCACTGCGCACCCTCGCCGAACGCCTCGACGCCCTGGAGGAGCTGACCGGGCGCTCCATCCGCATCGGCCTCGAGCCCGAGCCCGGCTGCATCGTCGAGACCACGCACGACGCCATAGCGCCTCTGACCGCGGTCGGACACGACCGCATCGGCATCTGCGTCGACACCTGCCACCTCGCCACCTCCTTCGAAGACCCGCACACCGCACTGGACGAACTCACCGCCGCCCGCATCCCCATCGTCAAGAGCCAGCTCTCCGCGGCTCTCCACGCCGAACACCCCCATCTCCCCGACGTACGCGAAGCCCTCGCGGCTTTCGACGAACCCCGCTTCCTGCACCAGACGCGCGCCCGCACTCCCGCCGCACTGCACGGCACCGACGACCTCGGCGAGGCCCTCGCCGGCGACACGCTGCCCCAGGCCACCCCGTGGCGCGCCCACTTCCACGTCCCCCTGCACACGGCCCCCGCCGCGCCAGTCACCTCCACTCTTTCCGTGCTCCAGGACACGTTGGCCCGGCTGGTCGGCGGCCCGCACCCGCTGACCAGCCATCTCGAGGTCGAGACCTACACCTGGCAGGCCCTTCCGCCCGAGCTGCGCCCACACACCCGAGCCCAGCTCGCCGACGGCATCACCGCCGAACTCACCCTGGCCCGCGACCTCCTGACGGACCTAGGCCTGAAGGAGCTCCCATGACGACTGGCGTGACAACTCCCGTGACGCAACGACCGGATCGCCCCGGCCCGACTCCTCTCCTCGTCCTCGACGTCGTGGGTCTCACCCCGCGCCTCCTCGAGCACATGCCGCGCCTGCGGGCACTCGGTGAGCACGGTTCCCAGGCCGCTCTCGGCACCGTCCTGCCCGCCGTGACCTGCGCGGCCCAGTCGACCTTCCTGACCGGCACCACACCCGCCGAGCACGGCATCGTCGGCAACGGCTGGTACTTCCGCGAACTCGGCGACGTACTGCTGTGGCGCCAGCACAACGGTCTCGTCGCCGGAGACAAACTGTGGGACGCCGCCCGCCGCGCCCACCCCGGCTACACGGTCGCCAATATCTGCTGGTGGTACGCCATGGGCGCCGACACCGACATCACCGTCACCCCCCGTCCTGTCTATTACGCCGACGGCCGCAAGGAACCCGACTGCTACACCCGGCCACCGGCACTGCACGATGAACTCACCGAGAAATTCGGCACCTTCCCGCTCTTCCACTTCTGGGGCCCGGGCGCCGACCTCGTCTCCAGCCGGTGGATCATCGACGCCACCCGGCACATCATGGCCGGCCGCAACCCCGACCTGACTTTGTGCTACCTCCCCCACCTCGACTACGACCTGCAGCGTTACGGCCCCGACGATCCCCGCTCACACCAGGCCGCGGCCGATCTCGACCAAGCCCTCGCCCCCCTCCTCGACGACGCGCGCACCCAGGGCCGCACCGTCGTGGTTCTCTCCGAGTACGGCATCACCCGCGTCAACCGCCCCGTCGACATCAACCGCGCCCTACGCCGGGCCGACCTGCTGGAAGTACACACCCAGGACGGCATGGAGTACCTCGACCCGATGGCCTCACGCGCCTTCGCCGTCGCGGACCACCAGATCGCCCACGTCTACGTCCGCCGACCAGAAGACCTCGACGCCACGCGAGCAGCACTCCAGGACCTGCCCGGCATCGACCAACTCCTCGACGACGAGGGCAAGAAGGCACACCACCTCGACCACCCCCGCGCCGGCGAGCTGGTCGCCGTAGCGGAGCCGGACGCCTGGTTCACGTACTACTACTGGCTCGACGACGACCGCGCCCCCGACTTCGCGCAGCTCGTCGAGATCCACCGCAAACCCGGCTACGACCCCGCCGAGCTCTTCATGGACCCCCTCGACCCCTACGTCAGGGTGAAGGCCGCCGGAGCGCTGGCCCGCAAGAAGCTCGGCATGCGCTACCGCATGGCGGTCGTGCCCCTGGACCCCTCACCTATTCGAGGCAGCCACGGCCGCCTCCCGGCGAGCGACGACGATGGTCCGCTCATCATGTGCTCCACCCCCCATGCTGTCGGCGACCGAGTTGCGGCCACCGATGTGAAATCCCTGCTGCTCGACCTGGCCGGCCTCGCATGACAAGCAACTGAGCAACTGCAGAAAGTGAAACACGCGCCACCGACAACGCGTCCGGCACGCGGAGGAGCAGCAGACCGTTCGGCACCCGTTCGACCCGAACACCGACTCGAAAGAGAGACACCGTGACCGCATTCAATGACGAATCCGGAACCGGCGACGCCCTGCGTCGCGCTCTCGGCGTAAGCCGCCGCCGCTTTCTGAGCACGTGCACCGCCGCCGCGACCGCGGCAATCGCCGCACCCGTCTTCGGCGCCTCACCAGCCCTGGCTCAGGACGCTCAGGACCAGGGAAGAGGTGACGGCCGGGGCGGAGACGTCCTCGTCCCCGCCGCCAGGCGCGGAATCATCCTCTACACCGTCCGCGATGCGGTAGGCCGCGATCCCCTCTCCACCGACCTGCCCTCCGGATTCCGCGAGGTCTTCAAGGAGCTCGCGCGGTACGGCTACCGGCAGGTGGAGTTCGCCGGATACGGCCAGCACGCCAACGCCCCCGGCGGCGCGAGCCTGGAGTCCGTCGAGGGCGCCAAGCTGCTGCGCTCCTGGCTCGACGAGTACGGCCTCAGGGCGCAGGGCAACCACGGCTTCATCCCGCCCTCCTGGCCGCTCACCACACCCGACCTGGACACCTTCAAGAAACACCTGGAAATCGCCAACATCCTAGGCTTGGGGCACATGGGCACCGGTGGAGACCCCACCGGCAGCGCCTACCGGGCCGACTGGGACGTGGCCGCTGACAAGTGGAACACGCTCGGGGAGATCGCCCGCCGCGAGGGCATCAAGCTGTACACCCACAACCACGACGCGGCATACGGCTTCCTGCTCGACGGAGGCCCGCTGGATGCCGCGGGCCGCCCGACCCGCAGCTCCGGAATCCGCAAGCTGGAGTACTTCCTCGAGATCACCGATCCGAAGGTCGTGTGGCTGGAGATGGACATCTTCTGGGCGCACGTCGCCCAGTACAAGTTCCACACCTACACGGCCCACGACGGCTCGACGCAGGAGAACGTCTTCGATCCGGCGGGGCTCGTCGCGCGCAACAACGAGCGCTACCCGCTCTTCCACGCCAAGGACGGCACCGTCAACACCACGAACGGGATGGGCTACGACATGGTCCCGTTCGGTACCGGCGTCATCGACTACACCACGTTCTTCTCGCGCGTCGGCGCCAGGAACTACCACAACCCGATGGTCGAGCAGGACAACGCCCCGAGCTCCACCGACCTCGGGCAGTCGCTGAAGCACGCGAAGATCGGTTACGACAACCTCGCGGCCCTGCGCCAAAAGCGCTGAGGCTGCGCGAGACGAGCTGACCGGGCGTCACGCCGAACGAGACGGCCCCGGCGCACACAGCGGCCTCCCCGCGGCACGTAGCCACGGGGAGGCCGCTGCGGTTCCGGGACCGCTACGGAAGGTGCGCCGCTGTCGGCCGTACCGGTCCCGTATGAGCCGGGCAGCCCCACCCACCTTGGGGCTGCCCGGCTGCCCGGCTGCCCGGCTGTCCGGTGTTCGGTTGTCCGGATGTCCGTCAGGTCGTCTCCTCGCCGAGAGGACGCGGGTTCGGCACGATGCGCTTGGACTTGGGCCTGCCCGGTGGGTTCAGGAACAGTGCGACAACCGCGGCGAACAGCGAGATCGAGCCGGCCAGGGTGAATGCCCCGCTGTGGCCCCAGTTGGCCACCACGACGGCACCCATGCCGGATCCAAGCAGGCCGGACACCAGCTTGGAGCTGTAGACCAGGCCGTAGTTGGATGCGTTGTTGTTCTCGCCGAAGTAGTCCGCGGTCATTGCCGCGAACATCGGGAAGATGGCGCCTCCGCCGAACCCGGAGATGCTGGAGAAGAGCAGGAACAGCGGGAGGTTCTTGATGTCGGCGGACCACAGGATGCCGTACTGCGAAAGGCCGAGGACGATGCAGACGAAGATCAGGCACTGCTTGCGTCCGTAGCGATCCGACAGCCAGCCGATCACACCACGCCCGGTGCCGTTGACGATGGCCTTCAGTGACATGGCGGTTGCGACGATTCCGCCGGCGAAACCGGCCTCCTTGCCTATTTCAACCTGGAATGCGATGCCGAAGATGTTCACGCCCGAGGTGCACAGCAGACAGAACCACATGAGGGCCACACGGCCGGTCTGCCATGCCTCCTTGGGGGTGTACTGGTGCACGGCCGGGGGGTTCTTCTCCAGCGCGCGCCGGGCACGTGGGTCGTCGGGCTTCTTCAGCGGGTCGACATCGGCCGGCCACCAGTTCTTCGGCGGGTCGCGGAAGAAGTAACCCGCCACCGCCACGACGGCTGCCAGGAACAAGCCCACCGAGACCAGCACCCAGCGGAAGTTGGTGAGGTCCATGTAGCCGGTGAAGAGGAAGACGAACGGCACCGAGCCGTAGGCGAAACCGCCGTTGACGAAGCCCGTCTTGCCGCCCTTGCGCTCCGGATACCACTTGGCGACCATGTTCACGCAGGTCGCGTAGACCATGCCCGCGCCCATGCCGCTGAACATGCCGAAGCCGATGTACGCGACGATCACATGCGGCGCGTACGCGAGGGACAGATAGCCCAGTAGCGTGCCGATCGCGCCGAGCATCATCGCCCAACGGGCCGGCAGCTTGCCGCTCTCCCGCAGCTTTCCCGCGGGGAAGGCCACCGCGGCCTGGAAGAAGACCCAGACGCCCAGCATCCAGAAGATGTGTGCGCTGCTCCAGCTGTGCGCCGTGTGCAGCGTGTCCTCGGCGGACGCGAAGGCGTACTCGGCCGAACTGATGCCCATCATGCCGACCCACGGCAGGATGACCATCCACTTGCGCTTGCGGCCCATGATGTCGATGTCGGTCTCACCGATGCGGTAGACGCGTCCGTTCGCGTCGGCCACTTCCCGGTACGGAACCGACGTGGGCAGATCGGTGGTTGTCATGTCGAGAAAGCACCCCTTGCGTCGAAAGATCTGGCCAGCGCCCCCTGTCCAATTCCTTTCGTGTGCGCACGGGTCCCGGGTACGGCCGGCGCGCACCGCCGGCCGTACCCTCCCTCGGTCACCTCATCGACCGCCCCCCAACAGCCCAGCCGCCCGCGCCCCACCGGTCTGTGTCACGCACGGGGCCAGGGACCGGCCGGTTCGCTGTGCGCCGCCGCATCACAGCAGCCCAGCCGCCCGCGCCCACCGGTACTTCGCACCGAGTACGGCCACCGGCTTCTCCGTCGTGTACGGGTAGGCCACGACGCCTCGTTCGAAGAGGTATGCGCAGGCCTCCTCGACCTCGACGTCGCCCGCGAGCGACGCCACGACCGGCTTCTCGATGCCGCGCTCGCGGAACTCGGCCACCACGCGCGCGGTGAGCTCCGCGAAGACCATCGGCGGGGTGACGATGGTGTGCCAGTAACCCAGGATCAGCGAGTGGATCCGCGTGTCCTCGAGCCCGAGCCTGATCGTCGCCTCGTACGTCGACGGGGGCTCGCCGCCCGTGATGTCCACCGGGTTGCCGGCGGCGCCGAAGGGCGGGATGAACTTCCGGAAGGCAGCGTCCAGGTCGGAGGGGATCTCCATCAGCTTCAGCCCGTTGTCGGTCACCGCGTCGGACAGCAGTACGCCCGAACCGCCCGCACCCGTGATGACCACGACGTTGTCGCCCTTGGGCGCCGGCAGCACCGGCAGCGCACGCGCGTACTCGAGCATCTCGTTGAGGCCCGGGGCCCTGATCACACCGGCCTGCCTGAGGATGTCGTCGTACACGGCGTCGTCGCCCGCCAGCGCGCCCGTGTGGGAGCCTGCGGCCTTGGCCCCCGCCGCGGTGCGGCCCGCCTTGAGGACCACGACCGGCTTCTTCGGGACGGTCGCGCGTGCGGCCTCGACGAAGGCGCGGCCGTCCTTGAGGTCCTCCAGGTGCATCGCGATGCACTGGGTGTTGGGGTCCTCGCCGAACCAGGTGAGCAGGTCGTCCTCGTCCAGGTCCGACTTGTTGCCGAGCCCCACGATCGCCGACACGCCCGTCTTGGTGGCCCGTGCGAAGCCGAGGATCGCCATCCCGATGCCGCCCGACTGCGAGGTCAGCGCAACGCCGCCCTTGACGTCGTAGGGCGTGCAGAACGTGGCGCACAGGTCCTGCCACGTCGAGTAGTAGCCGTAGATGTTCGGCCCAAGGAGGCGCACGCCGTAGCGCTCGCCGATCGCCACGATCTCCGCCTGCAGTTCGTGTTCGCCGGTCTCCGCGAAACCGGAGGGGATCAGCACCGCGTTGGGAATCCCCTTGCGCCCCACCTCCTCCAAGGCCGCGGCCACGAACTTGGCGGGGATCGCGAAGACCGCCACATCCACCTCACCCGGGACGTCGGTGACACTCTTGTACGCCTTGCGGCCCAAGATGTCATCGGCCTTGGGGTTCACCGGGTGGATCTCTCCGGAGAAGCCGCCGTCGATGAGGTTGCGCATCACCGAATTGCCGATTTTCCCCTGCTCGTTGGAGGCGCCGATCACGGCGACCGAGCGGGGCTGCATCAGCCGGCGCATCGAAGTGAGCATCTCCGCGCGCGTGTAGGTGCGCCGCTGTTTCACCTCTCCCTCGAAGAGGATGACGCGGATGTCCGCGGCGACCGCACCCTCCGGCGTCGCGATCACCGGGTTGAGGTCGACCTCGGCGATCTCCGGGAAGTCGGTGACCAGCTGGGAGACGCGGCGGATCTGTTCGGCGATCGCCCACCGGTCGACCGGCTGCGCGCCGCGCACACCGCGCAGGATCTCGGCGGCGCGGATCGAGTCGAGCATGGACACGGCCTCGTCGGCGTCGACCGGCGCCAGCCGGAACGTGACGTCCTTGAGGACCTCGACCAGTACGCCGCCGAGCCCGAAGGCGACGACCTTCCCGAACGTCGGATCGGTCACCGCACCGACGATGACCTCCTGGCCCTTCGGCAGCAGCTCCTGCACCTGCACGCCCTCGATACGGGCCTCTGGCGCGTACGCGCGCGCGTTCTCGATGATTTTGCAGAACGCGGCCCGTACGTCGGCCGCGCCCTGCACACCGACGATCACGCCGCCGGCGTCGGTCTTGTGCAGGATGTCCGGCGAGACGATCTTCAGGACGACCGGGCCGTCGAAGCGTGCGGCGAATGCCACGGCCTCGTCGACGTCCGTCGCCAGTTCCTCACCGGGGACGGCGATCCCGTACGCGTCCGCGATCACCTTGCCCTCGGGCGCGGTCAGCGCGGTACGGCCCTCGGCCCGCACGGCGTCGAGGAGCGTTCGCACCCTCAGCACGCGGTCTTCGGCCATCAATCAGATCACTCCGTTCGACTTGAGCAGGCGCAGCTCCTCGTCGCCGAGTCCGAGCTCGCCGACGTAGACCTCTTCGTTGTGCTCGCCGAGCAGCGGCGAACTGACGACCTCGACGGGCGAGTCGGAGAGCTTGAGCGGGGAGCCGACGGTGGTGAAGCTGCCGCGCTCCGGGTGGCTGACCTCGACGACCATCTCGTTCGCGGCCAGCGACGCGTCCTCGATGATCTCCTTGGTGGACAGGATCGGGCCGCACGGGATGTTGTGGGCGTTGAGCTTCTCCAGCACCTCCCACTTGGGGAGCGTCGAGGACCACTCCTCGATGAGCTGGAACATCTTGTTGAGCTTGGGCAGCCGGGACTCCGGCGTCGCCCACTCGGGGTCGTCGGCGAGTTCGGGACGCCCGATGAGCTCGGTGACCGGCTTCCAGCCGACGGGCTGCACGATGACGTACACGTAGTCGTTCGGCCCGCCCGGCGCGCACTTGACCGCCCAGCCCGGCTGACCGCCGCCAGAAGCGTTGCCCGAGCGGGGAACTTCGTCGCCGAAGTCCTCGTTGGGATATTCAGCCAGCGGCCCATGCGCCAGGCGCTGTTGGTCCCGCAGCTTCACCCGGCACAGATTCAGCACCGCATGCTGCATGGCCACGTTCACGCGCTGCCCGCGCCCCGTGCTCACCCGCTGGTACAGGGCGGCGAGGATCGCGGCCACCGCGTGGATGCCGGTGCCCGAGTCGCCGATCTGCGCGCCCGTCGCGAGCGGCGGCCCGTCCTCGAAGCCCGTGGTCGACATGGAGCCGCCCATGGCCTGAGCGACGACCTCGTACGCCTTGAAGTTGGTGTACGGGCCCTCACCGAAACCCTTAATGGAGGCATAGACGATACGCGGATTGATCTCCTGGATGCGGTCCCAGGTGAACCCCATACGGTCCACGGCACCCGGGCCGAAGTTCTCGACCATGACGTCCGAGCGCCGGATCAGCTCGGTGAGGATCTCCTTGCCGCGCTCGGTCTTGGTGTTGAGGGTGATGCTCCGCTTGTTGCAGTTGAGCATCGTGAAGTAGAGCGAGTCGACGTCCGGCAGATCGCGCAGCTGTTTGCGCGTGATGTCGCCGGTCGGCGCCTCCAGCTTGACGACGTCCGCGCCGAGCCAGGCCAGCAGCTGCGTGGCCGAGGGCCCGGACTGGACGTGCGTCATGTCGAGCACGCGAATGCCGTCGAGCGCCTTCGTCGCCGTGGTCGCCGTGTCTGTCATGGCTTCTGTCATGGCAGGGCCCCTCACTTGTACATGGTCTGGTTCATGGTTCCGGGGGCGTACGCGTCCGGGTCGACCCACACGTTGATCAGCGAGGGCTTGCCGGACTCGCGGGCCCGCCGCAGCGCAGGGCCGATGTCGGCGGGGTCGCGGACCTCCTCGCCGTAACCGCCGAGCATCTGGGCGAACTTGTCGTAGTGGACGTCGCCGAGGGTGTTGCCGACGCGCTCGCGCTCCTCGCCGTACTTGGCCTTCTGGCCGTAACGGATCTGGTTCATCGAGGAGTTGTTGCCGACGATCCCGACGAAGGGGAGGTTGTAGCGGACGAGGGTCTCGAAGTCCCAGCCGGTGAGCGAGAAGGCGCCGTCGCCGAAGAGGGCCACGACCTCCTTGTCGGGCCGTGCCTGCTTGGCGGCGAGGACGAACGGAACACCGACGCCGAGGGTGCCGAGCGGACCCGGGTCCATCCAGTGGCCCGGCGACTTGGGCTGCACGACCTGCCCGGAGAAGGTGACGATGTCGCCGCCGTCGCCGATGTAGATCGAGTCCTCGGTGAGGAAGTCGTTGATCTCGCTGACCAGGCGGTACGGGTGGATGGGCGATGCGTCGGACTTCAGGCTCGGCAGGCGCTTCTCGATCGCGGTCTGCTCGGCGGCCCGCAGCTCGTCCATCCACTCCTTGCGCTTGGACGCGCCCCCGTTGAGGCGCCCGGACGCGGCCTCGGTCACGGACTTCAGGATCAGCCCGGCGTCGCCCACGATCCCCAGGTCGATGTCCCGGTTCTTGCCGACGGTGCGGTAGTCGAGGTCGATCTGGACGACGGTCGCGCTCGGTGAGAGGCGCTTGCCGTATCCCATCCGGAAGTCGAACGGAGTGCCGACGATGACGATGACATCGGCGTTGGTGAAGGCGTACCGGCGCGAGAGCTGAAAGTGGTGGGGGTCGCCGGGCGGCAGGGTGCCACGGCCCGCGCCGTTCATGTACGCGGGGATGTTGAGCGTCCGTACGAGCTCGATGGCGGCCTCGGTGCCTCGGGTCGTCCACACCTGGCTGCCGAGCAGGATCGCCGGCTTCTCGGCGTGCACCAGCAGATCGGCGAGCTTCTCGACGGCCTCGGGGTCGCCGGCCGAGCGGGTCGAGGCCCGGTAGTGCCCGGCCTGGGGGATCCGGGCCTTCTCCCGCGGCACCTTCGCGTCGAGCACATCACGCGGGATCTCCAGGAAGGACGGGCCTGGAGCGCCGTGGTAGCACTCGCGGAAGGCCATGGA
This sequence comes from Streptomyces himalayensis subsp. himalayensis, assembly GCF_013778455.1. Taxonomy (GTDB): domain Bacteria; phylum Actinomycetota; class Actinomycetes; order Streptomycetales; family Streptomycetaceae; genus Streptomyces; species Streptomyces himalayensis. Next base: position 96,936 of record NZ_JACEHE010000006.1, on the reverse strand, counting down.
CACCATGTCGGCCGCCCGCGCGGTGTCCGGCACGGTCGCGGAGAACTTGGTGATGGGCGTCATCATGTCGACGTGCGGGAGATCCTGCAGCGATCCCATCTTGTGCTGGGTGTGGGCCCCCTGGCCGCCGATGAGCAGCATGGGGGACTCCGCGCGGAAGGCGTTGGCGACACCGGTGACGGCGTCCGTCGTGCCGGGTCCGGCGGTGACGACGGCGCAGCCGGGCTTTCCGGTGATGCGCGCGTAACCGTCGGCGGCGTGGGCGGCCACCTGTTCGTGACGTACGTCGACGACCTCTATGCCTTCGTCGACGCAGCCGTCGTAGATGTCGATGATGTGGCCGCCGCAGAGCGTGTAGATGACCTCCACTCCCTCTGCCTTGAGCGCCTTGGCGACCAGATGCCCACCGGAGATGAGGTCCTGGCTGTTGTCGTCGGGCATGGCGAAGTCCTGTCCCTTCGTAGGGGATTGGGAGCACGGATGCGCTACTCCCGGCTGCCGTCGCGATGGATTGCATACAGTCGACGAATACTGTATGAAGCTTGTTATCCCGCATCCGGTGGGTGGTGTCCAGGGGGCGTGCGGCACTTTTCGAGGACCAGCCGAGGACCAGTTGAGGGCTGTTCGGGTAGCAGGGTTTGCTCCCCGGAAGCCACGGCAGTCAGGAGCCGAGATGGACCTGTACGAGCACCAGGCAAGGGAACTCTTCGAGGAACACGGCATCTTGGTGCCGAAGGCCGAGGTCACGGACTCGCCCCGAGGGGCACGCGAGAGCGCACGCCGCCTCGGCGGCCGCGTCGTCGTCAAGGCCCAGGTGAAGACGGGCGGCCGCGGCAAGGCGGGCGGCGTGAAGCTCGCAGCCGACCCGGCAGCCGCTGAACTGACGGCGCGCCAGATACTCGGCATGGACATCAAGGGCCACACCGTGCACAAGGTGATGCTGGCCCAACCGGTCGACATCGACAGCGAGTTCTACGTCTCGTACGTACTCGACCGCGCGGCCGGAGGCTTCCTCGCGATCGCCTCCGCCGAGGGCGGCATGGACATCGAGGAGGTCGCCGCCACCCGGCCCGAGGCCGTGGCGCGCATCCCGGTCGATCCGGCCGAGGGTGTCACCACGGCGAAGGCCGCGCAGATCGCCGAGGCCGCAGGACTGCCCCCGCAGACGGTGGACGTCCTGGTCAGGCTCTGGCAGGTGCTGACCCGCGAGGACGCACTCCTCGTCGAGGTCAACCCCCTCGTCCGGACCGCGCAAGGGCAGATCCTGGCCCTGGACGGCAAGGTGACCCTCGATGGCAACGCCCGCTTCCGCCAGTCGCGATGGGGCTCCCAGGGAGTGGAGCACGACGACGCCCTGGAGGCAGCCGCCGCCGCAAAGGGCCTCAACTACGTCAAACTCGACGGGGAAGTCGGCATCATCGGCAACGGCGCGGGCCTGGTCATGTCGACCCTCGACGTCGTAGCCGGCTGCGGTGCACGCCCCGCGAACTTCCTCGACATCGGCGGCGGAGCATCGGCGCAGGTCATGGCCGACGGGCTCTCCGTGATCCTGTCCGACCCGGCCGTGAAGTCGGTGTTCGTCAACGTCTTCGGCGGAATCACCGCGTGCGACGCGGTCGCCGACGGCATCGTCCAGGCCCTGGACAGCGTGCACCTGACGAAGCCTCTGGTCGTACGCCTCGACGGCAACAACGCCGTCCGCGGTCGCGCCATCCTCGACGGGCGCGCCCACCCCCTCGTTCAGCAGGCCACCACCATGGACGGCGCCGCGCGTCGCGCCGCCGCCCTCGCCCATGCCGACACCACGGCAACCGCAACCATCTCGGGCAGCTGAAGGAGACGAGACATGGCCATCTACCTGACCAAGGAGAGCAAGGTCCTCGTCCAGGGCATGACCGGGGCCGAGGGCATGAAGCACACCCGTCGGATGCTGGCGGCCGGCACGGACGTCGTCGGCGGCGTCAACCCGCGCAAGGCAGGCCGCAGTATCGACTTCGACGACCGGGCCATCCCCGTCTTCGGATCGGTACGCGAAGGGATCGAGGCGACCGGCGCCGACGTCTCCGTCGTCTTCGTCCCGCCCGCGTTCGCCAAGGCGGCCGTCATCGAGGCCGCCGACGCGGGGATCGGACTCGCCGTCGTCATCACCGAGGGCATCCCCGTCCACGACGCCGTGGCGTTCCACGCGTACGCACGCGCGCGTGGGACGCGCATCATCGGCCCCAACTGCCCGGGCCTGATCACTCCCGGGCAGTCCAACGCCGGCATCATCCCCGCCGACATCACCAAGCCCGGCCGGATCGGACTGGTGTCCAAGTCCGGCACGCTCACCTACCAGCTGATGTACGAACTCCGCGACATCGGTTTCTCGACATGTGTCGGTATCGGCGGAGACCCCGTCATCGGCACCACGCACATCGACTGCCTGGCCGCGTTCCAGGACGACCCCGACACGGATCTGATCGTGCTGATCGGCGAGATCGGCGGCGACGCGGAAGAGCGGGCGGCCGCCTATGTGCGCGACCACGTCACCAAGCCCGTCGTCGCGTACATCGCCGGCTTCACCGCACCCGAAGGCAAGACGATGGGGCACGCGGGAGCGATCGTCTCGGGCTCCTCAGGCACCGCGCAGGCGAAGAAGGAGGCCCTGGAGGCGGCCGGAGTCGGGGTCGGCAGCACGCCGACCGAGACGGCACAGCTGGTGCTTGCGCGGCTCGAAGAGCGAACGTAAGGCCGAGAGGAACGTGACATGAGGACCATGAGGACCATGAGGACGTCACACCCAACGTGACACGCCCAGCTGCCCAACCTGATGTCACCCACAGTGCAACGTGACGTCACTCATAGTTGAGGACGGGCCCCTGTCACCCATAACGGCGCCTCACTACCTTCCGCTTACGTACGCACGTACGTAAGCGGGAACAAACGCGGAGACGAGCGCGAACACCGACGCGGATCCGCGACGGAACCCGTACGAGCCATGCCCCCGCCCCCGACTGTGCACCGTGAGCGGAGAAAACCGAATGGCATCCACCCTCACCCTCAAGTCCGGAACGTCCTGGGACGACGCCTGGCAGCGCTGCCTCGCCGTCGCCCCTGAGGCCTTCCGGGACGATCGTGTCCTCAACCTCTGGGGCTCCGCCTGGCAGGCGGACGGCCGGGCACTGCCCGCCACCAGCCCCGTCGACGGGAGCCCTATTGCGGGCCCGCCGCGCCTCGACGCGGTGACGGCCGGGCAGGCCGTGCGGGCCTCGCTCGACCAGCACCGCGCCTGGCGGCACATCGCCCCCGACGAACGGCGCGCCCGTGTCGCCGCCACCCTCGACGCCCTCACCGAGCACCGCGAACTGCTCGCGCTGCTCCTCGTCTGGGAGATCGGCAAGCCGTGGCGGCTCGCGCAGGCCGACGTCGACCGTGCGATCGACGGGGTCCGCTGGTACGTCGACGGCATCGAACCGATGCTCGGAGGCCGGGCTCCGCTGGACGGCCCGGTTTCCAACATCGCGAGCTGGAACTACCCGATGTCCGTGCTCGTTCACGCAATGCTGGTGCAGGCACTGGCGGGCAACGCGGTCATCGCCAAGGCCCCGACCGACGGCGGCGTCTCCTGCCTCACCCTGGCCGGCGCGCTCGCCGCCCGCGAAGGGATTCCCGTCACCCTCGTGAGCGGCAGCGGAGGCGAGCTCTCCGAGGCGCTGGTGCGCGCGCCGGAGATCGGCTGCGTCTCCTTCGTCGGCGGCCGCGACACCGGCGCCGCGGTGGCCACCGCCGTCGCCGACCTCGGCAAGCGGCACATCCTCGAACAGGAAGGACTCAACACCTGGGGCATCTGGAACTACAGCGACTGGGACAAGCTGTCGGCCGTCATCCCGAAGCTCTTCGACTACGGCAAGCAGCGCTGTACGGCGTATCCGCGCTTCGTCGTGCAGCGGAGTCTGTTCGACGAGTTCCTCGCCGCGTATCTGCCGGCCGTCCGCACCATCCGCATCGGGCACCCGCTCGCGGTGGAGCGTCCCGAGGACTCGTTTCCGGAGTTGGACTTCGGACCGCTGATCAACGCCGCGAAGGCGAAGGAGCTGACCGACCAGGTCACGGAAGCCATCGATCGCGGAGCCGTGCCACTCCACCGCGGCTCGCTCGCGGACGGGCGCTTCCTCCCCGGCCAGGACACCTCCGCGTACGTCCCGCCGGTGACCCTGCTGGGCCCGCCCCCGTCCTCGCCGCTGCACCACGCGGAGCCGTTCGGCCCGGTCGACACCATCGTCCTGGTCGACACCGAGGCTGAGCTGCTGGCGGCGATGAACGCGTCGAACGGCGCGCTGGTCGCCACCCTCTCGACCGACGACCCCGCGACGTACGAGCGACTGACTCCGCAGATCCGGGCCTTCAAGGTCGGCGAGGGCAAGCCGCGATCGCGCGGCGACCGCGAGGAGCTGTTCGGCGGGTTCGGCGCGTCTTGGCGGGGCGCCTTCGTCGGAGGCGAGCTGCTGGTCCGCGCCGTGACGCAGGGGCCGGGGGAGGAGCGGCTGCCGGGGAACTTCCCGGAGTACCACCTGATGCCGTAGCGGCATCCCTGCACCCGACACGGCGGAACGAGTCGGCGCTGCCCCGGGACGGGCGGCGCCGACCGCTTCTGCGGGCAGTAGCGGTCGGCGCCGCCCGTTTCCGCCCCCGGGTCTCGTAACGAGTCGGGCACTCAGGGTGAAAACTGCCGAGTGAGGTCCCTTTAGTCGCTGAGTGAGGTGAGAGAGGGGTCGGGAGGGGGGCGGGCGGCCCGGATACGCAGGTGAAGGGCACTCCGAAACCTTGGTATTGTTGTCCATGTCGCCGCGGGGAACACCACGCGAACGACAGACACCTAGTCCGGGTGGCGGAATGGCAGACGCGCTAGCTTGAGGTGCTAGTGCCCTTTATCGGGCGTGGGGGTTCAAGTCCCCCCTCGGACACAACGCAGACGAACAACTGGTTTTTGCAACGGAGTGCTGGTCGGGAGCGATCTCGACCAGCACTTTGTGTTGCCCGGGCGGTGGCGTCGGGCAATGTCTCCGCGCCTCCTGCGCCTCCTACGCCCCCCGCGCCCGACCGCCCCCGCGCCCGACCGCCCCTGCGGCGCCGCGCACGCGGACGCAGTGCCCCGGCCGGTCACTGTCGGGCCCAGCCCGGCGGATCGGCACGGGCCGCCCGCACCGCCTTGGCGGTCGGTCTGCCGCAGTTCTCCGGCACCTGGTCCAGCGGCACGCCGAGCTGCTCGGCCCAGGTCCTAGCGCCAGCCCGCCCGCCGTCGGTTCGCGCGCGCCTGTCTGGCCCGTTCAGACCGTGCCGCGCGCAGCGCGACTCCGGCGCGGGCGGCCTCCTCGCTTCGCAGCGAGGGTGGTGGTGCGGCGAGGAGGTTGCTCACGTGCTGGGGGTGCCACCACCGCGCCCTGCGGCGCGGGTGCAGGGCGGCGGCGACGTCAACCAGAAGGCCGAACAGCTCGGCGACCGCCTCGTCCGCGGTGAACCTCCGCAGGAATTCCGGGCTCTGCGGCAGGTGCGCTGCCAGCGCGGCGGCGTAGCGCACCAGGGCGACGGGCGAGCTGTGTGCGGTCTGCTCGCGCACGGCAGCCAGTTCGTGGCGGGCCTGCTCGGCGCGCTCCTTGTTCCGTGCGCGCGTGACGGCCGCCTTGCGGGCCGCCTCCGCGCGGCCCACCGCTCGCAGCAGACCGGCGAAATTGCCTGCGACAGGTCTGCAACCTCGGCGCCACCCGCGGCGACTACGGCCTGAGACACCAACACCCGTAATTCAACGATGAATTGGGGAGACAAGGATGAGACGACCAGTCGCAGTGAAGCTCTATGCGGCGCTGGCCGCGATGGGCCTGGCGGCCGTGACCGGTGCGGTTCTGACGATGCCCGAGGCTTCGGCGGCCACCGGCAGCGCCACCGGCTACGCGACCCAGAACGGCGGGACCACCGGTGGTGCGGGCGGGCAAACCGTGCGGGCCACCACGGGAACGGAGATCCACGCGGCACTGTGCGGCCGGGCCGACAGCAGCACCCCGATCACCATCGAGGTCGAGGGGACCATCAACCACGGCAACACCAGCAAGGTGTCGGGCGACAGCTGCAACACGGCTGACGACGTGATCGAGCTCAAGCAGATCAGCAACGTCACGCTCGTCGGAGTCGGCAGCGGCGCCGTCTTCGACCAACTGGGCATCCACATCCGCGAGGCAAGCAACATCATCATCCAGAACGTGACCGTCCGGAACGTCAAGAAGTCGGGCTCGCCCACGTCCAACGGCGGTGACGCCATCGGCATGGAAAGCGACGTCCGCAACGTCTGGGTCGATCACACGACCCTCGAGGCGTCGGGCGGGGAGTCGGAGGGGTACGACGGCCTCTTCGACATGAAGGACAACACCCAGTACGTGACCCTGTCCTACAGCACCCTGCGCAACTCCGGCCGCGGTGGCCTCGTCGGGTCCAGCGAGAGCGACCTGACGAACAGCTTCATCACGTACCACCACAACCTGTACGAGAACATCGACTCCCGTACACCGCTTCTGCGGGGCGGCACGGCCCACATCTACAACAACCACTACGTGAGCCTGAACGAGTCCGGCATCAACTCCCGCGCCGGAGCGCGCGCCAAGGTGGACAACAACTACTTCGAGGACTCCAAGGACATCCTGGGCACCTTCTACACCGACGCGGCCGGCTACTGGCAGGTCAGCGGCAACATCTTCGACAACGTGACCTGGTCCAGCCCGAGTAGCGACTACAACCCGGCCGGCCCCGACCCGGAGTCCAACACCTCGGTCAGCATCCCCTACTCCTACAGCCTCGACGACGCCGGTTGCGTGCCCGACATCGTGAGCCGGACGGCAGGCGCCGGCACGGGGCTGCAGGTGTCGGACGGCAACTGCACGCCGCAGACGCCGACGCCCACCGCGACCTCGATACCCACCGCCACCGCGACGCCGACCGCCACCTCGACACCCACCGCGACGCCGACCGCCACCGCGACATCGACCCACCCCAGCGGGACCAACCTCAGCATCGGAGCCGGCTCCGACGGCTCCAGCAAGGCCGACGGGACGAGCTACGGCAATGTGCGGGACGGTGACATGAGCACCTACTGGTCGCCGGCCGGCTCGACCGGTTCCATCTCGGTCAAGTGGGGCTCCGCCACCACCGTGTCCAGGATCAACATCCGGGAGGCGTCGGGCTCCGAAGGCACCATCGGGTCCTGGCGGGTCGTCAACGCCGACACCGGCGCCGTCCTGACCGCGGGCAGCGGGGCAGGCGTCATCACCTTCCCCCGGACCTCACTGAACAAGATCACCTTCGAGATCACCGGCTCGACCGGCACACCACGGGTCGCCGAGTTCGAGACCTACGCGCAATAGCAGTACCCCCCGCTGCCGGTCCGGGCAGCGGCAGCGGGTGACCGGCCCCCCAACCAGCCGCACCAGCCAGATGAGAGCGGGCGAGGGCTGCGGGTTTCCGGGGGCCGGTGACCATCGAGATCCGTCTGGAGCTGCGTCGGCTCCTACTCGCCGTGGTACAAGCGGTTCGGGCCGATCAACTGCATTCCGGGGTCGTTTTCGGCGAGGTGGCGTGTCGGCGAGGATCACCGAGACCGTGCGGACCGACATCGAGAGTTCGGTCGGCGGCGAAGTCGATCATGCCTGAGCCTTCTTCGCAACGGCCGTCCCCGCCCGGAGCGCGGCAACGGGATCAGCCGCCTCATCCAGCTCGATGAGCACGATGCCCGCGCCGGGAGTGAGTGACATCGCGTCGGCCCATCCCCGCCAGTCCACGATGCCCTTGCCCAGTTCGGTCATGTAGGGCTGCTGCTGGGCAAAGACCGTCTCGTCGATGGTGAGTTCGACGTCGATCGGTTTGACCGCGTCCTTCCAGTGCGCCAGAGCGATGCGCTGGGAGTGGCGACGCACGACAGCGACGGGGTCGCCTCCCCCGAGTGCGATGTGGCACGAGTCGGGGCACAGCCACACGTAGCGCGGGTCGGTCAGGGCCATGAACAGGTCGATGTCCCTCTCGTACCAGAGCGTGCTGTTGGACTCCGTGTGGAAGGCGAGTTTCACACCGTGCTGGGCGACGGCCTCGCCGACCACATGGGCGATGTCGGCCATCCGGGTCATGTACGCGGCGTCGACGAAGAAGGGCGGGCGTGTCCCGAACGTCGTCCGCATGGGCAGTCCGGCGACGAGGAGTTCCGCCCCCACGTCGGCGAGGAAGGTCGCGCGTCGTTCGGCGTCGGCGACGATCGCGGGCAGGTTCTCGCTGTGCCTCCAGTCGGGGCATTCGCTCGCGGCGATGAAGGCGCTCACGACGGACAGGCCTCGGCACTCCAGTTCGCGGCGGAACGACGGTGCGTCGCCGAAGGCTCGCAGGGCCGAGTCGATGTCGCCGGGCGCGAAGGTGAGCTCGATGCCGCTGACACCGGCCTCGGCCAGCGCGTCCATCACCCGCTGCCAGAAACTCCCGGGGTTGTCGAGGGCCCAGCCGCGCACGGCGTCTGCTGATTCGAGGCCCCAGAAAGCCGGGTGGTAGAAGGTGATGATGTCCGTAGCGAAACGCGGCTCGGTGGTGTCCTCCACCCGTGTCATTCGGCACCCCCGCGGGCGTTGTAGACGACCACACCGTCGCCGTCGACAGCCTCCCGGTAGCTGCGGAACACGGCGAGCGCCTCGTCCCGGAGCACGTCCCGCACGACCTTGATGCCGCGTGCCTCGAACTGCTCGGCCCAGTCCGCGCCGAGCGGGCCCTCGTCGAACGTGGTGATCTCCTCGAGTTCCGGGCCCTCACCGGCGACCACGAGGCCGCGTACCCCGGACCACATGGCCGCGCCGTAGCACTGGATGCACGGACGCCAGTTCACGACCAGCTCGTGCGCCGCCATGCCGTCGCCGCCGAGGTCCCAGCCGCCGGTCGCCGTCTGGGCCAGTCCGAGCGCCACGACCTCGGCGTGCGCACTGGAGACGCCTGAGGCGAGCACGACGTTCACGCCGACCGAGACGATCCGGCCGGTGTCCTGCTCGGCGACGAGTGCCGCGAACGGGCCGCCGTTGCCCTCGCGCCAGTTGCGGTCGGCCAGGCGGTGCACGAGGCGCATCCGGTCGTCGCGGTCGGGGACGACGGCGGGCACGGCGGCCAGTTCGTCGTCGATCCACGCCGGCAGCGCCACGCGGTATTCCTTCGCGATGTCGATCATGATCGAGATTCCTCTCAGTGTGCGGTGAGTGCGGCGTGGCGTGCGGCGACGGCACGGGCGGCCCGTACGGCGGTCACCGCGCCGGTCAGGGTGACATTGGCGGCCATCGCGGTGGGGATCACGCCGTTGCCGGCGAGATACAGGTTGTCGAAGCCCCACACCCGGCCGTCCGGGTCGCACACGCTGGTGCCGTCGTCGGCGACGCCGGCCCGGACGGTGCCGGTCAGATGCAGCGACGAGCCGGGCGGAAGCAGGGCCCGTTCGGTCGCGGGATCGAACGAGCCGAACTCCTCGGCCATCAACTCGACTTCGGCCAGTGCCCGCCGGATCAGCGCGCGATCGGCGTCGGAATAACCGAACTCGACGCCGATCCGCGGCATCCCGGCGAGATCGGTCTCGGCCTCGGAGAACACGAGCCGGTTCTCGGGGCGTGACTCGACGGGGACGTACAGCGAGAGGCCCACGGAGTGCGCAAGGGGGCTGCCGTCCTCATCCACGTACGTGCGGTTCATGATCTGACCGTGGAACGGCTGCGCCGCTCCGTTCTGCGGCAGCCAGATCGCATCCGTGCTGAACTCGCCCGCACGTGGCAGGGGCAGGGCGCCGAGTTCGATGCCGAACCGGTCGAGGTCGAGCAGCACCCGGGCGGTGATGAACGCGTGTTCGTTGAGGTAGCGCCCCAGCGCCTGGGGCCGGATGCCTGAAGCGAACAGCAGCTGCGGGGTGCGTAGCGCATCGGCGCACACCACCACGGCATCCGCGAGGAGTTCCGACTCGGCGCCGTCGGTGATGCGGCGCAGCCGGGCGCCGGCGATCCGGCCGTCCGAGACGATGAGGGCCGTCGCGAGCGCTCGGGTCACCAGGGTGAACGCCGGGTCCCCGCCCTTCGCGATCGCGGGGAAGATCGTCCCCGGAGCCGTGCGCGGCATGGGTCCCGATGCCGTCGGGGTGACGGCCATGGGCATCGGCTGCGGTCGCCGGTCGTCCGGTCCGACGCCGTCGAAGCGCCGGCGTAGTACGTCGAGCACCGTCCGGCCGACCTCGGTCGGGCCGATCGGGGCCGGCGTGACCGTGAGCACTCGGTACGCGGTGTCCAGATCCGCCGCCCAGCGGGCCGGGTCGCCAAAATCGAACACCTCGTGTCCGGCGGGCCAGGGCGTCGCGGCGGTCCAGTGCACGCCCATGCCGCCCGCGTTCCACGCGAGCGCTGTCGCGGGCATCGCCTCGGCCTCCTCGCCGAAGGCGAGCGCGTGGAACATGCCGGGTGTCAGGTCGGTGAGGCTGTCCGCGACCTCGCGCACCACCTCGGCGCCCGTGTACATGCCCTGGATGCCGGTGGCGACCTGTTCGTTGTAGCGCGACCAGAGGACTGGGTCCTCGACGTCGTGCAGGTGCAGGCCCGGGGCCTCGCCTATCGCACTGCCGCCGTCGACCATGGTGATGTCCAGCGCCGGATCGCTGTCGCGCAGCAGTCGGGCCACGACGGATCCCATGATGCCGCTGCCCACGATGAGGACGTCGGTGCGGGGGGTGCCGGTCACAGTGAGACTCCTGTCTTGTGCCACAGGTGCTGGTGGGGAGACCTGTGCCACGGGGGGATGAGGGGCGCGTGGGCGCTCGGTGCGCGATCACACGCTGGGGACGAGCGGGCCGAACAGCTCGGTGTCCATGCGGTCGAGTGCCAACTTCACGGCGCCGATGAGCGCGGCGTCGCGGCCCAGGCCGGTGGCGCGCAGCTCGATCGCGGGGGTGCGGGCATTGCGCATCGCATCACGCACTCGGGGCAGCAGCACATCGGCCGCGTCTTCCAGACCGCCGCCGAGCACGATGAGCGACGGCGCGACCGTCCACGACAAGGTCGTGAGGATCGAGGCGATGTTGTCCACGAACTCGTCGACCTCCGCGAGCGCGGTCGCATCGCCGGCCCGGGCCGCTTCGAACCGGTTGAGCGCAACCCTGCGTTGGGCCGGTTCCGGTGAGGTGAGCCACGCCACGGGGCGGTCCTCGACCGAGCCGGTCGGGATCGACACCGCCTCGACGATCTCGCCCGCAGCACCGTCGAGACCGCGGTGCACGACACCTCGTATGAGGATGCCGAGACCGGTTCGGTTCCCGAGCATCGCCCACACAACGTTGTCGTGGTCACCGGCCACGCCCCGCCAACGCTCCGCGAGCGCACCGAGGTTGGTGTCGTTGTCCGCGAACCAGGGCACCCGGATGCGTTGCGTGAGTTCCTCGGGCAGGTTCACGCCTTCCCACCGCGTCGTATGCACCAGGCGCCGCACGACTCCGTCGTCGTCGATGGCGCCGCCGCCTGCGACCGCACCGGCTCGAAGGCGGTCCGCCGATCCGCCCGCGTCATCGAGTGCCTCCAGCACCAGCGCCGCCGCGTCGTCAAGCGTGACCTGCGGATCCTGGTAGGCGCGCAGCGGCCGGTGCGCCCGGCCGAGGATGCGGCCGCGCACATCGGCGACGACCGCGGACGCGTCCGAGGTGGTGATGCCCACGGCCGCCAGCAGCGCGTGCTCGGCCCGCAGTTCGTATCGGCGGGCGGGGCGCCCGGCGCAGCCGCTGGTCGGCACGCGGTCCAGTTCGGTCACCCAGCCCGCTTCGACGAGCGAGTCCAGGATGAGCTCGATGGTGCGGCGGGAGAGGCGGGCCTGCTCGGCGAGCCCGGTCAATGTCGTCGGCCCGGCCGACACCGCCAGCGCGCGGAGGATGACCGAGGTGTTGACTCGTCGGACCGCGCTCTGGTTCATCCCGGACATCAGCACGCCTCCGCCACCTCGGACACCCTCCGTACCACGGGATCGAACGCGCCCGTGGTGTCTGCCACGAGCGCTACGCCAGGCCGACCGTATTCGCGAGCCGGGTCTCCGAGCGTCCCGGTCGCCCTCGCCCAGGTCGGCTCCCGGCCGCGGACGAACCCGACCAGATCGGCGTGCATCAACGTGGCCAGTTCCGCAGGTGGGTTCGGTCCGAGCGCCTCGGCGACGCCTGGGGCGTCCAGTACGTCGAAGAAGAACGGGATGTCGATGCAGTGCACGGAGCCGCCGAGCACGGGGGAAGGCCATTCGAAGGAGTACAGCCAGGTACCGGCGGTGGCGTCGCGACGGGAGACGGCTACGCGCGGGCAGGCGGCGCGGAACAGGGTGTCCGTCACGCGGGTACCTGCCGCGCGGGCCGCGGCGAGTTCGGCCGAGGCTTGTTCAGCGCCGAAGAGGCAGCTCGGGTGAGGGTTCTCCGGTGTGGCACCGCCGTCGAACTCGTCGCCCGTCGCACCGAGCAGCAGAGGTACGCCGTGTCCGTGCACGGTGAGTCCGTCGGTGACGGGCACCGGCAGGATGTCGTCGCCGACGAACGGGCCGAGCACGAGCGTGTCGTCGCCCCGCTCGCTCCGCAGGTCGATGAGGGCCTGCTGGATGTGCTCCACGGTGCGGGTGCCGAATCCGGCTCGCGTCGGCTGCACGCCGAGCCTGTTCCCGAGCTGCTCGAGGAAGTCGCGTGCCGCGTCCGCACCCACGGCGAAGGTGCCACCGGACAGGCTGACCGCGCGGTGGAAGCGGCCGCTGCCGACGGGCGACGACAGCAGCGCGAGCACCGCCGCGCCACCCGCCGACTGGCCGGCCGCGGTGACCCGGTCCGGATCACCGCCGAAAGCGGCGATGTTCTCCTGCACCCAGTCCAGGGCGAGCAGCAGGTCACGCAGCCCGAGGTTCGTGGGTACGCCGTCCAGCGGGGCGAATCCGTCGACGCCCAGCCGGTACCCGACGGTGACGCAGACGACACCGTCGCGCGCGAAAGCGCTGCCGTCGTACCACGGACTGGCCGGGCTTCCCGCGAGGAAAGCGCCCCCGTGGATCCACACCACGACCGGGAAGGGCCCGCGGTCGTCGTCCGCGGCCGGAGCGACGATGGCGAGGTTCAGCACGTCGTCGCCCGGCACCGACGGCTCCGGCACGGTGGTCGTGGCGAACAGCGGCACGCGCTGGGAGGTGGCACCGTGCCGGGAGGCGTCGAAGGGTTCCGTGAACCGGCCGCGGGGGACCGGCGCGGCGAACCGCCGTGCACCAGTGGGTGCTTCAGCGAACGGGATGCCGAGGAAGCGCCGCACGCGCCCGCTGCGACGGCCGATGATCGTGCCCGCGGGAGCATGCACGGTGACCGTCCCCCAGCCTTCGGCCGGGGGAACCCCGTCTCGCGTCGCTCGCCGGGCGCGTCGAGCGGGTCGATCCGGTCGTATGTCAGGTCGTCCATCGGGATCACCGCATTCCGGTTCCGGCGATGCCCTGCACGAAGTAGCGCTGCAGGAGCAGGAAGAGCACGAGTACCGGCAGCATCACGACGATCGCACCGGCGAGCATCAGGCCGTAGTCGGTGACGTGCGCCGCCGCCTGACTGGTGGCGGCGAGGCCCACCGGCAGCGTGTAAGTGGACATGCTCTGGGCGACGATGAGCGGCCATATGAAGTTGTTCCACGAGGTGAGGAACGACATGATCGTGATCGTCGCGACAGCGGGGCCGGCCAGTGGGAGAAAGATCCTGAAGAAGATCCGGAACTCGCTCGCGCCGTCGATCCGGGCCGCCTCCAGCAGTTCGTCGGGGATCGACATTGCGTACTGCCGCATGATGAAGACCGACATCGGCATCGCCACGCCGGGCAGGGCGATACCGGCGAGGGTGTCCGCCAGACCCATGTCGACAGTGATCACGAACTGCGTGACGAACACCGTGGTGAACGGCACCATCATCGCCGCCATGACCGCGCCGAACGCGATCCGCTTGCCCGCGAAGTCGAACTTCGCGAGCGCGTAGCCCGCCGCCGATGCTGCCACGATGTTGCCGACCACCACGATGGTCGCGACCACGATGCTGTTGACCCTGAACTGACCGAAACCTTCGGTTCTGAACAGCCGTACGAAGTTGTCGAAGGTGACGTCATGCGGGAGCCAGGCACCGGGGTCGGAGCGGATCTCGTCGAGACCGCGCAGCGAGCCGCTGATCACCCAGATGAACGGAAGCACCGTGAGCAGTGCGCACAGTACGAGCGCGCCGTACAGCAGCGGCCGGGAGACGGACCGGCGCCGCAAGACGATCCGGTCGGTGGTCATGTGAGCGTCTTCCAACGCGGCGACGGCGGTCATGCGCGGGGCTTCAGCAGCCGGAACTGGACGACACTCACCAGGGCCACGAGCAGGAGCATCACGAAGGACGCGGCCGAGGACAACCCGAACTCGCCGGATCCAAACTGGTGGTAGGTATACAGCGCCACTGACTCGGTGGAGCCCAGCGGGCCGCCGTTCGTGAGCAGGTACGGCTCGTCGAACACCTGGAGGTAGAAGACGGTCAGCAGTACCGACACCATGAGCGTGGTGGGCAGCAGCAGCGGCAGGGTGATGTGCCTCAACTGCCGCCATCGGCCGGCCCCGTCGAGGGAGGCCGCCTCGTACACGTCCTCCGGAATCGCCTGCAGGCCGGCGAGGAACAGCACCATCGCAGTGCCGAAGTTGCGCCACACGCCGAGCAGGATGACCACGGGCATGGCCAGGTTGGGATCGTCCAGCCAGTTCGGCCCGGAGAAGCCGGCGGCGCCGAGCACCTTGTTGACGGTGCCGCTCTCGTTGAAGGCGTACTGCCAGATCAGTGCGACCGCCACGACGTTGGTGACGACCGGTGCGAAGAAGACCGTACGGAACACGCCGCGCAGGCGCCGGATGCCGGAGTTCAGCGCGACGGCTAGTGCGAATCCGATCCCCATGGTCATCGGCACACCGACGGCCACGAAGAGGGCGGTGTTCAGGATGTCCCGCAGGAAGCTCTGATCCCTGAACAGGCGGAGATAGTTCTCGAGTCCGGTGAAGTCGACCGCGAGCGGATGACGCAGATCCGTGCCCCGCAGGTCGGTGAGGCTGAATCCGAGCGCGGCGATGGTGGGGATCGCCGTGTAGAGCAGGAACACGAGGGTGAACGGTGCGAGGAACAGCCAGGCGACAGCCGTTCGACGGGTGCCCCGGGAGCGACGCGCCCTGTGCGGCGTCCCCGGAGTCCGCCGCGTCCCCTGTGCTCGCCGGGTTCCGGGGACGAGGGTGGTGGTCATCCGCGGATCACTTCGCGCCCGTGCCGACGCTCTCGGCGTACGACTGGACGTTCGAGGCGGCCTTTGCGGCGGTCTCCGTGCCCTTGGCCACGGCCTCCATCTCCCTGCCCAGCCGGGTCGCGACCTGCTGCCAGGTGCTCACCTGAGGGAAGGCCCGGGTGTTCTTCAGCTGTGTGAGGAAGGCGTCAAGGAGTGGCTGGTCGGCGATGGCGGGGTCGTCCCAGGCGGATATGACGGCCGGCAGCGAGCTGTACGCCTTGTACTGCGCGACCTGCGTGTTCGGCTTCGCGAGGTACCGGACGAGCTTCCACGACGCGTCCGAGTTGCCGCTGTCCGCGAGCACGCCCCAGCTGCCTCCGGCGGAGAAGGAGACGCTGCCCGACGCCCCGGCCGGCAGCGGTGCGGTGGCGACGTGGGATGCCGTCCAGCCGTCCTTTTTCGCGGCGGTGTCGAGCTGACCGACGACCCACGGGCCCGTGATCATCGTGGCGGTCTTGCCGGCGACGAAGTACGGCTGCGCGTCGAGGAACGTGGGCGTGCTGGTGTCGGCGGCGCCCGAGGTGAAGAACGACGCGTTGTACTTGATCGCGTCGACCATCGCGGGCGTGTCGAGTGTCCATTCACCGGCGGAGGAGAGCAGCGAGCCGCCGGCCTGCCAGGCGTACATCGCTACGTCCTGGCCGTTGAAGATGTCCCAGCCGTTGTCGGCCCCGAGGCCGTGCCCGGCGCCGGCGCCCTGAAGCGCCTTGAAGAACGGCACCATCTCGTCCCACGTGGCCGGCGCCTTGACGCCCGCCTTCTTGGCCAGGTCGGAGCGGTAGACGAGTGCGTAGGTGTAGGCGTACCAGGGCACCGTGTAGGCGACGTCCTTGACCACACCGGCGTCCCAGAGACTCTTGAAAAAGCTGTCCGGGTCGACGAGCCCGTCCGGAACGGCCTGCAGGATCGACGGATCGAGGAACTGCGCCTGCGACTCGGGGAAGAACTGGGCGACATCGGGTCCCTTGCCCGCCGCGATCGCCGACTGGAGCTTGGTGTAGTACTCGGCGTTCGGGATCAGCGTGAACTTCACGTCGAGGTCGGGGTTGGCGGCCTCGAAGGGCTTGATGACCTTGTCGAGCACATCGGCATCACCCTGGGCGGCCCAGACGTTGAGGGTGCCGGTGGCCGGGGAGGTGTCGACGGGCTCGGCGGTGGCTGTCGCGGCAGTGTCACCGCTGCGGCCACAGCCCGCCAGGGCGAAGGTACCGATGAGAGCTATGCCACCGGTCAGCCGTAGGGCGCCGCGTCTGGAGAGGTTGGACACTCGAGGCTCCTGTCTCATGAAGGCACTGAGGACAGCAATGTGAATTCGGGGGGAAGCAGCTTTTTTGGTCCGATGCACTTCATGGGTGTGATGGTGTCGATGCGACCGATAGCGACGGTAGGAATGATGTGTTGCGGCGGCATGGCGGACCCATCACGAATAATTTCGGAACTTGTAGCGAAATCGATTCGTCCGCTCTGTCGGGAAAATCACCCCGCTCTTCAAGAACCCCGTACTCGGGAGAACTCCCCCATGTTCCGGTGGAGACCGGCCTCGACGCCTACGAACGGGTGGTCGACGTCTTCGGTGAACCGTCGGCGCACTTGGCCGCCGTCGCCGGGTTACGGCCGAGGTGGGTTGGCGGCGGTTGTCGGCTGAAGGGCGCCGAGGACCTTGCTGTGGGTGACGATGAGCACCGGCACCGACGGCGTCAAGCCTGAACGAGTGCGGTGATGCGGGTGGTGCTGCACCGCTGCGGTCGCGGGAAAATCAGTCGCGCCCCGTGAGGTGAGCCGTTAGCTTCCCTCCGATCGCGGCGAGTGTGAGCTGCGACCGCGAAGGGAGCCAGGCATGGAGATCGAGCGCGCGCGGACCGACCGTTTGGGCTTACTGCTCGACCAGTTCGACAAAGCCAGGGAGACGGCCCAGGTGCGGCTGACGGGGCTCAGCGACGAGGAGTACCTGTGGGAGCCGGTGCCCGGTTGCTGGTCGGTCCGGCGCCGGGGCGAGGCGGTGACCCCCAGGGCGTTCGGGCCGGGCGAGTGGGTGCTCGACTTGGGCGCCCCGGACATCCCGGCCAGCGAGTACGCCGAGGTTGCCCGGCAGGCCGCCGACGGCATGACCGTCGCCAAGATTGCCGAGGACTGGAGCGTGAGCGTCGAGCGGGTCGAGCAGATCCTCGCCCACACCGGTGAGCCGGAGCCCGACGAAACACCAGTCACGACCCTCGCGTGGCGGCTGGGACACCTGCACTACCAATTCGCGGGCGAATGGGAGTGGACCTTCGGCGAGCGGCGGCAGGACCCCAAGCAGCTCGTCGACTTCACCCCCTCCGCCGCCTTGGCACTCGAGCAATTCTGGGCGACGATCGACCGCTGGCGCGACAGCGTGGCTGCCGTCACCGAGGAGCAGCTCGACACGGTCGGCTTCTCCCAGTACCCGTACGGCTCCGCCCCCGACGACCCGTATGTCTCGGTGCTGTGGGGGTCCAACCTCGAATTCATCCACCACATGGCCGAGATCGCGTTGCTCCGCGACCTGTGGCAGGCCGGCTTCACCACTCCCGGGTAGGACCAGGCTTGCGTCGCCGCGATGACGTCCGCATTGGCATCCATCCCCTCGACGTCCAGCCCCCTTCCCGCGAGCAGCCGTGCGAACTGTCCCGTACCGCACCCGATGTCCAGTGCCGCCCGCGCCCCGTGCGGCACCTGCTTCAGCAGAAGCGCCCCTCGGGCAAGACGGACAAGGAAACCGAGCGTCGGCTCGCCTCCGGTGACGGCAAGATGATTCAAGCCCGAAGCCGGGCTCATAGGTCGCGATGAGCCGGCTTGTCACATGCCGGTCCGTGGAAGCGTCCGGCCCGTCTGACGGCCACTGACCACCACTGCCCCGTTGTGGAAATTGCGGCGTGATGCGAGACTCACGCCGCAACGGGCGCTTCAGCGGGGGGAGTTGTGACATGAGAGGCATGCGTGCAGTCGGGGCTGTGGCTACGGGGCTGGCCTTGTTATTACTCGCAGGCTGCGGAGAACAAGGCAGCCAGAGCAACGGCGGCCCGGACGCACTCGACCCGAAGGCCGACATCACCGAACAGTCCCTCACCGTCTCCATCTGGGACGGCTACAGCCCCGAAGACCTCCCCGAGCGGGTCAAGAACGACCTCGGGGTCCCGGTGAAGATCGCGCACCACGCCACCAACGAAGAGATCATGGCCAAGCTGACGGCCGGCGGCGCGGGCAGCGACAGCGGTATCGACGTCGCCTTCGTCTCCGGCCAGTACGCCCAGGCCCTGAACGAGGCCGGACTGCTCGAGCCCATCCACGCGGACCTGATCCCCAACCTCAAGAACCTCTATCCCGAGGCCCAGCAGCTCGCCTACGACAAGGACAACACCTTCTCCGTCCCCTACACCTGGGGGACGACCGGGATCTGCTACCGCACCGACCTCGTGGAGCAGGCCCCGACCAGTTGGAACGACATCCTCAAGCCTCCGGCCGCGCTGAAGAAGAAGGTCACCATGATGACCACCGAGCGCTGGCTGGCCCTCCCGGCACTGAAGGTGCTCGGCCACTCCGTCAACACCACCAGCGACAAGGAACTCACCGACGCTCGCGCCCTGCTCCTCGACGCCAAGAAGAACCTGCTCGCCTACGACGACACCACTTTCGGTGACCGGCTGACCAAGGGCGAGTCGGCGATGGCCGAGGCCTGGGACGGCTGGTGCCCGACCAGCGACCCGAAGATCAAGTTCACCGTGCCGAAGGAGGGCAGCGACCTCTGGGTGGACACGATGGTCGTGCTGAAGTCCTCCAAGAACAAAGAGGCCGCGCACGCCCTCATCAACTACATCCTCGACCCGGAGATCCACAGCTGGGCTGCCGAGAACATCCTCTACAAGGTGCCCAACAAGGCCGCCATGGAACAGCTCGACCCGAAGGTGCTCGAGGCCAACGCACCGCTGCGCATGACCCCGGCCGAGCTGCTGAAGGGCGAGTCCATCGTCGACGTGGGCGACTCGGCCATGAAGTACACACGGCTGTCGACCGAGGTGACCGCCGGCTCATGAAGCGGTGGCCCCTGACCGGGCCCGGCCTGACCTATCTGACCGTCTTCATGGTCATTCCGCTGGGCCTGGTGCTGAGTTACGCCTTCCTCCGGCGCGGCCGCTTCGGCGGCGTCGTGGACGAGCCGACCACCGAGAACTTCACCCGCCTCGCGGACCCGCTGTACGCCGACGTCGTCCTGCACTCCACCTGGATCGCCGCCCTCACCACCGTCCTCGCCCTCCTGATCGGCTATCCGACGGCGTACGTGATCGCCGGCCTGCCGCGCCGCCGGCAGACGATCGCCCTGATCGCCGTCGTGCTGCCCTTCTGGACCAGCTTCCTCATCCGCGTCTACGCGTGGATCGTGCTGCTGAGCGGCCCCGGCTGGCTCAACAAGGCGCTGCGCGCGATCGGCCTCGGCCCGGTGGACGTCCTGTACACCGACGCAGCCGTCGTCACCGGTCTGCTGTACGCGTATCTGCCGCTGATGATCCTCCCCCTGTACGCATCCCTCGTGCGACTCGATCCGCAGCTGCGCGAGGCCGCCGCGAATCTGGGCGCCGGGCCGTGGACCAGC
This sequence comes from Streptomyces himalayensis subsp. himalayensis, assembly GCF_013778455.1. GTDB lineage: Bacteria > Actinomycetota > Actinomycetes > Streptomycetales > Streptomycetaceae > Streptomyces > Streptomyces himalayensis. The sequence goes on along the minus strand of NZ_JACEHE010000006.1, from coordinate 76,971 downwards.
TTCCGCACGGTGACGCTTCCCCTCACCGTCCCCGGGATCCTCACCGGCTGTCTCTTCGTCTTCGTACCGAGCTTCGGCAACTTCGTCATCCCCGAACTGCTCGGCGGCGGGCGCTCGGTGCTGGTCGGCAACCTCATCCGCGACCAGTTCCTCAAGGCCCGCGACTGGCCCTTCGGGTCGGCGCTCGCCCTCGCGCTGCTGGCCGTGCTGATGGTGCTGCTCCTCGCTCAGGCGTGGGCGGCGAGGAGGTACGCGACCCGATGAGACACCGGCTTCTGGTGAAGATGCCTTTCTGGCTCACGTACGTCTTCCTCTACGCGCCCGTCGTCGTCCTCGTCGCCATGTCGTTCAGCGCGGGCCGCTCCCCGTACGCCTTCGAGGGGTTCAGCCTGCGCTGGTACGGCGAGCTGGCGGGCGACGACGAGATCCTGCACGGGCTCGTCAACACCCTGATCGTCGCGGCCGGGTCCGCGGCGCTCTCCACCGTCCTCGGCACCCTGCTCGCGGTCGGGGCGGGCCATGACAGGCGTTCACGGCTGCTGGACGCGGTCACGCTGCTCCCCGCCGTCGTTCCTGATCTGCTGCTCGCCATCGGCCTGCTCGTCTTCTACGCCGCCGTCCAGCTCACCCTCGGCCTGCACAGCGTGCTGCTCGCGCACACCGTCTTCGGCACCGCGTTCGTTGCCGCGCTCGTACGCACCCGGCTGGCGCACACGGATCCCTCGCTGGAGGAGGCCTCCCGGGACCTGGGCGCGACACCGCTGACGACGTTCGTCCGCATCACGCTTCCGTCACTCGTTCCGGGCGTCGCCGCCGGGGCGCTGCTCGCCTTCACGCTCTCCGTCGACGAGTTCGTCATCGCGTTCTTCACGGCCGCTCCGACCGAGCCGACGCTGCCCGTGGTCGTGTACTCGATGGTCCGCTTCGGCGTCACTCCGGAGATCAACGCGCTCGCGACGCTGCTGCTCGCGGTCAGCTTCACCGCAGTCGTCGCCGCGCAGCGGCTCACCCGTACGACCACCCGTGGCGCCCCGGAGGCGATCGGATGATCGAGATCAAGGGCGTCAGTCACCGCTTCGGGCGGACACGGGCGCTGGACGATGTCTCGCTGGACATCGGCGAAGGCGAGTTCTGTGCGCTTCTCGGGCCGAGCGGCTGCGGTAAAACGACCCTGCTGCGCATCCTCGCCGGTTTCGAGACCCCGGACGTGGGCGCAGTCACGCTCGACAGGGAGGACCTGCTGTCCGTGCCGCCGCACCGGCGCCCGGTCAATCTGATGTTCCAGTCGTTCGCGCTCTTCCCGCACATGTCGGTCGAGCGGAACGTGGCGTACGGGCTGGAGCGGGAACGGCTCCCGCGTGCTGCGATACGGGAACGGGTCGACGCGGTCCTCGCCACCGTCGGCCTGACCGCGTACGCCCGCCGCAAACCCCACGAGCTCTCCGGCGGACAGCGCCAACGTGTCGCGCTCGCCCGCGCGATCGTGAAGCGGCCCCGGCTGCTGCTCCTCGACGAGCCGCTGTCCGCGCTCGACAAACAGGTGCGGGCGGAGATGCAGCTGGAGCTGAAGCGGCTGCAGCACGAGGTCGGCATCACCTTCCTGGTGGTCACGCACGACCAGGAGGAAGCGATGTCGCTCGCCGACCGCATCGCCGTCATGAACGCGGGCCGCATCGAGCAGACCGACGCACCGGTGACGCTGTACGAACGGCCTCGCACCACCTTCGTCGCGGGCTTCGTCGGCGCGAACAACCTCTTTCCTGGGCCGAACGGCATCACGGCCGTGCGCCCGGAGCGCATCCGCATCCGCAACCGAATCGGCGGCGGCAAAGGGGGCAACGACAACGACGGAACCGTCGAGGGCGAGGGCGAGCGGCTCACGGGCACAGTCGTCGACGTCAGCTTCCATGGCGGCACGTCACACCTGGCCGTGCGCGTTCCGGGACTGGACCGGCCCGTGCTCATCGCCGTCCAGGGCCCATCTCGTGTCACGTCCGGCGAGCAGGTCTCGCTGTCCTGGCCGCCGGACGCCGCCGTCCACATTCCCGCCAGCATTCCTGCCAGTACTCCCGTCAGCACTCCTGCCAGTCCGATCGAGGGGGAAGAGCCATGACAGAGCGCCGACTCACCGTGCTGTTCGTACCGGAGAGCGCCTACGGACCCACCAACAACTGTGTCGGCATCGGCGATGTCCTGCGCCGCCGTGGCCATCGCGTCGTCTTCGCCGCCGAGGCGTCCTGGAAGGGCAAGCTCACAGCGCTCGGCTTCGAGGAGGACCTGGTCGAACTCGCGCCGCCGTCGGAAGGCGAGCAGGACGCGGGCCAGTTCTGGAAGGACTTCATCCGGGACACCGCCCCGGAGTTCCGCAAGCCGACCATCGAGCAGCTGGAGACCTGGATCAAGGCCGTCTGGGAGGAGCTCATCGCGGGCGTCAAGTACTGCGAGCCGCAGCTGCGGCAGATCATCGAACGGGTCCAGCCCGATGTGATCGTCGAGGACAACGTCGTCTGCTTCCCCGCCCTGCTGACCGCCGGCAAGCCGTTCGTCCGCATCATGTCCTGCAACCCCCTCGAGCTGAGGAGGGGCGACGTGCCCCCGGTCTTCTCCGGTTATCCGGCGGCGGACCGCTCCGGCTGGGCGGAGTTCCGGGAGGCGTACGACCGCTCGCACCGTGCGCTCTGGGAGGAGTTCAACGCGTGGGTGGTGGAGCAGGGGGCTCAGGCCCTGCCGGTGCTGGACTTCATTCACGAAGCCGGGACGAACCTCTACGTGTACCCCGAGGCCGCGGACTACGAGCGCGCACCCGGCCCGGCCTGGCACCGGCTGGACTCCTCGGTGCGGGAGACGGACGAGAAATTCGTGCTGCCCGAGGAACTGCGCGACGGGGACGGCGCGTTGATCTACTTCTCGCTGGGCTCACTCGGCTCGGCGGATGTGGAACTGATGCGGCGCGTCGTCGGCGTGCTGTCCGGCACTCCGCACCGCTACATCGTGTCCAAGGGCCCGCTCCACGAGGAGATCGAGCTCTCCCCGAACATGTGGGGCGCGGAGTTCCTGCCCCAGACGTCGATCCTGCCGGTCGTCGATCTGGTCATCACGCACGGCGGCAACAACACGACGACGGAGGCCCTGCACTTCGGCAAGCCGATGGTGCTGCTGCCACTGTTCTGGGACCAGTACGACAACGCCCAGCGGATGGACGAGCTGGGCTTCGGCGTCCGGCTGGACACCTACCGCTTCACGGACGGCGAATTGACGGGGACAGTTGAGCGTCTGCTCGCGGACCACACCCTGCGGAAGCGGCTGGCCGACGTGGGAGGGGAAATACGCCGCCGCGACGGCCTGCGCAGAGCGGCGGACCTCATCGAAGGAGCTGCTTCCTCCACAACGTGACGACGGTGGTCCCTCCTGTCCGGGGCGAGGAGCATGGCGCGGTGAGCAGGCCGACCCGGCTCGCGCCGCCGCAGCCGGAGCTGCGCCGCGCCACTGCCCGTCGTCGAGGTTGGGAGTGCTGGTGCCGAGAGCGCCGGTCAACGCCTACCTCGACACCAGCCCGCGCCACCGCACCGGCCGCCGTGGGCACCGCCCAGGAGATCAACATGACCACGGCGGACGCCCACGGGGGCGTTGCCACCATCGTGGAACGCCGCACCCCAACTACCCGTGGCTGCCGCTCTGGAGGCTCTGGGTGCTTCCGGGCGGCGGGCAGTCGGCGGACCGACCGGCCGGACGCGTCGTCCTGCCTACGCCTGCGGCGGGTTCGGCTTGAGTACTGCGAAGACCGCACCGGCGGTGTCCGCCAGCCACGCGATCTTGCCGACTTCCGGTACGTCCTCCGCCGGCATCAGGACCGAGCCGCCGTTCTCCTCCGTCTTCCTGACGGTCTCGTCGGCGTCCGCGACCGCGAAGTACGGGACCCAGCTCGGCCCGCGACCGCCCTCCTGGAGCGCGGCCACCCCGCCGAAGGACGTGTCCTGCTGGTCCCCGTGCTCGAGGCTCAGCACCCGGTACGTCATTCCGGGCGCCTGCATCTCCTGCGAGCGCCAGCCGAACAGGCCGTGATAGAAGCCGATCCCGGCCACCGGGTCGGGTACGTGGAGCTCCACCCACACCAGGGTGTTGTCCTCGGACGCCTTCTCCAGCCCTCCCTGCGGCGTGCCCGGCTGCAACACCGCGAACTGCGCCCCCTGCTGGTCGGTGAACTGGGCCATCCACCCCTCGCCCATGACCTGCATGGGCGCCACCCGCACCGTGCCGCCGCCCTGCTCGGCGGCCTTGGTCGTGGCCTGGACGTCATCGGTCCGGAAGTACACCGTCCAGGCGCTCGTCGCGCCCTCCTCGGTGAGCGGCCCCAGTGCGGCGACGGTCTTGCCGTCCTTCTGGAAGAACCCGTACCCGCCGGCCTCGGGCCCGGCAGAGACGAACTGCCAGCCGAAGACGGCGCCGTAGAAGGCGGCCGCCCTGGTGGTGTCCGGACTGCCGAGATCGATCCAGCAGGGTGATCCATGGGTGAAGTCTGTGCCGAGCATGCGCGCCCTCCATCGGCTCTGCGGGACCACCGCTCCGCGGCCCCGTATGACCCCCGCAACGATGCCCATGTCCACCCGTCCCACCCTGGCACCCGGCGCGGCGGGCAGCCGGATTCACCCTTTGGGGTGACGCGCAACGAGAAGCCAACTCACAAGCGAGCAGGTGTCAGCGGTCCTTCATTGCCTGACGGACCGCCGACCGGAGAAGCCGCTCAACACCGACCGCGTACCGGGGCCGTAAGGTCGCAAATTCGTTGGACAACACGCGCACCCATGGTGATCGTTGGCGGCATGGAGCCGGATCAGATCTGGGACGTCAATGCCGCCGAGCGCTATGACACGCCGGGTACGGGTATGTTCGCGCCGGAGGTCTTGGGGCCGACCGTAGACCGCCTCGCTGAACTCGCAGGCGACGGGCGGGCGCTCGAGTTCGCCATCGGAACCGGGCGCGTTGCGGTTCCGCTCGCCGAGCGAGGGGTGGCCGTGACCGGTATCGAGATGTCACTCCCGATGATCGACCGGCTGCGAACGAAGGCGGATGAAGCGACGATCCCAGTGATCGTCGGTGACATGGCGACTGCCCTCGCCCCGGGGGAGTACACGCTCGTGTATCTCGTCTACAACACCATTTCCAACCTGCTCACCCAAGCCGAGCAGGTCGCGTGCTTCCGCAATGCCGCCCGCCACCTCACACCCGGCGGGCGGTTCGTGATCGAACTCTGGGTGCCTGACCTGCGCAGGCTCCCACCGGGTCAGCAAGCGACGGTCTGGGGTGCCGAGCCCGGCTACATCGGCTTGGACACGTACGACGTTCTGCGGCAGCACGTCGTATCGCACCACTTCAGGTTTGATGAGAGCCGGCAAGCGCAGCTGTTCCGCAGCCCGCACCGCTACATCTGGCCGGCCGAGCTCGACCTCATGGCTCAGTTGGCCGGGTTCGAGGTGGAGACCAGGCACGCGGACTGGACCGGATCCGACTTCACTTCCGAGTCGCGTTCCCACGTTTCCGTTTACCGGATCCCGCCGGATCAGTAGGCAGTTTCGTTTGGATCACCGGGCGGACCAGAGACAAGGGCCCCGGGCGTGCAGTCGGGCCCGAACGGTCGCCCGTAGATGTCGCGACATCGGGCAGCATTGCCGGAGGTGGCCGCGTCCCACGCGCGTCAACACCGACGCCACTGGGCGGGTACGGGAGCAGGTGGTGGCGCTGTTGGCGTAGGGCACCGCGCTACAGCAACGAGCAGCGTGACGACGATCCCGCCGGCCACGACGAACAGCGTGGTGCGGATCCCGTCTGCGGTCGCGATCCGCAGGCGCTCGCCGGTGAGGTCGTCGAGACCCGCGGTGGCTACCAGGACAAGGATGGCGAGGCCCACCGCGGCACCGACTCCGGAGCCCGTGGAGGCGACCCCTGAGGCGATGCCCTGATCTCGGTCCGACACCCCAGTCGCGGCGGTGATGAACATGGTGGTGAACACCACGCCGTCACCGATGCTGAGCGCCACGAGTCCTGGGATCAGTTCGACGTACGAGCCGTCCGGCGAGATCGCCAAGCCGAGCGCCACGGCGCCGATCGCCCCTATGCCAAGCGCGGCCACCAGCGTGGCTCTGAGTCCCATGCGCGTCACAATCTGGCCCGCCATCGTCGAGCCTGCCACCACCACCGCTGTGGGGATCAGGAATCCGGCGCCGGTTTGCAGGGCGTCGTAGCCGAGGATCTCTTGAAGGTAGAGCGACAGGAAGTAGAGGACAGAGCCGAAGGTCGCCATGAACATGAATGCGATGACGACGCCGGTGATGAGATTTCGGTTCGAGAGCAGCCGAGGGGGCATGAGCGGGTCGGAGCTGCGGCGCTCGATCAGCGCGAATGCTCCGATCAGTAGCAGACCGGCCACTGCGCTGATGAGAATGCCTGGAGAAAGCCAGCCCAGCCCGGGTCCTTGAACCAGAGCGAACACGATCAGGGTGACGCCCAGAGTGACAGTCAGCGCGCCAGGCAGATCGAACTTGCGGCCCTTCTCGCGTTCACCGTCGGGCGGGATCAGTACGAACGCAAGCAGCAGCGCCGGAACCGCCAAGGCGACGTTGACCAGGAAGACCGCTTCCCAACCGAAAGCCCGAGTCAGTAGTCCACCGAGCAACACGCCGATCACAAGGCCGGCCGCGCCCGCACCACCCCAGATACCCAGCGCACGGTTGCGCACCTGACCTTCGGGGAACGTGGTGTTGACAAGCGCCAGAGTGGTGGGGAAAACCAAGGCTCCGCCAAGTCCTTGAATCGCGCGGGCAGCGAGCAACATGCCTGGCCCGGTGGCGAGCCCACCCGCAAGTGACGCTCCGGCATAGAGAACCAGCCCAGTCGCCAGGATCCTGCGTCGCCCCAGCAGGTCCGCCGCACGACCGCCGAACAGCAGGAAGCCGGCCGAGGCCACCGAGTAAGCGCTGATGACCGTCTGGAGCGTTTGCGCTGAGTAGCCCAAATCGCGTGCGATGTCAGGCAGTGCCACCACCACGATGTACTGGTCCAGCGAGACGATCAGCATCGCGAACGACAGCAGCGCCAGTGTCGCGGTCTCACGGTTCCAGCCGAGACTGCCCGGCGCTGATGAGGCTTCGGTAGATGGCACGGCAGCACTCCTGGTCGACCGAGCACGTACGTTCCTGCCCCGGCTTCGCATATTCGGCCGAGCGGGCACCTACCACTTCGGGGGCGGTGCCCAACGAGCACGAGCACCAAGACCATAAGGACCGTGGGTACCAGTCGAGCCAGCGACACCCCATGTGAACCAAATTGGCCACGCAGATCCGTAGGGGCTCTCCGAGCAGTTCCAGCGCCTGCGCGGTCGCGGTGCGCGGGGGCGGCGGGAGTCGCTTCGTCGCACGCCGCGAGCGCTGTCAGCTACGGTGCTTGAGGGGCTGGCGGAAGAAGCCGCACGGTCAGCCTCCGGCGTCATCCCTTGACGACGCCGAGCGGGTGCAGGCGGGCGACCAGCCGGGCCAGTCCCGCGCCTTCGGTGGCGGTGGCGACCGCGTCGACGTCCTTGTAGGCGCCGGGTGCCTCTTCGGCCAGTCCCCGCCAGGAGGACGGTCGTACGGCGATGCCCTGCGACTCCAGCTCGCTGCGGAGTTCCTCACCGCGGACTCGGCGCAGCGCCTGGTGGCGGCTCCACACCCGCCCCGCGCCGTGGCAGGCCGACAGGAACGCGTCGTTCCCGGGGGTGCCGACCATCACGTACGAGGCGGTGCCCATGGTGCCCGGGACCAGTACGGGTTGTCCGGCTCCGGCGAGATCGTCCGGCAGGCTGGGGTCGCCAGGCGGCAGCGCCCGGGTGGCGCCCTTGCGGTGGACGCAGAGCCGGCGCTGCACGCCGTCCACCTCATGGGTTTCGATCTTCGCGGTGTTGTGGGAGATGTCGTACACCAGGTCCACGTCCACCCCCGCCGCGACGGCGAAGGCATGGCGTGCGGCCTCGGCGAGCAGCTGACGGTTGGCGCGCGCGTAGTTGGCGGCCGCTGCCATCGCCCCGAGATACGCACGGCCGGGCGGCGAGACGACCGGCACGCAGGCCAGCTGCCGGTCCGGGATGTGGATGCCGTAGGCCCGCAGCGACTGGTCCATGACGCGGACGTGGTCGGTGCACACCTGGTGCCCCAGGCCCCGCGAGCCGCAGTGGATCATCACACAGACCTGGTCGGGCCGAAGGCCGAAGGCGGCCGCCGCCTCGGCGTCGTACACGCGGTCCACGGCCTGCACCTCCAGGAAGTGGTTGCCCGAGCCAAGGCTCCCCACCTGCTGAAGCCCCCGCTCCACCGCCCGCTGCCCGACCTGTGACGGATCGGCCCCGTCCAGCACTCCGTAGTCCTCGCAGCGCGCCAGGTCGCGCGGCACACCGTGGCCGCTCTCGACCGCGTACCGGGCGCCGCCGACCAGCAGCTCCTCCATCTGCGGACGGCCCTTGAGCTTCCACAGCCCGCCGCGTCCCATGCCGCGCGGGATCGTGTCGCCGAGGATGTCCATCAGCGTCCGCATGTTCGGGGCCAGCGGATCACACTCGATGTCGGCGGCCAGCAGCCGGACGCCGCAGGAGATGTCGAATCCCACCCCGCCCGGCGACACCACACCCGCGTCGTCGATGTCCGTGGCGGCCACACCGCCGATCGGGAAGCCGTACCCCCAGTGCACGTCCGGCATGGCGAAGGAGGCCCGGACGATGCCTGGCAGCGTCGCCACGTTCGCCACCTGCTCCAGCGCCTTGTCCCCGGCGGCCTGCGGCAACAGGTCGCGCGTGGCGAAGACGACCCCAGGCACCCGCATCGGATCCTGCTGGTCGATACGGAAACGGAACGGGCCGTCCTGGACCAGCGTGATGTCCATGCTTCGAGCGTACGTGCGGCGGTGTCGCCGAAGCACCGTTGGATCAGGGAAAGCCGTACCGCCCCCGCAGACGTACAAAACGGGCCGCCGTCAGCAGCCGCCCCTCGTCCAGCCCGGAAGCCGTGCGCCGGAACGACACGACCTCCTCGTCGCCGCCGTGACCGATGGGCTGCACGAGGCGGCCCCCGAGCCGCAACTGTTCGATCAGCGGCGCGGGGACCTCGGGGAAGGCGGCGGACACGATGACGGCGTCGTACGGAGCACGGTCGGGCACGCCGCCGCTGCCGTCCCCGACCCGCAGTTCCACGTTCCGGATGCCCTGGGCTGCCAGGTTGCGCTCGGCCTGGGCAGCGACGTCCGGCCACATCTCGATGCTCACCACGTCGGCGGCCAGCCGGGCGAGCAGCGAGGTCTGGAAGCCGAGACCGGTACCGACCTCCAGTACGTGCTCGTCCCCACCCAGCTGGAGGCTCTCGATCATCATGGCCGACAGCGACGGCTGCGTGGTCACCTGCTCATGACCGATCGACACGGGTACGTCGTCGTAGGCCGCAGCCGCACGGCCGCTGGGGACGAAATGCTCTCGCGGCGTCGTACGCACGGCCTCGAGCAGACGTTCATCAGTGATCCCTGCCGCGCGGAGGGCCCGTACGAGATCCTCCGGGGTACGAGCAGGATCCCGCGAGTGCACTGGGGGCGGGCCGGGATCAGGCGTGATCGACCAGCTGCAAGAACCCCTGCTGGCGGGCGCAGTGCGCGCAGCAGAAGAACTGCCCGTCGCTCTGCAGCCCGTGGCCGAGGATGCGGCACTGACAGTTCACGCACGTCGGGGCCATCCGTTGGGCCGCGCACTCGATGCTGTCGAAGACGTGGACGGCTCCCTGCGCCCGTACCTCGAACGACATCTCGTAGTCGTTGTTGCAGACCTCGCACACTGCCATGAAGGTTCACTCCTCGATGTACTGCGGTCATCGGGCCGCACTCGGTTCGCCCGGGCTCGGCTCCCGCTCGGAAAAGGTTGCTCGCGATCCGTCTTCCACGGGCCAGGAGTGCGGATGCGCTCCGTGCTCAGGGATCACACGGCTGGGGCGGCAGATGCCGCCGTGCGCAGGGATCACGGCACTCATACGTCGAGTGGGCCCTCACACGTCGAGCGGGCCCTCATACGTGTCGAGCGGGCCCTCACACATCGAGCGTCACGGAGCAGGTCCAGCCTTCGGGGCCGTGAGTGAAGTCCAGCTCGTGCAGCGTGACCGCCTTGGGCGCCGCCCCTGTCACGGGAAATGATGAGGCGTCAGCCATATGCAGACCGGCTCGCAGACCGTCGGGCGTCTCGGTGAGCTCCACGTCGACCGGTGCCTCGTCCGCGGTGTCGAGCCAGTACACGACCTCCTCCAGCAGGGCCACGAGCAGGTCTGCATCACTGTCCGCCCGTACGACCACGTCCCGCCTGCGGACACCGGTCGCGCCCGCCCCCGACAGATCCAGGAACGATTCGCAGACACCCCGCACCGCGTGTGCCAGACACTCCTCGCGGGTCGGGGCCCACGCCTCCACCCGCAGGTCCGCGGTGTGCGGCACACCGCGGTGTCCGGCGTGCCGTGCACTGTCTTCCGGATGCATCACCCAGCTCCCCGCCACGATTGCCTGCTCTGTACCTCCCATCGTCGCCCCTTCACCGGGATGTCACACTCGCCGCCCGGCGGCCCCTCTTGGACGGCGAAGACACCCCAGAACTGAGAGGAAAGCCAGTGAAGCTCGTCGTTTTCGGAGCGAACGGTCCGACCGGACGGCAGGTCACCCAACAGGCGCTCGCCGAAGGCCACACGGTCACCGCCGTCACACGCCGGCCCGACACCTTCCCGTTGGAGGACCGGCGCCTGCACGTGGTACGCGCGGACGTGCTCGATGCGGCTGCGGTCGAACGGGCCGTGGCCGGTCAGGACGCGGTGATCTCGGCCCTCGGCGTTCCCTACAGCCCGGACCCCGTCACGGTGTACTCGGAAGGCATCACCCACATCACACAGGCGATGACGAAACAGGGCGTCCGACGCCTGGTCTGTGTCACCTCGACCGTGCTGTTCGGGGTGGAAGCGCCCGGGGAGGGCTTCTTCTTCCGCAAGGTGCTCGAGCCGTTCATCGTGCGCTTTCCCGGGCGCACGGTGTACGACGACATGCGGCGCATGGAGGAGATCGTGCGCGACTGCGACCGCGACTGGACGGTCATCCGTCCCGCCGGTCTCTTCGACACGACCGCCGTCAGCGACTACCAGGTCGGCGACGCGCGCCTTCCCGGCCGGTTCACCTCGCGTGCGGATCTCGCGAACGCGCTGCTGCGCCGGGCAGTGGACGGCGGTCATGTGCGTACGTTCATCGATGTGCGCACCACGGAAGGGACACCGAGCCTCCTCGACCTTCTCCGGAAGGAGGCGGTCGGCGGCAAGAAGAAGGAGGCGGAAGCCGGCAAGAAGAAGGAGGCGGTCGGCGGCAAGAAGTAGGTGCGCCGATGCGGCTCAGAGGCCGCCCACTGAACGCCGGAACAGCCGAGGCAGACTGCCCTCCGACGGCAGATGGATCCATCCCTCGATCTCGGCGGTGGCCCGGTCCTGCTCCTCGGGCAGCTCGGTGAGTCCGAGTGCGGCGGCACGCGCCACCAGCGCCGCGATCAGCGCGTCGAAGGCGTGCTCGCTGCGGTCGTACAGCTCACGGACGCCCGGATCGCACCGGAGCTGCGGTGCCGCGCCCAGCAGGACCTCCATGGAGCGCGGGCTGCCGAGACCCCAGCGGAGCCGGGCGGCGGCGGGGTAGACCTCGACGACACTGCCCGTTCCAGTCCGCTCCACCTCCAGCCCCCGGGCGGCCAGCGCATCTGCAAGGTGCGCCCAGCGGGCGGTGGTGGCGCCGAGCCGGTCGAAGGACACGGACAGCGGCGGACGGGCCCCGGCTCCCAGTGCCCGGTGGGTCAACAGGTCGGTACGGCGTAGGCGCAGCGTGGCCCGGTGCGTGGTGCTGTCGGTGCCCCGCCCGGGCCACGGCCTCCCGGCGGCATGGGCGGAGACGGCCTCCACGAAGGGGATCGGCCACCCGAAGGGACAGTCGACCCCTGCGCGGTCACCAGGCTGGAGCCCGCCGAGGAGCCCAAGCAGATCCTCGTCGGTGCACCGCAGCCGCGGCGGCTCGACCACAGCGGTCGATGCCTCCCAGACGACCACGGCGGCCGCGGTGGTCCGGGGGCCGGCGGCAAGGTCGATGCCAAGGGTTCGCACGAGGTCATCATGACGGAGGCCACGGTCGGTGTGGCGGCCGGCAGGGTACGTACCCGCCGCCGACCACCATGTCCCCGCGGCCGCCACTGCTCCTATCGGCGGCTGACCGCTTCGGCTTCGGCCCTCCGGCCGATCCGCTCCCGGACCAGTGACACCGCGACGACCAGTGCGGCAAGCAGCACCGACAGCAGCACCTGGATCCGCCCACCGCCGTCACCGTCGTCGGTGAGCATGTAGCCGAGCACGAACACGATCAACGTGATGGTCGCCCATGTCAGATACGGGAACAGCCACATCCGGACGACCAGCTTCTCGGGGTCCTCGCGCAGGATGATCCCGCGCATCCTCAGCTGCGAGAAGCAGATGACCAGCCACACGAAGAGCGCGATAGCGCCGGATGAGTTCAGCAGGAACTGGAAGACCGTGTCGGGCCACAGGTAGTTGAAGGCGACCGCGACGAAGCCGAAGGCGACGGACGCCAGGATCGCGGCCCCCGGCACACCCCGCGCGTTCGTCTGTGCGAAGGACTTCGGGGCGTCGGCGCGTTGGCCCAGTGAGAAGGCCATCCGGGAGGCGGTGTAGAGGCCGGAGTTCAGACAGGAGAGCACAGCGGTGAGCACGACGACGTTCATGACCTGGCCGGCGTGCGGGATGCCGATCGAGTCGAGGGCCGCGACGTACGAGCCCTTCTCGGCGATCGCCGGATCGTTCCACGGCAGCAGGCAGACCACGACGAAGATCGAGCCCAGGTAGAAGACGCCGACCCGCCAGATCACGCTGTTGGTGGCCTTGGCGACCGCGCGCTGCGGGTCGGCGGACTCACCGGCGGCGAGGGTGACGATTTCGCTGCCCATGAAGGAGAAGACGACGAGCAGCACACCGGTGAGGATCGCGCTCGGCCCGTTCGGCAGGAAGCCGCCATGCGCGCTGAGGTTGCCCAAGCCGGCCGAGGCGTTGTCGGAGCCGGGCAGCACACCGAAGACCGCCAGGCCGCCGATGACTATGAAGGCGGCGATGGCTGCGACCTTGATGCCCGCGAACCAGAACTCGAACTCGCCGAAGGAGCCGACCGAAACCAGGTTCGTTGCGGTGAGCACGACCATCACGATCAGAGCCCACGCCCACTGCGGAACGGCCGGGATCCATCCTTCGAGGATCACGGCACCGGCGGTCGCCTCGACGGCGAGTACCACGACCCAGAAGAACCAGTACAGCCAGCCGATCGAGAACCCCGCCCATCGGCCGAGCGCCCGGTCCGCGTAGGCGGAGAAGGAGCCGGAGCTGGGGTTGGCCGCGGACATCTCGCCGAGCATCCGCATCACGAGGACGACCAGGGCGCCGACCAGGGCGTAGGACAGCAGGATGCCGGGACCGGCGGCCGCGATGCCGGAGGCGGATCCCACGAAGAGGCCGGCGCCGATGACGCCGCCGATGGCGATCATGGATAGATGGCGGTTCTTGAGTCCGGCCTGCAGGCTTGAGCGCTGGGGAGGTTGACCGTCCGTGGGGGGAGGAGATGCGGAGGCCACCGGGCTTGGGGGACGTGTAGTCATCTGAAGTTCCAATGAGTTGGGGGGACTGCCAATGAGTTGGGCGGACTACCAATGAGTTGGGGGACTGCCAATGAGTTGGGTCGGCGGATGAGGCGCGGCACCACGGCTCGGATCGCCGGACAGCGGGTGAACGGGTGGGCGGGCCGGGGCATCTCAGCAGTCGGTGATCGCGGCCCTGATGCGTTCCCCCTGATGCGTGTGGCAAGTGGTGCATGCACGGCCGCGCGTTTTGGGATTCCGGTGCCGGGAACGGAGCGTTACCCCACGTCTGTTTTTCGCTCCTCCTCCTTGTGAGAGGTGAGCGGTATCACTTCAGAGTGGGATTTGAGCAGCGTATTAGGGGGGATGGGGTGGTTTGCTTGTGATGGGGGACGAAGTTCACGCCGGACTGCTGTCCAGCTGAACAATGCCGACACCGGGTCACAGGACACAGGAGATAAGAGACTTGCTTGACGCCGGGCCTGCGCACCGCAGATCAGCGCACCGCGGTTCCGGATCAGGTGGCGGGCGGCAACCGCAGCTGAAGCATGGCCAGCAGCCGCTGCTCAGGGCGGCTCAGGTCGAGACCGGTCAACTGCTCGGCCCTGCGGATCCGGTAGCGCAGCGTGTTGGGGTGCACATGCAACTGAGCGGCGGCTACCCGTACGTCGCCGAAGGCATCCAGGTAGGCGAGGACCGACTCGGCCAACCGCCCCTGGTGCCGACTGTCGTGTGCGACCAGCTCGGTCAGCCGTGAGTCCCGTATGTCGGCGTGCGCGGAGAGCAGCGTCACCAGTTCGCTGACAAGCACCTCCGCCTCGATGTCGGCCAGTGCCGCGACCGTGGTCCTGGTGACGTCGACGCTCGCCATGGCGTCGAGGATGCGGTCGGCCTCGCGGCGTGACTCGGGTACGCGGGCAAGTCCCGGCACAATGCAGCCGACCGAGCCCCGCAGCGACAGGCCAAGGTGGCGGTGGGCGGCATCGGCGATCTCGTGCCCCCAGGCCCGCAGTGTGGCGACGTCGATGCTGGGCGGCAACTGCGGCAGGAGCACGTAGATCCGGGGATCGATCCGCGTGACCAGGGCGCTGCGATGGTGAGCGGCTGTGTGCACCGAGATCAGGTTGGTGACCTCGGTGCGGGTCAGCTCCGGCGTGGTGACATCGGCCGCCTCGTACGAGAAGCCCAGGACCGCGCTGGGGCGTGATGCGTCCAGTCCCAAGTGGGTGGCGAGCGGCTGGGGTCTGGTGCTGCCCTCCAGGAGTCCGGCCAACAAGGTCCACGTGAGCGTCAGGTCCGGGGAAGGCTCCCGGCGGCGGCGTACCAGGTGGAGCGCGGCGACGCGCGCCGCGCCCAGCAGCGCCTGGTCCGAGCGCTCGGTCAGGGGCACGGAGCCCTCCTGCACCCAGATGGTGCCCAGTTGCCGATTCCCGGAGCGGATGGCCACCGCGAGGCGGCGGCGGATGCCCAGCTCGGGGTGGCTGTCGATGCGGATGACCTCGTCGGAGGCGCGCAGTCGCTGGAAGACTCCCCAGTCGCGCAGCTTCGCCAGATACGCTTCCGGGCCCTGCCAGCCCAGAATGGAGAGCCGCCGCAGATCGTCGACCTCGTCGGGGTCCGTGGAACGGGAGTAGGCCAGCACGCGGTTGGCGGTGTCCTCGATGCTGACGATGCCGCCGGTGAGAACGGCGGTGGTCTGGGCCAGCGAAAAGAGGTCGCCCTCATCGATCCCCTCGCCGGGGTGACCCGGCGGCGCATCGTCGAGGGCGGCGCGGGCAAGGGCGTTCACCTGCTCCCAGCGGGCGTCACCGCGTACGGAGAGCAAGGCGACCCCTGCCTCCACGGCAGTCTCGCTGAGGGCGCCGGCCTGCTCGGGGGAGTCCACCTTGACCGCGACAGCGGCGGCTCCGTCGCGCCCACCGGCACGCAGCGCCGGGAACGCGGCGCGGCCGCGGGCGCCTATGGCGAGGACCAACTCGCCAGGACGGAAGGCTGGAGGGTCCTCGGGATCGAGCAGGGCGACGCTGCGGATCTCGACATCCAGTCCGGCGGGAGCGGTCTGCAGCTCGACCAGCGGTTCACCCAGGGACATCAGCAGCTGGCGCAGGCTTACGCCGGGGACGGGGACGGGGACGGGGACGGGGACGGGGCCGGGGCCGGGGCCATGGCCGGTGCCGGTGCCGGATGGGGGTTCCGCGGCGGCTGGATCCATGGTCGGCGCCTTTGCTCGGTTTGGTGGCCCTGGCTCATGTGGTTGATGGCCTGGTAAGCGCCGTGCGCCGTGCGCCGTGCCGGCCCGCGCCGTGGGGTGGGAAGCATGCAGTGAACGCAGCGCTGAGTCGATGCGCGTGTCAGCCGTGCCATCCGCACAGATGCTAACGGGTCGGGCAACGGGGACGGTCGGGCAAGCAGTGTCGGTCGGAGCCCCCGGGTGCCCCCGGGCTCCGCTGGCCCGACGTGGTGGCAGGCGCACGGGAAGCACCGCCGTGTCGGCCGTGTCCGCCGTGTCGGCCGTGCCGCGGGCTGTGTCCGCCATGCCGTGGGCCGTGTCGGCCGTGCCGCGGCTCCAGGGTGTCTCGCCGGTTGTGAGGCAGCCCGTCGTCCGTTGGCCGAACCGCAAACACGACCTTGCCGATGCAAGGCCGATAGCGTGAGAGGACGGACTGCGTACGGCGAAAGGCAAGGCTGGTTCCTCATGCGGATGATCTTCGAACCCGAGGAAGAGGACGAGTACGAGGCGGCGTCCAGCCTGCTCCTCGACCGGTTCGAGCGGTGGGCCCGAGAGGAGGGCCTGGACGCCGATATGTTCGTCGCCGAAGCCGCGCTGGACTACCGCCACCGCGGCACACCTGACGGCAGACTGGGACTGTGGGAACCGCGCCACGTCGACGAATTCCTGCTGGAGTGGCTACCCCGGACGGTCACCGTACTGCCCGATGAGGAATTGGCCGACGCCCCGGGCACCCTGCGCGCCCTGCTCCGCTACCTGAACGCCGCCCACCTCGCAGATCCCCGGGGCGCAACCCTCGCCGAGTGCCTGGCGGCCGTGGATGCCGCGGCACCCCGCTATCCAGATGAGATGGCCGACCGCAGTCGCTGGGGCTTGTCGAAGTTCTGGGTCACCACCGCCGCCGAGCAGGGCGTCGACGTTCACGACGAGCAGGCCATGCAGGACTTCGTGGAGCGGGCGCAGCGCGGCGAGGTGCCCCACGATCGTGACGTCCTGGACGCCATCGTCCAGCGGCACCTGAGGCGCGGCCTCGGGCCCGTGTCCCGGGCCGAGCCGCAGCTGCCCGTCACCCTGCCCGGCGACGATGTGCTGCGTGAGCAGGCCGAGCGGTCGCCGGTGCTGGGGTGGCTGCGTGGCCTGACCGAGTGGGCCGGGCGGGACGGCCGGGCGCTCACCGGCACCGGCAGGCTGCGCCTGGCTGATGCGCGCGAACTCGTCGAACAGCTGGGCACCGGCGATGCCACCGCCGGGGTCCGTTCCTCCGGGGACCTGCCGCGCCTCGGCCTCGTACTGGAGTGGGCGAAGACGGCCAGGCTGGTACGGGTCGCCAAGGGACGGCTGTACGCGGTGGCAAAGGCCGAGCCGCTGCTGAGGGACCCCCTGGCACTGTGGCGGCGTGCTTTCGAAGCGTTCTTGGAACTGCGCAGGCCACTGATCGGCCCGCGCAGCGGCTGGCATGTGGAATCCATGCTCTTCGATGCCTGCGACGACGTCCTGCCCGATGTCCTGGCCACCCTCTACAGCCTGCCGCACCCCATGCCGTGGCCCCGGCTGCGGGACTCCGTCCACCTCGCCATCAGGGACCGGACCGGCTTCCAGCTGGGCGGCTTCGGCGGGCACTCGATATGGTCCGAACACGCCGACCGCGATCTGCGGACGGTGCTGGCAGCACTGGAGGACCTGGGAGCCGTCGCACGCCACCGGGACATGGCCGACCGGGTGTTCCTGGACGTGGCGCTGGACGTGCCGCTGGACGTGCCTCTGGACGAGGAGATCCCCGAGCTGCCACCCGCCGGGATGCCGCTGGAGGTCGCGCAGCTACTCGGCGCCGCCGCCCCGGACGAGGGTGCCGCCGCCGAGCGGGCCGAGCAGCTGAGAGCCGAACTGACCGCGGGGCCAGTCGAGTTGATTCAGCTCACCGAGCTCGGAACGGACTCCGTACGCCGGCGGCTGCTGGCGGAAGGCCGGGACGCCCCGCTGGTCGGAGAACTCACGCAGGCTCCCGCGGCGGGTCTGCTGGGCGTCCTCGTCGACCACTACGACCCGGAATCGGCCCGCGCGGAGCTCGCCGCGTGGATCGCGGCCCACTGCGACTCGCAGGCAGCGGACGATGCGCAGGCAGCCGACGACGCGCAGGCAGCGGGCGATCCTTGTGCAGCGGGGGTTCCACACGCAGCGGGCGACCCGCGCGCAGCGGTGGAGCAGCTCACCGATGCGGTACGGGCCATGCCGTTCCGCACCCGCGCCGAAGCCATGCTGGACGCCCTCGTCGAGGCGCTCGACGACGGCGAGACCCTGCTGCGAAGCCTGCGTACGGATCCGTCGCTGGCCCCCACCGCACTCAGCGTCCTGGTACGCCGGGACATCCTCGACGCCGAGGACCTGACCGAGCCGGAGGCGCGGCTCATGGTCGCCGAGAGCCTGCTTCAGCTCCTTGAAGCGGCCGGTCCTGACGGGGTGATCGAGATGCTGCGCAGCCAGGGCCCACAGGCCCGGGACACTCTCGAGGCAGCTCTCGCCTCCCGCCACCCGGACCGGGCGGGCATCGCGGAACTCAGGACCGTCGCCGGGCGCGCGCTGCGCAAGCCGAGCGCACGCATCGGCCGCATCGTCCAGCAGGGGCCGCACGGCAGGGGCCGGGGGGCACGGAGGGGAGGCAGGCGGCGGCGCTGACACGGGCGGGCGAGGCAACCCGGTGGCTGCCTGAATTCGGCGACGCGTCGCTGACACCACCCGTGTACAACCGAGCACGTAGTGGCAGTCACCGGCAGGAGCTGACAGTTATCCCGCAGGTGTCAGAGATCGTCGGGCCACAGAAGAAACGCCGTGTGCCCGGTCAGGGGGCGCACCATCCGGAAGTGTCGGCGGTCCAGAGTCAGGATCGAGTCCGTGTGGTACTGGGATGCCATGACCACGTTCATGGTGTCCGTGAGGCCGATCTGCGGATGCCGCCGCATCGTCACCAGCGCGGTCGACAGGTGCGGCTCGATCTCGGGCACTGCGTACCGCCGAACGGCAACGCGGTCGCGAATGTGGGCGAGCGCACCATGTGCTGCCTCGGGGCCGATCCGCGTGCTCAGCAGATAGTCGAGCTCGGCCAGCACCAGAGGCGTCACGACCAAGTGGGCTGCGGCGGCCACCGCCTTGCGGCACTGCCGGTGCTCTGGGTCGCTTCCGTCGTAGTACGCGTACAGTCCCGACGTGTCGGCGATCAGGACGGTCACTCGCTGAACCCCTGCAGGTAGTCGCCACGTCCCGCTGACCAGTCAACGGCGGATCCGCTGCGGAAAACGGGGGCCTCGTCGTCCTCGCCCATGGGGTCTGTCGGGTACGCGGCGATGCGCTCGCCGTTCTCGTCGCCCACCGGAGACAGTATGGCGACCGGCCGTCCGTTCTTGATCACTGTGATGCGCTCGCCGCGTTCGGCAGCGGCGAGGATTCTTGAGGCGTTCTGGTTGAACTCTCGCGCGGTCGTTTCCATGTAGTACAAAGTACTACAACCGCCCGATCCGGGCGGCTCTCTGCCTCACCTGTCGGTGAGCTCGGAGAGCCAGGCCGTGTCCTCCGCGCCCGGCGCACCGGGGCCCGGCTCGGGCAGCCAGCGCATCTCGCCCGTGCCCAGAGCGACGGTGGCCCGCGGCCGCATCGGCCCATCGCTCCTGCGCGCGAGCAGGACGAGCTCCCATACCGTCGCAGTCATCGTGTCGAGCCGGGCGGCACAGTCGGCGGCGACCCACTGCGGATCCCTGGTCCGGCCCAAGGACAGATGCGGGGTGAAACTCTTCCCGCGCCCACGACAGCGCGGAAACCGCTGCTGCAGCGCGCGGCACAGGCCCGCCCACGGTGCCTCGCCGGCCGCCGCAGGGTCGAGCCACACGGTGAAGTACGCCCGGTGTCGAAAGGTGCGCACCCCGTCCAGCCGGGCCGTGAAGACCGGCGTCTCGGCCGTTGCCGCGGCGAGCAGGGGCGCCGCCCGCTCGAAGTCGGACTCGGGCACGAAGCCGAAGAGCAGATTGACGTGCGGCGGCCAGCGGTGGAGCTGTGGATCGTAATCCCTGCGGATGTCCTGGATCGGCGGCCACAGCTCCGAAGGCGGGATCCAGGCCACCGCCGTACGGGGGGTCGGGTGTACGTCCAGGGCGGCGGTGGGCTCGCTCCGGCCGTAGTCCGGGTCGCGGCTCACTTCGGCTTCCAGACCGTATTGGTCACCGTAGTGGTCCGACGCGTACCGGCCCTCCGGGGCCCGCAGGCGGAGCGGGCCCCGCACCCGGCCGGCGCTCGACGCGTCGATGCGGTCCACACCAGTGGCCCGGTCCCAGACCACCTCGCCGTCCGCCTCGATGAACACCACCCGGTGCCATGGGATGTCGCCCCCGGGTACGAAGGAGGTCAGCGCGATGCGCTTGGGGGCGTCCCCACGCTGGCTGATCCCCAGCACGAACCGGGCCGGGTCGAACCGCGGGTCCCAGCGGACCCGGTGATAGATCTCGTCGCTGGTCCGCATCACGCCTCCTCTCTCGCCCTCACACCTTCTCTTCTTCCAGGGTGCCGCGCCCGCGCTGTCCTCCCGATGCCGTCGCCGCCAGGCTCACGCTCCGCCGGTGCCCGGCTCCTGAATGAAACTTTGTGTGCAGATGTGTTGACCTCTGTTCGAGTCCTCTTCTAGTTTGCGGGAGCCATCCAGCCGCCGGTCTGCGTCCGCGAGGGTTCGCGAGCGCAACTGTTCAGAAAGGGATGTCGTGTCACGAAAGAACCATCGCCGGACAGCTTGCCTCAGTGCATTGCTGGCCTGCGTCACGGCATTCGGCGGAGCACTCGCCTCCCCCGCATCCGCCTCGCCCGCCTCCCCCGAAGCGGCGGTGCCGCCCGTCAGCGACTTCCACGGGGTCAACTGGGCCGACCCGCGCGACAACTACGCCGATGACGCGGTCGTGCCCTCGGGCCTGTCCACCTCCGACAGTTACGCCACCGTCTACGCCAAGTCCGAGGCGATCATCGACGGGTTCGCCAAGCTCGGCGCCAACACCGTCCGGCTGCCCGTCAACCCCACCTCCGTGAACGGCCCCTTCTGGAAGTCGTACCGGGGAGCGATCGACGCCGCCACCGACCAGGGCTTCAAGGTCATCCTGGGCTACTGGGAGGCCGACAACGCCAAGGACGGCAAGATCGACAACCAGGCGAGCTGGGACCAGATGTGGGCCCGGATCACCTCCTCGTACGTGCGCAACTCCAAGGTGTACTTCGAGCCGATGAACGAGCCGTTCGGCTACACCTCCCAGGAGTGGCGCGACATCGCCGCGAAGTGGGTGACCACCCACAGCAACGTGCCCCGCGACCGGATCCTCATCGGCGGCTTCAAGTACAGCGAGGACGTCAAGCCCGTGTGCGCCGACAGCCGGCTCGACGGCACCCGGCTGGCCCTGCACAACTACGGCTTCTGGCACACCGACTGGACCAGCGTCGACCAGTGGAAGCAGGACTTCAAGCAGCGCATCGGCGACTGCGCCTCGCGCACCATCCTGGACGAGTTCGGCGCCACCATGACCTCCGGCCTGAACTACAACGGGCCGATCAACGGCTCCAACGAGATCGCCTACATCCAGGCGGCCACCGACACCATCCGCGAACTGGGCCTGGGCTCGGTCTACTGGCCCGGCCTGCGCAACGGAGACACCTACTCCCTCACCACCCTCCAGGGCACGGGCACCGACCTCAGCCTGAAGGTGAACAACCAGAGCGGGCTGGACCGCCTGCACTGGGCCTGGAGGCAGTAACCGGCGTGACCCCGGAGCGACCTCGTGGCTCAGCAACGAGGTCGCTCCGGCGCGTGGCGAGCGGACGGTCAGGTAGTGACGGCGCCGGCGCTCCTCAGCATCTGGAGCGGGAGCAGGCTGCACAGGCGCGGGAGGTTGCCCGTATCGAGCGGGAGTTGGCTAAGAGGCCGCGCGGATAGGCGCTCGACAGGGCGGCGTTGAGGACGCGCGGTCCAGCTGGGCTCAGTGAGTGAGCCGTCGCGGGCTCGGCCCTGATGCCATGTTGCGTGACCAGCAGAGAGGAGCACACCCGTGACGGAGGCGACGTCCTTCCTGCTCGAACGCCTGCACGCGGCCGACCTGACCGACGTCGTCGCGGTCGAGCCAGCCACTGGAGGCCTCGCCGCGACCGCGGGGCTCGCGCGCCGCGGTGACGGCACGTCGGTGTTCGTCAAGGCGTTCGGCGAGCCGCCGTCGGACGACGCCTTCGCCGCGGAGGCCGAAGGGCTCACCGTGCTGCGCGAGGCGGGCGGCGTCGCCACGCCCGAGATCATCCTCACGGACCGCGACCTGCTCGTGCTGTCCGTGCTGCAGCCCCGGCCGGGCACGGAGGCCTTCTGGGAGCAGCTCGCGTATGCGCTCGCCCACCTGCACACCACCACGCGGTACCCCCGATTCGGGTGGCACCGGGACAACTGGCTGGGCCGCCGTCGGCAGGTCAACACCTGGAATGACGACGGGTTCGAGTTCTTCGCCCAGCACCGTCTGCTGCGCTGGCTCGGCGAGCGTCGCGTCCAGGAGGCGCTCGACGCCGCGGACCGGGCGGCGCTGGAGCGGCTGTGCGACCGGCTGCCCGAGCTGCTGCCGGTCAGGCCTGCGTGCCTGACGCACGGCGACCTGTGGGCGCTGAACGTCATGGCCACCCCGACGGGCGGCCCGCGCTGATCGACCCGGCCGTGTCGTACACGTGGGCCGAGGTCGACCTGGCCCACCTATGGACGACGGCGCCGCCGCCCGAGGCGCATGTGTTCTTCGAGCTGTACGCCGAGCTGACCGGGCTCGACCGCGACTGGCGCGAACGGATGCCGATCCTCCAACTACGCCAGCACCTGGCCGTGATCGCCCAGTTCGACCCCGACTGGGGCGCCACCGACCTCGTGCGCGCCACGCTCGCCCCGTTCCGGCAGCGGCCCTGAGCTCAGCTCAGAAGATCACTGCCTTCGGACCGCTGTGGAGAGAGCCATGGCGTCACATACTTGATGCTCGCGCGGCTCCTGACCGGCGCCCGGTTGGCCGAGGCGATCGAGGCCGCTGCCGAAGCCGCCGGGTGCGAGCTGGCGGACCTGTTCGCCGGCAAGCCGAAGCAGGCCAAGAAGTACGCGACGCTGGTGCGGATGGTGCATCAGAAGGGCGAGCGGCATCGGCTGCAGGTCCACTCCCGGCACCGCATCGCCCGCGCGGCCGGGCTTGACCTCGAGGACATCTGCGACGCCGATGAACTCACTGAGGCCCGCGCCCACGAGGGCGAGCGAGTCAGCGTCCGTATCCGCGCGTACGACGTCGCACCCGACCTGCCCAAGAGTCGCGCCGGGCGGTGCGGTGCCGTGACTGGGCGCCGCCGCACCGCCCGGGAGGCCGGTGCGTCAGCAGGGGCCCGGGGTGCTGTACGAGGCCGTGTTCCAGCCGCCGTCGGTGACGCCGTCGCTCGCGACGCGGCGGAACTGGTATGCGCCATTGGACTTCACCCGCAGGAACTGCACGGTGTGGGCCCGGCCCCGGTACTCGACGAGCTGGGTGGCGGTGTTGTAGTCGCCGATAAGGACGAGGTTGTTGTCGGCGCGGCCGAGCGTGAGGGGGCCGACGTAGCCGTCGGCCTCCAGGCCCCAGCGGTTCTGCAGGTCCTGGGTGGCGATCCGCGTGCCGGAGCCGAAGTCGCAGTCGATCCACTGCTTCTGGAACGGCGTGACGATCGAGCCGGCGCCGCCGACAGGGTAGTAGGCGCCCTCCGCGTACAGAATGCGCTGCCACAGCCCGACGGCGTAGGTGGTCCGGTAGTTGTACATGGACAGTGTGCCCTCGTTGTACCAGTCGTCGGTCACCGTGCCGGAGCCGCTGATCTAGCCCTGGGACGGGGTGGCGGAGGCGGGGGTGGTGCAGGTGGCGGCGGTGACGACGGCGAGGGCGGCTGCCGTGAGGGACCTGCGGAGGGCGTGCTTGAGCGTAGACACCGTTCTCCCTTGGGAATGCCGGGGCCTGACTCCGCGAGGTGGATGAGCGGGAGGCCTGTGGCTGCTGAGTGGGAATCCTATGGACGTGAGCTGATCAGCTGTCAAGGTCGGACTTAAGCGCTCGGTTGCGGGCTGGCGTGCCGCGGCGTCCGGCAGCTTGCTGCGGGATCGTTGGCAGGCTGCTGCCGGGGCGCGCCCCGCTTCCGGCGGCTGCCGGCGGCTCTTGATGTGTGCGCGTCAACCCACGCTCGGTGCGGCAGGCGGGAGGAGGCACCTGGCCTTTCCAGGCGCTCTCGTGAGGAGGCCCTGCCCTGGTTCCGGCGGGCTTCGGTACGGACAGTCCGGACTGGCGGCGCGATGAGACGGCCGTACGGCACGGCTTCTCCGCGAGCGGCCTCGGCGCGCCCTGGCACACCGCCGACGCCCGCTTCGACCTCGCGGACGAGGGGGCCGGCCGAAAGACCAAGGCTGGATTACCGAACTTGACCCGCAGGACCCCGCCTCTGTGCCGGTGAAGCGGACTGTCCTCGGCCGCTTCTGGCACGGTGCCGCCACCGTCACCGAGGTGAACGGCCGGGTCGTGGTGTACAGCACGGACGCCGAGGACGGCGAGTACCTCTACAAGTACGTCAGCGCGCGGCCGTGGCGCACCCTGCGCGCGCAGGGCGAGGACCCCCTGGACCACGGCACGCTGTCCGTGGCCCTGTTCGGCGCGAACGGCTCGGGGCGCTGGTTGCCGCTGGTCTTCGGCAGCGGGCCGCTCACGGCCGGGAACGGCTGGCGGGACCAGGCCGACGTCCTGGTCCGGGCCGGCCTCGCCGCCGACGCCGTGGGCACCACTCCGCTGGCCAGGCCCGAGCGGGTCGCCGTACCCCGGTACCGGGGAGGTGTATCTCGCCGTCGTCAGCGGGACCGCGGCCCCGGCCTGCACCGGACACGCGGAGCAGGTGCAGGCTCACCAGCGGGCAGGCTCGGGTGGGGCGGCGGCCGCCGGGCAGGCCACCGGTGCCGGACGCTACGGCCGGGTCGTGCGCTGGACCGAGACCGGCGGCACTAGCACGGAGGGCGGGACTTTCGCCTGGGAGGTGTTCCACCCCGGCGGCGACCCGGCCCTGACCCCGGACGGGCCTGTTCGCCGGGCTGAAGAACCTTTGGTTCGGTACCGACGGCAGGCTGTGGATCTCCACCGGTGTCCCCGGCCACAGCCTTGCCGACGGCGACGCACCGTCTTCGCCGAGGTCGGCAACAACGCGCTCCTGGTCGCCGACACCCGGACCCGGGAGGTGGCCCGGTTCCTGGTCGCTCCCCGCGGTTCCGAGGTCGCGGGCGTGTCCGCCACTCCGGACGGTGACGCGCTCTTCGTCAACATCCAGCACCCCGGCCAGCGCACCCGCGCCTGGGGTATCACGGCCGCGAACCCGCGGGCGGTGACTTCCTGGCCCGACGACGAGGCGGCGGCCCGGCCGGCGTAGCCGGGCGGCCGGGTTGCGGTCCCGTGACCGCAACCCGCCGCAGGAGCGGTGCGGGGGTGCGGCCCGGGACCACACCCGTCGGCAGCGGGGGTGGCGCCGGGGTGAACGGACCGCCGAGCGTGCGGAGTTCAGGTCAGCGGAGTTTGGGCGTGCGGGTCCGGGCGTGAGCTTCGGCAGGCGTTGCACGGATGCGGGTAGATGTCAGGGTCGTCGAGATGCAGCAGATGCCGGAACAGCCACTCGGACCCACGGTCGGCCCCTCGAGGTTGTTGGCGATAATCGAATCGAGTTCGCCGCTCGCGTCCTTGGGCTCGCTCCCAGTCGCAGCGGAAGTCGTCGGCGGGCACGCCCGTCTTGTACGTACCGGCCTTCATGTCTTCGCCAACGAGGTACTCGCCATCGCCGCCGACGTTGCTCGGAGGGTAAGTCTCCTCCCCACTCGATCCGATGCCAGTGCCGATGAGCCGACCCGCGACGGAGGTTGCTCCACGAGTCAGCCCTGCCTTGCGGCGCATGGGCTGCTTCGGAGTGTGCGGCGAGCCAGGCGTCCCCGCAGGCGTGGACGGCTGCTGAGGCAGAGTGGGCGTAGTCATGGTGATTCTCCCTGCGTGCTGGATAGGGGCGCACACTGGCTCGCCGCTCTACACGGCGAGGTTTGTATTAATCTGTGTACATCGTCAACACTTATATTCTTGAGTGGGCATTGCATTCCGTGTACGGTGACCCGAATGAAGGATGACGTCGCTGCCGCAAACGAACCCTTGGTAACCGGTGCCGAGATCGCACGGCTGGCGGGAGTCACCCGTGCCGCCGTCTCGAATTGGCGTCGGCGCTATGACGACTTCCCCGCCCCGGTCGGCGGCGGCGCCAACAGCCCTCTATTCGCCCTCGTCGAGGTGCAGGAATGGCTGAGCAGGCAGCGCAAGGGGCAGGAAGTCTCGGACGAGGTTCAGCTCTGGCAGGCACTGCGGGCTGCCTACTCCGACGAGATGATCGGTGGCCTCGCAGACGTGGCCCGGTTTCTGGCCGAGGATGAGGAGGCGCCCGAACTCCCCGCGGAGTCGGTTCGGTTGGCGAAGGAACTGGTCAGGAGCACCTCTGCGGCTGCCGTGATAGACGCCCTCAGCGAACGATTCACCGATTCCGTGCGCCGTGCCGGCTCGGATCAGGTCACCTCGCCGCGCACTGTGCGCGCCGTATGCCACTTCGTCGGCGACGTGCGGAGCGACACCACGCTCTTCGATCCCGCCTGCGGTATCGGCACCCTCCTCCTCGCGGTCGGGCCTGAACGAGGCCCCAAGCGATACGGCCAGGAATCCGACCCGCGCAGCGCCCGCTTCGCGCAACTCCGGGCCGACCTCACCGGGCGCCGCAAGGTCACCATTGCCACCGGCGACTCCTTGCGTGACGACCGTTGGTCAGAGCTGCGAGCCGACCTCGTCGTCTGTGATCCACCGGTGGGTGTCACCGACTGGGGCCGCGAAGAGTTGCTCCTCGACTCCCGCTGGGAACTCGGTACCCCATCGCGTGCGGAAGGCGAACTGGCCTGGCTCCAGCACGCCTACGCCCACACGGCCCCAGGTGGACGTGTCGTCATGGTGATGTCCGCCTCGGCTGCCTACCGCAAGGCAGGTCGTCGCATCCGCTCCGAGCTTGTACGCCGCGGCATCCTCACTCAGATCACCGCACTCCCCGCCGGCACCGCATCCTCACACGCACTCCCGGTCCACCTCTGGCACCTGCGTCGCCCGGAGTCCGCCGAGGATGCCGCCACCTACGTACGCATGGTGGACCTTACCGCGAACGACCCCGACGGCTCCCTCGAGCCTGGCCCCGACCAGGTCGCCGACGTACCCCTGATCGACCTACTTCACGAGGCCGTGGACCTCACCCCCGGCAGCCACGTCAAGGAGTCGCATCGCGACTACGTCGCTGAGTATCAAGCCTTGCGACGGGAGTTGGAGGAGCAGGTGCGTCACCTGGCGGCACTGTTGCCCGTCCTCGCCGAAGGAGAAGGCCCAGGCTCCCTGGAGGGCCCCACGGTTAGCGTCGCCGACCTGGCCCGCGCCGGGCTGGTCGAATACGGCGATGCCGAGCCGGTCTCAGTCAGTGACCAGCTCGACACCGACTACCTTCAGGGCTTCCTGCGCAGCACGGTGAACACGCGGCGCTCCACGAGTGCCAGTGGGACGTTCCGTCTCGACGGCCGGGGTGCCCGGATTCCGCAGATGGACATCGCCGACCAACACCGTTACGGGACCGCGTTCCGCGCCCTCCAGGAGTTCGAGGAGCGGGTCCGGAAGGTGGCGGAGCTTAGCCGCGAGGCGACGGTGCTTGCACGTGACGGCTTGGGGAACGGGGCCCTTGCGCCAGAAGAATGACGCTCTGGCCGCTCTCAGGGTCTCTATCGCTCTTGCGGCACGAAGCTGCTGATCGTCCCACTCCATGACACGGCCAGCGCCTCCCGAGCCCGTGTGCACGCGACGAACAGCAGGCAGCGCTCCCGGAGCAGGTCCGAGTCGTGCTGGAGCGCATCCACGTCCACCGGAGTGACCTCGCGTGCGAACGGGAGAGCACTCGCCGTCACCCCGAGGACGGCCACACACCGGAACTCCAGGCCCTTCATCGCGTGCATGGTGGCGAGACGCACACCGTCCACGTCCGGCCCCGGGTTGTCCTTGACTCGAGCCACCGGAACACCGGCCGCCGAAAGCTTGTCGTAGGCCTTGTCGAGAAGCAGGTTGAAACGGGCGCAGACCCCGATCTCGGACGGCCGGATGCCCTGGGCGATCCACCCTTCGACGCGCTCCACGAGTGCCGCGACCTCCGCCTGCTCACCGCCGTACCCGTTCACATGGGGCCGGCGGCCGTGCAGAAGGGAGCGGTAGCCGGCGAGGCTGTCCGTGCCCTCGCCGCCCAGGTCGTCGACCGACACCGGCGTGAGGATGCCGGTCGACCAGGTCAGGATCTCCTCCGTGCTGCGGTAGTTGATGCGCAGGCGGCTCGTACGACCGGCCACCGAGATGCCCAGTGACCCGAGTGAAACTTTGGAGTCGTAGATCCGCTGGTGCGGGTCGCCCGTGATGAACAGGTCGTCGCTGCCGGGTGCGACCGCGCCACGCAGAACACGCCACTGGGTGGGGTGCAGGTCCTGTGCTTCGTCCACCACGACATGGTCGTACGCGGGTGTGGCCTCTGCCAGCAGTCGCGCCGCACGCGCACACACCTGGAGGTACGTGGAAGCGCCCTGATCGCGGAGCATCGACTCGAACAGCTCGATGGCGGGCCACAGTTGTTCACGCCGAGCCGGAGAGAGCGCGCTGCCGCGCCCACGCCGGGATGCCGCCCGGTAGACGTCCAGGCTGCGGATGTCCTGGGCCAGGACGACATGCCGGTACTCCTGCGCCAGGAACTGCTCCGTCCACG
The DNA here is from genome assembly GCF_013778455.1 of Streptomyces himalayensis subsp. himalayensis. GTDB lineage: Bacteria > Actinomycetota > Actinomycetes > Streptomycetales > Streptomycetaceae > Streptomyces > Streptomyces himalayensis. Next base: position 48,160 of record NZ_JACEHE010000006.1, on the reverse strand, counting down.
GCAGGCCGAGCTTCTTGACGACCTTCCGCCACACCTGCCGCTCCTCCCGGTCGCCGATGGGCGATGGGGCCTTGCCGCCGAGTTCGCTGACGATCTGGTGGGCGTACGCGTTCACCGTCGTCACGTCCACGCGGGCCAGCTGCGTCTCGTCGCCGTCGAGGAGAAGAGACAGGTTCTCGCGGAGGGCGGCGGCCATGGCGTTGGTGTACGTGGTGAGGAGGACCCGGGCGTCGGGGGAGCGGGACAGCAGGTGCTTGACGCGGTGCAGGGCCACGACCGTCTTGCCTGTGCCCGGACCGCCCGTGACCTGAGCCGGGCCGCCGTACGACACCCGGTAGGCGACGCGCCGCTGCGAGGGGTGCAGGAACACGCGCCAGGCCGCGAACGGCTTGTCCAGGATGTCGATCAGCTCGTCCGGACCGGTGACCAGCGTGATACGGCTCGTGGTGTTGGCGATGGCCGCCGCGAGGTCCTCGTCCGGCTCGGGGGAGGCATCGACGGGGCGGCGCACCGCGACGACGTCCCGGTAGACGTCCTCGGGTCTGAACCCTTCGGCGAGGTACTGCAATGCCTCGAACTGGTCCTCCGGCAGCAGCGTCCCAAACGCCTCCAGCTGTGGCTTGTCGATGATGGTCCGTACGGCTTTCAGCACCTGGTCGTCGATGCCGAGTTCGCGCAGCACCGTGTCGGAGTACTGGGCGAACAGCAACGAGGGCGCAGCGGCCGCCGCCCTCTCCAAGGCCGGAGTCAGCTGCTCGATCGCGACGACGTTGCGCACCTCGAGGCCGCGCGTCGCCGAGTTGGTCGTGTACAGCCGCTTCGCGGCCCAGGTGTACGCGTCGTCGTGCGGCACGACGTTGACGAGCAGGAACACATCACTGCCGTCGTTCGGCGCGAGGACGACGCCCCGCCAGAAGTCGTTGATGCGTATGGTGCGCATCCGGGGGTCCCGTGCCTTGTCGACGGATTCCAGATGCAGTCCCTTGTCCGCGTGCAGCTCCGGCACGGTGAGCTGCTGGAACTTCTCCATCGCCTTGCGTACGCCGGCTTTGACGGGCTTCTCCAGGACGTCGTAGCTCTCCCAGAAGCTGTTGGCGAACGCAAGCTGCGGCACGACGTGATCTCCCCACCCCTGGACGACACTCCCCGCGCCGCATCATACGCCCAGGTCAGGGCACATCTGCCGGGCGATGGCAGTAATGCCCGCGAGTAGCCCGTCCGGTGCCTGGCCGAGGTCCAGCGCGTGCTGGTGGAGGACGATGCCCGCGTGCCGCACCCGGTGGGCCGCGTGCGGCGCGTTCCCCTTCGCGTAGACGAGGTGCCCTTCCGGCAATCCGAGGGCCGTGCAGTAGGCGAGCATCTGGTAGAGATCCGCGCCTGGATAGCCCTCCGGCTTCTCCGCCTTGTACTTGGCGTCCGCGACCGCCAGCGGAGACTGGTCCGGTCCGTAGAGGACGAAGTCCGGTTTCATGCGGATCGCGGCGTTCTCGTCGAGGTGGTGCGGGTCCTGAAGACGGCCCGTTCGGTGCGTGCCACGGAATGTCTCCCGCAGAGCGACCGTCACGAAGTCCTCGAAGAGCTGGTTCATGTCGAACAGGAACCCGTCGATGCGCAGCCCGCCTGGCGCCTGCTCGGCGGACGCACCGTCCAGGACGACGCGGGCGAGATGCAGGGCGTGGTGGTAGCGCGCGTTGAGACGGGTGGGATGCCAGTCGGGGATGGGCTGTCCCCGCACGATCGGGGTGACATCGGCGAGACGGGTTCGCTGGTGCAGGAGCCGGCGTCGCACGTCGCGTGGCACACCGGGGAGGCGCAGCAGCCGCTCCACGGCCGCCCGCAGTATGCGGTTCTCCGCGATGTCGGTCGTGAACTCGTCGTACGCCACTTCCACAGGCAGCGTCGCCCCGAAGTGGCGGCGGATCTGCTCGGCTTCCCGGATCCGCCCCCGTACGACGAGAGCGGTCTCCTCGGTCGCCCGGTACCCCTGCAACAGCCCTTGACGCAGGGCCCGGTCGATCTGCCGCTCCACGGCGTGAGCGAGCGCGGGAAGCAGGTCGTGGTGCTCGGCCACGTCCACCTGCCCGTCCCGCCAGCCACTGCGCGGGTCGAGGCTGTAGCCGAGGAGGAAGAAGAGGCGGGCGATGGGGACCTTGGGGGTGATGCGCACAGTGAACGGCTCGCCCCCCGGCACGGAGACGGCCACGACGCCGACCTTGCTGCCTGCACGCAGCGACCAACGGCCCGGGGCGTAGGGATCGGGCGCCGCATTCACGATGTCCCCTGCGGCCAGGGCCCGGCCGATGCCGTCCGGCAGGTCGAGGCTGACTGCCGGCGCGTGTTCGACGAGTTCGACCGACGACGCCGCCCCTTCGACGACGGCCGTCACGCCAGCGACTCCCGCAGCGCGGCCAGCCCGTACCGCTTCTCGATGTCCACGCCCTCCCCGTAGTGGTGTTCCTCCAGAAGCGGCAGGATCTTCGTCCGCCAGGTCCGCTGCAGACCGCCCTCCCGGTAGACACCCTTCTTCATCAGGTACGAGGGACCGATGCGGAAGTCCTGGTCATCGATACGGGAGTTGAGCGCATCGAGCAGATCGGCGGGCTCGGTGTCCTTGCCCTCCTTGGCCAGCCAGCGCCGCAGCAGCCCGCTCGTCGGCTCGGTGCGTGGCGAGAGCTCGACGAACGCGAAACGACGTCGCATCGCCGCATCCACGAGCGCGATCGAACGGTCCGCGGTGTTCATCGTGCCGATCACGAACAGGTTCGGCGGCAGGGCGAAGTCGTCACCGGAGTAGGTCAGTCGCACCGACTTGTTGCGGTATTCCAGCAGGAAGTACAGCTCGCCGAAGACCTTTGCCAGGTTGGCGCGGTTGATCTCGTCGATGATCAGGAAGTGCGGGATGTGCCGGTTGCCCTCGCGGGAGGCGAGGTCGGCGAGTTCACGCAGTGGGCCGGCGGTGAGACGGAAGGCGACCTCCCGGGTCCGCGGGTCCTCCTGGGGCCGGAAGCCCTCGAAGAAGTCCTCGTAGGAGTACGAGGGGTGGAACTGTACGAGCTTCACCTGCTCGGGGCCCCCACCCAGGAACTCCGCGAGCTTCAGTGCGAGATAGGTCTTGCCGGTGCCGGGAGGCCCATACAGCACCAACTGGCGATCGTCCCACAGCAGGTCTCGAAGCTCGCGCAGCCATTCCACGTCGTGCACGAGGAATTCGGTGGCCAGCTCGTCCGTCGGCTCGGGCAGTTCAAGCTCGCGGCGGGCGGTGAGCGCGGGGATCTCGATGCTCGGATCGCGCTCTATGGCCTCGGCCTCCTCCGCCAGCTCCTGATCGCTCAGTCCCAGCCCTTCGACGAGGGCCTGGACGGTCGACAAGTCGACGACGTCGTGCTGGACGGACAGCCTCTGCTGCAGTTCCTCGGGCAGTTCGTCGTACGGGTGGCCGTCGGGCTGCCATTCCACGGGACGGCGCAGATTGGACCGTCGGCCCTCGGACTCCGTCTGCGCCGCCTCGCCGGTGATCTCGCCTACGTACAGCCGGCCACCGGAGATGGTGCAGACCGTGTCGCCGGGCTTCATGCGCGACAGGAACGCGTGGAACTCCTCCACCAACTGCTGCTTCTGGCTATAGGTGGCCGTGGACTCGTAGTCCTCCTGGACGAGGGTGCGCAGCCGGTCCATGCTGATCCCCTGCTCGACGCCCTGCCGCAGCCGCGACGCGGCAAGGGTGACCCGCCCGTCGGGCAGCCACAGCCGCTGGACGAGGTCCAGCCCGCTGACGTTCGAACCACGTACCAGCCAAGGGCGGTTCGGGCCGGGCCAAGTCCCGGGCATGAAGTCGGCGAGGGGGAGGCCGTCCTCCGTTTTCCAGTCGAACCAGCCGTTCGGGTTGCGGCCCATCAGCACCGCTGCCGCCCTCGACGGAGAACCGAACGTGATCGCTTCCCTCGTCTTCAGCCAACCGGGCCACTTCTCGGACGGCCCGATCCGCCCCTGCCGAATCAGATCCTCGCGCTGCCGATGGGCAGCCGGCGCGCGGGTGGCGAACGATGGCACGACATCAGGCCGCACAGGCTGGTCGGCGGGCACGACGAAACTGCGGCTGCCGTTGTCGCCCAGCTCATTCGTAGGGCGCCCACGCGCCACCGGCCCCCCGTTCGGCAGCCGCAGAAGAAACTCCGGGTACTCCACATTCTCGACGGCCATCGTCGCTACTCCCCCCAACAGAAGATCCACCGAGAACAGTAGGGGGTGCCACGGACAACCGCTCCGATCTGGGCCTGAGCATCCGCGGCTCGCTGCAGGCCGTGATCCGGCCCACGCTGGCATACTGGCCGCACTGGCCCAGGCGCTGGGCGGCATGGACCCCGACGACGCGGTCGTCTTCGCCGAGTACGTGGAGGCCGGTCTCACGGGCTCCCAAGCCGTCGAGATCTGGAGGCAACTCATGAGCACTATGGAGATCTTCTACCGCTCCGCGGCAGCCCAGAAGGTCCGCGAAGAAGGCCGCGAGCAAGGCCGCGAGGCCGAGCGCGCGCAGGCGGTACTCATGGTCCTGGAGCGGCGCGGGCTGGAGGTTTCTGGCAGCGTGCGCGAGCGCGTCCTCTCCTGCCACGACTACGAACAGCTCGGCACTTGGCTGGATCGGGCGTGGCGGGTCACCCACGCGCAGGACCTCTTCAGCGACTGACACCGCGGACCAGTGGCCGTCCGGGACTGGTCCGCCCTGTACGGTGGCGGGCTTGTCCCGCAACTGGCGGCGCTGCGGCGGTGGTCAGCGGCTGTGTCGTCGGCACGGGCCGCGGCCCTAGGCGGGAGGCCGGGCTCGCGCGGTCGGTGCGTCGTCCACGCACCTCTTCCTTACGCCCTGCGGGTCTGCCCGGCGACTCGGCCAAATGGTGATCGCGTAAACCCCGACCGGACACTCGGTGTGGTCGGCTCGTAGCCTTGCGTCGATCCGGCAGTCGATCCGGTGTGGTGCGGGGTACTGAGAACGCAGTCAACGCCCACCACAGAACCGGGAGCACGACCGTGACCGCACTGCCCGCGCGCCGCAGGCCGGTGAGCCGCTCATTTCTCTACATCTGCAACATCGTCTGGAACGGGTGACGGCACACGGGCGTGCCTACTGCCGACTTCGCACTCACCGGGGCGCGTGGTGGTCATCGCAGCCGCACTCGGCCCAGACGGTCTTGCCGCCTGGCGGAAACGGCCGCGTTCCCCAGCGGTCGGCCAGCATGGCTACCACGAGCAGGCCGCGGCCGGATTCGACGTCCTCGGCCCGGTCTGCCAGGGGCGCTGCGGGGAGGTGGCCCCCGCGGGCATCGGTGACCTCGATGCGGAGGGTGCCGGTTGCGGTGTCGAGGGCGAGAGCGAGCCGGAAGTCGCGGCCACGCACCTGGCCGTGGAGCACGGCGTTCGCGCCGAGCTCGGCGACGATCTGTTCGGCACGTTCCGTGATGCCCGGTGGGGCCTCCCAGGTGCGGAGTTGCTCGGTGGCCAGCAGTCGGGCGAGGCGGGCGCCGCGCCGTGTGGAGGAGAAGAGTTGAGAGAAGGTGCGTACGGTAGTCGAGAGTTGAGGGGCGCTTGCGTTCATGGGTGCCACCGTGGCGGGCGCGCGGGGGCGCTCACCAGCGGCACGCCCCGTACGGTGGGTCAGCGTACGGGCACATATGGTGGACAGTACGTGGATCTTGCCGTCACTCTGGGTGAGTTGAGCGTGGGGAGCACGCACACACGCACCTGGAGGTGGCCGCGTATGACGAGCGGCGACGTTGATGTGACGGCGGCATGCGATGGGGAGCGGGAGCCCGACCCGTCGGATAGTCTGCGGACCTTCGGGGCCGTCGTCCAGGCCCTGCGCGAGCACGCCGGGCTCAGCCGGGTCGACTTCGGCGCGCGGGTCCGGTTCTCCAAACACACCGTGGAGTCGGTGGAGTTGGGGCGCCGGATGCCGGACGAGTCGTTCGTGGAGAGGGCGGAGGAGGCGCTGGGCAACACGGGCGCGCTGCGGAAGGCGGCCAGACACCTGACGCGGGGGGAGCCGGGGCTGGCGGCCTGGTTCCGGCGGTGGGCGCGGCTGGAGAAGGTGGCGGTGAGCCTGTGTACGTATGAGTGTCGGCTGGTGCCGGGGTTGTTGCAGTCGGAGGGGTATGCGCGGGCTGCTTTTGAGAACAGTGTCCCGCCGCTGTCTGACGAGCAGATGGAGGCGCAGGTTGCGGCACGCATGCAGCGCCAGGAGCTCATCCGCGCGCGGCCCAACACCTCCTTCAGCTTCGTCATGGAGGAGTACATCGTCAGGCGGCGGCTCGGCGGTACGGAGGTCACACGCGGGCAGCTGGATCACATCCTGGCTTTAGCTGAACTCCGCAACGTAACTGTCCAAATCATGCCGATCGACAGCGAGTGCCACGCGGGACTGGATGGTCCGCTTGCCCTTCTCGAGGCTCCGGACGGGAGGCGCCTTGCTTACTCCGAGGGACAGAAGAACGGACGCTTGATCGCTGATGTGACCGAGGCCGCCGTTCTGCATCAGCGATATGCGACACTCCGCTCACAGGCCCTCAACCCCCTTGACTCCGTGGGCCTGCTGAAGCGCATCAGAGGAGCACTATGAGTAACGGCACTGAGCTGGCCTGGTTCAAGTCCAGCTACAGCGGGACCGAGGGCGACAACTGCATCGAGGTTGCCATCACCGAACAGGCCGTCCGCGTACGGGACTCCAAGGATGTGACGCGCCCTCACTTCGCCGTCGGGCGTGAGGAGTGGTCGCGGTTCGTGGGGTTCGCGGCGGGGGCCTGAGCAGCGTTCGTCCCGGCGGTCGCGTGATGACGTTCACCGCCGGGACACCGGGTCAGTGGAGGTCGGGTCCGCCCGCCTCGGCTATCTCGTCGAGCACACTGATCTCCTCGTCGGCGTCGTCCGGGACGTCCGGGTCGTCGTCGGGAAACGGAGCCAATGCCTCCTCGTCAGCGAGATGCGGGTACTTCTCCAGGAGGAACCGCCGCCGGTACGCCATGTCGGCGGCGTCGACGATGCCCTCCAGAGTGGTCCAGTTGAGGGTGCCTCCGACGACGATCCCGAATGCGGGTACGGCCTTGCCGAGTCCGTTCTTGGTGAGGCGAAAGCCGAACGCCTTCGCGAACTGCTGGGAGACCTTGGTGACAACCGCGTCGTTGAGGACCTCCCACGTCTTGCCGCGGAAGAGTGCCTGGGTGAGCCGCGAGATGTCGGCCATCGCGGCGTTCTTGGCGGTGGCCGAACTCGCGGTCCCGACGTTGACGACAGACATCACGAAGAGCTTCTCGGCAGGCTCCTCGGGGTCGTAGCCGTAGAACAGCGAGACATGGCCGACGGCGCGGGACGCGAGTCCGAGGACGGCCGCGGTATCGGCGGCGAAAGCGCCCGCGATCGCACCACCCGAAGGCGCCGCCGCGGCGCCGGCGGAGGCGGCGATGACGAGCTCTCCTCCGGAGATCGCAAGTCCCGCAGTCGCTCCCGAGAGCGCCGCGACGGCCGGGTAGTACCAACTCGCCCCGCGTCCACGGACAGCGTCGATCTGCTGGAGGTCGAGGCGGCGCAGGTCGGAGAGTGACTCGACCTCGTGCCCGCGCTTTTTGTGGCGCGCCACCACGCGTTTGGGGGAGAGTCCCGCTCGCGAGACCCGCCCCACCGTCTGCCGTATGGACTGAACGGCAGTGCCGCTCCAGTCCGGGAGGGCGTCGGCGGCTCCGCGAGCCCCGGCGCCGACCTTCTGCGCGCCCTTGGCGACGATTTCCTGTCCACGCGAAACCGCCGATTTGGCCCGTGGGTGGTTCTCCAGTTGTTTCGCGGCGCGCTTGCCGAGTGCCGCGACGCCGTTCGCCACTTGCTCGCCGGCGTTACTCATTGCTCGTGACAGCGGGCGGCCCTTGAACTGCTGGATGGCACGCCATGCGTCAAGCTCGTAGTCCGAGGGCAGCTGATCGGGCTGCTGCGGGTACTGCGGGTTACTCATGGTCCGTGGCGCTCCTGTCTCTGGGGCAAGCTGTCAGGCGGGGTGGCGGGGGCCGTGGCCCGGGGGCGGGGCGAGAGTGGAGGTGTAGTTCTCGCTGTCCACCAAGGGGTTGTCGAGGGTGAGGCCGGCCTCGGCCATGCGGTCGTACTCGGCGAGGATCAGCTCCTTGGTGCGGTACGAGTCGAACTTGGCCTCGTCCTTGCGCTTGACGATGGGGAAGGTCTCGAGGATGTAGTCCACGTCGTCACGGGCGATGCCGTAGAGGTGGAAGAACAGCGCGTCCAGCTCGGCTCGCATGATCGCGCGGCGATTTTCGTCCCAGAGGAAGGGCGTTCCGGCGTCACTCAGGTCGCGCGCGAAGGGGGCCATGTCGTGGGCCGTATAGGTGAGCTCGAGGACGCGCGGAGCGACAAAGGTGGAGTGGAGACTCAACGCGCTGGGAGGGAGGATAGGCAGCTGTTCGAACTGGAAGAAGTTGAGGTTGGTGCCCCCCAACTTCTGGCGGAGAACATAGTCGAGCGAAAGAGCGATCACATTGGCGTACATGAGCGCTGGACTCGTCGTCGATGTGGGCATCAGCAGGTTGCCTGAGTCGCCCAAGCCGCCCTTGGGAAAGGCATAGGCAATCGCCGTGCGCTCATCGGTGGCACGGCAGATCTTGCGGAAGCCCATCACCCACTCGCGCTGCCAGCCCTTGGACGCTGTAGCGGCATCGACCTCAGACTGGGGGACCCAGTAGCGCGGGAGAACCACGGCAGAGGAGTCCTGCTTTTCAGAGAGGGCGAGATCGCGGGTGGAGCCGTCAGGGTCGTAGGTGGCCCAGCGGTGGTCATAATGGTGCAGCATCTTCGCTTCGTAGAGCGGGAGCATGGTGGCACCACCGCGGGTGAAGATGTTGCCGGTCAGGGTCCAGCCGTCGGATTCGAGCTCCTCGCGGGAGCGGAACTTGTCCGAGTCCGTGTTCATCATGAACATCAGCTGGAACTGAATGCCCCACGGATTCCCCTCAGGGTCTCCCTTGCGGATGAGCACAGGGACGCGACGGTAGATGTCGAGAGTGATCTCGGCGTCGCGGCGGGTGCGGAAGACCGGGCAAGTGCCAGTGTTGGGGTTGAGGAGGGTGATCTCCTCGGGGGTGAGGGTGAAGCGCTTGTCGGCCGCGTCTAGGTCCGCAGGGTCGTGGAGGAAGAAGGCGTACATGGCTGATGGTTCACGAACGGCGCGACCGGCGAGGGTGAGGAGACTGAACTTGAATGAGCGGTGAACGCCAGGGAAGAGGGGTGCCGCGTTTTCGAAGTCGTACAGCGAAGCGAGGGAGCCCTTCTGAACGAGGTCGTTGAAGAAGTACTGGTTGAAGGAATCGGTTGCGATCCCGGATGGCACGATCTGGCCAGTGCGCCCGATCTGCTCTGCGATCATCCTGGCGTGCTCGGCGAACAGTGAATAGGTGTTGAGCCTTCCGAAGGCAGTCAACGGGAAGCGACCAGAAGCGTGGGCGAAATGCTTGAAACCATCGTTCGCACGGCTTTCGGCTGCGAACTCCGCGAAGAGTTCGGGATCGTCCTGCTCAAGCTTCTTGATCAACCTGTTGCGCACGGTCATGTTTGCTGCCTGTGCGATCGCAGGCCGTCGTGATGCAAAGAACTCGCGGGCATCGACTTGCACCTGGTCCCACGGCGGGTTCCCCAACACGCACGAGAAGCCCCCTGCCCACCCGACCGACTCCTCGACGCCGGCGTTCGAGGCCGCAGGGACGTGGAAGACGTCGGGGAACTCCAGGTGCCAGTGGAAGAATTTGTACTGCTGGGCGAGTTCGGTGATCTTCCGGTCGGTGGTTACTGGGATACCACCGCCGGGGCTCTGGAGGTCGCGGAGGACGCCCTGAGTGACGGGGGTCGGGGCACCCTGGACCTTAGGCCAGACGAAGGCGGCGCACCATGCGTCGGAGACGTGGCGGGCGTGGAGGTAGTCCGCGGACTGCTCCAGCTTGCGGAAGCGGCTGGACTGCAGACGTACGTCGCGCAGGGTGTCAGCCGGAGCGTCGGTGATCTCGCGTAGGGTCGCAGCGAAGGCCGCGTTGGACACCCAGATGCGCTCTTCGGTGTGGAAGCGGAGCTGGCCGCCGCGCTCCTTGGCGTTGTCCTTCTTCAGTTTGGCGGCGATCTTCTTGTCGTCGCCCTCGATCGGCTTGAAGGCGTCGTCGGGGATGCCGTTCGCCAGCAGGGCTGGGGTCGCTCCAAGTAGCGCATTGCCGTGCTTGATGTGGGCGTCCAGGAAGCCCAGCGGCTTGCCCGGCTCCAGGGCCTCCAGCCACAGGGACACCTTGGCCAGCTCGACCGCCATGGGGTTGAGGTCTACCCCGTAGATGCACCGCGCCACGACCTCGTGCAGAGCATGCCGTACGGCGTCCAGCGTCGGCTCGGGGTTCTGCTCCCGTACCGCCGCCACCCGCTTGGCGATGCGGCGCGCGGCGGCTACGAGGAAGTGGCCGGAGCCGCATGCCGGGTCGCATACCGTCAGCGACAGCAGCTCCTCCACGATGGCGTCGCGGGCGTCCGGCTCGCCCTTACGCGTCGCGCGGATCTCGCCCCGCTTGACCGCATCGTCGATCACGGGGTCGAGCGCCGAGTCGAGCAGGCACTCGATGAGCGAGGACGGTGTGTAGTACGAACCCGTTGTCTTGCGGGCGTTTCCTGACAGCTCGACGAGGTCAAAGGTGCGCCCGGTGGCGTTGTGTTTCGGTACGAGCTCCAGCAACGACTCGTAGATGGAGCCGAGTTCCTCGGCGTCCAGGTGGCGGTAGTCCACGACGCGGTTCCGCTTCGAGTCGGTGTCCCGCACGATCGACAACGCACGGACGGCCTCCAGCAGAGGCTCGTTGGACAGGGCAAGCCCATGCAGGACCTTGTCCGCCTCCGTGTCGTCGAAGATGCCGCCGAGTCCCGGCAGGCCCAGCTCCTTCAGGCCGTCATCGTTGCCGAGGCCGGACAGGACGAAGCGCAGCGCCCGGTAGAGGTCGCCGTGAGCCGTGCCCCGGCGCCGCTGAGCGTGTCGGCGCAACCGAGCGGACGAGAAGTACGTGGCGTACCGCTCCCTAGCGCGCTCGTCCGCCGTCGGGGACAGCAAAACCTCCCGGTCCTCAGCCACGAACAAGAACAGCAGCCGATAGACAAGGCGCAGCAGCGCGTAGTGGAAGGTCTTGACGTCCAGCGTCTCGCGCAGCTCCCGGTTGTCCGGGTGCTTGAGGAAGCCCGTGCCCAGCGTCGTGATCGCCGTCTGCACGCCCTTGCGGAGCTGGTCCAGCGCCCGCGTCCCCGACGCGATCGCCTCCGTGCGCCACTTCTCCAGCTGGCACGTCGACGGTGCCGCGTCCTCCGCCACCTCGAAACGGGACACGTGCAGCAGCCGGTACAGCAGTACGAACTCGCTGAACAGCTCGCCGTCGAAGATCGCCTCCAGGTCGAACTCCACGTACGAGGCCGTCGCCAGCGCGCTGGAGTCGCGCAGCAGGCGGACCTGGCGGCCGTTCGTCAGGACGCCCCAAAGGTGGGCCTCCGTCCGGTTCAGGCACTCCTGGAGCATCGACTGCGGCGGGACCGTGCCCGGGCCGCCGGGGCGCTTGTCCAGGTTGGAGTTCCACGCCGTCTGGTGGATGAGGGCGTGCCGCCAGCGGTGCGAGACCTCGAATCTCTTCTCCGCGTCGGAGTCCGCCGTGACGCCCGGCGAACCGACCGCCGTCAGCCGGCCGAAGCCCAGCTCACGCCAAAGCGGGGCCAGCCAGTCGCTCGCGGCGAGGCCCGTCGGGTCGATGGCCGGTGCGCCGGTCTCCGGGTCCTCGGGGAGGCGAGTGCGCAGCTCGCGCCAGAGCGGCTTCAGGTACTCCCAGCTGCGCTCGGCCTCGTCGCGTACCGAACGGGACGACGGCAGGCCGTAGTCCGCGGGCTTCGAGCCAGGGACGTCCTTGCCTTCGGAGATCCGGACCAGCATGTCGGCCGGCAGCAGCGCGCCGACCGTGTGGACGGCGGTGAAGACCTGGTTGCGGGTGGTGGCGGACATCAGGCGGACACTCCAGCGGAAGCGGCGGCACCGGAGGCGGAACCGGCGACGGAAGCGACGGAAGCGGCAGGCGTGGCGGGCAGGTAGACGTACGTGCCGAGGATGTCGGCGGGCTTCTGGGCCGTGACGGACAAGCCCCGGACGATCTCGCCGGACGCGGACCGCACCCGGCGGTGCGAGGCGTCCAGCTCGGCGGCCAGCTGGTCTCCGTACGACTCCAAGTAGCCGGAGATATCAGAGAGTTGGCCGAGGATCCTGGTCATCGTGCGTTCGCCGAAGTGCGGGTCCGTATTCTCGGCCGCCGTCGCGTCCAGCAGTGCCGCAGCCTGCTCCTGCGGCAGCCACACCGCGTTCTTCGGGGAGCCCTGAAAGGCCAGCAGGCGGGCGTCCTCCGCGACCAGCTGCTTCTCGCCGTTGCGGGACGGCAGGGTGAGGTGGAAGCGGTAGCGGACCAGCAGCAGCGTCGTGCGCGTCGCGACCGCGTCCGTCGTGATGACGCCGCAGCGGCGGGCCGGGCGTGCCCCGTCGGCCTGGGTGTCGAGGGCGGCGTTCAGGACGTGGGCCGCCAGGGCCCCGACTAGGGGGTCGGTTCGCACCAGGGCCGCCTCGCCGCGCGCCACCGCCGGGGACGTGCGGAAGGGGATCGGGCGGTCCTTCTCGATCGTCTCCGCGCCGACGACCGGGGCGAGCGCGTCCCGCAGGCCGGCCGGGGTGCCGCCCACCTCAGCGGTGAAGTCCTCGCCGGCTCCGGCGTTCCCGACGTTTCCGCCGTTCTCGCGGATCACCGCGTTCAGGGCGCTCAGCGATTCCCGTACGAAGGTGTGGATCTCTCCCGCGCCGCCCAGCGCCTCCCGGATCGCGGCGACCTCGAGGGCCACCTCCTGCGGGTGGATCGAGCGCTGAGCGAACCGCGATCGCGATGCCTTCTCGCGCTCGGCGGCCGAGTTCCAGTCCTGCTCCAGGTCCGCGAAACTCTGCTGGAAGGCGTCCGAGCCGAACAGGGCTTGCTGCTCGCCCTCCCGACCGCGTAGCAGCAGCCATTCGACGATCGCGTCCGTGACGCCCGTCGACATCTCGTCGGGCACGGAGACGGAGATGCCGAGGTCCTTCTTGATCTGCCGGTGCTTCTTGATGAGGACTTCGAGGACCTTGCCGTCGATGCCGTTGTCGTCGCCGTACAGGGTGATGACGCGGACCTGGTCCTTCTTCTGGCCGTACCGGTCGACGCGGCCCTCGCGCTGGTCGTGGCGGGTCGGGTTCCAGGCCAGGTCGTAGTGGATGACGGCGTCGAAGTGGTGCTGGAGGTTGACGCCCTCGGACAGGCAGTCGGTGGCGATCAGGACGCGGCGGGCTGCCGCGTCGTCGCCCGCCTCCGTCGCCAGCTGCTCGATGCGCTCCACGCGCTGCTGCGGGGAGAGGGTGCCGGTGACGGCCTTCACCACGGTCTTCGCGCCGAGGGGGCCGCGCTTCTTGGTCTCCGGGTCGTTCGCCAGCTGGGCGGCCAGGTACTCGGCGGTCGGGATGTAGCGGCAGAACACGATCGGGTTGTGGCCGTCGGCCAGCAGCGCCTTGAGGTGCTTGATGAGCGCCTTCAGCTTCAGGTCCTGCTCCGGGCCCTCCAACCGCTCGGCTCGGTCGGCGAGTTCGGTCAGGCGCGATCCGGCGTGCTCCTCGGTCTCCGAGGTCTCCGCGCCCGGCGCCACGTCCATGCCCTCCAGCGCGTCGCTGTCCGCCGAGTCGCTGGTCAGCGGGGCGCCGAGCCGGTCGGCCTCCTCGGCCGACGCCGCCACCGCGGCCGCGGAGCGCGTAACGAGGGTCCGCGCGGCCGCCCTCGGCGACGACACCAGCGAACGCAGCAGCGCGATCGCCGACCACCAGGCGATGCGCGCCTCGCGCCTGCCCTGGCTGCCGGCCTCCTCCACGCGCTCGCTCGCGTACGCGATCGCGTCGTCGAGCAGGGAACGGTAGGCCGGGGACAGCTTGTACGTCTCGTCCTTGAAGTAGCGGTCCGAGGGGAACGCGGTGCGCTCGGCGAGGCTGTCGTCGCTGAGGCCGTCCTCCTTGGTGAGGTACTGGCGTACGTCGGCTCGCTTGCGCGCGACGAAGTGCTGGGCGAGGAGCTTCCTGCCCGCCTCCGACTCCAGGTTGACCGAGGCGAGTTCGGGCTTGACCAGTCCCAGCAGGTTGCGGAACGCCGACTCCTTGCCGCTGTGCGGGGTCGCCGTCACCAGCAGCAGATGCCGGGTCTCGTCCTCGGCGACGCGGCGCAGCAGCTCGTAGCGGAGCTGGTTCTGCGCGCCGGAGGACGTGTCGTCGGCGGCGACGCATGTGTGCGCCTCGTCCACGATGACCAGGTCGGGGCAGTGGCGTACGAAGTCGTCGCGGTGGCGGGTGGACTTGATGAAGTCCGTCGAGACGATCACGTGCGGGTACCGGTCGAAGAGGGACTGGCCCAGGTCCAGGCCGCGCTCCAGGCGGGAGACCGTGGAGGCGAGGACCAGTTCGGCGTCGATGCCGAACTTGGTGCGCAGCTCCTGCTGCCACTGCTCGGCCAGGGCCGGGGAGCAGAGCACCGCCAGGCCCGTCGCCTCGCCCTGCGCGAGGAGTTCGCTCGCTATCAGGCCCGCCTCGATCGTCTTGCCGATACCGACGTCGTCGGAGATCAGCATCCGGACCGTCTTCTGCCGCAGGGCCATCAGCAGCGGCACCAGCTGGTACGCGCGAGGCTCCACCGCGATGCCGGCCAGGGAGCGGAACGGGCCCGCGCCCGACCGGAAGCCGATCCGCAGCGCCGTACGCAGGAGGCCCGCCGCGCGCTGGTCACCGAGGTCGCTCGGCTCGGGCGGAGCGAACTCGGCACCCTTCACCTCCTCGAACGCGGGGAACACGGCGGCGATGTCGTCGTCCGAGCCGCCCAGCGGGCGCAGCACGAGCAGGTCCGGCTCGCTCTCGGGAAGCACCACCCATTCGCGGCCACGGGCCGTCACCAGGGATCCAGCGGAGTACGTGAGTGCCATATCTGTTTGTCAGTCCTCGTGACGAGCAGCGGTCAGCTGGCGGAAGCCGTGCCGAAGTAGCGGGTGTGGGGAGCGACGATCTCGTCCCAGTCGGCGTCGTGCGGGAAGCGGACGACGTCCCAGCGGGCGTCGAGGAGCCGTTCCTCAGCCTCCTCGTCGCGCAGGGTCGTCAGCTCGGTGTCCGGCAGATCGACGAACACAGCGACGTTCACCCCGGGCAGCCGGTACACGTAGTCCGCCAGGACGTTGGCCTCGGTGATCAGCGTCTCGCCCTCGTCGGGGAGCCGGAGGCCACGCGCCTTCAGCCAGGTGAGGAGGTTGTCCTGGGCGATGATTTCGCCGACCGAGGCCTCGACAGCAGTGGGGGTCTCGGGTGTCTGGTCGAGGAGCCGCTTGAACTGCTCCGTACGCGACTCCCCGCGCGGATCGCGCTTCGCCGTCGCCGACGCGAGCCGCACCAGCAGCTCGCGCACCGAGTGCCGGTTGATGAGCGCGTGGTTGAGCTGGTTGCCGTACGTCAGCAGGCACTCGTAGCAGCCCAGCGCGCAGGCCCGGCCGGGGCGGTGCTCCTCGCCGCCCTGGTCCTCGCCGGGGCCGAAGTGGCAGATGGCCAGCGCCTGCTGGGCGGCCTTCGCCAGTGCGTCCGGCTCCGCCTGGAGGCGGCGCAGCACACCCGCGCCGCCCTCGGCGGCTTCCATGAACAGGATGCGGTTACGGGGACCGTCGTTCGGCGGGAGCAGTTCGCCGGACAGCTCCACGTCCTCCAGCTCGAACGCGGCCTCGATGCCCCGCTCCAGCGCGTACATCAGCGACAGCGCGATCGGCTCGGGCAGCGGCTCGTCGAGCGTGACGACGAGGATGTTGCGGCGGTCCTCCACGAACGGGATGACGCGCTTCTTGCGGCGGCGCTCATTGCCGTCGGCGTCGATCTTGGGCAGCTCGCTGGAGTCGCCGGACGCCTCGGCGGCGTCGCGGTCGTTCATCCAGCGGCCGTCGGCCAGGTCCAGCCAGTAGCCCGGCGGCTCGTCGCTCTTGGCGCGCACCCGGCCGGTGTTGGTGATGCGGACCGTGGCCGAGTCGCCGTATGCCAGCTCGGCGAGGGGCGCACCTGAGGCTTCGGAGACGGACGCGTTCAGGCGGCCCTTGCGGGCGCCGTGGTCATGGAAGCGGTACGAGGTCTCCAGCCTGAACCCGGCGCGGCGGCGCTCCTCCTCATCGGAGGAGATCCGCTCACGGCGCGTCGTGTACACGGTGTGCAGGTGCAGCAGGCCGTACGTCGCTGAGCCCAGCGGTTCGTCGCACATCTCGCAGCGGTCGGCGCGCTGGTCCGGGTCGTGGTGGTAGCCGCACTGGGCACAACGGCGGGCCTCGCTGGTGGCCAGGTCGCCCGAGGAGTCCGGCGGGAGCTGAATCCGCGTCACCTGGTAGCGGGCGCCCTCGTGGTAGATCAGCGCGCCGGGGCCGAACTCGCGGATCGCGAGGAAGCGGGGCCGCTGGAGATAGTCGCCCTCGCTGCGGCGGCGACCGACGGTCGGGATGTACGCGGCGAGCGGCAGGCGCGGGAAGCTGTAGCCGGGAAGGAAGCCCTCCGAAGCCAGGTAGCGGTAGGGGTTGAAGTCGGAGAGGACCGACTTGCTGTCGACGCTCTCGTTCATCAGCAGGTTCAGCTGTGTCTCGGCCTCGCGGCGGCGGGCGTTGGCACGGTTGCGGTCGCCCTCGGTCAGGGTGTAGTCGAGGCGGCGCTTGTTCTGGATGTACTGGTCGTTGAGCGCCGCACGGTACAGGTCCCGCCAGCGCTCGAAGGCCAGGTTGAACCGCTCGGGCACCGTCCGCACCCGGTCCTGGATCCAGTCGTCGTACCACCACGTGGTGTCCGCGAAGTCCGGCAGCAACGGCCCGAGGACGCGCAGGGCGGCGTCGACAGTGTGCCGCTGGGCGTCCTTGTCGAGGGACGCGGCGAGGATCTCGGGCTGCAGCTCCAGCGCGGGCTCCGGGCGGTCGCCGGTGTCTGGGTGTGACACGTCGAGCACCTCTGGTATCGCGCGGCCCAGCTTCAGGCCGGCTTCCGCGATCCATATGCCCTGGAGGTGGGAGAGGACCAGGTCCTCGTTGGCGAGGTCCAGGCGCGGCGGGGCGACGGCACCGGCCACCATCCGCTCCGAGCGTCGGAAGTAGTACTGGTCGTGGCTGTTACCGGTCGCGCAGTAGGTGGTGACGAGGGCGGGCTGGCCGCTGCGTCCCGCGCGGCCCGAACGCTGAGCGTAGTTCGCGGGCGTCGGCGGGACGTTGCGCATCATCACCGCGTTCAGCGAGGAGATGTCGACGCCCAGCTCCATCGTCGGCGAGCAGTACAGCAGCTTCAGCTCGGCCTTGCGGAACGCCTCTTCGCGCTTCTCCCGCTCCTCCGGGGCGACCTGTGCCGTGTGCTCGCGAGCGAACAGGCCGGACAGCGCGGCCGCCGCGTCCTTGTACAGGTCCCGGAAGAAGGTGTTGACGCGCGGGCCGTCACCGCTTTGGTAGGTGCGCGTCAGCGGGTCGTGCGTACCCGTCTCGCCCTTGCCCGCACGCCAGATGAGCGACTGCGCCGCCACCCGGTAGCCGATCGCGGCAGGGGCGGCGGGCCTGCGATAGCGGCCCGCGCGCTGCGGAGCCTCGGAAACCTCCTTGACCAGGCCTGCCTTGGCCAGGACCTTCAGCAACTCCTCGATGACGAGCTGGAGATCGCCGGTGTCGAGCTCCTTGAAGGACCGGTCCGCGCGAACCAGGTATTTGCCGAACTTGCCCCGCGCCGAAAGGAACAGGCCCGAACGGTCCATGCCAGGACGGGACGGGTGCGGGTAGGCGGTCCCGACCTTCGGCTTGTCCGCCGCGGACAGCACCCACGGGTCCACCAGACGTTCCTCACTCGCGCGCTGAAGCGAGTCGAAGTCGTCACGGAAGTACGACACATCGATGGCGAGGGAACGGCGCATCTCGTTCAGCAGCACCTTCATGATCTCCGCGCGCAGAGCCGGATCGGCGTCGCGCAGAGCCTGATGTGTGCCTTCCCACCGGTCCTGCTTGGCCGCCACCCAGGGCAGGTCCTCGTAGTCGATCTCCAGGAGGCCGGTCTGCTCCAGGTTCGGCATGGTGATACGCCAGCCGCGCTCCAGGTCCAGATAGAGCCGGAAGGCGATCACGTCGCGGAGAGTCTTGGCGGCGTTGCGGGCGAGGGACGGCGGCAGGTCACCTTCGCCGGTGTAGTCGGCCGGGTCGAGGGCGAGGGCATTGGTCACCGCGGACGCCAGCTCCTCGTGGTGGATGCCGTCCTCGCCCGCGTCCAGAGCCGCCCGGTACAGCGCGCCCCGCAACTGCGTGATCTGCACGAAGTCGTTGAAGTGGCCCGCCTGCAGCGAGGCGTCCTGCCGGTTGTCGACGAAGGTGAGGAGTTTGCGCGCCTCCTTGTCCAGGGCTTCCTCGGGCACCGACTTCAGCGACCGGACCACCGACGCCGAGATCAGCGAGGTGGCCGAGGAACGGCCCTCCTGGCCGAGCGTCGCCAGCTTCGCGAAGTCCTTCCCGCGCGTCTGCTCGTACGCCACGCCGCAGTGCAGGCAGAACAGGAAGGGCGACGGGATGAACGCGGCCTGCAGCTCGCCCCGGCCCTCGTAGCCGAACGGATCGACGGTGACAGCGTGCGGGACCCGGTCGCGGTACGACTTCTTCACGACCTCCTGGCCCTTGTCGTCCAGCTCCAGCCAGGACTCGGGCAGGCGGCGATCGTCCACGGCGTACTGGGCGTTGGCCGGCCACGGCCGGTCGTGGTCGACGTACAGATAGCCGTCGCCCTGGCGCCCGCCGGTCGCGGAGGTGTCACGGCGCGCCTCGTACCGGACCTCCCCGTCCTTCTCGTTCCGCCACACCGTCAGGTATTCCTGACCGCACTCTCGGCAGAAGGCGAGGGGCATCAGCAGCTTGCCGCCGCTGTCCGGCTGTTGGAGCTGGTAGGAGCGGGTGAGGTGACGGGAGAGTTTGTGCTCCAGGGTGACGTACACGGTGTCGCCCTTGGAGAGGAACTGGTGCAGCCGGAACGCGAACAGCGGCCGCTCCGTCACCGGATGCTTCGCCTGCGAACCCGCCTCCAGAGTGGCGCGGATCGCGGCGGCACAGTCCTCCTCGCTGACGCCGGAATTCTCGGCGAGCTCCTGCGCAGCATCCTCGATCCTGGCGGGCTGCTGACGCACCAGGCGCCCCGTGGCCTCGTCCGTGGCCAGGCCGAAGCGGGTCTCGATCCAGCGGGCCAGAGGGTCCCGCACGAGGTCCGCATACGCGCGCGGGGCGGCGGGGGCGGTGAGCCTCTCGGCCCGAACGGTTGCGGGCGCGTCGTCGGTCGCGCGCACCAGGGTCTCGCCGATGACGTGCTCGGGCCGGACCTTCGTACCGAAGAGGGTGCTCGCCACGTCGGCGACCACTTCCTTCTGGTCGTCGACCGTGCCCTCCGTCGACATCGTCGCCGACGTGCCGATGCACTGGAGATCCTGCGCCTGGCACGCCTCGCGCACGCGCCGGATCAGCAGGGCCACGTCCGCGCCCTGACGGCCGCGATACGTGTGCAGTTCGTCGAAGACCAGGAACTCGAGGCCCTTGGCCATCTTGATGAGGCTGGCACGGTCGGCGGGCCGCGTCAGCATCAGCTCCAGCATCACGTAGTTGGTCAGCAGGATGTCCGGCGGGTTGTCCCGGATCTCCTTGCGTCGCTCGTCGTCCTCCTGACCGGTGTAGCGGGCGAACGTGACCGGCTCGCGCCCCTCGCCGTAGCCATCGCGGAGATACTTCTCCAACTCCTTGAGCTGGCTGTTCGCGAGCGCGTTCATCGGATACACGATGATCGCGCGCACACGCTTCTGAGCCTTTGGGCCCTCGGCGTCCCGCTCGTGAAGCACCTTGTTCACTATCGGGACGATGTAGGAGAGCGACTTACCCGAGCCGGTACCGGTGGTCAGGACGTACGACGCCCCTGACTCGGCCGCGTCGATGGCCTCGCGCTGGTGCTGGTGGAGCGTGAGCGGGCGGCCGTCACAGACGGTGCCGCGCTCGGTCTTCTTCGCCTGGAAGATTCGGGCGCACTCCTCGTGCAGCATGCCCTGACCGGCCAGCTCAACGACCGTACCGCCGCTCGCGAAGAACGGGTTGAGCGACAGCCACGGGTCTGGCCACTGGGACTTCGCGTTCAGGTCGTCCTCGACAAATGCGGCGATGCGGTCGTCGCGGATGACGGTGCCGCCCTCGGTGAAGGAGCGGTAGTCCTTGATCAGCGCGCGGTGGACACCGAAGACGTCCATGCCGGTGCCGGAGGCGGTTACGGGCGCCGGATCTTTGTCGGCCGCGGGTCCGGCGAGTGCAGGGGTGCTCCCGGTCTCGCGGAACAGTCGCGTCGGGTCGAGTGCACTCCAGTGCGGCAGTCGCGGGGCATCTCCGTCCTGGCCGACCAGAGGAAGCAGTGCCTCGCGGACGGCAACGGCATCCGCGGGACGGGCCGAAGGGTCCTTGGCGAGGAGCCGCTCGACGAGACGCGCGAGCTCGCTGGGGACGTCGCTGCGAATCAGGCGAACAGGGGTTGGCGTGTCGCCAACGTGCTTGACGGCGAGCTCGTACGGCGACTCACTTGTGAACGGCGGGACACCGACCAGCATCTCGTACAGAACGCAACCCAGGGCGTACAGGTCGGCGGCCTGGGTGACTTGTTTTGCCTCGAACTGCTCGGGCGCCATATAGCGGGCGGTGCCGACGGTGACGCCCGTACTGGTGAGCCGGGCCTCGTCCGGGTCGTCGACGATGCGGCCCATACCGAAGTCGAGGACCTTGACCATGCCGCCCCGAGTCAGCATGACGTTGGCCGGCTTCAAATCGCGGTGCACGATGCCGGCGGAGTGCGCGGCGGTGAGTCCGTCGGCGATCTGAGTGGCGATGGCGGCGGCCCAGGACACCGGAAGCTGCCGCTCCTCCTCGACCAGGTCGCGCAGCGTCTCGCCATCGAGCAACTCCATGGCCAGATAAGGCAGACCGCCCTGCGTCTCATCCACCCCGCCGTCGATGAGACGGGTGAGATTCGGATGATCGAGGCGCCGCATGATGCGTACCTCGCGGGCGAAGCGCTGCACTGCCTTTGAATCCGACCCGGTGTCGATCTGGGCGCCCGAGCGGCGACGCAGGATCAGTTTCACGGCGACGGTCCGCTCAGGAGCGTCCTCAGGGGCCTGAAGATCCTCAGCCCTGTGTACCTCCCCCATGTTCCCCGTGTCGATGACCCGCGTGATCCGGAACCTGCCGCCCATCAAACCCTGGCTCACTGCCGCCCCTCAGTCGTTCCCTCGCGGTTCGGGAAAAGACATGCGTCCGGCATGCGCACAACATGTTTCCCACCCCAAGTACCCCCCGCCGCCTGGGTCATTCACTGTGGAGCCAGGCGACACTGTGGTCGTCACCGTACACGCAAGCCGCAAATCTCGTCAATCGTTTGATGTGTTGACGTCGTCAACGCATCTGTCGTAATGTGACTGCTAGTTGGGGATTCGAGTCCTTGGTGCTTGGTGGCAGGGGAGGCCAGGACCGGGCGCAGTCGGGGGCTCGTGAGGGGGGAGTTGGGGGCACATGAAGCGTCGGCCCGAAGATGGACCAGAAGCGGGCGGGCTGAGAGCTGCGCTGGCGGAGATGTACGGCGAGTTCCAGCGGGCGGCCGTGCACGGGGTCGTTCCAGAGCCGGTCTTCCTTGGCCGGGCCAGGGCCCTCGGTCTGGACGATGCGGAACAGGCCCGACTGCGGCAGGCGCTTGCTGCCATGAAGCTGCCCGTCCAGGGCGAGGATGTGCACGCAAAGGCAGACATCTCTGCAGTGGAGAAGGTTGTACGTCCCCGCGTGGAAATCGCCTGCGACCTGCTCCGTCGGTACGTCGATGCTGATGGGCTCGTGACGTCTCGGGCTGTGGACGGTGTTGCTCGACTGGCCGGGCTCGGCGCTGGTGAAGCCGAGGAGCTTCGGGCGACGGCCGTGGTGCGCGATGTCGTCGCCGCGGCGGTCGATGGTGGGGAAGCGGGGATCAATTCGCCCTCTGTGCCGACTCGGGTGCTGGAGACTGAAGCGTCGGCTCAAGCGGTGGAGATGGGAGCGCCGACTCAGGCGGTGGGGACGGAAGCTGGAGATCTCACCGCTGCCGTGGCCGCCGCAATGGCCGTCTTGGCGCAAGACCGCATCCGGCGACGGCCTGAAAGCTACCTGCTGAAGGCCGAGGACGAGGTCGGCCTCGCCGTGCTGTTGAGGGGTGGGGCGGACCGTGCCGCTCAGGAACCCGACACAGAAGAGCTGAGGTCCCTGCCGTACGGCGATATCCGGGTGCGGGCTCGAGACTGCCTGGTCCTGCACAACCAGCGGCTCGTGCACAAACTGGTGCCTCGGTACCTGGACCAGGGGCTGGACTACGACGATCTGTTCCAGAACGGCGTGCTGGGGTTGATGAGGGCCGCCCGGAAGTTCGATCCGACCAAAGGCTTCAAGTTCTCGACGTACGCGACCTGGTGGGTTCGGCAGTCGATCACCCGGGCCATCGCGGACGAGGGTGCGCTCATCCGGATTCCGGTCCATATGCACGAGCAGATCCGCAAGGTTGCTGCCGCCGAGCGAACCCTGGCCTCGCAGGGGCGGTCTGTGGGGGCTGTCGACGTGGCGGTGTTCTGCGACATGAGTGTGGAGAAGGTGCATGAGGCCCGGCGGCTGAGCCGGCGCACCGACTCGCTGGACCGTGTCATCAGCGACGGCGCCACCCTTGGTGACTTGGTCGGCGAGGCGCATGGCCAGCCGTCCGTGGACCACGGCGTGCTGTGGGCGCTTGTGATGGAAGACGTCATGGCGGTCGTCGACACGTTCTCCGAGCGCGACGCCCGCGTTCTCGTACGGCGCCTCGGCCTGGACGGGGACGACCCTTCCACTCTGGACGACCTGGGGCGGGAGTTCGGGGTGACCCGAGAGCGCATCCGGCAGGTGCAGAGCAAAGCCCGGGTTGTGTTTAAGCAGCGGCTTCGTGCGGCTGGGCTCTACGGGGCATACGGATCCGATAGCGGCGAGAGTGCGGACCAAGACGGGCCTCGCGCCGGACAACAGTCCTCCGTAGCTACTTGCCCCTGAAAAAGGGTTTGGGCTGGTGACGGGGCTGGTGCTGCAGGACGGCGAAACGCCGTCGGCCTGTCGGCGGCATGTCCCTCACCGGCTGAGAACGGTCATCCGCTGGAGGTTGTAGGCGAAGATCCCCAGTCCGGCCCAGATCTGGGCGCCGGCCAAGCGGCGCAGGCGGGTGCGACGGAAACCGAAACTGCGCTTGAGGTGACTGATACGGGCCTCGATACCGACCCTCCAGTTGCGCATGCACCGAAATCGGCGGCTCTGTTCGTACTCACGCCGCGCCTCTCCAGGCTTCCCAGCGCGCTGCAGGCCAATGCGCTGGACACCGAGTTCGGCCAGAGCCAGATCGTTGGCGGCGGTGCCGAACCCGCGGTCGGCGACGACCGTGCCCGGCGGGCGGCCGGTCAGTGACACGGCACGTTTCACCGAAGGAACCAGTTGCGGCGCATCGGCCGGGTTTCCGCGCTGGACCTGGTGGTCGACGATGAAGCCGCGTTCGTCCTCAGCCACGAGCGCGGTGTAGCCGAACTGGGTGGGGTGCTGGGGCTTGCCCTTGCGGATCGGCCGGGCGTCAGGGTCGGCCAACGAGACCAGCCGGTCGGGGATGGTTCGGATGCCCGCCAGTCGCAAGGCGGTCTGCTCCAGCAGTCGGCGGGTGCCCGCCGCGGTCTCGGCCAGCTCGCCCACCAGGTGCGCAAGTCGTCCCGAAGGCCGCTTGCCCAGCGCGCGCCGGGCATTGCGCTCCACCGCCGCCACGTCCCGCAGGGTCGCGCGGGCCACGGCGGCGACTTCACCGGTGAGCCGGTCGATCTCGCCCAGCGCCTGGCCGGTGCGCCGCCGCAGCGTGCGCGAGATCTCCTTCAAACGCCGCCCCGCGGACCGGCTGCGATCACGGAAGCGGGTACGCCTGGCTGCCCCCGACGCCTTGATCCGCCCGACCAGCTGGCCCAGCTTGCGTACCCCGTGTTCGAGCAGGTCGGCGTCCGTGGGGTGGTCGATGTCGGCTTCGATCACGGTCGTGTCGATGCGCAGCTTGCGGCACCGCACCAGCTTGTCTTCGACCAGCTTGCCCAGCAGGGCGGCGTTCATTTCTTCCACGGTCCGTGCTCCGCTGCGGCGCACCAGCTTGAGCAGCGTGGTCGGGTGCGGCACCGGGGAGGCCAGCGGGATGCGGCAGAACCGGCGCCAGCTCAACGAGTCTGCGACCTCACGGCACAAGGTCTCGTAACCCAGTTGGTAGCGGTGCTTGAGATACAGCAGGCGCAGTAACGTCTCCACCGGCACCGACGGCCGCCCCAGCCGCTCGGCGAACACCGCCCGCCAAGGGGCGATGAATCGCTCGTCGTCCAAGAACGCATCGACCCGGGCCAGCTCGGCGGGTAACTGCCGCGCCTGCTCCGGCAGCATCTCCCACCAGGCGTCCTGCACTCCTGCGACACGTAACATCGCCCCACCCCCGGCCGCAACGACCCGCCTCCACTGTCGCGCTCAAGGCCCAGCCCTCACCAGCTCTCCCCAGAGGACAACCCAAAGACAGCCCCGGACTTCTTCAGGGTCAAGTAGCTAGGGCCAAGGCTCAACCCGCTCGGGCCGCTGATGCCCGGGTCCGGGAAGTGCAACCTGAGTGCGAACTACCGTCGGAGGGAGAGGAAACAGCGGTGGTGGAGGGGCCCAGCGAACAGGGGGTGGAGGCGACCGACAGGCGCACTGGGCTGTCGGCGCCAGAGGTCGCCTCCCCGGCGGTCATGCTCTCCGCGCCTCCCGATCCTGAACCGAAACTGCATTTCGAGGATGAGGCCGCCATGCTGGAATTCCCGCAGAACACGGCGGACTGGGACAAGGCCGTAGGGATGCCGACGGCGTTCGCCGGAGTGGCCTGGCTCGCCGAATACGCTCTGTTGGCTGTGGGACACTTGCAACTCGCGGTGCTGCTAGGACGGCCTGCCGCTGACGCTGTGGTGGGCGCCGTTCGAGAACGGGGGACACTCGACCGGCAAGTGGTCACAGCCCTGGAAGTGTTGCGGCGCATCTTCGACACCCTCAAGGAGGCCGGGCTCCGCCCCGAGGACTTCTTCGAGCGGTCGGCCGAGGCATTGGTCGGGGTGACACCGCGGACGTACCTCGCCAAGAAACCGTTGGTCCACAGTGAGTCGCGCCTCGCGGTGCGTGACGCACTGAGGGAATTCGCCGCCGAGCTGCCGACGCGAGAGGGGGCCGCGGGCCCGTCCACCGGCGACCGGCCGCACGCAGACCACGACAAGGGGTGCCCGACGCCCGCGTCGGATGCTGAACGGTGCGTGGATGAAGACGGGGTGGGGCCCGAGCCGCGCCCGGTACGCGGTGACGTGCTGGCAATCGAGAAGACGCCCCTCGCTGAAGCCGAAACGCCGGATGTGCCCGCCAACCCTGATGGGACCAGACAACAGTCGGCTGGCGCGACGGTCGAGCAGCCGTTGGCCGTCGCCGGCGCGGGGCTCCGGCCGTCGCCAGTTGTCGCCGCCGCGGAGGTCGATCAGCGGCTCACGCAGGTTCAGGCGGAGGCCGACCGGAGGCTCGCAGCGCTCCGGGGGGCTGGCGAGGAGCAGCTTGCGAAGCTCCGGGCGGAAGCCGATCAGCACCTCGCTGAGGCCCTCGGCGAATACGAGGCGCAATTGTCCCGGTTGCGGCACGAGCATCAGCAGCGCCTCGCCGAGGAGCGGCAGGCCTCTGATGCCCAGGTCGCCGCGGCTCGTGCGGAAACCGAGCGCCAGCTCGACGCTCTGGAACAGGTGCTGCTGAGCCGCATGGACAAGGCGCTGCTCCGTCAAGAACAGCACTTGCGTAGACAGGCCGCAGAGAGAATCGCACGCCTTAAAGAAGAGCATCGCGAGGCACAACAGCTCACCCGCGAGAGGGCGGAACGCGCTGCAGCGACAGCCCTCGCCTCTGCCGAAGAGCGCGCCGCGTGGGCTCAGCAGCGGGCGAACGAAGCGGACCAGCGCCTTCGGCAGTATCGAGAGGAGGGCGAGACACGCATTGCGGCCCTCGAAGAGCGGTTGCGGCAGACCGAGGCCACGCTCGCCGAGCGTGACCATGCCGTCCGTGTCGTTCATCAGCAGGCGGCCGCTCAGATGGAGGCCGCCGAACAGCGGGCCGGCCAGCGCATCGCCCAGGTCGAACACGATGCCTGGGCCCGCATCAGCGAACTGCAGGCACAACTCGCCGCCGAGCGGGAAGCCGCCGTCGGCCGCACCCCGCTCCGGGACCGCTGGCGCCGGTCGTGAGGCGCACGCCGCCGGACACACCACGTACTTTGCGTACTTCTTGAGGAGCACCATGGATCCCAGGCAGGAACTCGTCACCTATTTGCACCGTCAGCTCGTGGGCCCAGCCGCAGGAGAAAAGGAGATTCTCGAAGCCCCACCCGACCGCCAGTACCTCATGGGCACGCTCTATCCCCAAGAGGCCGATCTGCAGCGACAATTGGTCCTCGCAGCGGAGGAGTTGGACGGAGCCGGCACGGAGGGAGCGGTAGAGGACGGGGCCCCCGCCGACGATCCCATCCCCGAGTCCAACTCCTGGCTGCCGTCCTCCCTCGGCGTCAGCTTCTACACCGACGCCAACACCATCGCCGTCGGCTGCGCGGGAGCCCGCTACGAAACCCGGGCCGCCACGGGCGAACGGGGTCGACGCTGGGAACGCATTCCCCTCCCCGACGAGACGCACACCCTCGGCCCGGACCGTGACCAGGTCTTCGTCCTCGACGGCCGAGCCGAAATCCGCATCCGCCGCCGTGTATTCGGCACCGGACAGCTGGTCACCGTCGCCTTGGTCAACACCGCCCGCCATGAACAGGCTCTCGGTAAGGCCGCCCAGTGGGACCGGATGCTCTTCCAGGTCGGCCTGGAGGCGCGTCCCGTGGACGGAGCGGTCCTCCAGTACCCCAGCGTGCGCCTGGCCAGCCGTGATCCGGAGGAACAGGAGCTGCGTCTCCAGTACCGGCACGTACGAACTCACGCGGTCGGCCACGGTTGCGCCGTCGAGGAACTGTACGACGAGGACGGCGAACGGGTTGTCGGACTGAAGGCCGCCGTCATGCCGGAAGCCGAGGTTTCCGGTACCCGGGCCGCGGGCTTCGGCGACACTTCCGTACTGAACGTGCTTCACCTGGCCAACCCTGATATCCCGATCGACCAGCTCCATGAGGAACTGGGGGAGTTCGCAGCCGACTACCGCGCCTGGTACGTGGGGCAGCTAAACACCGACATTCCGGAGTGGGGACGCGAAGCTGCCGACCGTATCCTCGCCCGTATCGGTACCGCCGTCACTCGTATCGAGTCCGGCGTCCGCACCCTCTGTGACCCGAACCGTCCCGAACTGCTGCACGCGTTCCGGACAGCGAACCGTGCCATGGCCCTGCAGATGCGCCACTCGGGCCGCGACCAGGCAGGCGAACGCCGTTCCCGCCGCGACCCTGTACTCCTGGACCCTCAGCCGAGCGCGAACGCCGTCTGGCGCCCCTTCCAGCTGGCGTTCTTTCTGCTGGCGCTGGACGGTGTGGCCGACCCCCGGCACCAGGACCGGGCGACCACGGACCTGATCTGGTTCCCGACAGGCGGCGGTAAGACGGAGGCGTATCTCCTGTTGGCCGCCTTCGCCATGGTGCTCCGCCGACGCGACCCCAACGGCGGCGGCACCGCGGTCCTGAGCCGCTACACCCTGAGCCTCCTCACCACTCAGCAGTTCCAGCGCGCGGCCACCACCGTGTGCGCCTTGGAGACCCTGCGCCGCGCTGACCCGGCCACGTACGGTGAGGAGCCCTTCTCGATCGGCCTGTGGGTGGGCGAGGCCACGTCTCCGAACACGTACGAAAAGGCCCGGGCGGCTTTCGACGATGTGCGCGGCGCGGCACGGCCGGAGGACGTCTTCATCCTCGACCGCTGCCCGTGGTGTGGCACGCGCATCGTGCCCACCCGCAAGTCCGCCGATATCGGAGACTACGGAGTACGCGCCACCGCGGACTCGTTTGCCTTCTACTGCCCGCGTGCGGAGTGCGCCTTCCACGACGAGCTGCCGGTCAGCGTCGTCGATGAGCAGCTCTACGACCGGCCGCCCACGTTCGTCCTCGGCACCGTGGACAAGTTCGCCCGACTGGCATGGGAGCCACGTGCGGGACGGCTGTTCGGCGCGGTGAGTGAAAACCAGCCGCCGTCCCTCGTCATCCAGGACGAGCTGCATCTGCTTACCGGGCCTCTCGGCAGCACCGTCGGACTGTACGAGTCCGCCGTTCTCGGGCTTTGCACCACGCGCGAGGGCGTCGGACCGAAGGTTGTGGCATCCACGGCGACCATCCGCCGCTCCAGTGAGCAGATCCGCGCCCTGTACGGCAGCGACGTACGGCTCTTCCCACCTGCCGGACTCGACGCCCGCCGGTCGTACTTCGCCGAACCCGACACGTCGCAACCGGGGCGCCGCTATCTCGGCGTCATGGCCCAGGGGCACACGGCGGGTCGCGCCGCCGTGGCCACCGCCGCCGCAATGCTCCAGGGTGCCTGGGAGCTGCCCGAAGAACACCGGGACGCGTACTGGACGCTCGTCGCCTATCATCACAGCCTGCGCGAACTCGGTCGCACCGTCACCGCTGCGGCCGACGACATCCCCGCGCAGCTCACCGGACTCGACTCCGGCGCGGGAGTCCGAGAATTGGCGGACCGCCAGGTGCAGGAGCTGACCAGCAACCTTCCGCGCACGGAGCAGCCCGCCCTGCTCGACCGGCTCGAAAAACCCTGGGACGACTCGCAGTCGGTGTCGTTCCTGGCCTGCACCAACATGCTGTCCGTCGGCGTCGATGTGAAGCGGCTCGCGCTGATGCTCATGCAGGGCCAGCCAAAGACCACCGCCGAATACATCCAGGCCACCAGCCGAGTCGGCCGGCACGCCGTACCCGGTCTTGTCGTCACCTTCTTCAACGCCACCCGACCTCGCGACCGCTCCCACTACGAGACCTTCGACGTGTACCACCGCTCGCTCTATCGACATGTCGAACCGACCAGCGTCACCCCCTGGTCCGTCCCTTCACGCCGTCGTGCCCTGCACGCCGCGCTCGTCATCCTCGTACGCCATCGCCTGGGCCTCGCCGCCGAGAATCAGGCCGGGCAAGTGCTAGACCGACTGCCCGAAGTGGAGGTCCTCATCGAGGGGCTGGCGACGCGGGCAGGAGCCGTCGAGCCGCTTGCCGCCGACGCCGTACGCAAGGAACTGGCGGCACTCCTCGCCGACTGGGAGGACGCCGCACGCGAGGCGCGGAAGGACGGCCGCGAGCTGTTCTACCGCAGCCAGGGCAAGGGCCAGTCGAACCTGATCAAGAGCTTCGAGCAGAACTACGGCCTGTGGGAGACACCGAACTCCATGCGCAACGTCGACCGGGAGTGCCAGGTGATGGTGAAGGGAGCCGATCTGTGAGCCGCACACTGCGGGTACGCCAAGCCCAGACCGTTCTGCCGTTCGGGGTCGGAGCCGTCTTCGACATTCAGGGCGAGTCGTTCGTCGCCACCGGCATTGGCGACTGGCCGCAGCGGGCCAAGCAGCAAGTCGAGTCGCCGCGGTTGGCCTCCAGGCTTGGGGTGACCGGCTTCTACGCCGCTCCCGCAACGGCCAACGACCGCTTCGACCGTCCCGATGCACCCGGTGCTCCGTACATCCGTTTCCCGTCCTGGCTCTTCTGCGGAGCCTGCCGCCGCATGAAGCGCTGGCGAATTGCCGACGAGAAACCGGGGCTGCCGCCACGCTGCCCGTCCTGCTCGCCCGCGCGGACGCTTGCGCCCATGCGGTTCGTGCAGATCTGTGCGGCTGGGCACCTGAGCGACATCGACTGGTGGTTCTGGGCGCATTCGCGGCGTGAGGCGGGCGAGCGACGGCAGTGCAGCGAACGTGAAAAACTGCGTTTCCTCGTCTCCGAGCGCGCATCCGGCCTCGAAGCGCTCTCCGTCGCCTGCACGTCCAAGGGGTGCGGGGCCTCCCGCGATCTCCTCGACATCCTCGGCACCCACGGGATGCGCTGCTCGGGACGGAATCCCTGGCAGCGGGCGAACGAGGCCGTCGAGTGTGCAAAACCCGTGCAAGTCGTGCAGCGTACGGCAGGCAACCTGTACTACCCGGTGGTGCACTCGGCGCTCGACATTCCCGAGACGGACGTGCCGATGCACGCCGACGAAGAGCTCGCGGGGCGGGTACGCGAACACGACCTGTGGGTGTCGCTGTGCCGGGTGGCCGGGACACCGCGTGCCGCGGTCTTCCGGACGATGATCCAGGAGGACACCGGCGCCGACGACGAACTCCTGGACAACCTCATAGCCGAGGAGACCGGCCAGACCTCGACGACCTCCCCCGACTTTCCGGCCGCCCCCACCCGCCCCGACCTCAGCCGTGAGGAATGGGCCGCATTCACGGCATCAGCCCTACCCGCCACCCGTGACTTCGCCCTGCGTGAGACCACTCTTGGACTCGCTCACGAAACCGCCGACCCCTGGGCGGGAATACAGCGCCGTATCGGAAGGATCATCCTCGCCGACCGGCTTCGCGAGGTGCGTGCTCTGTCCGGCTTCACCCGAGTCTCTCCGGATGCAACCGTCGTTCCTGCCGACACCGCGCGGCGCCTCAAGTGGCTGCCGGCAGTGGAGGTCTTCGGTGAAGGCATCTTCCTGACCCTCGACAAGAGAGAACTCACGGACTGGGAACGCGACACCAGGGTCCACCAGCGAGTTGCCGACATGCGCGTTTACCTCGACCGGTCCTTCCAGAGAGATCGACTCGAGGCATTGACCGGAGCAGAACTCTCGCCCCGCTTCGTACTCCTGCACACTCTCGCGCACCTCCTCATCCGCCAGCTCTCCTTCGAATCCGGCTACACGACGGCCAGCTTGCGAGAGCGCATCTACGCACGCGCCGAACAAGACCAGTACGGCATCCTCGTCTACACCGCCGCGGGAGACGCGGAAGGCACACTCGGCGGTCTCGTCCAGCAGGGCGAGCCTCCCCGTCTGGCCGAGACGTTGCTGCGTATGACCGAAGCCTCCGCCTGGTGTTCCTCCGACCCGCTCTGTGCCGAACACACAGGCCAAGGCTTCGGCAACCTCAACCGCGCGGCCTGCCACGCCTGCGCCCTCCTGCCCGAAACGAGCTGCGAGACCGGTAACACCCTTCTCGATCGCGCCCTCGTCATTGGCGGCGAGCACGTGCCCGGCTACTTCGAGCCCATCGTCACCGCCGCCCGAGCCGCCGCGGCCACAGCCCTGGAGCAAGCGACCCGATGACGCTCACCTACCTGGACCTCACACCCGAGCAGCGTGCCTCACTCGAAGATCTCCCCTTCGACGGCAACCACCTGATCAGTGGCCCGCCCGGTAGCGGCAAGAGTCTCCTGGCAGCCCAGCGGGCCGTCATGCTCGCTCTCACCGGAACGCCAGCCGTGCTTCTGACCCGCTCCAACCTGCTGCGCCAGTCCCTGGCGGCGGTCGTCCACGCGCTGGGCCCGGTCGACCGCAGTGTTCGCGTGGCCACCGCCCACTCGTGGCTCGCCGAGTGGTACGGCACCAAGGCCCCGCGCAGCGATGACGGCTGGTACGACTGGCACGCCTTCTTTGAGCGGGCTGCGGAAACCGAGCCCGTCGCCGGTCCCACGCTGGTCATCGACGAAGGTCAGGATCTGCCGCCCGAGTTCTACCGCCTCTGCAGACTGTTGCAGGCCCGCACGACGGTGTTCGCCGACGAATGCCAGCGCCTCACCGAGACCAATTCCACTCTTGCCGAAATCACCCAGCGCCTGGGCAACTGCACCCGCCGCGAGCTCAACGGAAACCATCGCAACACCCATCAGATCGCGGCCTTCGCAGCCCATTTCCACACCGGAGCGGGCACGCCCGCCCTTCCTGACCGGGATGGCTCACCCCCGCGGCTGCATCACCTGCCGCAACGGGGCGCCGCCGATCTGGTCATTCTGCTGGCTCAGCGGCACCCGGGACGGAGCATCGGTGTGATCGTGAACTCCACCCACGCCCAGTTCTCCCTGCTCGGCAGTTTGGAGCGCAGAGCACCGCGTCTCAAGCCGCAGATGTACACGGCCAAGGCCACACAAGGTCGTTACCGCAACCTGGACCTCAGTCGCCCCGGGGTCGTTCTCGTCCACCGCGCGAGTGCAAAGGGCCTCGGATTCGACACGGTCGTCGTCCCCGACACGCACACGGACGCAGCCGCCGATCCCACCTCGGCCGCGCTCCGCATGACGTACTACGTGCTAGCCACTCGCGCGCGGCAGGAACTTCACTTTGGGTACGAGGGGGAAAATGAGCCGCCGTTGATCGCGACGGTGCCTCGAGGAGTGCTGCAACGAGGATGACGCCCCGACCGGCTGGTCACCGCTCGCAGCGGTTGTACGGGTCTCCTTCGTCGGTGGGGAGCAATGTCGGACGGCACCGGGGCTCTCGTCGGCATCGGCACGTTCGCCCTGCTGTACGTGGTCATCCAGGGCCCGGCAGACGGCTGGACCGCGGCCCCGGTGGTCATCGCCTACGTCGTCGCCGCCGTCTTCATCGGCCTGTTCATCGTCGCCGAGCGGCGCGCCGCATCCCCGCTGCTGCGCCTCGCGTTCACCAACCGCGCCTTCGCGCTGCCCTTGTTCGTCGCGGTGGTCGGCATGTTCAGCTACCTCGGCACCGCCTACGCGACCAGCATCCAGCTGGGCCCGATCCAGGACCAGAGCCCGCTGCGCGACTCGTTCGCCTTCATCCTCCTCAACTGCTGGACGCTGCTGCTGTTGCCGGTGATCTCTTGGCTGCTGGAGAAGGTCAGGCCCCGTTGGTGCTGGGCGGAGGTCTGGCGCTGATGGCGCCGTCGGAGACTTCCTGGCTGCCGCCCTGCCGGTCGCTGACACCGCGCTCACCTCGCTCATCGTGCAGTGCGCGCTGGTCGGCATCGGCTTCGCGCTCACCGTCTCCTCGATCACTGCGACCGCCGTCAACACCGTGCCCATTCACTACGCAGGCATGGCGAGCGCGTCCACCAGCCTGCTGCGGGACTTCGCCTTCACCCTCGGCCCGGCTCATCGGCGCGATCGCCCTGAACCGCGCCGCCGACGAGTTCACCGCCAAGCTCGCCTCCTCCGATCTCAGCACTCAGCTCAAGGACGCGGCGGGCGAGGTAGCGCGGGAGGGCGGGCCGCTCGCCGTCAACTCCGTTCTGCCACCTCGTCCCTGGCGGCGCCTCGTCGATCGCCATGGAGACCCTCGGGAGCGGATGCTCCATCGGCTACATCGTCTGATGTCGCGGCCCTCGCCTGCTGCCTCCTCACCGTGGCCGCCCTGCGCTGGGGCTCGGGTGACAAGGCCGCCACTCTCCCGGTCGAGGAGACGGCGGCCTTCACTCCCTGACAGGCGTCGTCACCGGCGGCCTGTTCGTCAACTGAATGGCGGCGTACGGGCTGTCAGGCCTGAAATGGCGCGGCCGCACGGCATCGCATCTCATGCAACATACGTCGCCAGACGTCGCCGGACTCGCCCCATCGCGGTCGGCCTGAGCTCGCAGGAGGACGAAGCCGAGGCTGCCGACATGCGTACCCGCCGAAGCCGGACCCCGAGGCAGCCTCGGACGAGGACCGGCGGCCGAGAGCCCCGTACCTATGCCCGATGCGGACCGCCGGCCGAGAGCCCGGCACCTATGCCCGATGCGGACCGCCGACCGAAAGCCCCGCACCTATGCCCGATGCAGACCGGCAAGGCGTTCGGCCAGGAACTCGCGCTCAACGTCGTTCCCGGTCAACTCCAGCGCCTGGCGGTAGGCGAGCGAGGCCTCCTCCGAGCGGCCCAGCCGATGCAGGAGGTCCGCCTTGATCGCCGGTAGGTAGTGGTATCTCGCGAGCCGGCTGTCCTTCTCCAATTCCGCGACCTCTGCCAGTGCCTGCGCCGGACCGGCGACCATCGACACCGCCACCGTGCGGTTCAGCGCCACCACCGGTGACGGCCACAACGACAGCAACTCGTCGTACAGGGTCACGATCTGTGGCCAATCCGTCTGGTCGTAGGACGGGGCCTCGGCGTAGAGCGAGGCGATCGCCGCCTGCAGGACATAGCGGCCCGGTCGTCCGCCGCGCAGCCCGTCCACGATCAGGTCGTGCGCCTCGGCCATCGCCGAGCGGTCCCAGAGCGATCGATCCTGGTCCTCCAGTCGCAGCAGGTGACCGTCGGCGTCGACCCGGGTGGCGCGCCGGGCGTCGGTGACCAGCAGCAGGGCGAGCAGCCCCCGCACCTCCCGCTCGTCGGGCATCAGCTCCCGCAGCATCCGGGCCAGCCTCAGCGACTGGTCCACCAGGTCCGTACGCACCAGCGATGCGCCGGACGGCGCGGTGTGCCCGGCGGTGAACAGCAGATGGATCACGCCGAGCACCGCGCGCAGTCGATCCGGCAGCTCAGTCGCTCCCGGCAGCCGGAAGGGGATCCGCGCAGCGGAGATCTTCTTCTTCGCCCGGGTCATCCGGGCGGCCATCGTCGGCTCCGACACCAGCAGCGCCCGCGCGATATCGGCGGTCGTCATCCCGCACACCAGCCGCAGCGTGAGTGCCAGCTGCGCCTCCTGCGCCAGTGCCGGATGGCAGCACATGAAGATCAGTCGCAACCGCTCGTCGGGTACCACGTCCTCCGGCTCGACGGCGGCCGGTTCGACCGGTTCGTCGATGGCCACCTCGTCCTCCGTCTCCTCGGGCTCCACCAGCAACGGGAGTTTCGAGCGGAACGTCTGCTCGCGCCGCACCGCATCCATCGCGCGGCGCTTGGCCGCGGTGGTGAGCCACGCCTCAGGGTTGTTCGGGATACCGTCGCGGGCCCAGCTCGCCAGGGCCGTGGCATACGCCTCCTGCACGCACTCCTCGGCCAGGTCCAGGTCCCGCGCGACGCGCGCCGTCGCGGCGAGCACCAGGGCCCACCCGCGACGGTGCGCGTCAGCGACCGCCGTCTCGACGTCTGCCGGGGGCGTCATGCCGCGGCGGGCCGATCCGCGATGAAGCCGCCTTCGACGGGCCGCACCTCGACACCGCCGCCCTGCTGGGTGGCGGGATTGGCCCGAGCGATCTTCAAAGCGGCGTCCAGGTCGGGCGCCTCGATGATGGCGAAGCCGGCGATGACCTCCTTGGCATCGACGAACGGGCCGTCCGTCACCACATCGCCGCGGATCGAGGTCGCTGTGTCGGCGGCGGGCTGCAGCGCGAACGCCGCGACCAGGGCGCCGGACTCCACCATGTCCTCGAAGTGGCGGTCATGGGCCTCGCGTGCCCCGGGAATCACCTCGGCCTCGTCGACGTGGGTCTTCGCGTAGATGAGGATCGCGTACTGAGCCATGGTGGCTGTCCTTCCAGGCGGTTGTTGTTGCCTTACACCCCTACGTCGAACGGCCGGCCCGGATTCGACAGCCCCCCTCGACATTTCTTCGGCCGATACCCCCAACGTGACGATCTATATGGTCCCCGAGCCGCGGGGTCCGCCGGAACATCCTCAGGTGGCGGGGTAAATCCCTTGCTCCACCCGCCACTGCTGCCTCACGATCAACCACGTGATCGACACGTTCGCGGTTCTCGACCGTCCGCCCACCCCGGCCGAGCACCGCCGACTCGCCGAAGCGGTCGGTTGGACCACCGCATTCGACTGGGACACGACGCCCGCGTCCTTGGCCGGATCATTGGCCGGCGTGGTCGCCCTGGCCGGCAACCACGTCGTCGGCATGGGGCGCCTGGTCGGGGACGGCGTCAAGTACTTCTACGTCCAGGACCTCGCCGTGCTGCCCGCCTACCAGGGGGCCGGAATCGGGACGGCGCTGTTGCGTCGGCTGTTGGATCATGTGGCGAGCACTGCGCCGTCCACGGCGTTCGTCGGACTGTTCGCGACAGATGAAGCCGTCCCGCTCTACGAGCGGAGTGGCTTCACCCGTGGCGACATGACCGGCATGTTCCGCCTCGTCAGGCCGACCGTGGGGCCGACCGAGGGCTGACAGTCGTCAGTGATCGGCCGCATCGCTGGGCACTGAGGACGCACGCACTGGATCATCGATGCCGGCGCCTCCCACCTCCCACCCCCTCACCGCTCGGATGCCCCAACCACCTATTCGTGTCAGGGACATTGACTCGGCATTGGAAACGTTTTAATTTCCTCTCGCTCCGAGTCACGCGAAGAGGGGGACCGGTGGACGTCGCGTTGCACGAACGCAGAGATCAGCGAGCAGAGAAGCCTGCGCAGGATCCTGAGAAGCTTGCTCGACCGGCACGAAAACGTTTTAACGGCTGGGCGTTGGCCCTGCTCATGCTCCCGGGCCTCGCCTACTTCCTGCTCTTCCACTACGGCGCCCTCGTCGGCAACGTCATCGCCTTCAAGGACTACGTGCCCTTCGACGGGATGTGGGGCAGTCAGTGGACCGGCCTCGCGAACTTCCAACGGATGTTCGGCGACAGTGACTTCTGGGCCGCCGTCCTCAACACGCTCTGGATCGCGGTCCTTCAGATCGTCTTCTACTTCCCCGTGCCGCTCGCCCTCGCCGTGCTCCTGCACACCCTCACCTGGAGCACCGTCCGCCGGTTCGTGCAGTCCGTCGCGTATCTGCCGCACTTCATCTCGTGGGTGATCGTCGTCGCCCTCTTCCAGCAGGTTCTCGGCGACACAGGCCTGGTCAACGGCTATCTCGGCGACGCCGGCCTGCACACCGTCGACATCATCGGCAACCCCGACGCGTTCAAGCCGCTCGTCGTCGCCCAGGTGATCTGGAAGGACGCCGGCTGGGGCACGATCATCTTCCTCGCCGCGCTCTCCCAGGTGGACGAGCAGCAGTACGAGGCGGCCGCCATCGATGGCGCGGGGCCCTGGCGGCGCTTCTGGCACGTCACGTTGCCGGCCATCCGGCCCGTCGTCGTCCTGCTCCTGATCATGCGGCTCGGCGACATCCTCTCCGTCGGGTTCGAGCAGATGCTGCTGCAGCGCGACGCCGTCGGCCCGGAGGCGGCGGAGATCATCGACACCTTCGTGTACTACCAGGGCATTGTCGGTGGCGACTACGGATTCGCCGCGGCCGCGGGCCTGTTCAAGGGCGTCATCGGAGCGCTCCTCGTCTTCGCGGCCAACAAGGTCGCCCACCGCCTCGGCGAACAGGGGGTCTACAAGTGACGGCGACACGAGCGGCACTGGCAGCACGAGCGACGCGTGCGCCACGCCCCGCCTGGATGGAGAAGCCCCGGCCCCTCACCCAGGCGGCCAAGGCCCTGGCCCTCGTCACCGTCGTCCTTCTCGTCTGCGTGCCCTTCCTCGTCATCCTCTCCACCTCCCTCGCCTCCACCGACGAGGTCGTCGCCAACGGCGGCTGGGTGCTGTGGCCCCAGGACCCCACCCTCAAGGCGTACCGGGACATCCTCGACGGCGGCATCGTCACCCACGCCCTAGGCGTCAGCGCGGGCGTGACCGTCATCGGCACGCTGCTCAGCCTCGCCTGCACGATCGGACTCGCCTACGCCCTGTCGCGCCCCGGGACCTTCGGCCGCAAGCCCGTCCTGCTGCTCGTCCTCTTCACGTTCCTCTTCCCGCCCGGCATGATCCCCAGCTTTCTGCTGGTCAAGGGGCTCGGTCTGCTGGACACCTACGCCTCCCTCGTCCTGCCCGTACTGATCAACGTCTTCAATCTCGTGGTCCTGCGCGGCTTCTTCCAGTCGGTACCCGAGGAGTTGTACGAGGCGGCGCGGCTGGACGGGGCCGGTGAGTGGCGGGTGCTCGTCTCGATCGTGTTGCCACTGTCCAAGGCGGCGCTCGCCGTCGTCGGGCTGTTCTACGCGGTGGCGTACTGGAACTCCTGGTTCTACGCCTCGCTCTACCTGGAGAGCGACCACTGGCCGCTCCAGCAGGTGCTCCGCACCTATGTCGTGGCCGGGTCGGGGCTCACCGACATCACCACCGGCGAGGGCACGGTCACAGCGCCGCAGACCGTGCAGATGGCGGTCCTGGTGATCGCCACCGTGCCGATCCTGCTCGTCTACCCCTTCCTCCAGAAGTACTTCACCAAAGGCGTTCTCACCGGCGCCATCAAGAGCTAGTCACTACAGCTCAGCTCAGCTCAGCTCAGCTCAGCTCAGCTCAGTTCAGCGCAGTGCAGTCAGTCAGCACACCCGTCCAACCAAGCCAGTCCCCAACACCTGGGAGTCCCCGCATGTCCGGTTCCTCAATGTCGAGGCGCACCCTCCTGCGGTCCATCGCCGTCGGCGGCGCCGCCCTCGCCGCCCCCTCCGTCCTGACGGCCTGTTCCTCCTCCGACTCGGGCGGCGGCGGGGTCTCCAACGCCGGCAAGAAGCTGGCGCCCTGGCCCTCGTACGTGCCCTTCTCCGGGCCGAAGCCGGACCTCGCGCCCACCGAGCAGGGCGTGCAGGCCGGTTACACCGCCTACCCGTCCGACCTGGTGAAGTCGGTCGCCGACACCCCGGGCGACGGCTCCACCATCAAGGTGATGTCGGTGTCCTTCGGTACGCCGCCCAAGGCCGCCTCGTCGAACAAGTTCTGGCAGGCCGTGGAGAAGGCGCTCGGCGTGAAGATCGACTACACGGTCATCTCGCAGACCGACTACCAGAAGAAGATGGCCACGGTGATGACCGGTGAGGGGGGCGAACTGCCCGACATCATCAACATCTTCTCCGGTTTCACGCTGCCCCGCGAAGCCCAGTTCGTACAGCGCCGGGCCGAGGACCTCACCCCGTA
Organism: Streptomyces himalayensis subsp. himalayensis; assembly: GCF_013778455.1. Lineage (GTDB taxonomy): Bacteria > Actinomycetota > Actinomycetes > Streptomycetales > Streptomycetaceae > Streptomyces > Streptomyces himalayensis. Next base: position 9,203 of record NZ_JACEHE010000006.1, on the reverse strand, counting down.
TCTCTCCGGTGACGCGGTCAAGGAATACCCGAACCTCGCGAACATCCCCACCCACGCCTGGCGCGACATGGGCCGGATCGGCGGCCGCATCTACGGCATCCCGCTGGAGCGCCCGCTGCCCGGTTCCACTCTCTGGCTCAACCAGGACTACTTCGAAGCCGCCGGGATGACGGTGGGCGATGGCTGGACGTCGGAGGAGTTCGCCGCTGTCGCGAAGAAGGGGACCAGCGGCAAGAAGTACGCGCTCGGGGCCGCCGTCGGGTCGCTCTTCGGCAACGCCGTGCACTCCGCGGCCCACGGTGCCCCGCAGGGCTGGGCCGTCGACAAGGACGGCACCTTCCTGCCGGGTGCCGCGGACGAGCGCTACAAGGAGGCCATCGCCTACCAGCTCCAGCTGCGCAAGGCCGGCTCCTACCACCCCGACGCCACCTCGATCTCGCAGCCCGACCTCTACGGCCTCTACCTCGGCGGAACCGTCGGCTCCATGCAGGACGGCTTCGGCGCCTACCTGCCCAAGTACCTCGACTCGGAAGGCAAGTTCACGCCCGCCGCCGCCCTCCCGTACAGCGTCGGCGGCACACCGGGCGGGAGCGTCGCGGCCCGCCGCTCCTTCGGCTACACCGTGCTGAAGAAGGCCAAGAAGGAACGCATCCAACTGCTGCTGCGCATCCTCGACTACCTCGCCGCGCCGTTCGGCTCGGAGGAGTGGGAGCTCGTGCACTACGGCGTCGAAGGCACCCACTTCACCCGCGGCAAGGACGGCTCGCCCGTACCCAACGACCTCGGCAAGGTGGAGAACAACACCAACCTGCCGCTGAAGTACCTCGCCGAAGGACCCCAGGTGCTGTTCGTACCGAACATGCCCGATGCCGTGCGCGCCCTGCACGCGTGGCAGCAGAAGGTGGTGCCCGTCGCCATCCGTAACGCCTCCTACGGGCTGCAGTCCGAGACCCAGACCGCGCAGGGGACCACCCTCAAGGCCATGCTCGACGACACGGTCACCGGCATCATCGCGGGCCGCACCCCGCTGTCCGAGTGGGACGCGGCGGTCAAGAAATGGCGCAGTCGGGGTGGCGACAGAATTGCCGAGGAACTGGCCAAGGACTACGCCGCCAACCACTGATCAGCGACCGGGAAACCACTGACGGGGGCGGCACGAAGGAGAGCGGACGGGGATGGGGAAGAACACGGGGGCCGAGGCCGCCGGTCAGGGACGGGCGGAGGCCGCCGGTCAGGGGCGGGCGGAGGCCGCCGGTCAGGGGCGGGCGGAGGCCGCCGGTCAGGGGCGGGCGGAGGCCGCAACGAAGGCCTCAGCTGCCGGTCAGGGACGCCGGGTGACCATCCGGGAGGTCGCCGACCGCGCGGGGGTGTCCATCGCGACCGTCTCGCGCGTCCTGAGCGGCAACTACGAGACCCCCGCGGCCACCAGGGCCCGTGTGCTGCGGGCGGCCCGCGAGCTCGACTACGTGGCCAACGCGCACGCACGGGCGCTGGTCGGGGCGGGACGCAAGATGGTCGCCGTGGTCGTACGGCAGGTGACCAGCCCGTTCTACGCGCAGGTCGCCGAGGGGGTCGAGGCCGAAGCCGCCACCCATGGGTGGCTCTGCCTCGTGGCCGCCACCGGAGGCGACGCACAGCGGGAGCTGGAGATCGTGCAGCTCATGCGGGAAGAAGGGGCCAGGCTGGTCGTCCTCGTCGGCGGCGTCGTCGAGGACGACGCGTACCGCGAGCGGGTGGCGCACTACGCGCAGGCGCTCGACGCGTCCGGTGCGCGCCTGGTGCTGTGCGGCCGCCCGGCCCCCGTGCCGGACATCCCCGCTCTCGTCGTGGAGTTCGACAACGAAGCGGGGGCCCACGCGATCACCTCGCACCTGCTGTCCGCCGGGCACCGCCGCATCGTGTTCGTCGGGGCGCTGCCCGGCAACACCGCGCTGGACGCCCGTGTCGCCGGCTACCGGGCGGCGCTCGCCGAACACGGGTTGCCGCCCGAGGCCGCCCACGTCGTCGACTGCGGTCTCGGCCGGTCGGCCGGGCTTCGGGCCATGACCGCCCTGTTGAAGGAGAGCGGCGGCGCCCCGGCCTTCACCGCCGTCTTCGCCGGGGACGACATGGTCGCCGCCGGTGTGCTGCGGGCCGCCGCCGACGCGGGACTGCGCGTTCCCGAGGACATCTCCGTCGTCGGCTACAACGACGTTCCGCTCGCCGAGGACTTCGACCCGCCCCTCACCACCGTCCGCACCCCCGCCGAGGAGCTGGGCCGCGCCGCCGTACGGCTGGCCCTGCGCGACCCCGAGCACGCCGCCGGCACCCACCACTTGCTCGGCACCCACATCGTCGTACGCGACAGCGTCCAGCCGCCCCCGCCAGGGCCCGCCTTGTCCGACGGAGGATCTCCCACCGCATGACCGCACCTCGTCTCCGTATGACCGCACGCACCGCAGCCCATCTGCCGAGCCCGCCCGCCGTCAGCAACCTCCCCGACCTTCCGCCCGAGGACCGCCTCCGCTCGCCCGTCACCGGCTGGACCCGCGCGCACTGGGAAGCGATCGCCGACCGGCTCCTGGACGCCCTCGTCCCGTACGCAACCCCCGGCTTCGCCCAGTACCGGCTGCCCGGACCGGCCAGCCACTCCGGTCCGCTCTCCGACGGCCTCGAGGGCTACGCCCGCTCCTTCATGCTGGCCGCCTTCCGGATCGCGGGCGCGGGCGGCGAGGCGGACGCGTCCCTCATCGAGCGGTACGCCGCCGGTCTCGCCGCAGGCACGGATCCGGGCGGCCCCGAGGCGTGGCCGCCCATCGAGGACCGGGCCCAGCCGATGGTCGAGGCCGCGTCCATCGCCATCGCCCTGCACGAGACCCGCCCCTGGCTCTGGGACCGGCTGGACGACGCGGTTCGTGCCCGCGTCGCCGAGTGGCTCGGCGGCTTCGTCGGCAAGCAGGCGAACGACTCCAACTGGCGCCTCTTCCAGGTCGTCACCGAGGAGTTCCTCGCCTCCGTCGGTGCCCCGCACTCCCGTGCCGAGATCGACGGCGGACTCGACCGGATCGAGGACTGGTACCGGGGTGGTGGCTGGTACAGCGACGGCGACGGCCGCAAGTTCGACTACTACAACGGCTGGGCGATGCACCTGTACCCGCTGCTGTGGGCACGCATCGCAGGCCCCCGCGCCGACCCCGCCCGCGTCGCCGCCTACCGCGCCCGCCTGCGCGAATTCCTCTCCACCTACCAGTACTTCTTCGGCTCCGACGGCGCACCCGTGCACCAAGGCCGTTCCCTCATCTACCGCTTCGCCACGGCCGCACCTCTGTGGGCGGGTGCCCTGGCCGACGCCACACCACTACCTCCAGGCCGCACCCGCCGCATCGCCTCCGGCGCGCTGCGCCACTTCGCCGAGCGCGGCGTCCCCGACGAACGCGGGCTGCTGACGCTCGGCTGGTACGGCGCGTTCGAGCCGGTCACGCAGCGGTACTCCGGACCCGCTTCGCCGTACTGGGCGAGCAAGGCGTTCCTCGGCCTGCTGCTGCCCGAAGACCATCCCGCGTGGACGGCCGTCGAGGAGCCGAGCCCGGTCGACACCACCGACGCATGCCTGGCCCTGCCCGAACCGGGCTGGCTGCTGCACTCCACGGCCGCCGACGGAATCGTACGGCTGCTCAACCACGGCAGCGACCGGCTCCGCCCGTTGCCGGCCAAGGCAGAGGACAACCCGCACTACGCGAAGTTCGGGTACGCGACGGCGGCCGCGCCGGACACGGGAGAGGCGGCCTGGGCGGCGGGCATCGACAACCACATCGCGCTTGTCGACGCGCAGGGAGTCCCCACACGGCGGGGCCGCATCCATCCACTGGGGACTGCCGGGCGGCGTGCCGCGTCCTGGCACGCCCCCGCCGAAGGCAGCCGTATCGAGACGACGAGTGTGGTGCACGGCCCCTGGGAGGTGCGCGTGCACCGTGTCGAAGGGGCGGCGGGTGCGGGCGTACGGGAGGGTGGATGGGCGTTGGCCGGCGCCGACGTCCCTGTCACCGACTCGGGTCCCGGCTGGGCCCTGGCCCGCCGCGCGGACGGTCTGACCAGCGCGATCGTCGGTCTGCACGGCTGGGACTCCGCGACCGGCGCGGTCGTCCACGCGACGGACGCGAACGCCTACGGCCGCCACTCGGCGACCCCGTATCTCGCCCTGCCCGCGCTCGGGGGCGGCAGCGGGCCGTTCGGGCCCATACCTGCGCGCACCAGTGGGCTGTTCGTCTCCCTGGTCGTGCTGACCCGCGATGACACCGACGGGCCGAGCACCGCGGACTCCCTACGAGCCGCAGTGACGGCACACGTCACGGATCACGGTGAGGGCAACGGCACTGTCGTCGTCGTGCGCTTCCGTGACGGGACGAAGGAGGAGGTGGTGGTCTGACCGGCTGCAGCCGCCGAGGCACATCGCCACGGTTCGGGGCGCCCTCGCCCCCCACAGCCACCTGATGTCGCGTGCAAAGGACCAGGTGAGCAGGGTCAGGGCCGCAAGGACCACCGCGAACTCCGGACCGGGCGGAAGGATTCCGGCGCCGGCCACGAGAAGGACGATGCCCTGCAACGCCGCTACCGCCTTCCGTGCCGTACTCGGAGGCAACTGCCCCCGCAGCCAAGGCAGCACCCACGCCGCCGCCACGAACGCGTACCGCATCGCGCCGATCAGCAGTACCCACGCACCCAGTGACATGGCGACGTACACACTCAGCACCAGGATGAGGAAGGCATCGACCTCCATGTCGAAGCGGGCGCCCAGTGGGGTCGCCGTGCCTGTGCGGCGGGCCACCTTGCCGTCCACCGCGTCCAGGATCAGGGCGACTGCCGTGAGCGTGACCAGGATGGTGAGCGGGGGCGGGCTCTCGAAGGAGTCCGCCACCAGGGCGGTTACGCCGCCGACGAGTGTCGCCCGGCCCAGAGTGACGCGGTTGGCAGGCCCGAACGACCGCGGGCGCGACCGGTGCAGGGCCCTGGTCAGCACTGCCCACGTGGCGGCCGCGAAGGCCAGGCCCGTCAGCCAGCCTGCCGGGCCCAGGCCGATCGCCGTGCCGAGCAGGGTCAGCAGGAGGACCTGCGCGCCGGCTCCGACCGCGGTCTCCTGCCGCATCAACCTCATGTCGTACGTGCTGTTCAGGGCCACCGTGCACCTTCCGGCTGTCTGGCGTGTACCGCTGTATGGCGTGTGACGCTGTCTGTCGTGTTGCGCTGACTGTCGTGTTGGCTGTCTGGCGTGTAGCGCTGTTCGGCGGGTGACGCCTTATGGCGGCGTCGAACAGGGCCACGTACCGTGTTCGCGGCCTCCGGTGATCAGTACGTGTGTCGCCTTCCGGTTGTTCAGCCCGATTTTTCATGCCTTCAGGAGCTCGCTGATGAAGCATGCCGCCCACGCCTTCTGGCTCAACTCTCCCGGTCACGGTGAGATACGAGAGGTCACCCTGCCCGAGCCCGCCTCCGACGAGGTCCTGGTGCGTTCCGTCTTCTCCGGGGTGAGCCGCGGGACGGAGACGCTCGTCTTCCGCGGTGGCGTACCGGAGAGTCAGTACGCCGCCATGCGGGCGCCGTTCCAGGACGGCGAGTTCCCCGGGCCCGTCAAGTACGGCTATCTCAGCGTCGGCGTCGTCGAGGACGGTCCGGTGCCGTTGCTCGGGCGTACCGTCTTCTGCCTCCATCCGCATCAGACCCGGTACGTCGTCCCGGCGAGCGCCGTGACACCTGTGCCCGACTCCGTTCCCGCCGCGCGCGCCGTGCTGGCCGGGACCGTCGAGACCGCTGTGAACGCTCTGTGGGACGCCGCGCCGCTGATCGGTGACCGGATCGCCGTGGTCGGCGCGGGGATGGTCGGATCCTCCGTCGCGGCCCTGCTCGCCCGCTACCCGGCCGTTCGCGTACAGCTCGTCGACGCCGATCCCGCGCGCGCACGCATCGCCGCCGCGCTCGGCGTCGACTTCGCGCTGCCCGAAAACGCCCTCGGCGACTGCGACCTCGTCGTGCATGCCAGCGCCACCGACGACGGACTCGCGCGCTCACTGGAACTCCTCGTTCCGGAGGGGACGGTCCTCGAGATGAGCTGGTACGGCGACCGGCGGGTCAGTGTGCCGTTGGGGGAGGCGTTCCACTCGCGCCGCCTCGTCGTGCGCAGCAGTCAGGTGGGGGCCGTGTCCCCGGCGCGGCGCTCCCGGCGGACCTTCGCCGATCGGCTCGCCCTCGCGCTCGAGTTGCTCGCCGATCCCGCCTTCGACGCGCTCGTCACCAGCGAATGCGCCTTCGAGGAGCTGCCGGACGCGATGCCCAGGATCGCCGCCGGCGAACTCCCCGGGTTGTGTCATCGCGTCGCCTACTCATCCGGTTGAACGAGATCAGCCGACCGCTCGTACTACACGGCAAGCCCCGGCCGAGGGCCCGACGCCGCACCTGGAGGGTCGCCGTTGTTCAGCATCACCGTCCGCGATCACCTCATGATCGCTCACAGTTTCCGTGGAGAGGTCTTCGGGCCCGCGCAGCGCCTGCACGGAGCTACGTATCTGGTGGACGCCACTTTCCGGCGCGCGGAGCTGGACGCCGACAACATCGTCGTCGACATCGGTCTCGCCACCCAGGAACTCAAGGAGGTGGTGGGGGAGTTCACCTACCGTAATCTCGACGACGAACCGGACTTCGCCGGGATCAACACCTCCACGGAATTCCTCGCCAAGGTGATCGCCGACCGCCTCGCCGCGCGCGTGCAGGCCGGGAAGCTGGGCGAGGGCGCCCGCGGCCTGGCCGGTATCACCGTCACCCTCCACGAGTCGCACATCGCGTGGGCGAGTTACGAGCGTGCCCTGTGAACGGCGCAGCCGATGCCGATGCCGATGTCGATGTCGATGTCGATGCGGATGTCGATGCGGATGTCGATGCCGATTCCGAGAGCATTTCGAGGACGGTCCCGAGGACCGTTCGGGGGATCACCCCGATGTCCCTGAGCTCGGTGCACTTCGTCATGCCCGGCGGCGTCGACGATCCCGCCGCACCGAGCGGCGGCAACACCTACGACCGCCGGGTCTCCCTCGACCTGCGCGCCTTCGGCTGGCACGTGCACAAGCATGCCGTGGCGGGCACCTGGCCGCGACCCGGAGGAGCCGCCCGCGCGGAACTGGCACGGCTGCTCAGCGGGTTGGCGGACGACAGCGTCGTCCTCCTCGACGGACTCGTCGCCTGCGCCGTGCCCGACGTCGTCGTTCCCGCGGCAGAGCGGCTGCGGCTGGCGGTGCTGGTGCACCTGCCGCTGGGCGACGAGACGGGACTCGCCCCGGGACCGGCCGCGGAACTGGACGCCCGTGAGCGAACGACACTGCGCGCCGTCTCGGCGGTCGTCGCGACCAGCGACTGGGCGGCCCGCAGGCTCGTGGACCACCACGGCCTCGCCCCCGCACGGGTCCATGTCGCCGCGCCCGGCGCCGACATCTCGCCGCTGGCGCCCGGGACCGACGGCGTCTCGCGCTTGCTCTGTGTCGCCTCGGTGACCCCGCGCAAGGGCCAGCACCTGCTCGTAGACGCTCTTGCGGCCGTCGCCGACGGGCCGTGGGAGTGCCTGTGCGTCGGTGGGCTCGGCCAGGATCCCCGTTATGTGGCCCGGCTACGGGAGCAGATCGGTGTGACAGGCCTGGACGACCGGCTGAGGCTCGCGGGCCCGCAGGCCGGTGCGGACCTGGACGCGAGCTACGCCGCCGCCGACCTCATGGTGCTCCCCTCGTACGCCGAGACCTACGGCATGGCCGTGACCGAGGCGCTCGCCCGTGGAATTCCCGTACTGGCGACGGATGTCGGGGGACTCCCCGAAGCGGTCGGACGCACGCCCGACGGTGACGTGCCCGGCATCCTCGTACCGCCGGGAGACCGGGTGGCACTCACGGCGGCTCTGCGCGGTTGGTTCCGCGACCCCGACCTGCGCCGCCGGCTGAGGTCGGCCGCAAGACGGCGGCGGGGCGCACTCGACGGATGGGCGACGACGGCGCGGAGTCTCGCCGGGGTACTGGGAGGGCTAGGCCCTGTCGTCAAATTCCCGCCTGCCCCGCGACGCCATGCACGCACTCTCGCCGCACCGGGCCCCGACCCAAGTTCGGGGCCCGGCACTCCCCCAGCCTCCGGCCGGGGGGACCCCCAGAGCACGCACCTGACGCCGCAGGGCCGCCCTCCGGGCGACGACGGGAATTTGACGACAGGGCCTAGGCCGGGAGCCCGGGAGGGCCACATGACGACGACGGACGCCCCTCGTTACGCCCCCGAGTGGCTGGCCCTGCGCGAGCGCGCGGACGCAGCCGCCCGCGCACCGCAACTCGTCGACCGGCTGCTGCGCCGGCCGGCGGACCTGCCGCGGCGCCGCGGCACGGGACTGGTGATCCGTGACCTCGGGTGCGGCAGCGGCTCCATGGGGCGCTGGCTCGCCCCCCGGCTCGCGTCCCGCGTCGCCGGCGCACAGCACTGGGTCCTGCACGACCGCGACCCGGAACTGCTCGCCCTGGCCTCCGCCCGCATGCCCCGCATGGTCGGCTTGCCACGCATGCCCCGCGTGCCCGGCATGCCCCGCACGGCCGACGCGGCCGACACGGCCGACGCGGCCGACACGGCCGACGCGGCCGCGCAGCCGGGCGTGGCGGGGCGCGCCGATACGGGTGACGGCAGCGCCATCACGGTCGCCACCGTTCGGGGAGACATCACGAGGGTGACCGCAGCCGACCTCGCGCTCACCTCGCTGGTCACGGCCTCCGCCCTGCTGGACCTGCTCACCCGCGAGGAGGTGGACCGGCTCGCCGCGGCCTGCACCGAAACCGGCTGCCCAGCGCTGCTGGCCCTGTCGGTGGTGGGGCGCGTCGAGATCACCCCGGCCGACCCGCTCGACGCCGCGATCGCCGACGCGTTCAACGCCCATCAGCGCCGCAGCGACCGCGGGCGCCGCCTGCTCGGGCCCGACGCCGTCACGGCGGCCTGCGAGGCCTTCGCCCGCAGGGGCGCGACCGTACTGGTTCACCCCAGCCCCTGGCGGCTGGGCCCCGACGACTCCGCACTCAGCGCGGAGTGGTTGCGGGGGTGGGTAGGCGCGGCGTGCGAACAGAGGCCGGAGCTCGCCCCGCGCGCCGATGCCTATCTGCGGGGGCGCCTGGCGGCGTGCGCGGCGGGGGAGTTGCGGGTGGTGGTGCACCACAGCGATGTGC
>NZ_JACEHE010000059.1 GCF_013778455.1 Streptomyces himalayensis subsp. himalayensis | reverse complement strand
CGCGACGAACGTGCCGTATCCGCCGAGGAGACCGACTGGGTGCAGATCGTCGAGTGGTACGACGAGCTCACGCGCCTGACCGACAGCCCCATCGTCCGGCTCAACCGCGCGGTCGCCGTCGGCGAGGCCGACGGCCCGCGCGCCGGCCTGACGGCGCTCGCGGCGCTGAACGACTCACTGCCCCGCCACACCGCGGTGGCGGCGTACCTCCACGAGCGCGACGGCGACCTGGCGACGGCGGCACGGCTGTACGCCGAAGCGGCCCGCAAGGCACCCAACCTCGCCGAGCGCGACCACCTGACGCGCCAGGCCGCCCGGCTCAACGCCAGCCGATGTCCGCGAGAACGTCCGAGGGGCATCACATGACGCAGCAAGGGGCCATCGCGATAGAGCGCATGGACGGATCAGCCGCAGCGCGGGCCGAGGACGCGTTCAGGCTGATCTATGCCGAAGCGTTCGCCGAGCCTCCCTACAACGAGACCGAGGACGACGTCGCCGCCGCCTTCCGCCGCTTCCCCTCCCAGGCGCGCAAGCACACCTTCCGCGCCGCCTTGGCCCGTACCGAGGACGGCGAGCCGGTCGGCATGGCGTACGGCTACCCGCTCGACCCCGACACGCGCTGTTGGGACGAACTGACCGAGCCAGTGCCCGACGACATGCGACGGGAGGACGGACACCGCACCTTCGGGCTGATGGAGCTCGCAGTGCGCGGACCGTGGCGCGGGCAGGGCATCGCGCGGCGTCTGCACGAGACGGTGCTCGCCAGCATTGAGGCCGAGCGGGTGTTGTTGAACGTCCACCCGGGCAGCGATGCAGCTTCGGCAGCCTACCGGGCGTGGGGATACCGCAAGATCGGCGAGGCGCGGCCATGGGGGACAGGCGCGGACCTCCATGACGTGATGCTGCTCGGCCTGCGCTGAAAGCAGCGTCTCTGATCAGCTTAGTGATCCCATGTCAGACGTGGTGTCTGGTGTGGGTTGTGCCCATCGTGGAGGGGTGGCGTGAGCGTGCAGGTGGAAGCCTGCGCCCAGTGCCGCTCCTCGTGGCCGCCTGTCGGCTGGTGGGTGTGCTGATCGTTGTCACGTCCTGGTGCCGGTGGGCTGCGCGGGGCAGCCGCCTCCGGCCCGGTGGTGCGTGTCCCTCCGGACGCTGGCCCGCCGGACCGAGGGGTCTGGCCCACTTCCAGCCGGGCGCGGCGGGCTGGTCGGGGGCCTTGCGGTGGCGCAGCGGGACGAGACATCGGGGGCAGTGGCGGGAGGTGTTGCGTGCCGGGACGGTGACGACGGCGATGCCCGCCTCGGCGGCCAGGTGCCGCATCCGGTCCACGATCTGTCCGCGGATCTGCTGGGACAGGCGTGTGTTCAGGGTGCGGCCCATGCCCCGCGCCTCCAGCGAACGCAGGTCTTCGACGTAGATCACACTCGCGCCTGCGGCGATGGCCTGGTCGACTGTCCAGCGGGCGGCGGACTGGGCGAGCGCGTCGTTGAGGTTCGAGCGGCGTGCGGACACGCGGCGGATCTCCTGGCGGAGAACCTCGTGCCTCGCGCCCAGCGGATGCTCGGCGTTGTCGCCGATGAGCCGCTGATGATGGTCGGCTTTGGCGTGCAGGTGCTCGGACAGGCGGCACAGGCGGTGCTGCTTGGCCAGCACACCCGCAGCGCGGAACTGGGCTCCGCTACCGAGCGCGGTGATCGAGCCGTCGTCGTGGAGCCGGACCGTGCCCGCGCTGAGCAGCGTGTTCAGGCCCCAGTCCACGCCGAGCGCGACGGTGTGCCCACTACGCCGGGTCCTGGTTACGGCGTGGGTGTAGGCGAGATCGGCCCGCACTCTGCCCCGGTGCAGACGCAGGGTGGGCAGGTGCAGCACCGCGCCGGGCGGGACGGTCGGCGGCAGTGTGAGGGGGCATTCCACCCACGTCCAATCCCGGTAGGAGCGCGGGTCGGGGCGGGTGGGCAGCTGCAGTCTCAGCAGTGCCCGGCCCGGGTCGTCACCGCGTGCGATGATGGCCTGCTGCCCGTCGCACGCGGCAAGCGACAGCATCCGCGCGCTGCCGGGCGCGGCCTCCAACTCGAACACATCGGCAGGCAACCGGCCGTGCTTCTTGGTGAAGGCGGCGATCTGCCGGGTGCGGGAGTTGATGACGCTGGAGGGCACGTGGCGGCCGCCGGGGACGGCCTCGCGGACCGCATCCCACTCCTCAGCGGTGCGCTTGCCCGCCTCGGCGGGCCACGTCGTGAGGACTGCGGCGGTCAGGCCGGCCCGCCATGTGGCCGACCGCAGCATGCGCCCGGCCTGTTCCTGGGCCATACGCACGATCCGGTCATTGACCCTCACACCCCCGGGCGGCGCAACACTCCAGCCCAGACGCCGCAGCGCCATCCACGCCTTCGACGGCAGCGTCCGGCCCCCGCCGTCCACACCCGAGGCCAGCATCCCCACGTCGGCGGCATTCCAGTGCGCGGCCAGCAGCTCGGCGGCCATGCCGGACACCAGACCAGCAGCCCAGCCGACCCGCTCCGCCAGCGCAGCAGCCGACAGCACCTCACCCGTCTTCGCCACCACGCCCGCACGCAGCAGACCACGGGCACACGCGGTACGGGCCGTCTCGCCCTCGCCGAGCGGCAGCTTCCGGCTCACCCGCGCCCCCTGACCCATCCGCGGTGCTGTCATCCGATCAACGACACCCTCGCCAAAAGGTCACGCATTCGATCTACGCACCCACATGCGACACCAACACTGGTCCCGGACTCACGGCAGGGCACACCGACGGATGACACATCACTACGGATACCAAAGAAAACGCGTCAGCCTGTGAACGGCACTTGTGGTCCCGTTGGCTGCGGGACCACACGCCGTTTGGTGCCTGCGGCGATCGGACAAAGCCGTTGAACCCCCACTCGGATCCCCGACCTTGTGCCTGGCGCACCGCTGTGCGGGATCGCCAACGCGTCATGTGACTAGGGGGTCGAAAGCAGGCACTGAGTTCAGCGGCGTCGCGGCCGAGCCGTTTCATCTCGTACACCGTGAGGATGACCCGACAGTGCGGGGCGTGCGCCTTGATCTCCCGCGCCGTACGAAGTGCCTCCTCGAACTGTGGGCGTACCCGGACCGGGTGCTGATCTTCTCGCTGAACACCTTGTCGCGCGGGATGCCGTGCGCGGTGAGCGCATCGAGCTGGGAGTCGAGTTCCTGGCTCAGGTGCGAGCAGCGGGCGTAACCGATGCGGATGTCCGCGCCCGGGATGTCTTCGACAGCCCCGCATCGGCCGGCCTCTGCCCGACGTGCACACCATGAGGTCCGAATGAAGGGCCTTGGCCGACGGCCGGCGCGCCGACGGTGAACGCCGCCGCCAGTGCGTGAAAACCGCCATCAGGCAGGCCACCTGGAACGGCACGGCGATCAGCGTGAGCGCATCGCCCGGCAGGCCTGGGCGCCGGCCCGGTCGTCCAGCTTTCAGTCGAGGTAGCCCTGGGCCGCGCAAGGCGCGCTCCGGCGGGCGCCTACCGCTTCGACCGCCGTCCCGAGGAGACCGACGCGACCGCGACCGATCTTGCGCAGCCCGAGCGGCAGCTCTTGTGCAGCACGAGCGGCAGTAAATACTTGGCTAGCCACATGTTTGCTGCTACGTTGGTTATGTGTCCAGCCACCTAAATGGGTGGTGACGCGAGAGGAGTCGTCATGAAAGCCATCCAGTTCGACCGTTTCGGAGGCACGGAAGTGCTGCACGAGGCGGACATCGAGGTCCCGCAGCCCGGCCCCGGGCAGATCCGCGTCCGCGTCAAGGCGGCCGGGCTGAACGCGCTGGACGGCAAGATCCGCTCCGGGGCACTGGAGGCCGTGTTCCCGACGCCACTGCCCGCCATCCCCGGTGGCGAGCTCGCCGGCGTGGTGGACGCCCTGGGTGAGGGCGTGCGGGATGTGCAGGTGGGTGACGAGGTGCTGGGCTGGTCGGACACCGGCTCGTACGCCGAGTACGCGCTGGCCACCATCGTGGTCCCCAAGCCCGCCGGCCTCGACTGGCAGCACGCGGTCGCGCTGCCGGTGGCGGGCGAGACGGCTGAGCGGGTCCTGAACCTGCTCGGCGTCGTCGCCGGGGAGACCGTGCTGATGCACGGCGCGGCCGGAGCGGTCGGAACCCTGGCGGTCCAGCTCGCCACGGCCCGCGGAGCGCGTGTCATCGGCACCGCCGGCCCCGCCAACCAGGAATACCTCGCCTCGCTCGGCGCCACCGCGACCGTTTACGGCGAGGGCCTGGTCGAGCGGGTCCGGGCGCTCGCCCCCGACGGCGTGGACGCGGTGTTCGACCTGGCCGGGAAGGGAGCCCTGGAGGACTCCATCACCCTGCGGGGCGGCACCGACCGCATCGTCACCATCGCCGACTTCCGCGCGCACCAGCTCGGTATCACCTTCGCCAACGGCCCCCAGGAACGCTCGGCCGCCGGCCTGGCCGCGCTGGCGCAGGATGCCGCTACCGGCAAGGTCGTCACCACCGTCACCGCCTACCCGCTCGACGAGGCCGCCACGGCCCAGCAGGTCAGCGACGCCGGGCATGTCCGGGGCAAGCTCGTCCTCACCCTCGACTGATCAGGCCCATCTCTCCTTCCGCCACGCCCCCCGCTTTCCCGATCACCACCTGTTCATCACCGCACCTAAGGACCCTTCATGCTGAACTCCCTGTGGACACCGACCACCGTCGGTGACATCTCCCTCCCGCACCGCCTGGTCATGGCCCCCATGACCCGTGACCGCTCCACACCCGAAGGCGTCCCGACCGAGCTGAACGCCGAGTACTACGCCCAGAGGGCCTCGCACGCGCTCATCATCACCGAGGGAACCCAGCCCTCCGCCGACGGCCAGGGCTACCTCCTCACCCCCGGCATCCACAATGACGAGCAGATCGCCGGGTGGCGCAAGGTCACCGACGCCGTGCACGCGGCCGACGGCCGGATCGTCATCCAGCTGATGCACACCGGACGCATCTCCCACCCCGACAACACCCCCCACGGGCGCCAGCCGGTCGCCCCTTCGGCGATCCGGCCGCAGGGCACGATGTTCACCGCGTCCGGGCCCCAGGAGATGCCGACACCCCGTGCTCTGTCGACGCAGGAGGTCGCGGCGACCGTCGACGACTTCCGCCGCGCCGCAGCGGCTGCCGTCGCGGCAGGCGCCGACGGCGTGGAGATCCACGCCGCCAACGGCTACCTGGTGCACCAGTTCCTGTCCGACAACACCAACCAGCGCACCGACCGCTACGGCGGTTCCCTCGAGGGCCGCATCCGCTTCGCCGTCGAGGTCGCCGCTGCCGTGGCCGACGAGATCGGCGCCGACCGCACCGGCCTGCGCATCTCCCCCGGCAACCCCTACAACGACATCGCCGAGTCAGACACCGCCGAGCTGTATCCGGCGCTCATGCGCGCCCTCAGCCCGCTCGGCCTCGCCTACCTCCACGTCCTCCACGCGGGCGACGACGCGCTGCTGGGAACCCTGCGCGCGCTGTGGCCGACCACGCTGATCCTCAACCGGGCCGGCACCGACCTGCCCACCCGCGCCAAGGACATCGACCACGGCACGGCCGACCTCGTCTCCGTCGGCGCCCTCGCGCTGGCCAACCCGGACCTGGTCGAGCGGCTACGCTCTGACGCGCCGCTGAACACCCCCGACCCGGCGACCTTCTACGGCGGCGGAGTGGCCGGCTACACCGACTACCCCACCTACACCGTCTGAGGAACCGAACCATGCCCGCCCCCACACCCCACATCCCCACTACGGCCAGCGAGGGGCCGATGAGCTACGCGATCTTCCAGCTCGCCCGCGCTCACCGCGCCCGCGCCGCCGCCATGCTCCGCGAAATGGACCTGCATCCCGGACAGGAGCTGCTACTGATGCAGCTCCTGGACCGGGACGGCCAGACCCAGTCCGAGCTGCTCGAAAGCGTCGGCCTGGACCACTCCACCGTCTCCAAGTCCCTACGCCGCATGCAGGATGCCGGCCTGCTCATCCGCGAGCCGGCCGAACACGACCGGCGCGTCATGGTCGTCCACCTCACCGACAAGGGCCGTGCCATGCGCGAGCCCATCACAGCCATGTGGCAGGCCCTGGAGGAGACTTCCGCGCGGAACCTGTCGGCGCAGCAGGCAGAGTTCTTCGTCCGCACCGCCTACGCCATCGCCGACGCGATCAACAGCCGCGCTGTTCCGCGGGAAGAGTCCGAGTAACTCCCTCGGCTTGCACCCCGGTTCCGGCCCGGAGTGCGAATCGTTTCCGGCGTTCCTGCGAAGTGGACAGTGCTGCAGCGCACTCGGCTCACGAAGGCCCGTACTGAACGGAGCCAGGCTCCCCGACTGTCGGATAAAGCCCGGTGAGCCGAGCCGGCGGATGTGGCGCGACCCCCGCTCACCCCCGTACGTCAGAGAGAACGGGGGTGAGCGGGACCTCAGCGTCAGGGGCAAGCGCGAGCTGTCCCGGTGGAAGCAGGACGGAACTCATCCAGGGGAAAGGGCAACACCCCCGCGGGGACGGCGAGCCCTTCCCCGTCGCAGGCCGGGCGCACATCGAGGACGGCCGCATCACCCGCGTCCGGGTCACTTCGACCTCCGCAAGATCCTGCAGGCCGGCGGTGACCCGTGCCGCGGATCCGCCCACCACAGGCCCGCCCCCTGAGCGACCCGGGCCGACGGCGCCCACGTCCGCGGCCACCACTGCCCCGCCCACGTAATCCCCCCACTACTGACCTGATGGAAAGTGAGACCCCATGACCACCACCCTCCCCGTCCTCGTCGTCGGCGCGACCGGCTCCCTCGGCGGCAAGGTCGTCGACGAACTGCTGGGGCGCGGTAAGCACGTCCGAGCCCTGGTCCGGCCGACCACCGACGCGAGCAGGCTCGAAAGCCGGGGTGTCGAGATCGCCCGCGGCGACATGCTCGACCTCGACTCGCTCGTCGCCGCCATGAACGGCGCCGATGCCGTCGTCACCACCGCTGCCGGCTACACCCGCGGCGGCAAGAACGCGCACGACATCGACACCGTCGGCAACGCCAACCTCGCCGAGGCCGCCCACCGCGCCGGCATCCGGAGGTTCGTCCTGACCAGCATCCTCACCAGCGACCAGACGCCCCATGTCCCGCACTTCTGGCACAAGAAGGTCGCCGAGGACAAGCTCGAACAGCTCGGCGTCCCGTTCGTCGCACTGCGGCCGGGGGCGTTCCTCGACCAGATCGCGAGCGCGGCGGGCGACCCGATCGACAAGGGCCGCCTGATGTGGATCGGCAAGACCACCGTCCCGCTGACCTTCGTCCACACCTCTGACCTCGCGGCGTACCTGGCGGCCGCCGTCGACGCCGAGGCCGACAACGGTGAGCGCATCGACATCGGCTGGGACCGTCCCGTCAGCATGCGCGAGGTGGCCGACCTGATGGGCAACCGGGCCGGCAAGAAGATCAAGGTGTGGGCCGTCCCTTCCGCCATCGCCCGCGCCGCAGGAGCCGTCGCCGGCCGCTTCATGCCCCTGGTCAAGGACATGGCCGCGATGTTCGGCTGGTTCGACAGCGGCCGCTACGTCGCCGACCCCCGCCGCCAGGAGCAACTGTTCGGCCCCGTCCCCACGGCCGAGGACGCCCTCGCCCGGTACACCGACGAGCTGAGCACGGCGCAGCACCCGTGAGGGGCCCGTATCCGGTCCCGCCACCCGGGCGGGGACCAACCGATGAGTGGAGGAACCGCTGTGACAAGCTGACGCTGGTACACCTGATGTTCCTCGGAGTGGGCCAGCTCCCCGCAACCGTGGAGTTCAGCCCGGGCCTGACGGTCATCTACGGCGCTTCCGAGACGGGCAAGTCCTACATCGAAAAGTCCGTGGACTACACGCTGGGCGCCAGCGAGCTCAAACCCATCCCGGAGGACGAGGGCTACAGCCGCATCCTGCTCCGGCTACGAGTGGACGACGGCCGGGCCTTGAAGCGGTCCCGCGGTCCCGCGGACAGCACCATCGCCGTGTTCAATTGCGATCTGCGCCAACTCACCACGGCACCGGCAGATGCAACGCTCTCCTACAAGCACAGCTCTACCTCCCAGCGGAACATCTACCGCTACCTGCTCAAAGTGCTGGGGATCGACGGGCTGACGATCCTCCGAAACTCGCGCGGTGAAGTACGGCGATCCGTTCGCCGTCACCACAGCCGTTCTGGCTGTTCTGGGGCGATGAGGCATCGGGCCGCGGGCGTTCGCACGCGTCGGACTTCTTCGCGCGGGCCGCAGACGGGACGGGCCTGGTGGTCGACTGCCGCCCGGCAGACCGCATCGACCCCTGTTGACGATCATGTAATTCCCCGGGGCCAGCTGCCGGGCTTCCGGGTGGAGCGTCCCTCTTGCAATCAGCGGAAAACCGGTCGACGGGCCGGAACCGGAATTGTCATGGTCCACACTCGTGACGACTCCTAAGCAGCTCCTGGTCCGGGCCACCGCCCGCAACAACGCCGAGTGGTGCGCAGCGATGAGCCGATCGCACGGCTTGGCGGGCGAGTTCGGAGCTCAAGCTTGGGCCGCTCCGTCTCGCACGCCGCTCTACTACCCCGACGCGGTGACGCTGGTGCCGGACGCCGACCCGACCACGCTAGCGGCCCGGATCGACACCACCGCACCCGGCGCCGCCGTCAAGGACAGCTTCGCCGACCTCGACCTGACAGAGGTCGGCTTCCAGGTGCTGTTCGAGGCGCAATGGATCCACCGCCCGGCGAGTGCGCCCGCCCCCGTGTCCGATCTCGCCTTGGATGTGGCGGGCGACCCGGACATGCTGCACGCCTGGGCGCTTGCCTGGGACGACGGGGATGGCAACGCGGACCTCTTCCGGCCCGAACTACTCGACGACCCCGCCAACTTCGTGCTCGCCGGGCAGTCCGCCGACGGCCGCGTGGTCGCCGGCGCGGTGGCGAGCCGCAGCGACCAAGTGGTCGGAATCTCCAATGTCTTCGCGCTGGACGGCGGTCCTGACGCGGCCTGGCCGGTCGTACTGGACGCAGTCACGTGGCTGTTCCCCACCCTGCCCGTGGTCGGCTACGAGCAGGGCGACGCCCTGGCGGCAGCCGTCCGGCATGGCTTCGAGCCGGTTGGTCCGCTGCGGATCTGGCTGCACGGCCAATAACCAAACCCGCTCCAGGGCTGCCCGGGCCCGCCTTTTCTCAACCTGGCCCAGAAACTGCCACCTTCGGTGAGAACTCTGGACGCAGCCATCTCACCGTCCTGACACAGCCCAGCTCAGGATGCATAAGCGTCGTCATGATCGACGAGACACACGCCCGGCCGACCCAACCTCTCAAGCACCCCGACAGCCCCGGCGGAAATCCCACTCCTACCTGTCACATCCCAGGTCAGCGGCCCACCTTCTGCAAGATCTAATGAGGAGGGACGGACAGGATCCGACGTGGCGCTGAGACATGCAGGTCGCGCCTGTACCTCGTTCGCGTTGAACGCCGACGCCTGGAAGGCCAAGCGGCCGCGCCGGGAATAGTCTGTCCGGTCGGCACGGTTGCATCGCCGGGGGGCCGGCGCCGCACGGGCGGGGAACACGGAGACCACAAGGTCGTCCGCCCCACCGGGATCCGGCCCCAGGATCGCGGTACGCCCGGCGCACACTCGGACCAAGACGTATTTCTGCAGGAGGACTGTTTCATGACTGACCGGGCCTTGACGCTCATGGCAGTACACGCCCACCCCGACGACGAGGCCACCGGAACCGGAGGGGTCCTCGCGCGGTACGCGGCCGAAGGCATCCGCACGGTTCTGGTGACGTGTACCGACGGCGGTTGCGGTGACGGACCGGGGGGTGTCAAGCCGGGCGATCCGGGGCACGATCCGGCGGCGGTCGCCTTGATGCGCCGTCAAGAACTTGAGGCGAGCTGTGACGTCCTGAAGGTCAGCGATCTGGAGATGCTGGACTATGCCGACTCCGGGATGACGGGCTGGCCGAGCAACGACGCCCCCGGATCCTTCTGGCAGAGCCCCGTGCAGGAAGGCGCGGCCCGACTCGCGGAACTCATGCGGCACTACCGACCCGATGTGGTCGTGACCTACGACGAGAACGGCTTCTACGGCCACCCCGACCACATCCAGGCCCACCGCATCACGATGGCGGCGCTGGAGATGACCGCGCTGGCACCGAAGGTGTACTGGACCACGATGCCCCGCTCGATGATGCAGCGGTTCGGCGAGATCATGCGCGAGTTTCATGAGGACATGCCGGA
Organism: Streptomyces himalayensis subsp. himalayensis; assembly: GCF_013778455.1. Lineage (GTDB taxonomy): Bacteria > Actinomycetota > Actinomycetes > Streptomycetales > Streptomycetaceae > Streptomyces > Streptomyces himalayensis. The sequence continues at coordinate 14,781 of NZ_JACEHE010000059.1, read as the reverse complement.
GCCGGATCCTGCCGAGGCCGCCGCGATGGCCAAGATCGGCCTCCCCGACGATGAGATCACCACGTGGGTGGACACCACCGCGTTCAGCGGTCAGAAGTTCGACGCGTTGGCCGCGCACGCCAGTCAGGGCGAGAACATCTTCTTCCTCAAGATGGGCAAGGAGAGGTTCGGCGAGTTGATGGGCATGGAGACCTTCGTGCGTGTCCAGGACGCCACCGGCGCGGCCATACCCGAGAACGATCTCTTCGCCGGACTGCGCTGATCCGCCTTCCGACCGGCCGGGTCCCTGATCGGCCCGTCGCGACAGCACCGCGGGTCGACAACCGAGTCGGCTACTGGACCCCCGTCGCACTGTCCCGGATCGCCGTTCTGACCGGTCGAAGTGCGTCCTTGCTGGTCCGCGCGATGCCACCGCTCGGCGCGATCGGCGACCCCAGTCTGCGACTTCCCCGCTCGGTCACCGAGGAGGTCACCGAGCCCCGACGGCGTCCCGCCTGCCGGCTCTGCATGGCCCGCCGCCACATCCGCGGCCTCGTCGTCCGCAGCACCCACCCCACCAAGGCGTCTGCCATCGCCATCACCGCTGGCTCCTCGGGGACGAACAGCGCGATCTGACGAGGTTGCCCGAAGTGCTTCGTGTCAACCGCCGGCATCAGCGGATTCTCCGCCGCGGCACACCCCCCCTCCACCGATCTGGCCTACGTCGACGCACGCGACCGCGCACTCAAGTGGTTCGCGTCCGAAACCGGCTGCCCACCGCTTCGGCAGCGGTGGGACCGCCGACTCGACGTGCTGGGCGAGGACCGTTCGGTAATCCCTACCGGCCCGTCCGACGCCCGGATCGAGCTGGTTCGCCTATCCCGAAGTCGTCGTACTCACCGGCCTGTTCGACTCCCCGCACTGGCGAGAGCACAGCCGCTTGCCCGCCGAAGCGGCGCGGCGGCTTGGCCTTGCTCCTCAGAAGTGGGTGGCGATCCCGAAGACTCGGCGGAGTTGAGCCATGTCATGCCGATCGCGGTCCGTGGGCTGGTATCCCTGATGAAAGTAGACCTGCTGCTCGGCTGACAGACACGGGACAGTCGTCCCCTTGATAGTGCCCGTCACCAAGCATGAGGAGGGATAGATGAAAGGACGCTCCGGTTCGGGTGACGCCTGCACCGCCGAGCCGTCGTCTCCAAAGACGAGGGGATGAAGGTCGATCTCTCGGCCATCCGGAGCCGTGACGACGAATCGGATGGGCCTCCAGCTCAGGCTCTCTACGAAGCCCGCCTCACAGAGAGCTGCCACCACCCCGGCTTCCTGGTCTTGCCGATGCATCAGGTCCAAGTCGCGATGCTCTCGGGTCTGTTCGCCGATCAGAGCGTCGATCCCCCATCCTCCACCGATCCAGATATCTACCTCTGCCCGTCGCAGCAGAGTCAGGACAGACAACACGTCTTCAGCCGTCATCACGCGACGCAGGCTAGAAGCGATCGCCTCGGACAGCGAACGAATTCCTCGACTGCGGCCAAGCCCGGTCAGAACCTACCTCCCGAGGCAACCAGGAAACTGCCATCTTCAGTGCGAATCCTGGAAGCAGGCGTCTCACCATCCTGACGAAGCCAGCCCAGGAAGCACCGCCCTCGCCATGATCGATGAGACGCGCACTCAACGCTGGCCGCAGCCCTTCTGGGACGCCTTGTCCCGTCCTCCGTGAGTCACGACTCAACCTGTCACCCCGCAGGTCAGCGTCCCCACCTCTACAAGATCTAATGAGACGGGACATTTGAAGCGGGCGTCGCAGTTGCGGCTTCTTTGCCAGCAGTGGGCGGCGGTTCGGCAATGCCGATGAAGCTCTCGGCCACAGGCCGGATGCGCACCGACCACCCCAGTGCTGTGAGGTCGTCCGTGAGGGCCCGGGCATCATGGAAGACCTTCACGATGCGGTACTGGCTGCCGTCATCGAGCCGGCGCAGCGCCGCCGGGGCCGGCTGATTCGCCAGGACTTCCTCCCCGGCGGCCGCGGCGGGACCGTCGTCGATGAAGATCGCTTTGCCGCCCGGCGCGAGCGCGGCGGCGACGGTGTCCCAGAAGGCGGGCAACCGCGCCGGCGGGACGTGAGAGAGCCAGAAGGCGAAGAACACCGTGTCGTAGCGTCGTGGCGGCTGCCACTCGAGCAGGTCGGCCTCAAGGAACCGGACGGTGGGGGATGCGGTACGCGCACGGGCGAGGGCCAGCACCTCGGCCGCCACGTCGACTGCCGTTACCGAATGCGCCCGCGCCGCGAGCCTCGGGGTCCACTGGCCCGTTCCACAGGCCAGTTCCAGCACATCCCCGGCAATCGGGAGTTCATCGACGACGTCCAGCAACTCCTGCAGGTCTTCGCACTCTGCGTAGGGCCGGTCGTATTCGGCCGCGCCCGCCTTGTAGTAGGCCATTTGCTCTGCCAGGAGAGCATCGTCATCCATGCGGGTTCCTCTCATCCGGGTTCGGTCAGAGCCACGCACGCTCAGCTCGCCGGATTGGTCGCCACTGCCACTGTCGGCCTTCACCCCTGGGCAAGGTCAAGAGTCAGGAGGGTGTGGGAACGTCCACTCCGACCGGCGGGCGTCGCATGTTTCCTCACCGCTGTCGCCAGAAGGCCTAGCGCCAGAGATGGTCAATTCACTGAGCCGGGACCACATCAGCTGAGATTTCCAGCATCCCCGTGTCTCAAGGAGCCGGGCGGCGGTCTGCGCCTCCAGGCGGAAAGCGGCTCGATGACTCGGTGGTAGATCACCGCGCCGGGCAGTTGTGGTCTTTGCCAGCAGCCTGGCGCGACGCATGCGCGGGTGGTTCGAGAACACGCTCAACCGCCCGGACCGTAATCAGTCATGTGACCAGTGGGGGCGCCAGCACCGCGTACGCTGCTGATCGTGGCACCTGGACGCGGATCGCCCGTACAGGTGAGTTGAGAGAGCAATAACGTCCGCCGTTGGATAGGCCTATGTGGGCCGACGCGTGACGTACTGCCGTTGTGTCGCCTATCTTCCTTGCATTCCAAAGGCATGGATCAACTTCCGCCGTGCAGAAACGTGCCTCTCGCTGGGTGCGTGCGAGTTCGCGCTCCTTGGCCTTGTCAGTCCTACTATCTCGGCTGACCATGACAGCAACATGACAGCAACAGGGGGAAGCCTCGAGTGAACCGTGCAGAAACGTGCCGCAGGGGCAAACGGACGAGCCGGGCGGGCATCAGAGAAGTGGCCGCCGCCGCAGGAGTTTCCATCACGACCGTCTCCGACGCGCTGAACGGCAAGGGCCGGCTACCGGACGCCACACGCCGCCATGTCCGCGAGGTCGCAGACCGGCTGGGCTATCGCCCCTCCGCCGCGGCCCGCACGCTCCGTACCGGAAAGTCGGGCCTCATCGGCCTGACGGTGACGACCTACGGAGACGAACCGTTCACCTTCACGGAGTTCCCGTACTTCGCGGAGATGGCGAGAGCCGCGACCTCCAGCGCACTCGCCCGCGGCTACGCGCTGGTCATCCTCCCCGCCACATCTCGCCATGACGTCTGGTCGAACGTCACGCTCGACGGGACCGTCGTCATCGACCCCTCCGACCACGACCCGGTCGTCACCGAGTTGGTGCGCCAGGGTCTGCCCGTCGTCTCCGACGGACGCCCGGCCGGCTCCCTGCCCGTGACCGCCTGGGTCGACAACGACCACGAAGCCGCGGTCACGGGCATCCTCGACCATCTCGCCACCGCCGGAGCCCGCCGCATCGGCCTGCTCACCGGCACCACCACCGACACCTACACACACCTGTCCACAACCGCATACCTGAACTGGTGCGCACTCGTCGGACAGGACCCCGTCTACGAGGCCTACCCCGCCCACGACCCCTGCGCCGGAGCGGTCGCCGCTGACCGCCTGCTCGCCCGCCCCGACCGCCCCGACGCCGTCTACGGACTCTTCGACCCCAACGGCACCGACCTGCTGGCAGCGGCCCGCCGGTACGGCCTGCGCGTACCCGACGATCTGCTGCTGGTGTGCTGCAGCGAGTCGTCCGTCTACGCCAACACCGAACCCCCCATCACCACGCTCTCCCTCAAACCGCGCCGCATCGGCACCGCAGTGGTGCAACTCCTCATCGACGCCATCGAAGGCGTCGAAACGGATCAACCGGTCGAGCAGGTGGTACCGACAGAACTCATCGTGCGCACTTCCTCCCAGCGGTGGGAGTCGCGTGCCACGGTCAGTCCACCCCTGCTCACCCGGGCACGGTAAGCAGCTGCCCATCAGGGCGGGGGTTTTGGGCGGGACCTGCGTGAGGCAGTGCCATTGATGCACCCGCACTGGTACGGGGAGGGCGTGATGCGGTCTCCGTCGCCGACTCACCAAGTCAGGCACCGGGACCGGGGCAGCAGGGGGCGGCAAGGCCGGGCGGTACGCGCCGTGGTTCGCGTACCGCCCGGCTGTCGAGGCATCGAGCGGCGTCAGGCGCCCGATGCGGCCTTGGCGGGCTCGGCGTGTGCCGTGACCTTCACGGGCTCGGTGCCCGTGTCGCTGTGCTGTGCGGCCCAGTTCTCCAGGGCGGTGCGGACTGCGTGGTCGAGGTGGTGGACCCCGGAGAGGTTGACCTCGACGGGACGGTCCTGCGGCAGCGCCTCCAGGGTGTCGAGGATCTTCGGCAGGCGCAGGAAGGTGGCGTTGCCCGTCAGGTGCGCCTGGATGGGTCCTGCGCCCTTGTCGATGATCTCCAGCCGGACGTGCGAGGCCTCCCAGGCGGTCTTGACCACCGAGAGCGCGAGGCCGATCAGCACGCCCTCGAACATGCTCACCGCGACGATCGAGAGGGCCGTGACGACCAGGATCAGCGCCTCCCCGCGGTGCTCACGCCACAGGCCCGCCAGCTGCTTGGTGGGAATCAGCTTGAAGCCCGAGTAGACGAGGACGGCCGCGAGCGCCGGAATCGGAATGACCGCCAGGGCCGCGGGGAACAGGGCGGCGAACAGCAGCAGCCACACACCATGCATCACACGGGACGCCTTGGTCCGCGCGCCCGCCTGGACGTTGGCCGCGCTGCGCACGATGACCGCGGTCATCGGCAGCGCACCGAGCACTCCACACACGGTGTTGCCGACGCCCTGGGCCAGCAGCTCCTTGTTGTACCGGGTGCGCGGCCCGTCGTGCAGCCGGTCCACTGCGGCCGCGCTGAACAGGCTCTCCGCCGACGCGATCAGGGTGAAGGCGACGACGGTGCCGAGGACTCCGGTACTCAGCAGGTCGTCGAAGGCGTCCGTTGTCGGCGGCTGGATCGCGCCGAGCAGGCCCTTGACCTCGACCTTGGCGACGGGCAGGGAGAGCAGCACCGTGGCGAGCGTGGCAAGGCCCACGGCGGCGAGCGGTCCCGGAACCACCTGCACCTGCTTGGGCAGCTTCTTCCACAGCACCAGCACCGCTATGGTGCCGGCGCCGAGGATGAACGCGTCCCGAGCCTGTGTCGTGCCGAAGGCGTGGACGAGTGTCGTGGGCAGCTGTGCGATCTTCTCCAGACCCGATGACGGAGCCTTGGTACCGGCCATCGAGTAGAGCTGTCCCGCGATCAGGACGAGCCCGATGCCGGCCAGCATGCCCTCCACGACGGCGACGGAGATCGCCCGGAACCAGTGGCCGAACCGCAGAGCGCCCATGACCATCTGGAGGAGGCCCGTGGCCAGGACGATGACGCCCAGTACGGGCAGCCCGAACTCGCTCACGGCCTCGAAGCAGAGCACGGTCAGGCCCGCGGCCGGACCGCTGACCTGCAGGCTGCTGCCGGGCAGCATGCCGGTGACGAGGCCGCCCACGATGCCGGTGACCAGGCCGAGTTCGGCCGGCACGCCGGAGGCGACGGCCACGCCGACGCACAGCGGCAGGGCGACGAGGAACACGACGAGCGAGGCGGCGAAGTCCTGCCGCCAGGTAGAACCAGGGGCGACGAGACGCCCCTTCGTACTCTTGATGGTGGTTGCGGCTTGCGTGTCAGTGCTGTTGGTGGTCATGTCGGCGCTCACAGGGCGAGGAAGGCGTCGGCGTGCGCATCGTGCGCCAGCACGCTGCCCGTGTGGACTTCGTAGAACCAGGCGTGCAGCCGCAGTTGGTCCTCCTCCAGTCGCCGGGTGATGCCCGGATAGGACCGGAGTCGCAGGATCTGCGCGAGGACGTGATTCTGCACGGCCTCGGCCACCGCCGGGTCGTCGTGGGCGCCGTCCGGCCGGGATGCGGCGTGTGCGAGCCAGTCGCGCACCGCGGGGACCGATGCCAGGTCGTCGCCGCGGACCACGGCGCCCACGGCGCCGCAGTGCGAGTGGCCGCAGACGACGATGTCGGACACGCCGAGTACCTCCACCGCGTACTCGATGGTGGCGGCCTCACCGGTGGGCTGCTGCGACTCGTAGGGGGGAACGATGTTGCCCGCGGTGCGCAGTTCGAAGAGCTCGCCGGGGCGGGCGCCGGTGATCAGTGCCGGGATGATGCGGGAGTCGGAGCAGGTGATGAACAGAACCTGCGGCGACTGGCCTTGCGCCAGGCGCGCGAACTCCTCGGACCCGGCAGCGGACTGGCGGAAGGAGCGTGCGTGATCGATGAGAGCCTTCATGGCACATACCTCCAGCGCGCCGGAGCGGCGCGTTGATCGTGTGAGGGTTGTTACGACGTGGCAGGGCCGCGTCGTTGGGCCGTGCGGCGCACACGGGCACACGGCATCGCGGAACGGTGGGGGGTGGTGTCGGAGCGGACCGTGTGGCGCACATGGGCACACGGCATCGGGGACGGTGGGGGCGCGTCAGCGGGCGCCGTGCGGCGCACATGGGCACACGGCGATGCGGGACGGCTGGCGCGCGAGCGGGGCACGGACATGTCGTTGCTGCCGACCGGGTCAGGTCAGCAGGGGAAGGAAGACTTCGTCAGCAGCGGAGGACCTGCAGGACCGCGGGGAGGGTGCCGCTTGACCGTCGCAGTGGCCGGTGGGTCAGCCGCCAGGGCAGTTAGGGGGGTGCGGATGCTCCCTCGTCTCCCACTTCTGGAACTGGCCGCGCAGCCAGGAGCGGGCTTGCTCTCCGTTGCAGGTGAGGAGCCAGTCGGCACGGCGGAGAGCGTTCGCGGCTCGGCCGGCCTCGACTGCGGCGCGGGTGTTCGCCGGATCGGCGAGAGCGAACAGGTCCGCGATAACAGCGCGCAGCAACAGGACGCTGCGCCGACGGGTGGCGAGGTAGTCGGGGTGGAAGTGTTCGGCGTCCCCGCGGATCTGGGCGTAGCGGCCCCAGAAGTCTTCCTGGCCGAGCTCGGTAAGTAACCGGGGCACGGAGGGCAGCGGGTCGTACGCGGTCGGGGCCTGGCGTGTCGGTTCTGCCAAGGCACGGTATCGGAGATGGTTCAGACTCCGGTCGTCTGGATGCGTCTTTGGGGCAGTGGCACGTGAGCTGCGTGACGGCATGGGTGCGCCCTCTACTCAGGCATGCTGGATGCGGACAACACCCAGAAAACGGGAGCGTGCTGAACCGACCTTGCCGAAGACGGGACCGCGGACTTGCCATCCATTTGCCCTTGCATGAAGACCCCGTGAGAGGGCTCTCATGATGGTCGAGTGACCGGTTCAGCGGGTTCTTGCGAGGAACCCCAGGGCTTCAGCATTGGGAGGAATCGCATCCTTGTGGTGGCGGCGCGGAGCGCCGCGGTATCGCTGGTGCCTTCTCGGCCGCGAAGCGGCCGGGTGCTCTGCTCTGTTGATCTCTTTCTTCGTCGGACGTCCTGTCCGGACCTGCCGCCCCGTCCAGGCGGTGCTCCGGCCGGCCGCCCTCCCGGGACCTCGCCGGCGCTCCGTTCCGACACTCTTCGGTTCCTGCGCTGTCCCGTTGGGTCGGCCGTGCTTCGTATCCGGCGGCTCGCGCCCCGAGAGGGTGAAGAAGAGTCCGTACGGCCGCCGCCGGAGCCGCGCCCAGGGGGTACCGCGGCCGCCTCAAGGGTCAACTCTGGCCGACGCACACCCTGACTGCCCCTCATGCCGATGGCCCTCGCCGGCGACTGAGGCGAGCGCCGAGCGGGCTACGTCCATCACCGCGACCTGACGCTCCTTCGTAAATACCCCACACATGGGTCCCGCCAACGCCGCCGGGCCCGCCCCGGTCGACCTGACCCCGCCGGCCGTCGCCGACGCCGAGGAGATCGCGACCCGGCTGGCCGCCGGCGAGTGGGTCGTCGACCTGCGCAGCCGCGTCGCGTTCGCCGAGGGCCATGTCGCCGGCTCGTTCAACTTCGAGGCGGACGGCAAGATCGCTACGTATCTGGCGTGGATGATCCCGTGGGGCAAGCCGGTCACGCTGCTGGCCGAATCCCCCGAGCAGCTGGCCGCCGCCCAGCGCGAGTTGGTCCGGGTCGGTATCGATCGCCCGGCGGCGGCCGCTACCGGCACGCCGGCCGAGTGGGTGCCGGAGGGAAGCCGGTCGGCCTCCTTCTCTCGGTCCACGTTCGCCGGGCTGGCCGCGCAAGGCACGAACGGAGTCGTCGTCCTCGATGTGCCGAGCCTCCGAACGGGCCGCCGGGTATGTCGAGGGCTCCTTGAGCGTGTGAGCGCGCCGTGTCGGCAGGTCCAAGGGAGGCACACCACCAGGCCGACGAGTGGAACAGCCCCTTCGCCCGGCCGCCCATGCACTACCGCTCTCCGGCAAGCCACACACCTGTTTCGATCATCCGCATCCGCCGCGGATCCACCGCTGCGCCCGCGAGCAGAAAGTTCAGCCCGCAGCCGCACCGGTTCCCGGCATCCGTCATGCCACGACATCGAGGACATCTCCCATGACCACCCCAACCACCCTCGACCCCGGCCAGGTCCGCTCCCGCCTCCACGAGCTGACCGTCATCGACGTCCGCACCCCCGGCGAATACGCGGGCGGCCATCTGCCCGGCGCCCTCAACATCCCGCTCGACCAGCTCCACCGAGCCCTGCCCGACATCCGCACCGCCGCCGAGAATGCCGACATCCTCGTCGTCTGCGCCTCCGGCGCCCGCTCGGAGAACGCCTGCCGTGTCCTCGCCGAGAACGGCATTGCCACCTCCACCCTTGACGGAGGCACCAGCGCCTGGGCGGCTCAGGGCCACGGCCTGCACCGGCCCGAAGGAACCACGAAGGCGACGTGGAGCATGGAACGCCAGGTCCGATTCACCGCCGGTTCGGTCGTTCTGCTGGGCTGCTGCTCGGCCTTGTCGTCCACCCGGCCCTCCAGCTGCTGTCCGCCGGCATAGCCGGCGGCCTGGTCTCCTCCGCCCTGACCAACACATGCGGAATGGCGGCCGTGCTCGCCAAACTGCCCCACAACCGGCCGCGCCGGGCAGACCTGGACGCCACACTCGCTCGGCTGGGTAAGCGCGCGGCATCCGGGTCCGGCCGCGCCTGACGGTTTGGTCGGAAACATCAACAGAATCCGGTCGCCCACACCGCCGTTCTCGACACGGCGGTGCGCCTCGGCGGCGTCGGCCGGCGGCAGGAGGTGGGTCCGGATGTCGACCAACCCTTGGACGAAGGCACCCTTCGCTGCAGGCCGGACTTGCTAAGGGTGCGAGTAGAAAACGAACCCGAGCACGGCCAGATTGGCGAACCGCGTTGCGCGCGGCGCGGGAAGAGCTGTCCGAGGCCCCCGGGACTGGCCACCACCCGGCCGGTCAGTCCCCACCTCCGCACAGCATCCATCGCCAGGCCCCATCCCCGGCTGGGCGGGACAAGGCTGACCGCGCGGATCGCCGTGCTGCTTCCGCGGCCCGGGCCGTGGACCGTGGCCAGGAGAGGGTACGGCCGTCTACATTCCCGACAATACGGAGGTGGCCTCCGCATTGTCGAAGGGGCGGGATCCGGCAAGGGGGAGAGGTTCGCGGGCACCTGGGGCCGCAGACGCGCGAGTCGGGGGTGGATGCGCCGGGAACCACGCAGCTCCCCGCGCGGAAGGCGCCGCGGTCAGCAAGGCTGCCGGCGGTTCCCCCGGAGGGGGAGCTGCGTGGTTGTGCGGCGTCAGCGGTGGGCGGAGCGGTTCATCTCGACGATCTCCGCCAGCGTGGGCGTGGAGGTGAGGGCGGTGAAGCGCTCCATCAGGCGATCCCGCGTGCGCGGGGCCTCGGCCCGGTCGGCCGCGGCAAGGGCGGGCTCCAGGTCGTCGAGGGTCAGCTCGGTGCAGTAGGCGGGCGTACCCGGCTGCTGGCGCCAGGAGTCGGCCAGCGCACCGGCATCGAAGGCGTCGAAGCCGGTGTCGTCCACCAGGCGCATGGCCACACGCCGCGCCTCGTCGGAGTCGGCGGCGATCGGGATGGCGATGCGGCCGGGGGTTCCCGCCGGAACGCCCTTGGTCTGCTGGGTGGCGGCCAGGGCGGCGTTCCACGCCTTGACGACGGGCCGTCCCAGCTGTGCGGCGTTCCACAGGCTTTCCACCTGGCCGTTGTCCACCGCGTCGATGTGCCCGTTGAGGTGGGGGTAGTAGTTGGAGGTGTCGACGACCACCGTCTCGTCGGGAACGGCGGCGAACAGGCCGGCCAGTTCCGCCGCCCGCCCGAAGGGGATGGACAGGATGATCACGTCCCTGTCCTGGACGGCGTCGGCGAGGTCCGCCGCGCGGGCTCCGGACTCCAGTACGTCGGCCGGGACCGCTTCGGGGCCGCGGGCGTCCGCCACCTGGACGTCGTGACCGGCCGCGCTGAGCTTGCTGGCGAGGTTCCCTCCGATGACACCGGCGCCTATAACAGTAATTTTCATTAGTTTGTCCCTTTGAAGGTTGTGCTGCCCCTGGGGCGGCGCGATGTGATGGGTGTCCGGCGGGGCCGTCGGCAGGCGGTCGTCGCCGGGATGCCTGGGGCCCGTGGCCCGACGGGTGCCCGGGCCTGCGGTCCGGGGAGGGCGCCTGGTGGCTTATGCCTGGTCGTCCGGCTCGCGGTAGCCGCTGGCGAGGAGCGCGCGGAGCCGGTCCACCGACTCCTCGTCGGTGGCGCCGGTGCCTTTGATCCAGGCAACGGAGACGGCCGCGAGGAACAGGTCGTACCCCTTCACCGACTCACGCACGCGCCCCGCGAGCTGCGCGGCTTGCACGTACTTGTCGGTGGCGGTGATGAGGGTGTCGCAGGGCAGCGTGAGCGGGTTGTCCGGCTCCTGTGCCCTGGCCGCGGCCATGAGCGGGTCCGGCAGCCCGCTGAAGGCGCTGAAGTAGTCCTCCATCGCCCGCAGCCACTGTTCCAGCGCCTCGGCCGGGTCGCCGAGCTGATCGATGTCCGCCTGGCGGGCCACCAGCTCCTCGGAGCGTGTCTGCAGCACGGCCGCCAGCAGCGCCTCCCGGGTGGGGAAGTGCCGGTACAGGGTGCCGGGCCCGACGCCCGCCTCCTTGGCCACCGCCTCAAGGGAGGTGCCGACCCCGTGCTGCAGGAAGTGACGCTGTGCCGTCTCCAGGAGCGCCGCGCGGTTGCGCTGGACGTCCGCGCGGGGCTTGCGTCCTCGCTGTCCACTGGCGTTCATGTGTCCTCCCGGCTCCTGTGAATCTGCGGCTGCTTCAAAGCGGATGCTGCCTCCGGACATGTTCGAGCGTAAAACGGAGGTAGCATCCGGTCAAACCGGCACGCGGCCCCATTACCTTCTTGGTGGCCCCGCAATGGGGCGCCCGGCCTCTGGAGCCGGCATGACTGCTCGCCCCTGTTGAACGCATGGCCTGGGGGGTGGTCCTACGTTGTTGATGGGTCGGATGGGCTGTCGTACGGTCCGGAGGATCCAGTGGCCCCGGGTATGGCTTGGGGGTGGTTGCCTTCGATGGTTCTTGTGACACCTGGCCGCCCGGGGCCGCACGGCGACTCGACCACTGATGAGGAGCTGCGAGCCCTCGGGTATCGCTGAGTAGGACCATGCTGGCGGGGTCGTCCGGATGCACGGAGCGCGTCGAACGACCGGAGGAACCATGGCCTGGAACTGGGCGGGTACCGACATCGGCAAGGCCCACCATCACACCGTTGTCCTGGACAGCGAGGGCGAGGTGCTGCTCTCGCGGAGAGTGGTCAACGATGAGCCGGAACTGCTGAAGCTCATCGGTGACGTCCTGGAGCTGGGCGAGGACGTGGTCTGGGCCGTGGACGTCGCCGACGGCATGGCCTCCTTGCTGGTCAATCTCCTGCTCAACCACGGGCAGACGATCGTCTATCTGCCCGGCCTCGCGGTGAACCGGGCCTCGGCCGGCTACCGCGGCCTGGGAAAGACCGACGCGAAGGACGCCCGTGTCATCGCAGATCAAGCTCGCATGCGCCGCGACCTGCACGTTCTCACTCCCGAGAGCGAACTGGCCGCCGAACTACGGGTCATGACCGACCGGCGGGCCGATCTGGTCAAGGAACGGACGCGGAAGACCAACCGTCTTCACGCGCAGCTGCTCAGCATCTTCCCGGCCCTGGAACACGCGCTGGAGCTGACGAACACCGGGCCGCTGGTGCTGCTGTCGGGTTACCAGACCCCCGCTGCGCTGCGGCGTTTGGGCCGCAAGCGGCTAACGGCGTGGTTACGGCACCGCAGGGTCCGTAGCGCCGAAACGCTGGCAGGCACCGCCGTCGACGCGGCGGAACGACAGAACACCCGTCTGCCTGGCGAGACCGCCATCGCGCACGTGGTCCACGACCTGGCGCTGGAGGTGCTCGGCCTCCACGAGAAGATCCACGAGTTGGACAAGCTCATCGAGACCCGGTTTCACCAGCACGAACTCGCCCCAGTAATCGCCAGCCTGCCGGGCATCGGACCGCTGCTGGGCGCTGAGTTCCTGGCCGCGACCGGCGGCGACCTGGCCCGTTTCCCCAGTGCCGACCGACTCGCTGCCTTCGCTGGCGTCGCCCCGGTCCCCCGGGACTCTGGCAACGTGAACGGCAACCTGCACCGGCCCCGCCGCTACCATCGCGGCCTGCAGCGCGTCTTCTACCGCTCCGCGATGATCAGCATTCGCAGCTGCCCAGAGTCCCGGATCTTCTACGACCGCAAGAGAGCTGAGAAGAAGACGCACAAGCATGCTGTTCTCGCGCTCGCCCGTCGCCGCGTCAACGTCCTGTTCGCCATGATCCGTGACGGACAGTGCTATCACCCCCCAACTCCCGTCACGACCGCGGCTTGACAACAACATGAGGAGGTGTCACCGGCTACGGAGGCATCGACAGACCGCTGATTAGGGGCATGACCACCGGCTTGTTCGCAGGTCGGGAGGCTCTTCGTAATGTGGATGTGGCGATCGGTGCCGTGGCACGGCCGGGCGGGGACGACCAGAGGACGCACGTGATCGATGTCAGTGAAGTCGGTGTCTTCCTCGGCCTGGACGTCGGCAAGGGCGAACACCACGCCACCGCTGTCACCCGGGCTGGGAAGAAGGCATTCGACAAGCGGCTGCCCAACAGCGAACCCAAACTGCGCGAGGTTTTCTGCAAGCTGCAGGCCAAGCACGGGACCGTGCTCGTGGTGGTTGACCAGCCGGCCTCCATCGGAGCCCTGCCCCTCACGGTGGCCCGCGATATGGGCTGCCTGGTCGCCTATTTACCCGGGCTGACCATGCGGCGGATCGCTGACCTCTATCCCGGCGAGGCCAAAACCGATGCCCGCGATGCCTTCGTCATCGCGGACGCGGCCCGCGTCATGCCCCACACACTCCGCTCGATCGAACTCGAAGACGAGACCATCGCCGAGCTGGAGATGATCGTCGGCTTCGACGACGACCTGGCCGGTGAAGCCAATCACATCAGCAACCGGCTCCGCGGCCTGCTCACCCAGATCCACCCGCACCTGGAGCGAGTCCTGGGCCCGCGCATCCAGCACCCGGCTGTGCTCACGCTGCTGGAGCGGTTCGGCTCACCGTCCCCGATCCGCAAAGCCGGACGACGACGGCTGATCAGCCTGCTCGGACCCAAGGCACCGCGGATGGCCGAGCGACTGGTCGAGGACATCTTCACCGCACTGGACGAACAGACCGTGGTCGTCCCCGGCACGGACGCGGCCGCACTCATCGTCCCGAGCCTGGCCGGCTCACTGACTGCCGTCCTCGACCAGCGCAAACTCCTCGCCACCAGGATCGAGGAACTGCTGGAGAACCACCCTCTTTCCAAGGTCCTGACGTCCATGCCGGGGATCGGCGTCAGGACCGGAGCCAGGATCCTCATCGATGTCGGCGACGCCAGCAGCTTTCCCACCGCAGCGCACCTGGCCGCCTACGCAGGTCTCGCCCCAGCAACGAGGAGCTCGGGCTCCTCGATCCGCGGTGAGCAGCCGTCCCGGCGGGGAAACAAGCAGCTCAAACGAGCCTTCTTCCTCTCCGCGTTCGCGTCCCTGGCCGACCCGGCCTCCAGGACCTACTACGACAAGAAGATCAGCCAGGGCAAACACCACACCCAAGCCCTGCTCTGCCTGGCCAGACGACGAGCCGACGTGCTCTTCGCGATGCTCCGCGACGGAACCTTCTACGAACCGCGGACCACAACAGCCGTCACATAACAGGCGGTTCGGCCAGACGCACGACACGATCGGCTTCGACATCGAAGCCGAGCACCGGATGACCGTAATAGCCCTCCGGATCCATCAGCACCGGCTTGCCCAGCCGTCGACCGATGTCCCGCAGGAAACGGCAGAAGACGTCGAGCCGCTCCTGTCCCTGAAGCTCCCGCAGATCCACATCGAAGTCGACCTCCTCCGCCGCATGGAAGCGGAAGATCGCCAGCACCTCGGTTGACGGCCAGACCCGCAGCTCAGGGCACTCGGCGTCGGCCGGGCGGGAGAGCACTGTCTCCACCCTGGGCACCG
>NZ_JACEHE010000058.1 GCF_013778455.1 Streptomyces himalayensis subsp. himalayensis | reverse complement strand
GCACACTGCGGAGCACTTGAAGACCCTGACCCGGCTGATGGGCGGCGGGGGATACCGCGGCGTCACCGACCAGCTGGAAACCCTGCTCGGGCGCCCGCCGAAGACCGTGCGGTGGGCGCTGGAGAACCATCCACGCATCCAGAAGCTGGCGGCTGCCTGAGCCCCCGAGCGGTCCGGAGCAGAACGACGATGACGCCGCACCGGAGTCCTCTGGCCGAGGACGCCGGCGTGGCGCAGACCCAGGTCGAGCGTAGCGTGGCCCGGCCGAAGTCCTGGCGGATCTTCAGCGCTTGAGCGTGAAGGTGAAGTCCCCGGAGAGCTTGCCGCTCAGCCGGACTGCCGAAACGAGTTTCCCCTCCGTGATCAGTCTCTCGACCTCAGCCCGCGAAAGACCGCAACCTTCAGCGATCAGTCGCACCGGCCGGACAGGGATCCGCGCCGCAAAGCGGACCGAGACGTCGATCACCTCGCGGTCCAGGTGATCCGATCCGCCGGTGTCGAGGCGCCAGGCGTTGTCCCAGTCGAGGGCGATGCGATTACGGCGCTGCACGACCGGATCCTGGAGCAGCTCAGCCGTCAGGCCAGGGTCGTTGTCATGCAGCCGGTCCAGCAGCTCAGGTCGTACGGAGCGCACATTCATCCGCTCCAGGACCGTGAGCTTTGCAGTTTCCCCGCAAGCGGTACAGAGCGCGAGGAGCCAGGCGTCGATGAGCTTGTGGTTTGCGTTGACGCGAAATTTACCGCTTGCCCGGAAGCGCTCGGACGCGCACGCGTGGCAACGGCGGCGAACGAGCGGCAGGCAGGTGGGCATGACCACCCAGTTTTTGAGCACAGAAGTACACCGGTTTCAGTGAGAAGTCCGCAGCAAAAAGGAGCGCGGCGCACGACGCGCGACGCGCCACGAATCAGCGCTCGGGAGGTCTCACAGGGTGTACAACGGCATGTCCTTGACTAGACGACTTGGTTCGGCAGCACGGTAGTGGCGCACAGCGGCGCTGCTCCACTGGTTTTCGAGCGCCTCACCGCCAGGGAAGCGGATGGCTTCACGGCGGGTCTCACCCTCGGCGATGCGACGCTCGACGTAGGCGCGGGTGCGGGTGCGGGTATCCCAGCGCAGGCGGGCCAGCACGATTTCCAGCTCGGAGAGTTTGGGATTGCTCCGGCCGGTCAGCGCCTCGCGCAGGGCGGCGTCGGAGGCGACCAGGACGGCCTTGAGCTGGTTGAACGCCTGCGAACGGGACTTGACCGCGGAGGCCTTGGCCATTTTGAACATGCAGGGGCTTCGATGCGGGCTCCGCAGCCCGCGGGCTGCGGAGCCCGACCGGTTCGGGCTTCGATGCCTCAGTCGGCGGGCAGGTAGACCCGCTGCGGGATGGTGTCGTACAGGCTCTCGTCAAGGGCGTCGATCGAGCTGTCCGCGACGGCGTCCACGAGGCCGCCGAGGCCGGCCTCGATCTGCTGGGTGAGCATGCCGTTGCGCTTCATGCCGTCGTACTGGGTCTGAGAAGAGGTCTCGAACAGGACGACGGCGGAGCCGCGCAGCTGGTAGGAACCCAGCGCGGTGCCCGGCAGGTTGGTGTCCTGCGGATACAGGGTCAGGTCACCGAAGCCGGACTCACCCCGCCCCTGCAGGGCCTGGTGGACGGCCACGTTCGCCCGTTTTGATGCGTTCATGTCAAACTCGGGCCAGTTGCCGAACTCGGCAGGGTTGTCGATGAACTTCGCCGATATCGACAGGGGAGACATGTTCTCCAGGTCGTCGGTGGCGTAGCAGGACCACTGGTTGTGGAGATCCACGAAGTAGTCGACGGTGCCGAACTCCTCCTCGAGCGCCTTGTAGACGTTCCGGGAGGTCTGCGCCTCGGGGGTGATGTACCAGCCGGTGTCCGCGCTGTTGCCGGGGAAGTCCTCCGGGGCGGGGACGTAGTCCAGGTCCGGGTTGAAGTCGCGGTTGACGTCGAAGCCGCCGACGCGCGTGTTGTAGTTCCACGCCGGGGCCACGCCCTCGAGCTGCGGGAAGTCGGCGACCACTTCGTCCCACGTCATCGCGTTCTGCCGCTGGTCGAGCTCGCCGCCGTCGACGTTCAGACGGGGGATGACGACCACGGTGACGTTCTGGCGCAGCTCGCGCGCGGCCGGGCTGTCAGAGCCCCACTGCTTGAGCAGTTCGAGGGCGGCCTCGGTTCCGTGCATCTCGTTGCCGTGGATCTGCGTCTGCACGAACACGACCTTGTCGCCCTCGCCGACGCGCGCGATATGGATCTCGCGGCCCTGGTTGGAGTACCCGGCGACGTCGACGTCGACGGTGCCGCCGGTGCTGGTCTCCAGCTGTTTTAGCGCAGAGGTCAGTTGGTCGTGGTTCACGAACCCGTTACTGCCGGAGCCCGAGGCTTCGGTGCCGCAGTGGGAGACGGGCGGGATCGCGGCCGCGCTGGTCGCGGTAGCGGTGACGGCGGCGGTAGCGAGTCCGGCTGTCAGAGCCGTACTCGCCAGCGTGGCGATCCATCTGCGTGCAGACAATTCACTACTCCTCAGGTGTCGCTCAGAACTTCCCAGGGGTGTACGTACGTCACACTAGGTGACCGAGGGACACCTGTGAACAGCGTTGTTCCGAAATCGCATACCGCCCTCACCACGGAATCCGGCGCGCTCGCCGGTACGCACACGCGCAGTTCACGCGGTGGTCACCGGGCACCGACCACACCTCTCCCCCGGGCTCCCCTGCCTTCCGGTCGGGCACACGCGCCTCCCTCACGCCCACAAGGACCACCCCGACCGTCATCTGCCGCGAAGGCCGACCCCACCACCCATGAGTAACCCGCCTGTCACGCGGTGGCGTTGACGCGCTTTCAACATGATCATAGGCTCGCCCGCCATCGGCTCCAGCCCGCGCCCGCGGTCACGCTATGCCCCTGCTACTCCAGCGCTCCGCGTGCGCGCGGCCGCCCGTCGTCACCCTCGGCGGCGGCAGGCGGACGGCTGCTGCTCGACCGGCACCACCGGCACCACCCCGAACCGACCACTTCGGAGGAGCATGTGAGAGCACGCCGCTCGGCCGCCCGGGCCGCCTTAGTCCTCGTCACCACCCTCGCGTTGACCGGCACGCTCGTCGGCCCCGTCGCCGCGGCGCCCGACGCGGGGTCAGAACCCGCCGCCGCGGCGCAGTCCCAGACCGGGGCGGTCGCCACCGCGACCGACCCCGTCACGCACGACGAGAACGACCGAGTCCCCAAGGGCTCGGTCTGGACGCAGCATTACTTCCCGTCCTCGGACGACTCCGGCACCGAACTCCACGCCGACGTCCTGCTGCCCGAGGGACTGGGCGAGGGTGAGCGGGTACCCGTCATCCTGTCGGTCGGCCCCTACTTCGGACACGCGGGGCAGACCGGTCCCGAAGGCTGGACACACACCGGCCCCTCATCCCGCTTCCAGGACTTCATCGAGGGCACCGACCTGTTCAACCAGGGCTACGCCTTCGTCATGGTGGACCTGCGCGGTTTCGGCGGCTCCACCGGCTGCCTCGACTGGGCCGGCCCCGGGGAGCAGGCCGACGTCAAGGCCGCGGTCGACTGGGCCGCGAGCCGTCCGTGGTCGACCGGCGCGGTGGGCATGTACGGCAAGTCGTACGACGCCGTCACGGGCCTCATCGCCAACAACCTGGACCAGGACGCGCTCAAGGCCGTCGTCGCCCAGGAGCCCGTCTGGGACATGTACCAGTACATCTACTCCAACGGCGTGCCCCGCCCGAATGTCACCGGCACGGCGAACGCGTACAACTCCATCGCCACGTTCGACCAGCTGCCGGACGACGACGCGCACTATCTGGCCAACGCCGCGTACGAGGACGCCCACCCGGAGTGCCTCACCGAGAACTCGGCCGGGTACCGGATAGCCGACCAGTGGGGCGAGCACTGGGCCTCCCGCGACCTGGCGAAGATGGCCGAGGGATCCGACACCCCGCTGTTCGTCACCCAGGGCTTCATCGAGAACAACACCAAGCCCGAGGAGATGGAGGAGTACCTCGACAACCACACGGGTCCCGAGCGCGGGTGGCTCGGCCAGTGGGACCACGTGCGCGGCGGCGACCGCGTCTCCGACGGGCGCCTGGCCATGGGCCGCGAGGGCTGGTACGAGGAGACCCTCTCCTTCTACGACCAGTGCCTCAAGGGCGTCGAGCCGACTGTCCACTACCCGGCCTACTCAATGGAGGACAACACCGGCGCCTGGCGTGCCCAGGACACCTGGCCGGTCGTGGAGCGTTCCGTCACCCTCCCGCTGGGCGGGGGCAGTTACGTGGACGACGGCGGCGCCTTGGCCCGCGCGGCCCTGACCGCCTCCGGCGAGGCTGCCCCGCAGGCTCCCGCGCAGCCGTCCGGCGAGTGGGACATGGAGAACGCGCCCGCGACCGAGCAGCGGGCCCCGAAGGGCCTGGCCAAGGGCATTGCGAAGCAGCAGGCTTCCGGTGAGGTCACGTCGAGCTTCTTCGTCTGGTCGAAGCCGGTCGAGCAGGCCGTGCGCATCACCGGGACCCCGCAGGTCTCCCTGACCGCCCAGGGCCAGGGCAATGTCATGCTCAAGCTGTACGATGTCGCCCCCGACGGCACCGCCGTCATGTTCGACGAGCAGGTCTCCCTGCTGGACTCGGGCCGGCTGACCGTCGACCTCAAGTCGACCGACTGGACCCTGACGGCCGGACACGTCCTGGCCGTGGAGATCGGCTCCATCCAGACCGGCTCGTGGCGCGACACGCCGTCCGGCGAGACGATCGAGGTGAAGGGCGCGCAGCTCAAGCTGGCCCTGGACGACCCGGCCGACGACCTCCCCACCGCCGGTGCCCGTTCGCCGTTCCTGGACACCTACCTGCGCCAGTACACGGTGAACCTGCCGGCCGGGCCCGCGACGTTCACGGTCAGCCCCGGCGCCCACATCTGACCCCCGCGCGCCGGCACCGGCCGCCGGGCTTCCGGGCACACCCACGGACGCCGGCCGGTGCCGGCCCACCCACCAACCAGCGCGGACCAGACCGGCTACCTGTCAGGTGCATGATCGCAGAGGGGGGCACTTTTCCAGTCCTCTGGATGAAGACCGGCCGCCGGCCGCCGCGGGCCGACATGACGAGACAAGGATTCGAAATGCGCAGCATCGCCAGATCCGCTTGTACCGCCGCCCTCGCAGGGGCGCTTCTGCTGACCGGCACCGTGTTCACCGGTAATGCCGCGGCCGTCGGCGAAGGCCCCGACTATCAGGGCAACGAGACGATCAGGACGTCGATCCTGTCGACCTACGACGAGGTCGTGGACTTCCTGAAAACCCAGGACGCCCGGCAGGACGCCATGGAGCTCCAGGTCATCGGCCAGACCGTCAAGGGCCGCGACATCCACCTCGCCAAGTACGTGAGCGATCCCGCGAACCCGACGATCCTGTACCTGGCACAGCAGCACGGCAACGAGCAGCTGACCACCGAGGCGATGCTGCACACCATCAAGTCACTCGGCTCGCCGTCCAAGGAGTCGCTCCTCGAGGACGTCAACGTCCTGTTCATCCCCATGTTCAATGCCGACGGCGCCATGGGCGACGTCAACTTCCCACTCGACGACTACCTCGCCGCCGGGGAGCGTCACCTGACCCGCTACAACGCCAACGAGGTCGACCTCAACCGCGACCACGTCGCCAAGGCCGAGCCTGAGACGCGGGCACTGCACGAGAACGTGCTGAGCGTGTACGACATCGACTACGCGATCGACCTGCACCACCAGGGCACCCAGTCCCGCGTGAACGGGGACCTGGTGTCCGGCTCCATCCTGTACCCGACGACCCCGGACGTCTCGCCCGAACTCGTGGATAGGTCCAAGCAGTTGGGCGCCGTCGTCTACCAGAACGTCGACCGTACCGGATGGGGGCACATCGGCCGGTACGACGGCGGTTCGGCCAACACGATCGGCCGCAACGGCATGGCCGCCGAGTACGGGATCGCCACTCTCCTCTTCGAGATGCGGGGCATGAGCGACCACGAGTACGCGCCCTATGTGCTCGGCCAGAAGTCCAACGGGTACCTGATCCACCAGTCCGTCGTCACCATGGAGGCCACGATCGCAGCCGTCGCCGACGGATCGATCAGCAAGGCCGACACCTCCTTCTGGGACACCCTGCCCCAGCAGTGCGACACCTGCTGATTCCGGCGTCTCACCGAGTCCCGGGTCGCCGTCCTGCACAGGACGGCGACCCGGGCTTTCTCGCGTCAGCGATGGCGCGGCGAGGAGTTGGCCAAGCGGGGCGGGCATGGGGGATGATCCGACACGGCAGGCACGGTCTTCCAGCAGCCATTGGGACGTAGACACTCACGTGATCGCTGGCGACCATCGGCCGGGCGGGCTTGGGGCCCACCTCCGACGGCGCGATCCTGGTCAGCGACCCCTCGTACGCCACGGTGCCTGCCGTATTCTCCGGGAGAGCTGTTCACCGCCTGGCGCTACCACGCCGCGTTCACCAACAGCCACCTGCCGCTGACGGACGCCGAGCGGGACCACCGGCGGCACGCGATCGTGGAACAAGTGATCTCCGAGTGAAGAAACGAACCGGTGGATCCGGGTTCAGACTTCCCGTAATACTCACCCTGAAGACGAGATTGAGACACCACTCGATAGGGGGCAGCCAACGCCGCTCGACGCAGTCCTCTCGAGGCTTATACAGCACGGAATTTACGGTCCGGGCGGCAAAACTCCCAGACACCAGCCTGGGTACACGCATAGCTCATGGCCAGCTGATGTGGGTACGATCCGCCCCCAGTACTACACCGTGCACCAAGGAGAGGTAACCGCCATGACCGAAGTCCAGTCAGAGACCACGGAGCTGAAATCGCACTACGCCGCTCAATTGGAAGCGGATCTCGAGCGGAACGCCAAGGAACAGGAACGTATCGGTGCCGAGGTAGTCGACCTCACGGAGCAGCTGCGCGCCCTGCAGCATGACCAGGCCCTGCTGGTGAGCATGCAGCAGGCCCTCGGCGGCGTGAGTCCCGCAGCGACCGGTCCCGATCAGGAATCGAGTGATACCGCGGTTGCGTCGGTGCCCCGGCAGGCCGTGGCCGAACCCAAGCCGGGCAAGCAGAAGAAAGCCGCTGCAACAAAACCGAAGGCCAAGAAGACCGTCGCCAAGGCGGCGGAGAGTAAGGCGGCCACAGCAGCCGCAGCGCCCACCCTCGTCGAGCTCATCCGCAACCACCTCGGCCAGCAGTCCGAACCCCGCTCCGCCGCGGACATCGCCACCGCACTCGCCGAGGCTCATCCCGACCGCACCATCAAGGCCACGGTCGTGCGGACCACCGTGGAAGGGCTGGTCGCCAAGGGCGTCGCCGAACGTGTCAAGCGGGGCGCATCCGTGTTCTACACGGCGGCTGCCAGCTAGGACGAGCGGCCGACTCAGCCCACCTCACAGCAGGATCCCACTGCGAATTGAACCATTCCCTGGTGCAGCACAAACCGTCAGCGATTTAAGGGTGATGTGCTGAAAGAAATAGAGCCGCTCGTCGGCCAACTGGTGCCGCGCAGTCCCATGAGTTGGGATTGCGCGCTTCAGATGGAGGGCTCCGCCAACGGCAGCGCTCGGTAATATGCGGGTTTTGGATCTACCCCGGATCGGCTCAGGCCGAGCCATACGACCCCCCGGCCGCCTTCAACCGCTGCGCGGCCGTCCGGACAACGAAGCGGTTGCGGAAGTTGCCGTTGCACACGACGTCGTCGACCCCGGACGTCAGCGGCGGCAAGCCAATCGCCTCAGGTTCAGCACGCGGACGGCAACCCCGTCGGGCTCATACAGGAACCGGCCGCCTCAGGTTCACCAGCCGGAGCTGTCACGTCAGGGCGTGGGTACACATCCGGTCGGCGAATGCGGCGATGGCGAACGACGCAATTGGCGCCGACCGAGCCCGGCATGGCAGAGCCGTTTCGGCGCTGCACAGGCCACGACAACCACGGACCGGGCCGTGGCCGCCACACTGCCCTCATGCCCGGGCCAGCAGCGTGCGGGCGGCGTTCCGGTCGGTGACGTGGGCGGCGGTGACCATCACGACCAGCAGCAGGCCGATCGAGTAGCAGATGACGTGGCGCTTGCGCCCGTTGGCCTATTTCCCGCCGCCTCTAGCCCTTGAGCCGGCCGGCACCGTAGCGTCGGCCTTCACCGACTGCGAGTCCACGATCCCCGCGCGCGGCTGCGGATCGCGGCCCTCCTGCCGACGGATCCGCCTGCGCAGCCGGTCGTGCAGCTCGGCGAGCAGGCCCTGGGCCAGCCAGCGGCTCGCGCCGTGCTGGTGCCTGTGATCGCAGTGGGGAGCGTGTGCAGTGCACATGGAGGGTCTCCGGACGTCCTACCGCGACTGCGATCGACTTGCCGGCGCTGCTGGCTCCATAGTCCTCTTCAACGACTCCCGTCGCAGCCCCGTCGCACTGAGGCGCCCTTCGGCTGCGGAGCGAACCCCTGAGCAGGGGACGTTCGATGACCGTGGCCGGCCGCTCCCGCCTCACGTGAAACGCGAAGCCACGGAATCTGCCGGTGACGTGCCGACGTCTGGGCCGTCCACAATGCGGGCGTAGCGGCCGTCGGGGTCCCCGCGACCGGGCCACGTGACGAGAGCGACGGACATCGCCAAGGAGTGGCTGCCCCGCCCCTCGTTCTCCCGACCGGCTGTGCAGAAGTCGGACCAGGAGCTAGAGTCCATTAACGAAAACCATTTCCATCTGTGGGCGCCATCACCTGTGGGGGGAGCCAGCTCGTATGACCGCACCGCAGTACAGCACCATCGGAGACGTCTTCAGCGCCGGCGCCGAGGAGTTCCACCGCTGGTCGCCACTGCTCTGGGATCCGGTCGGGGAGGCCACAGCGGCCGCGGCCGCTGCCAGGCCCGGCGAACTCGTGCTGGATGCCTGCTGCGGGGCCGGGGCGTCGGCGCTGCCCGCCGCACGGGCAGTCGGCACGGGCGGAACGGTCGACGCGGTCGACCTCGCCCGCCCACTGCTGGACATCGGCGAGCGCCGTGCACGGCAGGAAGGCCTGGAGAACATCTACTTCCACAGCCACGACGTGACCACGTGGAGCCCTCCCGGCAACGGCTACGACCTGGTGCAGTGCGCGCTCGGGGTGTTCTTCTTCCCCGACATGGACCGGGACACCGCCGCCCTCGCCAACCTGCTGCGTCCCGGCGGACGCCTCACGGTGACAGTCTGGGAGAAGGGGGCACTGGGCGACTGGGGACAGGCACTCAAAAGTGCGGTCGAGACAGAACGTGCGTGGCCGGACTCCCCGCCGTCGGCCCGACTCGCCAGGATCGAGACCGCCGAGAAGCTCGCCGCCTGGCTGAAGGCTCTCGGCCTCACGGATCCTCACGTCGTACGCCGAAAGCTCGATGTTCCCCTGACCCTCGAGACGGCTTGGGACTTGGTGGTGGGCAGCGGCACGCGCGCCCTGCTGGCCGGGCTGACTCCCGCCGCTGTCGAGCGGATTCGCGCACGGTTCGCCGACCTGCTCGCCCACGCATCGGTGGCCGATCTGGACGTCCGGATTCTGACGGGAACGGCTGTCAGGTGAGCGGCCGGACCGCTCGCGCCGCACGCGTGGCCGCCGAGGGTTTCACGGTGGCGGCCTGTCAGGCGTCCGAGGGGTGCGGCGGGGCTGACGAGAGCGTTCTCGAACCTCTCCGCGCGGCGGCGAGGCAGTCGAACTTCGGGATGCTGATCAGTACCGCCTGTCTGGGACGCCACCTCTACTGCCCGCATCACGAGGGAAACAGCGTGCCCCGCGCGGGCGTCCGCGTGGTCGTGCAGCCCTGCAGCCGCGACCGTACGCCCCTCGGCCCCGCCCTCACCTTCGGCCCTCTCACCGCAGCCGCACACGCCGAGGCCCTGGCCGCATGGCTGGCCGACGGACTGCCCCAGGGGCGCCGCCCGCCGAGGCACCTGCTGGCCGTACACCCATCGGCCCACCAGCCGAGGCGCCCCTGACAAGCAGAGACCGATCGCCGGCCCCGCCGCGACCGCCAGCAATCGCCTCCGTACGTCCCGGCGCAACGTGACCACGACGCGCTCGGTCCATGACCGACGCAGGAGGCACGCTCCGGGCTCCCTGTGGAGACTTCACCGCCCTCCGGCCCTTCGGGTGCGGCAAGCCTGCCCGTTTCGGCAGGCCCGCCACATGCCACGATCAGCAGTCGCGGAACTCGGGCGACTGGTTGAGGATCTGGGAGCGGAGTGAGGTGAACCGGGTGTGCGTCTCGCCACCAACGGCCTCGGGGCGGAAGACGGCGACCCGGTGGCAGTTCATGAAGGCCAGTGTCACGCCGAAGTGCCGTTCCAGGCTGCCGCGGATGGCATCGCTGGACAGCGCCCTCAGCAGTTGCCCGCGCTCCTTCTCGGACGGCGGCGGCGTGTGGTTGTCGGCGAACTCGGTCGTGCTGTCGCGCAGATCGTCGACGAGATTCGCGATGAGTGTGTAGGCGTACGGCAGCGAGGTGCGCACGGTTTCCACGAAGTCCTCTTCGCGGACCTCACCGCGTTCGGCGTCGGCGAGCAGCTTCGGGGAGACGTCGAGTGACATGGGGATACCTGTCCTGTCGTTCGGTTCGTTTCGGTGGGTCGTGACGGTACGAGGGGCAGTGGCGGAGCCATTCACACGGTCGACGTCAGCGCGGCAGGACCGTGCCGGAGCCATGGTCGACCTGGGCGGCAAGGTCGGTGCCGGTGGCCTGGTCGGCCCAGGCAGTGGCGTTGCTGACCATCAGAGGCACCCCGCCGACGCCGTGCACGTGGTGGCCGTGCACAGCTTCGTGGCCGAGCAGGCGCAGCAGGCGTGAACCCCTGCCCGGCGGCGTGGTCTTGACCATCGCCTCGCGCGAGGCGATGCGCGGGTTGCCGCCGCGCAGGTATTCCCTGATCTCCCCCAGGCGTGAACCGAGGGGCGGGCAGTGAAGGATTCGCCGTCGCTCAGGCCGAGGTCCTCGGCCAGGTGCTGGTTGATGTCGCCGTCGATGGCGACGACGGGCGCGCCGCAGTGCGCCAATTGACGGGCGAAGAGGGCGGACAACGTGGTCTTGCCGCTGCCGCCCTTGCCGACGAAGGCGACACGCATGACTATCCCCCGCTGTTGAAAATGAATGTCATGCCGCTAGGTTGTAGGGGGCACTGCACCACTGTCAAATCGCCGTTCACTCAATTGCCTTATGAGTAAGCCGAGTTGGGCCGATGCGCTCGGAAGAACGCCACGTGTCGCTGTCTGCCCAGTGGCGCCGCAGGACACCGATCACCGATGATGACTCGCGAACGCGACCCGTGTTCATGATCAAAGGTTTCCGACAATCTTGATCGTCAGGGGTCGTGTTCACTGTGCCAGTCAGGCCGTTCGGTCACTGCTCGATCTATCGGAGAGAGCCGCTCACCACGTCACCTGAGAGCGCATCCGTCCTGGCTGATCAGGCCGCGGTGAACCGTTCGGCGGCATCCCAGAGTTCGTCTTCGCGCCGTGGGTCGTAGGACTCCTCCGACGAGCGGTCCACACTGCTGCGGTCGACGTAGGAGCCGGTCGGCGCCCGGGTCGTGCCGAGGACGACATCGGCGAGGTAGCGGCCCGCGGCGTTGCGGCTGTTGGCGAAGGGGGTGAGGGTGGTCATCACCGGCAGGATGCGCCGCATCGCGAAGCGGGAGACGGATTCGGCGTTGCGGGCGAGGCTGGTGCCGGGGACAAACCCCGGATTGTAGGCGACAGCGTCGCACACGAAGCGCGCAGCGGCGGCAGTTCGCCGCGATCGAGCCGGTCGCAGATCTCGGTGGCGGCCGAGCGGACGCTGCCCAGCGAGCCGAGGTCCGCCGAGACGTGCGAGACCGTGTGCCCGCCCGTAGCGACGCAAGACGACCGGGCATCCGGAGATCGGCGACTTCCTGCTCGACTGCGACGTCCTCATCGCCCCCGGCGCCAACCTGCGCATGGTCACCTATACGGCAGCGACCGGAAGCAGCGACGCGGGGAAACTGGACCTTCTTCGGGTCACAGGTGGCCATACCACCACCGCACTCCCCTGACCAGCGGCTGCTGGGCGATTTCACCAAGCCGACCGCGGCGAAACCTCACCGCTGCCGCCAACTACTCTCGGTCACGACCCGAGCACACGCTCGACCCGCTTCATCGCGCAGCCTGAGAACGAATCACCCTGCCCTGTGCCCAACATCCGTGATACACCGGGAAGATCACCGTGACGGGAGCAGAGAGGGAACCGCCCATGGGCCGACCGACGACCTCGACTCCGCTGCCGGGCGACACCAAGGTGCTGTCCATCGGGCTGCATCCGAGTGCGCTCGACTACAGCCGGATGCCCGACGGTGTCGACGAGGCGGTATTCACTGCTCGGATCGACGCTGCGAACGCGGCGCTGCGCGAAGCGGGGTTCGCTGCTGTTCCGTGCCTGATCGACACCTCTCCCGACCGCGCCGAGGCGACCGTCCGGAAGCAGCTCCAGGAGCATGCGTTCGGCTTGGCGATGATCGGCGGTGGGGTACGAATGCTGCCGGAGAACACCCTGCTGTTCGAGCGGCTGGTCAACGTCCTCACCGAGGCGGCGCCAGGGATCCGGCTGTGCTTCAACACGACGCCGGAGGACACGTTCGAGGCGCTGAGGCGATGGATCGAGGCGTAGACGAAGCGTGGCCAACCGAGGGCCGTCCGCATACCTGTCGAAAGGTATGCGGGACGGCTCTGGCGGTGCTGGGCGCCCACGGCGTCACGCCCCGCCACGTGGGACGGCGCCGCCTGCGTCGGCTGTCGATGCCGTGAGTCGCCATGATCGATGTCACGCCCTGACGGGACCGGATCCGCTCCGCCTCGTGGGCGGGGCCGCGCGGGGTGACACTGGAAAGTGGACTCAAACCGGAGGGCTGCCATGAGCATCACTTCCCCCACCCGGATCGCCGCCTCCCTGCCGGCACAGCACCGTGCCCGCCTGATGGAGCTGGCGCGCGAGGTGAACTTTCCCGAGGGCGCGCGTCTTTTCGGCGAAGGCGCCCGCGCGGACCGCTTCTGGATCGTCCGCTCCGGCGCGGTCACGCTCGAATTCCATGTGCCGGGCGGGCGTACGGTCGTGGTCGAAACCCTGGGTCACGGCGAGCTGGTCGGCTGGTCCTGGCTTTTTCCGCCGTACCTCTGGCAGCTCGGCGCGGAGGCCATGACTCCCGTGCGCACCTATGAGTTCGACGCGGTGAGCGTACGGATGATGATGGACGACGACCCCGCGTTCGGTTCATCGATCAACCACTGGGTCGGCCGGGTGCTCGCCCACCGCCTCCAGGCGGCCCGGATCCGACTGCTGGACCTGTACGCCCCTCACGGGAGCGGCAGCACACTCTGACCCGTCGCTCGATCCTCCGCTGCCGCGCGGGACGAGCGCGCCCGCGACGCCCTCTTGCGGCATCGCCGGCCCGCCGCTTCGACTCCATGGATCGGCCCTGCTCGGAGGTGCTGACCTGGCTTTGCTCCGAGCTCATCGCGTCCGTAAGTCCGCATTTTCTGATGGGATGCCAGATATCACTCTCAATCCGGCCGGCGGACCTTCTTCAGGGGGCGGGCCGCGACTCGGCATCGGTGGACTGGCACCAGGCCGCGGCCTCGCTCAATGAGACCGCCCTGGACGCCAGTGTCTGTCTGGACATGCTCTGCGCCGCACGGAGCATGAGAAGGAGCGGGCTCGCCTGACGGCGCAGGTGCTGGAGGGACTGTCGACGGCGCTGAGGGCGGAGAGTCCTCTGACCGGTCTACTGCGGGACGGCGAAAGGAGCCGGTCTTGAACTGGACCCGCACCCGATCTGACCAGTCCACGGCAGGTACGAGCTCTGCAGCGCTGCACTCGATCCGTTCGTTCCGGCAGGTCACTGGAAATGGCCAAAGCGAGAACTTGCTGGGCTGCCACCGTCATCCCGGGTAAGGAAACGATGGGCACACCGAGGGCGAATACGGGGAGGGCGGCGTGCGTGAATGGGTGCGTACTGGGGACGGGCGGAACCTGAGGGTGGAGTGGACGGGGGATCCGCACGGGAGGCCGGTGTTCCTGCTGCACGGCATGCCCGGTAGCCGCGTGGGGCCGCGGCCGCGCGGCATGGTCCTGTACCAACGGCGCACCCGCCTGATCTCGTACGACCGCCCGGGGTACGGCGGTTCGGACCGGCAGCCGGGCCGGCGCGTCTGCGACGTGGCCCGCGACGTGGTGGCGGTCGCAGACGCGCTGGGGGTCGACCGGTTCGCGGTCGTGGGGCGGTCGGCCGGGGCTCCTCACGCGCTGGCCTGCGCGGCGCTGCTGCCGGAGCGGGTGACGCGGGCGGCGGCGCTCGGGGGCCTTGCCCCAGTGGACGCGGAGGGCCTCGACTGGTTCGTGGGGATGGCCCGGTCGAACATCGACGACTTCCGCACCGCCGCGGCGGACCCGGAAGGCTTCGCCCAGAGGATCATCCCCCGTTCGGAGGCCATCCGCGCCGACCCGGCCCAGCTCATCGAGGCGCTGCGAGACGCGTTGACCGACGACGACCTGCGCATCCTGTCGGACGCCGGGCTAAGGTCGATGCTGCTGCGCACCTATGCGGAGGCGGTGCGGCGCTCCCCGTACGGCTGGATCGATGATGCGCTGGCGCTGTGCCAGCCGTGGGGGTTCGACCCGGCGGACATCAGGGTGCCGGTGCTGCTGTGGCACGGGCGGCGGGACGTGTTCTCGCCAGCGTCGCACTCGGCGTGGCTCGCGGCCCGGATGCCCAGCGCGCAGGCGGTCCTCGAACCGGCCGCCGCGCACTTCGCCGCGCTGCGGGCGCTGCCCACGGTGCTGCGCTGGCTGGTGGACGGCGGCGCGCCCGCATGAGGCGACGCCTGGCCGCCGGCACCGCCGGATGTCGGGCGCCCCGGCCTCACACGGCCAGCGGTTCCAGATCCCGGTAGATCCGCCGCTGGTCCGACGCGACCCGCACGATGCCGTTGTCCTCGCCGAGCAGCACCCGCAGTTCAGTGAGCGCGTCGTCGCGCAGTCGGTGCGCCTCGCTCTTGCGGCCCAGGGCGGCCAGCGTGAGGGCATGGTTGGTGATCACGCCGAGAGTCTCCGGATGGTGCGGGCCCAGTCCGGTCCGCAGCGCGGCCACCGCGGCCGCCTCGAGGTCGTGTGCTTCTTCCAACCGTCCGAGATCCGCGAGGGCGTTGGCGTGGTTCACGCCGCAGAACAGCGTGTGCGGATGCTGCGCCCCGAGCACCTCGGTCATCCGCTCATGCGCACGCCGCAGCACCTGAGCTGCCTTCTCCGGATCCCCGCACCCCCAGTGGAACACCCCCAGATTGTTCAGAGCGGCCTGGGTGTACGGGTGCATCTCGCCCAGCACCTTCATGTACTCGGCCAGTACCTCCTCGGCGACGCGACGCGCCGACTCGCGTTCGTCGGCGGCGAAGAGGTCGGCGGCCAGGTTGAGGTCGCAGGCCAGGCTGTCGGGCGTCGGGGCTGCGTACTGCGTGTGGTACTCGGCCTGGGTGGCCGTGGTCAGGCGCCGCGCGTCCTCGAACTGCCCGTCGCGGCGCAGCGACACCGCGAGCGACTTGGCGCAGGCGAGGGTGCCCGGGAAGGACTTTCCGAGTATCCGCTTGTGCGAGTCGTACGTACGGGAGAGGAGCGCCACGGAATCCCCGTAGCGGCCGACTTCGCGCAGGTCGCGGCCGAGAGCGGCAGCGGAGGCGAGGGTGTAGGGGTGGTCGGGTCCGAGGACCTCCATACCGCTGTCCAGGACTTCCTGGTCGAGGGCGCGCGCCTCGCCGTAGCGGCCGACCATGCGCAGGGCGAGGGCCAGGTTGTTGGCGGCGGACAGGGTGCGGGGGTGGGGGCCCTGGAAGATCTGGCTGAACCCGTTATGCGCCTCGCGGGCCAGCTCGACGGCCGACTCGTAGGCGCCCAGCGCGGCGAGGTCGCTGGCGAGGCTGGAGGTCGTGACGTAGGTGTGCGGGTGGCTGTCGCCGAGGACGGCCTTCTGCCGGGCGAGCAGATCGGTGTCGATGTCGCGGGCCTCGATATACCGACCCTGGGAGCGCTGGATGTTGGCGAGCTGACCGCGCAGGTAGAGGTACTGCACGTCGTCCTCATCGAGGGACCCGCGCCAGTCCTCGAGAAGGTCCTCGGCGAGCTGGTGGGCGCTGGTGAAGTCGCCGCGCTGCCACAGGTAGCGGACGCGGTCGATGAGGAGCCTGCGGGCCTCGGGCTCGGTGCAGTGCCGGGCGTCGGAGGCACTGAGGTGGGGCCAGATCAGGTCGAACCGCGGCCAGTTGCCGGGGTCGTCGATCGGTTCGTCGTCTTCGGGCCTGGCACCGGCCAGGACGGTGTGCACCACATGCCGAGCCTCGCGCTGCTCCTCCTCGGTGAGCTGGGAGCGGATGATGACCTGGACGAGGCGGTGCACCTGGATGCTGTTGCCCACCTGGTCGATCTTGGCGAGGGCGAACCTGCCGATCTCCCGGATGACGCGCCCGAGGACGAGCTTCTCCTGCAGTGCGGGGTCGTACGGCTTGAGCGCCTCGATCATCTCGCGGCTGTAGAGCAGCTGGTTGGAGATGGGTCCCGGGGCGAAGAACGCGCACAACTGCAGCAGGCGCACGGAGGCGGGTGAGCGCTCCTTGAGGCGGGCGATGGAGACGTTCCAGGTGGCGGCGACCGACTCGGGGTAGCCCGGCGCCTTGTTCATCAGGGCAAGGACGTCGGCGGTCTGCGCGGCGAGCTGGGCGAGGTACTCCTCGACCGGCGTCGCGGTCTCGGCGAGCCACGCCGTGGCCTGCTCCACGGCGAGCGGCAGGTCGCCGAGGGCGGCGGCGACCTGCTCGGCCTCGGCGGGGCTCAGTGCGGGGGCGCGCCGGGTGAGGTGCTCGACGCTCTCCTCGCGCAGGAACACGTCGACGGCGAGCGAGGCGCCGTGCTGCGCCCAGGCCTGGTTACGCGAGGTGACGAGGATGTGCCCGCTTCCCGCGGAGGGGAAGTAGCGGGTGAGCTGGGCGGGGTCGTCGGCGTTGTCGAAGACGAGCAGCCACCGGTCGGTGGGGGTGCCGCGGCTGAGGAGGCGGATGGCCTCGGAGCAGGCGAGCGCCATGTCGTCCGCGGGAGCCCCGAGCCGCCCGGCGAGTTCGGCCAGTGAGGCGACGACCTGCTCCGTCTCCTCGGCGGAGATCCACCACACGATGTCGTAGTCGGCGAGGAACCGGTGCACGTACTCGATGGCGACCTGCGTCTTGCCGACGCCTCCGAGTCCGTACAGCGCCTGCGGCTGCGGCAGCACGGCCGACACGCCGCCGGAGAGCTGGTCGCGGAGCTGGTCGAGGACCGGGTCGCGCCCGGTGAAGGTGGTGTTGCGTAACGGCGCGTTCCAGATGGCGGGCACCTTGCCGGGGAAGCGCGGCCCCGGTTCGGCCCCGTCGAGAGCCTGCGGTGTCAGGTCGACGCACCGCAGCAGCGCGGCGAGGCACTGCTGCTCGTCGACACGGTTCAGGTCGACGGGGTTGTACTCCAGATACGCGGCGGTGAGCCGGGCGTCCTCGATGCGCAGCGGATACGGCTGGCGGTCGTGGCCACCGAGGCCGGTGCTCTGTGCCAGAAGGCGCCATCTGGACTCGGCCCGCCGGGACTTGAGAAAGGACGGCGAGAGCAGCACCAGCGTCCGGGCGTCGGCCGCGGAAGCGGCCGGTGCGTCCGCGGCCGCTTCGTGGGACAGGTCGCGCAGCGTGACCCGGCATCCGGCGCGGGTGAGGACGGACTCGATCCAGTCGGCCCACATGCGATTCTCGGCGACATAGACGAGGGTGACCTCGGTGGTGGGCGTGTGCGGGCGCCGCCGCAGGAAGGCGTCCCGGCACCGCAGCCGCACCTGCTCGGCGACCGGTGGCAGCGTGGTCACCTCGCCGTCGGAGAGGACCGCGGTCAAGCGCTCGAAGGACGAGAGCAGCGAGTTGGCGAGGCCTGGTTCGTCGCCGACGGTGGCGAGGGTCTCCTCGTACGCGTAGTACGGCCGGTACGGGATCTCGACGGCGCCCCAGTAGGCGGTGAGCTCCTCGCCCGTCAGGCCCCTGGGCATCCCGTCGAACTTCAGGCGGGCAAGGGCGCGTCCCGCGTCGACCTTCTCCTTCTCCCCTTCGTCGATCCGCATCGGCACCGGCAGGACGCGGATGGGGCGGCCCCGGTACCCGGCCTCGACGCTGCGGGCGATCGCGGCGGCTCCGTCCAGGGCCTGGTCGGACAGGGTGAAGCAGTCGACGAGCAGGTCGGGCATGTGGATGGTGCAGATGTCGGCGTTGTCGGAGAGGCCGGTGCGCGAATCGATGAGGACGTAGTCGTAGTGGGCCTTCATGTCGGCGCGCAACGCGTCGAGGAACAGCCCGCCGCCGAGCCGCTCGTAGAAGTTGTCCCACTCGAACGACGACACGCTCGTGGAGTATTCGCGGTTCTGCCGGCCCGCCGAGAGGAAGTCGAGCGTGGCCTGGGGCGGGAACCGCCAGCCCAGCCGCTCGGGTGTGAGGGAGACGACGTGCGGTTCGACGCGTGCGTACTCCTGGTGCCATGGCCCGTTGCGGGGCCCTTTGGTGGTGGCCTGCCAGCAGTACTCGGTGATGATGTCGATGACGCCGCTGGTCGCCCCGAGCACGTTCGGGTCGAGAAAGGGGTGAAAGAAGCGGTGCAGGCCCGGCGCTTCCAGGTCCCAGTCCACGACGAGGACCCGTTTGCCGTTCGCGGCCAGGATCCAGGCGGTGTTGGCCAGCGCCATCGTCCGCCCGGTGCCGCCCTTGTACGAGTAGAAGGTGATGATCCGTCCATCGCGGGCCGCGTTCATGCGGATCCTCCAGGCGCAGGGGGTGGTGGCGTCTCGGCCGCCGAGGACCACAGCGGGGGGCCGGTGAGGCAGGGGCGCGGCAGACGCTCCCCGGCCGGGGGGTGGGCCTTGGCATGGCTGAAGAACCGGTTGGTGGTCTCGGCGACGACCTTCGGCAGCACATGGGTGAAGGCATCCAGGGTGGGCACTCCCTCGACGGCGGTACGGCATCCCGAGAGCCTGCCCCGCTCGGTGAGCGTGGGCAGGGTGTCTCCGACACGGCTGAACAGCCGCTCACCCTCCTCGCCCTGGCTCTGCGCATCGCCCCGGCAACGCGGCACGACCATGCTGGTCCATGGCTGCGCGGCCGCGTCGTACGCGGCGAGCCGCTGCCGCCGCCCTTCGTCACCCAGTGCCCAGAAGTCGAGCAGGAGGATGTGCGGCCTGTCGGCGCCCGTCGGTGCGGCCCCTGCTGCCTCGGCCACGGTGGTCTCGTCGAAGTCGGAGACGGTCAACTGGTAGTCGAGCGAACGGATCTGCTCACCGGCGACCTTGGTGAGCGAACGCGTGGTCTCGTCGTGGTACGGCCCCCAGTCCTGCGCCGTCGTTCCGTACGGCTCGGGCGCCCGGTCCTCGGGCAGCGTGTAGCGCGTGGGTGCGGCGACGGTGAGGTGGATGGAGCGGGCGCCGGTGCCGTGCGGCTTGAAGGCGCTCGGCGTGGATACGTAGTCGAGGGGCTCGCACGGCGGCGGCGAGGAGGTGCGGGCCACGTCGACGATGCGCCGCGCGAGCCGGAAGACGGCCTCCTCGTAGGCGTCGTGCAGCCGCTTGACCTTGATCAGCCCGTAGAAGCCGTCCCGCGCGTACTCGTTGCCGTATTCGGTGTGGTCGACGTGGATGTGCCGGGCCGGTTCCGGCAGGTCGTCGAGCGGGACCGGGGTCCACAGCGCGGGCACGATGGCGGAGAAGTCGCCCTGCCCGGTCCTCCGCGCGCGTAGAACCCGCTCGTTGAACGCGTACCATTCGCGTCCGCACTCAATGCTGCTGAAGTACCGGGGCGCATAGAGCGGGACGAACACCCGGCAGGTGGCTAGGTTCTCGCTGAGCTTGTCCGGCCAGCCGTCGCCGGCACGCAGTTGCCGGTCCATGAACCCGGCGTGCGCGGCGCCCGGCAGCGTGGTCAGCTGCAGGATGTCCCGGCACAGGTCCTTGAAGAGGACGTGGACCCAGTGATCGGGGTCGAGCCCGTCAGGGTCGGCGGGTGTGTGCGCGTAGCTCAGGAAGAAGTACGGCCCCTGCATCCCCTGTTGTTGCATGCGTCGCGAATCCTTGCCCGCCGACTCCATGCACCCCCCTGGCCTGATCGGATTCCTAATGTGCCCGATGACCTCCGGTCACGCGCCGCCCAATTCAAGACATTCGCGGGCGATGTCACCCGCGCACCCTGCGCGTACAGCTTCGAGCGGCGACCGCTCCCCAGGTGGCAGCGCGGGTCGTGCCCGTCCATGAGCCAGGTCGCCCGCCGCCCGATGACCGCGAACGACGTCTGCGGATGTGCACTGCGGTACGCCCCGTGTGCGTCGCACGTGCTCGGCGAGGACGCCAATGGTCGGACAGCGGCGTCTGCCGTGGATCGTACGGCTTCATCGCCGTCCGGCCGGCCTCCCTTTCGGCAGGCGACATGTGGGCGGTGCGCTTGGGGAAGTACTGCCGCAGCGGTCCGTTGGTGTTCTCGTTCGTGCCGCGCTGCCAAGGGCTTGCAGGGTAAACCAGCAAGATGCCCTCGCGCAGGTAGGGCGCGATCTGGTGGTGGCAGGCCATCATCGCCCTCCCAGTCCCCGATGGGCTCACGACGCTCGGCAGCGCCGGGCGACGAACCGCGGAGTGCGCCCTGGTCGAGCGCCTGGTAGATGGTCTCGTGGCATAGGTGCCACTCGGGCCGGCCGGACAGGTACGGCGCAGATGCGCGGCTATCTGCTCCGGGCTCCACTCCAGTTCCAGCTTTGCCGGGATCTCAGCGCGTAGATCGGCATAAGGTAGCAGCAGGCCAGTCCTCGGACATCGCAGGCGCTGGCGGGCACACGCATGCGCGAGGTCGCCGTCGTACACACCGCCGTCGTGCGCGAGGATGTGCAGCAGTTCGCGGCTGATCGTTGACGGCGCCCTGCTCAGGCGGGCGGCGATGGTCCGGACGCTCAGGCCGCGTTCGCGTAGCGTCGCGATGCGCTGGCACAGCCGCTCCGGCGGCAGCCCACCGTTCTCCGCCCGCCACCGGTAGCCGGTCTTTCGGCCGATCCCGACGATCTTGCACGCTCGACTGTGCCAATACCGGCCTGGATCAGCCGCCAGTACTCCGTCTCCAGCTCAAGCCGGCGCTTCCGTCCCCGTCTCGCCGTCAACACTCCTCTCGTGGCCGAGGGTGCTGCGACAAACACTAGAACTCATTCATAAATCGGATGTGTCGGAGTTCTCGGGCGTGGACGCGGGAACGACGAGAGCCCAGCGGGCCCAAGGACCTCCTGGAGGACGCGGCGAACGGCGGCGGGCGGCAGCCTGTCCCGCCGAGGGAGGCATGGACCAGCAGAGTGGCGCCCGGCATGACGCTGCAGTAGACGGACGGGTTGTCGAAGCCGGAGCCGGTGCGGTAGCGATGCGCGTACAGGCCGCCTCCGCAGGAGGCCACCACCGGGCAGGAACGGCACTTGGCCGCAAGCCCCAGCCCCTCGATACCCGACTGGCGGGCCAGCACACCGGGATGCGCGGCAAGCGTCTCGAATCCGTGCCGGAACACGTCGTATCCGGTGGCGGCTGCACCGTCGTACGCGATCTTCAGCGAATCTGCCTGCTCGAAGCTGCCGTCCGTCTCCACCACGGCCAGATCGGATGGCGCGAGCCCAAGTGACTCGGTGAGGCTCGGGCCGCCCCGCAAGGTGGAGAGCACGGACTCGAAGAAGCGGACGGGGACGGCCTGCTCCTGTTCGTCCCAGCGGTCGAAGACGGCCGACAGCCAGTCGGCGTAGGGCGTTTCCGTGTGGGCGGGACCATCGGCGGGACGGCCGGGAGGGTGGTCCCAGGTCGCATGCGGAAGCAGATAGTCAATACGCGGGGGATCGAGCGCGGTCAGGGCGTCGTGCACGGCCAGCGGGTCGTTGGCGATGTCGATCGTGCAGAGCAGGCCCAGGTACAGATGGCGGAACTCGTTCTCACGCAACAGGTCCACGGCACGCAGTACCCGGTCGTAGCTGCTGCGGCCCCGGCGGTCCAGGCGGTGCCGGTCGTTCGCGGTGCGGTCGCCGTCGAGAGAGATTCCGACCTTGACGCCGAGCTCGTCGAAGAGCCGCAGGTTCGTGCGGTTCAGCTGGACGCCGTTGGTATGGATGCGCAGGTCAAGGGATGCGACCGGCGAGAGATGCGCGGTGAGGCGTTCACAGATGAATCGCAGGCGTTTGGGCCCGGCGAGGAGCGGTTCACCGCCGTGGAGGACGACCAGGACTTCCTCGAGTTTCTGATCTTTCGCGTACTCGGCGAAACGCCGCGCTACTTGATCCGCGGTTTCCTCGGAAATAACCTTCGACAGAGAAGTCCAGGTGGAGTCACCGTGCTCATAGACATAGCAGTGATCGCAGGCAAGATCGCATCTGCTGTAGACCTTGAGTACCAGCTGCCGAAGCGCAATTGTCACCTGCTCACCTTAGGGCAGGTTTGAAGTCGAAGCCACGCGCGAAAGATCGAGAATCTCTTCGATCGAACACCTGACGTGCCGCTCCGGACGGCGAGTCCGGAGCAGTCGTCGATCTGCCTGATCTGGTATCAACAGACGCCTTTAAAGAGTCGAGTTGAAGGTGGCGGACTTGACATGCACCGACCCGGAAACCTGCAGCAGCCGACCGGTGGTCCGGCGGGCGGCGGCGGTGCGAGGGTCGATCGCGGCAAGCGCCACCGGCCACTTGGTCGCGGCGCTCACGGTGTTCGCGACCACAGATGACTTCATGGTTTCCATGTTTATAGTGTCCTGTACTGAAAGGTTATCGGCCTCACGATGAGGCTAGATACCCGCCATTAGTCCACATTGGGGGAAGTGGGTTCTCTTATTGCCCCTCGCATACAGTGAACCACCCGTCGATGTGTATCTCCGGCCTGATCTGTAGCGTCTACCCTGACGAGAACATCCTCAATCAAAGCCATCGCCTTTCGGGTAAACAACGCGAGCAGCCCTGCATTTTCGATCGAGCTAGACAGAGGGAACGCAGGTCCGACATTTCTCAACTCGTAATCACGCCCAAAAATCAACCCCAAGCCACTCAGCACGGAAATTGCTTCATCACGGGTCAGCCATGACGCATTCACGGGGGTAGATGGGGAAGCACCAGAACTTCTTAGTATCACTTGATATTTCGGCTCACGAATTATTGCCGCAGTCGAAGCTCCGTTGACCAGTCGAACCACCCACGCAAGGCTCTCGCCAAAGTCTGACACTTCAACAACACGCCCGGTCCATCCCAGAATCGGCCGCACTACTGAGGCATACTGAGCACGTGCAAAAACCAGACCAGCAGTCACGGTAGTCGCAGTGGTTGCCGACTGCACATCCAAGAGCGTCAACTTCCACGGCCAAGCAGAGCGCGCAGATTGAGGTAGATTACTCCTAACAATGCCCCATATCAGCATTGACGCCGCCACCCCGAGAAGAAAAAGAGGGATCGCAAAAAAGATCACATTGCGCCGTATTCGCGTCTGCGACTCAGGCTCCATGAACTCCCCCAGCCTGGATGCGTTTTGACGGTTGATGATATTCGTTTACATGCCAGCAGGGAAGAGGGCGCAGCTCAGCTCCCATAGATCCCTACCTGTGGCGCGAACGATCACTGCCTCTTACCTCTCGATATTGCATGAGGGCCCGTCAGCTTCCCGACAAGCCCTTCGGCTCGTACTTCCCGACAAGCCCTTCGGCTCGTACGTGGCGGAGATCGTTACAGGTGGGCAGGGTTGCGGCCGACTGTCACGTCGGGTGGGGCGCCAGGTTCCACGGCTCCAGAGTCGGTGTGTGCTCGTCGGGACAGGTCGTTGTCGCGAGCCAACTCGGGCCCGGGTCTGTACACCGCTTGGAGGCGATCCTGCGTCCACTACCACGCGCACCGGGCCGCGGTCGAGATGGTCAAGAGCCTGTGCCGGCTCTACATGGCGGCCGCCGGCGAGTTCAGAGTCGGGGTCCCCAATCCGGAGGCGCTGTTAGCCACCCGTCTCGAGGACGGGATGCGCGAACTGCGCAGGGCCGGCTGGGACGCCGCGCGCCGTGGTCCGCAGCCCGCCGGGGAGGGGCGGATCACGGACGTGATGCGGGCGGTGCGGAGCAAGTCGTTCGTGACCCGGCGCGACATCTACGTAAGGCACCGGGTGCAGGAGCAACTCGCCTGGTACGGCGGGAAGTCGGAGCGGTCGCAGCGCTCCGCGGCGGTGTGGCAAGCGAGGGCGAGCACGGCGAGGCGCGGTGGGCTCAGGCGGTCGCGGAGCCGCCGGTTCCGGACCCGTGCAAGAGGGACATCGGCTTCGTCGTCGGTTCTGACGCCGGTCGGGGCCTCATGGCGGGCTGGACGCATGGTGCCTGCGGCGGACGCTGCCTCCTTGCGTGAGCTCAGCTGGGAACGGGCCTGCTGTCGGTCGTGCGGAGGTGGGTGCTCAGCGCCGTCCCGACGGCGCTGGGGTCCTCCACTGCGAGATGCCCCGTGGCGACTTTCCTGAACGTGGCGCCGGGGATCCCGTCCGCGAGCTCCCGGGCGTGGGGCAGAGGGGTGGCGGTGTCGTGGAGGCCGCCGATGACGAGCGTGGGAGCGGAGATGCGGGCCAGTTCGGGCCGCAGGTCGTACACGGCGAGGGCGTCGCAGCAGGCCGCGTAGCCGACCGGGTCGGCTGTGGCGAGGTTCCTCAGCAGGGTGCTTCCGAGGGAGGTCTCGGCTGTTCCGGGATCGGCGAACCAGCGCTTCGGCATGCTGCCGAGCAAGGGCTCGGTCCCTTGCCGGCGTACCAGCGCCGCGCGTTCACGCCACGGTTCCGGCGGCCCGAAGTGGGCGGAGGAGCAGAACAGCCCCAGGGACGCGACGCGTTCCGGGTGACGGGCGGCGAGATGCGCGCCGAGGGCTCCCCCGAGCGAGATGCCCGCGTAGTGGAACCGGTCATGACCGTGGTGGTCCACGAGGGCGAGCACCAGTGAGGCGAGGTCCTCCACCGTCGTGCGGTCCGGCTCGGGACCCCTGAGCAGGCCGGCCGGCGAGCCGCCGTGACCGGGCAGGTCGTAGCGCAGCACGCGGTAGCGGTCGGCGAGGGCGGGCAGATGCGGGTCCCAAACGGCCGTCGAGGTTCCCAGAGAGGGACCCAGGACCAGCAGCGGCGCGTCGGCCGGGCCGGCGAGCTGGTGGTGCAGCAAGGGAGGGGAGGGCATTGCGGCTCCTGCAGGTATGTGGTGTCCAACTCGGGCGTATCGGCGAGGAGTTCGGGGACCGTGTGCGCGGCCAGGTCGTCCGGACGCACGGAAGCCGAGGCACCGTTGTACTTGCCGATCTCTCGGCACGCCGCTCGGCCCGAAACCGCCCACCGCCGGCGACGGCCGTCCGGCACATCGGCCACGGCCTCGAGGGCCGTGGCCACCACCTTGTTCATCGCGCCAGGACCTGAGCGGTGCCGGGGAAGTTCAGGCACGCCCCCACGCCGCCCGGCACCGC
>NZ_JACEHE010000057.1 GCF_013778455.1 Streptomyces himalayensis subsp. himalayensis | reverse complement strand
CTGCATCCAGCCGGGCTGCTGGGAGTGCCAGGCCAGAGTGTGGCCGCGCACCTGCTTGCCGTTCTGCACCGCCCAGTTGTAGACGCGGTCAGCGGCGGTGAAGTTGAACTGGCCCCGCTGGGGTTCGGTGGCGTCGATCTTCATCTCGTTCTCGGCCGTCACCGAGTTGAACTCGCGGGCCGCGATCGTCGTGTACGCCGAGTCGCCCAGCCTGCCCGAGGCGATGGCGGTGCCGAAGTAACGACCGCTCTGCGCCGCCGCAGCGCCGAGCGTGCTCTCGGCGGCGTGTGCTCTCGGCGGCGCGACCAGGGCGCCGACCGCAACTAAGACGCCGACGACCAGCGCTATCAGCAGGCCGCCGAGCTTCCGGCGGACGGCGGGTGGGGGAATGGCATGTAAGCCCATGACTGTGCCTCCAGGGTAGAAATCACGGAAGGACTGAAGTGCAGCGGAATGCGTCGTCCGCTCCCACTCGGCAGGCGGACGAGGCGGGCCGGAATCCGGGCATTACGGGATCACCGGACATCGCGGTCGTGCAACCGGGACGATCTCGACCGGCACGGACAGCACCCGGTCGGCCTCCGGGTGAGGTACGGGGCGTTCCAGAGTGAAGGAGCCCCGCCTTCGGGTGAGATACGGGGCGTTCCAGAGTGAAGGAGCCCTGGAGCGGCAGGTCGCCGCTGGACCGTCCGACGGCCACGCCGATATCCCCGGGTTCTACCCCCCTCCGCAGGTCGAGCCCGGTGAAAAAGGTCCGGCCGGCGGACGGCCGCGCCCGGCTGCAGCTCGCCCCTGCCGGCCCCGGCCGACCACCGCTGCGGCCGGACGACGAACGCCCCGGGATCCGAGAGGTACGGCTGGACGACCTCCGTACCGCCCACCTCGCCGACGTTGCGGACGGTGACCGAAACGACGACGGCCCCGTCCGTCGCGGCGACTTGATCCACCGAGAACTCCGGGCAGGTGAAGCTGGTCCAGCTGAGCCCGTGCCCGAAGGGGAACAGCGGGGTCGGCCATGGACGTGCGGAGGGGAGCGGACTCGGCGGAGACGGCGAGCAACGTCGGCGCCAGGCCGTGGAGGACGACCACGACCGCGCGTACCGGAGGCGGGCGGCGGCGGTGTTTCGACAGAGGCATGGGGGTACTCCATCGCGGCTCAGCCGGGGGACCGCCACGCGGCGTCGCGTACCTCTCCAACTGCGCGAAGAGCCACGATGCGCTGGCGCGAACCTCACCGGAAGGGAAACGGGGTGGCGCGGGTGCTGTGGTGCGCGGATCTGTCGTGCAGCACAGATTGCTCAGGGCCAACATTGTCCGAGATCTCGAACTGTGACCGCTGTCTCAGACAGGGATGATTGAAGGATTGACGGTGGATCGT
Source organism: Streptomyces himalayensis subsp. himalayensis (assembly GCF_013778455.1). GTDB lineage: Bacteria > Actinomycetota > Actinomycetes > Streptomycetales > Streptomycetaceae > Streptomyces > Streptomyces himalayensis. The sequence continues at coordinate 25,793 of NZ_JACEHE010000057.1, read as the reverse complement.
CAATACTCCCGCCAGAAGAAGTTTCCGTTCCTTACTCGAAAATTTTCCGGATTCCCGGCGAGTCGGACGGGTAACCGCGGACCCCCAGCCGCCACCGTCGGCGGTTGCCGTAGGGCCGGGGCCCGGACGAAAGGCTCGACCAGCGGCCTCGCGCGGGTCCGAGGTGACGGGGCCATGTTCCGGCCGCCGCGCCGAGGCGGATTACCGGCCAGGGTCGGACGCTGCTTGCTCAACTCCCCTTCTCCGCACGGACCCTTGGACTGGCCAGCTGTATCGCGAACCTGCGGATGGTTTCCGGTCGGGAGGACAGCTCGTCAAGCCCAGAGGGGAGGCGCTGTTTATGGACAGATCGGCGACAGGTCTTGACCGGGAGGCCCCGCATTCCTAGCTTGTGGCGTCAACGAGTCCGAGAGGTTTCCGTAAGTTTTCCGAGACTGGACTGACATTCCCCACCCGGAGGTCTCCATGGTCAGCACCCCCCGGACGCCCGGTGGATCCGCTGGCGTGACGGCCCCCTGGCGGCAGCCGTGACAACCGGCCGTCAGCTGGGGCGGCTGAAGGCCGGAGACCTCTCTCATCTCGGCCCACGGCGAAGTGCTCCGGCTTGAGCGCCCAGAGCACCAACTCTTCGGCACATGCGGCCGCCTTCGCACCTCTCCTGTCCCTGCCCCCGGCGCGGCCGCCTTGCGGTTCATCGGGGTCACCTCACCCCCGTCCCCCAGAAAAGGAGGCCCTCTGATGTGGTTTCGCCGTCCGTCCCCGCTCCGCCTGAGACGCTTACTCGCCGTCCTTGCGCCCTTGCTGCTCGTGGCTACCTCCCTCGGTGCCCAGCCCGCCGCCGCGGCGACCGTCGACCCCAACGCCTCGTATGTGCTGGTCAACCGCAACAGCGGCAAGGCCCTGGACGTCTACAACCTGGCGACCGACGACGGCGCCCGCATCACCCAGTGGACCAGGAACGATCAGAACCAGCAGCAGTGGCAGTTCGTCGACTCCGGAGGCGGCTACTACCGCATCAAGTCCCGCCACTCCGGCAAGGTTCTGGACGTCCACAACTGGTCCACCGCGAACGGCGGTGCGATCGTCCAGTGGACCGACCTGAATGCCACCAACCAGCAGTGGCGTCTGGCCGACAGCCCGGATGGCTACGTGAGGTTGATTTCGCGCCACAGCAACAAGGCCCTCGAAGTACAAGGTGCCTCCACCGCGGACAACGCGAACGTCGTCCAGTACGACGACTGGGGCGGCGCCAACCAGCAGTGGCAGCTCGTCAAGGTCGGCGGCGGCAACTCCGGCGCGTGCGATCTTCCATCGTCATACCGCTGGACATCAACGGGCCCGCTGGCGCAGCCCAAGCCGGGGTGGGTCTCGCTCAAGGACTTCACCGTCGTCCCCTACAACGGCAGGCAACTCGTCTATGCGACGACGCACGACACAGGGACGCGGTGGGGTTCGATGAACTTCGGCCTGTTCACCAACTGGTCGGAGATGGCCTCGGCCAGCCAGAACACGATGTCAGCTTCCACCGTCGCGCCCACGCTCTTCTACTTCGCACCGAAGAACATCTGGGTGCTCGCCTACCAATGGGGTGGGACTTCCTTCTCCTACCGGACGTCCAGCGACCCCACCAACCCGAATGGCTGGTCATCCGAGCAGGTGCTCTTCTCCGGAAGCATCTCCGGCTCCGGAACCGGGCCCATCGACCAGACGCTCATCGCTGACGGGACGAACATGTACCTGTTCTTCGCCGGTGACAACGGCAAGATCTACCGGGCCAGTATGCCGATCGGGAACTTCCCGGGCAGCTTCGGCACGAACTCGACAGTGGTCATGAGCGATACGACGAACAACCTGTTCGAAGCCCCGCAGGTCTACAAGCTCCAGGGCCAGAACCGCTACCTCATGATCGTCGAGGCGATCGGCTCGCAGGGCCGCTACTTCCGCTCGTTCACAGCCACCAGTCTGAACGGCTCATGGACACCCCAGGCCGCGACCGAGAGCAATCCCTTCGCCGGCAAGGCCAACAGCGGCGCCACCTGGACCAACGACATCAGCCATGGCGAACTGATCCGCACCAGCGCCGATCAGACCTTCACCGTCGATCCCTGCAACCTGCAGTTCCTCTACCAGGGACGCGACCCCAACTCCGGCGGCGACTACGGCCAATGGCCCTACCGGCCCGGTCTGCTGACACTGCAGCGCTAACGGCGTGCCACGAGTTCGGCTCCGGTGTGGAGCCGGCGCGGCGGGCTCGGCGGAAGGCCGAGCCCGCCCGGGTCACGCGACAACGTCAGCGCTCATACGGCGACGGAGCGCGGGTCGGGCAACGCTCACCGACCCGAGGGCCATCCCGTAACGCGGACAGCGGTGCCACCTGGACCGCTCGTCGGCTACGTCCGCGTCACGCTCGAAGCCGGCGCGTCCGCCGAGGTCCACGCCACGTTCCCGGCCGACCTCGCCGCGTACACCGGCGCCGACGGCCGCCGCGTCGTCGAACCAGGCGCCCTCGAACTGCGCGTCGCCGCATCCAGCGAACACGTCCACCACACCGTGCCGCTCACCCTGACCGGCCCCGTACGCGAGGTCGGGCACGAGCGCCGGATGCGCTGCGAGCTCCGCGTGAAGTGACCCCACGGACCCCACGGACCAGCTCCACGCACAGCAACCGCACCGCCCCATCCCACAGTTGAGGAGATGCACCATGCGCACACCCGCACGCCGTTTCCGCGTCGGATCCGCCGCGCTCGCCGCGTCCGCTGCCCTGCTGCTCGGCCTCGCCGCGGCGCCCACCGCCCAGGCCGGCACCGACGGCGCGAAGGCGACGAAGACGCTGCACGAACTGGCCCGCGAGTCCGGTCGCTACTTCGGCGCCGCCGTCGACAACCCGGAGCTCGCCGACACCGAGTTCGCCGAACTGCTCGGCACCGAGTTCGGCCAGACCACCCCCGGCAACGGCATGAAGTGGTACGCCACCGAACCCCAGCGCGGTGTCTTCGACTTCACCGCGGGCGACGCGATCGTGAACTACGCCCGCGCGAACGGCCTGAAGGTCCGCGGGCACACCCTGCTGTGGCACTCCCAGCTCCCGGACTGGCTCACTTCCGGCACCTGGACCGCCGACGAACTGCGCTCCATCCTGAAGAACCACATCACGAAGGTGGTGAAGCACTACAAGGGCAAGGTCTTCGCGTGGGACGTCGCCAACGAGATCATGAACGAGGACGGCACCTACCGCGAGAACATCTTCTACAAGACCCTCGGACCCGGCTACATCCCCGACGCCCTGCGCTGGGCCCGCGCCGCCGACCGCAACGTCAAGCTGTACCTCAACGACTACAACGTCGAGGCCCTCGGCCCGAAGTCGGATGCGTACTACACCCTGATCAAGCAGCTCAAGAAGGAGCGCGTCCCGATCGACGGGTTCGGACTGCAGGGCCATCTCGCCCTCCAGTACGGTTTCCCCGGCGGCCTGAAGGAGAACCTGCAGCGCTTCGCCGACCTCGGCGTCGACGTCGCCATCACCGAACTCGACATCCGCATGATCCTGCCCACCGACGAGACCAAGCTCGCAGAACAGGCCGACTGGTACGGGCAGGTGACCGACGCCTGCCTGGCCGTACGGCGCTGTGTGGGCATCACCCTGTGGGGCTACACGGACCGGCACTCGTGGATCCCCGCGGTCTTCCCCGGTGAGGGAGCGGCCCTGCCCTGGGACGAGAACCTGAGGCACAAGCCCGCCTACGACGCGATCCACAACGCGCTCACGGCGGCCGGGTCGTAGGCGTCAGGGCTGCTTCGCCCGGCCCACCCGAACGTCACACGGGCCGCGCCGAGTTCGCGGCGGCATGCCTGTCGGACGCCTGTAGGCGTCGCCGCCGGAGGTACGACACGACCGTGAGACCGGTCTCGGCGCGGATCACGCGCGCCAGATGCGTGGTGGGAGATACCGACGGCGGCGACGTCCGGCACGGAGCGCGGGTCGGCCAGGTGCTCCTCGCCATATGCCTGTGTGGCGGCACGTCCGCACGGGCGCGCCGTCCTTGACCGCGTCGAGGAAGGCGGAAGTCAGGCGGATGGCCTTGTCGGCGCAGTCCGGCGCGACGGCCGTGCGAAGATCCTCCACATCCGGCTTGACGTACCCAGTGAGGGCCGATCTCTCCAGCTCGGGAAGGGGTCCCGAACTCACCGCAGCGGATTGCCCTTCCCGCTCGCAGAGGCTCCGCCCCGCGACTCGGGGCGGAGCCTCTGCGGTCATTGGCGCTGGTCGGCCCGACCGGCGGTCACAGCTCCTTCGCGTACGTGTCCTGGTACGCCGCCCTCCCTCCGAACACGTTGAGGCCGATGTGCCCATCGGTGTACGTCGTGTCCGTCACGTCGATGATCCGCTTGCTGTTGAGGAAGACCTGGATGCGGTCGCCCACGGTGAGGATGCGGACGGGGTATGTCGTGCCGCGGCGGAGCAGGGCCGGGACGCGAGCTAGGGCGGCGCCGTCGTCGAAGTAGCCGTTGGCCTTGGCGACCAGGCGGATCACCCGCAGGTCGGGGTCGATGTTGAGGCAGTAGGCGTCGGTGCCGTCGGAGGATGCGCGCCAGAGGAGGGAGAGGGCACCGCCCTGGTCCGGGTCGGGGCCGCCGAGCCGCACCAGGGTGGTGAGGTCCAGGTCCGTCGCCGTGCGGGCCGAGATCGCGTTGGAGTCCTTGTCGAAGGTTCCGGCGCGGCCCGCGCTGTCCGTCGACCAGTGGCCGGCGGGGAGGATCGTCAACTTGCCGAGGTCCGAGCGGAATTCACCGCCGGTCGGAGCGGCCAGCGGCGGCTTCACCCGGTCCACCAGGCGGTAAGTGCTGTCCAGACGGTGCACGTTGAGCGACTCGATGTGTGCGGTGCCGCCCTCGGCGTAGAAGGCCATGCCGTCGGCGTCCGGGTCGGGGAAGATCAGGCTTGTCACGGCGGCCCGGCCGTCCGCGCCGAATGCCTCGACCGACGACGAGTCGACGTACACGCGCAGGGTCACGCGGCCGTCGGTCGCCTTCATCGGCGCGGTCGTGCGGCCCGCGAAGTACTGCGTGAAGTCGCTCAGGCCCGAGGACGACCGGTCCACGAACAGCTGGTTCGCCTCGGCGTCGTATCCGACCGTCGTGTGCTGGTCGTTGCCGGTCCGGAGGCGGAAGCCGATCTCCGTGGCGGTGCCGAGGGTGATCTCGGCCTCGATCTCGTAGGCGATGCCCGTGACTCCCGCGAGCGGGTTCGCGGAAGTGGGGCCGACGGAGATGTCCTTGCGGGTCGTGGTGGACGTGCGCAGGGCAGTCAGTTCCGGGACCGGGCGCTGCACCAGGCGTACGCCGTCGGCGGTGTCCGTGAGGGTCAGTTCGCGGGGGGTGCTCAGCTGGCCCTTCCAGGCGCCGGTCGGGGCGCTGAACGGGTATTCCCAATTGCTCATCCAGCCGAGCCAGACGCGGCGGTCGTCGGGCAGGCCGTAGAAGGACATGGCGGCGTAGTAGTCACGCCCGGAGTCGGCGCGCAGGACCGTGCCGGCTGGCTGGTCAGGGGCGAAGTCGGTGCCGTTCCAGTCACCGGTGAAGTACTGGGCGGCCGAGCCGTCGGTGGCGCGTACGGCGCCCGTGCTCAGGGTGAGGACCCACTTCACCTTGTCCTTGTCGCCGTCGACGGGCAGTGGGAAGAAGTCGGGGCACTCCCAGACGCCCGGCGTGACCCAGTCGCCGTAGCCGAAGGAGCTGACGTGGGTCCAGGTGAGGAGGTCGGTGGAGGTGAGGAAGCGGACGTTGTCGCCGCCGGAGACCACCATCAGCCACTGGTCGTGGACCTCGTCGCGGATCACCTTCGGATCCCGGAAGGTCCAGCCCGCGTCGGGGCCGCCCGGGTTCTGCACCGCCGGGGTCGAACCGCCCTGCAGCTGCCATGAGCGGCCCTTGTCCTTGCTGTACGCGATGCGCACGCTCGCGTTCCCGCCCGGCTTGTCGGGGTGGTAGCTCGTGTAGTACGCGATCAGGCCCGAGCCGCCGTCGAAGAGACCGGAGGTGTCGTCTGCGTCCACGACCGCGCAACCGGTCCAGCAGTGGCCGTACGCGTTCCAGGGCAGGGCGATCGGCAGGGCCTGCCAGTGGACGAGGTCGCTGCTGACCGCGTGCGCCCAGCGGCCCTCGTCCTGGTGGAAGAGGTGGTACTCGCCGTCGTGGTACAGCAGCCCGCAGGGGTCGCTGGTCGAGCCGCTGAGCTGGGAGTAGTGGTACGTCGGGCGGTACGGCTCGGTGAAGTAGTCGGTGGTTCTGCTGACCTCGACGTTCTGGAAGTACGACGTCCCGTGCGCGGCCGCGGTGCCGACCGCGCCGCCCGTGGTGCGGGACACGCGGGTCCTGAGCGCCCGCACGCCGTCCACGTACACCTCGATCGTCCTGCCCGTCGCGCGGGCCTCGACGCGGTACGTGCCACCGGACCCGATACGCCGGACGGGGCCGGAGGCTGAGGCGAGGCGGGCGCCGGAGGAGCGGTCCAGCAGGACGACGGCGTTCCGGTCGGCTTCCAGGCGGGCTTCGTAGCCGCCGGAGCCGTTCGCGGACGCGCGCAGGACGAGGCCGGCCGAGGATGAAGGGCCGGTGGGTGTGATGTCGGCCCTCGCCACCAGGTCGCCTTCGGCGAAGGCAGCCGTCCGCAGGCCGTTCTCGCCGCGGATGCCGCGCAGGTCGGGGGTCCAGGTGCCGGAGCGGGCCGTCCAGCCCTGAAGACCGGTGACGAGGTCGGCAGCGGCGATGTTCTCGAAGGACACCGCGCCGGCCGAGGCCGTGACGGCGAGTCGGCCCTTCGTGTGGGTCGAGTCCTGGGCGGTGATGACGGGGCTGTAGCCGTCGGGTGAGAGGAAGTTGGTCTGCCAGTGCACGCGCAGTTCGTCGTGCTCGACTTCGACACGCAGGCGGTAGACCGTGTCGGCCTTGATGGTCGTCGCGTACGTGCCGAGGGTGACGTTCCCGTCGATGCGGTAGAGCCGCAGCCTGCCCTGGCCCGGGTCAACTTGGACGCCGTAGCCGCGCGTGGCCTCGGCGTCGGTACGCACCAGCAGTGAGGCGACCGCGGAGGCGTCGTGCAGGAGCATGTCGGCCTGCAACGCGGTGTCGTACGCCCGGGTCGTGGTGACGGCGCGCGCGGTGGCGCCCTGGGACGGGTCTGCGCGCCAGCCGAGCGGGGTCGCCGTCCAGGTGCCGCCGCTCGTGGTCCAGCCGGTGAGGTTGGTGGTGACCGCTGAGAGGGAGGGCGGGCCGAAGGTGACCGTGCCGCCCTGGGCGAGCAGGCCCACCGAGCCGGTGTCGTGACGGTGGTCCTCGGCGTGGAGGAGCCGTTCGCCGTCGACGAACACCGTCAACTCCGGTCCATCCACGGCCACTTGGAGGTCGTAGGGTCTTCCGGTCCGCGCGCCCGGTAGCGGTGCGGTGGCGAGTGTGTCGCCGCTCGCCAGGTCGTAGAGCCGTATGCGTGCGCGTTCCGGGTCGAGGGCGGCCGCGAATCCGGTCGAGCCGTCCAGGGCGGCCCGGAACACCAACGCGCCCACGGCGGAGGCGGGATCGGGCGTCATGCGGGCCGCGTATGTGCCCTTGGTGGCGAGTTGCTGCTCGGACAGGGCGAGGGCGGGCCCGCGACGGCCGGCTGTCGCCTTCTGGCCGCCGTCGGAGGTGCGGGTCCAGGTGCCGGTGACGGGGATGGGGTCGGGGATCGGGGTGGGGGCGGAGGTTGATCCGCCGGCACTCGGGGTGGCGGCCTGTGCTGCGGGGATGATGCCTCCGAGAGGCAGCAGGGTGGCGGCGGTGCCTCCTGCGAGCAGGAGGGTGCGGCGGGACACGCTCATGGCGGCTCCTGAGGGAAGGGTGGGCCATCGGCCCGGGGGTCGCCTGCTCCGCGGGCCGTGGCCGGGTGTACCGGGTGTAAGACCGTCACGGCCACATCGGCCGGGGTCCCTGAGTGAAGGCCGACGCCATCTGCCAGGCGTCGAACCGCTCCAGGCTCACGTCGCCGTCGGCACCGATACCGACGCCGACGGCCTCCTCGGGGCGCGTGGGGTAGATGCGGGCGGTGAGGGGGCGCCCGCCCGCGAAGATCTCCAGGGCTGAGTGGTCGACGAGGACGCGCAGGTCGACCCGGCCGTCGGCGTCCAACGGAACTTCGCCGTACCTGGGTTCGATGTCGACCGACGGGTCGAGGCTGCTGGACTCACGGTGCAGACGGAGGATGCCGCCCGCTCCGTCGTGCGCTCTACTCACCTCCACGACCGTGCGCTCCGCGCCGTCCGGTGTCTCGCGGACCACGAGCCGGGCAGTCGCTCCGGGGGCCAGGCGCAGGGTCGTCTCGATGTCCAGCTGGTCCCCGCGCACGGCGTGCAGCCGGGTGTAGGGGTCGGTCAGCGGGCCCGCCGCCACCTCGACGCGCTCCCGCCGCAGCTGGGTCAGTTCCGGCACCGGGGCCTGGTTCAGGCGGCCGTCCGCGCCAAGCGTGACGACCCTCGGGAGGGACATCACACCGCACCAGCCGGCCTGCGCGTTCGCCTCGTCCGTCCGGCCCTCCTGGAGCCAGCCGAACATGATGCGGCGGCCGTGCTCGTCGCGGGTGGACTGGGGGGCGTAGAAGTAGCGCCCGCCGTAGTCGAGGCGGTGGAGGGCGGTCGGGGTGAAGGTGTCGCCCTCGTAGCGGCCGGTCCAGTACAGGGGGTGGTGGGTGGTGCCCTGGTCCCAGGCGGAGAAGACCAGCACATCCGTCTCTTCGAGACCGAACAGGTCGACGCACTCCCACATCGTGCCGGTCCAGTCGAGTTCGCCACGGTTCTGCCAGGCGTCACCGGTCAGCAGGCGGCCGACGTACCGCCAGCTACGCAGGTCGTCCGATTCGTACAGGAAGGCCGTTCCGCCGACGCCCCGGATGCCGGAGCCCACCAGCTGCCGCCACACCTGGCCCTCCCGCCACACGCAGTGGTCGCGGAAAGCAGTGATGTCGACGCCCTCGGGCGGGGCGGTGATGACCGGGTTGGCCTGGTCCTTGGTCCAGTAGCGCAGGTCGGCGGATCCCGTGGCCACGCATGGCAGTTCGCGGTCCCCGTGGCGGCCGGAGTAGACGAGCGTGGGCACTCCCCCGTCGTCGACGAGGACTCCGGACCAGCAGCCGTCGCGGTCAGGGCCGTCGGTGCCGGGGACGAGAGCGATCGGTTCGTCGGTCCAGTGGACGAGGTCGGTGCTGGTTGCGTGGCCCCAGTGGATGCGGTCGTGGGCGGGGGCGAGCGGGTTGTACTGGTAGAAGAGGTGGTAGACGCCTTTCCAGTGGGTCAGCCCGTTGGGGTCGTTGAGCCAGCCGCCGGGCGAGGTGAAGTGGAAGCGGGGGCGGTGGGGGTCGCGGTGGGCGCGCTCGGCCAGCCCCTCGGCGACGGGAGTGCCGGAGGGGAGAGTGAGGTCGTGGGTCATGCGGCGGTGTTCTCCGCTTTCTCAGTGGCGTCGGTGTCGTCTGTGGCCTCGCCGTCCGGCCGGTCGGTGGCCTTGAGCACGCGGCGGGCGATGTCGGAGGCCGGTGCGCGCAGGTGGCAGCGCACCCAGTGGGGCTGTCCCTCGTCCTCGCCGACGATGTGGCGGACGGGTTCGGTGCGGCTGCACGTGCCGTCGTCGCCGTAGGGGCAGGCCGTGGGGTTGAGGATCGCCTCGCGCAGCCGGGCGCGCTCGACCGGGTCGTAGCTCCCGGCCCGTTCGGGGTCGGGTACGGCGGACAGCAGCAGCCGGGTGTAGGGGTGGGCGGGGGCGTCCATGACGGCCAGCGCGTCGCCGCCCTCGACGAGTTCGCCGGCGAACATGACCATCGTGGTGTCCGCGAGGTAGCGCGCGGAGCCCAGGTCGTGCGTGATGTAGAGCATGGCGATGTCCCGCTCGTCGCGCAGGCGCCGCATCAGGTTGAGCACACCGACGCGCACGGAGACGTCCAGCATCGACGTCGGTTCGTCGGCGAGGATCAGCCAGGGCTCGACGGCGAGGGCGCGGGCGATGGCGACGCGCTGTCGCTGGCCGCCGGAGAGCTCGTGCGGATAGGACTGCAGCATGTCCTCGGTCAGGCCGACCGTCGCCATCAGCTCGCACAGCGCCTCGCGGGTGGCGGGGTGGCCGTGCAGGACGAGAGCCCGGATGAGGAAGTGCTCGATGCGGTGGACGGGGTTGAGCGAGCCGAAGGGGTCCTGGAACACCATCTGGACCTTGCGGCGGTACGCCCGTGACGCTCCGCGCCGCTCGGTGCGCAGGACGTCCTCGCCGTCGAGCAGCACCTGTCCGGCGGAGGGCTGTTCGAGGCGGGCGAGGCAGCGGGCGATGGTGGACTTGCCGCTGCCGGACTCGCCGACCAGGGCGGTGATCCGGCCGGCCGGCAGGTCGAAGGACACGTCGTCGACGGCACGGACGCGGCGCCGTGAGAAGACGGTTCCGACCTGGAAGTCCTTGGTCAGACCACGTACGGACAGCAGAGGTTCGGTCATCGGGGGCCTCCTTCGGGACTGCGGGCCACCCAGCGGCCGGGCGCGACCTCGCGCAGGTCGGGGATGTTCATGGAGCAGTCCGAGCGGTCCTCGGGACAACGGACGTGGAAGCCGCAGCTGTCGGCGGTACGCGGGGCGTCGAAGAGGCCGGTGAGCTCGCGGCGCGGGCCGGTCAGCGGCGGGAAGGCGTTCATCAGCGCCTCGGTGTACGGGTGGAGCGGCCTGATGAACAGGTCCTTGGCGTCGGCGAGTTCGACGATCCGTCCGCCGTACATCACGCCCATGCGGTCCGACAGTTCGACCATCAGGGACATGTCGTGGGTGATGAAGAGGATGGAGAAGCCCAGCTCCCGCTGGAGGTCGCGGATCTGCGCCATGATCTCCTGCTGCACGACCACGTCGAGTGCGGTGGTCGGCTCATCCATGATCAGCAGCCGGGGGCGGAGCGCGACGGCCATGGCGATGACCACGCGCTGGCGCATACCGCCGGAGAGCTGGTGCGGGTATGCCTTCAGCCGACCCGGGTCGATGCCCACCAGCTCCAGCAGCTCACCCGCCCGCTCCCGCGCGGCCCGCTTCTTCAGCTTCTCGTGCGTGGTGAAGATGTCGACGATCTGCTCGCCGATGGTGAGGACGGGGTTGAGCGAGTTCATCGCCGACTGGAAGACCATCGCGATCTGCCGCCACCGGAAGGCACGCAGCTCCCGCTCGTCCAGGGCGAGGACGTCCCCGCCCTGGAAGCGGATGCTGCCCGCGGTGATCTCCGCCGGGGGCTTCAGCAGCCGCATCACCGCGTTGGCGATGGTCGACTTGCCGCAGCCGGACTCACCGGCGAGACCGAAGACCTCTCCGGCGCCGATGGAGAAGGAGACGTCGTCGGCGCCGACGACGGTGCGTCCGTCGCCTCGGTATTCGACACGCAGGCCGCTCACCTCAAGTACGGGTTGCATGGCTCAGCCCCTCCTCTCACGGCGGGCACGGCGGTTGCGCAGCCTCGGGTTGGTGATCTCGTCGACCGCGTAGTTGACCAGAGCGAGCGCGAAGGCGACGAGGGCGATGCACAGTCCGGAGGGGGCGAAGGCCCACCAGGCACCGGTCATCAACGCGCCGTCGTTGCTGGCCCAGTACAGGTTGGTGCCCCAGCTGACGACGCTGCTGTCGCCGAGGCCGAGGAACTCCAGGCCGGCCTGGGCGCCGATGCCGAAGATCACGCAGCCGAGCAGCGTGGTCATCACCACGGACGCCATGTTGGGCAGGATCTCGCGGAACATGATCCGCAGCGGACGCTCCCCCGTGACGACGGCCGCGGCCACGAAGTCCTTGCCCCGGATCGACTTGGCCTGCGCGCGCAGTACCCGGGCGGAGCCCGCCCAGCCGGTCACGACGAGCACCAGGATCACGGTGGAGGTCCCGGGCGGCAGGAACGCGGCCAGGATGATGAGCAGCGGCAGCCCGGGCAACAGCAGGAAGACGTTGGTGACCAGGGTCAGTGCGTCGTCGACGACGCGGCCGAAGTACGCGGACGCGAGGCCGACGACGATGGCGACGCCGGTCGCCGCGAGCCCCACTGTGAACCCGACGAAGAGGGAGCTGCGCGCCCCCCACAGGGTCAGGGCGAGCACGTCCTGTCCCTTGGCGGTCGTACCGAGCCAGTGTGCGGCCGAAGGGGCCTGGCTGCCCGTGGAGTTGATGAGTGACGGGTCACCCGGGGCGAGGACGGGCGCGAGCAGGGCAAGCAGCGCGAAAAGGGCGAGCAGCGTCAGCCCCGCCAACGCCTTCTTGCTGTCGATGAGTTGGCGCAGCAGCCCGCGCCGGCGGGACGTGCGCGCGGGCACTGTCGGCGTGGTGGCCGTCGCGATCTCGATGGCGGTCATGTCGGCAACCCCCTTCAGCGGACGCGGACGCGCGGGTCGAGGCGGACGTAGACGAGGTCGACGAGGAAGTTCGCGAGCAGCACCGCCGCCGTGATCGTCAGGAAGATGCCCTGCATCAGCGGGTAGTCCAGGCCCTGGACGGCCATCAGCAGCTGGTAGCCGATGCCGGGGTAGGCGAACACGACCTCGGTGAGCAGCGCGCCGCCGACGACGAAGCCGAGCGCCATGCCGAAGTTGGTGACGGAGGGCAGCAGCGCGTTGCGGGCGGCGTAGCGGAACATGATCCGCGAGGGGCTGAGCCCCTTCGCCTCGGCCATCGTGATGTAGTCCTCCGCCGCCGTCGCGATCATGGTGTTGCGCATGCCGAGCATCCAGCCGCCGATGGAGACCAGCACCATGGTCAGCGCGGGCAGCACCAGGTGGGTGGCGGCGTTGGCGAGGAACTCGCCGTTGAAGCCGGGGGTCAGTCCGACGTCGTACGCGTGCCGCAGCGGGAACCAGCCCAGGCTCACCCCGAACAGGTACAGCGCGCCCATCGCCAGCCAGAAGTACGGGAACGAGCCGACGAAGATCAGCAGGGGCGGGAAGGCGGAGTCGAGGACGCCGCCGCGCCGCCAGGCGGCGACGATGCCGAGCAGATTGCCGACGACGGCGGCGATGACGAGCGCGACACCGCCGAGCAGCAGGGTCCAGCCGATCTGCGAGCCGATCACCTCGGAGACCGGGGTCGGGAAGCGGGTGATGGAGATGCCGAGGTCGCCGGTGAAGACGCTCTTGACGTAAGAGACGTACTGCTCCCAGAGGGGGCGGTCGTCCAGGCCGAAGAGTGTTCGCAGCTGGGCTATCTGGTCGGGCTGCATCGTGCCCTGGGCCTGCGCGAACATCCGGGAGACCGGGTCGCCCGGCATGAAGCGCGGGAGAACGAAGTTCAGGGTGATGGAGGCCCAGAAGGCGAGCAGATAGAACCCCAGATTGCGCAGGATCAGACGCACGGGTCGTGCTCCCTGTCAGTGGGGGATGAACGGTGATGCGGTCAGCGGGGGCGGCCGTCCGGGGAGGAGGGCGGCCGCCCGGTCCGCGCGGGCGACGTCAGCCCTTGACGGGCTTCAGCGACGTGAGCACGAGGATCGTGCTGCTGTTGCGGTTGCCGAGGGTGGCGTACGGGTTCTTCTCGGTGGGCCAGCCGGTGAAGCGGGTGTCCGTGTACGCGCCCCACTCGGGGCCGGTGAACAGCGGGACGACGGGCGCGTCCTTGTCGTACAGCTCCTGCAGGCCGTCGATCTGCTCGGCTTGCTCACTCTCGTCCGCGGCGGCGGCGAAAGCGTCGATGAGCTTGTCGGCCTTCTTGTCCCCGAAACGGTGGTAGTTCTCGGTGGCCTTCTCACCGACGGGCTTGACCATGACGGTCGACATCACACCGCGGAAGTACTCGTACGGGGTGGCGCCGTTGTTGCTCCACACGATGCCGGAGTCGAAGGTGCCCTGCTCGTACGAGCTGACCACCGCCCCCCAGTCGGGCGTCTTCACGGTGGCGGTGATGCCGACCTTCGCGAGGTTCTGCTTGATGATGTTCGCGACCGAGATCCAGTCGGACGAGGCGGAGCCGACGGAGATGTCGAGCGTGAACGGCTTGCCGTTCTTCAGCGTCCGCTTGCCGCCGCTCTCCTTGTAGCCGGCCGCGTCGAGGGCCTTGGCCGCCGCGTCGGTGTCGTACGTCGTCCAGGCGCAGGACGCGGCGAGATCCTTGTCGCGCCACTTGTCGTACGTGCGGGCCAGGCCAGTGCAGTCAGCCGGTTCGGCGTAGCCGTTCATCGCGACCTTGGTGATCTGGTCGCGGTCGATCGCCATGCTGAGCGCCTTGCGCACAGCCGGGTCGTTGAAGGGGGCCTTCGTGGTGTTCAGCTGCCAGTTGATCATGGCACCGGCGGGCGGGAACCAGTAGTGGTTGTGCTTCTTGTCCTTCGCGACGAAGGACTTCTCGATGTCCGGGATGAACGACTGCGTCCAGTCCACCTCACCGTTGGTGAAGGCGACGTTGGCGCTGTCGTTGCCGGAGAAGGCGAGCATCCGGATGCCGGCGATCTGCTGCTTGGCGGGCTGCCAGTAGTCGGGGTTCCTGCCCAGCTCGTACGACTGGGCCTGGAACCTCTCCAGCTTCGTGTACGGGCCGGTGCCGACCGGGTTCGGGTTGGTGAACTTCGCCGGGTCCTTCACCTTGGACCAGACGTGCTTCGGCATGATCGACTGTCCGGCGATCTCGAAGAAGCCGGGCGAGAAGGGCTTGTTGAAGGAGAACTTCACCGTGTGGGCGTCGGCCGCGGTGACCTTGTCGAGGTACTCCAGGCCGCCGAGCACCTTCTTGCGCAGCTGGAAGGTGTAGACGACGTCGTCGGCGGTGAGCGGCTTGCCGTCCGACCACTTGACGCCCTCGCGCAGCGTGAAGGTGAGGGACTTGCCGTCCTTGGCCTGCTCCCACTTGGTGGCCAGCCACGGCGTGTCCTTGGCATCCGCCATGCTGTGCACGACCAGCGGCTCGTAGACAGCCTCCTTGGTCATCGGGGCTGCCTGCGGGGAGAGCGGGTTGAAGTTGCGCGTGAACGTCGCCAGGTCCTCGCGCGGGATGGTGAGCAGCTGGTTGCCGGAGGTGTCACCGGCGCCGGAGGAGCCAGCGCCGCCGCCCGTACAGGCGGACAGGACGAGGGCTGCAGCGGCGGTCGCGGTGACGGCTCTCAGAACGGCCCGTGGCCGCCGCGAAGGTATGCGGGAGGGTGCCATAATGGAGACTCTTTTCCTCTCTTCAACACACAGGACGAAGACGGGATGGGATTACTCGGCGGACTGATTCGCGGTCAGACCGACGAGCGTTCGAGCAGCGGGCAGTCGATCGTCACCCGGTGGGTGTCGAGCGGCTGCCCCGCTGCGAGAGCGGCGAGCATGTCGACGCCCTTGGTGCCCATGGCCTCGAAGGGCAGGGCGAGCGTCGTCAGCTTCGGCCGCAGATAGGCGGCGATGAGTTCCTGGTTGTCGAACCCCACCACGGCCACGTCGTGCGGGATGCGCAGCCCACGTTCCTTGATCGCGTCGTACGCTCCCATCGCCATCCGGTCGTTGCCGCAGAACAGCGCGGTCGGCCGGTCGGCGGCCGGACGGTCCAGCAGTTCGCAGGCGGCGGTGTAGGCGCCGTCGGCGGTGGCCCAGCCGGGGATGACGAGGGAAGGGTCGGGGGTGATCCCCGCCTCGCGCAGGGCACGTTCGTACCCCGCGCGCCTGCCGATGGCCGCCGGGATCGCCGGGTCGAGGTTGATGAACCCGATGCCGGTGTGACCGGCGTCGAGAAGCCGGCGGGTAGCGCGGTATCCGCCCGACTCCTCGTCGGGCAGGATGCACGGCAGCTCCCCCTCCGAGTCGTAGCAGTTGACGAGCACTGTCGGCACCTCGCGTACGGCCTTCGGCAGAGTGACGGCCCGGTGCCAGGTCGTGGCGTACAGCAGCCCTTCCACCCGGTGCTCCAGCATCTGGTCGAGGGCGGCCGCCTCCTGGGCGGGGTCGCCCTCGCTCGCGGCGATCAGCAGGAACCTCCGGTCACCCCAGGCGCGGCTCTGCGCTCCCGTGATCACCTCGGCCGCGAAAGGGCCGGTCACGATCTCGGTGATCAGTCCGAACCACCCGCTGCGCTTCGCTGCCAGCGCCCGCGCCCCGGCGTTGGGCCGGTAGCCGAGCTCGTCGATCGCCCCCAGGATCCGCCGACGGGTCTCGTCGGGGATGGCGGCACCGGGCTTGTCGTTGAGGACGAAGGAGACCGTGGTCCGCGAGACGCCCGCATGGCGTGCCACATCGCTCATGGTCACGCGCTGCGTCTTGTTCGTGGCCACTTCCAGTTCCCTTCGGCCGGACGGGGGCGAGACATCGCCTCCGGTTTCGCGCTTTAATAACGCGCGTTACTTCCTTGTGGCAGGGAAGTTACGTCCGTCTTGAGCGGCATGTCAATACCTGTGCATTGGGTTGCATCAGGCCACCGGTCCCGTGGCCATCGCCGGTACGGACGCGGGACGACCCGCACCGGCCGGACCCCCGCCGCTAATGGGCGGAGATCCGTTGACACACGCACGTCGGTTGGCATGTGCAGGCAATCGGTTGACATGCGCAGGCAATCAGCGGGTAAAGAACGCTTTCTAGCGTCGGGGCGAGCCGTCGGCAACGGATCAACCGACTAAGGATGCGTGACGCCTTGAGAATCGCCCACCGCACCACCGCCCTGCTGCTCGCCCTCGCCGCCGCGGTGGGTGCGACCGTCACCGGCGCCAGCGCCGAACCCGGCGCCGGAAAAGACGTCCCCGACGTCGCCGTCATCGGAACCGGCGGCACCATTTCCGGGGTCAGCACCAACCGGGTGTCCTTCCAGGACTACCGCTCCGGCCAGCTGGCCATCTCGAAGATGGTCGACGAGCTGCGGCCGGAGGTCGACGGCCTCGCCGACGTCACCACCGAGCAGTTCGGCAACAAGGGCTCCGGCTCGTACACGATCGCCGACTACCGCCGCCTGACCGCTTCCGTCGACGCGGCGCTGAAGAAGAACGACGCGGTGGTGGTCACCACCGGCACCGACACGATGGAGGAATTCGCGTACTGGCTCGACCTGACCGTGCGCAGCGACAAACCCGTCGTCCTGACCGGCTCCATGCGTCCGTGGACGGTCATCGGCACCGACGCACCGGCGAACCTCTACAACGCGATCAAACTCGCCGCGAGCCGCAAGACCACCTGCTACGGCACGGTCGTCATGCTCAACGACCAGATCCAGGCCGCCCGCGAGGTCCGCAAGACGAACGCGCTGCGCATGGACACCTTCGACAGCGGCCCGACGGGCGAACTCGGCGTCATCGACCAGGACAACATCCGCCTCCACCGGGCACCGGCACGCGTCCAGAAGTGCGGCAGGAGCAGCTGGGACACGCCCTTCGACCTGGACACGATAGACGACGGCCCGCTGCCGAAGGTCGAGATCGCGTACTCGTACCAGGACGCCGGCGGTGAGGCGATCACCGCCTTCGCGGGCGGCGGCGCGGACGGCATCGTGACCGCGGGCACGGGGGCGGGCGGCATCTCGCCCGCCATGTCCGCGGCCCGCACGGAGGCGGTCAAGAAGGGCGTGCTGTTCGCGTCGACGACCCGCACGGGATCGGGCGCGGTGTACGGCTCGTCGACGGCGACCGGCGTCATCGGCGCGGAAGACCTCACCCCGCAGAAGGCCCGTCTGCTGCTTCTGCTCTCACTGGCGGCGACGGAGGACGAGAAGCAGATCCGCGAGTGGTTCTCGACGCTGGGGACGGCTCAGTTCGTCACACGGTGATGTTGTGACACAGCGGCGCTACGGCGGCGCTGCATGTCGGCGTTGCGGCGTTGCTGGATGACGGTGTTGCTGCATGGCGGCGTTGCGGCGTTGCTGGATGACGGTGTTGCTGCATGGCGGTCTTGCGGCGTCGTGAGCGTCGTCAGGGCTTGGTCGGCGGCTCCGTATCGGCGGCGGTCAGGGCCTCGGCCGCCTTGGCCGCCGCCGCTTCCACCAGCCGTATGCCGGCGGCCATGGACGGCTGGTCGTCGCTCAGTACGGCGATGAGCAGACGGTGACCGTTGTGCTCCACGACGCCGATGGTGTTGACCACCCACAGGCCGGTCGCGCTGCGGGGCAGCCAGCCGTTCTTGAGTGCGGCGGCCGGGGCGGTGACTGCTGCGGAGGGTGCGGCGGCGGGCTCGGCGGTGGGCGAGCCGGTGGCCGTGGCGGGGGCGGGGGGAGCGGCGGAGGGGGCGTCGGCAGTTGCCGCGGTGGCGGTCGGTGTGCCGCTCGGAGTTGTGGTCGCCGGGGTCTGGGCGGCCGTGACGCCCCAGTCCTGACCTGCATGTATGTGCGTCATGAGGTCGTAAAGGTACGTCCGGGACGCACGCGACAGCGCGGAGTCGTCGCGGGTGATCGCCTCCAGCAGACGCAGCTGGTCCGCCGCCGTGGTCCGGGTCAGGCCCCACAGTCCGCCCGGGCCGGGCGTGGTGGCGGTGAGCCCCAGCCGCTCGTTGGCCTCCGCGAGGCCGGCGCCGCCGCCGATCCGTGCCCAGAGACGGCTGGCGGAGGCGTTGTCGCTGACGCGGATCATCGGTCCGGCGTCGTACCGCTCCTGCTGTGTCAGGGAGCGGCCCTCCCGCTGTGCGCGCAGCAGGAGCGCGGCGAGGATGTCGGCCTTGACGATGCTGGCGGTGGCGAACCGGTGCTCCTCCGGGGCGTATACGGCACGGAGGCCGGTGTCCGTGTCGGCGATGGCCAGCGAGAAGTGGCCGTGGGCGCTTTCGGCCACGTCTGCGAGGGCGTCGGCGAGCAGCGCGTCGGGGTCGGCGGGACGGCCGGCAGCGGCGGTACCGGCGCTCTGCGCGGCGTCGGCTGCGGCGGACGCGGGCCGGGCGGGCGCGGGCCTGGAGTGCATGGGAGGAGACACTCCCACGGGCAGCGGGGCGGCGACGACCATGGCCGTGGACATCGGTCGCGCGGCGCCGCTCGCTGCCTGTCGCGCGACCGGGGCCGTGCCCGTCGCGCACGTGTCGCCCAGCACGAGGGCCGCGAGCGCGGCGCACCACAGGCCCCACCATGGCGCCCGCGTCCACCAGACCGTTCCTCGGAATCCGTTCACGGTACAGAGGAAAGCCTCGGCATGTTTCGCCAGGATGATGGATACGGTGCGGTTCACGAAACATGCGGGCCGGTCCGTGTGCGCCTCCGCCACCGCCACGTGCGGCGATGCCTCCGGAGGCGGCCCAGCTCCCCCAGCTCCCCAGCTCCCCCAGCTCCCGGCTACGGATCGGGGCCTGTACCACCGGCTCCCAGGAGACCCGTCAGAGCACCGACCGGATCCAGGTCCGGGGTGCCTCTCGGCCACCAGTCGTCGCGGCCGGGCTCGGACTCGTACGCGTACCAGAGGCCGTCGCGGCCGAGGCGCAGCTGGACATGGCCCTGGGGGTGGGTGAGGTGGTTGTGCCAGGGGCGGAAGGGCGGGAAGTCGGCGGCCAGGAGCGCCGGGCGTGCGCGGTCGAAGCGGCCCGCGGGCGGATCCCAGTACTCCTCGAGAACGGCGAGGCCCGCTTCGCCGCCCTGGCGCCAGGCGGCGACCGCGCGGGCGAGCTCGGCCGGGGTGCGGCCGGCGGCCGTGGCGAGGGAGGCATACAGGGTGCGGCCGGTTCCGGTGAGACCGGACCCGGGCCGGGCCGCGGCGAGGCGGACGGCGTCCTGCCAAAGGGTCAGCTCAGCGACGGGGTCACGGCCGGTGACGAGCATGGCGTGTGCGCGTGCCGCCGCATCGGTGGCCAGCTGGTCGAGGGCGAACGGATCCGGACCTCCCGGGGCGGCGGGGTAGACCGGCGGCTGCTCGGGGTGCGGCGGTACGGGCAACGGGGCCGGGAGGGCAGGGAGGGTGCGCGGGGCGAGGGCGTCCCGGGCGCGTACGCCGGGGAAGCGTGGCGGGTCCTGGCGGGGGCGCGCGGCCTGCGCGGCATTGCGGCGGGCCAGCTCGTCCAGCAGCTCACGCTCGCCCCGGCCGCGCATCAGCAGCAGCACGAAGGGGTCCTCGTCGAGCAGGCGGGCGGTCTGATAGCAGAGGGCGGCGGCGTGCTTGCAGGGGTGGCCGAAGTCGGGGCAGGAGCAGTCGGGTTCGAGATCCCCGGGGCCCGGCAGCAGGTCCACTCCGCAGTCGGCGAGCGAGTGCGGCATGTCCTTCTCCAGCAGCGCGGCGATACGTCCGGGACGCTCGGCGGCCGCGTCCAGGAAACGGTCCCATTCCTCGTCGGAGAGAACACGCAGGGCGATGCGGGTGCGGTACGGGCGGGCGCGGCTGCCCTGGACATACGCCAGGACGAGCCCCGGCGTCACGGTGATCGCGCCCACGTTGCCCTGCGCGGCATAGCGCCGACCACGGTCGAGCCGGCCCGGATCCAGCGAGAGTTCCTCCAACGCGTCGGTCCAGGCATTACCCCACCAGGTATGGGCGAAGCGGGCGTCGGGCGAGGCGAGACCGGGCGGAAGCGCGCCGAAGGTACGGCGCAGCTCGGTTCCGCTGCCTGTCCCCGCGGCGGCCGGGGCGGCGCTTGGCCGGCCACGTTCCGCGTCGCGGCTGCGGCCGCGTTCCCCGTCGCGAACGCGGTCACGTTCCCTGTCGAGGCTGCGGCCACGACGGGGAACGGGCGCCGCCGCATAGGGAACGCGCGCCGCCGCATTGCCGCGCGGCACGCGGCCGGCGGGCTCGTCAGGCCCAGGCCCGCTGGGCGGGCGAGACTCACCCGTGGCCTGGCCTGTAGCGTCCCTCTGCCCTCGGCGGGCAGCCCGAAGCGCCCTGCGGACGATGTCCGCGGGCCGAGCCTCGGACTCCGGAGGCGGCGCGTCCCCGGGCCGAGCCTCGGACTCAGAAGACAGCGCGCCCCCAGGCCCAGCCACGGACTCAGAAGACAGCGCGTCCGCAGGACGAGCCGCCTCAGCAGAGCCTGCGCGCGCCGGGTCAGTCGTGGCCGCCCCGCTGCCGTCCGTTTCCACGCGGTCGGGATCGGGCGGATGCGGATGGCGTGTCATGGCTGCCTCCGAAGGGAGACGAGGTCGGCCAGCTCCCGGTCCGTCAGGTCGGTGAGGGCCGTTTCGCCGGAGGCGAGGATCGCGTCGGCCAGGGCTCGCTTGGCTGCGAGCATGTCGGCGATGCGGTCCTCCACCGTGCCTTCGGTGATCAGACGGTGGACCTGGACGGGCTGCGTCTGCCCGATGCGGTACGCGCGGTCGGTGGCCTGCTCCTCGACCGCCGGGTTCCACCAGCGGTCGAAGTGGATCACGTGTCCCGCGCGTGTGAGGTTGAGACCGGTGCCTGCGGCCTTGAGGGAGAGGACCAGTACCGGCGTCGCTCCGCTCTGGAAGCGGTCCACCATGCGCTCACGCTCGACGATCCGTGTTCCGCCGTGCAGCAGTTCGGCCGGCACGGCACGCTCGGCGAGGTGCGCCTCGAGCAGCCGGGCCATGCCGACGTACTGCGTGAAGACGAGCGCCGAGCCGTCCTCGGCGAGGATCGTGTCCAACAGCTCGTCGAGCAGGGTGAGTTTGCCGGAGCGGCCGAGGAGCCGGGCGGCCGCACCTTCCTTCAGATACTGCGCCGGGTGGTTGCAGATCTGCTTGAGCGCGGTGAGGAGTTTCAGCACGAGGCCCCGGCGCGCCATCCCCTGCGCGTCCTCGATGGCGGCCATGGACTCGCGGACCACCGCCTCGTACAGCGAGGCCTGTTCGCGGGTGAGCGGCACCGGGTGGTCCGTCTCGGTCTTGGGCGGCAGCTCGGGCAGGATGCCCGGGTCCGACTTCTTGCGGCGCAGCAGGAAGGGCCGGACGAGCCGCGCCAGGCGCTGCACTGCCTCCTCGTCCTCGCCGCCCTCGACGACACGCGCGTGCCGGGCGCGGAACGACTTGAGCGGGCCGAGCAGCCCCGGTGTCGTCCAGTCGAGCAGCGCCCACAGCTCGGAGAGGTTGTTCTCGACGGGGGTGCCGGTCAGAGCGACCCTTGCCGGTGCGGGGATCGTGCGTAGCGCCACCGCCGTCGCCGAGTACGGGTTCTTGACGTGCTGCGCCTCGTCGGCCACGACCATGCCCCACTTCTCCTGCGCGAGCAGGGGCGCACTCGACCGCATCGTGCCGTACGTGGTGAGCACGAACCCGCCGCGGTCCGGCTCCTCCAGGGTGCGGTCCGGCCCGTGGTAGCGGCGCACGGGGACGCCCGGCGCGAAACGGGCGATCTCCCGCTGCCAGTTGCCGAGGAGCGATGCGGGGCAGACCACGAGCGTCGGCTCGTGCCGCGCCCGGCGCAGGTGCAGCGCGATCACGGTGACGGTCTTGCCGAGGCCCATGTCGTCGGCGAGGCAGCCGCCCAGACCGAGCGAGGTCATCATGTCCAGCCAGGCGAGCCCCCGGAGTTGGTAGTCGCGCAGCCGTGCCCGCAGGGCGGGCGGCGGCTCCACGGGCGCAACCCCGGCGGTGAGCCGGTCCCGCAGCGCGGCCAGCGCGCCGACCGGCACCGCCTCCACCGTCTCGCCGTCGACCTCCGCACTGCCGGTGAGCGCGACGGAGAGCGCGTCCACCGGATCGAGCAGGCCGAGTTCGCGTTTGCGGGCCTTGCGCACCATGGCCGGGTCGGCCGGCACCCACTGGTCGCGCAGCCGCACGACGGGTCGGTGGGCCTCGGCGAGCGCGTCCATCTCCGCATCCGTGAGCGGATCCCCGCCGAGCGCCAACTGCCAGCGGAACTGCAGCAGTTCCTCGGCCTCGAAGAACCCGGTGCCGTCGGTCGCGGAGCCGGGTGCGGGTCGCACCACCGCGGTGGCGGAGAGATCGTGAGCGAGGTCGCGGGGCCAGTGCACGGCGACCCCGGCGGCACCGAGCCGGGTGGCGGCGGGGCCGAGCAGGTCGTACAACTCCTCCTCGGACAGCACCAGTACGTCCGGGACGTCCTGGTCGGCGAGACGGTCGAGCGGGGACCAGATGCGGGCGGCGCGGCGCAGGGCGAGCGCCGCGTCGACACGCGCGCGCGGCCCGAACGACGCCTCTCCCCCACCCGACCACAGCGCCGCCGCGTCGATGACGAGCGTCGGGTCGGCGAGGCTGTGCACCTGGACGACGGCGGCCCCGGCGCTGCGGACGCCGTCTGTCGAGTCGAAGAGGTCGTACGCGGACAAGTCGAGGCGGAGCGAGATCCGTACGCCCGCGTCCATCCCGGCGGCGACTTCGGCCGCCCAGTCCCGCGCCCCGGGGAGCGGCTGCGGCTCGCGCGCGGCGAAGGGCGCGCCGGTGGCGTACGGCGCGGCCGGGGTACGCGGCAGGGTGTCGGCGACCGCGTCCAGGAAGGCCCGCACCAGCGCCTCCGGGTCGGGCAGGTGCAAAGGGCCCCGGTCCGGGAGCGGGGTGGCGTGGCCCTCGCACGGCAGGGCGGCGGCGATGGCGCGCAGATGCGCGATGTCGTTCGCCTCGAGTGGGCCGGCGCGCCAGGCGTCGTACCCGCCGGGGCTGAGGCCGGGCAGCAGGCGGCCGCGTGCGACGAGCCGCAGCGCGTGCAGGGCGGCGGCGCCCCAGCAGGCCGTGGCCGGATGAGCGGCCGGATCGTGCCGGGCACGCACGAGCAGCGGCAAGGCGTCGGCGAGCGGAAGCAGCAGCGCGGGGGCGGGGACCCTGCGGACACCGTGACTACCGTGCCGCCGGACGACGGTCAGCTCCGTGACCTCACCGAGCTCCGGACGGACACCCGACCCCGCAGGCGCCCCGAGCTCCGGACGGACACCCAACCCCGCAGGCGCCCCGAGCTCCGGACGGACACCCAATCCCGCAGGCGCCCCGAGCTCCGGACGGACACCCGACCCCGTAAGCGCCCCGAGCTCCGGACCGACAGCGCGCTCCCTAACGTCACCCGTCGGCAGTGGCCCGCCGCGCTCCGGGTCCCAGAAAGCCACCCGGCCCTCGCGCGGCACCTGCGACGGCAGGAAGATCGCGGCAAGCCGCACGGACACGGCCTCGTCCGCAGCAGTGCGCGCACCCACGCTTCCTCCCTCCGTCGCACAAGCCGGATCACTCGTCTTCGACTCTAACGACGGGCACTGACAGCAGCGGGGTACAGCGGGCGGCGGTCACACAGGCCGGCCTGTCCTCGCCCCCGGAGAACACCGAGGGGCGAGGACGGGGCCGCGCGCGTCACATCGGGTCACTTGTACGTGACGCCCGATGCGCTGTAGCGGCAGTGCGTGCCGTCCGGGCCGCTGCCCAGCCCGCTCGGCTCGTCACCGCTGTTGTTGCCCTTGAAGCGCTCGCAGACGGTGATCTCCTTGCTGCTGTCACCCACGATCGTCACGCCGGAGAGGATGGCCGTGTCCCCGTAGTTGGCGTTGATGCCGACCACCACGCCGCCGGGGCTGGTCGCCTTGACGTTGCTGATGACGACGTGGCGCTGGTACTGCGTCGAGCAGTTGCCGCACGAGCGGTAGAGCTTGCCGAAGTCCTCGACCTGGAAGTTCTTGATGGTCAGCGTTCCCGCGCCGTTGTGCTGGAGGACCTTGTCGTCCGCCTTCCTCGCGCCGCCGCCGACGACGAGGTACGTGGCCGAGGGGGACTTGCCCTGGAAGGTGGCCGCGTCCTCGCCGACGTCCTCCCACCAGACGTTCTGCAGGGTGCAGCTGCCCAGGCAGTGCACGCCGTCGGCGGCCGGGGCGCCGAGGACGACGTTCTTCAGGGTGGCTCCGTCGGCGAGCTCGAAGATCGGGCCCTGGTCCTCGTCCTGGCCGCTGCTGCCGAGGTCACCGGAGCCGTAGAAGCGCTTCAGGCCGCCGTCGTAGGTACCGGACACCTCGATGGTGGCGGTCACAGCCTTCTGGGCGGTGGGGGTGGGCCATGCGCCGAGGGCCGTGTCGGAGGGCGCGGCGGTCGACGTCTTGGACGCCGTGGCCGAGGCGGACGCGGAGGCGGTACGGCTCGCCGAGGCCGAGGCGGAAGCGGAGGCGGAGGCGGACGCGGAAGCCGCGGCGGAAGGGGACGCGGACGAGGTGGGAGAGGCGGACGGGGACGCGCCGGTCGTCGCCTTCAGCGTCCAGCTCTTGCTGATCGCGTTGTCGCACGAGTTCTGCTTCGCGAGCCCTGCGCCGGTGTTCAGGCACTTGTCGCTGGCCGCGTTGACCAGGTGATAGGCGTCCCCGGCCCGGGCCGGCTTCCACACCTGCGAGGCCCCGCCGTTGCAGGTCTGCTGCTGCACCGCCTTGCCCGCGGACGTCGATGCGCCCTTGACTCCCGCGCACAGCCCGCTGTGCGCGGCCTTCACCGTGAACCCGTCACCGGACGCGGTCAGCCGCCACATCTGCTCGGCCGCGCCGTCGTCGCACGCCGCCGTGCCCAACTGCACACCGCTCGCCGTGGCGCCCGACGGTAACCTCCAGGCACCCGTCATCGGCGGCGTTCACCAGCCTGTACGTACCCGCGCCCGGCCCGGACGCCGAAGCCGACATCAGGACACCGCCGGTGACCGCTGCGCCGGTCAGGGCGGTCCCCAGCACGCCGATCAGCAGGGTCCGGCGACGCCTCGTCTTTCTGCGGCGCCGGGTGCGCGGGGTTGCTCCAGTGCTCACGCAGGTGACTTTCGTTCGAGGGTCGGGAGGTCATCTCGACCCTCAGTCGCCACCGTCGCAGTGAAGGTTGCCGCTCTGATGAAAGGTTTTTCCGCCTGGCCCCCTCAGACCGGTCGGTCTAAGAGGTGCTCACAAAATGGGAGTCCGATCAGCTCGAGGCGCCTGGTGCGTGCGATCGCAAGGCGCCGGAAGACCCTCGTAGCGGAGCTACTAGGGTGTTTCGGCAACGCGGCGAGCGTGCGTGCCAGGCGCCTCGAGC
>NZ_JACEHE010000056.1 GCF_013778455.1 Streptomyces himalayensis subsp. himalayensis | reverse complement strand
GTCGTGGTCCGTTTCTGGACCATCCAGGGCATGTGCGTCATCGTTGGTCTCGGCCTGTTCTATGCAGGATGGGCGGTGGGCTGAGACGGGACTTTCTCGTCAGGGTGCAGTCCGTGCGCGGCCTCACCGCCCAGCTCACTGGTGGCTGTCTCACAAGAGTTGCCGCTGCCACCTGGCCGTATCCCGTTCGTTGGTTCTCGCGGTAGCAGCCTGGTTTCAAGGTGCCTTGACCGTTCAGGTGCGAGGAAGGTGTGCCGGTGGCCGAGGCGAGATTCCAGGTCATCGCAGGCGGGGCCGTTCCGACGGAGCCCCTGACGACGGACCCGTGGCAGTTCCAGGCCGCGTGCGTCGACGCGTTCGTCGCCTCGTGGCGGGCCCGCGGGTTCAGTCCGGTGACCATCGACAACGACGTCGGTCTGCTGGAGCGGACGCTCACGGCGCTGGGACGTCCCGCGTGGGAGGTGTCGCCCGAGGACATCGACCGGGTCGTCGGCGATCTTGCGGTGAAGGGACGCAAGACGTCGACCCGGCGCGAGTATGTGCATATCTTCAACGGGTTCCACCAGTTCCGGTCACGTCCGCGGGAGTGGTGTATCGACTGCCACTCGGTGATCTCGTTTTGAGGCTGTGCGGTGAGTTCGGTGGGCAGGTCGGCGTCGTCGTTTTCTGACTCGATCGGGTGGAGTCGGGCCTTGGCGAGGAGTTCGCGGCCCATTTGGGGCGGGCGTGGCGGAGCGGTGACGGCGGCGCAGAGCGCGGAACGCCCACGGCCCCGGAGAGGTGGTCTCCGGGGTCGTCTGGACCAGCAGGCCGATTGTGGCCTCTTCTCGGACCGATGCCGGCCCGAGTCGATTCAGTGGCCCAAAAGGCGCTCTCGTTCCTCATGCTCGCAGTCCGGATCAGAATGCCGGCGCAGCTTGCTCCTGCCGCGGTCCCTGACTGCGTGCCTTGAGCATCGCGTCCCGTAGGCGGTTGTGGGTCATGGCCAGGCACGCGTGCACCGCGCCGCGTGCTACCGAGAGTCCCAGAATCTGGGAGACGGTCGTGATCCGGGGGATGGCCGGCAAGTTCTGTGCGAGTCGCTTGCGTACCTCGGGGAGTACCTCGTCCACCAAGGGGTGCAACCGGCCGACGAAGTAGACGGACTCGGGATCGAGTGTCACGGCGACGATGCTCACGGCGGTCGTGACCGCAGTCGTGAACGCCTTGAGTATCTCGGCACGGGCTCGATGGTCCTGAGGTGCCAGCCACAGGTTCTCGACGCGTTCGAGGTCCAGTCCGTGTTCACGAGCGAACTTCACAAGCCCTGTGGTGCTCAGCAGCCCGTTGAGGGTGCGGTCATCGATGCCCGAGGACAGGGAACCGATGTCGCCGAACGAAGGAGTACGTCCCCGAGCCAGTTCCCGGTCCCTGCAGGTGGCGAAATTCAGGGTGCTGCTGACGCTGAGCAGGGCAGCGTCATGGATACTCGCGTCGTCCGTGAGCACCTGGAGCAAGGACGCGTTCGCGTCACTGTCGAAGGACACTGGAGCACCGACGAGCTTTTCGACGGTTCGGTGCAGGTCTCTGCCGGAGAAGACTTTCATCGGATCGGCAGGCCGAAAGACCTCGGCGCCGTCGCGGACATGGGCGGGCAGTGCCGCGACGACCTGGCGCAGTGGCCCCCGTGCGGATGCGCTGGTCTGCGCGATCAGGTCGACCAGCCACCGGCCGGCAGCGGGGACGTCGTGGTGCTCGACCGTCGCAACGATCACGTGTCCGATCTCACGGCCGCGTAGGTCGGTCACCAGCACGCCGGTGGTCACGGCGCCGAAGCCGACCCCCACGACATGTCCGGCCGTCTCGGGCACATCGAGGTACGTCGACGGACGGCCACGCCCGACGACGGCGTCGACTCCCCTGTCCACGACGAACCCGTCAGAGCGCAGTTCCTCGACGGCCCGCGACACCGTCGCCTTGCTCAACCCCGTGAGCTCGATGAGCTTGTTCCGGGTCAACGGCGCATGGGAGAGAACCACGTCAAGGACACTTGCCTTGTTGTAGTCGCGTGGTGTGGGGTTGATGCTGCTCACCTCATGACCTTAGCGAGACCGCAGCCCGAACCAGTGGCCTCTGCCGGACTTGCCGAGTTGCCCGTGGGCGTCGGCGAAGATGTTGATCCTTGGCTCGCCTGCGCTTTTGTTCAACTCCGCCTGCTCCTCTCAGGGGGAGAACGTCATGGTCGTCTCCTGCTGGAGGCGGGGTCGCAGGGCGTCCGGGACACCTCCGGGAACGGGCCGAAGGTGGGCACGGCCTCGACGAGGGCGTCGCCGTCGGACGTGCGGTACTCCAGACCGTGCAGGCGCATGGCCATCCGCAGGCTGGAGTGCAGGACCTCGTGGTACAGGCGGTGGCCTGGAAAGTTGGGGTTCAGACAATGCGGTCGCCGGGGTGACGATCTCGTCGAGTGAGGCAGGTCGGCCGTGTGGGACGCCGACGAGTGTCGCCTCAGTGGCGCCGCTCAAGGCGTGTCTTGGCGGGTGCTCAGCAAGCGGGCCACGACCTCCTCCATGGCGACGGCCATGGCCCGCTCCACGTTGACCCAGTCGTCTCTGGCGTGCTCGAGCAGGTAGTCGCGACGCTCCGGCACTCGTTCCGCGCGCCACTGGGTGACCAGCGCGCGAAGTGTGAGGCGTGCCAGCGCGGCAACAGGCAGGAGCGGGAGTTCGGTGTCCTTGATCGGCCGGGCCCGCTCGTATCCCGCGACGAAGCTGCATGCCTCACGCCAGGGATCCCACGGTGTCCGGCCGAGAAGGTTCGCGAGAGACACAGCAGGATCGAAGATCAAAGCACTGCGCATGCTGTCACCGAAGTCGATTACTCCTGTGACGAAGCTGTCTGTCCGCGGATCCACCAGGACGTTGTAGGGGCTGTAGTCACCATGGATCACTTGGGTCTCGAGATCACCCAGCCTCGGAACAATGGCCTCGTGGAAAAGGCGGAACACTTCTTGTGCCAGCCGACGGTGCGCGGCGCTGGGCGTGTACTCGATGAGCTCCCGCAGCTGGTCGAAGTGTCGAAGGTCCCACACAAGGCGCCGCTCGTCCGCTGGATGCCTGAATGACCGCAGAGCCAGATCCACTCGCCCGAGCATCTGCCCGGCCTTGGCAAGCTGGTGGGGATCGGGGTTCGTCCGCGCCAGGACGGCACCTTCGACGAAGTCGAAGACGCGCAGGACTCGGACCCCGCCGTCTTTCGTCTCGATCGGTACGTTGTCGCCACCTTCGGTGGTCTCCTTGACCCGCTGGATGGGGAGATGAGGAGCTTCGGTTTCGAGGTGGCGCATCACAGCCGTTTGCAGAGCTACGACAGCTACCGCTTCGTCGGGCGGGGAAACCTTGACGGTAGTGCCGGGCGAGGAGGGCGTCCACCACGTTCGTCTCGATGGGCTCGTGGGACGATGCCAGGCCGCTCTCCTCGAACAACTGCTGGGCGATACGTGCGGGGGGCGAGGTGTTCACCGTTCGGTCCCTTCGGCCTTCGGCCTGCTACAGGCGTATCTCGGCGATCTCCGCGAAGGCCTCGAGGAATCGCGTCACGTCGGCCGAGTCGAAGGCCAGCGGCGGTCGGATCTTGAGCACATTGACTGCTTCCCCGGTGCCGCTGATGAGGACTCGAAGCTCGCGCATGTCGTTGATGACGTGGTCAGCGCGGACACGATCGGGCTCCAGCGACTCCCGGTCCTTCACGAGTTCGACGCCCACGTACAGACCACTGCCGCGGACCTCCGCGACGTAGGGAGACTCGCGAGTGATCTCCTCAAGGCCGGCTCGCAGCGCCCTGCCGTTGTCGAGAACTCGCTGCTGCACGTTCTCCGCTTCGAAGACGTCCAGAACCGCGGCACCGGCGGCAACCGCGATCGAACTGCCGGCAAAGGTGTTGAAGTAACGGACATTCTGTCCGAACTCGTCGCACACCTCGGGCCTGAACACCACGCCGGAGATCGGCATGCCGTTGCCCATGGGCTTGCCCATCGAGACGATGTCCGGAAGCACCCCATGGCGGCTGAACCCCCACATCGACTCTCCGAGCCGGGCGAATCCCGACTGGACCTCGTCGGCGATGTACACGCCGCCCGCGGCGTGCACCTCCTCGACCATGTCACGCAGGTAACCGACAGG
The DNA here is from genome assembly GCF_013778455.1 of Streptomyces himalayensis subsp. himalayensis. Classification (GTDB taxonomy): domain Bacteria; phylum Actinomycetota; class Actinomycetes; order Streptomycetales; family Streptomycetaceae; genus Streptomyces; species Streptomyces himalayensis. The sequence continues at coordinate 29,466 of NZ_JACEHE010000056.1, read as the reverse complement.
ATCGGTGAAGAGGCCATCGCTGGAGTGCGCGCAGTCGGTGATCAGCGCCGCAAGCCTGTAGCCGTGGCGCTCGAGGTCGTTGATCGCGCCTCGCACCTGGCTGCGCATGTAGTCGGGAAGCGATGAACCCGGCGGGACGAGTCGCGGATCAGGAGCATCGATGAGCCGCACATTCGGCCCGAGCGGTGAGCCCGCGCCGAGCGTCGGCGAGAAGCTCGCAACCTCGCGAGTGAGACCGTGGTAAGCCCAGCGAGTCACTACGATTCCCTCGCCGCCCGTGTGGAAGCGAGCCACGCGCATGGCCAGGTCGTTCGCCTCCGACCCGCTGCACGCGAAGCTGACCCTCGAGAGCGCTTCGGGCATAGTCGCGAGAAGGCGCTCGGCGTAGTCGACGAGTGATTCCTGCACATAGCGCGTGTTGGTGTTGACCGCAGCCATCTGGCGGGACACGGCCTCGACAACGTGCGGGTGTGCGTGACCGACGCACGGCACATTGTTGTAGGCGTCGAGGTAGTCGTTGCCATCCCGGTCGAACAGGTGAGCGCCTCGGCCGGAGACGAACTCGACCGGCTCCCGGTAGTTCAGCGCGTAACCAGGGCCCAGCACGTTGTTTCGCCGCTTGACGGTGGACTGCAATCGCTCAGGCAGTTCACCGAGCGCTGCGGGGTCGAACCTGTTGGGGTAGTTGACCAGCGCTCGACTCGGCGTGGAAGTCATCAGCAGGTCCCCTCCTTCGTGGCTTGCATCTCGTCGCGGCTGCTTCAGCTGCAGTATATCATTTCGTTTCAGTTCCAGCCTGAAACTTATTTCTTCGTGCGCGGGTGGTGGCACCCTGTGACGGCGGGGAGTGCCGGATGCGCGTGACCAGGAGAACACCCCACCGTGACGGCACACAGCCACGCCGCGCCCGAAAAGCCTGAAACCCTCAGGCACACAGAGAGTTTCCGAGACGCTCTACCGAGCCACATGCCGGCTCTGGCCTATCTGACCGCCGTCCGTGACCAAGGAGCCGAAAAGGGGTAACGGATGCGGGGAACACGACCCCAGCCTGGGCCGGCCGTCAGGCAGGGTCGGCCGCAGTCAGATCACCGGAGGTCGTTCGCTTCGCAGGTGATCTCGTCTCGCGGGGTGTAGCGGGTGCGGAACGGTTCCCGCTTCACTTCCTTGCCGTCGTTGTAGAAGACCCGCTTCACTGTGACGTCGAAGCCCTCGAGCGGGGTCTGCGGGACACATTTCTTGTCGGTGCTCACCTTCTGGGCCGGCTGCTTCACGTTGGTTCGCGGCCCCTTGACCGACCTGATCTCGTCGTACCTCTTGGTGCCGAGGAAGGTGACGGTCACGGAGGTGTCGGTCGACTCGGCCTGGATGTACATGGCGTTGCCGGAGTCGTTGGTGAACCTCAGGTCCAGGCTGCCCCAGGCAACCGTGGCCTCACGACCCTCTGGGTAACGCTCGATGTAGAAGGAGTGGGCTCCGTACTCCACGGGCTTGACCCCGGCGAAGAACATCGCGTTGAAGACGGTCGTGGCCACGGAGGAGACACCACCGCCGGACGCCTTCGTAAACTGGTCGTTGAGGATGATGATGCCCTCGACGAAGCCGTTGGCCTCGGTGCGCTCGCCGACGGTCCGGTTGAGGCTCCAGGTCTCGTTCGGCATCACGACGGAGCCGTTGATGAGCTCCACGGCCCGGCCGACATTCCTTGTGCGGTACGCGGCCGGTTCGAAGTTGACGGTGAAGGAGGACATCTTCTCCTTCAGCCCCAGCTGCGCGGCGTTCTCGCGGGTCAGCTCCGGCTGGATCCGCTGCGTGGCCACCTCGCCGGTGCGTTCGGCGCCCGACTTGGTGAGCAGCGGCAGCACGGCTTCGCTCAGGGCCTTGTCGGTGACCTCTGCGCCGGATCTGCCGTCGTCGGCCACCACGACCTCGTCGCCGTCTAGCCGCAGCCTTGCGTTCTTGGCTGTGCCGGTGACATCGGCCAGGGACTCGGCAACCGCGGGGGCGGCGCGAAGGCCCTTGCTGTCCAGCTTCGGCGTCAGCCTGCCGGTGCCGTCCGGCCGCATCGTCAGGTACTCGCCCAGAACGGCCTGGTTGATCGTGAACCGCTTGCCGCCCGCGGTGAGCGCGACGGGCGCCGACATTGCCGGCCGCGCGAACTCGTGCGCCGCCCGCCGCACCTCTGGGGCCGTGACCTTCGGGCTGGTCTCGCGGGCGGGCAGGGCCGTGACCGAGTGCGCCGCCTTGCCACGCAGGAACGAGGTTCGCAGGACGCCGACCGCGGCATCCACATCCAGCGCGTACCCGATGCGCGGGGCGACCTCCCTGACCTGCCCGCGTTCGAAGGTGACAGCGCCGTCGCGGACCTTCTGGTCCAGTGCCTTCGCCAGCTCCCCGAGAGCAGCGTGGGTCTTGTCCTCGTCGACGCGTACGACCGGGTCGATGGCACCGCCTGAGCGGAAGAACCCGGCGATCACGCTGAACGGATCGACACCGGTGCGCGCAGCCCGGTCAACGGTCTGCTGAGCGTCGAAGGCGAGTCCGGCCCGCTGCGGGTCGACCATGCCCTTGCGGTCGCCGACCTTCACGGCCAGTTCCTGCGATGCGGCCGCCGCCAGGTCCTCCTCCAGCTTCCGGGCGGACTCCGCAGGGCTGAGGCCCCCGATGTCCACACCGCGTACCGTCGTACCCGCTTCGATCTCCCCGCCCGTGAGCAGCAGCCCGGCGAGATACAGCCCACCGAGGCCGACGGTCAGAGCACCGCCTGCCAGGGCGAAGGGCGGAAGGGAGGTTATTCGCGGTACGGAAGGTACTGGGACGGAGGGGATTCGGGGGCGCATGGGTCTCCTGGACGATCGATAGGACGGTGCACCCGACGACGCAGCGCTGCGTTCAGGGCAAGCACATCAAGCTAGCCACAACGGGGGCATATGTGTATGTCCCATGTCACGTCAGGCATTCCGGGCAGCCGCACAGCGCAGGTCGCCCCGCTGCTCTCCCCAGTCGAGGGCCAGGCCGGCTGCGCGGCGAGGCGACCCGCCGCGACGTCGGCCTGCCGGCCTGCCGGCGGCCCGTGCGGATCGGGCTGGGGTCCGTACTCCGCGCCGGCCCGGGGGACGGGCGCGCCGAGGCCGACGACGCTGCCGTCCATGACGGGCGTACCGGCCAAGGGCGCTCCGGGGGACAGCGGGTCGTCGCCCAGGTAGCAGACGGGCGCCTTGTCCGGCACCGACGCCGGGTCGTCGGCGCGCAGCCGGGCCAGGTGCTTGGCGGCGTCCCGCACGGGGGTGGCGGCGTCGGCGCTCACTACGACGTCCTGACGGCTCGAGGGATCGCCGTCGGCGACGGTGGTGATGAGGAGTTTCATGTCTCCCCTTCGCGGGTGGTTCGCGGGGCGAGCAAGGGGGCTGCGGTGCCGGACTACGGCGGAGCCTGGCGGGCGGCGGGTCACTCCCCGCCGGTGGACGACGCCTCGGCGCGGCGGGTGCACGAAGGCGGTTGGCTCACACCCTGCGCAACACTCAGGGTCACTTAAGTCAATCAGAGACGCTCTGCGTAACGTGGTTGCCGGCAGCTGGTGCCACCGCGCCGCCAGGGCCTGGAGCAGGCGGGCCCGCGTCGCCGTGTCGCCCTCGACGGTGATCATTCGTGGACCGGCGGCCAGGCGCTGCTGACGGCATCGGCGGCAGCATTGACTGACGGGCCCGACAGGATGCGCCGGCGGAAGGCCGGGTGATGCAGGCATGCCCGCGGACGATGAGGTCGGTTCATCCGGAAGTTGCTGGTCACTGGGGTGGCGTGATCGAGAGCAGGTGATCGTCTGCCGCGGGGGCGGTGTGCCGGAACTGCGGGCCGAGGGGCGGTCGGGTCTCCTTCTGCCCGCAGGGCAGGGGAAGGTCGCGGACGGGAGGAATCGGCTGGTCGACATGCTCTTGAGTTTCGAGCCTGCGTGCGGCCCGGGGTGATTCAGATCGTCGTGCCCAGGTCCTGCGCGATGATGTTGTCCAACGCCTGCTCCGCCACGGCCGCGATGGTCATCGAGGGGTTGCAGGCCGCGGTCGTGCCCGGGATCAGCGCCCCGTCCAGGACGTACAGGCCCGGCTGATCGTGCACCCGCCCGTAGGGGTCGGCGACCGGGCCGACGCAGGCGCCGCCGAGCGGGTGAACGGTGAAGTTCACCGCAAGGTTGATGTCCGCGAGGGTGCCCAGGCCCGCGGTGATCGCCTGCACGCGCCGCGCTGTCGTCAGGCCGGCCGCGCGGTCACCGGTCAGCGGGAAGTGCATGTTCACCGTGTCGGTCAGGCCGTTGTACGTCCACCTGCCCCGGTCGGGGCTTACCGCCATCCCCAGAAGGAGCGTGGAACGGCTGTTGACGCCGTACAAGGCCGGTAGGGAGAACTGGCAGGCCGTGGTGGCCGTGCGCGGTTCGTCCCAGGTCTTGGCGATGTAGGTGACGGGGCTGCCCTGCTGGGCGCCGAAGTCGTCCAGGAGGTCCGTCCACAGGTAGATGCGGTCGCCGTTGGTGCCGAAGCCGCGGCCGACTTCGTCGGGCAGGCCGGGAATGTCGCCGAGCGCGGCTGCGCGCACCAGCCGCCGCGTGGTGTTGATGCTGCCGGCGGCCATCACCAGGGCGTTCGTGGTCAGGATCTTCTGCTCGAGGATGCGGCCCGCCTCATCGATGCGGTCCACGTGGACGGTCCAGCGGCCGCCCGTACCGCGGGCGACGGAGGTGACCTGGTGCTGGGGCAGGATCTGGCACCGGCCGGTGGCCTCGGCCTGCGCGAGGTAGGTGAGATCCACGGTGTGCTTGCCGCCGTTGTTGATGCCGAACCAGGTGTCGCCACTGGTGTACGCGGGCTTCATCTCCCCGCGCGTCTCGGCCAGGGGGTAGTTCCAGTCGACGGGCAGCGGGACCTTCTCGACCGGGAACCCGTGCCGCTCGGCCCGGTCCCGGAAGATCCGGGCCGCCTGGTACGTCGGTGTGGCGAGCAGTTCGTCGGGGGCCGGGGAAACGCGCAGCATCCGTGCCACCCGCGGGTAGTACTCGCGGTCCAGCAGCCCGTAGTCCCACTCCCGGGGCATCCACGTCTGGAAGACCTCTCGCGAGGGCTGCAGCGTCATGCCCTGGTACACCAGCGAGCCGCCCCCGACACCGGCCGCGCACACCGCGAGCAGGTTGTCGCCCAGGACCGGCTCGACCAGCCCGACGTACCGGTCCAGGCCCAGCGGCCTGCCCACCAACTGCTGCACCGGCCGGGCCGCCTCAGGCGTGGTGCCGTACCACAGCAGGCGCCGGTCGGGATGGGACACGGTGGCATAGGTGTCCACATTCGGGCCGGTGACCCAGCGGCGGCCGCGCTCCAGCACCGTGACCGGCACGCCGGCCTGCGCCAGCCGCAGGGCCGTCACTCCACCGCCGAAGCCCGAACCGATCACGACGGCACGGTGCTCCTCCCGGGTCAGCGGCACCCGGCCGGGGCGGACCCCGGTGCCAGGAGCGGCGGCTTGGGCCGCAGCGGCGGTGAGGATGCCGCTTCCGGCTGCGGCGCCGAGGGCGGCTGCGGAGAGAAAGCGGCGGCGGGTCGTGGGTGTCGTCACGGCTGTCCTACCTTGCAAGCGTGGGTCTGCTTCGGTCACTCGTGGTCTGGGCCGAGGCGGTCCCCGCTCCCGCGACGCTCATTCCCCCCGCCACCAGCACGAGCGCACTCAGCGTGCGCCACGCTCTCGTGGTCACCGTCTGTTCGTTCCCCTCCGATGAACGAGGCCGCCGAGGGCCTCGCAGACGAACAGTTGAGTCTTCAGCTCCTCGAACAGCCGCGCCCGGACTGTACGTGTACATGGCATACACAAAGAGAGGGCGATGGAGATGACTCTTTCTTTCCAGACACGAGTCCACACGAGTGGTGGGAATGTGACCGGTGAGTGTGCAAGCTCGGGCCGTACGGCGGTGCGATGCGAATGCGAAAGGGAGAGCGAGAGTCGCGCGGCGACGGGACGGTTGACGCTCCACCGAAACGGCCGAGATTCACCCGGCGCGAACGAGAGGTGGGTCAGCCGCCGCGCTCTATCGGTCTCAGTCGTCAACAGCCGGGTGGGCACACCCGTCGCACCCCGGCGGAAGGCGCCGCTGCGAACACCCCAGGCGCAGTGGAGCGCGCAGCAGACCGACGATGACAGTGCGCCGCCCGTTGAGTCCGCCGGTCGAGTCCCCTGTTGTGGTGTAGCCGATCGGGCGTGTCCGGGTGGCCCGGACCGGGCAGCGCTGCCCGGGTGAGGAGCGTCGGGGTGACGAGGTTGGTAGCGAGCAGGGCGTGGGCCGAGTCCCGTGAATAGGTCTCCAGGGACTCGGAGTTGGTGATGCCCGCGCCGGTGACGACGACTTGGCGCGTTGTGGTGGCGTTGATGGTCTGCATGCGCCGGATGTTCTCGTAGGCGTACCTCCGGGCCATGACGTGCGGACGTGAGTGTCAGAATGACGGCTCGCAGGCGGTGTCGATCGGGTGGGTGGCGTACATGACCATGCATGCGGCGCGTCCGTCCGGAGCGGGGATGAGCAGTCAGGCCTGATCGGCCCACCGCGATCGTCACCGCGAACGACATGCAGGCACTCGGTGTCTACCAGGCGGCCCACCAAAGTCGCCGGCCACTACGAGGGCAAGATCGACTCCTGGGACGTGGTCAACGAGGCGTTCGAATGGGACGGCAGCCGACGCCAGTCCAACCTCCAGCGGCAGCTCGGCAACGGCTGGATCGAGGACGCCTTCCGCACCGCGAAGGCAGCCGACCCCAAGGCCAAGCTCTGCTACAACGACTACGGCACCGACGGCATCAACGCCAAGAGCGATGCCATCTACCGGATGGTCCAGGACTTCCGCGCCCGGGGCGTCCCGATCGACTGCGCCGGCTTCCAGAGCCACCTGGCCTCCAACTCCAACCTCAGCACCTACCGGCAGAACCTCCAGCGCTTCGCCGACCTCGGCGTGCACGTACAGATCACCGAACTCGACGTCGCCGGCTCCGGCACGGCACAGGCCAACGTCTACCGGCAGGTCACCCAGGCGTGCCTGGCCGTCGCCCGGTGCAACGGCATCACCGTATGGGGCGTCACCGACAAGTACTCCTGGCTCGCCCAGGACACCCCCCTGCTCTTCAACGGGAGCTACCAGAAGAAGGAGGCATACGGCGCGGTCCTCGCCGCACTGAACAGCGCAGCAAGCTGAAACCGGCCGGGGCCCGGCGGCCGTTTTGCCGGGCCCCGCATCCGTACACAACGTGTGGCCGTTCGTGGTCCGCACACGATCGAGGGCACTCACGGGGCGTCGTCGGTCGGCGAAGGCATGGCGCACGGACGCAGGAGCATGAGCAGCCTTCCAGGGTCGCCACCATGGCTCGTTCCGGCAGGTGCCGCAGTTTCTCGGTCAGGGGCCGCAGGACCGTCCGGTATCCCGGCAGCCCGGCGCTGTCCTGAGCTGCTGAACAGGCACGGAGCTAGGACGAAGTAGACCATCGCGCGGGCCGGCAGGAGCCTGCGGCGGCGCTCGGCTCTTCCGGTCAACTCCAGTCCTCGTCGACTACTTCGGGGGTGATCTCCTCAGTGAGTACGCCGAGCCGGATCCGCTGGCCGAACTGCGGCTCCAGCCTCGCCCGGGGACTTCGCGCCGATGCCGGGCGGGCCATTGTCGTGGCAAGTGGGCCAGCAGCGATGACAGACTGAGCGCCCAACGGGGCTCCCTCGCAGACAGTCGGATCTTGGTCGATCTCCTGTCCCACTGGGAGCCCCGTTGCCGTGTCCCGAGATCATCTGCCGCATCATCAGATGGAGGCGAACCAGCCCATGCAACCCCGGATCTTCGTCACTCGAATCAGTCACCAGCACACGCTCTACATGCAGCTATGCGCTAAATCACCGGCATTGCAGGTCAGAAGCACTTCTCGCGTTTTCTCGGGCCACTCTCGTCCATTGCCTCAGTGGACGGTTGCCCGTCTCAGGACTGAACGGCCGAGCGCAGCTCGGGCAGGGACAGGACCTCGTCCAGCGCGTCGACGTAGAGATCGACGTGCTCGCGGCGGAAAGTCATGGGTGGTTTGATCTTCAGTACGTTGTCGTTCACACCATTGGGGAAGACGATGACACCTCGCTCCTTCATGAGCTCGGTGACCATGAAGGCCTGCTCAGTGGCCGGCATTTTGGTGGTGCGGTTGCGGACCAGTTCGACGCCGAGGTAGAGCCCTTCTGCCCGCACGTCACCGATGAGCGGTTGGCGCTGCTGGAGCTCGCGCAGCGACTGGGCGAAGTACCCGCCCACGCTCACGGCGTTCTCCCTCAGCCCATCCTGCTCGACGATGTCGAGCACGGCCTCGCCGATCGCACAGGAGACCGGGTTGCCGCCGAAGGTGTTGAAGTACTTCATGCCCGTGTCGAACGCGTCGGCGATCTCCCGAGTCGTGACCACCGCCGCGAGGGGATGCCCGTTCCCGAGCGGCTTGCCCATCGTGACGATGTCCGGGACCACCCCCTGGAGCTCGAAACCCCACCAGGGCCCGAGTCGTCCGACGCCGACCTGGACCTCGTCGGAGATGCACAGGGCGCCCGCCCGCCTGGCAGCAGTGAACACGCCATCGAGGTAGCCGTCGGGGAACACGATGTTCCCACCCGATCCCATCAGGGACTCGGCGATGAAGGCGGCTGGGGGTCGGCCGTCGGCTCTGATCCGCTCGATGACAGCCGCGGCGTCGCGCGCGTACTTGGCTCCGGCGTCCGCGTCGTCGTACCCGTAGGTGCTGCGGTAGCGGTCCGGGATGACGACCTCGTGGGTGGTCGCGGGTGCACCGGCGCCGCCGGGGCCCTTGTAACGGTTCGGGCTGATCCCGGTCACCACGCCGGTGTTCCCGTGGTACGCGCCGTCGATGTTGACGATGTGCTGACGACCTGTCACCTGGTGGGCGATCCGCAGCGCCAGGTCGTTCGCCTCGCTGCCCGTGCACACGAGGAAGACGACCTCGAGCGGGTCGGGCAGCGTGGCTACCAGCTTCTGCACGTAACTGGCGATCTGCGGGTAGACAAAACGGCTGTTGGTGTTGAGCTTGCGCAGCTGTCGGGTGGCGGCGGCCGTCACCCGTGGCTCGGCATGGCCGACGTGGGTGACGTTGTTCAGCGAGTCCAGATAGGCCAGGCCGTCCTCGTCGTGGAACCACACGTCCCGCCCACGCACAAGGTTCATCGGGTTGCGGTAGTAGTTGCGCTGGGAGCGAGCGATGTGGCGACGGCGCACTGAGACGACCTCGTCGATGGTGGGGACCGCGGCGGGGGACTCGGTGAACCCGAAGAGCCGGGCGGGGTCGGGTGACAGGTGGCTCCACACCTGCCGTGCGGAGGGCGGCACGGCACGAGGCGGCGGCCACGTGGCCATCCGTGCGGTGCGGTGGACCTGCACCTGGACGCAGGGCCCGAGCGGGTCCGCCTCATCGCTCGCGCCGGCGCGTCCCAACGGCGCCCCGGCCGGGACTCTCTCCGCAACAGGCGGCGAGTCGTCGAGTCCCCACCAGCACGTCCAGAACTCCAGCCCCTCGACCGCATGTCGCAGCACCAACGGCATACCGGCGCCACCGCGGGCCTCGACGACGCCGGACAGCGGGCTGGCAACCTCCTCGGCGTCTGCCACGATCAGCAAGCCGCCGACCTGAACCGTCGCGGGCTCGTCGGCCCCTGGGCGGCGCCGGCCCCCCAGGAGCAGCGATGCGCTGAGGTGGGGCACGTAGCCCCGCCGCCGCCGTCCGTCGAGGACGTCGTCGATGCTCGCGCGCACCGCCCTCGCTTCGTGCCAGTCGACTTCGTCGTAGAGATCACTTGCCGGTCGCAGGTCGAGCAGCTGCGGGGCCGGTGTGTGCGGGGCACCGTCTCGGGCCGCCTCTGCCAAGACCTCTTCCAAACCCCGCTGCTCCGGCGACCGGGGGAGTCCACACGCGACCCGGAACGTCGCCTCGGCGACGTCGGGGCAGACCTCGGCCACCTGCGCGATCGCCGGCCAGGTGTGTTGCACGCGGGTCCGCCCGTACGGCGTGCCGCTCTCGGCGACCCGGCGCGTCCACGTCACGGCGTTCATGCACAGCCGGGCGGCCGCCAACGGATAGACAGCCGCCAGTTCCTCAGCCGTGAGGGGGAGCACCGAGTGGAAGCCGGCCACGACTTCGGCCGCCGCAGCGAGCGGGTCGGCCTTGCGGACCATGGCGTAGCCCGCCGCAATCGCCACCTCCGCCGCGCGCACACTGTAGAGCGAGTCGCCCAGGTCGACGATGCCCGAGATCCGCAGCACCCCGTCCTCGTCAGCGTCGGCCAGAACGTTGGCGTCATTGAGATCCTGGTGTACGACGCTCCGCGGCAGTCGGTCCCATGCCGGCAGGAGATCGTCGTACCAGCCCATGATCGTGCGCACCGACTCCCGCCGGTCCGCGTCCTGTACAGCGTGCAGCGACGCCTCGACGACCTCAGCGGCCCGGCACATGTCCCAGTCGTGCGGTTCCAAGCCCACCGGTGGCTCCATGCTGGAGAGTCCGAGGCTCAGCCGCCCAGCGGCTTCTCCCAGCTGACGCAGAAGCGCCGCGGGGTGGTCGTCGAGATCCGCCAGGACCCGGCCCTCAATCCAGCTCATCACGCGGACCACGTGCGTTCGGCCCTCGTGGACGACGGCGGCAAGGCACTTCCCCTCGCGCGTCGGGACCAGTCGTGGCACCGGAAGGTCGGGAACGGTGGAGGCCAGATGCTGGAGGAGCGAGTTCTGCCAGAGGACGTCGGCTGAGTCCGGCTCCGCGCGGGTGACCCGTACGAAGTAGCGCATGCCGTCATCGCCGGTGATCCGGACGTTCTGGTCGACCTCCCCTCCCAGTGGGTGCTGGACATATCCCTCGAGTCCGAAGGACTGCCGCAGCACGTGATCGAGGAGCGAGCCCGGCAGTTGGCCGGTGTGACCGGGGATGGTCGTTCCGTCCTGGCCGGTGGTGGTCGCTGAGGTCATCGGTGCGTTCTCTCTCTCGTCGTCAGGTCGCTCATCACTCACCGGGGGCCTGCGTCACGACGCTCAGGTCGTGGCCAGTCCCCGCCGCCACCCGTGTCGGACCTTTGCCCGACGCTGTCAGTCAGCGCCCGGACGGTCCGATCGATGCGGTTCCTGGGAGGAGGCGGGCAGGGCTGCCGCGGCTGCGTCTCGATCGCTTCACGGGCTGCGCAGATCTCGACCACGTCGACGGCCGACAGGGGAGCGCTCATCGTCACCGGTCATCAGCTCACGCGGCGGCGGTCATGACGTCCCAGGTGACGTTCTGGTCCTCGACCCTCGCCTTGAGCTCGGCGTAGTCTCTGCGGGAGTCCTGGGTGATCTCGATCCCGCTCTGCCTGGCGAACCGGTTGGCTCGGCCGCCGTGGTCATCGCCTCCTGGTGGGCCCCGTAGCGGAAGGCTGAGACTGACCCGAGGGACGCGGCGCCCCTCAGCAGCGCCTACTCAAGGTGACGGACGGGGGTCAGGTGCTTAACGGAAGCGCCATAGCTGCTCCAAGTGCGTGGTCATGTCACGAGCCCTCTCCAGCCCGAGGTGATGCGTCAGTGAAACACCGCGGAGAATCCGGCAACAAGGGACGCGAGGCCGCGACATCGACCCCGTATTTTGTGCCTGTGCACAATTTCTGTCAGGGAGCCCTACCGGCATGTCAGCGGCATTTCCCGGAGACGGCCCCGTATCCGTCCGGTGACGGCTGTCGTCGCGAGAGGCGGTCCTCGTGAGCGGCCCGGGACGCCGTCAGGGTGGGACCCGCCACGACGCCGTGCAGGCGATCGCGCGCCGCCTCCTCGAGGAACGACTCGACGAACTGACCTCTCGTGCTCTCGAACAGCTGGAAGCCGAGGAGGCCGCCTACGCGTCGGGGGACTGGGACCCGGTCCAGAAACGGGAGGGGATGCGACGAACCCTCGAACTCGCCCTGACCCGGCTGGCCGGCGGTCCCGTGCCCCGGACGGTCTCCCGCGCCACCGAGGACGTGGGGCGCGAGCGAGCGGAGCAGGCATTTCCCCTGACCGCCCTGATGCACTCCTTCCAGCTGGACCTCAGGACCCTGTGGGAGGCCGTGCTCGCGGAGGGGCGAGCACGTGGCATCAGCGCCGATCCCGACTTCCTCGACGGGTTGATCCGCGTCTGGGAGGTGACGGACGCCAACAGCGTCGAGGTCGTCGACGCCTACCGCCGCACCGAGCGCGACCTGGCGAGCCGTCGTACGGAGGTGCGCAACCGCGCCTTCAGTCGCCTCGTCCTGGAAGGGGAGCAGGATCCCTCCACGGTCGCCGAGGCCTCGACGTTGCTGGGCTTCTCCGAGCACGTCGCCCTGACCGTGGTCGTGGTCGAATCCGTTCCTACCGGGGACCCGGCTCTGTCCCAGGTCGACGATGCGCTGCGCCGGGGCGGCCTGCTGCGTCACTTCGGATGGATGGGTGACGAGCTCCTCGGCATCATCGGTCACGGACGGTGCGATGAAGAGGCCCTGCTTGCCATGCTCCGGCCGTTCGCCCCGTGGCGCTGCGGCGTCGCGGAAGTCCCCGGGCTGGCGCTGACGGCGCGGGGCATCCGGTTCGCACGTGCCGCGATCCGCAGCTCCGCGCAGCCCGGAGTGCGGCACGTGGAGGGCCACTGGGTCGGGGCGATCATGTCGGCGCAGGAGGAGCTCACCGGTGCGATGGCCACTGGCGTGCTGCGCCCACTCCTCGAGCTGCGCGACAGCGACAGCGTCGTCGAGACCCTGCGCTGGTACCTCGACCTGGGCTCGGTCGCTGAGGTGGCCGCACGCACCTACCGCCACAGGAACACGGTGGGCAATCGCCTGCAGGCCGCGGAAGAGGCGACCGGGCTGAAGCTGTCCAGACCGAACGACGCCGCCCGGCTGGTCCTCGCCTTGGCTTGGCTGGAGACGGAAGCGGGCGCCCGCTTCCGGGCGACGGTGTCCTGATCCACCGATCGCTGGACGGGTTGTGGCAACCGGCCGGGGGCCGCGACCGAGAGAGCTGGAGCCAAAGCGTGGCGGTCAGAGGCCACATGCCCTTCATGGGGACGGCAGCCTTGGCGGCCGACAGCCCGGTCACGCCGCCGGGCAGCAGCGCGAAGCGGCCGCAGTTCGCGCCGGAGCCGCTCGCGGTGCCTCTCAGAGACTCGTTCGGTTCGGGCAAGAACTGCACCAGGTCCCTGACAGGAAATTGTGCACAGGCACAAAATACGCGGTCGATCTCGCGGCCTCACGTCCCTTGTTGCCGGATTCTCCACGGTGCTTCACTGACGCATCCAGGTCGCCGCCAATGCCGCGGCAGCCTCCTGGACCCCGAAGCGGCGGACTTGGCCGCACTCGCCGAGATCGTGACTCTCGGTGAACGGAGTGTCTCATATGCCCGGAGAGAGGTTGAACACCATGCGTCAGATCGTCACCTTCGATGCCTACGGCACCCTGGTCGACTTCCAGCTCGGCCCCACCACCCTGAAGGTCCTGGCCGACAGGCTGGACCTGGACCGCCTGAACGTCGACGAGTTCCTCGACGACTTCCGCATCATGCGGTTCCATGCCGTCCTGGAGGCCTACCGCCCCTTCAAGGAGGTGCTGCCCTCCAGCCTGGAGATAGCCATGCGTCTGCACGGCCTGGAGTACCGGAAGTCCGACGGCGAGGCCCTGGTCGCGGCCGTGCCCACCTTCGGCCCCCACCCCGAGGTCCCGGCCGCCCTGCAAGCGCTGAAGTCCCGGTACGAGATCGCCATCATCTCCAACACGGACGACGACCTCATCGCCCAGAACCTGGCCAACATCGGCGTCGAGTTCGACCATGTCATCACCGCCCAGCAGGCCAAGGCGTACAAGCCGTCCCGGCAGACCTTCGAGTACGCCTTCCAGACCATGGACATCGACCCCGCCCAGGTCATCCACGTCGCCCAGGGCTGGGAGTATGACCTCATCCCCACCCGCGACCTCGGCCTCGCTCGCCGCGTGTGGATCAACCGCTACGGCCACAACGGCTCCATCGGCGCCCGCGGCAGCGCCGACTACCAGCCCTTCGACGAGCTGCCCGACCTGTCCGGCCTGCCGGCCCTGCTCGGCTGCTGAGGCCGGGGCCCAGAGAAACACCTCTGGACGACCAGGAAGACCCGAGGACGTACGTCATGAAACCCGAGGACGTACGTCATGAAGCAGATCCCCTACTGGCTCGACACAGCCCCTGCCTTCCCCGACCGGACCGGCAAGCCCCTGCCCGAGCAGGCGGACCTGGTGGTCATCGGCGGCGGCCTCACCGGCCTGTCCACCGCCTACCACGCGGCACGCAAGGGCTCCCACGTCGTCAGCGCGACCTGGCCGACAGCTTCGGCCACGACACCGGCTGCTGAGCAAGAACGATCTGCGTGCCGAGCTGGGCTCCGACTACTACCACGGAGCCCTGCTCGACCCGCTCAGCGCGCACCTTCACGTCGGCAAATACGTCCATGGCCTGGCCGAGGCCGCCGAACGCGCCGGGGCTCAGATCCACGAACGCAACGCCGCCACCGCGCTGCACCGCATCCCCGAGGGCGGTTTCCTCGTCGAGACCCTGCACGGCCCCATCCGCGCCAAGCAGGTCATGGCGGCCACCGACGCCTACACCGACAAGGCCATGCCCTGGTTCCGCAAGCGGCTGATCAACGTCGGCAGCTTCGTCATCGTTAGTCCCTCGCGTGGCGGCGTGCGTGCATCATCCACGCAAGGCTGCGTCATCGTCCAAGCACACTGCGCTTATGGATAGTCAAAGCAGCGAGCAGACAGTTGGGCATCCGGCTGCGGGAGGGGCCGGACAAGGGCACCCTGGAATGGCGAAGGCCGAACCGGATGACGCTGCAGAACCTGCTGCACAATCCCGCCTATGCCGGCATCTATGCCTACGGGCGGCGCCGGGTCGACCCGCGCCGCCAGGACCCGGCCCGCCCCAGCACCGGACGGGTCGTCCGCTGCCGGGACGGATGGCATGTGATGATCCCGAATGTCCTGCCCGCCTACATCACCGTCGCCCAGTTCGAGGCGAACGAGGCGAGACTGGCGGCCAGCCGCGCCCGCGCCGAAGCCATGGGCGCGGTGCGAGGCGGCCCCGCGCTCACGGCCGGGCTGGTGCACTGCGGACGCTGCAACCGGCGCATGAGCGTGCGCTACCACACCCAGCACAGCAAGGCCCTGCCCGAGTACGTGTGCGCCCGGGACGTGACCAACTACGGCGCGCAGAAGAGCTGCCAGCTGCTCAACTCCGCCTGCGTGGACGCTTTCGTCGAGCAGCAGGTCCTCGCGGCACTGACGCCCGCTGCCGTCGAGGTGTCCCTGCGTGCGGCCGACCAGGTCCTGGCCGAGCGGGCCGAGCTGGAACGACTGTGGTCGCAACGGCTGGAACGCGCCGCGCAGGACGCCGACCGGGCCCGCCGAAGCCACCACCTCGCCGAACCGGAGAACCGCCTGGTCGTGCGCCAGTTGGAGAAGGAGTGGGAGGACGCACTCGCCGCTCAGCAGCGGCTCCGCGAGGACTACGACCGCTTCACCCGCAGCAGTCCACACATCCTCACTGCGGCCGAGCGGCAGACCATCACGGCTCTGGCCGGAGACATCGAGGGTTTGTGGCGTGCGCACAGCACCACGACAACTGACCGCAAGGAGATCATCCGCGCGGTCGTCGATAAGGTCGTCGTCACCGTGCTCGGCACCAGCGAGCGGGTGAAGGTCACGATCGTCTGGGCCGGCGGGACCTCTACGGCGGGAGAGGTGGTCCGCCCGGTCCAGCGGCTGGAACAGCTCAGCTACTACCCGCAACTGACCGATCGGATCCGCGAACTCGCAGGCCAGGGCATAGGAGCCACCGGGATCGCCGACCGCCTGGAAGTCGAGGGCTTCCGGCCCGCGAAGGGCGGCAAGCGGATCTCCACGGCCACCGTCCGCGACCTCATGCGCCGCCTTGCCTGCCCCGCAGGCCGTGTCCACCGGCACCGCCCCGCACCACCCGGCGAGGAGCCCGGCCCGGACGAGTGGTGGCTCAAGCACCTGGCCGCCGAGCTGGACTTGACCACCTCCACCCTCTACGCCTGGATCAACCGCGGATGGATCACCACCCGCCGGGAGAGCTGCTGGCCCCACCGGCTCATCGCCCACGCCGATGAGCGAGAGCTCGCCGAACTCCGCGAACGCCGGACACGTCCGCCTGGCTGGTACAGCCGCCGCATATGGACCGAGACCGCCGAGACAGCCGGGCAACAGACAGGCGTCCTTGGGGCGGCTGACGGGCTTGATCGTGAGGTTGAGGTGCTTTTTCGCCCAGTCAACGAGCTTTCCGGCGTAAGCGGAGTCGGCCCAGACGATGGTGATCTCCGGGTGCATCAGGCGGAGGCGGAACAAGACCTCTTTGGCGGCTGCGGCGTCGTGCAGGTCGGCGGGGGTGACCATGACCATGAGGGGCAGGCCGCGGGTGTCGACGACCAGGTGGCGCTTTCGGCCGTTTTCTTGAGCTCGCCTGGCTCGCAGGTTGCTGACCTGGTGGCACCGTCGCGGCCGAGACGGAACATCGGGTGTCGGTGCTGCCGATGGGGAACTCGGGCGTCGGTGCTGCCGATGTTGCTGGAGGGGGTGGGGCTGGCGGTAGTGACCCGACTCCTGTCGGCGGACGGCGGAGCGGGCGGGCGCCCTGGTGCTCGATCTGGAACCGATCGCCGAGCCGCGCATCGCGCTGATCAGCCGCCGCGGCCCGCTGTCCCCGGCGGCGATGGCCTTCCTGGACGGAGCGCTGACGGAACCGCGATCAGGCCGCCTTATAAGGCTGCCCTATAAGGCACATCGGGATTGTGTCTTGGACGTGCTGCCCGGCCCGCTGCTGCAATCGACCGTATGACGATCCAGAACCACCGCATCGCCCTCATCCCCGGTGACGGCATCGGGACCGAGGTCCTGCCGCCCGCCCAGCGAGTCCTGGACGCCGTCGGCCGCCACCACGGAATCGGCTTCTCCTACACCTCCTACGACTGGTCCTGCGAGCGCTATGTGCGCGAGGGCTCGATGATGCCCGAGGACGGCCTGGACCGGCTGCGCGAGTTGGACGCGATCCTACTGGGCGCCGTCGGCTACCCGGGCGTGCCGGACCACGTCTCGCTGTGGGGGTTGCTGATCCCCATCCGCCGCGCCTTCCGCCAGTACGTCAACCTGCGGCCGATCCGGGTCTTCGATGGCGTGGGCAGCCCGCTGCGCAGCGCCGCCGCGGGCGAGGTCGATCTCGTCGTCGTGCGGGAGAACGTCGAGGGTGAGTACAGCGAGATCGGCGGACGGCTGAACCAGGGCACGCGCGAGGAACTGGCCGTCCAGGAAGCAGTGTTCACCCGGGCCGGGGTCACTCGGATCGCCGACTACGCGTTCTCGCTCGCCGCCCGCCGCCGAGGGAAGCTCACCTCCGCCACCAAGTCCAACGGCATCATCCACACCATGCCGTTCTGGGACGAGCTGATCGCCGAGCGGGCCGCCGCGCACCCCGGTGTCACCTGGGACCAGGAGCACATCGACGCGCTGGCCGCGAAGTTCGTCCTCGACCCCGCCCGCTTCGACGTGGTCGTCGCCTCCAACCTCTTCGGCGACATCCTCAGCGACCTCGCGGCCGCGGTCGCCGGATCCATCGGCATCGCCCCGGCGGCCAACCTCAACCCCGAGCGCGAGTTCCCCTCGATGTTCGAGCCGGTGCACGGCTCCGCGCCAGACATCGCGGGCCAGGGCATCGCCAACCCGCTGGGCGCGATCTGGTCTGCGGCCATGATGCTGGACCACCTCGGCCACCCCGAGGCCGCCCGGGACATCGACAACGCCATCACCGCCGTCCTGGCCAAGTCGGATGTGCGAACCCGCGACCTGGGCGGCACGGCGACGACCGACGAGTTCACCGAGAAGCTGCTGGAACTTCTCTGACCGTCCCGGCCCTTCGGAACCCGTAGCCGAGTACACCGCCGTACCGGGATCCCGAGCCGGAACTCCGAGACAACGGGCGGTTGTGAGCCGTGGGCCGCTCAGGGCCCGGCTCCCGTCCAAACCGCCTCGAATCGATCAGCCTCACGTCGGGCGCCCAGCATGCGCCTCGGCGATACGAAAGGAAAGTCCTGTGTCAGCTGCTAGGAAGCACGTCGCCGTCGTCGGCGTGGGAACGATGGGCAGTCAGGCCGCCTGGCGGCCCGAGGCGCCGAGGTCGTCGGGTACGACCGGTACGCACCCGGCCACGACCGCAGTGCCGCCGGTGGTGAGACCCGGATCTTCCGCAGTGCGCACTTCGAGGACTCGCGGTACGTCCCGCTCCTGAAGCACGCCGACGTCCTGTGGGGGCAGCTGCAGCAGGAGACCGGCCGTGAGCTGCGCCGGCTGACCGGGTGCCTGCTGATGGGGCCGACCGAGCAGCAGCAGATGGCCACCGTCCTTGAGTCCATCGCCGAGCACGGCCTCGACCACGAGGTCCTGGACGCCGAGGTGCTGGCCAAGCGCTTCCCGCAGTACCGGCTCGGGGACGGCGACGCGGCAGTGCTCGACCGCCGGGCGGGCTTCATCCGGCCGGAGCTGACCGTCCAGACCGCCGCCCGACGCGCGGAGGAGCTGGGTGCCGTGATCCACCGCTACACCACGGTCCGCGAGATCGTCCCCGTCGCGAACGGCGTGGAGATCCGCACCGATGCCGGCAGCGAGCGCTTCGACGCGGTCGTCGTCACTGTCGGCCCCTACGTCAACGACCTGCTGCCCGGCCTGCCGTGGGAGGTGGAGATCCTCCGCGTGGTCAGCGCCTGGTTCATGCCCACCACCGACGCCTGGTTCGGCGAGGAGCGTCCCGCGTTCATTCGCACGGCACCCATCCACTGCTACGGCCTGCCCTCCCCGGACGGCGTCTCCGTCAAGCTCGGCCTCTCCCAGGCCCTGAACCGGCCCGCCGGTGACCCGCACCAGCTGGACCGGACGGTGCAGCCGGAGGAGCTGCAGATCTATGCCGACCTGATCGGCCGCTACCTGCCGGACCTCAACCCCGACCCGACCCGGCTGTCCGTCTACATGGAGGGCTACACCGAGAGCAGCCGTCCGCTGGTCGGCCCGCTGCCCGGTCGCCGAGAACGTCGTCCTGCTCGCCGGGTTCTCCGGCCACGGATTCAAGCTCTCGCCCGCCTTCGGCGACATCGCCGCGGACCTCGCGCTGGACGGCTCCTCGCCCCAGCCCATCGACTTCATCTCCACCCTCGGCCGTACGGAGGCATGACCATGAGCGACACCACCCTCTCCGTCGGCTCCCTGCACGCCGAACCCGGTACCAAGGCGCGCGGCAGTGTCCGGGCGGACCTCGGCACCCTCACCGCGGACATTCCGCTGACCCTGGTCAACGGCTCCCGCCCCGGCCCCCGGGTCGTCATCACCGCGGGGGTGCACGGCGGCGAGTTCACGCCTATCGACGCCGTCGTACGACTGGCGGACAGGCTGGACCCCCGCGAGGTGCACGGGCAGGTCATCATCTGCCCGGTCGCCAACCCCAACGCCGTGTACCAGGGCCGGCTCAACGTCTCCCCGGTCGACGGCGTGAACATCAACCGCGTCTTCCCCGGCGACCCGGACGGCGGCCCGACCGAGCGAATGGCCGCCTGGCTCTTCGCCCACCTCGTCGACGGCGCCGACGTCTACATCGACCTGCACTGCGGCGGCATCGACCAGGTCCTGCGGGACTTCGTCGGCTACCGCCTCACCGGTGACCCGGACCTCGACAAGGCCACGGCCGAACTGGCAGGCTCCTTCGGTATCGAGGACGTCATCCGCGGGCTGACGGCCGAGGGCGGCAACAGCCACGCGGCCGCCGCCCGCCGGGGCATCTCGGCGGTCCTCGTCGAGGTGGGCTCACTCGGCCAGCGGGACGAGCCCACGGCCCTCCGCCCACGAAAAATCGACCTCGCCCGGCCGCGCGCCGTGCACCGGACTGTCGATGCCTTCGAAGACGCGGAAGGGCCGGAGGTTGACGTACTGGCGGAAGCTGCGCCGGATCGGGATCAGCAGCCCCACAGCGAGACATGGTCGGGCACCCCCGGGTATCCCGCCGCGCCCAGCAGGATCGCGTCCTTGTCGCGCAGCTGGTCGATCCCGTCGGCGGGCATCATGGTGCCCTCCCGCAGGTACCGCTCGCACGACCAGTCGTCGTACGACGTGTAGGACAGGCAGAAGCCGTGGCGGCGGCCAGAACATCGAGGACCTGCTGTGCTGGGGGCAGTACCCCGGCGCCGATGCCGTCGCCGGGGATCTCGATTACAGCAAGGCGGTCCGTGAGGCGTCCAAGACGCGGTCCGGATCCCTTATAAGCCATGCCTATCAGCTGTCGGCGGCCGAGGTGGCGGCCGTGACGAACGCGGCGGCTGCGGGGGACAGGCTGCCGCGGCGGCTGACGAGGGCGATGTCCAAGGTGGCCTTCGGCTCGATGTCCAGGACGCGGGCGCCCAGTCGCCGGGCGACGTCCCGCCAGGAATCCGTGACCACCGCGAGCCCGACCCCGGCCAGTACCAGGGGCATGAGCGACACGCGGTGCTCGGTCTCGGCGGCGACGGTGAACTCGATGCCCTGTTCCCGCAGCGCGTCGACGTAGGCGCGCATCCCGGTACCCGGCTGCCCGACGATCAGCCGCTGTCCCGCAAGCTCCCGGCACTCCACCGCCGTCCGATCAGCGAAGGGGCCGTCGGCCGGCACCATCAGCACAAAACGCTGCCGCCCCAGCGCATGTGAGGCGACCTCCTTGTCGGAGACGGGGCCGGCGGACGCCAAAAGCCCCAACTCCACGGCACCCGTGCGCACCATGTCGATCACATCACGCGAGGTGAACGCCGCTTTGATGGCCACAGAGACGCCGGGATACCGGTGGCTGAAGGCACTCACCAAGGTCGTCAGCGGCTCCACCGCCTGCGACGGCATGGATGCCACATCCAGCCGCCCCTCACGCAGCTCATGCACCGCCGCGACACTCGCCCGCGCCGTCTCCAGACTCCGCACGGCCTCCCGGGCAGGCTCGATCAGGGCCCTTCCGGCCTCCGTCAGGACTGCCCTACGCCCGATGCGATGGAACAGCTCGGAGCCGAGATCACGCTCCAGTGCCCGCACGGCCTGCGACAGCGACGGCTGCGACACGTACAGAGCCGAGGCCGCACGGTTGAACCCCCCACGATCAACAATCGCAAGGAAGTACTCCAGCTGCCGAATGTCCATACGCGCCCTCTGCCCCTCAAGAAATCACCCGACGACTCGATTGAGTCTCCTCCAACTTCGAACCCGCAAGTCGGCGGGGCTGGTGTGAGTCAGCGATCTCGTGCTCGTACTGCTCGCGGGCGGTTGCCTGCTCCCAAGATCGTCTGTCAGCGTGCGACTTCGGTGTTGGTCGGCACGAGCAGCGCCCGCGGCAGCGTCGTCGCGTACGGGCCGACGCCGGAGCTTGGTGATGATGCGCCAGTTCTTCAAGTGCGCGAAGGCGTGCTCGCAGACCGCGCGGACGGACGCGATCAGCTTGTTGACCTGCTTCTTCGCCGGGGTGAGCGGTTTGGTGCGGGCGCCTTGTAGCCGGTGATGACCACCGGGTTGTCCGGGTCGTCGTCCAGGCCGGTGAAGCCAAGGTCGCCGACGGCACCCAGTTCGTGGGCGCGCAGGCGCTCGACGAGGTGGTTGTAGCGAGCGGTGGTGATCTCCGAGGAGCGTCCCGGGCGGGCCGCGGACAGCCACAGCAGCCGGCCCCTGTCGTCGGTGAGCGCGAGGAAGAGCAGGCCGTGGGCCTTGTGCTTCCCGCTGTAGTTGCGCCGGTTGTCTTTCCCGGTGCGGCGGCGGGTGCGAATCAGGGTGCCATCGATCAGGACGGGGTCTGTCAAACGAGCGGCCCTGTCGCACATCCGGTGGTGACGGAGGGTGTTGCTATCCGGAGGATGCGGTGGCGGAGGAGGGTGAAGCCTGCCCTTCCGTGTATCTGGCGGGCGATCCCGTGGTCTTGGTGTTGACGCCCTCGGTGGGGCCGTTGCTGTAGGGGAGAGTGAGCCCGGCCACGACCGCGTCGTGGTCTTGCTCGAGGCCGGTGAGGAATTGCGCCAGCTCGGGCAGTTGGGCCGCGCGGACGTCGGCGATCCAGGCGTCGAGGTCGCCGCCGCGGCGTTCGCCCATGAGCTGGGCGAAGTCCCGGACGAGGCGGGCCAGGTCGGTCATCTCGGGGCAGGAGGCGAGTAGTCCGTCGAGGTGTTCGCGCCGCTTGTCGGACAGGTTCTCGGGCCGGGTCATGATCCATGAGGTGAGGCGGCGCGGAGAAGGCATGATCCGGTCGCTCTCGTGGCGGCCCGGGTTCATGTACTTGTGCAGCAGGTTGAGGCTGCCGGTGTAGCCGAGGGCGCGGATCTCCTCGAAGAGGTGCTTGACCGGCACGCCGGGCTCCTCGGCGCGGCGTCGGCGCAGGTGGTCGCGGTAGGGGTCGACCAGGCAGGCGCGGTACTGGGGCGGGCGGCGCAGCCGGTCGGGCTCGGGCGCGTGAGCGTAGCGTTTGACCGTGTTGAGGGCCAGGTCGAGGCGGCGGGCGCAGTCCAGGAGGCCGACGCCGTTGTCGATCAGGTCGTGGACGGCGTGCCAGCGCTCCAGGGTGGTGCGCTCGCGGGTCAGCGTCTGCCGCTTCGGGTCGGCCTTCGCCCAGCAGGTGCTGTGCGCGGCCACCGCCTTCTCCACGGCCGGGCCGAGACCGTTCCACAAGTGCCAGCGGTCGCTGACCTGCGTGGCGTCGGGTAGGGCGCGGCGGATCGCCTCAGCATACGAGGCCGACCCGTCGCGTACACACGATCTCGACGCCGGGATGGTCGCGCAGCCAGGCGTCGAGCGTCTCGGACTTCCGGTCGGCAAGGACGTCAGTTGGCGGTCGCTCACGTCGGTTGCCAGATGTGGGCGAGCGTTGATGCGGTGAGGAGTTGTTCGGGGTGCCCCTGTCCTGCCAGGTGGCCGTTGCGGAGGAGGAGGCAGGCGTCCGCGGAGCGTGCGGCTTCGAGGTCGTGGGTGGCGTGGACGACGGTCACTCCGTCAGCGACCAGCTCGGTCAGCAGCGCGCCGATCCAGCCCCTCGCCTCGGGGTCAAGTCCCGTGGTCGGTTCGTCCAGGAGGAGCAGGTCCGATTCCTGGGCGAGTCCTTGGGCGATCAGGGCGCGTTGCCTCTGTCCGCCGGACAGTTCTCCGAGTTGACGGGTGGCGAGGTCGGTGATGCCGAGCCGCTCCATGGCCTGGTCCACGGTAATGCGGTCCTGTCGGGTCAGTCTGCGCCACGGTCCGCGTTCGCCCCAGCGCCCCATTTCCACCGTCTGCCTGACCGTCAGCGGCAGTGCGTCCCCGACGGCGCCGCGCTGCGGGACGAACGCCGGTGGCCGGTCGCCATGGTGGTGGAGCTCGCCTGATGTGGGTTGGATCACTCCGGCCAGGACTCCGAGCAGGGTGGACTTCCCGCTTCCGTTCGGGCCGACGAGCGCGGTGGTGGCCAACGCCGGTATTTCCGCGTCCAGTTGATGGAGGACGGGCCGGCCCGGGTAACCGGCGGAGAGCTCGGTGAAGCGGACGCGGGACGTTTTGCCCTCGGCTTGGGCGAAAGAGGGGAATTTCTTGAACATGGTTTTCATTGTAATGTCCATCGCATGGAGTGGTTGACGGGTCCCTTCGAGGTGACCTTTGTGCAGCGGGCCCTGTGGGGCGGGATGTTGGTGTCGGTGATCTGCGCACTGGCCGGTACCTGGGTAGTGCTCAGGGGGATGGCCTTCCTGGGTGACGCCATGTCCCACGGGCTGCTGCCCGGGGTCGCGCTCGCCGCGCTGCTCGGTGGCAACCTGCTGGTCGGGGCGGTGCTGAGCGCGGTCGTCATGACCGCCGGTGTCACCGCCCTCGGCCGCACCCCGAGGCTGTCCCAGGACACCGGTATCGGCCTGCTCTTCGTGGGGATGCTGTCCCTCGGCGTCATCATCGTGTCGCGCTCGCAGTCCTTCGCGGTCGACCTGACCGGGTTCCTCTTCGGTGACGTCCTCGCCGTCCGTGAGCAGGACCTGGTGCTGCTGGGTGTGGCGCTGGTGCTGGCACTGGTCGTCTCGGTCCTCGGTCACCGGGCTTTCCTCGCCTTGGCCTTCGACCCGCGCAAGGCCCGAACGCTCGGCCTGCGTCCCCGCCTCGCTCACGCCGTGCTGCTCGGCCTGCTGGCGCTGGCCATCGTCGCCTCCTTCCACATCGTGGGGACGCTGCTGGTGCTGGGCCTGCTCATCGCTCCGCCAGCGGCCGCGTTGCCCTGGGCGCGCAGTGTGCGGGGCGTCATGGCCCTCGCGGCGCTGCTCGGCATCACCGCCACCTTCTGCGGCCTGCTGCTGTCCTGGCACCTGAGCACCGCCGCCGGAGCGACCGTCTCGGCCCTCGCGGTGAGCCTGTTCTTCCTCTCCCACCTGGCATCCGGTCCGCGACCACCGCCGTGCGCGCTTCGTCGGCGTGCACGCCGCGGCAACCGACTGAAAAGAACATGAGGCGATCCCTTTGCTCGTCCGAAGTAACGTCACCCCTTGGGCGCCTGCCGCGCTCGTGGCCGTCTCCCTGCTCACCACGAGCTGCGCCGGTCAGAACGACGACGCGTCCCCTCCGAAGACCACCACATCGGCCTCCGCACCGCACGGGTACGTCGAAGGGGCACAGGAGAAGGCCGAGCAGCAGTCGCGGCTGCTGCTCAATGACCCGGGGACCGGCAACACCCAGGTGCTCGACCTGATCACAGGGAAGACGCACGAGGTGTCCCGGACGACGGGCACCACCGGACTCACCACGGACGGCCGGTTCGGCTACTTCCACACCTCAGGCGGCACGCACGTCCTCGACGGCGGCGCCTGGATGGTGGATCACGGCGACCACGTCCACTACTACCGCGCGTCCATACGTGAGGTGGGCGAACTGCCCGGAGATTCCGGTGCGCGCGTCCGCAGCGACGCCGCGGTGACCGCGGTGACCGACGAGGACGGCCGGGCCAGTGTCTACCGCCGGGCCGAACTGGAGAAGGGCAAGGTCGGCTCGCCCCGCGCGCTTCCCGGGGCACACGCGGGAGTTGTCGTGCCGTACGCGGAGCACCTGCTCAGCCTCACGGACGACGGGCACGAGTCCGCGAAGCTCGCGGTGTACGACCGCGAGGGCAAGCGCGTCGCCTCGCCGGACGCGGCGTGCGAGGACCCGCGGGGTGATGCCGTCACCCGGCGCGGAGTCGTCCTCGGATGCGGCGACGGCGCCCTGCTCCTCCGTGAGGCCGACGGCACGTTCACGGCCCAGAGCATCCCGTACGGCGAGGACGTACCCGAGAAGGAACGAGCCACGGCCTTCCGGCACCGGCCCGGCAGCGACACGCTCACGGCGGCGGCCGGGGAGCGGGGCGTGTGGGTGCTGGACGTCTCCGAGCGGACCTGGACACGGGTGAAGACCGGTCCCGTCGTCTCGGCCAACACAGCGGGAGAGGGCTCCGTCCTGATCGTCCTGGAGACCGACGGATCGCTCCACGGCTACGACATCACCACCGGCAAACAGGTCTCCAAGACGAAGCCGCTTCTGACGGGCGCCCCCGAGTCCGGCACCGAAGGTAACGCGGGACCGGTCATCGAGGTCGACCGCAGCCGCGCCTACCTCAGCGACCCCCAAGGCAAACGCGTGTACGAGATCGACTACAACGACAACCTGCGCATCGCGCGCACCTTCGACCTGGACATCGAGCCGGCCCTGATGGTGGAGACCGGACGATGACGCGACAGACGCGAGGGGCGCGGCCGCTGCGCACCTTCCTGCCGGTCCTGCTCATCCTCGCCCTGGCCGGTGCCGGCACCGCCTGTACGAGCAGCGGCGACCAGCCCCGGGTAGTCGTGACGACCAACATCCTGGGCGACATCACCCAGGAGATCGTCGGCGACGGGGCCGAAGTGACCGTGCTGATGAAGCCGAACGCCGACCCGCACTCCTTCGGTCTGTCGGCCGTGCAGGCCGCTGAGTTGGAGCGGGCCGACCTGGTGATCTTCAACGGGCTGGGGCTGGAGGAGAACGTACTGCGGCACGTGGAGGCTGCCCGCGAGGCAGGGGTAGCCACCTTCGAGGCCGGCAAGGCGGTGGACCCGCTCACCTTCCAGGCCCACGACGACGGCGGACCCGAGGAGGAGGCCGGGCAGCCGGACCCGCACTTCTGGACCGACCCCGACCGCGTACGCAAGGCCGCCGGCCTGATCGCCGACCAGGTGGTCGAGCACGTGGACGGCGTCGACGAGACGGCCATCCGCGACAACGCCGACCGCTACGACGACCAACTCGCCGACCTCGCCACCTGGATGGAGAAGTCCTTCGACCGCATACCCGAACAGCGGCGCGCGTTGGTGACCAACCACCACGTCTTCGGCTACCTCGCCGAACGCTTCGACTTCCGGGTGGTAGGCGCGGTCATCCCGAGCGGTACGACGCTGGCCTCGCCCAGCTCCTCCGACCTTCGCTCACTCACCCAGGCGATGCGGAAGGCAGGCATACAAACCGTGTTCGCGGACTCCTCCCAGCCCAAGCGGCTGGCCGAGGTGCTGCGTACGGAGATGGGCGGACACGTGCGCGTCGTCGAGCTCTACTCCGAATCGCTGACCGAGAAGGGCAAGGGCGCCGGCACCTACCTGCAGATGATGCGCGCCAACACCACCGCCATGACGGATGGCCTGACCGGCGCCTGAACCAGCGCGCCTGACGTGGACACCCGCCGACCGGCCGCTCAAGCACACCCGCACCCACTGCCGCGCCCGCGCGGCACAGAAAGGAACACACCGGTGAACAAGCCGATACGCACCAGAGCCATCACGGGCACGGCCCTTGCTCTGGCCCTCTCCGCGGTCCTGACCGCCTGCGGAGGGGAGGCCACTTCCTCGTCCGGCACGAAGGCCAAGGCTGCGCCGAGCACCAAGGCCGTAGCGGTCAAGGACCCGCTGGTCGCCACGTTCGACGGCGGCCTGTACGTCCTGGACGGCGAGAGCCTGAAGGTGGCCGGCACGATCGAGCTGCCCGGCTTCAACCGCCTCAACCCCGCCGGCGACGACTCCCACGTCATCGTCTCCACCGACTCCGGATTCCGCGTTCTGAACGCCACCGAACAGACCTTCCCCGGCATTGAGTACAAGGGCGCCAAGCCCGGCCACGTCGTACGGCACGCCGACAAGACGGTGCTGTTCACCGACGGCACCGGCGAGGTCAACGTCTTCGACCCCGACGACCTCTCGGGCGGCGAGAAGCCGCAAGGCCGCACCTACACCTCCGCCGAGCCGCACCACGGCGTCGCCATCGAACTGAGCAACGGCGAACTCCTCAGCACCCTCGGCACCGAGGAGAAGCGCACCGGCACCCTTGTCCTGGACAAGAACAACAAGGAGATCAAGCGCAACGAGAAGTGCCCCGGCGTCCACGGCGAGGCCGCGGCCAAGGGCGAGGCCATCGGCATCGGCTGCGAGGACGGCATCCTGATCTACAAGGACGGCAAGTTCACCAAGGTCGACGCCCCCGACGACTACGGCCGCATCGGTAACCAGAGTGGCAGCGACGCATCGCCCATCCTCCTGGGCGACTACAAGACCGACCCGGAGGCCGAACTGGAGCGGCCGACCCGCATCTCCCTCATCAACACCGAGACCGGGAAACTGCGCCTCGTCGACCTGGGCACCAGCTACTCCTTCCGCTCACTCGGCCGCGGACCCAACGGCGAGGCACTCCTCCTGGGCACCAACGGCAGCCTCCACGTCATCGACCCGGAAACGGGCACGGTGGACAAGAAGATCCCCGTCGTGGACGAGTGGCAGGAGCCGCTGGACTGGCAGCAGCCCCGGCCCACCCTCTTCGTCCGCGACCACACCGCGTACGTCTCCGAGCCGGGCAAGCGCAAGCTGCACGCGATCGACATCGAATCGGGCAAGGAAGTCACGTCCGTGATCCTGCCGAAGATCACGAACGAACTGTCCGGCGTCGTCGCCGGCCACTGATCGTCCGACCTCGGCGAGGCCGCTCCGCACCCGGGCCGACGGCCTACGACGGCCCGGGGTGTCGGCGCGCCGCGGCCTCGCCGAGGTTCGTTCGATGCGGGGCCGGCTTCGAGAGCCTGCCGGCCGGCGAAGCGGTCGTGTGGTGAGCGCCGGGACGGTGACCTGCCAGGGCACTGACGGTCTGCGGGAGAGCGTCAGTTGGACATCGTCATCTGAGTGTCAGTGGCAACGCCTCCAGTACCGGCCAGACATCCTCAACGGCTTCATGACAGGCACCGGCCTCGCCCTCCACATCCCTGCAGCTCCCTGACCAGCCGAAGTCGCATAATGCTGTGCAGTCCGCCGGATGGTAGGAGACGCTGATGCAGTGAATCAGGTTCAGCAGATCGTGGGGCTGGTCGGCGGCGTGCTAGACCACAATGCCATCGGCACCTACCTCCACGGCTCCTCTGTGCTCGGCGGACTCAGGCCGGCTAGCGACGTGGACGTGCTGGTCGTCTCCCGGCGGCGAATGGACGAGCAGGATCGACGGACACTCCTCGGTGGACTGCTCCGGATCTCCGGCTTCCGAAACAAGGTCCGCCCGGTCGAGCTCACCGTGGTCGTCCAGTCCGAGGTCCGGCCCTGGCGGTACCCGCCGACCGGCGACTTCCTCTACGGCGAGTGGCTGCGTGCGGCGTACGAGGCCGGGGAGGTCCCCCAGCCGGAGCCGATGCCCGATCTGGCCCTGCTGGTCACTATGGCGCTGACCGGCGACCACCCACTCACCGGCCCGCGCCCGGCGCAGGTCCTCGACCCGGTTCCGCAGGTCGACCTGGTCCGGGCGAGCGTTGCGGGTATCCCCGGCCTGCTCGACGACCTGGACAGCGACACCCGCAACGTCCTGTTGACCCTCGCCCGTATCTGGACCACGCTCGCCACTGGCCAGATCAAGTCGAAGGACGCCGCCGCCGACTGGGCCCTCGCCCAGCTCCCGCCCGAGCACCGCGCCGCCCTCGAGCACGCCAGGCAGCTCTATCTCAACTGCCCTTACTCCGAGGAGAGCTGGAGTGATGCATTGCAGGCGCAGGTGCGTCCGCATGTGGACTGCGTGCTCGCTGAGATCGACCGGCTGCGCGCCCGAACCCCGCGGGTGTGAGGGTCGCTGCCTGAAGTCCTGGGGGTCAAACCTGACGCGGTGGTCCACCTGCGTCCTGCCGCGCCCTCCGCAGGGAGTGAGCAGCTCTGCGGCGGGGAGGTTGAACACCGCACGCGACCAGCTGGTCCAGTGACCATCGCCAGGCGCACCTCGGTCAGGCCGTGGCGGACTGAACGCCGCGCCCGGGGCTCTCCCTCGGCCCACCATCGTCACCCTGAAGTGCGAACTCAGTACATACTCAGCGACCTCGTGGTCCGGAGAGCGTG
>NZ_JACEHE010000055.1 GCF_013778455.1 Streptomyces himalayensis subsp. himalayensis | reverse complement strand
ACACGGCAGGCACCGGCCCGGAGTATCGGAGAGCAAGATCCGCATCGTCTGACGTTATCCTCCGACACCCGCGCCGAACCATGGCCTTTCTCGCCGCGCGGTCCCCTCCGCCTGGCTGTTCCTGGTGGCCCTGCCCATACGAAATCGAACGGCGACAGGGCTGGGTGCTGTCGGAAGTGTTGAACAACTGCTGCCAATCTCGTGGACAAAAGCCACATGGATCTGCTCGAGCAGCAGGTCCGCCGCGCCCTGCAGCGACCGCCCCGCAAAGCGGTGGACCTCGCTGCCCAGGATCGCCCCGCCTGCGCTGCAGCTGACCACCGCCCGGACCTTCACCCCTTTCAGAGAGGGATACTGCTCGTGCGGTGGTGGCGCTCGGTCCGGGTGGCCGGCGCCGTTGTCCGTCCGCATGAGGTACCAGGCGGCGCGCGGGTGTTGCCCGCGGCCTGGGCGGATAACTGCTCCCCGCCCTTGGCGGCCTCCGCGTCGGCGAAGCGGATGTCCCACTCGTCATCGCCGGGCGGCGGGGCTGCGCGGTCGCCGCGCTTGGGGCTCACGCGGCGGCTCCCTCAGCCCGACCTGCCGGCGGTAGGGCCACATACGGTGCGGAACCGTTCCCGCCCCGCCTCAATACTCGCTTCCCACAGCCCCGCGGTGTCACCGGACACCGAGAACCACTGGAGCCCATGCTCCTGTGCACGGAAGCCGCCGCCGACCACGTTCTGGTCCAGCATCCCCATCGCGGTAAGCGCTGCATGGCCGCAGGACACCGCCTCATCGGCGCTCCCGGAGCCGTTGGCCAGCAGGGCGTAACGCAGGACGAGGGCGGCGAAGAAGGTGTAGGTGCCGGCGACGTCGGTGACCTCCTCGTCGCCCGGCTGCAGCTCGGGGAACCGCTCCAGCACACGTACGCGCTCCGCAGCGTCGGAGAGCGGGCGGTCGGCATGCCAGAGGTCACGTACGGACTCCACGTAGAAATCCACGTCCGCTTCCCTGCCTGCTACGCCAACCCGCAGTCCCACAAACAGTGGCGCCATGCGTTCGGCGCAGGCGGCTACGTACAGACGGACCGCCTCTCCGTCCCCGCCGCGCAGTGTCTGCGTGACGGCCTCTTCCACCAACGTCCCCACGGCTCCACCTCTCCTGTAAGCCGTCCGTAAAGGCGACATGCTCGCAGGAGGCGGGCGCGTTCGAGCGCCTGGGGTGCCAGCACCGCAACGGGCCAACGCTCTGCAGGCCACCTCCAGCGCTCACCCGGGCCAATTGGAACGCTCACGGGCCATCTACGGCGCCCAGTCACACTCGTGTGACTGGGCACGCTAGTTGGCCGCTCTGAGCATCCAAGTTGGCCGCAGAAGTCAGGCGTCGAAGTGACGGCGGGCGGCCTCGATGTGACCGAGGTACCGGCGGGTCCAGCCGCACATCCCGTCGACTGTCGCTCGCAGAGCCTGGCCCGGCTCAGTGAGGGTGTACTCGACCCGCGGTGGGACAGTGGGATGCACGGTGCGCTCGACCAGGCCGTTGCGCTCCAGCATGCGCAGGTTCTGGGTGAGCATCTTGTGGCTGATGCCCTCGATCTCGTTCCGCAGCTCACTGAAGCGCAGGGTGCGATCACCGAGACCCTCGACGATGAGGAACGCCCACTTGTTGGCGACGTCGGAGAAGAT
This sequence comes from Streptomyces himalayensis subsp. himalayensis, assembly GCF_013778455.1. Classification (GTDB taxonomy): domain Bacteria; phylum Actinomycetota; class Actinomycetes; order Streptomycetales; family Streptomycetaceae; genus Streptomyces; species Streptomyces himalayensis. Next base: position 35,116 of record NZ_JACEHE010000055.1, on the reverse strand, counting down.
CTCCCGCGCCAAGGAGTCCGCACGCGCCAGGTCTGCATCCTCGGGCGAGCCTGTGAACTGCGTGGTCACCATAAGGTTCTCCAGTCACTGAAAAGTGCGTTCTTCCACGTCAGCGACCACTCTCTTACAGTTCCTGAGTAACCACAAGAGACCAAGAGCGTCTCGGTCGGGACGCGAGCCCACAGGCGCTCAGGACGAGGAGACAGGCACCATGGCCATCACCTTTGTGAACCCCAGCGGATTGCCCAAGATCGACGTCTACCGGCAGGTGTCGATCGCATCCGGGTCGAGGCTGGTCTTCATCGCCGGGCAGGTCGCCTGGGACGCCGAGGGAGTCACGATCGGCGAAGGCGACCTCGCCGCCCAGGTCGAGCAAAGCTATCTCAACGTCGGCACCGCCCTGGCCGAGGTCGGTGGCTCCTTCGACGACGTGGCGAAGCTGACCTTCTACGTCGTCGACTGGACCCCCGACAAGATGCCGCCGCTCCTGGAAGGGATCTCCCGGGCAGCCGCGAAGCTGGGGGTCACCCCGGCCCCGCCCACCACGCTGATAGGCGTTGCGGCACTGGACGTCCCCGACCACCTGGTCGAGATCGAAGCCACCGCGATCCTCGACTGAAAAGATGCCCTTCGCTCACTGAGCGCCGACGTGGCCAATTACGGCGCTCGATGCCAACTAGCGTCCGTCCTCAGTCACATCACGCGGCGGCCGTACGGCCAGCTGACCCCGCTCGGCGCATTCCGTCACCTCGGGAGCCTCATTTCGTCGGCTTCCCGCCTCGCCTGGCAGTGGTCCAGGCCGCACTCGTCCTTGGCGATCCGGAAGCACACCTCTGCCGCGCCCCCGCGGTCTTGACCAGGTCCTTCCGGCGCGAGGCAACAGGGCCGCAGCAGACGTAGCCGCATTTAGTTTCAAACGATACCGTATCGAGTGAATGGATGGCTGTAATGTGGCTTCATGACCGCCGACGTTTCACACAGAGCCACCGCCTCGCGTGCGACCGACCGCCCCGGGGATGAATCGCCTTTCGCTCTCGGCTTGCTGCTGCGCCGGGCGCACTGGCACGCGGCCGCGGTGATGACGGAGGCGCTCCGGCCGCTGGGCATCGAGCTGCGGCATTTCGCCGTGCTGATCGTGCTGGTCAACCGCGGGCCCACGGTGCAGCGGGACTTGGCGGCGGCGACGGGGACGGACAAGGCGGGAATCATGCGGGTCGTGGACGACCTGGAGCGTAAGGGGCTGGCCGTACGCAGGACCGTTCCGGGGGACCGGCGGGTGCGGGCAGTGGAGATCACGCCTCAGGGCATCGAGCTTTTCGATGCAGCTCATGTGGCGGCGGAGCCGCTGGCTGAGCGTCTGGTTGCCGAACTGGGGCCCGGCGAGCCCGAGCAGCTGACGGATCTGCTGACCCGGCTTGCCCATCCCGCAGGCGGTGAGGCGTAAGCGCGCCCGCGCACCGGTTGCCTGCCGCGTGGGCGCGCTTCGTCTCATGCGGCTTACGCGGCGAACCCTGCCTTGAAAGCTGCGGCCATCGTCGCTACGCGCCGGCCCTGGCTGCGGGCTGCGGGCTGCGGGCTGCGGGCTGCGGGCTGCGGGCTGCGGGCTGCGGCCAGGGCTTCGTCGTCGACGGGGACCGAGCCGTCCGCACGGCTACCGCGCCGCATACCTGGCCGGCGGTGTGCTCTTCACTGTCGACCGCATCGCCGTCGTGTCGATGCGCTGCCCGTCGGCAGGCCGAACGCCCTGGCCGCCACCAGCGCCGGGCCACCGGCCCCCAGGGACAGAGCACCACCGTCACCGCCGGAGAGGGCGCAGGCTACGAGGACGCCGTGTGACGTCCTGGGTCGAGACGTCACACGGCGTCTACGGCCCGGCGGTTACGCGGCTAGGCGCTCCGCGAGTTCCTTGGCCTTGGTGGTCGCGTCCTCGAAGGCGCGCTCGCGAGAGGCCTCGTAGAGGGGGACCAGTTCGGACATGGCCGGGTTGCGGGGGGCCATGGTGAGTTCCGGGACGATGAAGTCGAGATCCAGGCCGAGCGTGCGCTTCAGGACGGCCTCCAGGTAGTTCTGCACGAACTCGAAGCCCTCGCGCGGCGTGCCCGGCGCGTAGGAGCCGCCTCGGCTGGCGATGACGGTGACCGGGGTGCCCTGGGCGGAGGGGTTCTCGCCCGCGGTGCGGCCGAGCAGGAGCACGTTGTCCAGCCACGCCTTGAGGGTCGAGGGGATCGAGAAGTTGTGCATGGGGGCGCCGATCAGGACGGCGTCCGCCTGCTCCAGTTCCTCGATGAGCTTCACGCGCTCGGCGAACGCGGTGGCATGCTCCGGGGTGCGCTCGGACGGGACGGTGTACCCGGCGGACCAGGCCGCGGCGGTGATGTGCGGGACGGGGTTGGCGGCGAGGTCGCGGTAGATCACCGTGCCCTCCGGGTGCTGCTCCTCCCAGGCCTTGCGGAAGGCGGCCGCGACCGAACGGGACGAGGACGCCTCGCCGGGGAGCACGGACGAGTCGATGTGCAGCAGCGTGGCCATGGACTTTCTCCAAAGAAGCGGGGACCGAGGCGGGGAGCCAAGGGCTGAGGATTCGTACTCGGCGATAGTTAAACACAAGATGGTATTGAATGATACCGTCGCGAGTGTAATGATAGGAGGCGCGTTGAGCAGATAGAGAGGCAGGCGATCATGGACGTGTATGAGGCCGTCACGAGCCGACGGGCAGTGCGCGGATTCACCGACCGACCTGTCCCCAGGGAGGTGCTGGAGCGCGTGCTGTCCGCCGCGGCCTGGTCGCCGTCCGCATCGAACATCCAGCCGTGGCACGCCTACGTGCTGACCGGCGCGCCGCTGGCCGAGGTCAAGAAGCTCGCCGGGGAGCGCCTGGCCGCAGGCGACCCCTGGGACGAGCCGGAGTACGAGCAGTACCCGCCCGCACTGAAGTTCCCGTACTGCGAGCGCCGATCCGCCTTCGGCGAGCAGCGCTACGGCGCACTCGGTATCCCGCGCGGGGACATAGAGGCGCGCCAGAGGGCCTCTTCCGCGAACTGGGACTGCTTCGGGGCGCCCGCCGCCCTGTTCTGCTATATCGACCGCGACATGGGCCCGGCCCAATGGGCCGACGTCGGCATGTATCTGCAGACCGTCATGCTGCTGCTCCGCGCCGAAGGGCTGCACAGCTGCCCGCAGATGGCATGGGCGAAGTATCGCAAGACCGTCGCGGAGGTCCTGTCACCCCCCGACGAGCTCATCCTCTTCTGCGGCATGTCGATCGGGTTCGAGGACGTCACGGTGGATTACAGCCGTACGGCCCGGGCGCCGCTCGAAGAGACAGTCACGTTCGTCGAGGGTTAGCTAGTAGTCAACCCCCGACAAGCTCCGCAGCTGGAAAGCCGGCACATCCGCCGGAGGTGACCGATCCGCGCTGTCCGGTCCGGGCGGCTCCGTAGACCGCTACGCACCCATGGAGGCTTCACCATGTCGAGCAATGAGCCGACGAGCGCAGAGCAGGGACCACGGTCCGAAGCGTGGAAGACGGCGCTGACCCTGCTGCAGACGGCACAGCCGCCGTCCATCCCAGAGGGGGCCGAGGTGATGACCGTCCTCATCGAATTTCCCCCGGGCGACCCGGGCACCCCTCCGCACCGGCACTCCGGTCCCGCATTCGGATACATGCTCGAGGGGGAGATGCTCTTTGAGCTCGAAGGTGAGCCGGAGCGCGTGGTCAAGGCCGGAGAGACGTTCTGGGAGCCGGGCGGCGACGTCATCCACTATCAGGACGGGAACAACCGAACGGATTCCTGGAGCCGTTTCCTCGTGACGATGATGTGCGCGCCGGGTCAGCCCATGCTGACCCTGGTCGACGACGAGGAGCTGGCCCAGCGCAAGGACCGGCGGGCTCCGCGCCCTGCCTGACCGCGGCGGTGCCGTCCGCCCGCGGACCGCGGGCTGGCCCACGTCACGGTCAAGAAGAAATCTTCGACTATTGCCGAAATATGAAATGAAGAACGGGTGCCGACTCCTCTTCGGATTCGCTGCCGACCCCTTTCCCTCCTCAGTGCGCCATCGAGGCTCCAGAGAGTCCCACGGTGGTGCACGACGAAAGGTGACCATGAAGATCGCAGTTATCGGCGGTACCGGCCTGATCGGATCGAAGGTCGTGAAGAACCTGAACGCGGCCGGCCACGAGGCCGTGCCGCACTCGCAGTCCACAGGGGTCGACGTGATCACCGGCAAGGGCCTGGAGGAGGCCGTGGCCGGTGCCGACGTCGTCGTCAACCTGACGAACTCCCCGACCTTCGACGACGCCTCTCCGGCGTTCTTCCAGACCTCGATGGACAACCTTCTGGCCGCCGGCCAGCAGGGCGGGGTGGGGCACGTCGTCATCCTGTCGATCGTCGGCGCGGAACAGGTGCCCGAGCTCGACTACTACCGGGCCAAGGTCCTCCAGGAAGACATCCTCAAGGCCGGGCCGATCCCCTACTCGATCGTCCGTGCCACCCAGTTCATGGAGTTCATCGACGCCGTCCTGTCCTGGACCACCGAGGGCGACACCGTCCGCCTGCCTGCTACTCCGATCCAGCCGATCGCCGCGCAGGACGTCGCCGACGCCGTCGCCGAAGTCGCTGCCGGCACCCCACTGAACGGCACCCTCAACATCGGCGGGCCCGACGTCTTCACTCTCGACGAACTCGGTCGGATCACCCTGTCCCACAAGGGCGACAACCGCACCGTCGTCACCGACCCCACCGCCGGCATGTTCGCCGTCGTCAAGGGTGACGTCCTCACCGACAAGGACGCTCACCTTGCCCCCACCCGCTACACCGACTGGCTCTCCTGACCCGCTCGCGCCCTCTCAGAAGCCATCCGTCTTGGGCCGCCCGCCCACAGCGGGCGGCCCAGAACAGGGAGCACCTCGTGGTACCTCAACACGTCTTCGGATGGCGCCTGGCGTGGGTCCGGGCGGCCGAAGCGCCGGGAGGAACAGCGCAGGCGGGGTACGAACCGGGGCCTCGGCGGTGGCCTGTCCCGAGGGCGCCCCCGCCATCTGCTCCTGGGGCAGCCGGTCGAAGTGGACCTCGATGGCGGGGACGAGCCACTCCATCAGTTCCTCGAAGTCGAGTGAGGCCAGCGGCTCCACCGCGAGGACGTAGACCAGCATGACCAGGCCGGCCAGTTGCGCGGACACCAGGAACGTGAACGCCGGTGTCCGCTCGGTCTCCTCGGGGGCGATCCGGCCCAGGCACGACGCGAAGGCCGCCTCGATCTGGTCGCGGAACCCCTTGGCGGTCGCCTCGTCCGACAGGCTGGTCCGGTAGACGGCGACCAGCGCGGGGCGGGTCGACTCGTCCTCCCAGAAAGAGAGGAACGTCCGGGCGATCCACTCCCCCGGAGTTCCTTGTCATCACCCACGGCGAGCCAGGGCTTGGCTCTCTGCGGTCTGCGCGCCTGAGACGCCATGCGCTTACCGTGCTCGGCTGGCTGGCGGTGTCACAGATCGGGTGGCCGCCCGATCCTAGCTGCGAAATCAATCCGATTCAGTGCCGTGGCGAGAAAGGCTGATCATCATGAGGGGTACCGGTCGTGGGCCAGTCTCATGGGCACGCATTGGCTTCAGCGGGGGCGACTCGGCGAGTGGTCGTGGCGATGAGACGCGCGACAAGGGGACGCGTCCCCAGTCATCGAGCCGGCCGCCCGAGGACCCGGCATCGGCGGGCTTGCGCGCCCTTCCCCGTCCCGTGGCCGCGGTGGTGGGCGCCGGTGGCGTGTTCGGAGCGGCACATGTCGGTGTCGGGTACGCGCTGGAGCAGCGCGGATTCGTCCCGGACATGATCATCGGAACCTCGGTGGGTGCCCTCAACGGGGCCATCGCGGCCGCCCACCCCGACAGGGCCGCGCCGTGGCTGGACAACGTGTGGAGCCAGTTGCATCGCCGTGAGGTGTATCCGCTCGGCTACCTGTCCTCACGTGCCAGCGTCTTCACCGATCGCGGCCTGCGTCGACTGATCACCCGGGCCGGGCTGCCGTCGCGGATCGAGCAGCTGGCGGTCCCGTTCACGGCGGTGGCCATGGACCTGGTCACCGGCGCTCCGGCGCTGCTCGACCACGGAGACCTCGAGTCCGCGCTGCTGGCAAGCACAGCCATTCCCGGGATCCTGCCCCCGGTAGATCGTGAGGGCCGGACGCTCGTCGACGGCGGGGTCATCGCCTATGTCCCGGTACTGGCGGCCCAGCAGGCCGGGGCCGCCAGCGTGGTGGTGCTGTCGACCGGGCCGGAGAGCTCGGCGTTGAGCCCCGTCGTCCCGCGCCGACGTGCCGGTGCGATCGCCGCCAGGGCCGGGCTGTTGCTGCTGCACCATCAGATCGAGCGTGACCCGCACGAGGTGTCCCAGCACATCCCGACCGTCGTGCTCCCCACCGGCATCGAGGCCTGGCCCGCCCCGTGGGACTTCGGCCATTCCCAGCGGCTGATCAGCACCGCGTCGCTCACGGCGGGGCGCTTTCTCGACGGGCTGCGCATCAGCGGGCCGGGCCTGTATCGGGTCAACGGCCCTTCGGCGACATCCGCCGGCCCGGGCGAGGCGCCTTCCATATTGGAGGCCGGTCTGTGAGTACCATCGCGTTCCTCAACATCGGCATGCACGGGCGCGTCAACCCGACGCTGCCGGTCGTGGCCGAGCTTGTCCGGCGCGGCCACGCCGTCACGTACCACACCTCACCCGCGTTCCGTGAGGAGATCGAGGCCGCCGGCGCGACCGTGTGCCTCTACCCCGGGGGCGACCAGCCGCTCCCCGATCCGCCGACGCCGGTCACGCTGGTGGAGGGGCTCGCGCGCACCGCCGTCGGCTTGGTGCCCGCCGTGCTCACCGACCTGCGCCGTGTCCGGCCCGACCTGATCGTCCACGACAACGCCTGTTTGTGGGGTGCAGTCGCCGCTCGCGAACTCGGGGTGCCGGCGGCGTCGTCGTTCACCACGTTCGCATTCAACCGGCATGTGCCCAGCCCCACCCGCGGCTCCTGGGACCTGCTGGCCGCGGCTGCGGCTCGGCCCCGCAGCCTCCAGGGCTACCTGCGGTCGCGCTGGGAGCTGCACCGCCGCTTCGACACGCGTGGGTTGCCCCTGCTCGACCTGGGGAACATCCGCCAGCCGCTCAATCTGGTCTACACCTCGCGGGAGTTCCAGCCCGCCGTCGAGGACTTCGACCAGTCCTACCGGTTCGTCGGCCCGAGCATCGGCGCCCGACCGGTCGACCCGTCGTTCCCGGCCGACCGGCTCCAGGACCTGGTGCTGTACGCCTCGTTGGGCACGGTGTTCAACGCCGACCCGCAGCTGCTGCGCAGTCTCGCCACCGAGCTCGCCCCGCTGGGCGGCACCGTGATCGTCTCCACCGGACAGACCGATCCCGACGCACTGGGTCCGTTGCCGGCCAACGTGCTCACCCGCCGCTTCGTGCCGCAACCAGAGGTGCTGGCCCGCGCGGCGCTGTTCGTCACCCATGGCGGGATGAACAGCGTCAACGAGGCCATGCACGCCGGGGTACCGATGTTGGTGGTCCCGCAGGGCGCCGACCAGCCGATGGTCGCCCGGCGGGTCGTCGAGCTCGGCGCCGGCCTGTCGATCCGTACCCAGGACGTCGCCAGCGGCTCCGTGCGTGCCCTCGCCCGGCGCCTGCTTCACGACCCCGGGTTCCGGGCAGCCGCGGCCACCCTGAAGGTCGCCCAGCACAAGGCGGGGGGATATCAGCGCGCCGCCGACGAACTCGAGCGGTACCTGCAAGCGGCCGGCTCAGTCCGACAGTCGGCTCCCGTCGATCCGTCACAGCGAGGCTGAGTGATGTCACCCGTCGTCGTTGTCCTGCTGCTGTTCGCCGGGCTGTCGGAGGCCGCCGGGCGCATCGTCCCTCTGGTAGCGCGCCGGCCCGGCATGTCCCGGACTTTTGTGGCCGGGTTGCTGCTGCCCGCCGGCCTCGTCGAGGGTGCTGTGTTCGCGCTGTGGCCGCTGACCGCCTTGACCCTGTCCGAGCTGGTGCTGTCCTCTCCACCGCCAGGCGCCGGGTTGGAGTGGACACCAAGCCTGGTCGCCCCGCTGGTGCTCGCTGCCGTCCTTGCATTCCCGTTGCTCGGGCCCCTGCTCCACCTGCTGCTCCTTGTGGGCGTCGGGGCCGGTCTGGCCGGCCCGCTCGGGGCGGCGACCGGGCTCGGCTGGTGGGGCGCCGCCGGTTGCGTGGCCGTCGCTGGGGCCGGTCTTGGTGTTGCTGTAGAGGCCGTTCGCCGTCTGGTCGTGAGGATCAGTGCGACGCGGGCACCGGAGCCGATCGCATGAACGATGTCCTGCTCTGGGTCTGCGCGCTGGGGCCGGTTCTGCTCGCCGAAGGACTGCTGGCCCGCTACGAGGTCCTGGCCTACAGCGCCGGCTGGCGGGCCCCTGTCACCGAGCTCCCGGAGGGCGTGCCCTATGCCCGGGGTGCGGCCCCTGACAGCCCCCCGGATGCCTACCTGGTCTACCTGGACGGCATCGGCAAACGCCGCTTCCGCGACACCCGGGACGGCGGCCAGCTGGTCAAGGCCGTGATCGCCGGAGCGCCGGAGCTGCGGGTGCTGGGTCAGGTGCAGCCCTACTCGCCGCTGGCCGACCCGCTCGCCGATCGGCCGGTGTGGGCGTGGCTGCGCCGTCACATCGGGCTGCTGCTCTTCCTGCACAACGTCATGCAGATCTTCGTCGCCGCCGACCACCGATACCGCCCCCTGTACAACCGGGCCGTCGGCTCCCAGATCGCCACGCAGCTCCGGCTCGCCGGCTACCAGCCCGACAGCGGTATCCCCGTGGTGCTGCTCAGCTACAGCGGCGGCGCCCAGGTCGCCACCGGCGCGGTTGACGAACTGCACACCCAGCTGCGCTCTCCACTCATAGTGATCACACTCGGTGGATTCCACAACGGCGCCAACGACCTCACCCATGCCGAGCATGTGTATCAACTCACCAGTGCGAGCGACCGGATTGAGCGGGTCGGCACCTGGATCTTCCCTCAGCAGTGGCGGCTGTTCCGCCGTAGCGGATGGAACCGCGCCGAGCGCGCCGGAAAGATCACCGTGCATCGGCTCGACCCGGCCACTCACCTCGGGCCGCGCAGCTACATCAGCCCGGAGGCCCAGCTGCCCGATGGCCGCAGCTACCTCGACCGCACCACCGACACCGTGATCGCGCTCATCCGCGCCCGCCACGGCGCGACCGCGGCGACGGACGACCCGTTGCCATGAGGGCCTCGGCCAAAGCGCGCAGCGCAGGGTCGGGCATGCTTGGCGCGAAATCGACCCTATCGGGCGTCTCGGCCGCGACGTCGTCGGCCGAATTACTCGCGGAGAGGGCAATGACCAACGGAGTCGGGAGCCCTTGCCCGAACAACGCCGCCGCACGCCCCGTTGCCGCGGCCCGCGGGAGGCGGCCCTCACGGGGTGGCGGCCGCCGCCCGGGACAGAGCAGCACCCGGACCCAGATCCTCACGACCGCGCTCGAACTCCTCGACACCAAGGGCTATTCGGGCGCCACGATGCGCGGGATCGCCCAGCAGGCGCAGGTGGACCCGGCGCTGATCCACCACTTCTTCAATAACAAGGACGGCCTCTTCCAGGATGCCGTTTCCTCCCGGATCGACATGTCCACCCTCTTCGACTCCCCCACGAACGAGGAGGCGGAGGCCGGGCTGAAGAACGGTTGATGGGCCACATCGTCGTCACGCGCCACTGCCACAGCAACGAGCACCATCTGCACTGGTCACGCTTCCTACGACGCAGCCAGGCCCGAACCCGCCAGCGGCTCGCCGAGGCGGGGCGAACGTCATCGTCGCCCGACCGCGACAAGGAGGCCGCCCAGGCTCAGGCCGGCGCCCTGGAGGCGGGTGGCGGGTCGGCACTGGCCGCCGTCGCCGACGTCACCGGCCCCGGGCGGTGGCCGCCCTGGCCGACACCGCTGTGGAGCGGTTCGGCGCGCTCGACTCTGGGTCAACAACGCGGGCGGCGACCCCTCCAGTCCCCTGATGGACATCACCGACGAGCAGTGGGACCGCCTCCTGCAGCTCGATCTCCGGGGCAGCTTCACCGGCGCCCGCGAGGCGGCACGCCGCATGATCGACCCGGAGCGCCCCGGAGTCAGTCATCATCAACATCAGTTCGGGGGCCGCTGGAGGCGACCTGGCCTCCTGTACGACGTCCGTCGGCCGGACCCGCGCGTCCGGCCGACGGCCCGTGCGCTCCACGGCACGCGGTGCGACCGCCCGGCTTGCTGTCGGCCTGTGCAGCAGAGCATCGTTGACATAGCCAGGCCGGACAGGACACGACGATGAAGTCCCATGAGCCGCCGGGGCAGCGCCATCCGCTGCCGTCCGGCACCGTCCTCGACACAGCCCCCGCGGTCGTGGTCGCGGACGCCGACAGCCGCATCACCCACTGGAGCGAAGGTGCCCGGGCGCTCTGGGGGCACACTGCGCCAGAGATCGTCGGCAGACCGCTCGCCGATCTGTTCACCGGGGCGGAGGGCGGATCCCGGCATCGCGACGGCCGTCTGCTGACTGCCCAGGTGCACGTGGTTCCCTGTCGCAGGACGAAGGGAAAGCCGGTTTCCTGCTCATGGCGCGTCCGGACGCGGCTCAGGCCACTTCGTCATCCTCTCGATCATCGGCGCGGACCAGGTGCCGGAGCTGGACTACTACCGGGCCGAGGTGCTCCAGGAGACCATCCTCGCGGCCGGGCCGATCCCCTACTCGATCGTCCGAGCGACGCAGTTCATGGAGTTCATGGACGCAGTCCCGTCCTGGACCGCCGACGGCGACACGGTCCCCGGTTGCCCGCCACGCCGATCCAGCCGATCGCCTCCAAGGACGTGGCCAGCGCGGTGGCGGAAGTCGCGGCGGGCGCCCCGCTGAATGGCATTCGCAACAACGCGGGCCCCGAGATCTTCTCCCTGGATGAACTGGGCCGGATCACCCTGTCCCGCAAGAGCGACAACGGCACCGTCGTCACCGACCCCACTGCCGGCATGTTCGCCGTCGTCAAGGGTGACGTCCTCACCGACAAGGACGCTCACCTCGCCCCCACCCGCTACACCGACTGGCTCTCCTGACTCGCTCGCGCCCTCTCAGGCGCGCAGACCGCAGAGAGCCAAGCCCTGGCCGTCGTGGGTGATGCGGCTGATCACAACCCGGGTTCAAACACGGTTTCTCACCCTCAACCTCGCGTCGGTTCCAACGCTGCCCCGTCTGTGATTCTGCGAACCCACGCGCTTCCAACCGTTCCAAGGGCGACCAGGGGCCGGACGAGTGGCAGCCTCCGTCCAAGACGTACTGGTGCACCTATGCGCGGGCATATGGAGCCGGTGACCTGCCGCTGGGTGCAGTGTGAACTCACCGTCGCGATGGCCCTCTACAGCCGGTGCATCACAGCACTGCGGCTCACCCCGATGTCGACGCAGTCGGTGGACGTGGCGGGCGTGCTTTTCGAGGCGGTCCGGCCACGTGCGCGGCGCGTCCCTGCAGCAGGGCCCTTCCGTGTCCCGCGGACTCCTGCCAGGTCCGCTGGTCACACATCCATCCTGTGCCTCTGCCCCCGCGTCCCGGCCCGGCAAAGGACCTCGACGCCCGGGCCGATAGTCCCCAAGTGCTGGTGCGTGACGTGCAGGGCGCGGGGCTGCGCGTGCTCGCTGCGGGCGTTGTCACGGGCGCAGCTGCTGTCCCCGGCTGGACGACCGGTTCGGGCTGCGATGGGCGGCGGGCGATCGACACGAGCCGGCACCGACCAGGCCGGCCATCTCCTCGCCCGGATGAAGAGTCCACACCGACACCATCACGGAAGCCGTCGCCTCGGACGTGAGTACAGAGGCAGGCGCCGCAGCGGCCGAGGAAGCCGCCGTCCATATCGTTCAGGACGAACGACTCGAGCACGAAAGCGACGGACCACCAGATCGCTGATCAAACCCAGTGGCCCACGGGCGACGGGCAGCCGACGTGGACGGCACCCTGCCTGCGACATGTCCTGCGCGCAGGACATTGAGATGATCCCCGACCCCGCCCTCACCTGGCGGCCGAACTGGAGACTGCGTCGCCTCAGCGCCCTGATGCGGCAGGAACAAGTCGTGTTGCCCGAAGCCGCGGAGACCTGGAGAGAACCAAGGCCGCCCTGCCCCATCCAACCTCGACGTGCAACCGCCAGCCGACCGCGCGTCAGCCAGCTGGCGCCAGGTCTTCCTGCGCGGCGAGCCACTCACGGCGCGCATACGCGCGCACTGTGTCACGCTGCTCAACCGTATCCGGTCCAGCCTTTAGGGACTAACGACCCGGCGGTCGAGGACCTTTGCCGTGCTCGGCCGCGGGGGCAGGCGCGCAGGATGGATGTGCGCCCGGCGGACCTGGCAGGAATCCGCGGGGCAGGGAAGGGCCCTGCTGCAGGGACCCGCGCCGCGTACTCCCCCTCCGCTGCGGCGTGGATGCAGGGCCTGGCCTCGTCGGGAGAAGCGGCTTTTACCCCCCGTGTCGTTTCTCCCGTCTCGATGGGACGGGCACCCCGGCGCCTTCGCGGCGCCGGGGTCCTCCAATTCAGGCGGGGACGGTGTCCCGCCACGTGGTGTAGCCGATCAAGCAAGCGGAACACCCAGGTCGCGGCTCTGATTGCCTTTGCCAGTGGCCCTGTTGGGGCTCACGGAGCCGGTACCGGCTGCGGACGTCGGCCGTCGGCCGACGCAAACGGGCCTGGGGCGTATGGGCGCCCGCATGCTCCGCAACACCTTCCGCGGGCGGCCAGGTCCGGACCCCAACGCAACCGAACTGCTCACCGGCGCGGACTCGTTCACCGGCGGTTGGCGGCAGGGAACGCTCACCAACCTCCTCAACCCGAAGATGGGCGCCTTCTACGTCGCCGTCCTGCCGCAGTTCATCCCCGCCGGCACCAGTCACCTCGCCGTGGTCGTCCTGACCGGCTGGACCTGTCACGACATAGGCCGTGGTGCCGTGGACCGCGATGCCGTTCTCCACCACCTGCCCATCGAGGTGGAGCGCATGCACCTTGCCGCGGCTGTCGACGTATCCCACCGTGCTGGTGGTTCCCAGGTCGTCACCGATTCCCGCGATTCCTCCGGTGGTGAACCAGATGTTGCCCTGACCGTCGAAGGCGCTGTTGAGCAGCTTTTCGCCCTGGCCGAGGACTCCCTGGGACGCCAGGTCGATGTCTCGCTTCACCGTGATCACGGGCTTGCCCGTTTCGTCGTGGCGTTGCAGGACGTATATGTGTCCCTGCTTAGAACCGACCAGGATTTCCCCGTTGGCCTTCTGGTACATGTACGTGGTGTTGAGAGTCTGGCCTACGGGAGCGGCCCAGCTGGACTCCACCTCCAGGGTCTCGGGATCCACTGCGGCGATCCGGTACACGGGTGTGCCGGACGACGTGTCCGTATAGCCGGAGGTAAGCCGACCATCGGGAAGCCACAGCATCATGCCGAGCTTCACGGCCGCGGTCGTCACCTCGGTGCCGGAACCGAGGTGGCCTGGATAGCCGACGGCCTTCGTGTTTCCGCTGTCGTCGTGCATGGTCGAGACCTGCGGATCGAACAACGGCGCTCGGCGTAGCGGTTGCGGTTCGACGGCGCTTCCGATGAAATCCGCGCCGGCTGTCGTGTCTTGCGAACTCGGGATGGAGGGCTGCGTCGTTCCGCCGGGAGACAAGGCGACCCCCATTCTTGCTGCGCTCATGACAATCACAAGGCTGGTGGTGAGGATGAGAGAGAGTCGATGACGCATCGGGATGGATGCCTTTCGGGGTGGGAGTGCCGTCGGAAGGCATCAGGGAGCAACTGAAGGGTGGCGCTGAGCCGTACGAGACCGCACCGACGGCATGCGAAGAAGGGCTGTGTGTCGGACTGGGCTCGGACGATCACAGGAGGCGGCGGTGCCTCTCCGAGCCTGCGGCTCAGCGACAGTCGATGTCGGACACCGCGTGGGCGTGCACACCGATCAGCGCCAGCTGGAAGCTGGTGTGCTGGACGATGTCGTGACGCGGCATGAGAAGAAGAGTGCGTGATCTTGGGGCGCCAGGCAATGGCGTACCGGATTACAAGACGATAGGTCTCTCGATTCGGCCGCCGCCGGGTGCGGGCACGCAAGAGTGGGACACCAGGGCCTTTTGTTGCTCATAGGGCGTACACAACCCGGAGTTGTTCTGGAGGCGCTGCCTTCATGCGCCAACCGCCCTCCGGCTACCCGAATGGAACCCCGCCCCGAACCCCTGTTCCTCGATCATGTCCCAAGACCGGAAAGATAACGGCCTCTGAGCGTGCCGGGTGTGTGCGGCGGGCTGGGGGTGTGAGGGATCGGCTGGGGGTGTGAACGACCTGCCCTCATCTGCCGGGCGCGCACCCTTTCCGCGTAAGTGAGGCGGTTGTTGGCTGTGTCCAACAGGTTGATGCTCCGGGCCATTGGGCCGCGGTGAAGAATCGTTTCCGCGCAGCGTGGTCGGTGCTTCGCGAGCAGGCTGCACGGCGCGGTAGGGGAGTGATTTCTGTGATCAACATCGCTGTTGAGGGCGGCCCTGAGGGGATTGGCCGGGTCTGCGAGATCGACGCTCCGGTTGTGCCGGAGCGGTGGACGGTGGCCTATTACGGGCGGCATCACCACTTCGAGCGGACGGGAGCCGTCGTGCGGGTGGCTGGGGTGGATGTGCCGTTATTCCGGTTCAGCTACAGCACGGCGATCGCGGAGTAGGGGGCCGGACCGTGTCTGCATCCATGGAGACGCCGATCGCTGTTGTGGGAATCGGCTGCCGGTTCCCGGGTGGGGTGGAGAGTCCGGGCGGACTGTGGCGGCTGGTGGCCGAAGGCCGCTCCACGGTCGGGCCGGTGCCGGCCAACCGGTGGGACGCCGCGCGCCTGGCCTCCTTACATGACCCTGACCTGGCGGCGCGGGCCGGGAGGGGCTGCTTCCTCGAGGGGGATGTGTGGGCGTGGGACCCGGAGGCCTTCTCGGTGGCTCCTGCGGAGCAGCGGTGGGTGGATCCGCAGTTCCGGGTGCTGGCCGAGGTGGCCTGGGAGGCGGTGGAGCATGCGGGCATTCCCGTGGATGCTCTGCGGGGGTCGCGGACCGGGGTGTTCATGGGCACCTATGCACCGGACAACCTGTTCCGCGAGGCACGTCCGGTTCAGGACGCGCCGAACAGCCCATATTTGTTCGGGAACTTCACAGCTGGTGCGGCCGGTCGGGTGGCCTTCGCGATGGACTTGCGCGGACCGGTGATGGTGGTCAGTACGCACTGCTCCTCCGGGCTGGTCGCCTTGGACAGTGCCTGCGGGGCGCTGACGCTGGGCGAGTGCGATGCCGCGCTGGCCGGTGCGGTGCTGTTGATGCTCTCGCCCGAGACTCACTTCTACGAGGCGCCATTACTGCTGTCCCAGCGCGGAGCCTGCCACGCCTTCGACTCCCGCGCGGACGGCTACGTCCGGGGCGAGGGCGCCGGCGTGCTGATGCTCAAGCGCCTGGCGGACGCGCGCCGGGACGGCGACCGCGTTCTCGCGGTGATCCGGGGGAGCTCGGTCAACAACGACGGGCAGGCCAGCCGGCTGACCGCACCCTCGACCGTGATGCAGCAGCAGTTGTTCCGCCGGACCGTGGAGCAGGCCGGGATCGACCCCGGGGAGGTCGGGCTGGTCGAGGCGCACGGGCCGGGCACCGCAGTGGGCGATCCCATCGAGTACACGTCCATCAACGCCATATACGGCAAAGGCCGGGGCCGGTGCGCGCTGGGCTCCATCAAGACGAACATCGGGCACAGTGAGCCGGTCTCCGGCATCGCCGGGGTCATCAAGAGCGTCGAATGCCTGCGGCGCGGACAAATCCCGCAAAATCTGAACTTCCGCACCTGGAACCCGGCGATCAACCGTGAAGAGAAGTCGCGGTTGTTCGTCCCGACGGAGCTGACCTCGTGGCCGGTCCCCGGCCCGTCGCGGCTCGCGGCGGTGTGCTCGTACGGGGTGACCGGCACCAACGCCCACGTGATCCTGGAAGCGGCACCCATCGTGCCCCGGCACCGCGCTCCGCGTTCGCAGCGGGCCAGTGAGGATGCGGGACGCCGGCTGTTCCTGCTGTCCGGGCACTCCCCGCAGGCGCTGACCGAGGGCGCCTTTCGGCTTGCCGCCTGGCTGGAGGCCGACGGAGCCGGCGCCGTGTTGGGGGATGTGGCGCATACCCTCGCGGTGCGCCGCGGGCATGCGGACCACCGGCTGGGCATCGTCGCCCGCGACCGGCGCGAACTGGCCGCCCGCGCCCGGGCTTTCGCCGCCCAGGAGCCGGTCGAGGGGGTGGTCAGCGGGGTGCCGCGGCTCTCCCCCGGCCATGCGGGGCCGGTTTTCGTCTTCACCGGCCAGGGCTCACAGCGTCCCGGTATGTGCCGGCAGTTGCTGGCCGCCGAGCCGGTGTTCACCGCGGTGATCGATGAACTTGATCCGCTGATCGAGGCAGAAGCGGGTTTCTCCCTGCGCGAGGTCATCGAACATCCGCAGCGCCTCAGGGGGCTGGAACGCATCCAGCCCGCCCTCTTCGGTGTCCAGGTCGCGCTGGCCGCCCTGTGGCGCTCCTGGGGAGTTGAGCCGTCTGCGGTCATCGGTCAGTCATTGGGCGAGGTCGCCGCGATGGTGGTCGCCGAGGGCCTGAGCCCGGCTGACGGGGTGAAGGTGATCTGCCGCCGCTCCGCCCTGCTCGCCACCATCTCCGGCGGTGCGATGGCATCGGTCATGCTCGGCGCCGCCGAGGTGGCGGCCACGATCGAAGAGGCGGGGGCGGACGGGGTATCGCTCGGCGTGCTCACCTCCCCCTCGATCACCGTGATCTCCGGCGACGCCGCCCAGGTCAACGCACTGGTCGAACGCTGGGAAGGTCAAGGAGTGGTGGCACGGTTGATCGATGTCGAGGTGGCCTCCCACTCCTCGCAGGTCGACCCGGTCCTGGACCGTCTGCGCACCGCACTGGCCGATGTCCCCGAGGCCCGTCCCCGCATCCCCTTCTACTCCACCGTCAGCGCCGACCCCGCGGCACCGGGCCCGGTGGACGGCGCGTACTGGGTGCGCAATCAGCGCGATCCCGTACGTTTCCACGCCGCGGTCTCCGCAGCGCTGACCGCGGGGCACCGGCTGTTCATCGAATGCACCGCCCACCCCCTGGCCGTCCGCCCGATCCTGGACACCGCCCGCCACGACAGCACCCGCGACGTGATCGCGGTCGGCACCCTGCGCCAGGGCACAGATGACCAGGAGACGTTCCTGACCCACCTCGCTGCTGTGCACACGGCCGGCTACGACGGCATCGACTTCCATGCCCGCTACGGTCAGGGGGAACTGGTCGACGTGCCGGTCACCGCCTGGCACCGCACCCGGCACGGCGGCGACCAGCCCCCTTACCAGCTGGTCGCACCGAGCCTGCCAGGTGCCAGGCAGCATCCGCTGCTCGGCGGCCACGTGCACGATCCTGAGCACCCGGAGCGCCACTTGTGGCAGACACCGGTCGGCCCGAACCGGCTGCCCTGGCTGGGTGACCACCGGGTGGCCGACGTGCCGGTGCTGCCCGGCACGGGATTCGTGGAGATGATGCTGGCCGCGGCCGGCCAGGTCTTCGCTACCACGGCTGTCACCGCCCGGGAGGTGGAGGTGCTGCACCCCCTGGTCCTGGACCCGGAACCACAGGTCACCACGCGGCTGGTCCGCGCGGACGGCACCGCCCGTGTCGAGATCCTGTCCCGGTCCGGCACCGAGGTGACCGTCCATGCCCGGGGCACCGTGCTCCCGCGCGGTGACGGCCCCCGGTCCCCGGCACTGACCCATGACCAACTCGGCCTGGACGACTGGCAGGACAGCGAGCCCACGGAATTGCACCGGGTCTTCCGCGAGCGGCACAACGTCCACCATGGCCCGGCCTTCACGGCCATCGACCGCATCCGGGTCCACCCCACCCGGGACGCGGCCCGGGCCTGGTTGCGCATCCACGACACAGCGCGGGTCTCGGCCTGGGCCATGACACTGCACCCGGCCCTCGCCGACCAGGTGGTGCAGAGCGCGGTGGCTGCCTGGTTGGCGCATTACCGACTCACCCCGGGCCCCGTGGTCGTCGCCGGGTTCGACGAGGTCACCGTGTGTGGCACCACCGCGCACACTCGGCTGGTCGCCATCGATGTGCACCAGGCCGATGATCTGGGCTGCACCGCATCGGGCCGCCTGGCCACCGCCGACGGTACGGTGGTCGCCGAGATCCGGGGCCTGCAGGTACGCAATATCACCCCACCCGTCCAGCGGTTCGGGGTCCGGCTGACCCGCCTGTGCTGGGAACCCCTACCCGCGGCAACCCCGCGCCGCCGATGCACCACCACCCCGTGGACGGTCCTCACCGCCGACGACAGCGCCTGGCCCGCCGATCTCGCCCTGGAGCTGGATCGACAGACCGCTGGGTGCCGCTTGAGCCCCCTGACCGCCGCGCTCGGGCAGCCGGATGCACTGGACGGAACCAGCGGTGTCGTCCTCGCCGCCGGGGACGGTAACGCCGACGACATGGCAGCTGCGGCACATGAGCTGACCTCTGGCGCGGTGACGCTCATCCAGCACCTGGCGGCTCTCGAACGACCGCCCCGGCTTTGGGTGGTGGCTCGAGAGGGCACCAGTCCCGGTGCGGCAGCACTGCGCGGGTTGCTGCGTGTCGCCGCGTACGAACATCCGGAACTGGCCGCGAGCCACCTGGAGTTCACCACGGCCGTTCCATACGAGCAGGTACTGGACGAACTCCTCGACCCCGACCAGCCGATCACCGAGATCAGGCTGCGGCCTGACGGGCGCCACATCGCCCGCGTAGTCCCCGGCCCGGCGACGGCCATCGACTTCCCCCCTGTCCCCGACACCCCCGTTCGCCCCGGCACGGCCTATCTGGTCACCGGGGGCCTGGGCGGTCTGGGCCTGCTCACCGTCGACTGGCTCGCGGGGCGCGGCGCCGCACGCGTCGTGGCCAACGGCCGCAGCACCCCGTCACCCACCCTGCAGGCTCACCTGGACGCACTGCGCAGGGCGGGCACCGACATCTCCGTCGTTCAAGGGGACATCGCCGATCCGGCCGTCGCTCGCGAGACGGTCGCGGCCGCAACTCGCGGCGGGCTCGCACTGCGCGGCGTGCTGCACGCCGCCGGCGTCGTCGAGGACGCCACCCTGGCCAACCTCGACCACGAACTGCTGGAGCGGGTTTGGCGCGGCAAAGCCGACGGAGCCTGGGCCCTGCACCATGCCACCGCGGGCTTGGAGCTGGACTTCTTCGTCCTCTACTCCTCCGTGGCCGCGTTGATCGGGTCCCCCGGGCAGGGCGCCTACGCCGCCGCCAACGCCTTCCTCGACGCCCTCGCCACTCACCGCAGGGAGCGGGGGCTCGTCGCAACCAGCATCCAGTGGGGAGCATGGAGCCAGGTCGGGCGTGGACAGCACCTCGGCGACCGCGGATTCGCCACCATCACCCCCGCCGACGGCATCGACGCCCTCGAACGCATCCTGGCCGCCGACTGCCATCAGACCGCCTACTCCCCGTTGGACGTCGACCAATGGACGTCCCCCTACCCCGGGGTGCGTGACTCCACCCTGCTGACCGGACTGCTCACCGCGGACGTCGGCAGGCCGCAGGAGGGATCCGCGATACGGGACCAGCTGGTGGGCGCCGACAGCCTGCCGCACCGCAGGGAGATCCTGGAGTCCTTCATCATCGCCACCGTACGCGATCTGCTGGGCGGCACGACCAGGCACATCGGCCCGCACACCAGCTTGGTCCTCCTCGGCCTGGACTCCCTCGGCGCCATCCAGCTCCAACAACGCCTCCAACGAGCCCTGCGCACCGAGATGAAACCCGGCGTGATCTGGGTCAAACCCAGCGCGGCCGCCCTCGCCGACTGGCTCCTTGAACACATCGGCCTCGGCCACAAGGAGTAGGGAGACGGCATCGTGACTGTCCCTCCTCGGCGGACACCGGACCCTGATGGTGCAGGCGACATGTGCGGCGATCGCACCATCGGGGCCCGGCTCCCACGCCCATCGGGCGCGGCCCCTGGACGCCGTGGACCGGTGAGGGCCGCACCCAGGTTCCTCACCGGCAGCGGTGACACAACCGAGGCACCCGCTGCCATGGCAGACCAGACGACGTCGCCCGCCCCCAGCACCTCAGCAGCCGAACGCCCACACGCTCCAGCCGGAAGCCGCTGGCGCTGCGCGTCCGTGTACTGGGCCGCCTTCGGGGTGCTCTGCCTTGCCGTCCAGATCTGGGTCTTCGCCCGCTGGGCCGCCGACGGCAACTTCCACGCCTATCCCTCAGGCGGCTACGAGATCTCGCCGGCCCGGAAGGTCATCACGCATGTGACCCAGGTTCTCGACGTCACAGTGATCACCGCGCTGGCCGTGCTGCACTGGCGGCAGAGCCGCGCCCTGGGCCGGGTGAACCTGGAAGCGGCTCTGCTCGTCGGCCTGGCCACCACCTTTTGGACGAGTCCATACGCCGGGTCGTACCGCTTTGCCGCGGGCAACAACCGCTACGACCTCAACGTCGTGAGCTGGGGGCCGTACCTGCCCGGCTGGAACGGGGAATTCCCCGCCGCCGAGTCCTTCGTCATGCAGCTGGCCTTCCCGCTCTTCCAGGTGTGGATCGTCATCGCGCTGTTCCTCGTCCGGCTGCTGCGCCGCCACCGGCAGCACTGGAGCCGGGCACGGACGCTCACGGCGATCACGCTGGCGTTCTTCGTGCTCGATCCGCTGCTCACCCAGACGTACACCCGCCTTGGCGGGTTCTCGTATCCGCGGGCTCTGCCGCACCTCACGCTGTTCGAGGGCGAGTGGTACCAGACACCCCTGAGCTCCGTCTTCGGCGTGATCTTCTTCTACGTCGTACCCGTCAGCGCGATGGTCCTGTACGCGAAGAGAGGCCAGGAAGTCCACCTCTTCCAGGGCTCACTGGAGCTACCACGGCGCAGCCAGCCGTGGGTGCGGCTGCTCGCCGGAGTCGGCCTCATGAACGCCGCGACCGTGCTGTTCCAGATGCTGATGCTGGGCTCCGCCGCGGTCGGCTACTACGTGGAGACACCGAGCTGGCTGGACCGGCCCACATGGTGACCGCCCCCCCGACGACCGCTCCGGCCCGGGTACACGGGAGGAACTGGCAGCGGCCGGGGCGGCCCAAGGACCACCCGCAGCTCCACAGCGAGAAGGGACCCACCAGCATGAAGCAACACGCAACCGGCGCCCGTCCGTGCCATGCGATCGTGCTCGGTGGCGGCTTCGCCGGTCTTCTGGCCGCCCATGTCCTGGCCAGGCACGACGCCCAGGTCACCATCATCGACCCCGACCCGATCCGCGATGCGTCGCCCTACCGCAGGGGTACGCCCCAGGCGCGGCACCCGCACGGCATGCTCCACCGCGGGGCGACTGTCCTCGAGGGGATCTTCCCCGGGTTCAGCGACGAACTGATCCGCCGCGGTGCCCCTGTTTTCGACTTCGGCGAAGGAGCCAGGGTTCTCTTCCCCTCCGGGTGGGCGAGCCCGGTGACCTCACACGTGCGTCATCACGCGGCCAGCAGGCCACTGCTCGAATCGGTTCTGCGGGAGCGGGTTCTTAGCCATCCAGCCATCGAGATCGCAGACGGAACCTGGGCCGACGGCCTGGTGTGGCGGGACGGACAGGTCACCGGAATCCACGACACCGAAGGGGAACGCCGGCTGGCAGACCTCGTGGTCGACGCCACCGGCAGGACGTCCCGACTCACCGACTGGCTCACCTCGGCCGGCCTGCCTCCTCCCGCCCCGAGGCGCGTGCGCGCCCAACTCTCGTATACCTCACGCCTGTTCGCATGCACCCCGAAGTACACACCCGCATGGCAGGTGACCGCCGAGCTCACCTACGCCCCGCACTTGCGGCGCGGAGCAGTGGCCGTCCGGATCGAGGAGAACCGGATCCAACTCACCCTGATCGGCGCGGACGGTGAACGGGCCCCCCGCGATGACGAAGGCTTCCGCCGGTATGCGGCCGGGCTGCGCAGCCCGCACCACCTCGAAGTGATCTCCCGCGCGCTACCACTCGGCGCCATCTATCGCTATGGGGGCCTGGACAACTGCTGGCGCCTCTACCACCGCATGCGGCACTGGCCCGAGGGACTGATCGCGATCGGCGACGCCGTCTGCACCCTCAACCCCGTCTACGGCCACGGCATGACCGTCGCGGCCCTCGAAGCGGAGATCTTGAACCGGTTGCTGGGCCGGCTACGGGACTGCCGGGCTCCAGGATTCGGCCATGCCTTCCAACAGGCCCTTCCCACTGCGATCCGCACCCCATGGCAGCTCGCCGCGTACTCCGACATCGGATGGCAGGACACCGGTCGTCGCACTCCGGCGCTCCTCGCCCACCGGACAGTGCGCCGGATCATCGACCGCATGCCCGCCGACCCGGACCTGTACCGCCGTTTCATCAAGGTGCAGAACCTCACGGCCCATCCAGCCACCCTCGCTCCACCCGCGGTCTTGCACAGGAAACCACGGCATCCCATCGGAACGTCGGCGCCCCCTCCGTGACGGTTGCCCCTCTCGCGAAGGACGGCGCCCGACCACCCGATGAGACCGAGCCTTCGGGCTGACTTCGTCAGGTGCGGCACCTGCGCCTGTGGTCGCCGAGCGGGCAGCCGCGCAAGTGAAAGGACACGGATGAACACCGGAAACCCCGCCCAGGCCGCTCCCGGCCCCGGGCACCCTCCCACTTCACACAGCAGCACTTCACCGGACTCCGCGCCTGCACCGCTCAAGCCGCGCTGGATGATCGCGCCCGTCTTCTGGGCCGGATTGGGTGTGGTGTGCCTCCTGGCACAGGCCTGGGTGTTCGCTCGCTGGGCCGCCGACGGGAACTTCCACGCCTACCCGTCCGGGGGCTACGAGATGCCCCGGGCGCTGAAGATCAGCACAATGACGCTGGAGGTAGTGGTCGCCGTGGCCATCATCGCAGCGGCCGTGCTGCTCTGGTGGCTGTCACGCAAAGCGGGTCATGTCACCTTGTACACAGCCCTGTTCGCCGGATACATGCTGTGCTTCTGGACCAACCCCTACTCCGGGGCCGTCCATCACGCAGCCGGGCACAACAGGTACAGCCTGAACGTGGTGTCATGGGGCTCCTACCTTCCCGGCTGGCACGGCCCGCTGCCCCAGATCGAAAGCTTCGTCCTCAACGCGTCCTATCCCGTGTCACTGATCTGGGCCGTCATCGGGGTGGCCGTCGCCGAACGGCTCAGGCGATGGCGGCCGTCTTGGAGCCGTGCCAGGGTGGCCACCCTCACCGCATTGATCATCTTCTTCGTCGACATCCCGCTGGAGACGGCCTATATGCGGCCGGGCGGGTGGGCCTACCCACGCGCCCTCCCTTACCTCACCCTCTTCGAGGACAGCTGGTACCGCATCCCTCTCACCTCGCCCTTCACCATGGTTGTGTTCGTCACGATGCCTGTCGTGCTGATGTACCTGTACGCCAAGCCCGGCAACGAGGTCTGGCTGCTGGAAGGCTCCCTGCAGCTGCCTCAGCGCGTCCGCACGCCGATCCGGCTGCTCGCGGGCATCGGGTTCATCAACCTCAGCATGATGGCTTTCCAATGGTTCATGGTTCTGGCCTCGCTCGTCAGCTACCCAGCAGGGCTGCCGAGCTGGATCGACCGGCCCCACACCTAGTAGGGCTTGGTCAGGTTCAGTCGTGAGTGGCGTGTCTTATCGCCGGTGGGCGGCGTTGGGACGGTGTGACACCTGGGGAGACGGCCGAGGTCCGGGAGGACCTGGAGGCGTTCACGGCGGAATTGTTCGAGGCTTTCTCGCGTGCTGATCAACGGCGTTGGGAGCGGGCGTATGTGCGCGGGTTGCTGCTGGACGGGCGGCGCAAGTCGGTGGAGCCGATGGCGGCCCGGCTGGGTGAGGACGGCAACGGCAGGCGCTGGCCTACTTCGTGACGACCAGCCCGTGGGATCCGGCGCACGTTCGCGCCCGTCTGGCATGGACGATGCAGGAAGCGATCCAGCCGGCCGCGTTGATCGTCGATGACACGGGCTTCCTCAAGGACGGCGACGCCTCCGCGTGCGTGTCCCGGCAGTACACCGGCACCGCGGGCAAGGTCACCAACTGCCAGGCGGGCGTGTCGCTGCATCTGGCCGACGACCATGCCTCGGCCGCGATCGACTGGCGGCTGTTCCTGCCCGCCTCCTGGGATCCCTCCTCGCCGCAGGCGGATGCGGCCAAGCTGGCCCGCCGAGTGCAGTTCTGGCTGTCCAACCTGCCCTCCGGAACGCCTCTGACCACACTCGTGCGGCTGGCCAAGCTCCGCTGGCGCATCGAGCACGACTATCGGGAGATGAAACAGGCCCTGGGCCTGGCCAACTTCGAAGGCCGCACCTGGAACGGCTGGCACCACCACGTCACCCTCGTCTCGGCCGCCCATGCCTTCTGCACACTGCAGCGACTGGCACGAGCCCCAAAAGAAGCGGCGCCGGACTGAGCCTCTACCAGGTCGTCCGCGAACTGCAGACACTCCTCGCCATCTGGGCCGGCGCCTGCCCCACCTGCCACCGCGACATACCCACCCCGATACCGACCTGACCAAGCCCTACTAGGGCCTGTTGCGAAAGTGGATCCTCTGTCAGACCTGCCTGGGATGCTCCGAGCATGGAGATGACAGTGCAGCTGACGATCGACTGCTCCGATCCGCAGAGAATGGTGACTTTCTGGGCCGAGGCCCTGGGCTACGTGCCTGAGCCTCCGCCGGGCGGGCACGCCACGTGGCGTGCTTACTGGGCGGCGGTGGGGGTGCCCGAGGCAGAGTTGCCGGCCGGTGCCGGGGACATTCCGGAGTCGATCATCGATCCCGCGGGACGTGGACCGAGGGTGTGGTTCCAGCAGGTTCCGGAGCCGAAGGCCGCCAAGAACCGGTGGCACTTCGACCTGAAGGTCGGTGGGGGCCGTGACGTCCCACTGGACCTCCGCACACAGCGGGTCAAGGCTACGGTGGAACGGCTGGTCAAAGCTGGTGCCACCGTGCTGCGGAGGCAACGAATTCGACGTCGTCTGAGGGCCGTTGCGACGGTGCTGGTCACAGCCACTCGTTCACGGCTGCGACCAGCACGGTCGCCTCGTAGCGGACGGAGAGCTTGTCGTACCTCGTGGCCACTGCCCGGTGCCTTTTCAGTCGGTTGATCCCGCACTCGACCGCATGGCGCTCGCGGTAATCCACCGCGTCGAAACGCGGCGGTCGGCCGCCACGGGAGCCGAGCTTCCTGCGGTTGCGGGCCTGGTCAGCCTTGTATGGGATGGTGCAGCGGATTCCACGGCGGCGCAGGTAGGCGCGGTTCTTACGCGAGGAGTACGCCCGATCGGCGCGTACTCGATCGGGGCGGACGCGTGGCCGGCCCGATCCGATGCGGGGTACGCGGACATTCTCCAGCACGGGCTCGAATTGCGGCGAGTCGCCGCACTGCCCGGCCGTCACCACGATCGACATGGGCTTTTGGCCCTGCTCGACAGCCACGTGCAGCTTGGTGGTGAACCCGCCGCGTGAGCGTCCCAGCCCGTGATCACAGGGCTCAGCCAGCACTCCGCCCGGTGGTTCCTTCTCACCAGAAGGCGGCGAGTCTCTCCGGATCGTGGCAGTCAACGGCCAACTCGGTGAACCTACTTGTCATGACTCTCCCAGATAGTGCGGACGGGACTCAGAGCATTGGCCCGTGTCGCCCTCGATCGCACTGGACCTGTCGCGCGGACGGCACCTGCTGATCTCGGCGGTGCTGTGCGGAGCCGCCGCCTGCGTCGCCCTGCGGTTCTGTCTGCCCGGCCCGGACACCGCGCCCGCACAGGACACCGACACCGAGGCGAACCCGCACCGGCAGCAGCAGACTCGCTCCGGACTGCGCACCGGATGGGTACTGGCCGCACTCGTCGTCATCGCCACGGCCGGCACGCTCGTCGAGGACGCGGGCAGCTCCTGGGCCACCGTCTACCTCTCCGACTCGCTGCACGCCTGGGTCACCCTGGCGGCCTGCGGCTACATCGCCCTGGTGGCAGCGCAGTTCGTCGGCCGCCTCCTCGGCGACCGGCTCGTCGACCGGTTCGGGCAGCGCACCGTGGCCCGGGTCGGCGGGCTCGTCGCTGCGGCCGGCATGGGCCTGGCGCTGGTCGTGCCCACCGTGCCCGGCACGATCCTCGGCTTCGCCGCGGCCGGCTTCGGTGTGGCCACGCTGGTGCCGGCGGCCATGCATGAGGCCGACCAACTGCCCGGCCTCAAGCCGGGATCGGGACTGACGATCATCTCCTGGCTGATGCGCCTGGGCTTCCTGCTCTCCCCGCCGATCGTCGGGCTTGTCGCCGACGCCACCAGCCTGCGCGCGGGCTTGATGGTGGTACCCCTCGCCGGACTGCTCGTCATCCTGCTGGCCGGAGTGCTCAGCAACCGCCTCCCGTAGCCCTCGGGGCGGCACGGAACCATCCACGCCCCAGAGAGTACGATCGTACGCTCTCGGGTGTATGCTCGCCCGCATGCCGACGGACTACTTCGCGGGCGACCCACGCACCAACCTGCAGCGCATGGCGGCGGGCGATCTCTACATCGCCGACGACCCCGAGATCGCCCGCCGCCAGCAGCAGGCCGTGCACCTCGCCACCCGCTACCAGGCCGCCTACGCCGAAGACGCCGAGGCGGCCCGGCCGGTCCTCGCCGAACTGCTCGGCTCCCTGGGCGAACAGGTACACGTACGGCCGCCGCTGTACGTCGACTACGGCAGCAACATCTCCATCGGGGCGCGCACCTTCGTCAACTACAACCTGACCGCGCTGGACGTCGCGACGATCACCATCGGCGAGGACTGCCAGATCGGCCCTCACGTCCAACTCCTCACTCCCACACACCCGTTGGAGCCGGAGCCCCGGCGGGACAAGCTCGAAGCTGCCAAGCCGATCACCATCGGCAACAACGTCTGGCTCGGCGGCGGAGTGATCGTGTGCCCCGGGGTGACCATCGGCGACAACTCCGTCATCGGCGCCGGAGCCGTCGTCACCAAGGACGTCCCCGCGAACACCGTCGCCGTCGGCAACCCCGCCCGAGTGGTACGCAACCTCTAGGTCTGTCGCCATGGCCACCGGACACACCGACCCACAGCGGCGCGAGCGCATCATCACCGCCACCCTCGACCTCATCGCCGAGGAGGGCATCGCCCGCGTCTCTCACCGCAAGATCGCCACGCGCGCCGGCGTGCCCCTGGGATCGATGACCTACCACTTCAGCGGCATGGACGACCTGCTGCGCGAAGCCTTCGGCCGCTTCACCGACCACATCGTCGCTGTCTTCGACGCCCACCTGACGGCCCCGGCCGACCCCGGTCAAGCCAGAGAGGCGGTGGCCGACCTCGTGCACGCCCTGTCCGAGGGAAGCCAGCGCGACCTCGTACTCGCCCAGGAGCTGTACACCCTCGCCGCCCGCCAGCCCGCCTACCGGAAACTCACCCAGGAATGGATGCGCCGCAGCCGCGTCCATCTGGAGAAGCACTTCGACCCTGCCACCGCACGTCAGCTCGACGCCCTCATCGAAGGCCTGGCCCTCCACCGCGCCCTGGCCTCCGAGCCGCACGACCGTGCCCTCACACTCGAAGCGATCACCCGCATCACCACCACCGGCAGCCAGACCCCCTGACCGCCCGTGCGGCACAAACGTGACCGCTGTGTCCCACGGCCAAGCCTCAGCCATCCCAGGGCAGATCTACGGATCCGCTTGGCACGTCCGGGTTACTGGCTGCCTTCCCGCTTCGACCTCCATGAGGATGCCACCTAACTCCAGTTACAGTTCGCTATTCCTGCTGGTCATGGGCGTGTTCGCGAGTTGAAATTGGTTGATGTGCCGTCAGGTGGCGGGAGTTCGTGACTTCGGGTGCGGCGGCGTTAGTGACAGCGGCGTGCGGTGGCCTGGTGACGGCGGCGCCGGCGAGACCAGTTCAGTGCGTGGCGTGTGCGCCGAAATGTCGTCAGCGTGGGGCGGCCAGCTGCCAGGAGTCGCCGGATTCCCGCCGCTGTGAGCGGGGCGAGATCGCCGGAACGCGTTCGATCCGGCGTCAATGCCAGGGATGCCCGACTTCCTGCGCAGGGCCGCCCAGTTCACCGAGTACCAGCTCCTGGCGGGGCCTCGGGATGCCGACATCCCGAGGATTCGTCAACTCGGATACCGGCCCGAGGACGCGAGAGGGTCAGCCAGAGCAGAGTCGACTGGGAAACCTTCTACGCCGATCTGCTGGCCGGCGAGCCCATCAGCAGATCAGAGCTGCGGGTGCGCGTCCAGGCCCGCGAAATTCGTCCACGCACATCAAGAACTCCTTCGCGATCTGTGCGCCGAGTACCAGCTGGACCTGCTGCGGCCGCACCGTCAGCCCCGCCGGACCGCCCCGAGCTGGGCCCGGTGCAGGTCTGAGGCGGTGAATCGCTGCGCCACCGTGCGCAGGACGCGGGCCATCGCCTGGGCGGGTGGGGTGGCGGGGCGTGCCGCGGCGCGTGCGAGGAGGATGCGGCGGGTGGGGGCCGGGACGTCGGAGGCGAACGGCAGGAGGCGTACGTCGCTGCGTCGGCTGGTGAGGGCCAGGCGGGGTGCGAGCGCGATGCCGAGACCGGCGGCGACCATGGCCTGCGCCTCCTGGTAGTCGTGCGAGGAGTAGGCGATGCGCGGCTCGAATCCCGCCTGGCGACAGCTTCGGCGCAGGACGTCGGCGACGGGGTGGTTGTCGGCGCGGATGATCCACTCCTGGTCGGCGAGGTCGCCGAGGCGCACGGAGGGATGGGTGCGCAGGGGTGAGTCGGCAGGGACGACCAGCACCGTGGGGTCGTCCAGCAGGTGGGTGAGGGCGAGCGCCGGATCGTCGAGGCGGTTCCATTCGTAGTCCCAGAGCAGCCCCTGCTCCACCTCGCCGGTGTGCAGCATCTCCCTGAGCTCCGCGAGGACTCCGGCGCGTACCTCGATACGGATGCCGGCGTGGCGACGTCGGAAACGCGTGAGCGCCAGCGGCAGCAGGGACGCGCTCGCCGTGGGGAAGGAACCGAGCCGCAAGGTGCCCTGGTCGAGGGCGGTGAAGGAGTCCAGGTCGGCCTGGGCGGCACGGAGTTCCCGCCGGATGGCCTGACCGCGTTCGGCCAGCGCGGCACCCGCCGGGGTGGGGCGGATACCGCGTGGCAGCCGCTCGATGAGGGGCTGCCCTGCCTCCTGCTCCAGCAGGGACATCTGCTGGGAGGCGGCGGAGGTGGTCATGCCGAGGGCTTCCGCCGCGGCAGTGAGTGAACCGCGTTCGGTGGCCTCGGTGAGCAGCAGCAGACGGCGCACGTTGAGCATGCCGTCGACTTTAGCTGAGCTAAACCCAGGTGAAGCGAACTGCGATTGTTCCGAAGTCACGCCTCTGCGAAGGTCTCCGCAATCGCCGAGCGGTTCACCGGCACGCAATGCGCCCGTCATCGCTGCCTCGGCCCTTTCCCTACCTCCGTTGATCCAGGAAGAGCCTGAAGACGTGCACATTCCCGCGACCCTGGTGCGTGGCGGCACAAGCAAGTGCTGGCTGTTCAACCAGGTCGAAGTCCCTGCCGACCGTGGCGACCTCGAAAGGCTGCTGGTCGCCGCGTACGGCGCCACCGATCCCGTGGAGCTGGACGGGGTGGGCGGGGCAACCCCCACCACCTCGAAAGCGGCCGTGGTCAGCGCCTCACCCCAGCCTGGCGTCGACGTCGACTACCTGTTCGCTCAAGTCGGCATCGGGACGGGCTCGGTGGAGTGGACGAGCAACTGCGGCAACTGCGCCACCGGCGTCGCCCTGTACGCGGTGAGCAAAGGAATGGTTCCGGTCACCGGCGACCGGACGCGCGTGGTGATGCGCAACACCAATACCGGCGCGGTCCTCGAAGGGATCGTCGACACCCCCGGAGGCGTGGTGCACCACTTCGGCCGCCAGACGGTACCCGGCACCCGTGCCGGCGGGGTCGCGGTCGGCCTCACCTTCCGCAACCCCGCCGGTACCACTGCCTCACTGCTCCCCACCGGCCAGGCCGCCCAGGACCTGCGGGTCGGCGCCGCCGAGCCGGTACGCGTGAGCATGGTGACCGCAGGAGCTCCGGTCGTCCTTGTCGACGCCGCCAGTGCCGGGCGTACCGGTGCCGAGTCACTGGAGCGGATGAGCGCAGACGTCCCCTGGCTGCGCACCGTCCGTCATGCCGCCGCACCCCTGATGGGTCTGGACCAGCCGGGCGAGGAACCGGGCGACGCGGTGCCCAAGGTGGGCCTGGTCGGGCCGCCGGTGCCGTACACCACCACCCTCGGTGAACCGATCGGTGCCGAGGACTACGACGTGTCGGTGCGCATGCTCACCATGAACGCCCCGCACCCCGCGATCGGCCTGACCTCCGCCGTCGCCGTCGCGGCGGCCGGGCTGCTGCAGGGGTCCGTGGTCTGCCGGACCACGGGCGGCCCGACCGACGAGTGGTTGCGCCTCGGCACGCCCGCCGGCGTCGTAGCGGTCCGCTGCACCGATGTGAGGGACGGCCTGCCGCACCGGGTCACCGTGCAGCGCGCGGCCCGTCTGCTCGCCGACGCCCGAATCTACGTACCGGAAGCAGGCAGCCCGCAAGCTGCCTGAGCCGCGACGAACATCACCTCGGTCAGGCCGGCTCCCAGCCGTCCGCACCGGGATACCCTCGCGCCCTCGGGGCGCGCCACCCCGTCCCCACCGCACCAAGGACAAAGATGTCTGCTGAAGTGATCTCCATAGGCGCCCTGCTGGTGATGTTCGTGGTCGGCACCGTGCTGCCGATCAACCTGGGCATCCTCGCCTTCGTCGCCACCTTCGTGGTCGGCACCGCCTCGCTCGGCCTCACCGAGGACCAGATCTTCGAGGGATTTCCGGCGAAGCTCTTCGTCACCATCGTCGGAGTCACCTACCTGTTCTCCGTCGCCCGCCGCAACGGCACCATCGACTGGCTCGTCGCGGCCGGAGTGCGGCTGGTACGCGGCAAAGTGACGCTCATCCCCTGGGTGCTGTTCCTGGTGGCCGCCCTACTGACGGCGTTCGGCACGTTCACCCCGGCCGCGGTCGCGATCCTCGCGCCGATCGGCATGAACTTCGCCTACCGCTACAAGCTCAACCCGCTGGTCGTCGGCATGATGGTGATCAGCGGCGGGCACGCGGGCGCGTTCTCCCCGCTGGCCGTCTCCGGTGCGCTGGTGCTCGGCCTCGTCGACAAGACCGATGTGCAGGTCTCCGCCGTGGCGCTGTTCAGCGCCAGCTTCGTGATCAACCTGGTGCTCTCGATCCTCACCTACGCCCTGCTCGCCAAGCGTCCCGCCCCGCTGGTCGAGGGCGCCGCCAAGGCAGCCGACGACGAGGACCTCGCCGTCTCCGGCAGGCCCGACTGGCGGCAGTGGCTCACCCTCGCCTCTCTGGTGGCCCTCGTCGTCGGCGCGCTCGGCTTCCACCTGGAGATCGGCTTCCTTGCGCTGGCTGCCGGCGCCCTGCTGGCCCTGGTGGACATGAAGCGGCAGGAGAAGGCCGTGGACGGCGTCAGCTGGTCCACCCTGCTTCTGGTCGCGGGCATGATGACGTACATCGCGATGCTGGAGAAGGCCGGCATCATCGAGGAGATCTCCGAACATGCCGCCAACCTGGGCGCCCCGCTCGTCGTCGCCCTGCTGCTGTGCTTCACCGTGGCCATCACCTCCGCCTTCGCCTCCTCCACCGCGATTCTCACAGCGATCATCCCCATCGCCGTACCGCTGCTGCTCTCCAGCCACCTCAGCGGTGCCGGACTGATCGCCGCGCTCGCCGTCTCCACGACGATCGTCGACACCTCTCCCTTCTCCACCAACGGAGCACTCGTCCTCAGCAACGCCCGTGGGGTGGACACCCGCCGCTTCTACCGCCAGGTCATCGGCTACACCGGCGGAATCGTCGCCCTCGGCCCCGTCGTCGCCTGGGGCGCCCTGGTCCTGCCCTGGTCATAGCGCAAAGACCGACGACGGACAGCGCAGGGCGCCGAGCCGCACCACGCACGGCGCCCTCCGTGCTGATCTGTGTGTGCAGGACCAGGGGGATACAGACGCAGTCGGCGACGGGCGGCATGTACCGCAGCCCAGAGCGGCTGGGCCCCGGACAGCCGCGAGATGCTCGGCTACATGCGCGCCGCCGACGAATGGGACGACAACGCCTCCGCCGGCCCCACCTGATCCCCCGCACGCAGCAGCTCAGCCCGGTCAGACCTGTTAGCCCCAACAGGCCCGACCGGGCTGACGCGTCTACGCGCTGCAGTCGGCACAGGCCGGTCCCGAAGAGGCCCGGTCAGGACTCGCGATCGTGGAGCAGTACCAGAAGTGGTTCGACGCCCTCTGGGAAGCCATCACCACGGACCTGCCGGGAACCTCCCTGCGGGCGACGAGGTCCTCCACGAGGTCCTCGGGTCGCGGGCGGCCCTGCGATTGACGATAGTTCCGGCCGAGGGCTTGCATCAGGAGGCGCTTCTGTGCCGGCGGGCAGTGCGGTGACCTGGGTGAGAAGGCCGCGGCGTACGAGCTCGGCTCGGATGCGGCGACCGGCCTTGCGCTAGGCGGCCGAGGCGGACATGACCGGCGGCGGGCACCGAACAACCATGGCCGCCTCGGGATCCGGCAGGCCCCCGCCGCACCGGGAAACCCGCCGGAGGCCCGCCGGCTCCCGGATCCCTCACCCCGCGTTGACCGCCTCATACTCTGCAAGCAGTTCGTCGAGGATGCGGTTGCCCCCGTCCCGGTGCCAGCGTTGGACGGCCTTGTCCCAGTCGGCCATGGGTTTGCGGCCTTCGATGACGGCGACGGCGGTGTCGGCGAGTGGCGTGTTGAGGGCCGCGCTGTTGCGGTCGGAGTACGTGGAGCGGAAGCCGGCCATGGGGTTCTTCTTGCCGATCTTCAGGTCCTTGGTCTGGTAGGCGTGGACGCGGCGTACCGCGCCGGGGTCGCCGGGGATGTAGGAGACGGTCGGGGGTGCGGCGAGGTATTTGACCGGGAGGGTGTTGCCGTTCTCACGGGTGGCGAGGTCGAGGAGTTTCAGGTCGCCGTTCTTGTCGCGTTCGAAGTGCTTGCCCTCGAGCCCAAAGTTGATGAGCTGGTACTCCTCGCTGCCGAAGGGGGCTGCGAGGAAGTCCAGGACGCGCAGGAGGAGTTCGGTGCGGGCCTTGGAGGTCTTCTTGATGAGGGTGTAGCCGTAGAGGGTGTTGCCTACCGCGGTGCCGGGGCCCTTGCCGAGGCCGGTGGGGGCGTGCATCAGGTCGATCTCGAACGTGCCCTTGATGGCCGGGACGGCTGCCGCGTAGGCGGGGAAGCCGTCGGGCATGCTGCGCACCGTGCCGTTGTAGAAGAGGGTCTTCATCACGGTGATGTCGGTCGTCAGGCCGTCGGGGTGGAAGACCTTGCGGCGGAACATGTCGCGGGTGAACTCGAGGGCCTGGCGGTACTCGTTGGTGGCCTCGGCCTTGATCAGCTTGTCTCCCTCGAGGGCGTAGCCGTTCGGGGCGCCGTGCCACAGGGAGTGGGCTCCCAGGTTGTAGGCGGTGCCGCCGTAGGTGCCCAGGGCGAAGTGCTTGCGGTCGGAGAGTTCGACGCAGGTGTCGACGTAGGTGTCTGCGTCCCAGCCGTCGCCGGCGAAGGCGCCGCCGGATGCCTTGGTGAACAGGTCACGGTTGGTGAGGATGGCGGTGCCGGTCACGGGCCGCACGAGGGGGATCCCGTAGATGCGGCCTGCCATGAGGCCCATCTCCTGCCAGGCGTAGGCCGGGATGTTGGCCAGGTTCGGGTACTTGAGGATGTTGTCGCCGGAGAGGTGGTCGGTGAGGTCGGTGGACTCCGAGACGGCGAAGTCGGCGACCCTGGGGTAGAAGCCGCGGACCATCATCAGGTCCGGGACCTCGCCGCTGGCCATGGTGGTGGCGATCTTCTGGCCGTGGAGTCCGCCGGGCACGATGATGAGCTTGAGGTCGATACCCAGGGCCTTGTTGAGCGCCTGCCAGAGCAGGTTCTGCTCGCGGGGCGAGGGCGGCGCCTCCCAGGTGTTGACCATGGCGGTCACTGTCTCGCCGCGTCCCGGCGTGTCGGCGACTGACCTGACGAGGTCGGACGGGTAGGTGAAGTAGCCCGCGTCGACGCCGCGGGGGTCGGCGGGCAGGTCGGGTTCGGGTATCGCGGCCGCACGGTAGGTGGGCCAGGGGGCCCTGTCGCGACCGATGTTGCTGGGGCTGACCGAGGCGGCGGTCTTGCCGCATGCGGCGACCACCAGCCAGCCGCCGATGCGCGCCGAGCGCCAGGCGGGCCGGTCCGGTTGTGCCGACGGGACGTCGACCCGGACCAGCCGGACCTCCGTTCCCGCGTGCAGCAGCGAGACGACGGTGACCACCGGCCCGGGGGCCGTGGGCTCTCTGCGACCGGAGCCGTGGTCGGGTGAGTCGTCGGCACTGACGTCGACCCAGCGCACCGATCCCCGGGAGGCGGCGGCAAGCACCCCACCGGGGAGCTCTCGGGCGAACAGACTCTCGAACCCGCTGCGGTGGCTGGCCGGCCGGCATCGTCGAGCAGCACGACCGCGTTGTCGACCGGGTCCGTCACCGACGCACCGACCAGGGCAGGAACAGTGGCTGTGGAGTGGCCCAGCCCCGCGTACAGCGGCGAGTCCGCGCATCGGTCACTGGGGCTCGCATGGTCGGTGCCGTGGTCGAGCCCACCGCGATGCCATCGCGGCGCCGTGCGCTGAGCAGCCAGCCGGGGACTTTGATCACTCGTGCGACATCCCCGGTCTCCACCGGCAGCGGCCCTTCCGGGTCCGTCCACACCGGGTGCTCCTCGGGCAGCATCAGGCCGAGCATGCCCTTGGCCCCCAGTACGGCGGGCCGGGCCCCGAGTACGCCTGGCGCATCACGGGCCAGGCGGCATGCCAGCCCAGGCTGAGCAGTCCGTTTCCGTCGGGGGCGCCGTGGTCGGTGAAGTGCCGGCTGCGACCCGGGTGCGGGCGCTGCTGGCCCGGCCGGACGCACCTTCCGGCCCGCTCAGGAT
>NZ_JACEHE010000054.1 GCF_013778455.1 Streptomyces himalayensis subsp. himalayensis | reverse complement strand
GCGTCGCCGCCGCTCTCGCGGAAGCGGGCTATGACTTCCGGCTGGTCCTGGGTGACGGCGGGCACAACCCCAACCACGCAGGCGTCCTGCTGCCGGACGCCCTGCGCTGGCTGTGGCGGTCGGACAACGACTGACGGAGTAGCTAGTGATCTTGTGGGCCTGGTGTCCTCAGGGTGAGTCCGGTGGCCGCCAGGCATCCGTCGATGAGGTCGGGCCGGTACTGGACCTCTCGTAGCCCCTGCCGGAGGTTGCGCATCAGGTGGGCGGGGTCGGTGAAGACGGTGTTGGCCTGGCATCGGCGGCGCAGGAGGGACCAGATGCCTTCGACCGGGTTGAGCTGCGGCGCGTAGGGCGGCAGGTAGTAGACGGTGATCCAGTCGTGGGCGTCGATGACGGCGCGGATGCGGGGTTCGGCGTTGCGGGGGAGGGGGTCGGGGTTGGGAATTGCTGCCGGTGTGCTGAGTAGTAGTGAGAGTTGGTGAGTACGAGTGAGCGCCGGTAATCGGGTGTGGGCGGGGGCTGGTCGTGTGGCCATGCGCTGGAGGCTTGCTTCCGCGGTGCGTGTCCTGGGGCTACTGGAGGCGAACAGGGTTTCTTAGGTCGAATGAGTGACCTTTGCGGGTGGCGGTCGTTGAGTGACGGGATCTCGTTGAGCCGGGGGTGGTGAAGGGGTGGGCGGAGTTCGGGCGCTGGCGGCACCCTTCGTCGTGCCGGGGCCTGCGGGTGTGGCCATCCGGGATCGGTTGCGCGTCTCTGACGCGGACGCGGCCGTGCTGCGTGAGGTCGGTGCCTTCCTCGGCTCGCTGGCCGCCAGTGATCTCGCCGACCGCTGCCGTCAGGGTCTGGAACACGATGGCCTTTCCTGGGCGGTGCGCAAGCAGAAGCTGACCGGCGGGTCGTCATCGCGCTGGGCGGGCAGTATCACCAAGGCCACACATGATCAGTGGGCGCTGGCCCGGCGCGCACAGGCCGCGCATATGGTGTGGCTGCGCGGGCAGATCGCACAGATCGAGGCCCGGCTGGCCCGGCCGCTGGGCGCCAAGGCCGACAAGCACGCGTCACTGCCGAAAGGCTACGCGTCGCGTCGCGAGTGGCATGCGAAGTCCCGGCGCATGCAGACCCTGAAAGATCGGCTGGCGGGGGTGGAGACCGACTGGACTGCGGGCCGGGTGCGCGTGGTGCGCGGCGGACGTCGACTCGCCACCATCCGTCACCACCTGCCGGAGGCGGGGCTCGAGGAGGGGGCGTGGCGGGCGCGGTGGGAGGCCGCGCGGATGTTCCTGGCCGCGGATGGGGAGTCGGGCAAACGCTTCGGTAACGAGACCATCCGCATCACCGACACCGGGCAGGTCTCCATCAAACTCCCGCCGAAATTTGCCTATTTGGCAAACGCGGCGCACGGCCGGTACGTGCTGGACGCTGTGGTCGCCTTCAAGCATCGTGGCGAGGAGTGGCTCGACCGGATCGGGGCCCATCGTGCGGTGGCGTACCGGATCCACCACGACCCCGTACGGGCGCGCTGGTATGTCACGGCCTCCTGGCAGCGCGCCGCCGTGCCCGTCCTGCCCCTTCAGACTGCGCTGGCCCAAGGCGCGGTCGGGGTCGATATGAATGACGACCACTTGGCGGCCTGGCGCCTGGACATCCACGGCAACCCCATCGGGGAGCCGCAGCGCTTCTTCTACGACCTGTTGGGCAGCGCCGCGCACCGGGATGCCCAGATTCGGCATGCGCTGACCCGCCTGCTGCACTTCGCCCGCCGTTGCGGCGTGGCCGCGATCGCCGTTGAGGACCTTGACTTCGGCGACAGTAAGACCCGGGAGAAGTACGGCCGCAACAAACGGTTCCGGCGGCTGATCTCCCGTTTTCCGACCGCGAAGCTCATAGCCCGGCTGGTGTCGATGGCCGCCGAGCAGGATGTGGCGATCGTCGCGGTCGACCCGGCCTACACCAGCCGGTGGGGTGCCCAGCACTGGCAGAAGCCGCTGACCACCCCACGACGTGAGACGACCCGGCACGATGCGGCGAGCATCGCGGTCGGGCGACGCGCCCAGGGCTTTCCGATCAGGCGACGGACGGCACTGCCCCCACCGCACCAGAGCGATGCGGTGGGGCATCGGACCGCCCAGGCCCGACCGGGCACCCGACGGCGTGAGGGACCCCGCCCGCCTGCCACGGACCGCGCACCCACAGTGCCGTCGCCGAGCAGGACGCGAAAGCGGGGAACCAGCCGGGCGTCCAACACCGTTCGGGATGCCCGCAGTGACCAGGTATGGGTCCAAGACTCACTCCTGCTCACTTAATTGGAACGGTATCCCGTGGAGCTGTTCGACATGGTGCTGGCGTACTAGGGCCATCCGATTCGGACTGCCCTTGAGATTGGAGCTGGGACAGGCAAAGCAACCCGCCTGTTCGCTCAACGAGGGATCACGGTCACCGCGACCGAGCCTGACGGGTCGATGCTCGCGGAACTGCGCAAGCGCGTGCCGGAAAGCGTCAGGACGGTGCAAGCCGCATTCGAGGACTTGCGGTCGGGCGAAAGGTACGGGCTGGTTTATGCGGCAGCGGCGCTGCATTGGACGAACCCGGAGGGTCGGTGGTCACGCATAGCCTCGCTGCTGGAACCAGGTGGCGTGTTCGCCTCGTGCGGCGGCCCAATCCGACTGGCTGACCCGGCTGTGGAGGAAGCTGTGCGCGCGGCACGGGCACCGTTCTTGGAGAGCGATGAGATTCCGTCCCCAGACGGGACGCCTTGGGGGCACGACATGCAGTGGCCGGGTTCGGAGCTCCAACGGTCTGAGCGGTTCACCGGCGTTCAACAGTCCGTGATCAAACGGCGCTTGTTGATGAGCGCTCGCGACTACGTTGGCCATCTCTCGACCATTTCGGCTTATCTCGTCTTGCCTGCCTTCGAGCGAGAGCAGGTATTCAGCCAGATCATGCAGGTTCTGCCCGATAGAGTCGAGGTGGCCGCTGACCTCATCGTCCATCTCGCGCGTCGGCGTTCCGAGGACTGAGGAATACACGACACCTCGACATGCGAGCCCACCAGTCCCAAGGCTGGCTCCGAACTGCGTTACCCGCGTGTGGAGTGTGCTCGGTCGAGCGGGATGACGGCGGCTGACCGTTCAGCGGCCTGCTCGCGGAGGGCGGCGTTCTCCGCCAGTGACCAGCATGATCAGCCGCTACATCGTGTGGCGAAACAAGGAGGTCCAGGACGGGCACCTACACGGGGTCCTCAGCACGACGAACGTGCCTCCGCCTCCGTTGCCCTGGCCCGCATCTCCTCGGCGCGTGGATCGCCGATCGTGGTCAGCAGCTCGGCCGCTCGCGCCCAGCTCGCCCGGGCCTGTGCGCCGTCTCCGCGTTCCAGATGAGCCGACGCGATGTGGTCCAGCACGTCGGCCTGGTTGTAGGCGTCGAACGCCTCTTCGTAGAGCCGCAGCGACCGCTGGTAGTCCGCGATCGCCGCCTCCAGCTGGCCGAGGCGCTGCCGGGCATAGCCGATGCTGTCCCAGGTCGCGGCCTCACTGCGGCGGTTGCCGGTCTCCCGCAGTATGGGGAGTGCCTCCTCGCACATGGCGATGGCCTGCCGGTGATCGCCCAGCAGGGTCAGATACCAGCCGATGGCTTTGAGTACGCGTGCTACGCCCCCGCGGTTCCCGAGCCTCCGGTAGATCGCCAGGGCGCGTCTGGCGTGGTGCAGGGCCTCGCTGTGGCGCCCCTGGCGGCCCCGCACAAAGCCGATGCTCCGCTCGGTGATGGCCTGTTCCGCCGAGCCCAGGCGGGGCAATAGCTCAAGCATGAGAGCGACTTGCTCCTCGGCCTCGTCCACCCGGCCCATCGCGGCCAGCGCGCGGGCCAGGTTCTGGCTGTTCCTGGCGATGGCGGTCGGGTCGTCCAGCACGAGGGCCGCCTCCAGACCGATCCGCTTGGTCGCGATCTCGTCGGCCCAGCGGCCCATGACCGAGTAGTAACCCACCCAGTCCCTTGTGAGGTTCATGCGGTAGCGCAGCAGCTGCGGATCGTCGAGGGCGCGCATGGCGGCGGCGACGGTCGGCTCCTCGCGGCGGAACCACTCCAGCGCTTCCTCGCGGCTGTCGACCGCGACACGTATGACGCCCTCGCCCGAGGAGCCGGGCAGGTCATCGTTGGGCTGGGTGTCGAGGACGCGACTGGCCGTGAAGGCGTTGTGGCACAGATAGTCCATGAGACGTCTCTCGGCGCCGAGCCGGTCGTCCCCCTCACGCTCGACGAGTTCGGTGCCGTATGCCCGTACCAGGTCGTGCAGCACGTACCGGCCGTCGGCGTCCCGCGACAGCAGGTTCACCGAGGTCAGCGCCCGCACCTGCCGCCGGGCTGCGGCCAGGTCCGCTCCGGCGAGCGAGGCGGCGGCCTCCGTCGACATGGACGGCCCGGGGTGCAGGGCGAGATACCGGAAGAACCGTGCCGTCGAAGGCGTCAGCGCCCGGTAGGACCAGGAGAACACGGCACGGACATCGACCTGCGGGTCATCGGCGGACAGGGCGTCCAGCCGTGGCCTTGCCTCACGCAGTTCGCGCACCCCCAGCCTGAGCGGGACCTCCGGGGACGCGCTGAGCTGCGCGCCGACGATTGCGACCGCCAGTGGCAGGAACCCGCACAGCTCCACCAGTTCGGCGGCGGCCTCCGGCTCCGCCCGGCACCGTTCCTCGCCGATCCGCGCGGCCAGGCCCGCCAGCGCCTCCTGGCGCGTCCACACGTCCAGGGTCACCAGGCTGGCGCCTTCGGCCACGGCCAGGCCCGACAGCCGACTGCGGGAGGTGATGATGGTCAGGCACCCCGCCGAAGCAGGCAGCAGCGGCCTGACCTGCTCCTCATTCCGCGCGTTGTCAAGTACGACGATCAGCCGACGGGAGGTTGTGTGCGCGCGGAACAGAGCGCTGCGCTCCGCTGTGCCGCGCGGCACGTCGCTGCTGGGCACCCCCAGCGCGCGGAGGAACCCGCCGAGCGCCTCGCCGGGGTCGAGGGGCCGGCCGGTGTCCTCGAAGCCGCGCAGGTTCACATAGAGCTGGCCGTCCGGGAAACGGTCCGCCACCTGGTGCGCCCAGTGCACCGCAAGTGTCGTCTTGCCCACCCCCGCCATGCCCCCAATCGCGGAGACGACGACATGCCCGCCTTGCCCGGCGACCTGGGAGGTGAGACCGTCTACGGACGCCAGCGCCTCCGTTCGGCCGCGGAACGTGGCGAGGTCGGGCGGCAGCTGCCTCGGCGCCTGGCCGGTGACAATCGCCACCGCACCCGCCGGACGGCCAGCGCGCGCTGCGGCCAGCAGTGCCTCCCGCTCCGCATCAGCCAGGCCCAGCCCGTCCGCGAGCGCCATCACCGTACGCCGCTGCGGAACCCGGCTACGCCCCCGCTCCATGTCACCGATCGCGCGGACACTCACCCCCGATGCCTCGGCCAGCTCCTCGATCGTCAAACGGCCCTGCTGCCGCAGACCACGAAGAACAACCCCGAACGGCTTCTCCCCAAACACAACCTCTCCCTGCCCTCCTCGACCGAGGAATACGACGTGACCTGTGCCGGCCCACCCCAGGCCAGAGGGCGTCCCCGCATGGGAGCATAAGGACTGTCCGGTGCACAGTGCTCACGCTACGGCCGCTCCAGCTTGAATCCGGCGATCATGCAGTTGCGGCAGGAGTCATGCCAGCGCAAGCCCAGACCGGGAACGTCGACGATCCGGGTCGCGACGGCCAGCTCCCCGCACGAGGAGCAGCGTGCTCGGGTCGGGGAGTGGGGGTAGATGCGGGCCCGGTAGCCACTCATCCGTAGCGGTCCGGCCGAGGCCGGGGCAAGACAGCTGGGGTCGATGCCGAGGAATGCGAGGGCCTGCAGGTCGACTGCGGCACAGGGCCGCCTGACGCTTGAAGCGACTTCAGCAATCCCGAGCCGGACAGGAGGCCCTGCCTTCATGCACGACCCGCCCGAAGATCACCCCACCGGGTCGACACACTCGAACCCACGCTCACCGTGATCGATAGAGCAACGGCTTCTCAGCTTGGTGTTTAACTTCGACCGTTCACCTGACCCGCTGATCTTGGTTCATTCCCGGGACAGCAGGGCGGCCGTTCTTCACGCTTCGAGGTGTTGAGCAACGTCACGTGAAGGAACGGCCGCTGGTGAAGAGTCTCGCCGCTGAACAGTCCGCTGACGCCGCGTTGGGTGTCCTGTCCCACTTTCGTGTCGAGTTCTACGACTGCCTCTACACCCGGGCGGATGCGCTCTTCGAGCTCACCGACGCGGTGCTGTGCTCGGACAGCCCGGTGACGTCGCTGGTCGAGTTGACGCTCACGGCCGAGCACAGGCGTGGGCACGGGGCGATGTACGACGCGGTCAATCACGGCTGGCTGGAGCCGCGCCGCCTGCGCAGGCTGCTTGCCTCCACGCCGCTGCCGCGTGCCGCCGACGGGCGGATCGTGCTCGCGGTGGACGTGAGCAACTGGCTGCGTCCCGATGCTCCCACCAGCCCTGGCCTGCTGTTCTGCCATGTCTACGGGCGGGGCCGCAGCGCGGATCAGTTCATCCCCGGCTGGCCCTACTCCTTCGTCGCCGCGCTGGAGACGGGGCGTACATCCTGGACAGCCGTGCTGGACGCGATCCGGCTGGGGCCGTCCGACGATGCCACCGCGGTGACCGCCACCCAGCTGCGCGAGGTGGTCACCCGGCTTGTTCGCGCCGGGCAGTGGCGGCCGGGCGACGCGGACGTACTCGTCGTGATGGACACCGGCTACGACGTCACCCGCCTCGCCTATGTCCTGGCCGATCTGCCCGTCGAGCTGGTCGGCCGGCTGCGCTCGGACCGGGTCATGCTCCGGGATGCCGGACCGCGCCGCTCCACCCCGCGTGGCGGGCAGCCCCGCAAGCACGGTGGCGTCCTCACCTTCGCGAAGCCGGAGTCCTGGCACACCCCTGACCAGGCCACGACGTGCGACACCACCCGCTACGGCACGGCCGAAGCCCTCGCCTGGGACCGGATGCACCCCCGGCTACAGGCCCGTGGTCCCTGGCTCGACCACTGCGGTGAACTCCCTTTGATCCACGGCACGTTGATCCGGCTGCAGGTCGAGCATCTGCCCGGCGACCGCGACCCGAAGCCGGTGTGGCTGTGGTCCTCGCGCACCGGCATGACCGGCGCGGACGTCGATGTGCGCTGGCAGGCGTTCCTCCGCAGATTCGATCTCGAACATACCTTCCGGCTGTTCAAGCAGACCCTGGGCTGGACCGTCCCCAAGGTCCGCGATCCGCACACTGCCGACCTGTGGACGTGGCTGATCATCGCCGCCCACACTCAACTCCGCCTCGCCCGGCCACTCGCCGAGGACCTCCGTCGCCCCTGGGAACGGCCCGCCGAGCCCCGCCGGCTCACCCCCGCCCGGGTCCGCCGGGGGTTCCGCCACCTCCGTGTGAAGACCGCCCGTCCCGCCAGCGTGCCCAAACCCTCCCGGCCCGGGCCCGGACGCCCACCCGGCTCAAAAAACCGCAGGCCAGCCCCACGTCACGAGCCTGGGAAGACCGTGAAACGAATCGAAACCCTCACCGAACACGTCCGCCTGAAACAGCAGCGAGGATAAAGATCAAGCTCAGGACAGCCGCCACGGGCGGAGCTTGTCCGGGTTGCGCACCGCCCAGATGTGCTTGATCCGGTCGTCGTCGGCGAGCTCGAACGCGAACACCGTCTCGATCCGGCCCCCGGACTCGACCACCAGGCCCGGCAGTCCGTTGACCGAGCACTCGAGGATGGTCCGCGGCGGCGCGAGCCCGGCGATCGTCAGGTAGAAGCGCGCGATCTGCTCGGCGCCCTCGATCGGCAGCAGGTGGGCGATGGCGCGGCCTCCGCCGTCGGCGATCGCGGTGGCGTCCGGGTCAAGCAGGCCGACCAGGGCCTGGATGTCTTGCGCCTCCCAGGCCGCCTTGAACCGCCGGACGACGCTCGCCTGCCGGGCCGCGTTCGGGCTCGCCTCGGCCCGCGCGGCGGCGATGCGGCGGCGGGCCGAGGACGCCAGCTGGCGGCACGCCGCCGGGCTGCGGCCGACGATCTCGGCCACCTCAGCGAACGGGTAGCGGAAGACGTCGTGCAGCACGAACGCGACGCGTTCGGCCGGGGTCATCGACTCGAACACGACCAGGAAGGCCATGGTCACCGACTCGTCGAGGGTGATCCGGTCGGCCGGGTCCCCGCCGGCGCCGCCCGCCGCCCCGGCGATCCACTCGGCCGGGTCGGGCAGCGGCTCCGGGATCCATTCGCCGACGTACGTCTCCCGCCGGACGCGCGCCGAGCCGAGCAGGTTCAGGCAGATGCGGCTGGCCACCTTCGTCAGCCAGGCGCCCGGGGACTCGATGGCCTCCTGCTCCGCCCGGGACATCGCGTACCAGCGGGTGTAGGTCTCCTGGACGACGTCCTCCGCGTCGGCCAGTGACCCGAGCAGTCGGTAGGCGAGATTGAGCAGCTGCCGCCGCTCGCTCATGATCGCGCTCAGGCCCGGGTCCCGCTGCTCGTCTGCCGCCTGCTCGGACGGGGTGGTCATACGCTCTCCCGGCTTCCTCGTTCATGTGCTCTCTCCAGTACGACACAACAGAGCGGCGGAATGTGAGGTCGGCGCCTCGCCTCACATTCGGCGGGGCTGCGTTGTCGTACTGGTGAAGACGAGTGCACCATCCACAGGACAGGAAGCTCAGCATGAACGACTTCCAGGAGATCGCCGACCGCGTCGAGATCGAGGCGCTGCTCGGCGAGTTCACCGACGCGGTGATGATGCGCGACCGCGCCCGCCTCGCCGCGCTGTTCACCACCGACGGGGCTCTGCGCATGCCCAACGTCCCGGTCGAGCTGGTCGGCCGGGAGGAGATCCGGACCGGGGCCGAACGCCTGCAGAGCCGGTGGGACTTCTTCGTGCAGAACAGCCACCTCGGCACGATCCAGCTCGACGGCGACACCGCCACCGGCCGCACGTACATGCACGAGCTCGCGCGCACGCTCGACGGGCTCGAGGGCGTGAACTTCGCCATCTACCACGACACCTACCGGCGCACCCCGGAGGGCTGGAAGTTCGCCGAGCGGGTCTACGAGGTCAGGTACGTCGACACCACCCCGCTGGGGGGTTCGGCGCCCGGCGCGAACGGTCACATACACGGCGCCGGTCACGCCGGCGAGAGCGGCCATGCGCCCGGCACCGGGCGGGCGGACGCGTCGGCCACGGGGG
Organism: Streptomyces himalayensis subsp. himalayensis; assembly: GCF_013778455.1. Taxonomy (GTDB): domain Bacteria; phylum Actinomycetota; class Actinomycetes; order Streptomycetales; family Streptomycetaceae; genus Streptomyces; species Streptomyces himalayensis. Next base: position 28,389 of record NZ_JACEHE010000054.1, on the reverse strand, counting down.
CGGCCGACGACTTCGCCGAACCGGCGTCCGCCGAGCGGCTGGACCGGACGATCGAGGCGCTGCGGGCGAACGGCTTCACCGCCGAACTCCACGACGACGCTGCGGCGGCCAGGGCACGCATCAAGGAGCTGATCCCGCCGGGCGCGCGCGTGTTCACCGGGGCCAGTGAGACGTTGCGGCTGTCCGGTATCGAGGAGGACATCAACGCCGGCGACCGCTACCAGGCCATCCGGCCGCGCGTGCTGAAGATGGACCGCGCCACCGAATTCGACGAGATCCGCCGGCTGGTGGCCGCGCCCGACGCCTTCGTCGCCAGCATCGCGGCCGTCACAGAGACCGGCTCGCTCGTCATCGCCTCCGGCAGCGGCAGCCAACTTCCCGCCTGCGCCGGCGGCGCCGCGAGCGCGATCTGGGTCGTCGGGGCACAGAAGGTGGTGCCCGACCTGAGCACCGCGCTACGTCGGGTGGAGGAGCACGCCCTCCCGCTGGAGAACGAACGCGCCCAGGCAGTCTACGGGCAGCCGAGCGCGGTCAACCGTCTGCTCGTCCTCAACGCAGAGCCGCAGCCCGGGCGCAGCACCGTCCTGTTGCTGCGCGAGGCCATCGGGTTCTGAGAGGCGGTTCGTGAGCTGATGTCCGTTTCCGGAGGAGGTTGGGGGCAGGGCTGCTGGTCGCGGGGGCCTCCGGGAAGTACTACTTCCTGGCGAAGCGGCCGGGCACGATGTGGTCGCGCTGGCAAGATCGGGTCATGGGTTTGAATGGGAGACCTGACACGTCGTCACCCGCCATCGCCCCTGCTCATCCCTACCGTGCTGGGATGCCGATGAGGTGCCCGTGCTGACTTGTCGGTTGCCGCTTTGTGGCGGGGAGAAGCGGGCTCGGTCGAGCGTCTGCGCGCACACTTTCTGCACGGCTTCGAGGCCCACCGGTCTCGACGAGATGCTGGAGTGCCTCAAGATCATCGATCCGGGCGCCACCGCGCTCGCCCGGATCGACGCCGCGGCTCTCGACGCCCTGCAGGTGCGCATCGAGCGGATGCGCACCTGCAGGACCCCGAGGAACTCGTGCCTGAGGACCTGGCGTTCCACGCCGACATCGTGGCCGCGACGGGCAACCGCACCCTGGAGTCGCTGCTCGCCTCGGTCACCCGGCGGACGGCCAGCGCCCGCATCTGGTGGGCGCTGGTCAAGTCCGACGTGCTGTCCTGGACGCACGAACAGCACCTGGACATCTGCCTGCCTTGCGCACCCGCGACAGCCTCGCCGCCTTCACCGCGGCCAGCCGGTACGTCAACGACGTGGACGCCTGGGTGGGCGAGCAGCTCGACGCGGTACGGGAGCACTGACGGACGGGGCAGCCGACACGGCGTGGAACCAGTCGAACCAGGTGTTACGCGAATTCGCGGATGGTGATGCCCGAGAACGTCGCGCTGCTGCCGTCGGCGTAGACCGAGATGCCGGTGTCGCCGGTCTCGAAGTACACCTGGTGGGACAGCACGGTGTGACCGGCGTTGACGAAGACCTCGACGCTCTGCTTGTCGACGAGCACCTTCAGATGGACGAAGCGTGCGGCGGGGTCGATGGGCGCGTTGCTCTGGCCGTAGGCGCCGAAGGTGTACTCGGGCCGGTCGGAGGGCCGTCGGTCGACGTAGACGTCCCCCTGGAAGACGCCGATGTTGGTGTGGCGGCTGCCGTCGGCCGACCTGCCCACGGAGATTCCGACGTTGTTGAGCTGCTGCCAGCTGATGTCGAGATCGAGTTGGTAGGCCGAGCCGTTGTAGGGGAGGTTGACGCTGCCGGCGGTGGTGACGTCGGCGAGGTTGACGGTGCGGACGACGTGGTTCTGGAGCGTGGGCACGGGCTGGGAGAGCAGGGAGTACCAGCCGCCGGGCTGCCTGGCCAGCTTCAGTTCGCGGACGATGGACATCTGGCCGTTGTAGCCGTCACTGAGATCGGTGGGCACCGTACGGGCGGCGTAGTGCCAGTTGTTCATCCACGCGATCGCGAACCGGCTGGTGGTCGGAGCGGCGACGTTCGGGTCCTTCCTGTCAGGTGGTGCTCGGACACAGCCGGAAGCGGCTTGTGGGGGTGGCTCGTGTGATGCGGGAGGACGTTCACATGAGGGGCAGGACGTCACGCGGGCGCGGCGGCGCTCAATGCGGCGCGGCGGGCGGGCCATTCACGCCGGCAGTGACGTTCACCGAGGCGCGGTGGACGGGTGGGCAGCCGACGACGACGCGGCCGTCGTCCGCCGGCTGGTCGAGTCCGAGCAGGACGCGCACGCCGACCCGGCCAAGTTCGTAGTGGGGGAGGGCAACCGTCGACAGCGGTGGCCGCAGATGGGCGGCGATGACCTCCTGGTTGTCGAAGCCGACGACGGCCAGGTCCCCAGGCACGCGCAGGCCGCGCTCGCGCACCCCGTCGTACACACCCATGGCGACCCGGTCGTTGTGGCAGAAGACCCCGGTCACGTCCTGGGCGAGCAGCGGGCCGATCGCCTCGAAGCCGCCTTCCTGGTCCGGCCGCGCGTCGACGACCAGGTCCGGCTCGAAGGACACACCGGCGTCGGTGAGCGCCCGGCGGTAGCCCTCAAGTCGACCGTCGTGGGCGGGCGACGGGCTGGTGGTGTTGATGAAACCGATCCGCCGATGGCCCTCGGCCAGCAGCATCCGCGTCGCCTCGTACCCGCCGGCCACCTCGTCCGGTACGACGGCGGGCAGGTCGCCGCCCGGAGCGAAGCAGTTGACCAGGACGCAGTCGGTCTCGGTCAGTCCGGCCGGCGGCTCGACTTCGCGGTGGTACCACGCCGAGTACAGCACGCCGCGCACCTTGTGCTCCAGCATCATGGCGATGGCCTCCGTCTCGGCCGCCTCGTTGCCCTCGGTGTTGGCGACGAGCAGCACGTAGCCGTGCCGCCACGCCTCGTCCTGGGCGCCGCGGATGATCTGTCCCGCGAACGGTGTCGAGGCGATGGCGTCGGCGACCAGGCCGAGGAACCGGGAGTGGCCCTTTACCAGGACCTTGGCCATCGCGTTCGGCCGGTATCCCAGTTCCTGGACGGCCCGCTGGACGCGCTCGCGGGCCTCCTTGCCGATGCGTGCCCCCTTCTTGTCGTTGACGACGTGCGACACGGTGGACACCGACACTCCGGCGGCCTGCGCCACATCCCGCATGGTCACGGCACGTGGTGTGCTGTCGTCCCGTTCGCTCATCCCTCGCCCGCCTTCGCTCTCCATGGTGCTCATCCCTTGTTCGCGCCGCTTTCCAGCCCGTAGATCATGGCCTTGTTGAGCACGAGGAAGACGAGCAGGAGCGGTGTCACGGTCACGCACACGGCGGCGAACGTCGCCGTCCAGTCGGTCTTGCCCATCGCGCCGATGTAGTTCTGCAGGCCGAGCGGGATCGTCTTGAGGTCCTCCGAGAGCACGAACGTATTGGCGAAGATGAAGTCGTTCCAGATGAAGATGCTGTTGACCATCACTACCGTGACGACGGTGTTCACCGACATGGGCAGGGTGATCCGGGCGAAGATCCGGTACGGTCCGGCGCCGTCGAGCGAGGCCGCCTCGTAGGTCTCGCGCGGGATGTACGCGAAGAACGAGGAGAACAGGTAGAGGGCCATCGGGAGCGAGAAGCCGGCCAGCGGGATGATCATCGACGGGTAGGTGTCCAGCAGGTCGACCCTGGTGTAGTCGATGAACAGCGGCACGAGCGCGATCTGCACCGGCACGATGATCCCGATCAGGAACAGGGCGCGCACAGCGTTGCTGAACCGGAAGCCGAGCACCTCGATCGCGTACGCGCCCATCATCCCGCACACCACGATCAGCACATCGGCGCCGGCGGTGACGATCAGGCTGTTGAGGATGTACGTGCCGAGATCGCCCTGGCCGAATGCCCGCGCGTAGTTGTCGAGGGTGAACGAGGTCGGCAGGCCGAAGGGGTTGCCGGAGGCGAAGTCCTGCTCGTCGCGCACGCTGGTGAGGAACAGCCACACCAGCGGATAGACCTGTACGACGGCGATGGCCAGGACGATGACGCGGGAGAGCACTCGGTGGATGTTCGGCCGGCGCCTGGCCGCGGGCGGGGCCGGCGGGCGGTCCTCCTTGGCGGGGGCGATGGGCGTGCGGGTGAAGGTCTGCGTGGACATCAGACGGCCTTCCGCCTAAGGACGAGCAGAATCAGACTGACGGCGACCAGGCACTCGATCACGATGAACACGGACATGGCGCTCGCGTATCCGAAGTCCGTGCTGGTGAACGCGGTTTTGTACATGTACGTGGTGATCAGCTCGGAGGCCTGGCCGGGACCGCCGTTGGTGAGGAGGTAGGGGATGTCGAAGCCTCGCAGGGCGTAGGTGGTGGCCATGATGGTCGTGGTGATCCACACGGGCCGGATGTAGGGGAACCGGATGCGGGTGAAGATCTGCCACTGGTTCGCGCCGTCGAGCCGGGCCGCCTCCTCGATCTCCCTCGGTACGGCGAGCAGCGCGGCGTAGAGGATGACCGTGTAGAGCCCGACGAACCGCCAGCCCTCCGGGGCGGAGACAGCGGCCAGCGCGGTGTCCGTATCGGAAAGCCAGGGGCGTTCCAGACCGTCGAGGCCGACCGCGCCGAGCAGTCCGTTCAGCAGCCCGACCGGTTCCATCGAGTAGATGCGCTGGAACAGGAACGCGATGGCGAGGGTCGAGATCACGGCGGGCAGCAGGTACAGCACCTTGAGGACTTCACGGCCCCGGGTGAGGGAGGCGAGCAGGCTGGCCGCGGCGAGACCGCCGCCGAGCTGGAGCGTCAGACAAACGGCCAGGTAGCCGAGTTGGTTGAAGAAGGTCGTCCAGAACGTCGAGTCGCCGGCCAGCATGTGCCGGTAGTTCGACAGCCCGACGAACTGCATGTCGGTGATGCCGTCCCAGGAGAAGAAGCTCAGCACCAGCGACTGCACGATCGGCAGCAGCACCGCGGCGCCGTACAGGAGCACGGGCGGCAGCAGAAAGACTGCGACCGACAACTTGGAGCGGTGGGGAAGCATGGCGGCCTTTCCGGGTGGGGGTCCAAGGGCCTGCGGCGGACCCCCACCGGCTGGGATCACTGGAAGTACTTCGGCGCGTTCTGGCCGAGCGTGGCGTCCATCGTCGAGGTGAACTCGGACGGTGAGACGTCGCCCTGGACGAGCAGTACGAGTTCGCGCTGGAGCCGGGTGTTGGTGGTGGGGTCCAGCTGCGTGTCCCACGGCATCGCCAGCTCAGTGCCCACCTCGTCGGCCGCCGCGACCGCCCGTTCGTACAGCGGGGTGGCATTCGCCGGTATGGCGGTCTTAGCGTTGGTCGTCGGGGACAGCTCGCCGGTGGCGGCGTACGCCGCCGGATACTTGGTGAGCGCGAACTTCAGGAAGTCCCGCACGAGCGGGTCGTAGGTCTTGGCGTTGACAGCCATGCCGATGCCGGAGGGGGATACGAACTCGTTGGCGGCGGTGGCCGACCCCTTCGTGGTGGGCAGCGTGAAGAAGTCGATGGCGCCCCGCACGGCCGGGTTCAGCTTCGTGGTGGCGAGGCTGGCCAGCTCCCAAGTGCCGATGTTGTACACGGCCGCCTTGCCGGAGGTGAACTGGTTCTGGGCGTCCGCGTAGCCCACGGCGGAGAAGCCGTTGGCGAAGCAGCCGGCCTTGCCCAGTGCGCTCAGCCAGTTCACCGCCTTCTGCCCGGCCGGGTCGCTGAACTTCGCTTTGTTCTTCTTCAGGTCCCGCACGTAGGACGGGCCGTCCGTACGGAAGGGCTGGTAGGCCGCGTAGCGCTCCAGCGGCCACTGGTCCTGCCCGTCCAGCGCGATCGGGGTGACGCCCGCCTTGCGCAGCGCGGTGCACATGGCCGGGAAGTCGTCGAGCGACTTCGGTACCTCGATGCCAGCCTTCTTGAAGTGCGCCTTGTTGTACCAGAAGAACTCCAGCTGGTACTCGAATGGGATCATGTAGAGCGATCCGTCGTCGAAGCGCTGGTAGTCCAGTGCCGCCTTGCGGTAGGTGTCGTACATGCCGAGGCTCTGCAGCAGCTTCGTGGCGTCCATCATCCGGCCCTGGTTGGCGAGCTTCCGGGCGAACGGCGTGGCGTCGGTGTCGAACAGCTCGGGCAGCTTGTTGGCGGCGGCGAGCGTCTCGTACTTCTGGATGTATGACGGCCGGTCCGGGGTCGTGATCAGCTTCAGCTTGAAGCCGGGGTGGTCCTTGGCGTACTCATCGGCGATCTTGGTCATGGTCTTGATGACCGCGCCGTCCGCCGGACGGGAGAGCAGCCACGAGATCTCCCGCGGCTCGATCTTGCCGCTCGGGTTGACGTCCGAGGGTTTGGCGCCGCCGCCGCCTCCGCCGCATCCGGCGACGGTGAAGGCGAGGGCGACGAGCCCCGCCGCCCAATGAGTCCTGCGCGTTGTCTTCATTAGCTGTTCCCCTTTGAACAGGTTCCGCGGTGCGGGTGGATCACGGGGTGGAGGGGCGTCGCCGCACCTGGAGGTCGCGGACCTTCACGGAGCCTTCGCCCGCGAAGATCCCGAGCCGGTCGTGGGTCGTGTCGTAGAGACGGGTGCTGAGGCAGACCTGCCGGTCGAGGACGACGACGACGATGTCGTTCTCGACGATCACTTCAAGCGTGTGCGACTCGCCGCTGAGGTCGGCGGGCCGTTCGAGTTCGATCGTGAAGGGCACGTCACCGGAGATCTGCCACTGTGCGTCCCCGGTGGCCCTGCGGGGCCAGTGGTCGAGAACCATCCGGCCGCGCTTGGGCTCCAGGCGGACGAAGTATCCGCGGTCGCCGTCCTCGCTCGCCCGCAGCAGGAGTCCGCATTCGGTGGTGCCGGGGGCGATGTCGAGTTCCGCGCGTATGTAGTACTGGGCCGCCATCGGCTCGGTGCCGACCACGCCGGCGAACCCGTCAGAGGCGTCGAGCGCGGTCGGCGGCAGTCCGGCGGGGACTTCCTGGGTGAAGGTCTCGACGATCTCGGCCGGGACGCAGAATCCCAGGGTGCCGTCGCCGTTCTGGACGGCCTCCAGCAGTGACAGGGTGCCGGCCCACTGCCAGGCGCCGTCGTCGGTCTCGCCCTCGCGGGTCGCGATCCACCCGGCGAAGATGCGGCGCCCGTCCATCTCCGCGGACTTGGCGGCGTAGAAGGCGCGTCCGTCGATGGTGTCCCGGTCCGGCACCAGCCAGGGACCGTCCAGGGTCCTGGCCATGCGGTACCGGGTGGTGAAGGCGTCGGAAAACTCGGAGTACACCAGGTACCACCAGTCGCCGAGCTTGAAGACCTCCGGGCACTCGTGGGTGATGTACCGGCGCGGGTCCCAGAAGGGCTCGGCCGGCTCCCAGTGCACCAGGTCGGTCGACACGCACTGCGCGATGACACCGCGCCGTCGCTCCGGGCCGGTGCGGTGGCGGGCCGCGATCAGCATCCGCCACAGTCCGTGCCGCTCGTCGCGGAAGACGAACGGGTCACGCCAGTCGCCGCTCTCGTAGCCGTCCGGAGCGCCGAAGGTGTGCTCTGGGTGCTTCACCCATGTCCGCATCCCGTCCCCGCTCGTGGCGTGCATGACCAGCTGGAGCGGCAGCCCGCCGGCGCCCACCTTCGCCGGGTTCTGGCCCGTGTAGAAGAGGTGGTGGACACCGTCGCCGTCCCGGACCAGGCTGCCCGTGTAGGCGTTGAAATCGGCGTCGGTGTCGGCGCCGTGCGGCAGAGCGACTCCGTGGTCGTCGATGTGCACGAGATCCCGCGTGGTCAGCAGGTGCCACGGCGTACCGGGCTTGGGCGTCTCACGCCGCTCGTGCAGGTAGTACAGCCACAGCTCACCGTCCTGCTCGAACGGGATGACATCTCCAACCCATCCATCGGACGGCCGGAAGAACACGCTCTGCCGCACTGTGACTCCTCTGCTCAAACGTTTGACCAGGAGCGTATGGACGTCGTAATGCTTGGTCAAGCGTTTGAGCAGAAGGAAATTCCGGCCACGGAGGTGCTTGATGAGCACGCCGTCGGCACCGGCGTGCGTTCCTGTGGGGCTGGGGCCGGCACCGGCCGGGTTCGGCCGCCGCCGGATCGTGTGCCGTTCGGAAACTCATCGCTGCTGCTCGGAGTGGGTCTGGTGTGCCAGCATGGCCTGCTGGAACCCTGTTCGGATGGTCGTCTTGCTGCTGTATCAGGTGGCACGGAGACTGCTTTCGGTCCCGGCGGTGCTGCTGGGCCGGGACGCGGCCAAGGACGCCGAACTGCTGGTGCTGCGGCATGAGAACGCGGTGCTGCGCAGGCAGCTCACCGTGCCGGTGCGGTACGAGCAGGCGGACCGGCTCTGGTTCGCGGCGCTGTCCTCTCTGATCCCCCGGCGCCGGTGGGCCCAGGTGTTCCCGGTGACGCGCGGGGCCCTGCTCGCGTGGCACCGCAGGCTGATCGCCGAAGTGGGACTACAGCAAGCGCCGGAGCAGGCCTGGCAGGCCGCCGACCGCGAGCGCGGTGAAGGCGCTGGTGCTGCGGCCGGCCCGGGAGAACCCGCGCTGGGGCAGCCGTCGGATCCAGGGCGAACTGCTCCGCCTCGGACACCCGGTCGGCACGACGACGGTCTGGGAGATCCTCACCTCGGCGGGCATCGATCTGGCCCCGCGCCGCGGTGGGCCGACGTGGCGCGAGTTCCTGACCGCGCAAGCCGAGGGCATCATCGCCTGCGACTTCGTGCACATCGACCTGGTCGACCTGCGCCGGGTGTACGCGCTGGTGTTCCTCGAACACGGCACACGCTGACTGCACGTCACCGGGGTGACCGCCCATCCGACCGGATCCTGGGCGGTGCAGCAGGCGAGGAACCTCGCCGCCGAGTTGGGCGTACGGGTCGGCTCGCTGCGCTTCCTGCTCCGTGACCGGGACGCGAAGTTCCCACACCCGGCAGATCCTTGACGCCTACGCCCGGCACTACAACCGCCATCGGCCGCACCAGGCTCGAGGACAGCTCCCTCCCCTCGCCCAGGAGCACCCGGTGGCCGTCACTGACCTGACCGCTCACCGGCTCTTCCGCACCCGAGTGCTGGGCGGCGTTATCAACGAGTACAGATACACGGCCTGACCAGCAGCGACGAGTTTCCGAACGGCACAGGCCGCGCCGAGCTCGATGAGCAGGCTCAGGATGTCGGTGGTGATGCCCCGCTTGCGGCCCCGGCTCTTCTTGCCCGGATCCAGCCCCGTCGTGGCCTTGGCTGCGTTGACGGAGGCGTGCACGGTCTGGGTGTCCATCACGATCGCAGACGGGTCCTCACAGCGGCCGCGCCTCTCGCGCACCTGCCAGCGCAGCAGGTCGTGGATCACCTGGTCGGCGCCGTCGTCGCACCACTTGCCCAAGTAGTAGTACGCGCGGCGGTGTACGGCGGGAAGTCGTGCGTCAGGTAGCGCCATTGGCGGCCCACCCGGGCTTGGTACCGGATCGCGTCGACGATCTCTCACATCTCGTACCGGCCCTCATGATGACCGAGCGGTGCTGTCCCTTCCAGGATGTGACGACCGGCCGGATCAGCTCCCACGCCTCCAAGTCACCTTCGCGTCAGCACCGCGCGCTGCCCGGACTGTCGCCGGGGCCGGCCACGCCGGCTGATCCGCGAAACCGGCGCGGGAAGCTCGGAGATCGGGGTGAAGATCAGCCAAGTGATGTCCCGTCAACCGTTCGCGCTGCGCCCGGTGGCCGGCCTGGTGGCTCGACTTGCCGCTGGATCGGGCCGGTGTCCAGACCGTCTCATCGTCCAGGCGGTGGGTCGCGCCAAGGGTCGGGTATCAACGCTGCCGCTGAGGTTCCTCGCGGCGACGGCCGCGCTCTACGGGCGCTTGGCCATCGCTCACGCCTCCAGCACCAACCGCTCTCCTTCCGGTGCACGCGAGACGCAGGGCAGCATGGCGCCGGCCGCACGTTCGGTGGCGGTGAGCCGGCGGTCACGATGATCGACATGGCCATGGGCCACCCGTACCCGGCAGGTGCCGCAAAACCCTTGGCGGCAGGAGAACGGCAGGTCCGGCAGGGCCTCGTGGAGAACATCCAGGGCGGAGCGGTCGTACGGCACTGGGAGAACCCGTCCGGTGTCGCCCAGCTGAAGTTCGAAGGGACGGCCGTCCGTGATCGGGGCCGGGGCGAAACGCTCGAAGTGCAGGGCTGACGCGCGGCTACCACCGAACGCGCGCCGCACGCCGTCGATCATGGGCGCGGGCCCGCAGCAGTACACCGCACCTGCCGCCGGGCTCAAGCTCAATAGATCGGCTGCTTCGGGCACGCCGGACTCGTCGTCAGGGCGGATGGAGACCCGGCCAGGGGCTGCGGCTGCGAGTTCGGCCAGCTCTGCCGCGAAGGGCATCGAGCCGCGGCTGCGGCCGGTGTGCACGAGCCTCCAGTCCAGGCTGCGTCGGGCGGCTTCCCGAGCCATCGGCAGGATCGGGGTGATTCCGATGCCGCCCGCGATGAGCAGGATGGATGCTTCGGCGGCGAAGGGGAAGGCGTTCCGGGGCCCGGTGATGGCGACCCGCGTACCGTCTGCGAGGGCGTCGTGTACCTCGGCCGAACCGCCTCCGCCGTTGGCGATGCGGCGCACCGCGATTCGGTACCGGTACCGGTCGGCAGGGTCGCCGCACAGAGAGTACTGGCGCTTGCGGCCGGAGGGCAGGTGCAGTTCGATGTGGGCGCCGGGCTGCCAGGGCGGGAGTATTGACCCGTCGGGTGCTGCCAGCCGCATGGAGACGACATCCTCGGCCTCTTGGTGCTTGGTGGCGACCACCAGTTCCCGGATCGCGGGCATCTCGGTGGCCGGCGGGCGCCTTGGAGGAGTGCTGCGCCGCGCGAGGCGCGTGACCGCGTGGTCGCTGAAGGCCGCCAGCTTCTGCATGAAGGAGTCGCTGCGCGGTCTGCCGTACAGGTCCGGCGGGCGAGTGACGGGTGTGCTGATGTCCATGGGATGCCTCGCTGGTTGCTGGGTCATTGGGCAGCCGCTCGGGCAGCGGGGGACGCCGCCAGGTAGGCGACGGCCTGCTGGGTCGAGCCCTCCTGGGTCGGGTGGTAGCCGGGGCGGAAGTAGCGCAGCACCGAGCGGGCGAACGCGCCCGGTGGCGGCAGCAGGTCCTTGCGGGCGGCGGCCAGGTAGTCGCGGAAGCGGACCTTGACCCGGTCGTCGAGTTCGGGGTCGGCGCTCATGAGGAAGCGGACTCCGCGGATCCACAGCCGGGTCAGCACTGGAGCGGTGACGAGCATGCCGACCGTTCGGCGCCGGTAGCGGGGATCGAGGTGCACCAGCAGGTCGAACGCGACCGAACGGTGTTCGACCTCCTCCGCGCCGTGCCAGCGGAACAGATCGAGCATCGCGGGGTCCGCGCCGGCCTGGTCCAGGTGCCCGTTGCTGAGAATCCAGTGACCCATGTACGCGGTGAAGTGCTCGAAGGCCGCTATGAGGGCGAGCCGTTGGAGAAGGTGGGCGTGTGCGGCGGCCGGCGTCAGCTCCGGCCGGTCTCCGAGCACCCTTCGGAAGATCCATTCGGACTGCCGGGTGTACGGAGCCGGGTCCAGACCCTTGGCGAGCAGGTGCTCCAGGACCTCCTGGTGCGCCTCGGCGTGCATCGCTTCCTGGCCGATGAAGCCGCGTACGTCCTCGCGCAGCCGGTCATCGGTGATCAGTGGCAGTGCCTGCTCGAAGGTGCGCACGAACCAGCGTTCGAGCTCGGGGAGCATGAGGTGGAGCACATCGAAGGTGTGGGTCGCGAAGGGCTCACCCGGCAGCCAGTGCAGCGGGGTGGTGCCCCAGTCGAAGGTGACGTCCCGGGGTTGCAGTACCAGGTCGTGGTGGTCGATGGGCTCGGACGGACGTTCCGGGTGGGCATGTGCGGCTCGGAACATGACAGGTTCCTCCGTCAGCGATCGGTGTGTGCGAAAGGGGCGGCCAGGCATTCGTCCAGTACTGCCGATTTGTTGGGCTGTCAGATCGGGTGCGCGGTGTGGTCCGAAGTGTGAGTGCGGCGGGAGCCGTCTTCGACGCGGTGGGCGAATTCCGCGATCCGGGACGCGATCTCCTCGGGGTGGCTGAGCTGTACCCAGTGCCCGGCGTCGATCGGGCGCCGTTGTATCTGGCGCGTCCAGTGCTCCACTCCGTACGACAGCACCGGGGTGACGCAGAAGTCGCGGGTGGGGATGATGAGCTGAATCGGGACGGTGGTCGGCCGGTCCCGGGGATGCAGCAGGCGGGGCAGCATGTTGGCGCGGTACAGCGCGGTGCCGGACACGGCGTCGCGGGCCAGCGTCGGCGCGGGGTAGGGGGTGTGCCCGGGCACGCCTTGGGAGCCGGTGAGGAAGGCGCGCCAGCGGTGTCCCAGTGCTCTCCAGGTCAGGGCGGGCAGGAGCGGAAGATGGAAGTAGGCGATGTACCAGGACCGTGCGGCCTGCCGCAGCATCTTCGGCAGATCCGGATGCCGCGGCCGAAGGCGGGCCCGGATCAGGTGGCCGACGTGGTCCAGGCAGGGTCCGGAGATGGAGGTGAACGAGGCGATCCGCCCGGCCAGGCGGGTGCCGGTGACCGACTCCCAGGAGTGGATCGATCCCCAGTCGTGTCCGACCAGGTGCACCGGGCGGTCGGGGCTCACGGCGTCGAGAACCGCCTCCAGGTCGGCTTCCAGGCGGGACATCCGGTAGGCGCGCAGACCTCTGGGCCGGTGGGAGGCACCGGCTCCCCGCACGTCGAAGGCGGTGACGTGGAAGCGGTCGGCCAGGCGCTCGGCGACGGGGCGCCACACGGCGCTGGTGTCCGGATAGCCGTGGACCAGCACCACCGGAGGATCGGTGGACGCTCCCCATTGGTAGGCGGCCAACTCCACGCCGTCCGCGGCGATCCGGCGTGCGGCCGGGCCGGTCATCGGCCGCCACCGGCGGGGGTCAGTTCGCCGTAGTTCAGACTGCCGTGGAGGAAGCTGGGCAGCACCGGCCAGTGCCGCTTGAAGGGGGCCAGCTCCGAGGAGGGCAGGATCTGCAGCCAGCGCGGATCGCGCCGGCTGGGGTCGGCGAGGGTCTTCTCCTTGACCATGGAGTCGTACTGGTCGAGAGAGTCCTCCAGGGTGTTGGCGTTAGGCACCACCTCATGGCCGTAGAACGCGGCGTGGCGGCGCACCCCGGGGATGCGGGAGAGCTCGGGCTGCCAGTTGTCGGCCGAGATGCCGTTCTCGGAGGAGACCCACACCCCGTCGGGGGTGTTCAGCACCAGGGAGTGGTTGCCGTCCGTATGGCCGGGGGTCCACAGCAGGCTGACGCCGACACCGAGTTCGACATCGCCGTCGAAGGCGGTGATGCGCTCGTCCGGTACCCCGTCCATGCCTCCGTCGACGTACCAGGCCCACTGCATCGGATGCATCGATTCGAAGGTGCCCAGCTCCCTGCGGTGCACCAACAACCGGGCGCGCGGGAACAGCGCTTCGCGGGGCGCCCGTTCGCCGGGAATGGTGCTGGTACTTCCCATGATCATGCGCACGTCCTGGACGTGCAGGTGGTCGAAGCTGACGAAGTCCACGTCCTCGGGTCGCAGACCGCAGGAGGGCAGGACGGTGTTCGGGTCCTGGTAGAAGCGGGCGAAGACGTGCTCGGTGAGAAAGTCCCCCGCCAGACGCTTGAGCTGGGCGTAGAACGGCGCTTGAGCCGTTCCGGCGGCGACGGTCGGCTCCCACACCAGTGTTTTCAGCTCACCGTCGAAGCCGTCGAACTGCACGACGAGCATCCGGTTGACAATGCTCACGAACGGATTGACGGCGAGCGCGGCGCCGTGGAAGCCGAACCGGGTCGGGTACGGGGCGGCGGCGATGTCGAAACTGCGGACGGCGTGGATGCGGCCCTGCTGGACGAACCGCTCACGGTAGGTGGCCGCGGCGCGGCGCACGGCGCGCAGCCGGTCACCGCGGGGCCATACGTCGTGGACCCCTTCGAATTCGGGGATGGGACGCGGAGCGGCGGCGTCCTGGGCCTTCTTCGCGCTGGGCGCCGGCTTGGGCGTGGTGGTCACGGGCTCATCCTTCGGGCAGGCGGGCGGTCCGGGTGCGCTGCTCGTAGGCCGCGCGGACCGACCGGTCGGACAGGGCGGCGAGCTGGTCGGGGACAAGGAGGTGATGCAGGGCGTCGCGGGCACGGCCCGGCAGCAGCGCGGCCAACCGGGTCAGGGCGGCCACCTGGCGTGGAACGAAGACCTCGAACCGCGGGCGCAGCACGACGTCGAGCACCGCGTCGGCCACCTGATCCGTCGTCAGGCGTCGGGTGGGGCCGGTCGCGGTGCCCACGGCCAGCTCGGTGTCCACGACGCCGGGCATCACCAAGGACACGTGCACGCCGGTGCCGCGCAGTTCGGCGCGGACGGCTGTGCTGTAGCCGTGGAGGGCGTGCTTCGTCGCCGCGTAGGTCGCCTCGCCGGCCGGGGCGACCTTGCTGGCGGCGGAGGCGATGTTCACCACGTGGCCGCGACCGCGTTTCCGCATCTCCGGGATCACGAGTTTCATCCCACGCAGTACGCCGTGGACATTGACGTCGAACTGGCGCAGAGCGGCTTCCTCCGGTTCCTCCTCGAAGGGGCCCACCCACATGATTCCGGCGTTGTTGATCAGTACGTCGATCGGCCCCAGTTGGGTCTCAACGGTGCGCAGGAAGTCTTCGAAGGAAGGTGTGTCGGTGACGTCGAGAGACAGCCCGAGCAGCCGGCCACCGGGACGCCCGCCGATGGCACCAGCCGTCTCCGTGGCGAGCTCTGCGTCGAGATCGCCGATCGCCACGGCGGCTCCGGCTGCGGCGAGCCGGGCTGCGACGGCACGCCCGATTCCGCGGCCCGCCCCGGTGACCGCGATCACTCGGCCGGCCAGCGGTTCTGTACGGGGGAGCCAGTCGCGGCCGCGGTCTCTTCGGCTGAACTTGTCCGGGTACCTGGGCGGTGCTGCCACGGTCGAGCCCCTTCCTTGCCCTGAGCATGAGCGGAACGCCGAGCGGCAAGCGACCCCCACGCGTGTCTGACACGACGCCATGTCAGATGAACTGACAAGCTAGAGTGTCAGTTCAGAGCACACCGGTGTCAACACCTCTGCGAAGGGGAAAAATGACCGGCACACAGACCGCCGGGCGGCGCTACGGCGGACGCGACGCGGCGCAACGACAGCAGGAGCGCCGCACCCGCCTCATCCAGGCGGGCCTCGACCTGTTCGGCACGGTCGGATACGCCTCAGCCTCCGTCAAGCAGGTGTGTTCGCATGCCGGACTGACCGAGCGCTACTTCTACGAGTCGTTCCGCGACCGCGAAGACCTTCTCGCCGGGGTCTACAACGAGCTGATCACTACGATCAGCGCCGAAACCGCGCAGGCCGCAGCCGCTGCCGCACCCGATGTCGACGCCCAGCTGCGCGCCGGCCTCGAGGTCTTCATCCGCACACTGGCCGGCGACGCCCGCAAGGCCCGCGTGGTGCTCATCGAGGTCGTGGGCGCCAGCCCCCGCCTCGAAGTACGGCGCCGTGAGGTCCTGCACGAATTCGCCGCAATGGTCGCCGCCGTCGTCGCACCGCTCCCTGGCCCGGAAGCCTCCTCCAGCCGGCTCACCATGACCGCGATGAGCCTGGTCGGCGGAGTCAACGAACTCCTCGTGGACTGGACGCTCGGCCACCAGAACGCCACCGTCGAAGAACTGATCGACCTGTGCTACACCCTGTTCATCGCGGCCTACCGAACCATCAGCGATCAGCCCTGATCAGGCAGGCCGGATTCCTTCGTGGCCCTGGTGGAGAGCGCGCTCGGGGTACGGGAGGCGGCGGCGATAGCGGAGGTCCCAGGCGTCGCGCGCCTCCTCTTCGGGAGTATCGACTTCGCGCTGGACGCGGGCATCACCCCGTCCGAGCCTGACGAACCGGAGCTGCTCTGGGCCCGCTCGGCACTCGTGGTTGCCTCCAGAGCCGCCGGTCTGCCCTCGCCGCTGGACGGGGTATACCCGCGGCTCGATGACGAGGTCGGCCGGCGCCCGGCGCCTGCACATCACCGGCGTCACCGCCCACCCGACCCGGGAGTGAGCGGTGCAGCAGGCACGGAATGTCGCCGCCGATCTGGGCGTCTGCATCGAGTCCCTGCGGTTCCTCCTGCGCGACCGCGACGGCAAGTACGGCAGGCTCCTGCGCACCCGCGTTCTCGGCGGCACTCTCAACGAGTACCGCTACGTCGCTTGACCAGCGGCGATGACTTTTCCAGCCCGACACCTCTACGGCAAAGGACGGGCAGCCACTGCAATCTCCCGTGAGTTCGAGAATTCCGAAGGGTTCGGAGACTTGAACTCGCCGGGCTCTTGGTGCAAGTAGCGGGGTTTGTGCCTTGAGTTGGCGAATCCAGGATGCCAGGCAGCAGCGGCGAATGCCTCGAAGTGAACGACGCCCACCCACCGCCCACATCCCCGTCCGCGACAGCAAGCACCCCCACGGCCCCGCCGTCCTCTTCGCCCCCACCGCCTGGACCACCTTCATCGGCGCACGCAAGACCGACACACGAAGCACATGACTTAACTCTTGCCACTGGCACGTGGTGCACATACGTTCCCCTTCGCCCCCACTCGGAACGCTCGCTGTGGCGATCCCTGAGCGGGCGTCGACAAGGAGGACAGGTACCCCGTGAAAAGACGCATAGGCGCCGCCCTGATGGCAATCCCCCTTGCCGCGGCCGCACTTCCCGCAACAGCGGAAGCCGCCACGGCGAACGACCACCTGGTCGAGGTGGCCCGTGCCACCGGCAAGGCAGTACCCGGCCAGTACATCGTCACCCTCAAACCCGGTACGAACGCCGGCAGCCTGACCCGCATCGCGGGTGTGCGTACGAGGCACACCTACGACGCCGTCATCGACGGCTTCGCGGCCGAGCTCAACGCCGCTCAGCTCAACGCCCTGCGCCGCAACCCCGCCGTCCTCCGTATCGAGGAGGACCAGCAGGTCCGCGCCGCCCGCACCATCCGCGCCACCGCCACCCAGAGCAACGCCACCTGGGGCCTCGACCGTATCGACCAGCGCAACCTGCCGCTGTCCACGACTTACGGCTACAACACCACCGCCTCCAACGTGACGGCGTACATCATCGACACCGGCATCGACCCCAGCCACCCCGACTTCGGCAACCGCGCCGCGATCGCCTACGACGCCACTCTCGAAGGCACCGGCCTGGACTGCAACGGCCACGGCACACATGTCGCCGGGACCATCGGCGGCACCACCTACGGCGTGGCCAAGGGGGTCAAGCTCCGTGGCGTGCGCGTCCTCAACTGCGTCGGCATCGGGACGAACGCCGATGTGATCGAGGGCATGGACTGGGTCCGTACCCACGCCGTGAAGCCTGCCGTCGCCAACATGTCGCTGGGCGGCGGCTTGTCCGCCACGGTCAACAGCGCGGCCACCAGCCTCAACAACTCCGGTGTCTTCCTCGCCGTCGCGGCCGGCAACGAAGAAGAGGACGCCTGCAAGACCTCGCCGGCCAGCGCCTCCGGTGTGATGACCGTCGCGGCGTCGGACAAGACGGACACCGCCGCCTCCTTCACGAACTACGGCTCCTGCGTCGAGACCTACGCGCCCGGCGTCTCCATCACCTCCGCCTGGCTCCTGGGCACCACCAACACCATCAGCGGCACCTCGATGGCCAGCCCGCACGTCGCGGGTGTGGGCGCGCTCTACAAGGGCGCCAAGGGCGACGCCGCGTCCTCCACCGTCAACAACTGGATCACCAGCAACGCCACCATCGGTGTGATCAAGAACAACCGCGCCGGCACCCCCAACCGACTGCTGTACAAGAACACCCTCTGAGCTTGTTCTCTAAGACCTGTCCCGTAACTGCCGCAAAGCGAGCAACAGCCCCGCGGCAACGGGGCAGTCTCAGGTTTCGAGGCGGCCCGGTCACATGGCTGATCGCCGAAGGGTGTCCCGCCACTCGTCCACCACATCGCGGGACTCATCCAGGGCGGGATCGCGACTTCCGCCGGATGCGTAGGCCGGGGACCGGTCCGCGTGGAGCGGCACATGGGCGCAGTACCAGGCCCGCTTGGCGCGCGGGCTCCGGCGGCGGCGAGGTGGTCGAGGATGCCCCAGACGGCGGCCTCATGGTCGTTGTCCACCCAGGCGGTGACCTGCAGGGAGCCGGCCGGGCGTCCGTCGGAGACGACGGGCAGGCCTTGGCGCACCAGCTCGGTGACGACCGGGTCGTGGTCGTCAGGGTCGATGACGACGGCCCCGTCGAGCGCGACGTTCGACCAGACGTCGTGCCGGGAGGTCGCGGGGAGGATGACCAGGGCATAGCCCCGGGCGGGCGCGGCGGAGGTCGCGGCTCTCGCCATCTCCGCGAAGTACCCGGACTCCGTGAAGGTGAAGGGCTCGTCTCCGTAAGTCGTCACGGTCAGGCCGATGAGGCCCGACTTCCCGGTACGTAAGGTGCGGGCCGCGGCCGACGCGCGGTAGCCCAGCCGGTCTGCGACCGCGCGGACATGACGTCGTGTGGCGTCCGGCAGCCGGCCCTTGCCGTTCAGCGCATCGGAAACGGTCGTGATAGACACACCGGCCGCGATGGCCACGTCCCTGATCCCCGACCGGCCCGGCCGATTGTTCCGGCGGCATGCTTCCGCTCGACTCACCTGGCACTCCTTGCTGATGTCGTAACAAGCCGATATTCACGACTACCAGGGTTGCCAAAGCGCCTTCACCCCGCCTGCAAGGCACGTTTCTGCATGGTTGTCATGAAGCAACGGCCTTAAAATCTACGGGAGTTAGCTGTCACCAAGGTAGTATGTCATCTATTGGCGCATCTAACGCTGCCACACGCTCGCTACGCCGAAGCGCTCCAACTCACCTCAAGTTGAGTGTTCTTGAAGGTCAGGTCCCGCGAGCCGTCGCCCGTGACGGCTTCGCGCAGCCGCTCAACAGCGTGGAGCAGCCTTCGGGGCTCCGGTGTGGCCCGAGCCTACGGGGAGAGCGTCGGGCGGGCCTTGGGAAGAGCGATCAGGACGCAGCAGGCGTGGCGGGGTTCGCGGCCTGAAGCCGGTCGAGGCGTTCATACAAGGCGCGCACGAGTCGGGCCCGGTTTTGTGCACTGGCGACTGTGGCCTGGATAGGCGTGGAGAGGCGTCGGCTAGCTTCGGCGAGCACCACCTCGGTGAGCGCGCGCATCTCACTGTCGCTGGGTAGTTGCTCGCAGCGCCGGCGCACGTCCGCAGCGACGGCCCGCGCGTGCCCGGTCAGCTGCAGGGCGATCTGCTCGCAGTCGCGCGGCTGGAGAGCGTCGCCCGGGTTGGTCCATGCCAGCACGGCCTTGACCAGCACCATGTGCGGTTCACGGTCGAGCAGGAGTTCCGCATCAAGGTGGCCCTCGGGGTCATACAGAGGCTGGTGTGTGGTCATGAGGCTGCCGCTCCTTCGTGTGCAGGTACGGGGAGTTTCAGCAGTGTTCGGCGAGCGGTATCGCCGGTGATGGCCACTGCGTCCCCGGAGGTGGCCCATGTCTTGCGGCCGGTACGGCCGACGCTCGAAGCCCACAGCGCTCGAAAGGCGGGCATCGCGCGCCGCGGGCCTGTACCACGGCGGGGCGCACGTCTTCAGGGAGTTGGCCATGAATGGACGGTAAGGGCGGTATGCCGAGCATAGGGCACACGGTGTGGGTGCGTTGCCGTCGCGTTCTGGAGCACTCATGGATGCCCTGCCGGCTGGTCAACCGTCTGCTGATCATCACGGCAGGCATGGGCACGTCATATAGCACAGCCCCGGCATCGCTGCGCCGCTGCCGTTAGGGGCGGCGAGGTTCATTTTGGACGGAGCAGTCGCTGTCCACGGGGTGGGCCTGGATCGGCTTGATGCGGTACGCGGCGACGCAGCCGGGACAGGCGTAGAGGAGTCTGCCGGGGCCGCTGCAGACCTCGACGATGGAGACGAGTAAGGCGTCGACGGTTGGCTCCTTGCACCAGCTGCACCACTGCACGGGGCTCACCGGTTGGCCCGCATCGCCTCGCGCCGGCATGCCGGGCAGGTGCAGCCCGGCAGCGCGGTCGGGCTGGAGAGCACGCTCCGGCTCTGTGACCGCTGCAATGGATCCGCCGGTTGGCCCAGGGGCCGGCGACTCGGCTGCCGCAGTCGATCGAGTGCCGATTGCCGCGTTGTGGTCCACCGTGCCTCCCGCGCTCGAGGGGTTCCTCCTCCACCCAACGCTTGTGGACTGGGGGCGTCCGGGCGGTTGGGCACTACTGTCCTCCTGCACATCATGGCGCTGCAAGTACGCCTGCAATTACAGTAGTACACACGTCGGTAAGTACAGATGCAATTGACAAACCACCTGACGTTCGGTCAGACATAGTTGTCAGGCATGGTCTTTGCCACTGAAGGAGCGGCTGGGATGCAGCAGATCGACAACGGCGTGAAGTCCACCCTGATCGAGGGCGTGGCCTGGCAAAAGAGCCGCCACAGCGGCCCAGGTGGCAACTGCGTCGAGCTGGCCGCCCTTCCCGGCGGGGACGTCGCGATCCGCAACTCCCGTCACCCCGAGGGCCCCGCGCTGATCTACACCCGCGAGGAGGTGGCCGCCTTCCTCGACGGAGCCAAGGGCGGCGAATTCGATGCGATGGTCGGCGAAGGGCGGCTGCTGTGAAGGTGCTCGCCGCATCGCGGTGAGAGCCTCATCAGCGTGCCGATCCAGCGGCCTTGCCTTGGCGGGTACTCGTACATGACGGGGGCGTTGATGCAGGACTGATGCGTCTGCGCAGTCACCCAGCAGTCACACACGGGGAGATGAGAATGTCCGCCATGATGAAGCCGAGTGGCGAACCGTCGATAAGGCACTCCTTGGAGCAGCCGCAGACTGGGCCGACCGCCCTGCGCATCGTCCTGGGGGCCCAACTCCGCAGGCTGCGTCAGGAGCGCGGAATCAGTCGTGAGGACGCCGGGAACGCGATCCGCGGCTCCCACGCCAAGATCACCCGCCTTGAGCGCGGCCAGGTGGGTTTCAAGGAGCGTGACCTTTCCGACCTGCTGACCCTCTACAGGGTGCTCGATCAGGCGGAGCGGGCGGACTACTTCGCGCTGGCCCAGCGGGCCAACGCCCCCGGCTGGTGGCATCAGTACAACGACGTGCTGGAGGACTGGTTCGAGCTGCACGTCGGGTTGGAAGAGGCCGCGTCACTCATCCGGACCTACGAGGTCCAGTTCCTTCCCGGTCTGCTGCAGACCGAAGCATACGCGCACGCCGTGCACCGGCTGGGTTATCCGAACGCGCCGGCACGCAAGATCGACCGCCTGGTCGAGCTGCGGATGGCGCGCCAGAAGCTGCTGACGAGGCCGAACGCGCCGCGACTGTGGGCGGTGGTGGACGAGGCGGTTCTGCGCCGGCCCTTCGGTGGCCCTGAGGTGATGCGCGCCCAGCTGGAGAAGCTTCTTGACGTTGTAAAGATGCCGAATGTGACGCTCCAGGTCGCACCGTTCAGCGTCGGCGCTGCCGCGGCCGGCTCCCCGATCACCATTTTGCGGTTCAGCGATCCGGCTCTGCCCGACAAGGTCTATCTGGAGCATCTGACCAACGCGGTCTACCTGGACAAGCCAGATGAGATCGACCAGTACACGTTGATCATGGACCGGTTGTGTGCCGAGGCGGACACGCCAGAGGAGACCAGCCGCTTCGTGCGGACGCTGCTCGATCAGTTGGCGTGAGTCGATTTCCTCCCATCAGGCGGACCGCGGCAGCCGTGTGCCGGCAATGACCCCGCCAAGCTGTGCACCGACGCCGCGCAGCCCGCCGACTGCAGCGTCACCGGCGACCCACACCCCGAGCGGTGACCGCTCCTACGGCTGGCGCGACCACGCGGGAGCCTCCTTAAGCTTTTCTTCAACACCCAGCGTCAAACGGGCCGTTGCAAGTTGATCACTATTGGGAGATCAGCTTGGGCGAGTCCGCCTGCGGCCGCCATGGTGGTTGCCCCCGCTGACGGCGACAGCGGCGCGAGGCGCCGCTAGCATGCCGCGCACCATACGATGATCACCCACCGCCCACCCGACCTTTCCGGAGGCAGCAGATGGCCAGCAGCGGCGAGTACAACTCACTTGGCCTCGACCGGCCACACAGCGCCCGGATGTACGACTACTACCTGGGCGGCAAGACCAACTACGCCCCCGACCGGGAGGCCGCCCGCAAGACCCTCGAGGTGAACCCCGACATCCCCGTGGCCGCGCGGGAGAACCGGGCCTTCATCCACCGCGTCACCCGCGTCCTGGCCCGCGACTACGGCATCCGCCAGTGGCTCGACGTCGGCACCGGCATCCCCACCTCGCCTAACCTGCACGAGGTGGCCCAGGCGATTGCGCCCGAGGCGCGCGTCGTCTACGTCGACAACGACCCGATCGTCCTCGCCCACGCCCGCGCCCTGCTCACCAGCACACCCCAAGGCCGCACCGGCTACATCCAGGCCGATGTCAACGACCCCGACTCGATCATCGCCTCCGAGAAGCTGGCGAAGACCCTGGACCTGTCTCAGCCGGTCACGCTGTCCCTGATGGGAGTGCTGCACTTCATCACCGACGACGCTGACGCGCACGGCATCGTCCGCCGCCTGATAGACGCCCTGCCCTCCGGCAGCGCACTGGCCCTCTCCCACGTCACCCCCGACTTCAACGCCCAGGCCTGGGAAAAGTTTGCGCAGATCACCCAAGCCGCCGGGATCCCGACGCGTTTCCGGAGCAAGACGGAGGTGGAGAAGTTCTTCTCCGGCCTCGATCTGCTGGCCCCGGGGGTCGTCGTATGCCACCGCTGGCGTCCGGGGGGTGGCGAGGAACTGCCGCGCATCGGCACGGACGTCACCGACGCCCAGGTCAGCCTGTGGGGCGGAGTCGCCTTCAAGCCGTAACCGGGATTCGGTGAAGTCGCGTCATCAACTGTCGCGAGTTCACTGCCTCGGCGGGTGGCCGGTCACCCCGGCCACCGACACAGTCGGGCTGCTCCTCTGGGCCCCCGCGAGTGCGCCCGGGATCTTTGCGGCCGCATGAAGGGTCTTGCCCTTGATGTCCGGCGGGTAGTTCTCCAGCGCCTCGCAGGAGGTGAGCACCAGACGGCCTATGCGTTCGTCGTGTACGCCCACCAGGAGCTGTGAACCGCCGAGTAGGTCCGAGCCTCCCGGCCTTTGAAATGTATGCCGCAATTAACGGTGGTCCCGGGAAGCAAGTCTTCGCCGTCATGCCCGTGGCCGACGAAGCGTTCAGCATCGACAAGCGCCCGCTTCGTGATCAACAAGGCAGCCGGCGATGGGGAAGGATCAGCGCTCGTCGCCATGGAGCGGCTGTCGGCCGTACCCGGGGTACGCACTCTCGTCGCCGCCGCACCGGCACCGGCTCCGACCGCGGGAGCCAGCGTGCTCTCCGTACCTCTCGACACGATGCGCACGCATCCGGAGGCGCTGCTCACCGAGTGCTTCGGTCCGGCGTCGCTGGTGGTGGAGTACGAGCACGAGGCCGATCTGGCACCGCTCATCGAGCAGCTGGAGGGACAGCTCACGGCCACCATTCACGCCGAAGACGACGAGGCCGCGCGCCTCGCCGTGCTCGCCGACCTGCTCAGCGACCGGGTCGGCCGACTCGTGTGGAACGGCTGGCCGACAGGCGTCGCGGTGACGTGGGCGATGCACCACGGGGGGCCGTATCCGGCGACGACCGCGCCGCAGCACACGGCGGTGGGCGCGACCGCGATCCGGCGGTTCCTACGCCCGGTATGTCACCAGTCGGCCCCGCAGGACCGGCTGCCGCCCGCGCTGCGCGACCGCAACGTGCTGGGCATCTCGCGCCGTATCGACGGCCGGGTCACCACGGAGGATGTGCGGGCAGCGTGAGGACGTGGCATCCGGCCAGGACACGCCTTAAGGCCCTGGGCATCGGCTTCATCTGCCTACCGTGCCGACTTCCATGATCCGCTCGAAGTCGAGTGGTGAGTCCGAGCGCGGCGGCAACTCGCGCCGCTGCGCCGGCTCACCGGCTTCGGCGAAAAACCTGTCGATGCCGCCAGGGGTGTAGGTGACCGCAGCACCTAATCCGTTTACCCACCGTCGTCCTGGCGGCCGACGACCCTGAAGCGATCAGGGCTTTCCTGCACCCCCGCCCGGTCGCCGCGCTGCCCGGGGTGGGACGTCCGCCCGGCTGCTCACCCGACACGGCCTGCACACCATCGTCGACATTGCCCGCAGCCCGCTCGGCACCCCGCGGCATCTCCTCGGCGCCGCCACCGGCCGCCAGTTCCACGAGCGACGCCCGCGATTCGCGGCCCATCATCCCTCAGGCCGCACCCGAAACCACCGCCATCTCCCAGGAGATTGCCCGCGACGAGCTCGACCCGCACGAGCACCGGCGCTACCTGCTCGACCTCACCACTCGTTGTCCGCCTCCGCGGCGACCAGGCGGTAGCCCGCGCGCGTCACTCTCACCGTCCGCTGCGCCGACCGCACCACCACCAGCCGCATCCGCACCCTGGCCGAGCCCACCGGCCACACCCTCCCCCTGACCCGCACCGCGTGCTGCGCGCCTGCGCACCGTCGGCTCGCCGGGTCACGAGAGGATGGCGTCCATCTCCGGCCACTGCCCGTCTGCTGTCCTGGGTCCTAGCTGATGCCGCTGCAACAAGGACTGTCGGCGTCGGCTGAAGTTTGACGCACTATGGGCGCGGAGTTCGCCGTCGGAGGGTCAGGATTCCCCCGGCGACGGCCGTGGCGATGCCCGCGGCAATCCCAGCACCACCAGGGGCTTCCGGCGCCACATGCGCCGCTCGACTGCTGGTCGACGCGTCAGGCTACGCGCACCGGCATCGTCAGGCTCCATCGCGGCGGGCCGGCACGGTGCCGGTGGCCAGCGCGGGTTGGGCGAATGCCAGGGTGCCCTCGCTCGCTCATAGCGGGCAGTGTGCGTGGCTCGCAACATTTCGCCCGTTTCAGTGACCTTTTGCATTTAGTCATGCTGGTACGGGGATCCATGCGGAACCGGAACCGATCCCGTAGGAAGGCACGACCATGCACGCCACAGTGGGTGACACGCTGCTTATTCATAGCGGAATCGTCGGGCAGCACGAACGTACAGCGGAAATCCTTGAGGTGATGGAAGAGGACGGCGAGGCACCTGCTTACCTTGTGCGCTTCGCGGATGGTGACGAAACCGTCTTGTCGCCTGACCCGGACACTGTGATCAAGCTTCTCCAAAAGAAAGAATAAGGCTCGCACAGTCCGGCGTGGCTTCGTGCTGCCCACTGGCTGGGGCGGGTGCAGGCACGGCCAGTGGCGAGCACCCATCCCAGTCATGACGCGGTGCTGGACCGTGGTTCTTCGAGCCTGGCGGTCGGCCGGGCCCGGGAGAGTCATTTGGTTACCGGACCTCATCGACGGCTCCTCGCCGGGACCGGCCTGACTCTCGCAATCGGCTGGCGGCAGCTTGGTCTCTGTACTGCGGCAATGCCGCGTCAGCCTGCGGCGTCTTTGAGACGCTCGCTGTCGAGGACGGTGATGCGTCCGCGGGCGAGGCGGATCAAGCCGTGGTCGGCGTAGTCGCGCAGCACTTTGGTGCAGGTTTCGCGTGAGGTGCCGGCGAGGGCGGCGAGCTGTTCGTGAGTGAGGGCGATCTGCGGGTGCCGTCCGCCGGGGCGCAGCGGGCCGGCCGGGAGCTGGGCCGCGGTGAGAGTGGTCAGGGTGGTGGCGATGCGCTGGGCGACGGTTTTGAAGACGCTGTCGGACAGGCGCTGTTCAAGGTCGGCGAGGCGGCGGCCGAGGATCTCGGTGATGCGGGCGGCGATGCGGGCGTCCCTCAGCAGCAGCCGGTTCACGTCGGCGCGGCTCATCACACAGACGGTGACGTCGTCGAGGGCTTCGGCGTAGTTGTCGTACATGTACTGGCCGAGCAGGACCATCTCGCCGAAGATGGTGCCCGGGGTGACGATGGCGGTGGTCAGGGCGCGGCCGTCGGCGGAGACGCGGAAGACCCGTACGCGGCCCTTCTTGAGGATGAACAGCACCTCGCTGGGCTGCGACGGAGAGTAGAGGATCTCGCCCGCGTGGTACGTCTTCATCGGTGCGGCCTCCGCGATGGCCGCCATCTCCCGCTCGGAGAGGTCGCAGAAGATGTCGACCTCGGCCAGGCACCATGTCCGCTCCGCTGCGTCGGCGTCCGTGCCAGCGTCGGTCATGTGCGTCTCCTCGCGTCGTCCCGGGGCCCAGGGCGGGGGCGCGGCGCCCCATGCCGGGCTGGCCAGCGCGTCCGTGCTGCTGGCCAGAGGCCACCGCGTTTCCGTCGTCGCGTTTGCGGCCCGGCTCGGCCCCTGGCGGTGGGGTGCCAGGGCCGGGTGTTGACGCGGGCGGCAGGGGGCTCATCCTCCCGCCGTGCCGGTGCGCTTGCCCGTCATCTGGGCGATGCAGGAGAAGGCCGCCCCGGCGAGCAGGCCGAACACGAGGTGGCCGCCGAGGCTGGAGCCGGTGACGTCGTTCCACTCGAAGACGGGCATGCCCATGTTGGCAGGCATGATCCACAAGGCACCGACGGCCCACCACACCGCTCCGTAGGCGAGGCCGAGGACCAGGGCAGGGGCGAGGCGTTGGGCGAACTGCCCGAGCAGCACGCCGAACCCGGTGCCGGCGAACAGCGCGATCGCGAGATGAATCAGCCAGCCGACGAAGGGGTTGGTGGACCCAAGGAGCCCGGCGACCATGGTGATCATCGCGGTGTCCATCATCGGCCGGGACAGCGACATCCAGATGCCGAAGCCGGTGCCGCCGACCAGCCCGGCCACAGCGCCCCACACTGCGTGGAGGGGGACCGCGGCGGCTTTCGGCGAGACGCTGACTTTCTGCTCTCGCTTCTGACGCTACGAGCGGTGGCGGGTGCAGGTATGCGAGGGCGCTTACGTACCCGGCGGTAGCGGCTTGAGCTATCACGGTGATTTCACGGCGGTCACCAGGGCGTAGCCGAGCGTGCTGTGCCGTCCGCGGCGGCGGCGCGGGCCGCGTCCAGGACGGTCGGGGCGGCGGTCAGGTCCACGCCGCTTCCGCGAGGCGGGCGTGGCGGTGATGCGCAGCAGGTTCAGCCTCGCCTCGATCTGGGCGATCATGCGGATCAGGGCCGCATCGTGGCGCTCGGCGGTCAGGGTGCGCAGTCCGGCGGCGGCCAGGATGTCGGCGTGCTCGGACAACGGGCGGGCGTCGGCAACGCAGGCGATCCGGGCCGCGAGGCGGGTCAGCTCGGGCGGGAGCCGGTCGTGGTCAGGATGCGCCGGCCCACGCCCACATCGAGCGGGAGCGCACTGCTGACCAGCCCGGCGTACCCGCCGGCGACGACAGCCGCGGCCCCGGCGGTCCAAGCGGCGGCCCGGGCCAGGCGGCCGGTCACGGCTTGGCCTCCGGCTCGCCGTCGACGGTGATGCCCTGCCCGAACGCGACATGGTTCTTGATCCGGCGGGCCGGTGGGCTCGCGTGCGGGTAGTACCAGGCCGCATCCGGGTTCACCACGCCGTCCACGGTGACGGTGTAGTACCGGGCCAGTCCCTTCCAAAAGCACAGCGACCTCGTCCGGCTCCGCGTGAAGTACTGGCGGTGCAGGGATTCGGGCGGGAAGTAGTGGTTGCCCTCGACGATCACCGTGCGGTCCGCTTCCGCGATCACAGCGTTGTTCCATACAGCCCGCAGCATGGCCGTGCTCCTCGTCGCTTCTGGAAACCTTCGTTCGCCCTGCCACGCTATGCACGACCCGGCCCCGGTTCGGTGAGCGCGCTCACGGTTCTTGGCACGGGGCGAGGTCTACCGTGACCCACATGAGGTCACCCTGGATCACGGAGGGAAGACCATGGAACTTGTCGTGCTCGCGGTCTCCGGCTGCCCGAACGCGCCCGCGATGCTGCAGCGCCTGGAGCAGGTGCTGCCCGAGAGCGCCGGGTCGGTGGACGTCCGGGTGATCAGCAGCGAGGAGGAGGCGGCCCGGTACGGCATGCATGGCTCCCCGACTCTGCTGGTCAACGGCGCCAACCCCTTCGCTGCACCGGAGGCAACCGTCAGCGTCTCGTGCCGGATTTACCGTGACGCCGACGGACGTGCCGCCGGTGCCCCGAGCGTGGAGCAGCTAGCAGCGGCTCTCCAGCAGGCCCGCCGCACCGAGGGCTGAGGCGTCCCGCTGGAGCGGCGGCCGCGGGCGTCTCAACCCTGCAACTTCGCCGCGGCTGCCCCAGGCATCAGTAGTGCGAAGGACGCCCCCGGAAAGACCACGTTGTCGCGGACGGCGGCTACCAGGGCACCGGCCTGGTCATCCGCAACGCCGATGGCGCGGCCAGACCGAACTGCCGACCTGGAAGACTCTGCTGAGAAATGCGTGATTCGAGCAGGGCTGGGTCGTCA
>NZ_JACEHE010000053.1 GCF_013778455.1 Streptomyces himalayensis subsp. himalayensis | reverse complement strand
CGCCCTGCTGGTGTGCGGCGGCTCCCTCATCACCGCGCTGACCGTCTGGTTCGTGCGCGAGACCAACCGGACGTCCCTCGCCGACACCGCCGAACGCCCCACCGCTCCCCATACGGAGGAGATCTCCGCATGACGCCTCGAAGTCGACGTCGAAGGCCGACCCCGTGGTCGAGGCCGCCGACCGGCCGCTGACCGGCGCCCGCACTCGTATCGCTCGTCGTACCGCCTGCGCGGCGGCCCTCGGACTGGTCACCACCGCCATCGCCGAGCGCAACGCGGACCGCCTCACCACCGGCAGCCGGCACGGCACCGACCCGGAGCCCTCAACTCCCGTGCCGCGGCGGCCGATCCCTCGACCCCCGCCCGCTACGTCCCCTACCGCCCCACCCCCTGCCTGCGCCCCTACGACCTTGCCCACCCCGCCGACGGCCAGTGACGCCGTACGACCGCCCGCCGCACTGTCGGTGGGCGGCCGTAGGCTTACCACCGTGGAGGACGACGACATCCTGGACACCTCGGAGGGCCCGCAGCTGCGCCCGCAGTCGCTCATGCTCGCCTTCTTCGGCAACCACGTTCTGGACGAAGGAGACCTGTGCGTCTACTCGGGCAGCATCATCGACGTTCTCGGCCGGGTCGGGGTCGGTGAACAGGCCGTACGCTCCACGCTGACCCGCATGGTCAACCGGGGCATGCTGCGGCGCCAACGAGAGGGCCGCAAGATGTACTTCGGCCTGACCCCGCAGGCGACGCGCGTCCTGGAGGACGGCCGCACCCGCATCTGGAAGCAGGGTGCCGTCAACGACGACTGGGACGGCTCCTGGACGCTGCTGGGCTTCTCCCTTCCCGACTCCTGGAAGCGCCAGCGCCACGACCTGCGCTCACGGCTGACCTGGTCCGGATTCGGCGCGCTCTACAGCGGGCTGTGGATCGCCCCCGGAAACGTCGACGTCTCCGCCGTCGTCTCGGAACTCGGTCTGGCCGACCACGTCAAGATCTTCCACGCCCAGGCCGACCAGGCCACCGACATCGAGCTGATGATCCGCGACACCTGGGACCTGGAAAGCATTGCCGCGCGTTACGTCACCTTCGACAAGCGCTGGACCGCCCACCTCGGCGCGGGATCCGGAGACGACCCGATCGGGACCCGGCTGCGGCTGGTCAGCGAATGGCTCTGGACCATCCGTACGGACCCCAGGCTTCCCGCCCGGCACCTTCCCCCCGCCTGGCCGGCCCGCCCCGCTCAGGAGACCTTCCGTCGCGTCGCCGAACAGACCGCGGCACCTGCGCGGCGAAGGGCCCGCGAACTGCTGGAGACCGCCCCGGCGCGGTAGCGATCTCCCGCGGAGGGGTCCTGCGTTTCCTGCGTCGGGGAGTGCCCTGTACGGAGACCAAGTGCCGCGTCAGCTAGATGTGCCCGTGCCTTGACTGATCGAGGCCCGATCCGGGTCCGCCTGTGGCCGGGTTCTGGCAGGACTGGCCAGGCCGAGTCGAATGAGGAACTGCTCCAGCGTGAAGGCCGCCATGCCGAGGGCCACGGCGTTGCCGGGGACCTGGGATGCCTCGACTGCGAGGTCGGGCAGTGAACCGGGCATCACGTGGTCGGGCAGTTCGTCACGCACGGCGGGTACGAGCCATTCGGACAGCGCGTTGGAGGTCCAGCCGGTGAGGGTGACGGTGGGGACGTTGAGCAGATTGACAAGGTCGCCGAGGGCCGCGGCGAGATAGTGCGAGGTGCGGCGGGCGAGGTCCATCAGTGCCGGATCGCCCGCGGTGAGGCCGTCGGCGACCGCCTCGACGAAGTCACGTTGCCGCGGCTGCCGGAGCGCCGGATGCTCCGGGTGGATCTCGGCGAGCGTCATCTCCAGGCCGTGAACACCGAGATACGCCTCGACGCAACCACGCCGACCGCAGCGGCACTGTCGGCCGTCCAACTTCAGGAGCGTGTGGCCCCATTCGCCGGCGTTGTTGGTAGCGCCGCGGATCAGCGAACCGTCGATGGCGATGCCGGCGCCGACGCCGGTGCCGAGGTTGACGACGGCCATGCTGTCGACGACGCGCCCGACTCCGAACCACATCTCCGACAGGATGACGGCCTTGAGCGGATTGTCGACGTACACGGAGATCTGGAGGCTCTTCTCCAGCATTTCCTCGATGTGGACGTCGTGCCAGTCCCAGTTCGGCGCGAAGACCGAGACGCCGGCGTCGGGATGGACGTGGCCCGGCATGCTGACACCGACGCCGATGATGCGCTCGTGCTCGGTTCCGCTGGCCTCGACGGCCGACTCGATCGCGCGGACGATCCCGTCGACCACGTAGGCCTGACCGTTCTCGTGCTCGTCGAGCGCGACCTCGCCGTGGCCGAGGGCGCCGAGCGCGAGGTCGTACACCGTGGCGTCGACATAGGTCTCGGCGACGTCGACGCCGACGATGCGGCCGCGATCGGGGTCGATGGTGAGCCGCTCCTGCGGCCGTCCCCCGGTGTTCCGCTCCACGGTGGCGATGTGCAGCACGCCCTCGGACAGGAACTCGGTGACCAGTGTCGCCACGGTCGCCGAGCTGAGCCCGGTGTGCCGGGCGAGTTCCTGGCGGGTGGACGGCCCGAGTTCGAACAGCGCGTGCAGCACCTCGAAGCGGTTCTCGTTCCGAAGATCACGGGCCGTGCGCCGCGCCACCATTTCCCCCTCAACCGTTCGGCGACTCCAGCCGTAGCGTACGGAGCTCCGGCGCGCCCTGCCCCTCGATTCCCCTGATCAGCAGGGTCAACCCGGTCCATCCCGCCGGAACCCAGAGCACGTCCGGGTCTCCGCCCGAGAAGGCCGGTCGGTCGCCGACCCAGATGCGGCCCAGGCACTCCCCGGCGGCCCAGCCGGTCGCGCGGATCCCCGATCCGTCCAGCCGTACCAGAAAGCCGTCGTCCGATGGCGGCAGGTCGACGTCGAGCCACGCCTCCTCACCCGGTTTCAGAGCCAGCGGTAGCCGGATGCTCTCCGTGGGGCCGACCCCGGCGGCGAACCCGGTCAGCAGGTCGTCGTCCTGGGCGCCGCACGACCAGCCCGTCACCGGCTCAAGACTGAGCAGTTCGGCGCGAAGGCCGCCGCCACTGGGGTGGTGCGGCATCGTGATCGAGACCTGATGGGTGCCGGCGGGCAGCAGGACCCAGGGATCCTCGGCGTGGACGGTGCTCGGCTCACCGTCGTCGACGGTCACGCGCACCGGCTGGACCACACCCCGCAGGTGCAGCGCCGATACGGTTTTCGACGGGACGTCGCGCGTGTAGGTGAGTGGTATGCCGACGCGGGTGCTGCTCCAGCCGCCGAGTTCCCGTGTGGGCGCCGGTACGCCCGCCCACTGGCCGTGCACCGTCCACAGGGCCGACAGGTCCCTCACGTCCCGGACCGTCCACAGCGTGCCGAGTCCGCGAAGCGCGCCCAGGCGGAGTGCGGGCAGGCGCGCGTCGTCGAAGTTCGCGTGACCCCAGATCTCCACGAGGGCCTCGATTCCGACGCTGCCCGTCACATCCTGGACGTCAATCCGTTGTGCCGCACCGAATCCGGCGATCGTCGGACACACTCGACCCCCGATCGACAGGTCGACGATGTCCGCCGCGCCGACGAGAAGCAGTTCGTCGACGCCCGTCAGACCCACCGTGGTCCGGTAGGTTCCGCGCCCCCGATACACGCCGAGCGACTCCAGCGTGGGCGGCAACTCGTGGATGCCGGCCGGATTCTCGGGAGCGGCGAACGACCGCCGCCGAACCGACCGTACGGCGGTCGGCGGCGTCGTGCCCTGCCGGCGGGGCGCGTCGGCCAAACGCACCGTTCCGTCGCGTCCCAGGGACCGGAGGCGCCCGGCATCCGACGGCGCCAGCACGACAAGCGTCAGTCCCTCGACGACCGTGCGCTCGGGTGCGCCGGCCGCCGGCGCCGGGATCTCGACCTGGGTCCCACCGAGGACAACGGTGACCGGCACGTCGGAGGAGAACGCCAGCGCGCCGTCCGTCGCCGCCACCAGATCCGCTGACGCCAGGGTCAGCGTGGCGTCGGAAGCGTCAAGGCCCCAGGACCGCAGCGGTACGTCCACCAGCATCAGCGGACATGAGTCCGGTGCGACGGCAACCGATACGCCGTTCACGACCGCCCGACCGGGTGCCGTGCCGAGATTCGGTACGGCAATCAGCTGTCCGCCTTCAGAGAGGTCCAGAGCCGACGGTGACGAGCTTGTCGGGAAGTCGGCGGTCACCTCCACGCGAGGCACGGCCGACGTCGCGAGCGCCAGCCGCGATCCCAACGCGCCGATCACGCGCGCGAGCACCTGCGCCTGGGTGTACTCCGGCCGTTCGGCACCGGTTGACGAGACGTACCCGCCGAAGTCGTAGCCGTGACTCATGAAGTTGCCGGGCTTGCCCCAGTTCCCGCTGGACGGCGTGTACCCGAAGTTCCACCCGGACGACTGCAGATACGGTGCGATCAACGAGGCGCCGCTCGCCAGCAGCCGCCGCAGCGTCCGATGGCGCCGGTTCGTCTCGGTGATCATCAGCGGCAGACCGCGGTCCGCCAACAGCTCGGCATAGCGTCGTACTTCGGCCTCGATGTGCGGGGAGTCGTCGTCCGGGTAGAAGTTGCACGCCGGTACGACGCCGGGCACGTCTCCGGTGGCGCCCGCGAGATCACCTTGTCCGGCGCAGGCGATCAGGGGCACGGTGATGCCGTGGTGGATCGCCTGGTCGCGCAGGGCGGTCAGATATCCCGTGCGGTCCTCGCAGTCGAAGAAGTCCAGCTCGTTCTCCAACTGCACCATGATGACCGGGCCGCCCGCCGGGTACTGCCGGTCGGCCAGTATGGGCAGCACCTGGTCGAACCACGCGGTGACCTGGGCGAGGAACCGCGGCTCGTGCTGGCGGACCCGCAGGCCGGGATCGAGGCCCAACCAGGCCGGCAGCGCGCCGCCGTCCCACTCTGAGCAGATGTACGGGCCTGGCCGCGCGATGACGTACAGCCCGGTCTCCTGCGCGAGATCCAGGAATGCGGCGACGTCCCGCCGGCCCTCGAAGGACCAGCGGCCGGGCGCCAACTCGTGGAAGTTCCACGGCAGATAGACAT
Source organism: Streptomyces himalayensis subsp. himalayensis (assembly GCF_013778455.1). Taxonomy (GTDB): domain Bacteria; phylum Actinomycetota; class Actinomycetes; order Streptomycetales; family Streptomycetaceae; genus Streptomyces; species Streptomyces himalayensis. The sequence continues at coordinate 32,742 of NZ_JACEHE010000053.1, read as the reverse complement.
CCACGCAGGCGTATCCCGACGCGCGTACCTGTTCGAGACGCGCACGCCACTGCTCGCGCGGAAGGCGGAAGTAGAACAGCGACGCGCACAGCACGACGCGTGGACTGCCGTCGATCGAGATGCCCCGGGCATCGAGCTCGATGCCGCTGTTGACGATGGTCGAATGGCTCACTTGACCCCCGCGCTTCCGCCGCTGATGTCCATTTCGTACAGGTACCGCTGGCCGAGGTAGTAGACGGCGATCATCGGCAGCGTGAGCAGGATCGAACCGACCATCACCAGGTTCCACGGCGGCGGCTGGCCCGGCACTCCGGTGGTGGTGATGTACTGCACGCCCAGCGCCAGCGGCATCTTCGACTCGTCGTTGAGGTAGATCAACGGCCCCATGAAGTCACCCCAGTTGTACGTCAGGGTGAAGATGCCGATCGCGATCAGTACGGGCCACAGCATCGGGAGCATGATGCGCCGGTAGATGCCGAAGAATCCGAGCCCGTCCACCATGGCCGCCTCGTCGAGCTGATTCGGCAGGCGGGAGACGAACTGGCGTACAAGGAAGACGTTGAACGCGTTCGAGAAGAAGTTGGGCACGATCAGCGGCAGATAGGTGTTCACCCAGCCCAGGTCCTTGAACAGGATGAACTGCGGAATCATCGTGATCTGCGTCGGAATCATCATCGTCGCGATGACGACGAGGAACAGCGCGTTCTTCCCTGGGGCCCGCAGTCGCGCGAACGCGTAGCCGACCAGTCCGCTCGACACCATCTGGCCGATGACCGAACCGACCGAGATGATCAGCGAGTTCACCACGAACCGGCCCATCGGCAGATCCGTGCCGAACACCCGGCTGAAGTTCTCCCAGTGGAACTCGGTCGGGAAGATCGTGAACGTGTTGGTGTTCACCGTCTGGTCGCTCGACAGCGCGATCGACACGACGAACACCAACGGCATCGAGAGAATCGCCGACACGACGATCAGCGTCGCGTAGGTGAACGGCGTCGCCCGGAAGGCCCGCAAGGTTCGGGACGCATTGCTCGTGCGCTCCTCGCCGTCCTGGCGCTTTTCACCTTCCTGCTGCGGTGCGGCGGCGGATACCACGGTCGCCATCACTTCACCTCGGTCTCGTAGAACACCCAGCGGCGGGTGGTGCGGAAGGCCAGCAGGGTGAACACCAGGATCACGGCGAACAGCAGCCACGAGATCGCCGACGCGTAACCCATGTGGTAGTAGGAGAAGGCCTGGTCGAACAGGAACGGCACCATCGTCTGGCTCGCGTTGTACGTTCCGGGCTGGGATGCCTTGGGGGTGAGGATGTACACCTGCGAGAAGACCTGGAACGCCGCGATCAGCCCCATCACCAGGTTGAAGAAGATGACCGGGGTCAGATGCGGCACCGTGATGCTCCAGAACTGCCGCACCGGTCCTGCGCCGTCGACCTCGGCCGCCTCGTACAGCTCCTGCGGAATGCCCTTCATGGCCGCGAGGAGCAGGACGGTCGCGCTGCCGGCGCCCCACACCGACAGCAGGATCAGCGCGTACTTCACCCAGGTCGGGTCCAGCAACCACTGCGGCCCGGAGATACCGACCAGCCCGAGCACGTCGTTGAACGGACCCGACGGGGCGAGCACCACCCGGAAGACCAGCGCCGCGGCGACCAAAGGTACCAGCGTCGGCAGGTAGATCAGCGTGCGGAACACCTTGCGGGCACGGACCTGCTTGTTGAGCAGGTTCGCCAGCCACAGCCCGACCAGCAGTCCGAGCGGGACGGAGATCGCCGCGTAGTGAAAGGTGTTCCCGAGCGCCTTCCAGAACACGGGATCATCGGTCAGCAGCTTGATGTAGTTCTGCAGACCGACCCACTTGGGCGGGGTGAAGGAGTCCCAGTCCGTCAGCGAGAGGTAGATCGACGAGATCATCGGCCCGAGCAGGAACACGAGGAACCCGATCACCCACGGCGAGACGAACACGTAGAACCAGAGCGCCTCACGGCGCCGCAGCTTCGACATCGCCATCGCCGGTTATCCCGCGGACTTGATGATGGACTCGAGGTTCTTCTGGACCGCGGTGAGCGCGGTCTTGGCGTTCTTCTCCTTGCCGAGCCAGAAGTCGGCCAGTCCCGTGTCGAACGCCGCCTGCATCTCGTTCCACTCGGGAATGAACGGTGCCTTGAAGAGGAAGGAGCTCGACTCGGCGAACACGCTCATGTCCACCGGCGTCTTCATCCAGGCCGGCTTGAGGAACGCGTCGCTCTGCTGCACCTCGATGTTGGCCGGCACGTCCTGACCGGTGGCGATGATCTGCTGCTGGGCCGTCGGCGAGGTGAGGAAGTCGATCGCCTTGAAGGCGTTCTTGGGGTTCTTCGCGGTACGGGAGATGGCGAGGCCGCTGCCGAAGGAGGACACGGCCTGCTCCTTGCCGCGCCACATCGGCGCGATGTCCCACTCGAACTTGGTCTTCGCAAGGCCGCTGATGGCCCAGAACCCGGTGGTGTTGACCGCGACCTTGCCGGCCGCGAAGGCCTGGTCGCCGCCGACGTCCGCGCCCATGTCGGCGTACTGCGCCTTCGTCGGCACCACGCCGTGCTTGAAGAGCAGGTCTCCCGCCCACTGCAACGCCTCGACGACCTCGTCGCTGTCCACCGCCGGCCTGCCGTTCGCGTCGATGATGGTGCCGCCGTTCTGGTACGCGAAGCTCCACCACTGGGGCCACCAGCCCGCGCCCCCGTAGCCCCACGTCTTGCCGGAGCTCGTCAGCTCCTTGAACGCGTCGAGGGTGTCGTCCCACGTCCAGTCGGCCGTCGGCGCCTCGAGGCCCTTCGACTCGAACAGGGTCTTGTTGTAGTAGACGATCATCGCGCCGGAACGGTCCGGTATCGCGTAGACCTTGTCCTGGTACGAGTAGAGCGACCCGATCGCGCCGAACCGCTTCTCCAGGTCCAGCCCAGCGCTCTTGGCGAGGTCGTCCAGCGGCTGGAGCTGGTTCTTGCTCGAGTAGACGTTGACGTTCTCCGCGACCTGCATGATGTCCGGGCCCTTGCCGCCCGCGATCATCGTCTGCACCTTCTGCGGGTACGAGTCCGACGGGATCAGCTGGAGCTTCACCTTCAGGTCGGGGTACTTCTTCACCAGCAGGTCGATGCGCTTCTGGTACGTGCTCCGGTCGGTCTCGCCGCCCCACACCGTCATCACGAGGGGCTCGTCGCTCGAACCGCTGCTGGAGCCGCACGCCGTGAGCGTGATGACGCCCGCCGCGACTCCCAGACCAAGAAAACTCCGACGCGAAACCGCCGCTCTGTCAAGCGTCATGGCACTGCCTTTCCTTGAAGTGTGCACACGCTCTGGAGGTCACCCGAGGACCGGGCCCGGCTTCGAGTGGCGGTTAAACTAACCCTCATTTTAAGTCGGCGACAAGGCCTTGTTTCGTACATATTTCTGACAATGCCTCAGCCACGCCCAGAAGCCCCGCAAGGGATGGGTTCGTGCACCGCCTGGTGCACGAGCCGGTGCTGTGGGCGCGGCGACTGTCCGGCCCGTTGTCAGAGGGGGCTGGCACATTTGACTCCGACGACCGGGACAAGGCGGGGAGTTGAAGGGCAATGGGTGACTACTTCGAGCGCATCGTCGACGTCGAGGCGACCGGCGAGGAAGCCGGGCCGCTCGCGGAGCGGATGGTCGACTGGTTGGTCTCCGAGGGACTGATCACACGCGAGATGTCCGGCGAGGGGGTGTACAGCACGACGGTGGACGAGGGGTACGAGCCGGGGCGCGACTGGGCCCGGGCGGTGCAGGGTTCCGCCGAGACGTGGTGGCAGCCGGGGCCGGTGGCGGTGCTTGTCGGGCGTGAGTACCACGTCGGGGGGCAGGGGCAGGACGAGGCTGCCTCCGCGACGTGCCCGCGGTGCGACGCCAAGACGGTGATCATCGACTACCCGGAGAAGTTCGAGGCGGACGAGGAGGCCTGGCGCCCCTTCAGGGAGGGCATAGCGGCCTGGACGGAGACGGGCGAGGGAAGCGTGGTCTGCCCCGTCTGCGGAGCCTCCGTCCCGGTCACCGAGTGGCGGTTCGGCTCGGGCTTCGCCCTGGGCGCCCTCGCGTTCGACTTCTGGGGCTGGCCACCGCTCAGCGACAGTTTCCTCGCCGAGTTCAGGAGGGAGTTGGGACACCGTACGGAGGAGCATTCCGGCAAGTTCTGAGGGGCCGCGGCATCGGCAGGGCCCCTCGGCCCCATACGGTCACCTCGCGACGATGGCGGCTGCCGTGATTCCTGTGAGGCGAGGGGTCGGGCGGCTCGTCCCGGCCGCATGTCCGCAGTCTGCCGACAAGCCGCCCTAGCCCTCGGTTCAGCCGAGCCGCCCAAGCCCTCGGTTCACCTGCGCCGCACGGGCCCTCGGTTCAGCCGAGCCGCACCGGCCCTCGGTCGGCTGCGCCGCACGGGCCTCCGGTTCAGCGCCCCCCGGCGACCAGCAGCGGCGCCCTGCCTGGGGCCGCTCCCGTGCGGCCGTTCGCCGCCGGGCCCGCGGACAGCGGGGCGGCCGGGATGCGCGGCAGCAGACCGCGCGTCGCCAAATCGGGGATCACACCCTCGCCGAACCAGTACGCCTCCTCCAGGTGCGGATAGCCGGAGAGGACGAAGTGCTCGATGCCGAGCGCGTGGTACTCCTCGATCCGGTCGGCGACCTCGGCGTGGCTGCCGACGAGGGCGGTGCCCGCGCCGCCTCGTACGAGACCGACGCCCGCCCACAGGTTCGGCGAGATCTCCAGCTTGTCGCGGGAGCCGCCGTGCAGCGCAAGCATGCGCTGCTGGCCCACCGACTCGCTGCGGCCGAGGGCCTGTTGCGCTGCCGCGACGGTGTCCGCGTCGAGGTCGTCGAGCAGCCGGTTCGCGGTCAGCCAGGCGTCGGCCGATGAGTCGCGGGAGATCGTGTGCAGCCGGATGCCGAACCGGACCGTGCGGCCCTCCTGTTCGGCGAGCCCCCGGATCCAGTCGATCTTCTGCTTCACCTGCTCGGGCGGCTCGCCCCACGTCAGGTACACGTCGCTGTGGCGGGCCGCGACCGGCCCGGCCGCCGCCGACGAACCGCCGAAGAAGATCTCCGGCAGCGGGTCGGGCGGCAGAGCGGTGAGTCCTCCCTCGATCGTGTAGTGCTCGCCGTCGAAGTCGTACGGCTTTCCGCTCCACACACCGCGTACGACCGACAGGAACTCGTCGGTGCGGGCATAGCGGCGGTCGTGGTCGAGACGGTCGCCGAAGCGCCGCTGCTCGGTCGAGTCGCCGCCCGTGACGACGTTCAGCAGGAGCCGTCCACGGGTGATGCGCTGGTAGGTGGCCGCCATCTGGGCGGCCAGCACTGGCGAGATGACGCCCGGCCGGAACGCCACCAGGAACTTCAGCCGGTCGGTGTGCTGGGACAGCGCCGCCGTCGTCAGCCACGCGTCCTCGCACCAGGTGCCGGTCGGGGTGAGCACAGCCTCGAAGCCGAGCTGCTCGGCGGCCTTGGCGATCTGCGTCAGATAGTCGATGTCGGGGGCGCGCACCCCGCTCACGGGGGTGACGCGCGAGCGCTTGATGCCGCCGTCGGTGTAGGCGTGCCGGTCCACGAGGGTGCGGCCGTCGCCACCCGTCGGCAGGAACCAGTGGAGATGAACGGTCATCGGTCAGGACTCCTTGTAGAGGCGGGGAGCGGTGGTGGACGGCGGCAGTTCGCCGTTGTAGCGGGTGTCGACGAAGTCCTCGAAGGTGACCTTCCGCGGAATCAGCTTGAGTTCGGTGAACGTGTCAGCGATCTGCTGCTCGGAGGCGATCGCCGCCTTGTCGACGGCGACGTAGAGGCGGGTGCCGTTGGTCCGCTTCACCGAGGCGAGCGCCACGTCGTAGGGAAGCCCGGTGTCCTTCGCCCAGACCTTCGCCCACTCCTCGGGGTGCTCGTAGACCCAGTCCTGGGCGCGCCGCAGCCGCTCCAGGAAGTCGCCTATCGCAGCGGACTTCTTCTTGTCGGCGAGTGCGGTGGGAGACGCCACCTGGAAGCCGAGGCCGTTCACCACGCCCTCGCCGTCCGTGAGGATGCGGCCCTGCTTGGCCTGCAGCACCTGCGAGGTGTACGGGTCCCAGACCGCCCAGGCGTCCACCTTGCCGCTGATGAACGCGGCGAGGGCGTCGGCCGGCTGCAGATACTTGACCTTGACGTCCTTCAGGGTCAGGCCGGCCTCTTCGAGGGAGGCGACGAGCTGGTAGTGCGCGGACGAACCCTGCGCCACAGCGATCGACTTGCCCTTGAGGTCCTCCGTCTTCTTCAGCGGGGAGTCGCTGGGCACGAGGATGGCCTCGCCCTTGGACGTGCCGTGTGTGGCCGCCACGACCTTGATCTTGGAGCCGGCCCCGGCTGCGAAGACCGGCGGCGTGTTGCCCACGCCGCCGATGTCCACGGCCTTGGCGTTCACGGCCTCGAGGAGCGGCGGGCCGGATGTGAACGTCGACCACTTGATCTTGTAGTCGAGGTCGTCGAGCTCCCCCGCGGCACGCAGTACGGCTTCGGAACCGCCCTTCTGGTCCCCGATGTTGAGCGTCAGGGATCCCTTGCCGTCGGTCCCGTCACCGGTGCCGCCCGAGGAGGTGTCGGCGGACGACGAGCCGGAGCAGGCGGCGAGCAGCAGTGCGAGGGGCAGCAGCAGGGCGGGGGCGAGTCGTCGTCGCATGGTGTTTCCGTTCGGTTCGGTACGTGAGCAGTACTGGGGACGTGGTGTGGTGCTTGAGGGATGGGGAAGGTCAGGCGGCCGATGCGGGCGCGTCGACGCCCAGGCGTTCGAGAAGCTGTCCGCGTATCTCGGCGAAGCGCGGATCGGTGATGTCGCGCGGGCGGGGCAGATCGATGCGCGTCTCGTACGCGATGGCGCCTTCGTCCATCACGAGGACGCGGTCGGCGAGCAGTACCGCCTCCTCGACATCGTGGGTGACCAGCAGCACGGCGCAGCCGCGGCGCTGCCACAGTTCGTCGACGAGCCGCTGGGCCTTGATGCGGGTGAGGGCGTCCAGCGCGCCGAAGGGCTCGTCGAGCAGCAGCAGATCGGGCTCGCGCACCAGAGCGCGGGCCAGCGAGGCGCGCTGGGCCTCGCCCCCGGAGAGGGTCTTGGGCCAGGCGTCGGCCCGGTGTGCAAGGCCGACCTCCTCCAACGCCCGCTCGGCGGCGGCCCGATCGGGCTTGCCGGGCAACCCGAGCAGCACATTGCGCCACACCTTCTTCCAGGGCATCAGGCGCGGTGCCTGGAAGGCGACGGCCTTGCGCCGCGGGACGAGAACCGTGCCGGCGATGTCCCGGTCGAGCCCGGCGAGAATCTTCAGGAGCGTGGACTTGCCGCAGCCGCTGCGCCCCAGCAGGGCCACGAACTCGCCGGGCTGTATCTCCAGGTCGAGGAAGTCGATCACGGCGCGGCCGCCGAAGGAGCGGGTCAGCTCCTCCACGCGCACGACGGCGCCGTAGGGGTCGCGTATGGGGTCGATGGCCGGGTCGCGAAGGCCGTCCTTGACGGGGCTCGCGGAGAGGGCCTCGGCGGAGGCCGCCTTGCCCGGGGTCACCGGCCCGTGAACGTCGGTCGCCATTGCAGCAGCAGCCTTTCGAGAGTGCGGACGACGAAGTCGGCGAAGAGGCCGAGGAAGGCGTAGACGATCAGGCAGACCACAATCACGTCGGTCCGCAGGAAGTCGCGTGCCTGGACCATGAGGAAGCCGATTCCGGCGTCCGCGTTGATCTGCTCGGCGAAGACGAGGGCCAGCCAGGCGATGCCCAGCGAGTAGCGCAGTCCGGTCATCGCTCCGGGGAGCGCACCGGGCAGGACGACATGCCGTACGAGGCCCCAGCGGGACAGCCCGAGCGACTCCCCGGCCTCGATCAGCTGGGAGTCGACGCCGCGGATGCCCGCGTACACGTTCAGATAGAGCGGGAAGGACACGCCCAGCGTGATGATGGCGACCTTCGGCGCCTCACCGATGCCGAACCAGATGATGAACAGCGGGATGAGGCCGACGAACGGCACGGTACGGAGCATCTGGACGCTCGCGTCCACCAGGTCCTCGCCGATGCGGAACAACCCCGAGATCAGCGCCAGCGTCGTACCGACGACGGTGCCGAGCAGCAGACCGATCGCGACCCGCTGCAGCGAGACGCCCATCGCGGACGGCAGCGAGCCGTCGGTGATCAGATCCCACCCGACGCCTGCGATGGTCCCCGGCGAGGCGAGGATGCCGGACGTCAACACGCCTGTGCTGCTGAGGACTTGCCACAGGACGAGCAGGAGGAGGGGGCCGGCCGGGCGGCGCAGCCAGCGCGGGACGCGGGCACGGCCGGCGGAAGAGGGGACGATCGGCTCCAACTCGGGTGGTTCGAAGCGCGATACAGGGGAAATATCCACCGATTTCCTCGGCGGAGCATGACTGACACTCATGAGTGCTCCAGGGACAGGGCAAGAGGCACGGAGGGGGCTACGCGCCAGTGGCCGCACACGAGTCACCAGAGGCGCTCTGACGCGTCATCGGATATGTGTGTCGATACGCGTCGGGGGCACCGCGGGTGCGCTGCGGCGACAGTGAGCAGGAGATGCGAAGGTCGGCAGCCCGGAGGGCAGAGCCCCGAACGGACGGAAGCCCGAGGGGGCAGATGCGCAATCAGGCAGAAGCCCGAACCCGGGCCGGGACCCGAGCGGACGGAGGCCTGGAAGGCGAAGCCGGAGAGTGAAAGGGCGTCAGCAGCCGCGACGACAGGCGGCGGAGGCCACCCGCAGCAGGTCGATGTGACCGCGCGTGGTGAGCATGACTGAACGCGACATGCGAATGAAGCTAGCCATCCCGTCAGGGACCGGTCAATGGTGTCTCGAGTACTGGACCTGCCGTATCGAGGAACGGGATTCCGGGCCCCGCCGGCCGACTGCCCGTTTGCGTGCAGCGCCGTCGCTTCGGAGGCCGCTTCGTGGGTACCCAGGGGCCCGTGGCGGTCCGAGAGTCGCTATGCACCGATTCGCGGCTTTTGTAATCTGATGAACAACCAGGTGGTGAACACCTGCTCGCGGCCGGCATTCCCGTCCAGGCTCCCGGCGTGATGGTCGGTGAGGACAGCAGCGGTGCGCTGCAGCAGGTCATCGGCCTGCTCGCCAAGCACCGTGTCTGGGAGCGCTTTCCGGCGGGCGTCTGAACCGGCGGTTCCCCGTTCCCGTCCCTGACCCGTGCCGCCCCTGGGCGGCTGCCTGTGCGTACCCATCGCGCGCGGGCGGTCACGGGCGGGGACGGAGATCTGCGGCCGTGCGCCGCACCCGGGCAAGCCGCACAGCCGCTCCGACATGCAGCTCGAAGTGACCGGTGATGGGCTGGTGAGAGCGCTGACGGAGGAGGCACGCCCCATGACGAGCAACAGCGGCGACGACCTGCCGACGGTGGGGTCCCTCGACGAACTGTGCGATCTGGTGGCCGCCCGGCATCTGTACGTGCGGTGGTCCACCGGTCCGGCCAAGGACCTCCAGAGCGAGAACAGCACCGACGAACTGACCGGGGTCCCGATGCCGGGCCTGTCCGTGAACTGCCTTGTGGCGGAGGACTGGTGGGGCGATCGGCCCCTGCGCCTGTGGGTGGCGCGACGCCTGTACGACTACTCGCATCTGCGCTGGGACAAGGAGGGCGAGGTCCGCCCGTGGGTGCTGACCGGTGACGAGGTGGCCCGTGGGCCCGACAACGAGCCGCTCGTCTGCAACGTCCGCCCGGTGGGCTGGATCGGCCTGCAGGTGATCGACGAGGCGAAGGACGAGGTGGGGAAGGCAGCCGGACAGGACGGCCAGTGGGGCCCGATGCGGCGGTAGCCGCCCGGAGGGCCAGGGCCATGTCCGACCACCCGGAGGGCCAGGGCGGTGTCCGACCGCCCGGAGGCCAGCGCCGTGTCCGACCGGCCGTCCGGGCGGCTCCGCCCGTACGCCCCGTGGAGCGTCGCCTCGCCGTGCTGCGGCGCTGAGGCCTCCCGGCGGGCTGCCGAAGTCAGCGCCCTACAGCGACAGCGACACCACCATGCCGATCAGACCGATGGCGATCAGCACGGCGACGGCGATGATCAGTACGGCGGGAAGGGCGCCCCAGGCTTTGCGCAGCTCGACCGGTTCGGGGTAGGCGATACCGTGAATGCTCTCCTCGGCCGGCGGGGTCTCCTCAGGCGGCACGCCTCCGCCGCCCTTCTGTCCGGGCGTGAGCCGCGGATCGTGGTTGGACGTCGTCATCTCCGGTGCTCCTTTCACACCGTGCGTGTCGCGTTCGCACTCGCGAGGCGTCACAGTTCGCGGAGGGCGGGCAGCAGTTCCTTCTGCGCCCAGTCCAGATACGGCATCTGGGATGCGCCACCGATCTGAACGAGGGCGACATCCGTGAAGCCCGCTTCCTTGTAGGGCCGTACGGCCTCGACGAACGCGTCCACCTCGTCCCCGCAGGGGATGGATTCCGCGACGTCCTCGGGCCGCACGTACGTCGTCGCGGAGTCGAAGGACTCCGGGCCGGGTAGTTCGGCGTTCACCTTCCAGCCGCCGCCGAACCAGCGGAACTGCCGGTGCGCCCGCTCGACGGCCGCGTCCCGGTCCTGGTCGTAACAGACCGGCAGCTGGCCGATGCGCGGCTTGCCGGCGCCGCCGTACCTGTCGAAGGCGTCCAGCAGCTCTGCCTTCGGTTCGACCGCGATCACCAGGTCGGCGAGGGCTCCGGCCAGCCGGCAGGACTGCTCGCCTGAGACCGCGATACCGATGTCGGGGGGCTCGTCGGGAAGGTCCCAGAGCTTGGCGGACTCGACGTCGAAGTGCTCGCCGTGGTGGTTGACGTAGCCGCCCGAGAAGAGGTCCCGGATGATCCCGACCGCCTCGGCGAGCATCTCCTGCCGGACGTCGGCGACGGGCCAGCCCCCGCCGACGACATGCTCGTTGAGGTTTTCTCCGGAGCCCAGCCCGAGCCGGAAACGCCCGCCGGACAGCAGCTGCATCGTCGCGGCCTTCTGCGCCACCACGGCCGGGTGGTAGCGCATCGTGGGGCAGGTCACGTAGGTCATCAGCGGAATCCGCGAGGTCGCCTGAGCAGCAGCCCCGAGCACGCTCCAGGCGTACGGGGAGTGCCCCTGCGTCTCGAGCCACGGAAAGTAGTGGTCCGAGGTGACGGAGAACTCGAAACCCGCCTCCTCGGCCCTCACCACATGCTCGACGAGCTCTCGGGGGCCTGCCTGCTCGGTCATCATCGTGTATCCGAAATGCACCATGTCGGGCGAGTTCCCGGACCGGGTCCCGGGAAACGGACGGGGCGCCCCCGCCCGGCTATGCCTCCGCGCGCCGCGCCCGGTCGGCCAGGAGTCTGCGTGCGTGGGTCAGGGCCCGCTGGGGGTCGCGGACGCCGGTGTACACGCAGACCGTGTATTGCAGGTCCTCCAGCCGACGGCGCCCCTCCGGTGTCCCGGAGGCCAGCAACAGCCCGGCGGTGAGCCTGTCGTGTTCGGCGACGAGTTCACGCAGAACGTGGAAGTCGATGAGAGGCATGAGACGCCCCTTTCTCGCCGGTGCCGGTTGGGGTCGGCACCCGCTCCCAAGATGGTGCAGCCTGTCACTGAAGTGCGCCAGCCGACTCCCGACTGGCGCTCCGAGGCGTGTTTGACCTGGGCTTTTGACCTGGGCTTTTACTATTCCGCGGGACGCCGTGCCGGCCTGGGCGGCACGCCCCCCGGGGGTACCGGCGGGTCCCGGCCTCGTACTGGAAACAAGTGCCCACGGCGGTCGAAGCGCAATCTCGCACCGCGGGTCGCACGTTGTGGACAGACGTTCAGCAGGGCCGGGGGCACCTGCTGGGGGCACCTCCCGGACGGAGTCTGGGGGAGGTAGCTGGGGAGGGCGGGCACAACCCACGACGCACGGTGCCGCCGGCGGTCGGCCGCCAAGGGCTCCCCAGGCGGGCCGACGGCCGGGGCGAGCCCGGGCTTACGCGGCGGGCCGCTCCCGAACCACCTCGGCCGGCGACTTGTCGGTGCGCAGGCCGAGGAAGCGCGGGTGCCGCAGCATGCCGTCGCGGGTCCACTCGGTGAACGCGATCTGCGCGACCAGCCTCGGCTCGACCCAGTGCACGGCGCGCTCGCGCACCGGATCACTGAACGGCGAACGTGAGGTGGCCAGTTCGTCGAGACGCGCGGGTACGTCGAGGAGGGTTCTGCGGTCGTAACCGGTGCCGACCTTGCCTGCATGGCGCAGGCGCCGCTGCGTGTCGTAGTAACCGATCAGCAGGGCCCCGAACCCGACGCGGCTGCCTGCCGGTTCGGTGAACCCGCCGATCACGAACTCCTGACCCTGGGCGCACTTGAGCTTGAGCCAGTCCGTGGACCGGCTGGGCACATACGGGCCGTCCGCACGCTTGGCGATCAGGCCCTCCCAGCCGCGGCCGCAGGCGTGGGCCAGCAGGTCCGCGCCGTCCACGCCGTTCTGGTTGCGATGGGGGGTGAACCGCAGTGGGGGCTGGAAGGTGAGCGCCCGCCGCAGCAGGGACTTGCGGGTGCGCAGGGGCAGGCGCCGGGTGTCGGTTCCGTCGAGCCGCAGCAGGTCGAAGACGAAGTAGGTCACCGCGACGCCGGTGGCCTCGATCTGGCGGCGGTTGGTGAGCTGCATCCGTTTCTGGAGGCGCGCGAAGTCCGTGCGGCCGTGGTCGAATGCCACGATCTCGCCGTCGACGGTGAAGTCCGTGCGCTCCTGCGCGGCGAGCGCCTCGGCGACCTCGGGATAGGTGGCGTTGAGGCGCCTGCCGGTCCGGGAGAGCAGGGTGACGCGGCCCTCCTCACGTACGGCGAGGAGGCGCACGCCGTCCAGCTTCCGCTCGAAGACCCAGCGGCCTTCCGGGAAGTCCCGGCGGTCGCTGAGCGTGGCCAGCATGGGGCGGGCGGCGAGTTCCGCACCGGGGCGGGCCTCTGCCAGGAGTCGGCGCTGGTCGGCGGGCACAGTGTCCAGGAGGCCACTTTGGTCCCTTTGGTCACTGTGGTCGCTGCGGTCACTCATTGGCCGCCCACGGTCGCTCATGTGCGGTGGCTTCGGCGGGGGTTGGCCACGTCCGGGGTGCGTACCGAGCCGTGCTGACCTGCCTCGGTGGACACCTGGCCCACAGGGGATTCTTCAGGCTCGTCCGACTCTGCGACCTGGCGGAGCGTACGGCCGGTCAGGGCCGATCGGGCACGGCGCGGCGCCGACGTGCCGTGGTCGCCGGGGTGGGCGCGCCCGTCGGCGGTCTTCACCAGCAGCCATGCCTCGTCGTCCGGGTCCCCGTCGCCGCCGCGGAAGCGGGTGAGCGCGTATCCGCCGTGCAGTTTCTCGCCGTCCAGCCAGAAGGTGGCATGGCCGCGTCGCAGAGCCTCGTCGAACGGCACGGGCCGGCCGCGGCGGTCATGGCTGAGCGGCCGGTACGTGCCCCGGTCCCACACGATGACCGTGCCGCCCCCGTACTCGCCCTTCGGGATCGCGCCCTCGAAATCGAGATACTCGAGCGGATGGTCCTCGGTGGGCACCGCGAGCCGCTTGTCCTCCGGGTCGTTGGAGGGCCCTTTCGGCACCGACCACGACTTGAGCACACCGTCCGCCTCGAGCCGGAAGTCGAAGTGCATCCGTCTCGCGTCGTGGATCTGGACCACGAAGCGGGCCCGTTCGCCGCCCTGCTGCCGGGCGGCGTCCCCGCGCGGCTCCTTGGTCCGGCCGAAGTGGCGCTTGGCGCGGTAGGTCTTCAGCGCGTCGTTGTCGCCCACGCCTGGCTCCTTTCCGGCCACGCCTGGCTCCTTCCAGCGCCCTCGCGGTCCGTACGGGACGCCGGTCCGGCCACGCGGTCACTGCGGCCGCGACGACTCGTCCGGGTTCGAGGGGTGCCCCTCAGCCGTGTTCTTGTTGGCCTGCCGGCTTGGGGTGATCGGGTCGCCGGACCCGCCGCCGGCGGGCGCTGTGTCGGTGTCCTCCTCGTGAGCGGTCTGTTTGACCTCCTCGAGGAACTCCTCCGTGGCGGTCCGGGTCGCTGCCTTCTTGCGCCTCGCGGGGCGCTGCGGAGTCTTGCGCATGGCTGCCGGGTACCCAGGACGGGGCCGGGCAGGCCTGAGCGGCCCCGGACGCGATGCGACTGCACAGACGCAGACAGATGCAGCCAGGTGCAGATACAGATTGCAGATCGCCGAGGCGCAGGTATGTGGTCACGCGGGTCTCTGGTCAGTCGGGCGGTTCGGGGACCGGTTCCTCGTTCGGTCCCGTGTGCGGCCCGGGGCCCGGATCGGGCGGCGGGTGTTCGTCCGGAGGCGCACGGTCGGGAAGTTCCGGACCGGGCGGCTCCGGGTCGTGCGGGATCGGTTCCGGCTGGGTGGGGACGGGGCCTGGACCCTCGCGGCGGCGGTTCGCCATGACTGCTGCTCCTTCCTGTCCTCGACATGGGCCCGGTGCCGGCGGTCAGCCGCCGCCGAACTCCTGGGTGAAGGTCGTGCAGAACGCCTTGAGATCGTCCGGCTTACGGCTGGTGATCAGCTTGGCCGGCCCGGCGTCGCAGACCTTGACCTCCTCGTCGACCCAGGTGGCACCGGCGTTGCGGATGTCGGTCCGCAGACTGGGCCAGGACGTCACCGTCCTGCCGCGCAGGACATCGGCCTCGACCAGGGTCCAGGGCGCGTGGCAGATGGCCGCGACGGGCTTGCCCGCCTCCACGAAGCCCTTCACGAACGCCACGGCCTTGGGGTCCATCCGCAGGAAGTCGGGGTTGGCGACGCCGCCCGGCAGTACGAGTCCGTCGAAGTCCTCCACCGCACTGTCGGCGACCGTCTGGTCCACCGGGAACGTGTCGCCCTTGTCGAGGTGGTGGAAGGCCTGGATCTTTCCGGACCTGGTCGAGATCAGCTTCGGCGTGCCTCCGGCGTCGATGACGGCCTGCCACGGTTCGGTCAGCTCGATCTGCTCGACACCTTCGGGGGCCATGAGAAATGCGACCTTCACGGTCATCCCACCTTTACGTACCTATTTCGGCCTTTTGCGCTTATTGCATACGTGCAGGGACCTATACGTCCGGGTGTACCCGGACCGATTTCCCCTGGGCAGGCCTTTCACACGGGCACTTCACACGGGCGCTTCACACGGGCGTTTGCGCCAGGGGCGCGGGGGCAGCCGCCCACTGACCGCACCACGTCGAAGGACCCGTCATGAACGGCCAGTCAGAGTCCGCACGCGTCCGCGCAGAGCACCTGCGCGACAAGGCCGAGCAGCTGATGCAGCGGGCGCAGCGCTCGACCGACCCCGCGGAGGCCGAGCGGCTGCGCCACGAGGCGAAGAAGCTGCAGGACCAGAGCGAGCCCGCCCTGCGCCACGAACCAGAGCAGGAAATCGGTGACGTCCGCGAGGAGTACCCGGAGTAGGCGGCCTGAACCTGATCCGGAGGGTTGGTACCGGACCGTCCGTGTTCGTACTGCGCTCTCACGCGTCCGGTGGCCGCGGCGGTCCCGGACGAGGCCGGGGCTCCGGGCCCGGATCGGGCCGCGGGTCGGGCCGAGGGCCCGGACCCGGCTTCGGCCCCGGCTCGTCGGGGCGCGGGCCCGGCCGCGGGACGGGCGAGATGTCGGGGTCCGGCGGGACTGCGCCGGTCATGGGCTGCTGCCTCCCTCCGCACCGGGTGCGCCAGGAGTACGCGGCGACGCGCCCCCGAGCGCGTACCGGCGCGTCCATTCCGGGCCACAGGAGTAGTCGGCTGCTTATGCACCGGCCCGCTGCAACCCTTCGTCCCTGCCGCTGCCCCGGCGGAGGCCGCTCAATCATCGGGCACTGCTGTGGGCGGCACTGCCGCGCGAGGGGCACTGCTGTGCGAGGGGCACTGCTGTGCGAGCCGGGCCCGAGTAGAATCCGAGGCGCCCGGCTGGAGCGACCGAGGTGCCCACGGCCCTCCCGAAAAGCCGGAAGCCGGAGAAATCATGATCCCTCCCGTTCGCGAGCAGGGGCCGTCCCGAGGGTCTGATGCGGGACGGGACGATCTGGCCGCGGCCGTCACCGCTCTCACCGCCGAGGTGAACGCCCTCCGCGCCGAGCTCGCGCGCCGCCATCTGCTGGACCTGGCGGCCGGCATCCTCGTGGCCCAGCTGGCCCTGTCCCCGTCGGACGCCACCGACCATCTGTCGCGGCTCGCAGGATCGGCAGGTCTGAGCCTGGATGACCTGGCAGCGGATGTCGTCAACGCCGCAGCGGGAACCGTGGTCGCCGGGCACCCGGACGCCATCATTGCCGGGGCTGAACACGACTACGGGGGTGAGGCGACAGGGGCCGCGGCGGGCGACCGCGCGGACGTACCCTCCGGTGCCGCACCGGACGCGCAGGCAGAGGGCAGCACAGCAGCACCGGTGGAAGACGGCGCGGGCATCACGAAGGGCGCCGACGGACCACGCACGACGGACGACGCTCGCGGACCGAGCCCGCCGCGAGGCATTGACGGATCTGCTACGCCGCAGAGCGCTGGCGGTCCAGGCGACGCGGAGGACCTACGCGAACCGGATACCACCGCATCCGGGCGAACAGCCACGGCCAGGGACGTCGGCGGACCAGGCACAACCCAAGCCGGGCGTGGACCGGGTCCGCCGAACGGCGTACAAGGGCCGGGCACAGCCGGCGCCGCTCGCGGGCCGGCGCCCGCCGGTGAACCGGCCACGGCCAAGGACGCCGACGGACCACGCGCAGCACCGGACGGCCGCGGAACTCGTGCGACGTCCGGCGGTCCCGGCACAGAAGAGCACGGGCGCGGACCGCGCAGGGCTGACGACGATCGCCGACCGGACAGCCCGCAGGGCACCGGCCGGCCACGCACCGCCGAGAGCGTCCGCGAAGACGACGACCGCCGTCCGGACAGCCCACAGGGCACCGGCCGGCCACCCACCGCCGAGAGCGTTCGCGAAGACGTCACCGTTCGCGAGACCGCCGTCGCGACGGCCAGCGGTAGCCGGGGCCGCGACGCCGTGCGGCGGGTGCGGCAGGCCGCTGCTGTGGCGGAGACGCAGGACCGTATCGCCGCCGTGGCGGACTCCCTGCTGGACGGCGGGCTGCGGCCGCTCGGTGTGCAGGCCGTGTGGCTGTGGCGTCGTACCGCGAGTGGCTGTCTGCAGCTGGTGGGGCACGCGGGGGTCAGCCCGCTGGAGGCCTCGCACTGGCGGTGGCTCCCGCCGGAGGCGGCGGGGCCGCTGCACCGGGCGCTGGCCGCGGGCGCTCCGGGCTGGTTGCCCGACGGCCCGCCGGACGGCGAGCGCCTCCCGGGGCCGGACCGGAACGCGGCCCGGGCCGTCGTACCGCTACGACGCACGGGGCTGATCGCCGGGCTTGCGCTGGCGGTCTGGCCCGGTCCCGCTGAGCTGGACGAGACGGTGTGCAGGGCGGTCAACGGTCTGCTGGAGCCCGCCGCGCGGCTGCTCGATCTGGCCGGCCCCGACCCCGACGACCCGCCGGTCCTCGGCGGTCTCCTCGATCTGCTGACCCATCCGGCGATGGTGCTGCGCACCGAGCCCGACACCTCGGACGTCATCGTCGAGCATCTCAACGAGGCGGCGCTGTGCAGCACGGACTTGGTGCCGGACCCGGCCGGTCGGCCGTTGGCGCAGGTCTTCCCGTCCGTCCACGCCGAGCTGGTGCGGTTGGTCGCGGACGCCCGCGCGCACGCGGTCCCGCAGCGCGCGGTACGGCTGCCGGCCGGGCACCGGCCGAGCGTTCCGGCGCCCCTGCTCGACGTGCGGGTCCTGCCGCTGTCCGCCGACCGCGCGCTCGTGCTCTGGCATGTCTCCACGGACCCGGGTCCCGCGGTCGTACGGGTCGCACGGCGGCTGGAGAACGTTGCAACGTTCGAGGACGACCTCACCACCGGCGAGTCCCGGTGGAGCGACCAGGCGTACACGATCTTCGGCGTGGCGCGGGGTGGCCCCCCGATCCCGCTGCGGCAGCTGGGCGAACGTCTGCATCCCCAGGACGCGGTACGTCTGGAGGAGCTGCTGCTGGCGCTGACGGGGCGCCAGGAGGGGGCGCACACCGTCGTACGGGTGATCCGCGACGACGGCGCGCTGCGGCATGTGCGGATCGCCGCCGAGCCCCTCCTGACGTGCGGCGTCCTCACCGGTATCACCGGCATCTACCAGGACGTCTCCGCACAGCACCACACGGAGGTCGCGCTGAACGCCACCTTCGACCAGCTGACGACCGTGCAGGCGCAGGCCGCGATCCGCCGCCGGCTGGTGCTGGAGCTGCAGCAGGCCATCGTCCCGGAGGTCCCGACGTTCCATAAGCTGCCGGGCCTGCAGGTCGCCGCGCGGTACCGGCCGGCGGCGGAGGAGTACCAGGTGGGCGGCGACTGGTACGACGTGATGCCGCTGGAGAGCGGCGGAGTCCTGATGGCGGTCGGGGACATCGCGGGGCACGGCATCGACGCCGCGACCGGCATGGTCGCGCTGCGCAACGCACTGCGAGGGCTGGCCGTCACCGGGCACTCCCCCGGCCGGCTGATGGCGTGGCTGAACGAGGTCACGCTGCACTCCGACGGGCAGCCCACCGCCACGGCGGTGTGCGCGCTGTACGACCCGGACACGCGCTCGCTGCGCTGGGCGAGCGCGGGCCATCTGCCGCTGCTCCTGCTGCGCGAGGGGCATGCGGAGCTGCTGGATCCGCCACGGAACATCCTGCTGGGCGCGGTACCCGGCGCCGAGTACCAGGAGACGGTGACGCGGCTGCTCCCCGGGGACACCCTGGTGCTCTACACGGACGGGTTCATCGAGTCGCACCACATGGGGCTCGACCAGAGCCTGGCGCTGCTGCGTCACGAGGCCGAGCGGCTGGGCCCGGGCGAGATCGACGAGCAGGCCGACCGGCTGCTCGGCGCCGTGACCGGCGACACGGATGACGACACCAGCCTCGTGGTGGTCCGGGTGCTGTGACCGCGACCCGTCGTCGGCTCACCGACTGAGCCGGCTCCGGATCCTCGCCAGCAGATCCCCGGCTCACCGACTGAGCCGGCTCCGGATCCTCGCCAGCAGATCCCCCGCGTCCACGGGCTTCGTCACATGGTCGTCGGCGCCCGCGGCCAGTGTCTTGGCCCGGTCGCCGGGCATGGCCTTGGCGGTGACCGCGATGACCGGGACGTCGGCGAACCGCGGCATCCGCCGGATCGCGGCGGTCGCGGACCAGCCGTCCATGCCGGGCATCATCACGTCCATGATGATCAGGTCGACGTCGTCGTGCTCGGTCAGCAGCTCGATGCCGCGTCGGCCGTCCTCGGCCCGGAGTACGCGCATGCCGGCGCCTTCGAGGATCTCGGTGAGCGCGAACACGTTGCGGGGATCGTCGTCCACGACGAGGACCAGGCGTCCGGCCAGTACGTCGTCGCCGTGCTGCCTGCCGTCTGCGCGCGCCCGCCCCTCGGCGCCGCTCTCGGGGACGGCGACGGGACCGCTGCTCACCGGCAGGAACAGCGTGAAGGAGCTGCCCTCGCCGAGCGCGCTGTGCGCGGTGATCGCACCGCCGAGGAGCTGGGCGACCTCCCGGCTGATGGACAGGCCGAGTCCGGTGCCGCCGTAGCGGCGGGCCGTCGGACCCTCGCCCTGCTGGAAGGCGCCGAAGATGATCTCCAGATGCTCGTCGGCGATGCCGATGCCGGTGTCGGTGACCCGGAAGGCGATCGAGGGACGGCCGCGCAGGGCAGGCGGCAGCTCGTCGTCCGCGGCGTTGTCGACGCGCAGCTCGACCCAGCCCTGCTCGGTGAACTTGAGCGCGTTGGACAGCAGATTGCGCAGCACCTGGCGCAGCCGCGACTCGTCGGTGGTGAGTTCGTCGGGCAGGTCCCGGGCCGTGACCACCCGGAACTCCAGGCCCCGTTCGCTGGCCACGGGCTGGAAGGCCGCATCGACGTAGTCCAGCAGCTGCTGCAGCGGAAAAGTGGTCGGGTGGATGGCCATCTTCCCGGCCTCGACCTTCGACAGATCGAGGATGTCGTTGATCAGCTGAAGCAGGTCGGAGCCGGCGGAGTGGATCACTTCGGCGTAGTCGACCTGCTTGTCGGTGAGGTTGCCCTCGGGGTTCTGGGCGAGCAACTGGGCGAGGATCAGCAGGCTGTTGAGCGGTGTGCGCAGCTCGTGGCTCATGTTGGCCAGGAACTCCGACTTGTACATCGAGGTGCGGGAGAGCTGCTGGGCGCGCGTCTCGAGTTCCTGGCGGGCGCGTTCGATCTCGAGGTTCTTGGCCTCGATGTCGCGGTTGCGTTCCGCGAGCAGCGCCGCCTTCTCCTCCAGTTCGGCGTTGGAGCGCTGGAGCTCCTCCTGCCGGACGCTCAGTTCGGCGGTGAGCCGCTGGGAGCGCTCGAGGAGTTCGTCGGTGCGGGCGTGGGCGGTGAGCGAGCTGATATTGACGCCGAGGGTCTCGATGAACTGGTCGAGGAAGTCCCGGTGGATGTCGGTGAAGGGGTGCAGCGACCCCAACTCCAGGGCGCCGATGGCCTGGTCCTCGACGATGACGGGCAGTACGAGCAGCGCCGCGGGATCGGCGTCGCCCAGACCGGAGGAGATGGTGGCGTAGCCGGGCGGTACGTCCTCGATCGCGATCGTGCGGCGGCTCAGCGTGGCCTGGCCGACCAGGGACTGGCCCAGGCGGAAGCTGCGCGGTCCGGTGTCGGGCGCCCCGTACGAGGCGATCATGTCGAGCCGGGTGCCGTCGGCGTCCGTCTGGGCGAGGAAGAACGCGCCGTACTGGGCGGAGACCAGCGGCGGCACCTCGTCCATGATGAGCCGGGCGGCGGCCGTGACGTCGCGGGTGCCCTGGAGGAGTCCGGAGACCCGCGCGAGGTTGGTCTTGAGCCAGTCCTGCTCCTCGTTGGCGCGGGTGGTGGCGCGCAGGGACTCGACCATGGAGTTGATGTTGTCCTTGAGGTCGCCGACCTCGCCGGGTGCCTCGACCGTGATGGAGCGCGTCAGATCGCCCTGGGCGACCGCGCTGGTGACCTCGGCGATGGCACGCACCTGGCGCGTGAGGTTGCCGGCGAGTTCGTTGACGTTCTGGGTGAGCCGCCGCCAGGTGCCGGAGACGTCCTCCACCTCGGCCTGGCCGCCGAGCCTGCCCTCGCGGCCGACCTCTCGGGCGACCCGGGTGACCTCTGCGGCGAACGACGACAGCTGGTCGACCATCGTGTTGATGGTGGTCTTGAGCTGCAGGATCTCGCCGCGGGCGTCGACATCGATCTTGCGGCTCAGATCGCCCTGGGCGACGGCGGTGGTGACCTGGGCGATGTTGCGCACCTGGTTGGTGAGGTTGTCCGCCATGGAGTTGACGTTGTCGGTCAGGTCCTGCCAGGTGCCCGACACGCCGCGTACGGTGGCCTGTCCGCCGAGGTTGCCCTCGGTGCCGACCTCGCGGGCGACGCGGGTGACCTCCTCGGCGAACGACGACAGCTGGTCGACCATCCTGTTGATGGTCTCCTTGAGTTCGAGGATCTCGCCGCGGGCGTCCACCCGGATCTTCTGTGTCAGGTCGCCGCGGGCGACGGCCGTGGCGACCTGGGCGATCGAGCGCACCTGGGACGTCAGGTTGTCGGCCATCGTGTTGACGCCGGTGGTGAGCTCCTGCCAGACGCCGCCGGCCCTCGGCACCCGGGCATGGCCCCCGAGCAGGCCCTGTCCGCCGACCTCGCTGGCCACGCGGGTGACTTCGGACGTGACGAGGGCCAGCTGGTCGATCATGCGGTTGTAGACGCCCGCGATCTCGCCGAGGAGCCCCTCGGCATCGTCGGGCAGGCGCGTGGAGAAGTCGCCGTCACGGACCGCCGTGAGCCCGGCGAGCAGTTTGCGGAGCCCCTCTTCACTGAGCTGCACCGGCGGGCGCTCGGTGCCTTCGAAAGTGCGGACTGAGGATGACTCTTTCATCGCTGACCTCGCGCAACCGGCGTCCGGGCCAGAGGAGCCTCTCGCCGGGCGGGCGAGGGGCGGCCATGTCCCCACTGTCGCACGTCACCGTCCCAGGTGGAGTGGTGCCGGACGGCTTCCTGGTCAGGCCCTCCGGACAGCCCCTGCGCCCCCTGCGACAAGCGGCCCACGACAAGCGGCAACGGCAATGAGCCGTCAGACTTGGAATAGCACGAAATGGAACAAATGCGTTAAATCGCACCAGGCGGTAAAGTGCCGTGCGGGGAGACCGACGGTCCGCCTCAGCGGGCAGCGCCCGCCATCCGTCGAAGGAGCGCCCATGTCCCCGCTCACTCGCCCCGTCCGTACCCATGACACAGACCCCCCGGCCGAGGCCCCGCCGACAGCCCCGTCGGCGGCACCGCCGGCGGCCGTGCGCGCGGCCCTGCCCGGTCTGCCGGAGATACCGGACCTGAGGACCATCGGCGCGATGGACGCACGGGCACTGTCGTCCTCGCTCTTCAAGCGGCTCCGCACGCTGGAGGAGGGCACACCCGAGTACTCGTACGTGCGCAACACCCTCGTCGAACTGAACCTCAGCCTGGTGAAGTACGCGGCGACCCGGTTCCGCAACCGCAGGGAGTCCATGGAGGACATCGTCCAGGTCGGGACGATCGGTCTGATCAAGGCCATAGACCGCTTCGACGTGCAGCGCGAGGTCGAGTTCCGCTCCTTCGCACTGCCCACGATCGTCGGCGAGATCAAGCGTTTCTTCCGTGACACCAGCTGGGCGGTCAGGGTGCCGCGCCGGCTGCAGGAGCTGAGGATCGACATCGCCAAGGCGGTCGACACCCTGGAGCAGCAGCTGGGTCGCGCCCCCACGGCGGCGGAGCTCGCCGAGGGCCTGGGCATCAGCGAGGACGAGCTCGAGGAGGGCCGCCAGGCGGCGAACGTCTACGCGGCGCGCTCGCTGGACGCCCCGGTGGAGAACGACGAGCCCAGCAGCAGGGCGACCCACCAGCTGGGCGAGGAGGACCCGGCGCTCGATGTCGTCGAATGCCTGGAGTCGCTGAAGCCGCTGATAGCCACACTTCCCGAGCGGGAGCGGCTCATCCTGTCGCTGCGGTTCTGCGACGAGCTCACCCAGTCGGAGATCGGTGCCCGGCTCGGCATCTCCCAGATGCACGTCTCCCGGCTGCTGGCCCGCACCCTGGACGTACTGCGGACGGGGCTGCTGGAGGACCCCGAACCGGAGCCAGGACCGGAGCCGGAACCGGACTCCGCCCCGGACCCGGATGAGACCACCGAGGCAGCGGTCACGCCCGCGCCCCCGGCACCCGCGACGCAGTCCGCGGCACGCTGAGCGGTGGCGCCACCTCGATCCATACGGCCTTGCCGGCTCCCCGCCGCGTGGATCCCCAGGTGCGCGCCAGCCGTTCCACCACGACGAGTCCGTTGCCGCCGGGACGCCCCGCGGGCCCCCTGGGCCGCGGACGCGGCGGGACGGGGCTGGCGTCGGTGACCTCGATACGCAGCCGTTCCGGGGTGTAGTTCAGCATCAGCTCCTGCGGCCCGCCGGCGTGCAGGCAAGCGTTGGTGACCAGCTCGGACACGAGGAGCAGGACATCGTCGACCACGGCCTGGCCGTCCTCGTCCCCTGCGGGCAGCCACCGCCAGTCCAGGAGACACGCCCGGCAGAAGTCCCGGCACCGGCCGACCACGCCCTTGGTGCCGTACAGGGCGAGCCGGCGGGTCTGCCCCTGCGCGGGGAGTCCGTCGATCATGGCGCGCTCCGTCATAGCTGCGGTCCGTCACTCCTGCCTGCGCTGGTCACTCGCCGAGCACCGTTGCTCGCCGATCTCGGTCGCTCTCCGGGCCACGTCACTCCTGCGGCCGACCGATCAGCGCCTCGTCGAGGCTGCCGTACAACCGGAAGACAGCGCCGGCTCCGGTGATGTCGAACATGCGGGCAACCGGCGGGCGAAGGGCTGCAAGCTCCAGTCCGACACCGGCGTCCTGCGCGTCGAGCCGCCCGTGCAGCAGGACGTTCAAGCCTGTGGAGTCGCAGAACGTCATGTCCTTGCAGTCCACCACGATGCGTGTGGCGGCCGTGCTCAGGCCCTCCGTCAGTGCGTCGCGCAGTTCGCCGGCCGAGTCGTGGTCGAGCTCACCACTGACAGTCAGGACCAGGACGTCGCCCTTGACCCTGACATCGACGGTGAGGCGTGCGCCGCCGGTCACTCCACCCTCCGGCTTCCCGTCACCCCGGACATCATGCAGACTCTCCTCGTTTTGTCGGAGATGCGGTGAATAACCCCGCCTCGCGCCATTCTGCCGTGCTCCGGTCAGGACATCGGGACCACGTAAACCCCGACCAGAACGCCAGTATGAGCATGCGGCACGCCTTGGCACATGGCTCGACAGGCCGGTGCCGTCACGAACCAGACGCGAACAACACGTGAGACGCGAGACGCGAACAGGAACCGATCAAGAGAGCCCCGACAGCAGTAAAACGGGATTTTTCGGGCAGTCGGAAGGTCAGGAGGTGCTTGACATGATCCCGCTGCTCTTGGTGCTCCTGGTGATCCTGATCCTCTTCGGAGCCGGATTCGCCGTGGATGTCCTGTGGTGGATCGCCCTGATCCTGCTGATCGTGTGGATCATCGGATTCTTCTCGACCCGTACGGGCCCTGGGGGCGGACGGACGCGCTGGTATCGCTGGTAGGCGGAGCAGGATGTATCGACGCTTCAGCCGGACGTTCCTGGGGACCCGGCAGCCATGGCTATGACTGCGGCCCTTCCCGGCGTGTACGAGTCGTACTGGATGGCCTCGGCCGAGTTCCCCTCCCATCCTCCGCTCACCGAGGCCACCGAGGCGGACGTGGCCGTGGTCGGGGCCGGCATCGCCGGGCTCTGCACGGCCTGGGAGCTCGCCCGCAAGGGGCGGAGCGTGGTGGTCCTGGAGGCGTCCCGCGTCGCCGCGGGCGTCACCGGCCATACGACGGCGAAACTGACGGCACTGCACACCCTGATGTACGACCACCTGCGCCACACGCGGGGCCCGGACGGGGCGCGACTGTACGCGCGTTCACAGTCCGACGCGATCGAGCACGCCGTGGCGGTCGCGGACGAGCTCGGCGCCGACTGCGATCTGGAGCGGGTCCCCGCGTTCACGTACTGCGAGGACCCGGAGCGGCTGGACGGGATACGGGCCGAGGCGGACGCCGCCCGGGAGGCGGGCCTCGACGCGTCCTTCGTCACCGAGACCGGCCTGCCGTACCCGGTCGCGGGCGCCGTCAGGGTCGAGGACCAGGCGCAGTTCCATCCCCGAAAGTACCTGCTGGCGCTGGAACGGGACCTCCTGGCACACGGCGGGAAGATCTACGAGGGGACCCGCGTCCTGCGCCTCGACGAGGGCGCTCCGTGCCTGCTCGGGACCGAGTCGGGGGTGACGGTCACCGCCTGGGACGTCGTCGTCGCCACCCACTACCCCGTCTTCGACCGGGCGTTGCTCTTCGGCCGCCTCTCGGCCCATCGCGATCTCGTCGTGGCAGGGCCGCTTGCGCCCGACCGGGACCCCGGCGGCATGTACATCACGCAGGAGGACAACACCCGTTCAGTACGCACGGCCCCCTATGGCGACGGGCAGCGGCTGCTGATCGTCACCGGCGAGCTCGCCAGGCCCGGGACGGGCGACACGGATCAGCGCTTCCGGAACCTGGCCGACTGGACGCATGAGCGTTTCCCCGGCGTGGAGATCACCCACCGCTGGGCGGCGCAGGACAGCGACCCCACGGACACCGTGGCGCTGGTCGGACCTCTGCATCCCGGCGCCGCGCATGTGTACGTGGCGACCGGGTTCGGCGGATGGGGAATGAGCGGCGGGATCATGGCCGGCCGGCTCCTCGCTGACCTCGTCACCGGCCAACGGCCCCCGTGGGCGGGCCTGTACGACCCGCGCCGGATGCGGAGCCTGCTGCGCGAGGCACCGGCCTTCATCCGGCACCAGCTGGAGACCGGCCGCCACTTCATCGGCGACCGGCTGAGCTCGGTGACCATCCAGTCCGTCGACGACATCGCTCCTGGCAGCGGCGGCGTGGTGCAGCACGGCGGGCGGCGCTGCGCGGTGTACCGCGACGAGGACGGGGCGCTGCACGGCGTGTCCCCGCGATGCACGCACCTCGGCTGCTTCGTCGGCTTCAACTCCGCGGAACGGTCCTGGGACTGCCCCTGTCACGGCTCCCGCTTCAGTGTCGACGGCGAGGTGCTCGAAGGACCCGCGAACCGGCCGCTCGACAGACGCGACGTCTGAGTGGCTCGGTGCGCGGCACATGAGTCACGTATCAGCCGCCGCGGCGCAATCGCCCTACGCGAAGCCATCTACGCGTGCCGCACAAACCGTCTCGATCCTCGGCGTCTTCGGCGGCGTGCTCGACAAGGTCCCGCTCGGAGCCACAATGAACAAGGGCCTGACCCTGCGCATGGGCCAGCAGCACGGCCAGCGCTACCGGGGATTCGCACTGCATCGGCGTTCGCGCCGGTGGTGAAGCGAATGGGAACGTGGCGACGGGAGAGCGTCGCCGAATCGTTCCAGCGGAGCTGGATTTGGCTGAGGCGTCCCGGGCTGTCAGTGGCCGGTGTTAGCGTCCGGGTCATGCAGCTTCGTTATGCCTTCCGCCTCGACCCGGGTCCGGGTCAGCGCACCGCGCTGGCCAGGGCGTTCGGGTGCGCGCGGGTGGTGTACAACGACGCGATCGCGGCGCGGGAGCGGGCGGCGGGGGAGGCGTTTCCCACCGCGGCGTCGCTGTCGAAGACGCTGATCACCGAGGCGAAGAAGACCCCTGAGCGGCACTGGCTGGGCGAGGTGTCGGCGGTGGTGCTGCAGCAGTCGCTGCGGGATGTGGAAAGCGCCTACCGGAACTTCTTCGCCTCCCTGAAGGGCGCGCGTACTGGGGCGCGGGTGGGCGCGCCGCGCTTCAAGTCCCGCAGGGATGCCCAGCAGGCGATCCGGTTCACCCGCAACGCCCGCTGGAAGATCACCGAGAATGGGCGGCTGCTGCTGCCGAAGATCGGCGAGGTGCGGGTGCGCTGGTCGCGGGCCCTGCCCTCGATCCCGTCCAGCGTCACCGTGATCCGGGACGCGGCGGGGCGGTTCTTCGCTTCCTTCGTCATCGAGACAGACCCGGACGCCGACCTGGCGCGGATGCCCGACACGGACCAAACGGTCGGGGTCGATCTGGGGCTGAACCACTTCGCGGTCCTGTCCGACGGCACGAAGGTCGACTCACCGCGGTTCCTGCGCCGGGCGGAGAAGAAGCTAAAGAAGGCCCAACGGGAGCTGTCCCGCAAGCAGAAGGGCTCGAAGAACCGGGAGAAGGCCCGCCTGAAGGTGGCCCGCGCGCACGCCAGGGTGGCCGACGCGCGCCGCGAGTTCCACCACCAGCTCTCCACGAAACTGATCCGCGAGAACCAAGCGGTCGCGGTGGAGGACCTGGCGGTGCGAGCGTTGGCACGTACCAGGCTGGGCAAGAGTGTCCATGACGCGGGCTGGTCCGCGTTCGTGGCAATGCTCGAGTACAAAGCGGCACGCTATGGCCGCACATTTGTGAAGATCGGCCGGTTCGAGCCCACCAGCCAGGTGTGCTCCGCCTGCGGGATCAAGGACGGGCCCAAGCCCCTGCATGTGCGGGAGTGGACCTGTCCCGCGTGCGGAACGGTCCACGACCGGGACCACAATGCCGCGAAGAACATCAAGGCCGCCGGACTGGCGGCTTCAGCCTGTGGAGCGCAGGTAAGACCGGAACGTGTTCCGGCACAGCGCGGTGAAGCAGGAAGCCATGGAATCCGAACCGGAGCCAGTGCCGCGTAGCGGCACAGTCCCGGACCGGAAGGCCAGAATCCCCGGGCTTCAGCACGAGGAGCAAGTCAACAGATGTTCGAGGAGAATTTCCGCAGCGGTGAACTCGACGCCGTTCCGGTCGTCTTGGCCCTCCTTACCTCTCCCGCGCATCCTGGCAGTCGCCCGGGGCCCGGCGGTCCCGGTAGTCGTCCAGGGCCCGGCCGTCCGGTACGGACGCCGCGGCCACGGCCCGCCCGCGCATCGGGAGCCACAGCAGCAGCCCCAGCGTGATCCACACATAGGTGTTGCTGCCGAGGAAGCCGTCGACGCCGGACGCGTCGTCGTACCAGAGCCACACCACGCTGCTGCACAACACCGCGTACACCGTGCCCGCCGTGGCGAGGAGCCGGCGCCGGGCGCCGGTGGCGGGAGCGTGCCGCAGTCCCGCGTCGGCGAGGACCGCGAGGGCCGGCAGCAGCCAGACGAGGTGGTGTACCCAGGTGATCGGGCTGACCAGGCAGGCGGCGAGGCCGGTCAGGGCGAAGGCGGCCATCGTGTCGCCGCTGCGCATTGCGCGGGACGCGCGCCAGGCCCATAGGCACAGGACCGCCACCACGGCCGACGCCCAGACGACGCGGTCCGGTTCGGCGGGCTGGGCGAGGCGGGCGAGGACGCCCTGCAGCGACTGGTTGGACACGTAGGCGAGCTGCCCGATGCGGTCGGTGTCGCGCAGGGCCTCGGTCCAGTAGAAGCGGGAGGCGTCGGGCGCGGCCCACGCGGCGAGCGCCGTCCCACCGGCGGCGACGCCCGTCGCGACGGCGGCGGCGCGGGGCCGCCGGGCCAGCAGGAGCAGGCCGATGAAGAGCGCGGGCGTGAGCTTGACGGCCGCAGCGAGTCCGATGCCGACGCCCGCCCATCGCGCGCGCCCGCGGGCCGCGCCGGCCAGCAGCCAGGCGTCACCCAGGACGAGGGCCAGCAGCAGCAGATTGACCTGCCCGAAGCTGAACGTGTCCCGCACCGGCTCGAACAGCGCCAGCAGACACCCCAGGACCGCGAAGCCGAACCACCCGTGTCCGCCGTGCCGTCGCAGGACCGGCGCCGCCAGTACGTACAGCACGGCCAGGGCCGCGGCGATGTTGAGCAGCAGCCCGACCGCGATGGCGGTACGCAGGCCGAGCAGCGCCATGGGCAGCATGGTGACCGCGGCGAACGGCGGATACGTGAAGCCGTACGTGGTGCCCGGGACCCGGTAGTCGTAGATGCCGCCGCCGTGGTGGACCCATTGGCCGACGGCGCCGTAGTAGACGCGCAGGTCGAACCAGTCGCGGTGCAGGGGCACGGTGGCGAGGAAGACCCCGACGGCGGTGGCGAGCACCAGCACCATCAGCCGGCGCCCGCTCTCCGTGCGCGGCGCCCGGGGTCTGAAGGCGTCCCGACCGCGCACCCGCGACGCACCGATCTGCTTGCCCGCCCGCATCTCGAGGCTGTCCTGTCCGGCCTGCATGTCGAGGGTGTCGTCCTGTCTGCGCGTGCTCATACGGACGGTTCCGGCTCGCGGGGCCCGGGCAGCCCGGCCGGTTGCCGCGTGGACTGGTGGACCTGCCAGAGGACGACCACCGCGAGCGCGCCCCCGGACACGGCCAGCGCCAACTGCTGGGTGTCGACGGGGCCGCCGCTCGGCAGGGCCGCCAGCGCCAGCACTCCGCTGACGGCGGCCACCCGTCGCCGTACGGAACTGCTGGGCGCCGCAGCCGCGATGAGGAACAGCCCCCACAGGACGTACCAGGGCCGGATCGCCGGTCCGAGGACGGCGATGGCGGCCAGGCTCAGCCCGACGGCGTAGACGGGGGCGGGCCGCGGGCGGCGCAGCCATATGACGAGCACTGCGACCAGCGTTGCGGCGATGCCGATCCCGTGCCAGGCCGGTGCGGCCAAGGGGGCGAGGTCGCTGCCGGCGTGGTGCAGGAGATCACCGGTGACGCGGCCGAGCACGCTGGTGAGGGCCCAGTTCTGCGGTGACACGGGGGTCTTCAGCGCCCCGATCCAGCCGTATCCCGTACCGGCGACGGCCGTCGCGACGACCGTCGTCGTGAGCGCGGCCGCCGCGGTCGTCAGCGCGGCCCGCAGTACCCGGTGCCGCCCGGTGCGGCCACGCGCCCGCAGGGCGACCACGGCCAGCAGGCCCAGCGCCGCCGGCGCCTTGACCAGGGCGGCGAGCGTCACGAGGACGGCGCCCAGGAGGTGCCACCGCCCGCTCGCGGCCACCAGCCCGACACCGAGCAGCCCCAGCATGACCGCGTCGTTGTGCGCCCCTGCCACGAGATGCAGCAGGACCAGCGGGTTGAGCGCCCCGAGCCACAGCGCGGCGGCCGGGTCGGTACCGCAGTGCCGGGCCAGCCTGGGCAGCGCGGCCGCCATCAGCGCCACCCCCAGCAGCGCGACGAACCGCATGCCCAGCACACCGGCGGACACCTCGGTCCGGGTCAGATCGGCCGTGACCTTGGCCAGGGACAGGAAGACCGGCCCGTAAGGGGCCCCGGTGTGCCGCCAGATCGGCGCCACCTCGGACACCAGCGGCCCGCCGAGCCGGGCGGGCCCGTACGCGTACACGTCGATGTGCGCGTCCACCATCGCGCCCTGCGCGAGATAGCTGTACACGTCCCGGCTGAACAGGGGAGGCGCCACCACCAGCGGGGCGGCCCACAGGGCGAGCACCAGCAGCAGAGAGCGGGGAGCCGGCGGCTCGGGACCGCGTATCTCCCGCCCCAGCAGCGCCCATGCGGCGATCAGCAGGACGACGCCGAAGTACACGCCGACCAGCCCCAGCGCCGCGCCCGCCGCCGACGGGGACAGCACATCACGGATCGGCAGCGCCCCGGCCGTCGTACCACCGGCCGCGAGGGCGGCAGAACCGATCAGTCCCAGCAACCGGCAACGGCGGAAGTCGACGGAGGCGGGTACGAGCGGCACCCGGGCAGCCTTACAACGTCGGGTGACCACGAGACGGCCCACACCTCTCCGTTCGGAGACCGCGACATGTCCGGCGTCTTACGGAGACGGGGACCGGCCGGGGGCACACCTGCGCACGGGCGAGGCGGTTCAGCAGACCCCGGTGCGGCCGAAAGCCGGGCCGCCGACGAGCGCACCGGGCGGCCCGCCGGCTGCCCGGCGTCGCACGACCCCACGCCTACGATCACGCAATGGCCCTCATCCGCATCGAACGGCTTTCGCCCCACTCCCCCGCCGAGGCATGGCGCCGCCTCACCGACTGGAAACGCCATGCGGACGTGGTCCCGCTGACCCGCGTCACCGTCACCACACCCCCGCCGACCCACGAAGGCACCCTCTTCGTGGCCCGCACCTGCATCGGACCGGCCGCGTTCGACGACCCGATGCAGGTGACGGTCTGGCAGCCTCCGGACGCCGATCACCCCGACCGGCCCGCCCGCTGCCGCCTGGACAAGCGCGGCACGTTCGTCACGGGCTGGGCCGAGATCGAGGTCCACCGGAGCGGGGCGGGTTCCCGGGTCGTCTGGCTCGAGGAGCTGCGGGTGCGATGGCTTCCGCCGTTCCTCGACCCATCACTGGCCGCGGCGGGGCGCCTGCTGTTCGGCCGGGCGGCGGACGACCTGCTGCGGCGCCCCTGATCAGCGGGGAATCACTCCTCCGGCAGCAACGGCGGATTCGCGAACCGCACCAGCTCCAGGGCCTGTTCGCGGAACCAGCCCCCCGCGCGCGGGGCGACCATCTCGCGCTCCGGGTCCTCCGGACCTGCCGTCCCGCGCAGGCACAGGCCGTCCGACTCGCCCGGGATCTTGATCCACAGCCGGGCGTCCTGGAGGGGGTCGCCGGTGCGCAGGGTGGGGCGGGCGCCGAGGCCCCGGTCGGGCGGGTTGCACCAGTCCTGCGGGTCCGTGTACTTGCCGGCGGGCGGGGTCCAGGGCCCCTGGCCGTTGCGGCTGGAGTCCGTGACGAAGTGCTTCATACGGGATGCGGGCGTGTCCACGTTCTCGTCGAGCCACGCCTGCGCGTCCGCGCGCGACCACGACTGGTTGGGGCACGCGGCACTGTCCCCGCCCGCTTCGACATGGGCGAGGCAGGACGAGATCAGCTTGCCGTACCAGGAGTTGGCGTCGTCGGTGTTGTAGTTGGAGGCGTTGGTGAAGAAGCCGGTGGCGCGGGCGACGCCGCCCCTGAGCAGGCGCGGCACGATGGAGTTCACCGAGTGCCAGCCCGGATGGCCGGTGTCCAGGTACACCCGGGTGCCGGACAGCGGTTCGAGCTTGTCCACGGCGTAGTTGACCTCGGTGTACCGGGCGGCGGTCAGGGTGCCCTGTGCGTCGTCCTGGCCGCAGTCGGCGGGCACGAGGGCCAGCGAGTCCGGTTCGAGGACCACGATGGCCCGGTGACCGCCGATGCCCCGTGCGACAGCGTCGATCCACGCCTTGTACTCGGCGGTGTTCGAGGCGCCGCCCGCCGAGTAGTTGGAGCAGTCGCGTCCGGGGACGTTGTAGAGCGCGAACACGGGGGTCGCGTCGTCGCGGTCGGCGTCGCGCACGACGTCGCGCGCGAGCTTCTCCACCTCGGCCGGGCTCTGGTCTCCGTACCAGACCGCCTGCGGGGTGTTGGCCATCGCCACGATGCCCGCCGCCTCGCGGTGGCGGCCGTCGCGGGCGAGGTCCAGGGCCTGGAGGTAGGCGTCGGGGTTGGCGTCCGGCACATAGAGGCGGGGGCCCCGGGATTCGGCTGCCGGTTCGGCCGCTGTGGACGCCGGTTCGGCCGCTGCGGCCGGTGCGGCGGCGACCGGTCCGGTCAGCACGGCGGCCAGGACGGCCGAGAGGGCGGCCAGTGCGGCCGGGACGTATCTCGTACGTCTGATGGGTCTCATGTTGGGGTTGACTCCTGTTTCGCAACGGTCACGCGGGACTTGCGGGAGCGCTCCCACACGAGGTTCCGGTGAGGGGCATGCGCGCGTCAATACGGGTGCATCAAATGAGGTTCACGAGGTGTACCG
>NZ_JACEHE010000052.1 GCF_013778455.1 Streptomyces himalayensis subsp. himalayensis | reverse complement strand
CCCTCAACTCCCGTAAAGCTGCCGGTACGACGGGTAGCCGCCGCCCGGCCCTTCCACGGACTCGGCGGACAGGACCGCCCGTACGATCGCCCGCGTCACCATGTCCGCGCCGGCCGCGAGGATCTCGTTCAGCGCGAGGGGGTTCCCGGTGGCCAGCGCGCGGTCACCGGTGGCCAGGGCGAAGACGGTGTCGCCGTCATTGAGGAGATGGACCGGGCGCACGGCACGTGCGATGCCGTCGTGCGCCGTGCCCGCGAGCTTCTGCGCCTGCGCGCGAGTCAGCCCGGCGTCGGTGGCGACGACCGCCAGCGTGGTGTTCAGCGGCGCCGGAGCGTTCTGTGTGTTCTTCGCGGCCGACTCCGCCAGCCGACGCTGCGCCGCATCATGGACCGCCGCCGACGGATAGGCCGCGCGCCCTTCGAAGAACTGCCCATAGAGCACGCCTGTCAGCGGGTCGACCGCCGAGCCCGCGGCATTGGCCACCACCAGCGCGGCAACAGTGACACCCGAGTCGAGCAGGGCGCTCGCCGTGCCGACCCCGCCCTTGATGCCGCCGACCACCGCGCCCGTGCCGGCGCCCACGCTGCCCGTCTGCACCGGCGTGCCCAGCTCTGTGCACGCTGCCGCCTCCACCGCTGCCCGGCCCGTCGACGCGTCCGGCCTGGCCCGGAAGTCGCCGCCGCGGCCCAGGTCGAAGACGCATGCCGCCGGGACGACGGGCACGACGTGCGACGGCTCGGGGCCCACCCGTACGCCCCGCCGCCGTTCCTCCAGCCAGGCCATCACCCCGGACGCCGAGTCCAGCCCGTACGCGCTGCCGCCGGTGAGGACGACGGCCTCGACCCGCTGCACCAGATTGCGCGGGTCGAGCGCGTCCGTCTCCTTCGTGCCGGGGCCGCCGCCGCGCACGTCCACGGCCGCGACCGCCCCGCCCTCCGGCGCGAGCACGACGGTGGTGCCGGTGAGCCAGCCGTCCCCGGTCCGGGTGGCGTGCCCCACGCGCAGCCCGGACACATCTGTCAGCGCATCAACTGCCATGTCGGGGTCTCCACCTGTTTTTGATGTGACGAACCTGTTGTCCTGCGACGAAGCCGATGTCCTGCGACCAGGATGCGCCGGTCTGCCCTTGCCGAAGAGAGCTGTGCGCTCCGAAGAGAGGGACTTTCGGCCCGCTGATCGAGGACCAACGCAGCCCCCCGTTCCGTCGTGCCAGGCGTGCAATGGACAGGAAAGCGACGAAGGGACTCGGATCTTGCGCGCGACGACTGGCGCTCCTGCGGAAATGATGGAGCAGACCGTTCACGGGACAGGGCAGACCGCCCACCCTTCTTCCGGGCAGGGTGCCCGGTCCTTCAGGGCCGGGGTGAATGCCCGCTCCCGCGTAGCGGGGCAGGGTTAGCCGAATCGCCTTCAGGGCGATTCGGCGTCTCGCCCGAGATGACGGCGCGTCGCACGACGGCAACCAGCCATGAGTTCAGGGAGCGGTCATCGGCTGCGGCGGCGGCCCGGGCCTGTTCGTGCAGATCGTCGGGGAGTCTCAGGTTCACATGCTTCATGGGACCATTCTGTGTCTAGAATGGTCCCATGTCGAGGTTCCGGATGTACCCCAGGCGTGAGCAGGAGCAGCAGATGCTCCTGCGCTGCGCGCACGCCCGGTACGTGTGGAACCTCGCCGTGGAGCAGCATTCGCACTGGAGGCGCGGGCGGAAACCGGCGCCCTCCTTCGCGGAGCAGTGCCGTCAGCTGACCGAGGCCCGCGCGGAGAATGAGTGGCTGCGTCAGGGCAATGCAGATGTGCAACAGCAGGCGCTGAAGGACTTCACCAAGGCCAAGTCGGCACGGTTTACCTCCGGGTTCGGTAAGCCGACCTGGCGCAAGAAGTACGTGCACGAGGGCTTCCGCGTCATCGGCACCGACCGCCTCCCGGAGTTCGATGACGACGGCTCGCCGAAGCTGAATGCCAAGACAGGCGAGCAAGTCATGGGCCGCTCGGTCGTGGTGCAGAAGCTGAACCGCAAGCGGGCGCAGGTGAAGGTGCCCGGCTGTGGCTGGGTCCGCTTCCGCCTCACCCGCGCCGTACTCCCGGTGGCGAAGACGTTCCGCGTCAACTACCGCAACGGCCAGTGGCACATCGCCTTCGCCGTCATCCCCGAGCCCATCCCGGCGCCCGGCACGAGCGAAGCCATCGGCATCGACCGCGGCGTGACGATCACCGCCGCCCTGTCGGACGGGCGCAAGCTGAACTGCCCGCAGCTCACGGTCAAGGAGCGGGCACAGATCCGCAAGTACCAGCGTCGCGCCGCACGCGCCACCAAGGGCAGTCCGGAGAAGACTGCTGAGTACGCCAAGGTCGCCCGGCTCAAGGCGCGGGAGGCGAACCGGCGCAAGGACTGGTGCGAGAAGACATCAACCATGCTCGCCCAGTCCTATGACGTGATCCGGTTCGAGAAGCTGAACGTCAAGAACATGACCCGCTCGGCGAAGGGCACCGTCGAGCAGCCCGGCAAGAACGTCCGCGCCAAGGCCGGACTCAACCGGGGCATCCTCGCCCAGGGCTGGGGGCTCCTGCGCCAGCGCACCGAACACAAGGCCCCCGGCCGCGTTCAGGACGTCCCGGCCCCCTACACCAGCCTGCGATGCAGCGCCTGCGGATGGATCGACAAGAACTCACGCAAGAGCCAAGCCGAGTTCATCTGCTCCTCCTGCGGCTTCACCTGCAACGCCGACGAGAACGCAGCAACCAACGTCGCGGCAGGACAGGGCGGGATCCTCCGCCCCAGGCGTCAAGCCTGTGCCGGAGGGACGACACCGCCCACACAGCGGTCGAGCGTCCGTGAACCTCAACCCACCTGGGTTGGAATCCCCCTCTTTTAAGAGGGGGAGGATGTCAAAAACTGGCGAGGCCAAGTGGGCGGCGGGAACTCGGCAGGGCTTTCCCCTTGCACGACACCCCCGTCTCCGGCCCCGGAGCAGGTGGCGACGGCCAGGCAGATCTTCGAGGGGCAGGGGCTCAGGGCCGTCTGAGGCCCTTCGCGCCCGGACGTACCCTTGATGCATGAGCACTGCCCCCGCCCCCGAACCGCGCGATCCGAAGGACGCGCTCGTCTTCGACGACCCGCTGACACAGCAGTCCTCGGACGACACCGACCGTGGGTGGGGCGAGGCGCCGGCATCCAGCGGTGACAGCGTCGCCGACCTCGCACGCTTCCTGGACGAGAAGCCGCCCCACCACCTTTGAACCCACCGGGCCGCCGCTGCCGCTAGCGAGTACCGTCCCCGGAACCTCGCTGTGCCACCAGGGCATCGCGGATCTCCTTCAGGAGCTCCAGCTCGGTCGCCTCGATCTTCTCCTGGGCTCCCTCCCTGGCGGCCTTCCGCTCCGCCATCCTTGCGAGGTACTTCGACATGGGAAGCACCATCAGGAAGTAGACCACCGCGGCGGTGATCAGGAAGCTGAGCGTGGCGCTGAGCACCGAGCCCCACATGAGGGGGATGCCGCTCGTGACCGTGCCGGTCTTCTCGTCGAAATCGCACGGTGCCTTCAGGCAGGAGCTGTACCGGTCGAGATCCTTCGTCCCGAACGCGCCGACCAACGGGTTGATGATGCCCTTCACCAGGGCGTTCACGATGTTGGTGAACGCGGCACCGATGACCACCGCGACCGCCAGGTCGATCACATTGCCGCGCATCAGGAAGGTCTTGAAGCCCTCCCAGACGCTCGACGTCTTCTTCACGCTCACCGCGAGGCCTTTCTTCACATCTGCAGGTTGTGGAGCAATCAGCTCCGCAACCTACGGCAGAACGCCTCAGGCCTGCCCAATGAGCCCTCCCCGACGAGCGACTTGACAGCTCGGCGCAGGTTTCGCGTGCGGCTGAGATCAGCACAGTGTCACCGCCAGCCGTGCTGTAGCCCCGGCCCCGGCCAGACGTGCCGCTGTGGTCCGTGGCACGGAGAACACGACCAGGGCCCCGCTCTCCGCCGCGCTGTCCCCGGCGGCCTCGGGGATCTTCGTCACCCGCGCGCCCTTCGCCACCACACGCGGGACCGCGCCGCCCGTCGCCGTGCCGTCGGCCGCGACGACATCGACGCGGTCGCCGGGGCGCAGCAGCCGCACCGTCGCGGCGTCCGCGATTCGCACGGGCGCGGCCACCAGCTCCACGGCCCGCGGTTCGTTCCGGGCCGCGGGTGCCGGGTGTGCCTGGGCCCGCTGCACGTCACGCGGGCCCGTCGCCACGAGCGCGGCCGCCGTCACGGCGAGACCCGCCGCCACGGCACGCCGTCTGTGCCGTACGAGCCGGCGCAGACCATGCCGCCCACCTCGCACGCGCACCGGCGAGAAGTGCGGGACCTCGCACGTCGGGGGAGCGCCCCCGCCCGGCGGACCATGTCGCTGCTCGTGCGTCTGCGCGTCCGTCTCCGGCTGCGCGAGTGACTCCGGCAGCACGAGTGACGCCGGCTGAGGGCGCGAGAGAGACGCGTAACGCAGAGACGCGTGCTGTGAGGACGCGTGCTGTGAAGAGGAGAACTGCGACACGGTGACCACCACCTGCGGTGAGGAGCTCTGCTTGCGCATCCACGATGCAGCTCCTCGCCGCGGCCTGCTGGGGCCCGTGGACTACCGGCCGGTTGTGGACAACTCCCACACCCGAACGGGAAGTTCCGCCCGGCCGCGCCTTCGCGGCCGCGTCCCAGCCCAGCCCAGAACAGACCGGCCCAGCCCAGCCCAGAACAGACCGGCCCAGCCCAGCCCAGCCTGGCCCACAGCCCAGCCCAAAACAGACCGGCCCAGACCTGCCTAGGCGGCCGCCGCCTCCCTCACGGCAGCTCGATGCCCGGATCCATGCCGCCCAGTGCCCGCGTGCACAGGCAGTCCCGCTCCTCGTTCGCCGGCAGGCCGGCCACCGCGTCGAAGAGGACCGTCCGCATCCGGTCCACGTTCGCGGCGAACACCTTCAGCACCTCCTCGTGCGAGACGCCCTCGCCCGTCTCGGCGCCCGCATCGAGGTCGGTGACCAGGGTCAGCGACGTGTAGCAGAGCTCGAGTTCGCGGGCGAGTGCGGCCTCGGGATGGCCCGTCATGCCCACCACCGACCAGCCCTGCGCCGCGTGCCACAGCGACTCGGCCCGGGTCGAGAAGCGGGGCCCTTCGACCACCACGAGCGTGCCACCGTCCACCGGCTCCCAGCCCTGCCCGCGCGCCGCCTTCACCGCGACCCGGCGGCCCACGGGGCAGTACGGGTCGGCCAACGAGACATGCACGACGTTCGGAACGGGGCCTCCTCCGGGCAGCGGAAGCCCGTCGAAGTACGTCTGCACCCGCTCCTTCGTACGGTCCACGAACTGGTCCGGCACCAGCAGAGTCCCGGGCCCGTACTCCGCCCGCAGCCCGCCGACCGCGCACGGCCCCAGCACCTGGCGCACGCCCAGGGAGCGCAGCGCCCACATGTTCGCGCGGTAGTTGATCCGGTGCGGAGGAAGGTGGTGGCTGCGGCCGTGGCGGGGGAGGAAGGCGACCCGCCGGCCGGCCAGGTCACCGAGGAAGAGCGAGTCGCTCGGCGCCCCGTAAGGGGTGTCGACCTGTACCTCGGTCACGTCGTCCAGGAAGGAGTAGAAGCCGGAGCCGCCGATGACGCCGATCTCCGCGGAGGGCTCTGTGCCCGCCCCGCCGGTGATCTCTGCGTCTGCCTTGTTCGCCAGGGTCGCCATGGTCAGCACAGTAGCCGTGCCGGGGAACCGCCGAAGACCCCGCCGTCGAAAAACGGCAGGGTCTCGTGGGACAGCATCGAGAAAGGCCTGCGGACAGCCTCCTGAAAGGACTGCAGAAAGCCTCGTGAAAGGCCCTGCGCGGCGGCCTTACGCAGCAGAGGTGCTGTGTGGTTGCACAGCAGGGGAGCTGTGGCTACGCAGCGGAGGAGCTGGAGGAGCTTGAAGTGTCTGACGAGCTCGAAGTGCCGGACGAGCTGGTGGAGGACTTGGAGTCCGAAGACGCGGCCTTCGACTCCGACGGCTTCGACGACGAGGCGGGCGAGCTGCTCGAGGACGAGCCGCGGCTGTCGTTGCGGTAGAAGCCTGAGCCCTTGAAGACGATGCCGACCGCGGAGAACACCTTCTTCAGGCGGCCGTCGCAGCTGGGGCACACGGTCAGGGCGTCGTCGGTGAACTTCTGCACCGCCTCGAGGCCCTCGCCGCACTCGGTGCACTGGTACTGATAGGTCGGCACTTGCTTCCTCCTGGCACTCTCACTCGATGAGTGCTAACGACGGTCCATAGTGACGTATTCCCCGGGATCAGTCCACTGCGAGCGGCACGCGGTGACCGACGCCACGTGCCACCGTCCGCCCCTCGGGCCGCGGCACGAGTCGCGTACGCAGCGTCACAACGGTCACCAGGGCCAGCCCCGTACCGGCCAGCGGCACCAGGAATCCGGCGCCGTTCCAGAGGCGGTCCTCCAGTTGCCCGGCGAGCGTGACCGCCGCGGCCTGGCCCAGCGCGACCGCGGCGGTCAGCCAGGTGAAGGCCTCGGTACGCGCGGTGGGCGCCACCAGACGGTCGACGAGCGTGTAGCCGGTGATCAGGGCGGGGGCGATGCAGGCGCCGACGAGCAGCCCGATCGCGGCCAGCAGCAGCACGGAGTGCGCGGTCCACAGCCCGGAGGCCGCCAGAGCCAGCGCCGCGTATCCGACGACGAGCCGCCGCTGAGGGGCCGCCTTCCAGGCGATCGCTCCGCAGACGATGCCGGAGAGCATGTTGCCCGCGGCGAAGACACCGTAGAGGACTCCGTTCAGGCCCGGTTCCCCGATCGACCGGGTGAACGCGGCCAGCGAGACCTGCATGCCGCCGAAGACGGAGCCGATGCCCAGGAAGGCCACGGCCAGCACTCGCACGCCGGGCACCCGGAGGGCGGGCACGCGCTCCACGCGCGCGTGCCCGTCACCTCCGGCCGTCACCTTCGCGCTGCCCCTCAAGGAGTGGGACCGCTGCGGCGGCACGGAATCGGACTCCTGCGGCCGCACGGAAACGGATTGCTGCGGCTGCGTGCCCGCCTGGGCCGCGAAGAGCAGCCCGCCGCCCAGCGTCAGCACCGCCTCAGCCACCAGGCCGGCCGCCGGGTCCACGGCCGTGCACAGCGCGGTCGCGAGCAGGGGGCCTAGGACGAACGTCAGCTCGTCCGTGACGGACTCGAACGCGGCGGCCGTCGTCAGCAGTGGCGAGTCCCGCAGCGTGGCTGCCCAATGGGCCCGCACCATCGGACCGATCTGCGGTACGGAGGCGCCGGTCGGCACGGCGGCCGCGAACAGCACCCACAGAGGCGCATGCGACAACGCGAGCACCGTCAGCGTCAGCGCGGCCGCCGCGTGCACCAGGACGCCGGGCAGCAGCACGGTGCGCTGTCCGAAACGGTCGGCCCACGTGCCGGTGAGGGGCGCGAACAGCGCCATCGCGACACCGGTGACGGCGGCGACGGCGCCCGCGGCACCGTAGGAGCCGGTGGTGTGCTGCACCAGCAGCACGATGGAGACGGTCAGCATCGCGAACGGCTGCCGCGCCGCGAATGCGGGGAGCAGGAACGCCCAGGCGCCACGCGTGCGCAGCAGCTGTCCGTAGCCAGGACGGGATGCCCCAGAGTGGGATGCCCCAGGACGGGATGCCCCAGAGTGGGATGCCTCAGGGTGGGATGACCCCCGGCGGGAGGCCCCAGGGCGGGACGACTTCGAGGTGACCGTGGATGCCACGGCCCGTGCCTTTCTGCCGCCTGGTAGCGCGCCCGTGCGGGGGCGCCGAGAGCTGTCCTCTTGCGCTGGACTGCGGTAGATACCGGGCGGGCCCCTGAGGGCGCCACGGCCGCCATACGGTCGCGCCAGCTCTGCGTCAGGCAGAGTTGGTCCGATCAGGTCGCCTCATCGTACAAGTCCATCGCCGGCCTCACGGACTCCCGCCCGTCCCCAGCCAACCGGCCAGCTTGCCTCCCTGCCCCACCGCACGCAGTCGCGCCTCGGCGGCGTCCCGCACGGGATCGGTCGCCACCACGAGCAGTTCGTCGCCGCGCCGCAGCACGGTCGTCGGAAGCGGCACGAACGACTTCCCGTCGCGGACCACGAGCGTGACCGCGGCGCCCGCGGGCAGCCGCAGTTCGTTGATCTCCACGCCGTGCATCTTGGATCCCTTCGGGATCGCCACGGACAGCAGATGCCCGCCAAGGCGCTCCAGGGGCGCCGACTCGATGCCCAGGTCGGCGGCCTCGGCGGTCTCGGCGAGGCGCATCTTCCGGGCCAGCCAGGGCAGTGTCGGCCCCTGGACGAGGGTGTAGACGACGACCAGTACGAAGACGATGTTGAAGATCCGGCGGCTGTGCTCGACGTCGAACACCATCGGGATGGTGGCGAGAATGATGGGCACGGCGCCGCGCAGACCCGCCCACGACATGAGCGCCTGCTCCCGCCACGGCATTCGGAACGGCAGCAGGCTGACCACCACCGACAGCGGTCGCGCCACCATGGTCAGGACCAGGCCGATGACGACGGCGGGCAGCACGTCGTCCGCCAGGTCGTGTGGCGTGACGAGCAGGCCGAGCAGGACGAACATGCCGATCTGGGCTATCCAGCCGACGCCCTCGGCGAAGCCGCGCGTGGCCGGCCAGTGCGGCAGCCTTGCGTTGCCGAGCACCATCGCGGCGAGGTACACGGCGAGGAAGCCGCTGCCGTGCGCGAGTGCCCCGACCGCGTAGGCGCTGACCGCGATCGCCATGACCGCGATCGGATAGAGGCCGGACGCGGGCAGCGCCACGTGCCGCAGTCCGAAGGCGCCGAGCCAGCCCACCGCGAGCCCGATCGCCGCGCCGATCGCCAGCTCCAGGGCGATCTCGCCGACGAGCACGTACCAGTGCTCCACCGGGCCGGCCGTGGAGAACGCCACGACGAGGATCACCACGGGGGCGTCGTTGAAGCCCGACTCGGCCTCGAGCATGCCGGACACGCGCGCGGGGAGGGGCACTTTCCGCAGTACCGAGAACACCGCCGCCGCGTCCGTCGACGACACCACCGCGCCGATGATGAGCGCCTGCCGCCATTCCAGCCCGACCAGGTAGTGCGCACCCGCCGCCGTGACGCCGACGCTCACCGCCACGCCGGCCGTCGCGAGCGTCGCAGCGGCCGGAAGTGCCGGCCTGATCTCCTTCCACTTCGTGCCCAGGCCGCCCTCGGCGAGGATCACGACAAGTGCGGCATAGCCGATCACCTGGGTGAGCTGGGCGTTGTTGAAGGAGATATGGCCGGGGCCGTCCTGCCCCATGGCGATGCCGATCCCCAGGTAGATGAGCAGGCTGGGGAGTCCGCTGCGCGAGGAGAGACGAACCGCTGCCACGGCGACGAGCAGAACGAGCGAGCAGACGAGCAGGAGCTGGTTGAGGTGGTGGACTGTCAGCGGCCGTTCCTTCCCCTGGTGGAGCCATTGTGCTCTTGTGCGGGCAGCAGGCGTCTTGCGCGAGAGCCGGGTTACTTCGTTACCTTACCTAATGGTTAACGCGTTCTTGACGCCTCGGCGGCGCCTTCGAACGTACGTCACCCACAGGTCGCCCCCGCTTCCTGACCTTGCGTCCGGGGCGGAAGTGTCCTGCGCCTATGGTTGCTCCAGCGCTCACACATCCGCACAGCCCGTTCTGCCGCTCGCGAAGGACAGCAAGGACAGCGATGCCCTCGAATCACACCGCCTCTTCCGGTCAGGAGCCCGGCAAGTCCGGCAGGAAGAAGGGCCGCCGCGCCCGATTGATCGTGATCGTCCTGGTTCTTGCCGTCATCGCGGGCGCGGGCTGCGGCGCGTATTGGGGCGTCAGCACGGTCCGCGCCTCCCTCCCGCAGACGAAGGGGTCGATCAAGCTCGACGGTCTCTCCGGACCGGTCGACGTGAAGCGCGACAGCTACGGGATCCCGCAGATCTACGCCTCGTCCGACGAGGACCTGTTCATGGCCCAGGGCTATGTGCAGGCGCAGGACCGGTTCTGGGAGATGGACGTACGCCGTCATATGACCTCCGGCCGCCTCTCGGAGATGTTCGGCAAGAGCCAGGTCAAGACGGACGAGTTCCTGCGCACCCTCGGCTGGCGCCGGGTGGCGGAGGAGGAGTACAAGTCCAAGCTGTCGGCGGAGA
Organism: Streptomyces himalayensis subsp. himalayensis; assembly: GCF_013778455.1. Taxonomy (GTDB): domain Bacteria; phylum Actinomycetota; class Actinomycetes; order Streptomycetales; family Streptomycetaceae; genus Streptomyces; species Streptomyces himalayensis. The sequence continues at coordinate 28,900 of NZ_JACEHE010000052.1, read as the reverse complement.
CCAAGAAGTACCTCCAGGCATACGCCAAGGGCGTCAACGCCTACCTCGAGGGCAAGGACGGCGAGGATCTCTCCGTCGAGTACGCGGCGCTCGGCTTCACCAACGACTACAAGCCGGAGAAGTGGTCGCCGGTCGACTCGGTGGCCTGGCTCAAGGCCATGGCCTGGGATCTGCGCGGCAACATGCAGGACGAGATCGACCGTTCGCTGATGACGAGCCGCCTCGGCCCGTCCCAGATCAAGGACCTGTACCCCGCATACCCGTACGACCGGAACGAGCCGATCGTGCAGGAGGGCGCGTACAACGCCGCCACCAAGACGTACGGGCCGGGGAGCTCGGCGAGCACGCAGACACAGACGCAGACGCAGTCCGGCACCACCGCCGGCACGGGGCTCGCGGGCGGCACCACCGCCCCGTCGGGGGTGGGGACGCAGCTGTCGGCGATCTCCGACGTCCTGGACGAGGTGCCGTCGGTCTTCGGGCCGAACGGCAACGGCATCGGTTCCAACTCCTGGGTGGTCTCCGGCGCGCACACCATCACCGGCAAGCCGCTGCTCGCCAACGACCCGCACCTGGCGCCTCAGCTGCCGTCGATCTGGTACCAGATGGGCCTGCACTGCCGGGGCGTCTCCGACACCTGCCAGTACGACGTCTCCGGCTACACGTTCTCCGGCATGCCCGGCGTGGTCATCGGCCACAACCAGGACATCGCGTGGGGCATGACCAACCTGGGCGCGGACGTCACGGACCTGTACCTGGAGAAGTTCACCGGCGACGGCTACCAGTACGACGGCAAGGTGAAGCCCTTCAAGACCCGCAAGGAGACCATCAAGGTCGCGGACGGCGCGAGCAAGACGATCATCGTCCGGGAGACCGACAACGGGCCGCTGCTGTCCGACCGCGACGACGAACTGGTCAAGGTCGGCCAGAAAGCCACCGTCGACGCGGCGGCACCCGACCGCGGCGACGGCTACGGCGTGTCGCTGCGCTGGACCGCGCTGACGCCCGGCAACTCCATGGACGCCGTGTTCGAGCTGAACAAGGCGGCCAACTGGACCGAGTTCCGCAAGGCCGCCGCCGACTTCGACGTGCCCTCGCAGAACCTCATCTACGCGGACACCACGGGCAACATCGGCTACCAGGCGCCCGGCAGGATCCCGACGCGCGGCTCCGGCTACGACGGTTCGCTGCCCGCCCCGGGCTGGGACTCCAAGTATGGCTGGACGGGCTACATCAAGCAGTCCGAGCTGCCCTACGAGTACAACCCGAAGCGCGGGTACATCGTGACCGCGAACCAGGCCGTGATAAACCCGGACAAGTACCCGTACGCGCTCACGGCGGACTGGGGCTACGGCGCGCGCAGCCAGCGGATCAACGACCTCATCCAGTCGAAGATCAAGAACGGCGGCAAGATCTCCACCGAGGACATGCGCCAGATGCAGACGGACAACAGCAGCGAGATCGCCCGGCTGCTCGTGCCCAAGCTGCTCAAGATCGACGTCTCCGACCCGTATGTCCGCGAGGCGCAGAAGCTGCTGGAGGGCTGGGACTACACCCAGGACGCCGACTCGGCGGCGGCCGCGTACTTCAACGCGGTCTGGCGCAACATCCTCAAGCTCGCCTTCGGCAACAAGCTCCCCAAAGAGCTGCGGGTCGAGGGCCAGTGCCTGAACGTCGAGCCCGCGGGCAACACCGGCCCGGTCGACGAGGACACCACCAAGATCCGCGAGTGCGGTCAGCGCGACGCGGACTCGGCGCAGCCGGACGGCGGCGACCGCTGGTACGAGGTGGTCCGGGGGATCCTCGAGGACGAGGACAACGACTGGTGGACGGCTCCGAAGACGCGGACGGAGCCCGCGGCCACGAACCGTGACGAGCTGTTCGCGCGGGCCCTGCAGGACGCCCGCTGGGAGCTGACGGCCAAGCTCGGCAAGGACATCGACACCTGGAGCTGGGGCCGCCTGCACCGGCTGTTCCTGAAGAACCAGACGCTGGGCACCGAGGGCCCGGGCTTCCTGCAGTACGTGCTGAACCGCGGCCCGTGGAAGCTCAGCGGCGGCGAGGCCGCGGTCGACGCGACCGGCTGGAACGCGGCGGGCGGCTACGGAGTGATCTGGGTGCCGTCGATGCGGATGGTGGTGAACCTCGGGGACCTCGACAAGTCCAGGTGGATCAACCTCACCGGCGCTTCGGGACACACCTACAGCGCGCACTACACCGACCAGACGGACAAGTGGGCCGAGGGCGAACTCCTGCCGTGGGTCTTCTCGGAGAAGTCGGTCGGCGCCGCCACGGAGGACACCCTGGTGCTGCGGCCCTGACGGTCCGGCTCCGCCGAAGTGGCCCCGCACGCACGCGTGCGGGGCCCTTCGCATACGAGGGGGCCGGGATCAGCGGAAGCGGCGTACTCCCGAAGGCGTCACCACGGCATGCACCGGCCGGTCGTGCGACTCCTCGGGGACGCGCTCGACGACCTCGCTGTCGTACAGCAGCACCACCAGCGCCGGATTCACGCCCGCCCGCTCCAGGCGCGCGAGCACCCGGTCGTACGAGCCTCCGCCGCGCCCCAGCCGCATCCCGCGCGCATCCACGGCGAGCCCCGGCAGCAGGACGGCGTCCGCCTCCAGGACGGCGTCGGGTCCGAGCCGTGCGCCCGCCGGCTCAAGGAGTTCGATCTTCCCCGGGTGCCGGACGCCGACGAGCGAGCCCTCGCCCCCGTACGCCCCCCAGTCGAGGTCGTTGTCGGCCAGCAGCACCGGCAGCAGGACGCGCACCGCGCGTGCGTGCAGTGCGTCGAGCAACGCGCGCGTGCCCGGCTCTCTGCCCATCGAGACATAGGCCGCGACCGTGCGGGCACCTGAGAGCTCCGGCAACTCCAGGGCCCGGTCGGCGAGAACCGCCGCCGCCTCCCGCACGTCATCCTCTGTCAACCGGCTTCTCACCGAGACGAATCCCCGCCGCAACATTCGCTTGCCAGGCTCGGTGCCGCTCGTGGCGTGATTCATGGTGTTCTCATAACTCCTCATATTCGGCTCATATGAGAGCGAATTGACCGGACCCACAGATTCCGCACATTGGCACCGGTTATGGTTGCGGACATGACTGAGTCGTCGCATCCAAGGATCAGCAAGGCTGTCATTCCCGCAGCAGGCCTCGGCACCCGGTTCCTGCCGGCCACCAAGGCCACTCCCAAGGAGATGCTGCCGGTCGTCGACAAGCCCGCGATCCAGTACGTGGTCGAGGAAGCCGTGTCCGCCGGCCTCGACGACGTCCTCATGATCACGGGCCGCAACAAGCGCCCCCTGGAGGACCATTTCGACCGCAATTACGAGCTGGAATCCGCCCTGCAGAAGAAGGGCGACGGCGACCGGCTCGCCAAGGTCCAGGAATCCAGCGACCTCGCGACGATGCACTACGTACGCCAGGGCGACCCCAAGGGCCTCGGCCACGCCATCCTGTGCGCCGCGCCGCACGTAGGCCACGAGCCCTTCGCCGTCCTCCTCGGCGACGACCTGATCGACCCGCGCGACCCCCTGCTCGCGCGCATGATCGAGGTCCAGGAGCAGCGCGGCGGCAGCGTCATCGCGCTCATGGAGGTCGACCCGGCCCAGATCCACCTCTACGGCTGCGCGGCCGTGGAGCCCACAGAGGACAGCGACGTCGTCGAGGTCACCGGCCTGGTCGAGAAGCCCGACGCGGCGGACGCCCCCAGCAACTACGCGATCATCGGACGCTACGTCCTCGACCCGTACATCTTCGACATACTCCGCAAGACCGAGCCGGGCCGCGGCGGCGAGATCCAGATCACCGACGCCCTGCAGAAGCTGGCCGAGGAGCACCGCGGCACCGACGGGGGCGGGGCCGGCGGCCCCGTGCACGGCGTGGTCTTCAAGGGCCGCCGCTATGACACCGGCGATCGTGGCGACTATCTGCGTGCCATTGTCAGACTCGCGTGCGAACGTGAAGACCTGGGCCCGGACTTCCGGACCTGGCTTCGCAGTTACGTCACCGAGGAGATGTAGCAATTTGAGCAACGCCGCGACCCGCGTCACCGGCCAGGACCACATCTGGTCGGTGACCGAGCACCTGGAGGACATCCTCGCTACCGTCCGGCCCCTGGAGCCCATCGAGCTGCATCTGCTCGACGCCCAGGGCTGCGTCCTCGTCGAGGACGTCACGGTGCCGGTGTCCCTGCCGCCCTTCGACAACAGCTCGATGGACGGGTACGCGGTCCGGGTCGCCGACGTGTCGGGTGCGAGCGAGGAGTTCCCTGCCGTGCTGACGGTCGTCGGCGACGTCGCCGCGGGCCAGGCCGCGCAGCCCGCGGTCGGGCCCGGCCAGGCCGCCCGCATCATGACCGGCGCCCCGCTGCCGCCCGGCGCCGAGACCGTCGTCCCGGTTGAGTGGACCGACGGCGGACTGGGCGCGGGTCCCGTCTCCGGCATGCGCGCCCACAGCGCCGCCCCGGAGGGCTCCTACGGGCGGGTCCATGTGTACCGCCCGGCGGAGGCACGCGCGCACGTGCGCGCGAAAGGCAGCGACGTCAAGGCCGGAGAGCGCGCACTGGAGGCGGGCGCGGTTCTCGGCCCGCCGCAGATCGCCCTGCTCGCCGCCATCGGCCGCGGCACCGTCCGGGTACGCCCGCGCCCGCGCGTCGTCGTCCTGTCCACCGGCAGCGAACTCGTCCAGCCCGGCGAGAAGTTGGACGACGGCCAGATCTACGACTCCAACAGCTTCGCGCTCACCGCGGCCGCCCGTGACGCCGGAGCGATCGCCTACCGCGTGGGCGCCGTGGCCGACGACGCCGACACCCTGCGCGCCACCATCGAGGACCAGCTGATCCGCGCCGACCTGATCGTCACCACGGGCGGCGTCAGCGTCGGCGCCTACGACGTCGTCAAGGAGGCCCTGTCCTACGTCGGCGACGAGGACGAGGCCGGCAGCGGCATCGAGTTCCGCAAGCTGGCCATGCAGCCGGGCAAGCCCCAGGGCTTCGGCTCCATCGGCCCCGACCACACCCCGCTGCTGGCGCTGCCCGGCAACCCCGTCTCGTCGTACGTCTCGTTCGAGCTGTTCGTGCGCCCCGCGATCCGCACCCTGATGGGGCTCGCGGACGTCCACCGGCCGACCGCACAGGCGGTCCTGGCGACCGGCAAGGCGCTCTCCTCGCCCGCGGCCAAGCGACAGTTCCTGCGAGGGCGGTACGACGCGGAGGCGGGCACCGTCACGCCCGTCGGCGGGGCGGGGTCGCATCTCATCGCCGCCCTCGCGCACGCGGACGCGCTGATCGTCGTCCCCGAGGACACCACCTCGGTCGAGCCGGGCGCGGAGGTCGAAGTGATCCTGCTCGGCTGAGCATCGGCCGGTCGGGCGGGAGTAACCTGTCGCGCACACAAGGCCCGCGCGCTCGGCGTCGGCCCTGACCAGGAGCGCGACAGCGAATGACCGTGTTTTCCCGGGGGGAGACCCCCGGACCTCCGGAGCCGGAACGGCTGACGCACATCGACGACGCGGGCGCCGCCCGCATGGTCGACGTATCCGGCAAGGACGTGACCGCGCGCACCGCCCGCGCCACCGGCCGCGTTCTCGTCGCGCCCCGCGTGGTCGAGTTGCTGCGCGGGGAGGGCGTCCCCAAGGGCGATGCCCTCGCGACCGCCCGTATCGCGGGCATCATGGGCGCCAAGCGCACCCCGGACCTGATCCCGCTGTGCCACCCGCTGGCCGTCTCCGGCGTCAAGGTGGATCTGTCGGTCGCCGACGACGCCGTGGAGATCACCGCCACGGTGAAGACGACGGACCGCACGGGCGTCGAGATGGAGGCCCTCACCGCCGTCACCGTGGCGGCGCTCACGGTGATCGACATGGTCAAGGCCGTCGACAAGGGCGCCGTCATCACGGACGTACGGGTGGAGGAGAAGACGGGCGGGAAGTCGGGGGACTGGCACCGGGCGGGGGGCGCGGCATGAGCGCCGCCGACTCGCACGCGCACGCGCACGTGCCCGCGCACAGCGATGCGGCTGCACCGCGCCGTGCCCTCGTGGTCACCGCGTCGAACCGCGCGGCGGCCGGGGTCTACGCCGACAAGGGCGGGCCCTTGATCGCCGAGGCACTGACGGCGCTCGGCTTCGCCGTCGACGGCCCTCAGGTGGTGCCCGACGGCGACCCCGTCGAGCAGGCGCTTCGGGCCGGTGTCGAGGCGGGGTACGACGTCATCCTCACCACGGGAGGCACCGGCATCTCGCCCAGCGACCGCACGCCGGAGGCCACCCGGCGCGTCATCGACTACGAGGTGCCGGGCATTCCTGAGGCCATTCGCTCGTTCGGACAGGTGAAGGTGCCCACGGCGGTTCTCTCCCGGGGGCTTGCCGGGGTCGCCGGGCGGACGCTGATCGTCAACCTGCCCGGCTCCACCGGCGGCGTCCGGGACGGCCTCGCCGTCCTGGAGCCCCTGCTGGTGCACGCCGTCGACCAGATCCGCGGCGGCGACCACCCCAGACCCTCCCCCAGTGCCTCAGAGGCCTGGGAGGTACCCCCAGGGGGTGTGAGCTGAACAGCCCATCCTGGCCCGTCGTGCTCACGGACGGCGACATCGCTCTCCGCCCCATAAAGCTGCGCGACCAACGGACATGGCGCGAGGTCAACCGGCGCAACCGGGACTGGCTGCGCCCCTGGGAGGCGACCATTCCGCCGCCCACCCCGAGCGGCCCCATCGCGCATCGCCCTACCTACCGTCAGATGGTCCGCCACCTCCGTGCCGAGGCCGGTGCGGGCCGGATGCTGCCCTTCGTCATCGAGTACCAGGGCCGCCTCGTCGGACAGCTGACGGTCGCCGGAATCACCTGGGGCTCGATGTGCTCGGGCCATATCGGCTACTGGGTCGACGAGGCGGTCGCGGGCCGCGGTGTGATGCCGACGGCCGTGGCGCTCGCCGTCGACCACTGCTTCCGCACGGTCGGCCTGCACCGCATAGAAGTCTGCATTCGCCCCGAGAACGCGCCAAGCCGCAGGGTCGTGGAGAAACTCGGATTCCGCGAGGAGGGACTTCGTCCACGGTATCTTCACATCGACGGCGCCTGGCGCGATCATCTTGTCTTCGCGCTCACCGCCGAGGAGGTTCCCGAGGGGCTGCTCCGCCGCTGGCACCAGGCGCGTTCCAGGAACAGCGGGCAGAACACCGTCTGATGGACCGGGCAGAACACCTGCTGAGGCCCGCTCGTCGATGCGGAATAAAATAAATGTTCGAAAATGACCGCGGGTCGATCGCCTAAGGCATTAAATTTCCCGTCGCCGTGGCGCCCTTGATCGCATGAGTCGCAAAAAAAGGTCGGAATATCAGCCAGATCGTGCGACACACCGGCCGAATTGGCAGATGGCCTCACGCAAACCCCTCTACCGTGTGAGGCGTGAGCAGCAGCGGCCTCATCTACGCAGTCATCGTCGGGGCCTGGGCCGCCTACTTGGTGCCGATGTGGCTCCGTAGGCAGGACGAGCTGAACGAAGCCCGTCCGACGGAACGCTTCAGCACCGCCATCCGGCTGCTGTCCGGACGAGCGGGGATGGAGCGCCGATACGCCAAGGACCTGGAAGCGCGCTCGGCCGGAGGGCCTGATCCGCGCGCCGACCCGGACGGCGTCGCCGACTCGGTGGACGTCCGGGCATTCGCCGTGCCTCCGTCTTCTCCGTCGCGCAAGGACGTGCCTCCGGCGCGCAGGGAGACGCGCGAAGCGGCCCGCGCTGCTCGGCGCGACCAGGGCCGGGACGCACGGCGCGCCGACGGCCCGGACGTACGCGCCGACGGCCGGGGCGTACGCGCCGACGGCCGGGGCGTACGAGGCGACGGCCGGGGCGTACGAGGCGACGGCCGGGGCGTACGAAGAGACGAGCGGGACGAGCGCGAGGACGCACGGCGGGATGCGCACGGAAACGCGGCAGCGCGCCCGGGAGTCCCGCCGCAGGGCCGTCCCCAGGCGCACGCCCACGCACGGTCCCAGCCGCCGAAGGTGCACGCCAAGGTCCAGCCCGCGGACCCCTCGCCCGCGCGGCAGTCATCCCGGCAGCAGCCGTCGCCCGCGCGTCGCGCCGCCAAGAGGGACGCCGCCGCTCGCGCCCGGCGCTCGCAGGTGCTTGCGCGCCGTCGCCGTACGACGGTGGTCCTCTTCCTCGCCTTCTCGCTCGGTGCGATCGTCGCCGCGGTCGGAGGGCTCGCGTTCCTGTGGGCGCCCGCCGTGCCGGCCATCCTGCTCAGCGGCTACATCGCGTACCTGCGCTCCCAGGAGCGGCACCGCTTCACCTACGTCATGGACCGGCGCCGGGCCGAGGCCGCGGCGCGGAGCCTGCGTGAGCGGGAGCGGCAGCCGCGTCGGCGTCCGCCCGCCGAGGGGCCGGCCGGCGACGAAACGGAGGAGGAAACGGCGCCCGCCACCGGCACCGACCTCTCGTCGCTCGCCGCCGACCGCCGCGCCATCGTCGAGCAGACCGACCACGCGGAGTGGCTCGACCAGCAGCGCGAGCGGCAGCACGGCCCGGGTCGCGGCGACAGCTGGGAGCCCGTGCCCGTGCCGCTGCCCACGTATGTGACGGCGCCGGTCGCCCCGCGCGCCACCGGCGGTGTCGACCTGGGCGCGCCCGACGTATGGAGCTCGGCGCGGTCGAGCGCCGCTGAGCCGGCTGCGCGTCCCGCGTCCGGAGCGGATCGCGATGGTGCAGCCGGCAGCGAGGGCTCGGCCGCGCAGGAGCGCACCCCGGCGGGCTCGGCGGCGGAAGGCCAGGACGAGGGGGCAGACCCGCAGGACGCCGCCGCGGGCGACCGCAGCGACGCACGCCGCGCGGCCTCCGCACGGCGGTCGCGCGAGCGCGGCCGCACCCCGCTGTTCGACCAGTACGCGGACGGCGACCGGCCCCGGGCCGCCAACGAGTGAGGCGCCGCCGCCGACGGGCGAGCCACCGCGCTCGTCCGTCGGCCCCGGTCGGCCGCCTCCGCTGACCAGCCAGGAACGGATTTCCAAGCACCCGGACCGGGATGCTAGAGTTTCACTCGTTGCAAGGGCCTGTGGCGCAGTCCGGTAGCGCACCTCGTTCGCATCGAGGGGGCCAGGGGTTCAAATCCCCTCAGGTCCACCGCAGCGACTGTTCTTGAGTTGACTCAAGGAGAGTTCGCGAGATCCCGTCCGATCGGTCAGATCGGGCGGGATTTCCGTGTTTCCGGGGTCTGTTCGAGGCGAAGTCTCCGAACGGGTGCTGGTGCCGGAGGCGGTTGATTCAGCTGTCCAGGGGCCCGCCAAATGTCCCCGCATCAGCTGCGCGACAGCTGCCTGCTGCTGCCGCAGGTCGCCAGGCTGCACCATCTGCGCCGTCCGCGCTGGTCGAGGAAGAGCCAGCCGCAGTCCGCGCTGGGGCAGGTGCGGATCGTGAAGCGTTGCGGATCCGCGAGCAGCTCTGCGGCACTGTGGGCAACCGCATGGACGGGCAGCCGTAAGCCGGCTGTGCGGGACGGCACCCAGCGCGCCAGGCCGTCCTCGCCGCGGGTGAACACCGAAACCTTGGCGGCGTCCTCCACTGCACCGGCCACGGCCTTGAAGGCACGGGTGTCGTGGGGATCGGTCAGGCAGGCGTAGAGGTTTCCACGGAACTCCCGGGCCTCGTCCAGGACGGCGGCGGCCTCGTCGGGGTGCTGCCGTGCCTGCTTGAGCAGCCGGGTGACGACCGGGTCTTCCGCCAGGTCCATATGACCGGCCCACACGGCGAGTGTGGCGTAGCTGCGCAGCCACTCCGATCCGGGCAGACGAGGGCCGCTCCAGCCGGCGTAGGTGTTGCAGAACTCGAGTGCCGGATGGCCGCTGGTGTTCCACGGGAGCCACTCGTCGCCGACCCGCACCGCATAGATGGGCGCGGGCGGCCGGTCCAGCCGGGGATCGCCCTGCAGGATGCGGTCGTGAAGCGTCCGCAGCTCGGTGCCCGGCTCGATGCCGAACTCGGTCACCAGCACCTGGTGCGTGCTGCTGTACAGCTGGAGGGCATCGGCCTGGCGGCCGCTGCGGTACAGCGCGGTCATCCGGGCGGCGACCAGCCGTTCCCGCTCCGGATGTTCCTGGGCCGGCGCCAGCAGATCCTCCGCAACGCGCTCATGCTCGCCCATGGCGAGCTGGGACTCGGCCCGCTGCTCCAGGGCGGACATGCGTAGCTCGCCGATGTGGCCGCCGATCCGGTCGCGAAGCTGATCGTCGGCCACATCGGCGAGCAGCGGGCCCTTCCACAGCCCGAGGGCCTGGTCGTGGAGGCGCACCCGCTCCGCGGGATCGCCGACGTCTGCCGCTTGCCGGACGAGGCGGATGAACTCCTGTGCGTCGATCACATGCCGACCGGGCTCGACGGCATAGCCGTCGTGCTTGGTGTCGATGCGTACTCCGTGCGGCGTGAGGGCGGCGCGGAGCCTGCCGATGTAGGTGTGGACCGTGCTGCGGGCCGAGGCGTGCGCTTCGCCGTTCCACAGCAGGTCGATGAGGCGTGCGGTCGTCACGGTGCGACCCGCGTGCAGCAGCAGGATCGACAGCAGGCACCGCTCCTGGCGGCGGCTGCCCTTCAGGATCTGCTGCCCCTCGTGACGGGCCTCGAACGGGCCGAGCAGCTGGAACTCCATGATTCGCGGCAGCCTAGCCGGATGTACAGGCGCTTCCTACCCGCTCAGGCCGTGGTGAGGGTTTGGTCAGTGGCAGGACCGAGGCTGACGTCCGCGTGATCTCAACGCCTACCAGCTTCACCAGGGAGAAGCCATGCGACGAACCAGCGTTGCCCTGCTGGCCCTTGCCACCGTGCTCCTCGGCGCGGTGCCCGCCTCGGCGGTGCCCGCCTCGGCCGTGTCCGCCGACACCGGCGGGGGCACCGGCAAGGGCTGGGAACCGGCGCCCTCCGCGCCATGGGACGTCACCGCAGGCGTCCGGTGCGACTTCCCCGTGCACGGTGAGCCCGTCGTCGACGAGGTGGTGCAGCGCGTGCTGGACACCTATCCCGACGGCTCCGCGAAGCGGGTCGCGTACAAGGGTGACCTTGTCGTGCGGGTCACCAACACCGGGACCGGCGCCTCCTACGACGCGGACGCGAGCGGCACAGCCGTCGTCGACTACCGCACCGACGGCTCGCAGTTCTGGTCCGTGCGCGGCCCCGTGCTGGTCGGCGTGGGGGAGAACGGAGGCAACCTGCCGCGCGGGCTCTACATCATCGACGGGGTGTACACCCTGGACATCAGCTCCACCGGGTACAAGACGGTGACCATGGCGTCCGGGACGCAGGACGACCTCTGCGCCCGGATCGACTGACCACCTGGCGGCCGGGGTTCCTGCGCCTGTGGCCGACGGCGACCGCCGCGCCTCAGACCATCAGGGGCTTGGCGAAGCAGCGGCTCAGTTCTTCGAAGCGGTAGTGGCCGAACTTGGGGCAGGGCTCGTAGCCGCTCGATGTGTACAGGCTGATCGCCTCCGGCTGCTTGGTGCCGGTTTCCAGGACCATGCGGACGCGGCCGGCCGCGCGCGCATCGTCCTCCAGGGCGGCGAGGATGCGGCGGGCGAGGCCCAGGCCGCGGGCCTGCGGGATGACGTACATGCGCTTGAGCTCCGCGTCGCCGTCCGAGTAGCCCTTGCCGTTCTGGTCCTGCGTGCGCCAGCCGCCGGTCGCGAGAGGGGTGCCGAACTCGTCGTACGCGATGAGGTACAGCCCGAGCGGCGGCTTGAACATCGTGGCGTCGAGCGGTGTGACGTCGCCCTCGTCCTGGTAGCGCTCTGCGTATTCGAGCTGGACCCGGTCGTTGAGCTTGACGGCGTCAGGGTGGTCGAAGGAGACGCGGCGGATATTCATGCGGAACATGGTACATCTATGCGTCGACGCCCGTCCCTACTTCAACCAGTGTGCCGGTATCGTGCCGGGGTGCTCACAGTGACGACCGTGAATGTGAACGGGCTGCGCGCGGCCGCCAAGAAGGGCTTCGTGGAGTGGCTCGCCGACACCTCCGCCGATGTGCTCTGCCTGCAGGAGGTGCGGGCCGAGCCCCAGCAGCTCCCCGACGAGGTGCGCGAACCGGACGGATGGCATGTCGTCCATGCACCGGCCGCTGCGAAGGGGCGCGCGGGCGTCTCCCTCTACACGCGCCGCGAGCCGGAGCGCGTCCAGACCGGCTTCGGGTCGAGCGAGTTCGATGCCAGTGGTCGGTACGTCGAGGTGGATCTGCCGGGCGTCACGGTCGCCAGTCTGTATCTGCCGTCCGGCGAGGTGGGCACGGAGCGGCAGGACGAGAAGATCCGTTTCATGGGGGAGTTCCGCGCGTATCTGAAGGCGCTGAAGGAGCGTTCCGCCGCGGACGGGCGCGAGGTGCTCGTGTGCGGCGACTGGAACATCGCGCACCGTGAGGCCGACCTGAAGAACTGGAAGTCCAACCGCAAGAACTCCGGCTTCCTGCCTGAGGAGCGGGAGTGGCTGGGGCAGATCCTCGGCGACGACGGGTACGTCGACGTCGTACGGGCGCTGCATCCGGATGTCGAGGGGCCCTACTCGTGGTGGTCGTACCGCGGCAAGGCTTTCGACACCGACAGCGGATGGCGCATCGACTACCACGTCGCCACCCCGGGGCTCGCCGGGCGGGCGGTCAAGGCTTTCGTCGAGCGCGCGGCCAGCTATGACCAGCGATGGTCGGACCATGCCCCGGTGACCGCGGTGTACGAGATGTGACTATGGCCTAGCTGCCTGAGCCGGCTTTCTTCTCCTCGTCCGGCTCCGTGTTCTGACCGGCCGCCAGCCTCCGGTCCAGCGCCATCGACAGTTCCGCCTCCACCACGCTCTTCGCGAGCGGGCGCAGTCGCTGGACGTCCTCCGGTGACGCGTGGGCGGCGACGAGTTCGGTGAAGATCTCGGCCAGGGCGTCCGCGTGTTCGCGGACGCGGCGGCCCGCCTCCAGGACGGCGGCCAGGGGGATGCCCTCGCGGACCATCGCCGACGACACGTCCAGCAGGCGGCGGCTGACGTGCACGATCTCGCCGCCGTCGGTGCCCAGGTAGCCGAGCTCCAGGGCGGCGGCGAGGTTCTCCGGGGTGACCTCGCCCGCGAAATGGTCGGCCAGTTCCTCGGGCGAGAGGCGGACCGGGGTCTCCTCCGACGGGGCGTCGAAGCCCAGGAGTTCGCCGACGTCGCGGCCGTGGTCGAAGGCTTCGGCGAGTTCGGCGATGCCGTTGAGCGTGTGTCCGCGTTCCAGCAGGGCGGAGATGGTCCGCAGCCGGGCCAGGTGGTGTTCGCCGTACCAGGCGATGCGGCCCTGGCGGCGCGGTGGCGGGAGGAGCCTGCGTTCGCGGTAGAAGCGCAGGGTTCGCACCGTGATGCCGGCCTCCTTGGCCAGCTCCGCCATGCGGTACTCGCGTCCCTCTCGCCCCTCTGCCACGGCAGCAGACTATGTCGTACCGCTGACTGATACCGCCGGTAACTTTCCCGGCCCGCCCCCTACCCCTCAGTACGGCACTGCTCTAACCTCCCCACTGCGCCAGTGTTCACTGGCAAGGTCGCGGGATCGATCGGGGAGGCACAGGCATGGCCGAGCACGAACATGTCCGCGTGGCGGTGATCGGGTCCGGGTTCGGCGGGCTCGGTGCCGCCGTCCGGTTGCGCAGGGAGGGCATCACCGACTTCGTCGTACTGGAGCGGGCGGGCTCGGTCGGCGGCACCTGGCGGGACAACAGCTATCCCGGGTGCGCATGTGATGTGCCGTCGCATCTCTATTCGTTCTCGTTCGCGCCCAACCCGGACTGGCCGCGCGCCTTCTCGGGGCAGGAGCACATCCGCGAGTACCTGGAGCATGTCGCGGACGTGTTCCGGCTGCGGCCGCACATCCGCCTCGACTCCGAGGTGAAGACGATGCGCTGGGACACCGAGAAGCTGTACTGGGAGGTGGAGACCAGCAGCGGAACCCTCACCGCCGACGTCGTCGTCTCCGCCACCGGTCCGCTCTCGGATCCCAAGGTGCCGGACATCCCGGGGCTCGACACCTTCCCCGGCAAGGTGTTCCACTCCGCCCGCTGGGACCACGACTACGACCTGCGCGGCAAGCGTGTGGCGATGGTCGGTACGGGGGCCTCCGCGATCCAGATCGTGCCGTCCATCCAGCCCGACGTGGCGCGGCTGACGCTGTTCCAGCGGACCCCGCCCTGGGTGATGCCCCGCATGGACCGGGCCATCGGCGGCCTCGAGCGGTGGCTGCACCGGCAGTTGCCGTTCACCACGCAGCTGCGCCGTGGACTGCTGTGGGGGATCCGGGAGTTGCAGGTCCAGGCGTTCACCAAGCGGCCGAGCGAGCTGGGCATCGTCGAGCAGCTGGCCAAGCGCAACATGGCCCGCGCCATCAAGGACCCGGAGCTGCGGGCCAGGCTCACGCCTTCGTACCGCATCGGCTGCAAGCGCATCCTGCTCTCCAGTTCGTACTATCCGGCGCTCGCGCAGGCCAATGTGGACGTCGTCGCGAGCGGTCTTGCCGAGGTGCGCGGGTCGACCGTCGTGGCCGCCGACGGGAGTGAGGCCGAGGTCGACGCGATCATCTTCGGTACGGGATTCCACGTCACCGACATGCCGATCGCGGACCGCGTCGTCGGCGCCGAGGGCAAGACGCTGGCCGAGAGCTGGAGCGATTCCGGCATGGCCGCGCTGCGTGGGGCGACGGCGGCCGGCTTCCCGAACTGGATGACGATCATCGGGCCCAACACCGGTCTCGGGAACTCCTCGATGATCCTGATGATCGAGTCCCAGCTGAACTACATGGCCGACTTTGTGCGGCAGCTCGACGTCCTCGGTGGCCGGGTCGCGCTCGGTGCGCGGCGAAGCGCCGTGACCGCCTGGAACCACCGCGTCCAGGAGCGCATGAAGCGCACCGTGTGGAACACCGGTGGCTGCACCAGCTGGTACCTGGATGCGAACGGCCGCAACACGACGATCTGGCCCGGGACGACGACCGAGTTCCGGAACGCCACGCGCCGCGTGGACCTCTCCGAGTACGAGGTGATCAGGGCGCCGAAGGTCCCGAAGCAGAACGCCTCCCAGGCGGCTCCCGCAGCTCGTACCGGCAAGGCGGAGAAGGCGGAGGCCGGGGCGTGAGCACACTCATGCACGTGGCCTCCGGGCCCTATGCGCCGCCTGCCCCTGCCCGTGAGCTCACCGCGGTGTCCGCCGACGGCGCCCGTCTGCACGTCGAGACGCACGGTCCGGACGGCGCGCCCGCCGTGGTGCTGGCGCACGGCTGGACCTGCTCGACGGCGTTCTGGGCCGCGCAGATACGCTCGCTCGCTGCCGATCACCGCGTGATCACGTACGACCAGCGCGGGCACGGGCGCAGTCCCGCGGCCGCCGCGCCGGGCGGATACAGCACGCGGGCGCTCGCCGACGACCTGGAGGCGGTGCTGGCCGCCACCCTCGAACCGGGCGAGAAAGCCGTGCTCGCGGGGCACTCCATGGGCGGCATGACGATGATGGCGGCCGCGGGGCGGGCCGCGTTCCAGGAGCACGCGGCCGCCGTACTGCTGTGCAGCACCGGCAGCTCCCGGCTGGTCGCCGAGTCGCTGGTGGTGCCGTTGCGGGCGGGGGCGCTGCGCACCCGTATCACCCGGTCGGTGCTCGGCTCGCGGGCGCCGCTCGGGCCCGTCTCCGGGCCAGCCAAGCGGATTCTGCGGTACGCGACGATGGGTGTGGGATCGTCGCCCGAGATGGTCGAGGCGTGTGCGCGCATCGTGCATGCCTGCCCGCGGGCGGTGCGGTACGGCTGGTCGCATGTGCTCAATGAGCTCGATCTCGACGCGGGCGTCCGGGAGTTGACGATGCCGACCGCGGTCATCGCGGGGACGGCCGACCGGCTCACCCCGGTCGTGCATGCGCGCAATCTCGCGGCGGCTCTGCCCGACTGCGTCGGACTGACCGAACTTCCCGGGCTCGGCCATATGACGCCGGTGGAGGCGCCCGAGGCGGTCACCGGCCGGATCCGTGAACTCGTCGCGACGTACGCACAGGTGAACGGGACCCGCCGGAACGCCACCGACCTGAACGCCACCGACCTGAACGCGATCGACCTGAACGCGATCGATCTGGACGCGGCCCACCCACAGGTGAAGGGGACAGCATCGCCATGAGCAGCAGGGGCAGTACGGGCAGCAGGGGCAGGGCGAGCCTCGAGGGGCAGGTCGTCGTCGTCACCGGTGCCGCGCGGGGCGTCGGTGAGCTGCTGGCGCGCAAGCTGTCGGCGCGCGGCGCCAGGATCGCGCTCGTCGGACTGGAGCCGGACGCGCTGAAGGAGGTGTCCGAGCGGCTGCACTCCGACAGCGACCACTGGTACGCCGATGTCACCGACCACGAGGCGATGGCGAGGGTCGCGCAGGAGGTCGAGGAACGGTTCGGGAAGGTGGACGTCGTCGTGGCCAACGCGGGTGTCGCGACGGGCGGGCCGTTCGTGGACTCCGACCCGGTGGCCTGGCGGCGGGTGATCGAGGTCAATCTGATCGGATCCGCAGTCACCGCGCGGGCGTTCCTTCCGGCGCTGACAGAGAGCCGGGGATATCTGCTGCAGATCGCCTCGCTGGCCGCCGTGACTCCGGCGCCCATGATGACGGCCTACTGCGCGTCCAAGTCCGGCGTGGAGGCGTATGCCCACAGCCTGCGCGCCGAGGTCGGGTACAAGGGCGTGCGGGTCGGTGTCGCGTATCTGTCGTGGACCGACACGGACATGGTGCGGGGTGCCGACCAGGACGACGTGATGCGGGAGTTGCGGCAGCGGCTGCCGTGGCCGTCGAACAAGACGTATCCGCTGGGGCCTGCGGTCGACCGGATCGTCGCCGGGATCGAACGGCGGTCGAGTCATGTGTATGGGCAGTGGTGGTTGCGCGGGATGCAGTCGGTGCGCGGGTATCTCCCCGGAATCATCGGCACGGTGGGGCAGCGCGAGATGCGGCGGTTCGGGGCGCGGCTCGGGGGTGTGTCCAAGGGGCTTGTGGGGGCCGGGGGAGCGGCGGACGAGCGGGCGCGGGGGGTGCGGGGCGGGTAGGTTTCCGCCGCGGGGTCTTTCAGCGATGCTCCGTGGGCTGGTTTTGCCCGTCTCAGCTGAGGTTTGTACGGTCCGTAGTCGTGCGGTCGCTGATCGAAATGCGGCGTATGTCCGGGCGTGTCACTCTGACAGAGGCCCCATCCCCTCAGCCATTTGGGAGTGAACCCGCATGGGCATGATGGACCAGTTCAAGGACAAGGGAGAGCAGCTCTCCGAGCAGGCGAAGGAGAAGATCGCCCGGGAGAAGCGTGAGCGTGGACGGTCTCCGCAGAAGCCGGGTGAGCGGGGGCGGCGTGAGCCGGGCTCGCACATGCCCGAGGAGGAGTCTTCGCGGCGGACTCCTCGGGACATGGATGAGGACCGGCACGACCGGGACGAGTACGAGGTCTGAGCTGCGCTCTGCTTGAAGGGGTGCCCCAAGGTTGGGGCGCCCCTTCTGCTTGGAACGATTGTCCACAACGGTCGACCGCGCGCCCCACCCCTCAGTGCCCGCGCCCCACCCCTCAACTCAGTGCCGCGGACGCGCCCCACCCCTCAGTGCCGCGGCGGGAGTTGCGGGCGGACCCGCTTCGGGACCCTTGTGTAGTCCGGTGGGGTCGAGGCCGGGTGGTGGGTCAGGAGGTCCAGGGCCACCTTGACCGCTTCGTGGAGTTGGGTGTTGCGGCCCTCCGCCCAGTCGACGGGGGTGCGCGCCACCTCGATGTCCGGGGTGACGCCGTGGTTCTCGACGGACCAGCCGTACGCGTCGAACCAGGCCGCGTTCATCGGCACCGTGATGACCGTGCCGTCGCCCAGGCGGTGACGGCCCGTCATGCCGACCACGCCGCCCCAGGTGCGCTGCCCCACCACGGGGCCCAGCTCCAGCAGCTTGAAGGCCGCCGTAATCATGTCGCCGTCCGATGAGGTCGCTTCGTCGGCAAGGGCGACGATCGGGCCGCGCGGCGCGTTCGAGGTGTACGAGACGGGCTGGGCGTTGCGCGTCAGGTCCCAGCCGAGGATCGTGCGGGTCAGCTTCTCGATGACGAGCTCGCTGATGTGTCCGCCCGCGTTGCCGCGTACGTCCACGATCAGGACGGGGCGGGACACCTCCATGCGCAGATCGCGGTTGAACTGCGCCCAGCCGGAGCCGCCCATGTCGGGGATGTGCAGATAGCCGCACTTGCCGCCGCTCAACTCGCGGACGACGGCGCGGCGTTTGGCGACCCAGTCCTGGTAGCGCAGGGGCCGCTCGTCGATGAGCGGGATCACGGCGACCCGGCGAGCGTGGCCCTCGCCCTCCGCCGTGGCGAAGGTCAGCTCGACCGTGGTGCCGCCCGCGCCCGCGAGCAGCGGGTAGGGGCCGGTGACGGGGTCGACCGGGCGGCCGTCGACATGGGTGAGGATCTCGCCCTCGCGGATGCCATGGCCGGCGAGTGGGGAGCGCGCCTTGGAGTCGGAGGACTCGCCGGGCAGGACACGCTTGACCACCCAGTTGTCGCCCCGCCGGACGAGGTTGGCGCCGAGCAGGCCGATCGCGCGCTGGTAGTGCGGCGGGCCCTCGTTGCGGCGGGCCGGGGTGACGTACGCATGGGATGTGCCCAGCTCGCCCAGGACCTCGCGCATCAGGTCGGCGAACTCGTCGGGGGATGCGACCCGTTCGACCAGCGGCCGGTACTGGTCCAGGACGGCCGGCCAGTCGATGCCGCACATGTGCGGCTCCCAGAAGTAGTCGCGGATGATGCGCCCGGCCTCGTTGTACGCCTGGCGCCACTCGGCGGCCGGATCGGCCTCGTGCAGGATGCGGCGCAGGTCTATCCAGACGGTCGAGTCGCTGTCGCCCAGCTCGTTGGAGGGGACGGCCTTCAGATCGCCTTCGTCCACCACGACGAGCCGGGTGCCGTCGCCGCTGACCGCGAACGAGTCGAGGTGGACAACCAGTTCGGACTTCCTCGCCTTGGCGAGGTCGAAGTGCTCCAGCGTCGGCCGGCCGGTCGTGTCGCTCGGGTTGACGAACGTCTCGCCGAGGGCTCCGGAGATGGGCCAGCGCAGCCACACCAGGCCGCCGCCCGCGACCGGGCGCAGCCCCGAGTACTTGGACGCGGACACCGGGAACGGCGTCACCCGGTTCTCAAGACCCTCGATCTCCACGATGACGGTGCCGCCCGCCTCGCCCGCATCCGGGTCGAGCCCGCCAGCGGCCGGGCGGCCGTCGGGCGACAGCGCGAAGGGCGAGGGCGTGGCCGACGACAGCGGTACGAGGTAGGGGCGGCAGCCGAGCGGGAAGGACAGGTCGCCGGTGTGCACGTCGTAGACCGGGTCGAAGCCGCGCCAGGAGAGGAACGCCAGATAGCGGCCGTCCCGGGTGAACACGGGGTTCTCGTCCTCGAAGCGGCCGTTGGTGACGTCCACGATCGTCCGGTCGCTGATCCGCGCGATCTTGATCTGGCGCAGGGAGCGCCCGATGCCCGGGTGGGACCAGGTGATCCAGGCGCCGTCGGGAGAGAAGGCGAGATCGCGTACTGGCCCGTTGATGGACCGGATCAGCTCGGTCACCTCTCCGGCCGCGGGTTCTCCGGCCACGGGTTCTCCGGCCACGGGTTCTCCGGCCGCGGGTTCTCCGGTCGCGGCTTCCGTTTCGGAGGCGCCCTCGGACTCCTCGGTGCCCGTCTCGCCCGTCACGCTGATCAGCAGCAGCCGCCCGTCGTGCGAGGCGATGGCGAGCCGCTCGCCCGCGGGGTCGGCCACCAGTTCCTGTACGCGGCCGAGTCGGCCGGAGGCGAGGCGGCGGGGCTCGCGGGCGCCGCTGGCCCGCGGCAGATCGGCGATCTCGACAGCGTCCTCGCCGTCCGCGTCCGTGACGTAGGCGACCTGGCCGCCGGTGCCGAGCATCTCCGGCATGCGGACCCGTTCGCCTGGGATGTCCCTGATCACGCGCGACGGGCCGTCCCGGTGCGTGAGCCAGTACAGGCTGCCCCGGACGACCACCGCGCTGGCCCGGCCCGTCGTGTCCACGGAGAGCGCGTCGATGTTGTTGGCAGCCGGCACCTGGTAGCGGCGGCGTCCGGCGCGCGGGCCGCCGAGGCGTACGTCCAGGCGGCGCGGCTCGCCGCCGGGCGAGAAGTCGTCGACGAGCCAGAGCTCGCCCGCGCACTGGTACACGACGCGCATGCCGTCCGACGACGCGTTCCGGGCGTAGAAGGCGTCGTGGTCGGTGTGGCGGCGCAGGTCGGAGCCGTCGGGCAGGCAGGAGTACAGGTTGCCGACGCCTTCGTGGTCGGAGAGGAAGGCGATCCGGCCGTCGACGAACATCGGGGATTCCAGATGCCCGTCGAGGTCCCCGGCGATCTGCCTGCCCTGCAGCCACAGCCGGCCCATGGCGCCGCCGCGGTAGCGCTTCCAGCTGGCCGGCTCGTGCGGCGGCTTGCCGGTGAGGAGAAGGGTGAGGTGTTCGCCGCCCACGTCGGCGATGGCGATGTCGGAAACCGGGCCCCAGGGCAGTTTGTTGCCGGGGGAGCCGTCGGTCGGGACGCGGTAGGCCCACGAGAAGTAGGAGAAGGGCTGGCCGTGCGAGGCGACGGCCAGGATGTCGGCCCTGCCGTCCTTCTCGGGGGGCGCCCAGCCGCATACGCGTGTGTCGATGGTGCCCCAGTAGGTGAGCCGACGCGCCTGCCCGCCGTCCACCGGGGCGAGATGGATCTCGGGATCGAGGCTGCGCCACGTCGTGAACGCGATGTGGCGGCCGTCGGGCGAGAAGCGGGGGTGGCTGACCTTGGTCCGGTCGACGGTGAGCCGCCAGGCACGCTCCGGGGTCTTGCCCTCGGGCGTCAGAGCCGCCACCCACAGATCGTCCTCGGCCGCGAAGCAGAGGCGGTCACGGTGCAGGTGCGGGAACCGCAGATACCCAGGTGTGTAGTCGCGCTCGTCCACTCAACCATGCTTTTACTCAGAACGGGTCATGGCAAGTTGTGCCGTTATGAGGATTTTCGTTTGCACTTGCCCGGGGCCATTTTGCGGCTCCGGGAGCGGGGTGACGCGCGACACGTACGAAACGGTTTCGTTTCGATACGTCGGGGGGTAAGCTCACGGCTGTACGAAACCGTTTCGTTCGGAGTGGGAGTCGATGAGCATGGCTGAAGCCACGACGGTGCGCCGCAGCCGGATCACCCCTGAGCGCGAGGCCGAGCTCTACGCGGCCGTGCTCGACCTGCTCCGCGAGGTCGGCTACGACGCCCTGACCATGGACGCCGTGGCATCCCGTACCCGGTCCAGCAAGGCCACCCTCTACCGCCAGTGGGGGAGCAAGGCGGAGCTGGTCGTCAAGGCGCTCCGGCACCAGAAGCCGGTGAACATCGGCGAGATCGACACCGGGACCCTGCGGGGCGACCTCCACGAGCTGGTGACGCGTGAGGACGACTGCCGGATGGAGCAGGACACCTCGCTGATGCGGGGCCTGGCCATGGCGGTCCACGAGAACGCCGATCTGCTGCGCGCCCTTCGTGAGCTGCTGTTCGAGCCGGAGATGACCGGCCTCGAGCGGATGCTGCGGCGGGCCGTGGAGCGGGGCGAGATCCGCGCGGACAACCCCGCGCTGGAGTACGTCCCGCACATGCTGATCGGCGCCCTCGTCGTCCGGGGCCTGGTCGACAACCAGCCGCCCACGCAGGCCTTCCTCACCTCGTACATCGACGCCGTGGTCCTCCCCGCCCTCGGCGCCTGACACCCCCGGGGTTCCCGCAACCCTCCTGCCTCACCTGACGCGACCTCTCACGTCGTCGGGCCGATGACCCCTGCCCTGCAAGACCCCACGACCTGACCCGGGAGTACGTCCTCGTGGCCACATTCCTCTACAAACTAGGCCGATTCGCCTTCCGGCGACGACACTTCGTCGCCCTGATCTGGGTTGCGCTGCTGACCCTCGCGGGCGTGGGCGCCGCACAGGCGCCCGCAGCGGGCTCCACCTCCTTCTCGATCCCCGGCACCGAGGCGCAGAAGGCCTTCGACCTGCTGGAGGACCGTTTCCCCGGTGCGAGCGCCGACGGCGCCACCGCACGTGTCGTCTTCAAGGCGCCCGACGGCGAGAAGATCACCTCCTCCGCCAACAAGGCCGTCGTCAAGGAGACCGTCAAGGAGCTCGGCACCGGCTCCGAGGTCGCCTCCGTGGCAGACCCGTTCCAGGTCAAGGCCGTCAGCCAGGACCGCACGATCGCCTATGCGCAGGTGTCGTACAAGGTCTCCGGCATGGAGCTGGAGGACTCCTCGCGCGAGGCGCTCGAGGACACGGCGCAGGAGGCCCGGGACGCGGGGCTGACCGTCGAGATCGGCGGTGACGCGCTCCAGGCGGTCCCCCATACGGGCGCCACCGAGGTCATCGGCATCGGCGTCGCCGCGGTCGTACTCGTGATCACGTTCGGCTCGCTGATCGCGGCCGGACTGCCTCTGCTCACCGCGCTGATCGGCGTCGGCATCGGCATCTCCACGATCACCGCGCTCGCGAGCACGCTCGACCTGGGTTCCACCACCTCCACCCTCGCCATGATGATCGGCCTCGCCGTCGGCATCGACTACGCCCTCTTCATCGTCTCCCGCTACCGCGCCGAGCTCGCCGAGGGCCGTGAGCGCGAGGAGGCGGCGGGACGGGCCGTCGGCACCGCGGGCTCCGCGGTGGTCTTCGCCGGTCTCACGGTCGTGATCGCGCTGGTGGGCCTGGCCGTGGTCAATATCCCGATGCTCACCAAGATGGGCATCGCGGCCGCCGGCACCGTCGTCATCGCGGTCCTCATCGCGCTCACGCTGGTCCCGGCGCTGCTCGGATACGCGGGCAGGAAGGTGCGGCCGGCGGGCGCGAAGGGCAAGCTGCGGGGCGGCCGCAAGAAGGCCGAGGGCGCCTCCGGGCACACCGCTGACAACCCGTCCGGGCACAGCGCGGAGAAGCCCAACATGGGCACCCGCTGGGCACGCTTCGTCGTCCGCCGTCCGGTCGCCGTGCTGCTCCTCGGCGTCGTGGGCCTGGGCGCGGCCGCGGTCCCGGCCACCTCTCTCGAGCTCGGACTGCCCGACGACGGTTCGCAGCCGACCAGCACCACGCAGCGCAAGGCGTACGACCTGCTCTCCGAGGGCTTCGGGCCCGGCTTCAACGGCCCGCTGATGGTCGTCGTCGACGCGAAGTCCAGCGACGCCCCCAAGACGGCCGTCAAGGAGGTGACCACGACCATAAGGGGCCTCGGCGACGTGGCCGCGGTGACCCCGGCGACGTACAACGAGGCCGGCGACACCGCGATGATCACCGTGGTCCCGGACTCCAAGCCGTCCTCGGCCGAGACCGAGGACCTGGTGCACGCCATCCGGGACGCGGGCGGTGACATCAAGGCCGACACCGGCGCGAAGGTGCTGGTCACCGGCTCCACCGCGATGAACATCGACGTCTCGCAGAAGCTCAACGACGCGCTGCTCCCGTATCTGGCGCTGGTCGTCGGCCTGGCCTTCCTGCTGCTGATCGTCGTCTTCCGCTCGATCCTGGTGCCGCTCAAGGCCGCGCTCGGCTTCCTGCTCTCCGTGCTCGCCGCGCTGGGCGCCGTCGTCGCGGTCTTCCAGTGGGGCTGGCTCGCCGACCTCATGGGCGTCGAGGAGACCGGCCCTGTGATGTCGATGATGCCGATCTTCATGGTGGGCGTCGTCTTCGGCCTGGCGATGGACTACGAGGTCTTCCTGGTCACGCGTATGCGCGAGGCGTACGTGCACGGGGAGCGGCCCGGACAGGCCATCGTGACCGGGTTCCGGCACGGAGCCCGGGTGGTCTCGGCCGCGGCCGTCATCATGATGGCGGTGTTCGCGGGCTTCATCGGCTCCAGCGAGTCGATGGTCAAGATGATCGGCTTCGGTCTCGCGATCGCCGTCTTCTTCGACGCGTTCATCGTGCGCATGGCGATCGTCCCGGCGGTCCTGGCGCTGCTCGGCAAGGCGGCCTGGTGGCTGCCGAAGTGGCTCGACCGCGCGCTGCCGAACGTCGACGTCGAGGGCGAGGGCCTGCGCGACACCGTGAAGGACGCCGCGGACGTGGAGCCCGCCGGGTCGAGCCCGCTGCCCTCCGGCGAGCCGGTGCCCGTGGCCGTGCGCGAGCCCGTGGCCGTGGGGGTTGCCGCCTCCGGGGCCGATGCACGGCTCGCCACGGTGCAGGAGCCGCTGGTCCTGCCGTACGGGTCGTACGAGCTCGACGGCAGCGGCGTCCGCGGCACCGTCCGCAACGCCGATGGTGTGGGCGTGGCGCATGCCGCGGTGACGCTGATCTCGCCGAGCGGACAGCAGCTGGGCCGCTCCGTGCCGCACGCCGACGGTTCGTACGTGCTGGATGCCCCCGGCCCTGGCAGCTACGTGCTGATCGTGGGAGCCGAGGGGTACCAGCCCCACGCGACCACGGTCGTCGTGGGCGAGGCGGCGCTGGTGCACGACATCCTGCTCTCCGGTCCGGCGCGCGCGTCCGTGCAGGGCACCGTGCGTGAGGGTGTGGGCGGCGTGCCGCTGTCGGACGCGCGGGTCACGCTGGTGGACGCGGCGGGCAATGTGGTCGCGACCGCCACCACCGGAGAGGACGGTGCGTACGCCTTCACCGACCTGGAGGCCGGTGACTACTCGGTCGTCGCCAGCGGCTACCCGCCGGTGGCGAGCCCGCTGCAGGTCGACGGGGCCGGAGTGGAGGGCTTCGACATCGAGCTGCGCCACTCGGACGAGTAGTCCGCACGGCCTGGGGCTCCCGGCAGGGCGGGTCCTCAGGTACATCGGCAGGAAAGCCTCCGGGTCCCCATGAGCGGGGCGGACCCGGGCGGGCGCGCCACCCGTGGGGACGGGGCAGGCGCACGAAGGCCCGGCGGCAGCGCGAGCGGCGCTGTCGCCGGGCCTTCACGCGCGCGTGGACGTCCGGGGACCGAGCCCGGAGCCTCCGGGCGCCGCCTCAGTGCGTGATCGGGCCCGTGGCCATGTACGTCCGGCGCAGGAAGCGCATCAGGGCGGACGAGTCGAACTGCACGACCGTGACGCCCTCGCGGGAGTGGAACTCCATCACGGCCTGGACGCGGCCGCACGGCCAGATGCGCACGTCACCGCTGTCGGCCGGGGCGCGCAGCCCCTCCTCGAGCAGTTCCCGGCTGAAGACCCAGTCGTGCCGACGCGGGGTGCCGGGGACTCCGGGAAGGCTGACCCGTACGGAATCCGGGTCGGACTGCGGGTCGTAGCTCAGTTCCACGGGGAGCGGCTGGTCGTCTGCGGCGTCGGTCACCAGGTGGGCTCGTGCGTGCTGCTCGACGACGGTGGCTGACATCGGAGACTCCTTACGATTGATCCCCTTTGCCATCTAATGTCGCATATTTTCCTGAATACGCCTCCCGGTTATTGAGGCGCCCACCCTCTTGCAAGCTCTTTGCAAGAAGGCTCTATCATCGAACGGTTCGCCATGCGCCGCGGTGCATGCCGAACCGAACGGAGCCGGAGACGCCGGATCAGGAGAGCGAGCCCACCCATGCATGTCCCTGACGGATTCATCGACGCCCCCGTCTCGGCTGCCGCCGGCGTGGTCGCCGCGGGCGCCGTGGCGGTCAGCCTCAAGGGCGCCCGGCGGGAGCTGGACGAGCGGACCGCGCCGCTCGCCGGTCTCGTGGCCGCCTTCATCTTCGCGGTGCAGATGCTGAACTTCCCGGTCGCGGCCGGGACCAGCGGCCATCTGCTCGGCGGAGCGCTCGCGGCGATACTCGTCGGCCCCTACACCGGAGTCCTGTGCGTCTCCGTCGTCCTGCTGATGCAGGGCATCCTCTTCGCGGACGGCGGCCTCACCGCGCTGGGCGTGAACATCACGGACATGGCGGTCGTCACCACCGTCGTCGCCTATGCCGTCTTCCGCGGCCTGGTGAAGATCCTGCCGCGTACGCGCCGGTCCATCAGCGTCGCCTCGTTCGCCGCCGCGCTGCTCTCCGTACCGGCCGCAGCGCTCGCATTCACGCTGATCTACGCCGTGGGCGGCACGACCGACGTGGCGATCGGGAAGGTCGCCACCGCCATGGTCGGCGTGCACATCCTGATCGGCATCGGCGAGGCCGCGATCACCGCCCTCACCGTCGGCGCCGTCATCGCCGTCCGGCCCGACCTCGTGTACGGCGCCCGCGGGCTGACCACACCGCTCAAGCTCCGCGTGGGCGGCGAGCTGGTCGACGCGCCCGCCCCTCAGCCCCAGCCGGCCGCCGCCCGGTCGCCCCGCAAGATCTGGATCACCGGCCTGGTCACCTCCCTCGTCCTCGCGGGCTTCGTCAGCTTCTACGCCTCCGCGAACCCCGACGGCCTGGAGAAGGTCGCCCAGGACCACGGCATCGACAAGAAGACCGAGGAGCACGCCACCTCGGACTCGCCGCTCGCCGACTACGGCGTCAAGGACGTCGGCGACGCCCGGCTCTCCGGCGGACTCGCGGGCGTGATCGGCGTCGGCGTCACGGTCGTCGCGGGCAGCGGGGTCTTCTGGGCGGTACGCCGCCGCCGTACCGAGGACACCGGCCCCGCCGCCGTACCGCAGCGGGAAACCGTCTGACATGGGCGCCGGCCACGCCCACAACCTCTACCGGCACGGGCACTCGCCCGTGCACCGGCTGCCCCCGCACACCAAGCTCGCGGCCGTCTTCGCCTTCGTCGTGGTCGTCGTCTCGACGCCGCGCGAGGCGATGTGGGCCTTCGGGCTGTACGCGATGCTGCTGGGAGCCGTCGCGTACGCGGCCCGCGTCCCGGCCGGATTCCTCCTCAAGCGGCTGCTGATCGAGATCCCGTTCGTGGCCTTCGCCGTGCTGATGCCGTTCGTCGCACAGGGCGAACGCGTCGACGTCCTCGGCCTCTCCCTCAGCGTGAACGGCCTGTGGGGCGCCTGGAACGTGCTCGCCAAGGGCACCCTCGGCGTCGCCGCCTCCGTCCTGCTCGCCGCCACCACCGAACTGCGTGAACTGCTGCTCGGACTGCAGCGCCTCAAACTGCCGCCGCTGCTCGTGCAGATCGCGTCCTTCATGATCCGCTACGGCGACGTGATCACGGACGAGATGCGCCGCATGAAGATCGCGCGCGAGTCGCGTGGCTTCGAGGCGAGCGGCATCCGGCACTGGGGCGTGCTCGCCAAGTCCGCGGGCGCGCTCTTCATCCGCTCGTACGAGAGGGGGGAGCGGGTGCACCTGGCGATGCTCAGCCGCGGATACGCCGGATCGATGCCGGTCATCGACGAGGTGACCGCGTCCCGGGCCCAATGGTCCTACGCACTGGCCCTCCCGTCCGCCGCCCTCGTCATCTGTCTGCTGGGATGGACCCTGTGACCCCCTCTCTGGAAGTGGCCGGACTGGCCTTCGCGTACCCCGACGGGCACCAGGCCCTCTTCGGTGTCGACCTGCGGATCGAGCGCGGTGAGCGCGTCGCGCTGCTCGGGCCGAACGGCGCGGGCAAGACGACGCTCGTGCTGCACCTCAACGGCATCCTCACCGGCGGCGCAGGGACCGTGACGGTCGCAGGGCTGCCCGTCGGCAAGAAGCACATGGCGGAGGTCCGGCGGCGGGTCGGCATCGTCTTCCAGGACCCGGACGACCAGCTGTTCATGCCGACGGTGCGCGAGGACGTGGCCTTCGGGCCCGCAGCGGCCGGGATGAAGGGGTCCGAGCTCGAGGCCCGCGTGCGGAAGGCACTGGAGCAGGTCGGCATGGCGGAGTTCGCCGAACGGCCGCCGCACCACCTCTCCTTCGGGCAGCGCCGCCGCGTCGCCGTCGCGACGGTCCTGGCGATGGAGCCCGAGATCCTCGTCCTGGACGAGCCGTCGTCGAACCTGGACCCGGCGTCGCGGCGCGAACTCGCCGACATCCTGCGGTCCTTGGACGTCACCGTCCTCATGGTCACGCACGACCTGCCGTACGCCCTGGAGCTCTGCCCGCGCTCGGTGATCCTCAGCGAGGGCACGATCACCGCGGACGGCCCGACCGGTGAACTGCTCGCGGACGACGAGCTGATGCGGGCGCACCGGCTGGAGCTGCCGTTCGGCTTCGATCCGCGGTCGGTGAGCGCACACACGGCGTGAGGCACGGAAACGACGGACCGGCCGGGACCACGGGTCCCGGCCGGTCCTGTCTACGTCACGCCGTCATCACTGGGTGATGGACGCCTTCAGCTCGAAGGTGTTGCTCAGCAGCGGGCTGGTGCGGCGGGACTCGACCACGAACTCCCAGACGCCCGCCTGGGGGTTGGTGTAGGTGCGGGTGGCCGGGTTGCAGCCGTTGCCGTCGAGGTAGTTGGCGTAGCATTGAAGTGCTCTCCTCCCTTCGCAAGCTCAGGAAGGAGATTCCCACCTACCTCGCGGCGGCAGGCTTGACGCGTATCCGCGCCTGACGACTGCACCTTCCGGCAGCCGGGATCGCCACGAAGCCGATCCGGTATAGGTGCAAGATGTTGCGGGCTGCGTTCCAGTCGGCGTTCGCCTCGAATCCGCAGTCCGGGTTCTTGCATACGAACGTGGCCTGGTTCTCCCGGCTGTCCGGCGTGGTGAAGCCGCAGGCTGAGCAGCGCTGGGAGGTGCCGGGGGCGGGGACTTTGACCAGGGTGCCGCCGTACTGGGCGGCCTTGTACGTCAGCATCGTGACCGTGCGGCCCCATGCTTCCTGGCTGATGGAGCGGTTCAGCCCGGCCTTCTGCTTGACGTGCTTCCCTGGCTCTTCGACGGTGCCCTTCGCGGACTTGACCATGTTCGTGATGGTGAGTGCTTCGACCACGACCGTGCCGTACGTGCGGGCGAGATAGGTGGTGGTCTGATGCTGCCAGTCAAGGGCGCGGCGCGTGGCTTTTGCGCGGAGCTGCTTGATCTGGTCGTAGGTGTGC
>NZ_JACEHE010000051.1 GCF_013778455.1 Streptomyces himalayensis subsp. himalayensis | reverse complement strand
GGACCCGACGAAGCGCTCCAAGGGCATCTCCGCGTTCGTGGTGGAGAAGTCGGATGAGGGTGTCTCGTTCGGTGCGCCGGAGAAGAAGCTGGGCATCAAGGGCTCGCCGACCCGCGAGGTGTACCTGGACAACGTGCGCATCCCGGCCGACCGGATGATCGGTGCGGAGGGCACGGGGTTCGCGACGGCGATGCGCACGCTGGACCACACGCGGATCACGATCGCCGCGCAGGCGCTGGGTATCGCGCAGGGCGCGCTGGACTACGCCAAGGGATATGTCCAGGAGCGCAAGCAGTTCGGCAAGCCGATCGCGGACTTCCAGGGCATCCAGTTCATGCTGGCGGACATGGCGATGAAGATCGAGGCGGCCCGTCAGCTGACGTATGCGGCGGCGGCGAAGTCGGAGCGGGGCGATGGCGACCTGACCTTCCAGGGCGCGGCCGCGAAGTGCTTCGCCTCGGACGTGGCGATGGAGGTCACCACCGACGCGGTGCAGCTCCTTGGCGGGTACGGCTACACCCGTGACTACCCGGTGGAGCGGATGATGCGCGACGCGAAGATCACCCAGATCTACGAGGGCACCAACCAGGTCCAGCGCATCGTGATGGCCCGCAACCTGCCGTAAGGCACGGCACACGCCCCGCCGATCTGATCGGCGGGGCCCATCGGCGTACGAAGACGGCGCTCAGTCGCCCGACACCGTCACCTTCTCGTCGTTCTTCAGCTCGTTCACCAGGGTCTTGACCTTCGTGGTGTCCCACTGGAGGTTGCCGTTCGCGGCGTTGCCGGAGAGCGGCATGTTCATGGACGTGCCGTCTCCGCCGGTGATGCCCTTCATCGCCCAGAACATGGACGCCAGATCGAACAGGCTCATGTCCTTGTCCACGACCAGCGTGTCCAGGCCGGCCCCCATCGTCGGATACAGCTTGAAGGGGTTGAGGACCGTAGACGGAGTTGCCGCCTGGCTGGCGAGGGCCGCGAGGAACTTCTGCTGGTTCTTCGTACGGGCGAGGTCGCTGCCCGGGAACGCGTACCGGGTGCGGACGAAGGCCAGGGCCTGTTCGCCGTTGAGGGTCTGCTTGCCCGCCTGGAAGTCGGCGCCGGAGTTCTTGTCCTTGAACGCCTTGGGGATGTCCATCTCGACGCCGCCGACCGCGTCGACGATCTTGGCGAAGCCGGCGAAGCCGATCTCCGCGTAGTGGTCGATGTGCAGGCCGGTGTTGTACTCGACGGTGCGGACCAGCAGCTCGGGGCCGTCCTCCGCGTACGCGGCGTTCAGCTTCACCTGGCGGCCCGTGCCCGGGAAGGTCTTGCCCGACTCGGAGCCCACGAAGGTGGGGATCACGACGTTCGAGTCGCGGGGCAGCGAGATCATCGTGTTCCCGTTGGCGCCGACGTGCAGGATCATCATCGAGTCCGTGCGCTTGCCCTCGGCGGAGCCGGTGTGGAGCTTCTTCTTCTCCTCGGCGGTCATGCCCTCGCGGCTGTCGGAGCCGACGATCAGGTAGTTCGTGCCCTCGCCCTCCGCTGGCCGCTCGATGACCTTGGAGAGGTCCACCTCGCGCTTGAGCTTCGAGTCGGCCCAGAAGTACGTGCCGATCGACACCGCGAGCAGGACCACGACGAGGGTGAGCGAGCCGACCTTTATTCGCCGCCGCCAGTTCGGCGCGGGGCGTGCCGTGCCGTAGTAGTCGTACCCGTCGTCGTCGCCACCCCGGCGGCCGCCGCCCGAGCCGTAGACCTGGCCGGTGTTGTAGCCGCTGTCGTAGGCGTCGCCGGGGCCCTGGGCGTATCCGTCCTGATAGCGCTCGCCGTTTCCGTACGAGGGCTGCGGCGGGACTCCGCCGCGCGGCGGAGCCGACGGGCGGGGACGGGGCACCTGGCCGCGCTGCACATGACGCATCACGCGGGCGCCCTCGGGGTCTGCGCTCGCGCTGCCGCGTCCGTAACGGTCGCCGCCGTTGTCACGGGTGTCGCCGGTCCATCCGCCTGGCCAATCGCTCATGCGGCCCAGTGTGCCGTCTCCGGCTGTGTGTCCCACAAGGTCACGTGGAAAATCACACCAGGGCTGTTGCAGAGCTGACACATATACGCCCGGCATAAGGTGGACGCCATGACAGACCAGGCCCACGGCGCGGAACCCAGCATTCCGGGCGCTATACCGGGCAAGCCGACGTCGGCGTCCCGCACCACACTGAGCCACATCATGACCCACAACGACACCAACCTCCTCGGCACGGTGCACGGTGGGGTGATCATGAAGCTGGTGGACGACGCCGCCGGCGCCGTCGCCGGACGGCACTCGGGCGGGCCCGCGGTCACCGCGTCGATGGACGAGATGGCGTTCCTGGAGCCGGTCCGCGTGGGCGATCTGGTGCATGTGAAGGCGCAGGTCAACTGGACCGGGCGGACCTCGATGGAGGTCGGCGTCCGGGTCCTGGCCGAGCGCTGGAACGAATCGGCCCCGGCCCAGCAGGTCGGCTCCGCCTATCTCGTCTTCGCCGCCGTCGACTCCGACGGCAAGCCCCGCGTCGTACCGCCGGTGATTCCCGAGACCGAGCGGGACAAGCGGCGCTACCAGGAGGCACAGATCCGGCGCACACACCGGCTGGCGCGCCGCCGCGCCATCAAGGAGCTGCGCGACCAGCGTGCGGCCGACGGCTTCGAGGACTGAGTCCCGAGTCCACAGTCTGGTCAGGCCGACAGTGTGCTCAAGGGCACACGACCTGGTCGCCCGTGACCGCGGAGAGCTTGTCCGCCCGGACCTCCTCCTCCGCCCGCACCGGCCTGACCTGCTTGAAGTCCGTGCCCGCGATCACCTTCAGCAGCGCGCCCTGGCCCTTGACGGGGCGCAGCTCGCTGCCCGGCAGTGCCGTCGCGAGGGTCTTCGCCGAGCGGTCCCAGCGCGGGTCGTACGCGACGATCGTGCGCGTCAGGGCCTGCTGCCTGTCCGCGTTCACCGGCGCCTTGGTTGTCAGGAAGCCATTGGCGCGCAGGGCGCTGTCGACGCGGCGGCCCAGGCCGGGTGTGCGCGTGCCGTTCTCGACCTGCACCCGGATCTGTTGCGGTGCGACGTCGACGAGCGTCGCCCGCGGTCGCGCGCGGGGCACAGTCAGCGGCTTGTCGTCGCGCAGCGCCTGGAAGATCCTCTCGGACTTGCCCATGTCCCACTTCAGGGTCGTGCCGACGCCCTTCAGCTGCTCGCTCCCGCCCACCGGCACCGTCGTGAACTCCGACGACTTCGGTGAGAAGCGCCGCATCGCATGCCCCAGGGCGAGCATCTCGTCGGCACCGAAGCCCTTGTCCGCACGCACGGAGCCGAGCACGGCCCGCGTGGCGTCGCGGAACTTCACCGGGTTCAGCAGGATGTCGGACGACGTGGCCTTGGCGATCAGCGCGGCCAGGAAGCGCTGCTGGCGCTGCATACGACTCAGGTCGGAGCCCCCGTCGATGTACCGGGAGCGCACGTACTGCAGCGCCTCGCCGCCGTCCAGCGTGTGGGTGCCCGGGGACAGATCGAGCCTCGTGTGCGAGTCCGCCAGACGCTTCGTAGTGCAGATCTGCACACCGCCGAGCGCGTCCACGGTCTTCATGAAGCTGGTGAAGTCGACCTCGAGATAGTGGTCGATCTTGAGGTGCGTCATGTGCTCCACGGTGCGGACGGTGAGCTGTGGACCACCCTCCGCGTACGCCGCGTTGATCTTGACCGGGTGGGAGTGGTGTTTCTCGCCGGTGGTCTCGTCGAAGTGCGCGGGCATCTCGGCGTACGAGTCGCGCGGGAGGCTCACGACGCTGGCGCGCTTCCGGTCCTGCGAGATGTGCACGATCATGATCGTGTCCGTGCAGTGGCAGGGGGCGCCGCCGAGGTGGTACTTGGCCTTCTCCTCCCGGGAGAGTTTGTCGCGGTCGTCCGTGCCGACCAGCAGAACGTTCATGCCGTGGCCGGCGGCGGGTCTGTTCTTCATGTCCTTGAAGGGGTCGACCCGCTCGATCCCCCCCTTGTCCACGCTGGTCACCAGCGCATGCCCGATTCCGGCCGAGGCCAGGACCACCACCGAGAGCGTCGTCGCCGCCCGCATGGCCCACTGCGGCCGCCGCCTGCGCCCTGCCGCCTGAGGAGGCTCGGGTGCCGGTGCGGGCCGCCTGCTCCGCCACGGCTGCGGGCGGCGCTGCGGACGGGCGGGCGAGCTGGGCGGCGTGGGCACGAGGGGGTACCTCCGCAGTACGGTCGGGAGACCGAGACGGGCCGGGGAATCCCGAGCACGGTACGGCGATACGAAATGCGGCCTGCGGTAATGACCCGGACGGCGCGCGTCCCTGTCCCCCGTTCGCGGTAACGTGACCCTCCGAAACGCTGCACATCCCGGGGCTCCGACGTCGGCGGCTGCCGCCGTCGGCCCGTGAGACCCGGCCGGTACCCCAACGTGACGCAGGAAGACATGACCCACCCTCCCGCCGTATCCGTGATCATGCCCGTCCTCGACGAGGAGCGGCATCTGCGCGGAGCCGTCCACGCCATCCTCGCGCAGGAGTACGAGGGCGAGATGGAGGTGGTCATCGCGCTGGGCCCGTCCACGGACCGTACCGACGAGATCGCCGCCGAGCTGGTGCGCGAGGACCCCCGGGTGCACACCGTGCCGAACCCCACGGGCCGCACCCCCGCCGCGCTGAACGCGGCGATCAAGGCGTCCCGGCACCCGATCGTGGTGCGCGTCGACGGCCACGGGATCCTCTCGCCGAACTACATCGCGACCGCCGTCCGCCTCCTGGAGGAGACCGGCGCGCAGAACGTCGGCGGCATCATGCACGCCGAGGGAGAGAACGACTGGGAGCATGCGGTCGCGGCCGCCATGACCTCGAAGATCGGCGTCGGCAACGCGGCCTTCCACACGGGCGGCGAGGCAGGCCCCGCCGAGACCGTGTACCTGGGGGTCTTCCGCCGCGCGGCCCTGGAGCAGCAGGGCGGCTACAACGAGGAGTTCATCCGCGCCCAGGACTGGGAGCTGAACTTCCGTATCCGCGAGGCGGGCGGCCTCATCTGGTTCTCGCCGGAGCTGAAGGTCTCGTACCGCCCGAGGCCGTCGGTGAAGGCCCTCGCCAAGCAGTACAAGGACTACGGCCGCTGGCGCCATGTCGTCGCGCGCTACCACCGGGGCTCGATCAACCTGCGCTACCTCGCTCCGCCGACCGCCGTGTGCGCCATCGCCGCCGGCATCGTGGTGGGCGCCGCGCTCACGCCGTGGGGGTTCGTGATACCCGGCGGCTATCTCGCCGCCATCGCGGCCGGGTCCGTGCCCGCGGGCAAGGGCCTGTCGCTGAAGGCGCGGCTGCAGATCCCCGTCGCCCTCGCCACGATGCACATGTCGTGGGGCTGGGGCTTTCTGACCAGCCCGCGGGCGCTGGCGAGGAAGGTCATCGCGTCGCGAAGGCCGGCGGTCGTCACCCAGGCCTGATCCCGGCCGCCCGGCGGCCCTCGGTACGCGCCGAGGACCGCCGGAGCCGGGCCCCGTCCACTACCAGGTGAAGGCCGGGTTCACGCGCATACACGCCTTGTCGTTCGCGCCGTTGAGGAGCTTGGCCGACTTCGGGCTCTTGTCGTCCTCCGCCTTGGCCTCGTACGCGGTGCCCTCGCGCCAGTCGGCGCCCACCACCAGCGTGACGCCGGAGACCCGGGTCGACTTCTCCACCGAACTCAGCGGAACACCGAGGGACTTGGCGACCGCCTGCGCGTCGCCCTCCAGTTCGGCGCTCGGGTAGCGCACGATCGTCTTGTCCTCGGTCAGCGCCACCGACGCGTCGGCCGCCGCCTTGGTGAAGCCCTTGCCGACCAGGAGTTGCGCCACCGCGTTCGCGCGCCCGCCGACCGGATCGAGCGTGGCGGTGCGGGTGCCGTTCTGGACCTGCACGCCGATCTCGTCGTCCGCGGCGGCCGGGTCCTTCGAGGTCTCCTCCGCGGTGGACTTCTTCTTGTCCTTGCCGTCGAGGGCTATGTCCTCGCGCACCAGGCGGAACAGCTTCTCGGCGTCGCCGCGTTTCGGCTCCACGCGGCTGCCCACGTACTGGAACGGCATCGTGGTCATGGTGATCCGCTTCGGCGACACCTCCTTCAACTGGTTGCCGAGGGCGAGGAGCTTCCCGACGGTGCCCAGGCCCTCGTCGACGGTGAGCGCGTCGGTGGCGGTCTCGGCGAGTCTCCGCAGCTGCGTGGGGTTGCTCAGCGTCGCGTTCGCGCGCAGCTGGCGGACCAGCGAGTTCATGTACTGGTGCTGGGCCTTGGCGCGGGCGATGTCGCTGCCGTCCTCGAAGCCGTAGCGGGTACGCAGCCACTGCAGGGCCTGCTTGCCCTTGACCGGGGTGGTGCCCTTCTCCAACTTCAGCCCGGAGCCATGGCCCTGTCTGTCCCTCGAGGAGATATTGGCGGTCACACAGACCGGGACGCCGCCGACCGCGTCCGCCATCGACACCACACCGGCGAAGTCCACCATCATGAAGTGATCGATGTGAATGTCGGTCAGCTGCTCCCAGGTGGCGACCGTGCAGCCGGGCCCGCCGCGGCCGAGTGACTGGTTCGTCATCAGGCGCCCCGTGCTTGCCGGAAACACCTGGCCGGTGTCCGGGTCGGTGCACTCGGGAATCTGCAGCAGGGTGTCGCGCGGCATGCTGATCACCGACATGTTGCTGCGGTCGGCAGAGAGGTGCAGCAGCATCTGGACGTCCGCGAGAGGGGCGGCGCCGAAGGTCTCTTTGGCGCCACCGAGTTTCTGGTTCTCTTTGGTGTCCCGGGCGTCCGAGCCGATGAGCAGGATGTTCAGCGGGGTCTGGCCCGCGGCGT
This sequence comes from Streptomyces himalayensis subsp. himalayensis, assembly GCF_013778455.1. Taxonomy (GTDB): domain Bacteria; phylum Actinomycetota; class Actinomycetes; order Streptomycetales; family Streptomycetaceae; genus Streptomyces; species Streptomyces himalayensis. Next base: position 33,389 of record NZ_JACEHE010000051.1, on the reverse strand, counting down.
TCGCCTTCGCCTTGGCGGGCCTGTTCTTCTCGTCGCCGAGGCTGAGCTTGTCCTTCTTGATTTTGCTGTTCAGGTGCTCGTAGTACAGATAGCCGGCACCGGCGGTGCCGAGTATCAGTACCGACAGAACCGTGGCGAACCAGCGGAGTATCCGGCGTCTGCGGCGCGGCGGCCGGGGACCGCCCGCGCGTCGCCTACCCCCACCGCCGCGCCGGCCGCGCTCCCGCGGCTCGGACTCCTCGTCCCCCCTGCCCTGGCCTTCGTAAAGGGTCTCGTCCCAGCCGAGTGCTTCGGCATCACGGACGCGTGGTCGCGATCTCTCCCCGCGTACGCTGCTCTCCCTCATGTGCTGTCCCTCCCCCTGTGCCTTGTGCAGCGGCCGCCCTGTCAGACGCAGGACGGCCGCTGTCGGTCACTTGGCACACACTGTTTTGTCCGCCTGGACGTTCTGGACCCCGTCCGTCGCCTTCGACGGGTCGGTGGTCGTCACGCCGGCACCCTTGTAGTCCTTGCCGAGTATCAGCTTCATCGCCGGCAGGCCCTGTGCGGTTTCCTCGCTCTCGCCCGGCTTGAGCTGGGATGCGGTCAGCCCCATGATGTCGGCGAGCTTGCGCGCCTGATCAGCCTGGTCGGGCGCGTACTCGAGCGTCGTCGTCTTCTGGGTCGTGTCCGCGTTGCCGAGCTGGCTGGACTTGAGCACGCCCTCTTCGTTCTGCAGCCAGGTGAGGGTTTCCTGGGCGGAACCGGCGGGGGCGCCGCCGTTGTAGATGTTGACCCGTACCTCGGAGGCGTCGGCGCGGGAGCCCTTGAGACGGGCCGCCACCTTCTCCTTCTCCTTCTTCTTCACCTCGGTGAGCGAGATGTCTTCCTTCATGAAGGCGAAGAGGGTCTTGGCCTTCGACTCGTTGAGCAACACGGTCGCGCCGTCGGTGTTGTCGACGACCGGTGTCGTGGCGAAGGTGAGGTTCTTGGTGTTGACCTTGCCGATCTCCTGGCCCAGGCCGGCCAGCTTCTTGATGTCCGCGATCTTCGAGTCGACCGTCAGTGCCTTGGTGGCCGCCTCCGCCAGATCGACCATCTTCGACGGGCTGGTGAGCGTGTCGTTCGACTTGAGCTTGCGCATCAGCGAGCTGAGGAACTGCTGCTGCAGCTCGATCCGGCTCAGGTCACCGCCGAATCCGACGGAATGGCGCGTGCGGACGAAGGCGAGAGCCTGGTCACCCTTGATGGTGTGCTTGCCCTGGGAGAGCTTCAGGTGCGACTTCGGGTCGTTTATGTCCTTGGCGAGACAGACCTCCACGCCGCCGACCGCGGTCGACAGCGTCTTCACCGCGTTGAAGTCGGCCACCATGAAGTGGTCGGGCACCAGGCCGGTGATCTCGGTCACCGTGCGCATCGTGCAGCTCGGTGTGCGGCCTGACTGGCCGAGGCTTTCGTTGAAGCGGGTCTGGGAGGTACCCGGAATGGTCTTCTTGGTGCCGTCCTCCTGCGTGGTCGGGCAGTCCGGGATGTCCACGATCATGTCGCGCGGAATGCTCAACGCGGTCGCGTTCGTCCGGTCCTTGGAGACATGGAGCAGGATCGTCGTGTCCGCGTGACCCAGGCTGCCCGAGTCGCCGTAGCCCTCGTTGCCCTTGCCGGTGCGTTTGTCGGTACCGATCAGCAGGATGTTGATCGCCCGGTCCTTGGAGAAGCCGCCGGTGCCGGCGCCGTCGTCGGGGACGGCACTGATGTTGTTGTTGAGGTGCCGGTAGTAGAGGTACCCGGCCGTCGAACCCCCGATGAGGACGAAGGCCATGATGCCTCCGGTCCACATCAGTGCCTTCTTCGCCTTCGACTTCTTCGGCCGGCCCTTGCGGCGGCTCGGGGGCGGCTCGGGCATGCGTCGCCTACGAGGGCCGGGGACCTCGGGGGCGGGAGCCGCCGGAGTGTCGCGGACGGGAGCGGTGTGCCCTCGCGGAGCGGTAGCGGCGCCCATGGGCGAGCGGACCTGGGCGCCCGGACCGCCGCGGGATCTGCGGGGGCCCGGGACGGTCGACTGCCCTGCGGAGGGGCTCAGTCGCAGTTCGTAGTCACCGGTGGTGGGGTTGAGTACCCACTGGTCTGCGGGGTCGATGTCGTCCGCCCGCCAACGGCCTTGCGCGTCCACGGTTTCTTGAGTCCTCCGTCGGGGCCACGCGGCGCCTTTCCCCCTCAAAAGGCGCTCGGTCAGTCGGTGAAACAGTGCGCGACCTCGTGGCCTGATGCACCGGATCGCTCACACTATCCGTCCACTTCAGCGTCCAGCGACGGCGGTGACAAATTCCACGTCCCTACAACCGGGCAATCCGGTGCAATTCATTAAAGACATTTTCACGTGGTTGGCGAGCGCTTTACCCGCAGCCGTCGTCGGCTGCCGTGTTTCCGCGAAATGTGGAAGGCGGGTTCGAGGAGTCGCCGGCCTCTTCGTCACCTTTGTCCGTGTCCGACTGGGGCGTCACGGCCACCGGTGCGTCCGTGCGTAGCTGGGCAAAGAGGTGTTCTGCGGCTGGTTCCACCAGTTGATCCCGGTTTGCGTTGTTCGCGTAGGGTGCCCGGGGAACCGTAAGGAACTGCACGCGTTCCGTGGGGATATCGCGCATGCCGCGCACCAAGTCGTAGAGACCGCGCAGGTTGCCCAGACCCGGATCCGTGGTGAGCGACGAGGTCGCCGCGTCCAGCACCGGATAGAGCTTCACCGGGTTGAGCAGTACGTCGTCGCTCCGCAGTTTGTTGACCACGGCGCCGAGAAACCGCTGTTGGCGGTCCATGCGCTCGGTGTCGCTGCCGTCGCCGAGGCTCTTGCGGGCGCGTACGAAACCAAGGGCCGCTTCGCCGCTCAGCCGGTGCCGGCCCGCGGGCAGTTTCACATGGGCGTCCGGGTCGTCGATCGGCTCCGCGAGACAGACGTCCACGCCGCCCAGCGCATCGACCATCTTCGTGAAGCCGCCGAAGTCCACGACCATGTGGTGGTCGATGCGTATGTCCGTGAGCTTCTCGACCGTCCGTATCGTGCACGCCGAACCGCCCGCCTCGAAGGCGTGGTTGAACATGGCGAACACCGGCTCGGTGCTGGTGCCGTCCGGCTTGTGGCAGCTGGGCACGTCGACCATCAGGTCGCGGGGTATGGACACGGCGGTCGCGCTCTGCCGGTCGGCCGCGAGGTGCAGCAGGATCGTGGTGTCGGAGCGCGCGGTGCCCGAGTCCCGGCCGTACTTGGCGTTGCCCGCGCCCGCCCGGGTGTCGGAGCCGATCAGAAGGATGTTCTGCGCGCCCTGCGCCGACGGCGTCGGGCGCTCCCTCTCGTACCGCTTGAGTTCCTCGGCCGCCTGCATGTCCTTGGTGATGTTGCCGTTGAGCTTCTCGTAGACCGCCCATCCGGTGCCGCCGGCGGCGAGCACGAAGACGGCCGTGCCCCAGGCCGTACGCCGCAGCCACCGCTTCCGCCGCTGACGCGTCCGGCCTCCGGCGGCAGAGGCACCCGTGCCCGGGCCCGGTGTGGGACGCCGGCCGACGGCGGAGGCACCCGCACCGGGGCCCAGGGTGGACCGCCTGCCGGCGGCTGGCCCGGGAGTCCTGCCCTCCGGTTGATCAGTCCCGGAAGGCGTGCCGGCGGTGTCGGTCACGACTTCCTCCACCCCTCGTGGCGTCCCCTGGCGTAGGTGGTGCTCCTACGACCATGGCCCGGGACGGCCGCGGGGGCCCGTGGACCCGGGGCTCGGCTGGGCTGAATGGGTTACGGGGCCCGTCCGGATTCTGAGGACGAGCGAAATCAGCCCGTCTGGGGGCACCTCCTGGGGGGCACCCTCGGCGTTGGCTGGGGGAGTTTGAGGACGAGCCCGGAGGGCGATTTCCGGGGGTGCGGGGCGGAGCCTGGGGCCGGCCGCCCAGCGGGACGGCGCCGTGCCACGCTGCGGCGGCAGCAGCGTGGCAGGGGGCAGCGACGGCGGCGTCAGTAGCGTGGCGCGGTGCCGCGATGGCGGCGTCAGCGCGCCGTCGCTGTGACCCGCTCGCTCTCGATCCGCTTCGCAAGACCGTCCGCGGGGAGCCGCTCCACGTGCCGGCACAGGACCACGGAGCCCCCGGTCGCCAGCGGCGCGTACAGCCCGGCGCTCAGCCCCTCCCAGGTGTCGTACGGCAGTGTGGACAGCAGACGCGATCCGGGTCCCGTCAGCCCGAGACCCGCCGCATCGGTGAGAGCACGTTCGACCACCTCGGCGCCCGACAACTCCGCCCCGGCGACGATCAACGCGGGGTCCTCCGGGTCCACCGGTGCGTACGGCGCGAAGCGGTCGCCCTGGCTCGGCACCTCGACCGCGTAATCCATGAATCCTTCGGGCGTCTGCGGGAACCGCCCGCCGAGCGGCCGCAGCGCCAGTGCGACGCGTTCGCCGGAGCAGGCGCGCGCCGCGTCGAGCGAGTCGGGACCGCTGACGACGAGATCGGCGGCCGCAGGGTCGCCGCCGACATCCGCGAGGACGCCCACCGACGAACAGGCCAGCAGCCACACCGCCGTCTGCCAGTGCGCGGGCAGCAGCAGTGCGAGCCGGTCGCCGGGCTCCGCGGCAAGGTCGCCCTGCAGCAGATTGGCAGTCTTGGCCACCCAATTGGCGAAGGTGGCCACGGACAATTCGACGCGCTCGCCGGTGGCATCGTCGTAGAAGGTCACCAAGGGGCGCGCCGGGTCCGCGGCGAGCGCGGATCGCAGCAGGTCGGCAGGGGTGCGATCGGTGGCGTTCACGCCGCAAGGTTACGCGTCCCGGGGGCGAAGTCGTGCGCCCGGCCGGGGGATCGGCGGTCCCGCGGTGTCCCCGTTTCAGCCGACGGGCCGTCAACTTTCCATAGACAGACATATCCCGCTATGTACAACATCACCTGTATGCGTGGATTCCTTGCCTCCTCCATCGGCGTCACATGCGCGACAGCTCTCGCCCTCCCACTCGCCGTCCCCTCCTTCGGCGCCCAGGCCGCCACCGTCGCCCCGCGGGGGTCCGATGCCGTGTCTCCCGTTCACTGGCAGGTGCCGGACGATCCGACCCGTCAGAAGGTCGGATCTAGGCCCGGATTGACACCCGGTGTGGCTGCGGACCAACTCCGCGGGACAGGCGTCGACCCGGCGCCGTTCGGTCTCACGGCGGCCCATCCCGCTGTGCCTCTGCCCGGCCCCGGCCCCGCGGCTGCTGTCCCGGGCGGCCGGGGACTGGTCGACTCCGCCCTCCGCGGTCGAACAGGGGTCGGCTCGGCGGCTACCGGCTCGGCGGCTTCCGGCTCGGCGGCTTCCGGCCGGACGGTGGGTGGTGACCTGGCAGCCCGTTCCCCTTCCATCGGCCTGGAAGCTCCGTCCGCCTCCGAGAGGTCGGTCCCTGGCAGCACCCAGTCACTGCAGCTCGCACCCGTGCCCTCCGCCTCCACCCGTTCCTTCGGTCCTCGTGCGCGTTCCATGGGTTTCGCCGCCCGTTCGCCGGGTTCCGGGGCCGTCGCGCAGGGACTGGCGGAGCGTCAGGTGCGGCGCTTCTCGCTGGTGGGCCTCGTCTGGGACAACCCGGACATCGAACTGCACGGCCGGGTCCAGGTACGCACCCGGGCCACCGGCACCACGACCTGGTCCGCATGGCAGGACCTGGACACCCACAACTTCGAGCACGCCGCCGACGCCGGGAGCGCGGAGCGCGCCACGGGGCGCGTCCGTGGGGCCACAGCACCCCTGTGGGTCGGCGATTCGGACGGGGTGGAGGCCCGCGTGAGCCCGGAGCCCGAGGCCGACGGGCATGATGCCGAGCACGGCACAGCGCTTCCCGAGGGCCTGCGCCTCGAACTCGTCGACCCTGGCGACGAGTCGCCGTCCCGTCAAGCTCCCGCGGACGAACCGCAGGCCGCACCCGCGACGGACGAGCACCCTCAGGAGGGCGCACGCACCGACGAGCTGCCCGATGAGGATGCTGTCGACCCGCTCGGCGCACCCAGTGCACCCAGTGCACCCAGTGCACCCGGTGCACCCCTTGCAACCAGCCCGCGCAGTGCAGCCGACGCGCCGGGCTCACGCGGTGCACTGGGCGCACGCGGCTCATCCGCCGCCCCCGTCGGCGCGAAGCCGTACATCGGCCCCCGCCCGCGCATCATCACGCGCAAGGGCTGGCGTGCGGACGAGAAGCTCCGTGAGCGCGAATTCCTCTATACGAAGACCGTGCAGGCGGCGTTCGTGCACCACACCGCCACGGGCAACAACTACCGCTGCTCACAAGCCCCTTCAGTCATCCGCAGTATTTATCGCTACCACGTCAAGAGCAATCGCTGGCGTGACATCGGCTACAACTTCGTCGTCGACAAGTGCGGAAACATCTACGAGGGCCGCGCCGGAGGTGTGGAGAAGCCCGTCATGGGCGCACACACGCTCGGTTTCAACACCAACAGCATGGGCATCGCCGTCCTCGGGACCTTCACCAAGTCCAAGCCGTCCGCCGCGGCCGTCAGGGCCGTGGCCAGGCTGACCGCATGGAAGCTCGGACTTTTCGGTGCCAATCCCTGGGGCTCGACGACCCTCACGTCAGGGGGCAGCAACAAGTACAAGAAGGGGAGGAAGGTAAGGCTCCGTGTGATTTCGGGGCATCGGGACGGCTTCCTCACCGAGTGCCCGGGTGCCGCCCTCTATCGGCAACTCAACGGGCTCCGGCTCGCCTCGGCCCGCTACCAGGGCCGTTGACGTCGGAACGCTCATCACTGGGATACCGCGGATCCGAATAGAACAGCTGCACGGTACGACCGCACGGTCTGCATACACTGGCCGGCCGAAAGACTTATCGGCCGGCCCCAGCAGGAAGCAGAGACGACAGGTGACTGAAGCGATCCTCCTGGTCGGCGGCAAGGGCACACGGCTGCGTCCGCTCACGGTCAACACGCCGAAGCCGATGGTTCCGGCGGCGGGCGTTCCGTTCCTCACCCACCAACTGGCCCGGGCAAGAGCCGCAGGCATCGAACACATCGTCCTGGCGACCTCGTATCTCGCCGAGGTCTTCGAGCCGTACTTCGGCGACGGCTCCCGGCTCGGTCTGCATCTCGAGTACGTCACCGAACGCGAGCCGCTGGGCACGGGCGGGGCGATCCGCAACGTCGCGTCGCGTCTCCGCTCCGGCCCGGACGATCCCGTACTGATCTTCAACGGCGACATCCTGACCGGTCTGGACATCCCCGCCCTGGTCTCGGTGCACGAGTCGTCGGGCGCGGACGTCTCCCTGCACCTCACGCGGGTCGAGGACCCGCGGGCGTACGGGCTCGTGCCCACCGACGGCACCGGGCGTGTGACGGCCTTCCTGGAGAAGCCGCAGACGCCCGAGGAGATCGTCACCGACCAGATCAACGCGGGCGCGTACGTGTTCCGCCGCTCGGTCATCGACACGATCCCGGCGGGCCGCCCCGTCTCGGTGGAACGGGAGACGTTCCCCGGCCTGCTGTCCTCCGGGGCGCATCTCCAGGGCATGGTCGACTCGACGTACTGGCTGGACCTCGGCACACCCCAGGCCTTCGTACGCGGCTCCGCCGACCTCGTCCTCGGCCGAGTCCCCTCGCCGGCCGTTCCGGGCCGCTGCGGCGACCGGCTGGTGCTGCCATCGGCGCAGGTGGCGCCCGACGCGAAGCTGACCGGCGGCACAGTGATCGGCGAGAACGCCCGGATCGGCGAGGGCGCCCGGATCTCCGGCAGCACGATCCTCGCCGGCGCCGTCGTCGAACCGGGCGCGGTCATCACGGACTCCCTCATCGGCGCAGAAGCCCGCATCGGCGCCCGCACGATCCTCTCGGACGCGGTGGTGGGCGACGGCGCAAGAATCGGCGCCGACAACGAATTGAGGGAGGGCGTAAGAGTCTGGTGCGACGCGGAACTCCCACCCGCGACGGTGCGCTTCTCGTCGGACCAGTAGCGCGTTTGCGGGCAGTCGTACGCGCGTTGTCGCACTGTGTTTGTGGGCAGGCGTCCGCAGGGCGATGGGGGTACCTCCCATGCCCTTAAGGCAATGGGGGAGGGTGGGCACAAACGCCCCACGGCCCGCACCCGAAAACGTACCGGCACGCCCGGGGCCCCGGGGCGAAAGCCCCGGTTTTCGGGAAGGGCGGGCTGGGGGAGAAACACCGCATACCCTCAGAGGGCACACGACAACCCCAAGGACCCCACCCGTGGCAGGCCGCTTCGCCCCCCGCCCCACCGTCACCCGCACAACCGTGCGAGGCGGCGACACCGCCATGCCCACGAGCCCCCCGGCCGCAGGACGGGATCCCTGGGGCCAGGGGCCCGCAGAAAGCCGCCCCGCAGAAAGCCGCCCCGCAGAAGGCCGCCCCTCAGCGCTCCCACACCAGCGCCCCGCCCCCCAAACCCGCCGCTGGACCCCACCCGGCCCCCTGAACCTGGCCCTCGTACTGGGCCCCCTCCGCCGAGGGCCCGGCGACCCCACCTTCAAACCCACCGCGGACGGCTCCTTCTGGCGCACCAGCCGCACCCCGCAGGGCCCGGGAACACTCCGGGTCACCCTGCACCCGGAAACCGCCGAGGCCGAAGGGGAGACGTGGGGTCCGGGCGCGGAATGGCTGCTCGAGCAACTCCCCCGCCTACTGGGCGAGTTGGACGACCCGTCGGCCTTCACACCCCGCCACCGCCTCCTCGCCCTCACCGAGCGCCGACGCCCGGGTCTGCTCCTCACCCGTACCGGCCTGGTCATGGAGTCCCTGATCCCGTCGATCCTGGAGCAGAAGGTCACGACGGACGAGGCGTACCGCGCGTGGCGGCTCCTGGTGCGCAGATTCGGCGAGCCGGCTCCGGGTCCGGCCCCGGACCGCATGTACGTGATGCCGGATCCACGCACCTGGGCGCTGATCCCCTCATGGGAGTGGCACCGCGCGGGCGTCGACAACAAGCGCGCCTCGACCATCCTGCGCGCGGTCCGCGTCGCCCGGCGCCTGGAGGAGGCGGCGGCCATGGAACCCGCTAAGGCCCAGGCCCGCCTGGAACTGATCCCCGGAATCGGCCCCTGGACGTCCGCCGAGACCGTGCAGCGAAGCAACGGCGCGCCGGACGCGATCACCGTCGGCGACCTGCATCTCCCCGGCATCGTCGGCTACGCCCTCGCAGGCGACCGGAACGCCGACGACGCGAGGATGCTCGAACTGCTCGAGCCGTACGCCGAACAGGGCCAGCGCCACCGCGCGGCCCGCCTGATCCTGCTCAGCGGCCATGCCCCGCCCCGCCGCACACCCCGTATGCCACGCGGGAACATCGCGGCGCTGTGACCGAACGGGGCACAAGCAGCGCGTGACGTCTGACCGCCAAGGCACACGCAGCGCGCGACGCACCGGCCTGACGCACACGCGCCCCGGAGAACGCAGCTAACGCGCCGCAGAACGCACGCGCTGCAGGACGCGGCTAACGCTGCCCCAGAACGCGGCTAACCCACCCCGACGAACGACACCTACCGCACCTCGATGAAGGCCCCCGCCTCCCGCACGGGTCGCGCCTTCGGCGCTTCGGCCGCGTGCCCCACGGCCACCGCTCCCATCGGATCCCAGTCCTCCGGCAGCTCCAGGATCTCTCGTACGACATCGCGGCAGAACATCGTCGACGAGACCCAGGCGGAGCCGAGCCGCTCTCCGGCCAGCGCGACCAGGAAGTTCTGCACGCCCGCGCCGGCCGCGACGACGAACATCTCGCGCTCGGCACCGTCCCGGCGCGGATCGCCGTACGTGTGCGCGCCGTCGGTCACGAGGCAGGGCACCACCAGATAGGGCGCGTTGCGCAGCACGTCTCCGCGCCGGACGCGCTTGGCGATGGACTCCTCGGACTTGCCGTCGCGCCGCAGATCCGCGATCCAGGCGTCCCGCATGGCATCGAGCAGCCGCGTCCGCGACTCCGGCGACTCGAGCAGAACGAAGCGCCACGGCGTCGTGTGGTGCGGCGCCGGGGCGGTCACGGCGGCCGCGACCGCGCGCCGCACCGCACCCGGGTCCACCGACTCGTCCGTGAATGCGCGGACGGTACGCCGCTGGGTCACCGCCTCGCGCACGGCCTCCGACGTGCCGAGCCGGAACATGTCGTCGCGGGCGGCACGGACCATCACCCGGGCGCCCTCGGGCTCCTCCGCCAGGACGTGGGGCAGGCCCCGGACCACCGCCACCGGCAGCCCTTCGGCCTTGCCCTTCACCAGATCCCCCGCGGCGGCCAGCTCGTCGGCGGTGGCGACGACGGTGGCGCTGAGCGGATTGCCGTACGCGTCGGTCCCGCCGCGCAGGTCGTCGAGCACGCGCACGCCCGCGGCGCCGATGGCGACATCCGTCAGACCGTTGCGCCAGGGCCGCCCGAAGGTGTCGGTGACCAGCACGCCCACGTCGACGCCGAGGGTGTCGCGCAGCCCGTCACGGATGGTCCGTGCCGACGCGTCGGGGTCCTCGGGCAGCAACAGCACGGTCCCGGCGGGCGTGTTGGACGCGTCGACCCCGGCCGCGGCCATCACCAGACCCTGCCTGTTCTCGACGATACGAAGGGTCCCGCGGCGCGCCACGACACGTACCGTCTCGGCGTCGATGGCCGACTCGCGCGAGTCGGCGGCGACGATGCGGCCCTCCGCCTTGGAGACGATCTTCGAGGTGACGAGGACGACGTCGCCGTCCGCCAGGCCGGGCTCCGCGGTCGCGATGAGCTTGGCCAGATCGTCCCCCTCCCGCACCTCGGGAATCCCGGGCACGGCCCACACCCGAAAGCCCGCCGCACCGGCCCCCTCGGACGTCATCCGCGTGACCCCCTCCGACGTCATCCGCGGACCTCTTCCGCCAGCGCGAGCGCCTCGCGGGCCATCTGTGCGGCGGCGTCGACGTCGGTCATCATCAGCGGAACCGCGCGGCAGCGGATGCCGGCGGCCTCGACGCGCTCCACGGAGCCCGCGTCGACGGTGTCCACAAGCCAGCCGTCCAGCAGCCCCGAGCCGTAGTGCTCGGCGACCGCGGCGGCGGTGGACTCCACGCCCACCGCGGCCAGCACCTTGTCGGCCATGCCGCGCACGGGCGCGTCCCCCACGATCGGGGAGAGGCCCACGACCGGAACGCCCGCGTCGGCGATCGCCTCGCGGATCCCCGGCACGGCCAGGATCGTGCCGATGCTCACGACCGGGTTGGACGGCGGGAAGAGCACGACGTCCGCCTCGGCGATGGCCTCGAGCACGCCGGGCGCGGGCTTGGCCTGCTCGGCACCGACCGGTACGACCGCCTCGGCGGGCACCGACGCGCGCAGCCGCACCCAGTACTCCTGGAAATGGATGGCCTTGCGCTCGCCGGAGCCCGCGGCGGAGCCGCTGTCAGGCAACGTGACGGCGACGTGCGTCTCGACGCGGTCGTCGGACATGGGCAGCAGCCGCACACCCGGCTTCCACCGGTCGCACAGCGCCTCTGTGACGGCGCTGAGCGGGTATCCGGCGCTCAGCATCTGCGTCCGCACGATGTGCGTCGCGAAGTCGCGGTCGCCGAGGCCGAACCACTCCGGCCCGACGCCGTACGCCGCGAGCTCCTCCTTGAGGTGGAACGTCTCGTCCGTACGCCCCCAGCCCTGCTCCTCGTTGATGCCGCCGCCGAGCGTGTACATCACCGTGTCGAGGTCCGGGCAGACCTTGAGGCCGAAAAGATGGATGTCGTCCGCGGTGTTGCCGATGACGGTGATGTCGGCGTCCGGGACGGCCTGCTTGAGACCGCGGAGGAACCGGGCACCACCGATGCCGCCTGCCAGAACCACAATGCGCATGCCGTAAGTCTTGCAGGCGGGTACGACAGCCCGTGAGCCGGTTGCGGGGCCTTGCCCACCGCGAGCGGTGAATGGGCTCCTCGCGGGCCGTCAGGCCGTGACGGTGTCCTCCGCGTACCGCGAGGCGCACCGAGCCGCGTGCATCGGCATCTCGGTCAGGCCCGGGTAGTAGATGTGCAGGCTGACGGCGGGCTCGAGGGAGTCGTTGACGACCTCGTGGACGTACCCGGGCGCGAAGACCCGCTGCGAGCCCGCACCCAACGCGCGCGTGCCGCGATCGGTGCGCTCGGTCAACTGCCCGCCCAGCACGGTCAGTACGCCCGACGAAGGCCCGTGGTCGTGCAGCCCGCTGCCCTGTCCGGGCACCCAGGAGAGCAGCCACACCTCGTATCCGGGCCCGGTGCGCAGCCGGTGGTACCAGCGGGAGGTCGCGTCGTACTGGACGAGGTGCTCCCACTGCGCGCGGTCGGCGGCGATGGAGCGGGCGAGACCGGCGAACTCGGCGACGGTGACGGGGTGTTGGCGGGCGGGCTGGAGAAGGTGGGGGACCTCGAGGATGTCGCCGGCGATCTGGAGGTCGCTGTCGCTGTTCATGGATGCGGTGGTTCCTCGGCGGAAGAGTGCTGGATGTCGTGGGGCCGCCCGTGATCACCGACGGCAGGGCCGACGCGGCCGGGCGGGTGGGTGCCCCTGCGGGGCGGAGGGTGTCCCTGGGAGGGCGGAAGGGGACAGCCGGAGCGCGGTGTGGCTCAACAGCTGGGACAGCAACAGCAACAGCACGTGCGGGCAGCACCGAGGAACCCGCCGGGGCGGGTCACGGAAAGCGCCAAGTTCACGAGCATGCCCACCAGGACAGCGGTTCATGCGTCAGCTGTCAACCTGATGCCCGGTATGTGGGACATGTTTCACCTCATCCGGTTGCTCTGCATGGCGAAAGGTTTGTGCATGTGGCGCCGGGGACAGGTGCCGCATAGGTCGGTGCAGCAAACGCCGTTGCGATCCTGTGATCCGAATGTGATCCGTTTCGCTTTGGGGCACCTGACTGAACCGCATGAAAGTTCGGAGCGTCCTTCTCTGCAGGGATCACAAAGTCCGCATGGGTCACTGGCAAGTGTCATGGTTTATGCCGATTTGAACACTTTCTGTACGGGCTTGGTTCCGCAGAGTGAATAAGGGGCTCAATAGCAGATCTCGGCTTGACTCGCCCGGAGCTGCACACTTGTAATTTCACTCGTGTCGTTCACCGGTATCGGTAACGGCAGCATCACGGGGACGCAAAGACAGACGAGGGGCGCACATGACCGAGCTGTTCCAGCAACTGCTGGTCGAGGACGCGGACGAGGAGCTCGGCTGGCAGGAGCGCGCGCTGTGCGCCCAGACCGACCCCGAATCCTTCTTTCCCGAGAAGGGCGGCTCCACCCGCGAGGCCAAGAAGGTCTGCCTTGCGTGTGAGGTCCGCTCCGAGTGCCTCGAGTACGCGCTGGCCAACGACGAACGGTTCGGTATCTGGGGTGGCCTCTCCGAGCGCGAACGCCGCCGGCTCAAGAAGGCAGCCGTCTGAAGCGGTCTTGCAAAGGCCGTCGCCTGGACAGTGGCAGCAGTCGGACGGTGGCGGCGGCCGGACAGTGGCCGCGGTCGGACGGTGGTGTTGGCCGGACAGTGGCCACGGTCGGAATGTGGCCACGGTCGGAATGTGGCCGCCGCCCGAATGTGGCCGCCTCCTGAACGCACGGCGAACAGAGCGCCATCGGCACGCGCGCGTAGACGGACACAACCGATCGAACAGCGCAGATGCCACCGACGAAACCGCAGACATGCTCACGTAAAGTCGGCCCGTCGCAGGTGGGTTATCCACAGGCGGCGGGCCGCCGTGCTAGCCAGCCGTTAGTGTGGGCCCTCGTCCGAGACACCCGTCGCCCCGCAGGGCACAGGCGTCCACCGCAGTCCATCGAACCGGGGCCCGCACCTCGATGACCGTGCACAGTCATACGGCAGCCCAGTACGACGCTGCCTCCGCAGTGTTCGACCAGACTCGCCAGGCGGCGCTGTCCGACCCGACCCGCCCGCCCGAGTTCCCGCGGCATGTCGTCACCGCGGTGATCGTCTCGCACGACGGTGCCCGCTGGCTGCCCGACGCCCTCGCCGGGCTGCTCGGTCAGGAGCGCCCCGTGCAGAACGCCGTCGCGGCCGACACCGGCAGCGGGGACGACTCCGCCCAGCTGGTCACCGAGGCACTCGGCGCCGACCGGGTGCTGCACCTCGCCCGGCGCACGGGCTTCGGCGCCGCCGTCGACGAGGCCGTCCGCACCGCGGGCGTCCTCACGCCGGACGACCTGCCGTATCTCAGGCGCCCCAGCGGCTGGGACCCGGTGAACCGGACCTGGCGCGACGACGCGTACGACATGCCGGACCTGCCGTACGGCGAACCGGAGCAGTGGCTGTGGCTTCTGCACGACGACTGCTCCCCCGAACCGGACGCGCTGGCCGAGCTGCTGCGCGTCGTGGAGAACGAACGCGAGCTCGGCAAGGACGTCGCGATCGTCGGCCCGAAGCTCCGCGGCTGGTACGACCGCCGGCAGCTGCTCGAGGTCGGCGTCACCATCGCCAACAGCGGCCGTCGCTGGACAGGCCTCGACCGGCGCGAACAGGACCAGGGCCAGCACGACCACGTACGGCCCGTGCTGTCCGTGTCCACCGCCGGCATGCTGATCCGGCGTGATGTCTTCGAGCAGCTCGGCGGGTTCGACCGGCGGCTGCCGCTCATGCGTGACGACGTCGACCTGTGCTGGCGCGCCCATGCCGCGGGACACCGCGTACTGGTCGCGCCCGACGCCGTGGTCCGGCACGCGGAGGCGTCCTCGCGCGAGCGCCGCACCGTCGACTGCGTCGGGCGCACGGCGACCAGCCCGCACCGGGTCGACAAGTCGGGCGCGGTCTACACACTGCTCGTCAACGCCCGTACGGGCGCGCTTCTCTGGGTGCTGCTGCGCCTGGTGCTCGGAACGCTGCTGCGGACGCTCGCGTATCTCGTCGGCAAGGTGCCCGGTCAGGCGCTCGACGAGGTCGCCGGCCTCTTCGCCGTGCTGCTGCGGCCGGAGCGGATCCTCGCCGGCCGGCGCCGCCGCGGCAGACCCCAGGTCGACAAGGGCGAACTGCGGCCGCTCTTCCCGCCACCCGGCGCGACCGTACGGGCCACCGTGGAGCAGGTCGCGAGCAACCTCGTGGGCCGCTCCGACCCCGAAGTCTCCTCCGGAGGGCGGCACGGCGCCGTCGAGTCCGGACCCGGCGGCGACGACGCCGACTTCCTCGAGATCGAGCAGTTCGCCCGGATCAAGCGCATCGCGCGCAAGCCGGGACCCATGCTCTTCGTGGTCCTGTTGTTCTTCTCGCTCATAGCGTGCCGTGAGCTGCTCGGTGGGGGAGCCCTCGCCGGCGGGGCGCTGCTGCCCGCGCCCGCGGACGTCTCCGAGCTGTGGGCGCGCTACACAAGCGGCTGGCATCCGGTCGGCACCGGCGGCACACAGTCCGCACCGCCCTACCTCGCGCTGGTCGCGATGCTCGCCACCGTGCTCTTCGGCTCCACCGGACTGGCCGTCACGGTTCTGCTGGTCTGTTCGGTTCCGCTGGCCGGCTTCGCCGCCTACTTCGCGTCGCGCCCGCTCGTCGAATCGCGGCTGCTCCGCGCATGGGTGGCCGTCGCGTACGCCTTCCTGCCCGCCGCCACGGGTGCGCTCGCGGGCGGCCGGATCGGCACCGCCGTACTCGCCGTACTGCTGCCCCTCATCGCACGCGCGGGCATCGCCGCGAGCGGCCTCGCGCACCACGGCGACGCACGCGGCAGCTGGCGCGCCACCTGGGCGTACGCACTGCTGCTCACCCTCGCCACCGCCTTCACGCCCATCATCTGGCCCATCGCGCTGATCCTGGGCATCGCACTGCTCGCGGTCCGCCGCACCGACCTTGTCGCGTACGGGCTGCGTTTCCTGGCCGCGCTCGGCACGCCGTTGCTGATCCTTGCGCCCTGGTCGCTGTCGCTGCTGCCGTTCGGCTTCTTCACGGAGGCCGGTCTGGAGTACGGGACGGGTTCGGCGTCCGGTCTCGACCTGCTCGGTGGATCGCCGGGCGGCCCCGGCACGGTCGCCGGCCTGTTGCTCGTCGGCATCGTGCTCGCAGCGCTTGCCGCGCTGCTGCGCGGCGAACGGCAGACCGCGGTGTACACCGCCTGGGCCGTCGCACTCGTCGCCCTCGTCTTCGCGGCCCTCTCGAACAGTTCCACCTGGGCCGGACCCGCGACCCTCGTCTACGGCATCGCCCTGCTGGGCGCCGCCGTGCTCGGCGGCGACGGGGCACGCGCGCGCGTGGCCGAGCAGAGCTTCGGCTGGCGGCAGCCGGTGGCAGCGCTTATTGCGTTCGCCGCGGTCGCCGGGCCGCTGATCTCTGCCGCGGGATGGATGATCCGCGGCGCCGACGGGCCGCTGGAGCGGCGCGACCCGGTGCAGGTGCCCGCGTTCGTCGCCGAGGAGGCCGACACCCGCGACCAGCCCCGCACCCTCGTGCTGGACAGCGACTCGGAAGCCGAGGTCGCGTACACGCTGGTGCGCGGCTCCGGCGCCCGGCTCGGCGACGCCGAACTGACCGAGGCGGGCGAGAGCAACAAGAAGCTCGACAAGGTCGTCGCCAACCTTGTCGCGGGCTCCGGCGCCGACCAGGCCGACCAGCTCGAAGGCTTCGCGGTGCGCTATGTGCTCGTACGCGGCGGGGCACCCCGCCAGATGAGCCGCGTCCTGGACGCCACGCCGGGCCTGAGCCGCCTCAGCCAGCAGGACGGCAGCTCGCTGTGGCGCGTGGACCGGCAGGTCTCACGTGCCGCCATCGTCCCGAAGTCCGGCGATCCGCTGCCCGTCGCCTCCGGGCCCGTCGAGCTGCACACCAGCATTCCTGCGGGCGACGCGGGCCGCGTGCTGCGCCTCGCCGACTCGGCCGACGACGGCTGGACGGCCACACTCGACGGCCGCCCGCTCACCGCGACCACGGTCGACGGCTGGGCCCAGGGCTTCGAACTGCCCGCGTCGGGCGGGCGGCTGGACGTCACCCACGACGCTCCGGTCACCCACACCGCCTGGCTGTGGGCGCAGGGTGCGCTCGCCGTCGTCCTCGTCGTCCTCGCGCTGCCCGGCCGGCGCCGGGACATCGACGACGACCTGCCCGAGGAGCCCGTCGTGCCCGCCCAGCCCGTGGCGGGGGAGGGGCGACGCGCGCGCCGGCTCCGGGCACAGGCCGAAGAGGCCGCCCAGGAGAGCGGCGCCGCGGAGTCCGCTGAGCGAGGGGCCGTACCGCCTCCTTCGGAGACCCCGGCAGCCGTTCCGCAGCAGCGGCAGCAGTCGTACGGGGAGTGGGAGGCGCCGAGCTACGGGGGCGGCGAGTACGGGACGTACGGCGAACAGCAGGACGGCGCGCAGTACCCGGCGGACTCGTACGAGCAGGCGGGTGCTTACGGCCAGGAGGGTTCGTACGAGCAGGCGGGCTCCTACGAGCAGGCCGGTTCGTACGAGCAGGCGGGCTCCTACGAGCAGGCCGGTTCGTACGAGCAGGGGTACCAGTCGGAGCCGTACCAGGCCGGCCAGTACGACCCGTATGCGTACGGCGGGGCGTACGACGCGTCGTACGGCCAGTCCGGCCAGACGGCCTACGACGAGGACTCGACGGCCTATGACGGGTCGTACGAGCAGCAGCCGACGCAGCCGCCGCACGGCACCGACCATGAGCGCCCCGACGGGAGCCACCAGTGAACCGCACCACCGTTTCCCTGATCGCCGCCGTGACCGCGCTCGCCGCCGTCACCGGGTTCGCCACTCTCACCGCGCCGGACGGCACGGGCGGCAGCGAGGCGAAGGCGGCCGCTCAGCTGCCCGTCGAGCGCTCCACGCTGCTCTGCCCGGCGCCCAGCACCTCGGATCTCGCCGAGACCTCGTACACCTCGTACACGCCCGCCTCGAAGGACTCCGGCAGCACCGGCAAGGCGGAAGTGACCGCGGCGACGAGGGAGTCGGAGGACGACGCCAAGGACAAGGACAAGGGCGACAAGCCCGTGCTGTCGCCGAAGGAGCCGGGCAAGCCGGTCTCCGGCGATTCCTCGGGCGCGGAGGCGCCCGCTCTGGTCGGCACCGCAGAGGGGAACCTGGCGCCCGGCTGGACGGTTCAGCAGACCACCGAGATCCCGGCGGGCAGCACCCGGGGCGTCCTCGGCGTCAACTGCACCGCTCCGGACACCGACTTCTGGTTCCCGGGCGCCAGCACCGCCGAGGAGCGCACCGACTACGTCCATCTGACCAACCCGGACGACTCGGCCGCCGTCGTCGACGTCGAGCTCTACGGCAAGGAGGGCGCCCTCAAGTCCGAAGTGGCCGAGGGCATCCAGGTGCCGCCGCACTCCAGCGTGCCGGTGCTGCTGTCCACGCTCACCGACGAACCGCAGACCAACCTGACCGTGCACGTGACCGTGCGCAGCGGCCGGGTCGCGGCCGCCGTGCAGGCCGCCGACGGCAAGCTGGGTACGGACTGGCTGCCCGCCTCCACCGATCCAGCGGGCAGTCTGGTGCTGCCGGGCATCCCCGAGGACGCGACGTCCGTGCGCCTGGTCGCCTTCGCCACCGGCGAGGACGACGCCGACCTGAAGGTGCAGCTGGCGTCGCCCAACGGCCTGATCACCCCCGCGGGGCACGAGACGCTGCACGTCAAGTCCGGCATGACGGCCGCCGTCGATCTGGGCGACGTCACCAAGGGCGAGGCGGGCTCGCTGGTCCTCACGCCCACGGAGGACTCTGCGCCGGTCGTGGCCGCCGTGAGAGTCGTCCGCGGCAAGGGCAGCAGGCAGGAGACCGCGTTCATACCGGCGACGCGTCCGGTCGGCACACGCGCGACGGCCGCCGACAACCGCGCCAAGGGCTCGACACTCGCCCTGGTCGCCCCGGGGAAGTCCGCGAAGGTCAGGGTCACGGCGTCGGCGGGCACCGAGGGCGGTACGGCGGTGACGAAGACGTACACGGTCAAGGGCGGTACGACGACGGCACTGAAGCCGCCGCCGGTGCCGGGCGGCCTGAAGGGGGCGTACGCGCTGACGGTGGAGCCGGTGTCCGGCGGCCCTGTCTACGCCTCGCGGATGCTGGAGCTGCCGCAGGACGGCATCCCGATGTTCACGGTGCAGACGCTGCCGGACGACCGGGGGACGGTCGCGGTGCCGACGGCCGACCAGGACCTCTCCGTGCTGCAGAAGTGAGCCTCCCTTTTTGGAGCTCGGTTCGCCTCCGGAGCGCCCCAGCCGGTGTCGATAGGCCGCCCGTGCTCAGCCCGCCCGTGCTCAGCCCCTCCTTCGTCGGGGCCTCCGCGCGGTCGGCCTCTCGACACCGTCGCGCTCCTTCGGCTCACTCGCTGTCGTGCCTCTGAACAGCGGCCCGACGGCCGTGTCAGTCCTCCCCGTACCGCGGATCCACCGTCTCCGGGGTCAGGCCCAGCAGCTCGGCGACCTGCTCGACGACGATCTCGTGCACAAGGGCGGCGCGCTCGTCGCGACCCTTGGTGCGGATCTCGACCGGGCGGCGGTAGACGACGACGCGTGCGGGACGGCCCTCGCGCGCCGGGATCGTGCCGCCCAGAGGCACCGCATCATCGCCCCAGGCCACCAGATCAGGGCCGGCGGCCGCGCCCCCGCCGTCGAGCCTCGGCACCTCGACCACGAGGAAGTCGATGTCGGCGAGCTGCGGCCAGCGGCGCTCCAGCCGCTCGACGGAGTCCTGGACCAGGTCCGCGAAGGCCTCGGCGCGGCTCGCGGCGAGCGGTACCTGCGGCGGCGCGACGGGGCCGCGCATACCCCTGCCGTGGCGGTCACGGCGGCGGGGCCTGGGCTCTGGCCTGGGGTCTGCGGCGCGAGGCGGTACGGGGCTGTCCATCACCGATGAAGCGTAGTCCTCGCGCGGCCCTCTGTGGCCGCCGCCCACGCGCCACCGGACCAGGGATCCCGGCGGCTCACCGATCTCGGCGGCCACCCGCATGGCCGTAGCTCACCCGTATGGCTAGGGCTGCACATCACCCGCATGGCTATTGAGAAATCCAGACCGGTCGTGTGCGGCCGCCCGCGCTGCCGCGGATCACCGACTCGTGGCAGACCACGGCATGTCGTTCGATGACCATTCCAGCCAAGCTCGGGATCGATTCCACATCCTTCCGAGTCCGCCGATGTCGTGGCGTATGACGGGATTCGCACCAGATGGTGACTGCACGTAAGTCGGCCGCTTCGTCGGCATGCGACGGTCTGTGCAGGTCAGCGGCGAGCCCTTGGAGACGCGCGTGATAAGGATCACGCCACGACACGGTGGAGTGACCTCGGGGAGAGTCGTCGCGGCCCGCTCAAGAGTGCGGTACCGTCCAACGTCGTGAGCCCTGTACGTCGCTGTTCGCGCACCGCTTGCGGCCGTCCCGCCGTCGCGACGCTGACGTACGTCTACGCCGACTCGACCGCGGTCCTCGGCCCCCTCGCGACCTACGCCGAACCCCATTGCTACGACCTGTGCGCCGAACACTCCGAGCGGCTGACCGCGCCGCGCGGCTGGGAGGTCGTCCGGCTTGCCGACGCCTCAGGTCCGGCCCGCCCCACCGGCGACGACCTCGAGGCGCTCGCCAACGCGGTGCGCGAGGCGGCCCGCCCGCAGGAGCGCGCCGCGGAGGCCGGGGGCGGCGCGGGCGCGCGGACCGCCGACCCGAGAGAGGTCGGGCGCCGCGGTCATCTGCGGGTGCTGCGCTCGCCGGACTCCTGACGCCTCGGTCTCTCGATCGACTGACCCCTCGGTCTCCTGATCGACTGGCGCCTCGGTCTCCTGATCGACGCCAAGTCACCCTCGTGGGGCTTCAGTTCCCGCTGTACGAGGTCATCTGCACGACTTCCCCGTTGTACGAGGTCACCTGCACGACTCCCTCGCTGTACGCGGTCACCTGCACAACTTCACCGCAGCACGACCCATTGACGTGGCGTTGCCGCGGACACGACCATTCCTCCGCCCGTGAGAAATAGTTTTCCGCATCACGGAATCTGGAGGCACCTCGTGTTCGTCCAGCAACTGGAGCCTGTTGCCGATTCGCTCGGCCTGTCCGCGCTCGTCGCGACTCTTCCCCTCATCACCGTTCTCGTTCTCCTCGGCGTCGTCCGTATGAAGGCGCACCTTGCGGGGCTCATCGGCCTGACCGTCGCGGCGCTGGTCGCCTGGCTCGCTTACGGAATGCCGCTCGGCCAGACGTTCGCGGGCGCCGCCCAGGGCGCCGTCTTCGGCCTCTTCCCCATTCTGTGGATCGTCATCAACGCCCTGTGGGTCTACCGGATGACGGTCCGCACGCGGCACTTCGACATCCTGCGCCGCTCGTTCGGGCGGCTCTCCGACGATCCGCGCATCCAGGCGCTGGTGGTCGCCTTCTGCTTCGGGGCGCTGCTGGAGGCGCTCGCCGGCTTCGGTGCTCCCGTGGCGATCTGCTCCGTCATGCTGGTCGCGCTCGGCTTCGAGCCGGTACGGGCGGCCGTCGTCGCGCTGGTCGCCAACACCGCGCCCGTCGCCTTCGGCGCCATGGGGACCCCGGTGGTGACGCTCGCAGAGGTGACCGGGCTGCCGCTGGACACGGTCGCCTCGGTGGTGGGCCGCCAGACCCCCCTGCTCGCCCTCGTCGTGCCGCTCGTGCTCGTCGGCCTGGTGGACGGGCGGCGCGGGCTGCGCGAGACCTGGGTGCCCGCCCTCGTCTGCGGCGTGGCCTTCGCCGTCGCGCAGTTCGCCGCGTCCAACTACGTCTCCGCGCAGCTCGCCGACATCGGGGCCGCGCTGGCGGGAGCCGGCGCGCTGGTGGCGCTGCCGGGGGCGCGCAAGCCCGCCGAGGAACCCGTACGGGCCGCGGTCCTCACCGGCGTACGCAGCGACGAGCTCGACGAGGACGATCCGCGGCCCGAGGTGCTGCGCGCATACGCCCCGTACGCGCTGATCGTGGCCGTCTTCTCGGTAGCCCAGATCCCGGCCGTCAAGGAGGTGCTCGCACAGGCGACCCGCACCTTCGACTGGCCGTTCCTGAACGTCGCCGGTCCGGACGGGGAGGCGGTCGGCCAGAACGTCTTCTCGCTGCCGCTGCTGTCCACCGGCGGCACGCTCGTGCTGCTGGCCGGCCTCGGCACCGCCGCCGTTCTCCGCGTGCACGCGCGCGTGGCGCTGCGCGAGTGGGCGGCGACGGTGTACGAGCTGAGGTTCGCGATCCTCACCGTGACGTCCGTCCTGGCCCTTGCGTATGTCATGAACCTGTCCGGACAGGCCGCTACCATCGGCCACTTCGTGGCCGCGGCAGGCGCGGGTCTCGCGTTCCTGTCGCCCGTCCTGGGCTGGTTCGGCGTCGCCGTCTCCGGCTCCGACACCTCCGCCAACGCTCTCTTCGGCGCGCTTCAGGTCACCGCGGCGCAGCAGTCCGGGCTCTCGCCGGAACTCCTCGCGGCGGCCAACAGCTCGGGCGGGGTGCTGGGCAAGATGATCTCGCCGCAGAACCTGACGATCGCGTGCGCCGCCGTCGGCCTCGCGGGCAAGGAGGGCGATCTGCTGCGCAAGGTGCTGCCCTGGAGCATCGGGTTGCTGCTGGTCATGTGCCTGATCGTGGTGGGGCAGAGTACGGCGGTGCTGGGCTGGATGCTGCCCTGACAGCACGAGGTGGGCGGTCACGGGTCCGTCTCCGGTGTTCTGCGGCAGGCTCATGTCCCCGTTGTCAGTGCATGCAGGTAGTTTTGGGCGACTAATGAGACTGGTGAGGACTTCGGGAGAGGACGGCCGTGACTGCTGATCTGTCGCAGATCGTGAAGGCGTACGACGTACGCGGGGTGGTCCCGGATCAGTGGGACGAGTCGCTGGCCGAGCTGTTCGGTGCCGCCTTCGCGCAGGTCACCGGCGCTGCCGCGATCGTGACCGGGCACGACATGCGGCCCTCTTCCCCGGGACTGTCGCGTGCCTTCGCGCGCGGCGCCGCATCCCGCGGCGTCGACGTCACGGAGATCGGCCTGTGCTCGACGGACCAGCTGTACTACGCCTCGGGGGCGCTGAACCTGGCGGGCGCGATGTTCACGGCCTCGCACAACCCCGCTCAGTACAACGGCATCAAGCTGTGCCGGCAGGGCGCTGCACCCGTCGGCCAGGACACGGGGCTGGCCGAGATCCGCGCCCTCGTCGAGGAGTGGAGCGAATCCGGCGCGCCCGAGCCGGTCGCCACGCCCGGTTCGATCACAGGGCGGGACACCCTCGAGGACTACGCGGCCTACCTCCGCTCGCTCGTCGACCTGACCTCGATCCGCCCGCTGAAGGTCGTCGTCGACGCGGGAAACGGCATGGGCGGCCACACCGTTCCGACCGTGTTCGCCAGCCTCCCGATCGACCTGGTGCCGATGTACTTCGAGCTGGACGGCACGTTCCCCAACCACGAAGCGAACCCGCTCGACCCGGCGAACCTCGTGGACCTGCAGAAGCGCGTGCGTGAGGAGGGCGCGGACATCGGCCTCGCGTTCGACGGCGACGCGGACCGGTGCTTCGTCGTCGACGCGGGCGGTGACCCGGTCCCGCCGTCGGCGATCACGGCCCTGGTCGCCTCCCGCGAGCTCGGGCGGAACGGCGGCACGGGCACCGTCATCCACAACCTGATCACGTCCTGGTCGGTCCCCGAGGTCGTCCGCGAGAACGGCGGCACGCCGGTGCGTACGCGCGTCGGCCACTCCTTCATCAAGCAGCAGATGGCCGAGACAGGTGCGATCTTCGGCGGTGAGCACTCCGCGCACTACTACTTCCGCGACTTCTGGAACGCGGACACCGGCATGCTCGCCGCGCTGCACGTGCTGGCCGCGCTCGGCGGCCAGGACGGCCCGCTGTCGGAGCTCGTCGCCCAGTACGACCGCTATGCGGGCTCCGGCGAGATCAACTCCACGGTCGACGACCAGGCGGCCCGCCTGGCGGCGATCAAGGCGGCCTACGCCGGCCGGGACGGCGTCACGCTCGACGAACTCGACGGCCTGACCGTCACCTCGGCCGACTGGTGGTTCAACGTCCGCCCGTCCAACACCGAGCCCCTCCTCCGCCTGAACGCGGAGGCCCGGGACGTGGCCACGATGACGAAGATCCGCGACGAGGCCCTGGCGATCATCAGAAACTGACACCGGCGGTCGGCAGGGGTCGGCCGCCCGTTTGTGGGCAGTCGTTCCGCTGGGGCGGAACGGCGGGCACAAACGGGCTCCGGCCCGCAGCCGACCACAGGATCGGCCCCGCCCGCCGCCCCCGCCCAGGGCCCAGGGGCCAGGTACGCTGACCAGGCCGCACGTACCCTGCCCTGCTGTTCGAAAGGACACCCCCATGCCGCTCGAAGCCGGCCTCCTGGAGATCCTCGCCTGCCCGGCCTGTCACGCCCCCCTCAAGGAGCAGGAGACCGAGCTGATCTGCACCGGCAAGGACTGCGGCCTGGCCTACCCGGTCCGGGACGGCATCCCCGTACTGCTTGTCGACGAGGCACGCCGCCCCGCGTAACCGCAGAGACCACCGCGGCAGACACAACCGCGCACGGCGATCGGAGGCCGACGCCCATGCTCGACGAATCGCTGCTCGACGACCCCGAGGCGCTCGCCCGCGCCGACCGGCGAGGCCTGCTGCGCGGCGCCGCCGAGGCAGGCGCCCGCGTGCGCACCGCCCTCCGGCACGCGGCCGAGGCGGGCCTCATGGACCTCAAGCCCGACGGCCGTCCACGGGCCCTGCTGACCGCGGGCCCGGGCATGGCCGCCAACTGCGTCGCCGACCTGCTCTCCACGCTGGTCGCCGCGGGCTGTCCCGTCACACGCCTGGCGCCCACCGGCGTGGCCCCGGCCGCCGGTGCGCTGCGCTGGGCGCTGCCCGGCTGGGCCGGCCCGGTCGATCTGCTGCTCATCGCCACCCCCGACGGTTCGGAGCCGGGCCTCGCTCTCCTCGCCGAACAGGCGTACCGCCGCGGCTGCTCCGTCGTCGCTGTGGCCCCTCCCCGCTCCCCGCTCACCGAGGCCGTCGAGGGCGCCGCGCACGGCCTGGTCGTACCCATGGCGACCGCCCCGTACGAGGAGCAGGAGCAGACCGCGGCCGCGAGCCCCGGCGCGCTCTGGGCGTTGTTCACGCCGTTGCTGGCCCTTCTGGACCGCACCGGCCTGCTGGCAGCACCGCCTGACAGCCTTCAGAAGGTCGCCGACCGCCTCGACCACACCGCCGAACGCTGCGGTCCTGCCAGGGCGACGTACGAGAACCCGGCCAAGACGCTCGCCGCCGAGCTCGCCGAATCCCTGCCGCTGATCTGGACCGAGGGTTCGGGTGCGGGCCCCACGGGCCGCCGGTTCGCCGCCGCGCTCGCCGAACTCGCGGGGCGTCCCGCGCTCGCGGCAGAGCTGCCCGAGGCGATGCCCGCCCACGGCGCGCTGCTCGTCAGCACCCTCGCCGGGGGCGCCGACCCGGAGGACTTCTTCCGCGACCGTGTGGAGGAGGAGCAGGCCCTGCGCGCCCGCGTCCTCCTGCTCAGGGACCAGCCGACCGACGTCCTCAGCGCGGCCCCCGCCGCCCGCGAGCTCGCACTCAGCCACGACACCGCGATCAGCGAGCTCGAGCCGGAGGGCGGCAGCGAGCTGGAGGGTCTCGCGGAGCTGATCGCCATCACGGATTTCGCCGCTGTTTACCTGTCGCTCGCTTCAGGGGCCTGATCTTGACCGGACCGGCCGGTGCCGATCCCGGCCGGTCCGGGCCGTACGGAGCACCGACCCGCGCACGGAGCACCGATCCGCACCGGGCACCGACCCGGCGTACGGAGCTCTGCCCCGCGTACGAGCCCGATGACCCCTGCACGGAGAAAGCAGCCACCATGGACCGCCTCGACAACACCATCCGCCCCTACGCCTGGGGTTCGACCACCGCCATCCCCGAGCTGCTCGGCGTCGAGCCGACGGGTGAGCCGCAGGCGGAGATGTGGATGGGCGCCCACCCCGGCGCACCGTCCCGCACCGCGCGCGGAGCGCTGAACGTGGTGATCGACGCCGGCCCCGAGCGTGAACTGGGCGCGCGGTCCGTGGAGAAGTTCGGCCCCCGGCTGCCGTTCCTGCTCAAGATCCTCGCGGCCGGCGCCCCGCTGTCCCTCCAGGTCCACCCCGACCTCGCGCAGGCGAAGGAGGGGTACGAGGCAGAGGAGCAGCGCAGGGTCCACATCGACGCCCCCCACCGCAACTACAAGGACACCAACCACAAGCCCGAACTGATCTGTGCGCTGACGCCGTTCGACGGCCTGTGCGGTTTCCGTCAGCCGATCCAGGCCGCGGAGCTGCTGGCCCGCCTGGACGTCGACTCCCTCAAGCCCTACGTCGACCTGCTGCACGCCCACCCCGAGGAGGCCGCCCTCCGCGAGGTCCTCACCGCCGTGCTCACCGCCGACCGCGACGAGATGGCGGCCACGGTCGCCGAGGCCGCGGCGGCCTGTGCTCGACTGGCCGAAGACCCGGACACCTCCGACTTCGCAGCCGACTACGCGGCGTACGCCTCGATCGCGCACCACTACCCCGGCGACCCGGGCGTGATCGCCGCCATGCTGCTCAACCACGTCCAACTGGAGCCCGGCGAGGCCCTGTTCCTCGGCGCCGGCGTCCCGCACGCCTACCTGGGCGGCCTCGGTGTCGAGATCATGGCCAACTCGGACAACGTCCTGCGCTGCGGCCTCACCCCGAAGCACGTCGACGTCCCCGAACTGCTGCGCATCGTCCGCTTCGAGGCGACCGACCCCGGAGTACTGCGCCCCGAGGCCGCCCCCGACGGCGAGGAGGTCTACGCGACGCCGATCGACGAGTTCCGGCTCTCTCGGTACGTCCTGGCCGAGGGCTCGGCGCCGCACGACCTGACCGCCCCGACCCCGCAGATCCTGCTGTGCACCGCCGGTTCCGTGCGGACCGGTGAACTCACGCTCGGACCGGGGCAGTCGGTCTTCGTCCCCGCAGGAGAAAAGACCGAAGTGTCCGGGGCCGGCACGATCTTCCGTGCGACTGTGGTGGCCTGATAAACCGAGTGCGTCCCGTGCTGCAACAATGACCCACCGCAAAGGGTCGGCAAAGGAGCCGGCCCCGCGCGGCGACGTACGGACCGCGGCCGGAAGACCGCCGTGAAAGCGCGGCGGCACGGATATGCGACGTACGTACGCGAGCGATGCACGCTGTACGTGTGCGATCAACGCAGGCCGGGAACAGACGCAGGCGAAGGGACACAGCGAACACATGAGCGCGTCAGGCGGTACCAAGGCGATTGTGGCGGCACTGGCCGCCAACCTCGCGATTGCCGTATCGAAGTTCGTGGCGTTCCTCTTCAGCGGCTCGTCCTCGATGCTGGCCGAGTCCGTGCACTCGGTCGCCGACTCAGGCAACCAGGCGCTGCTGCTGGTCGGCGGCAAGAAGGCCCAGCGCGAGGCCACCCCGCAGCACCCCTTCGGCTACGGCCGCGAGCGCTACATCTACGCCTTCCTCGTCTCGATCGTGCTGTTCTCGGTCGGCGGCATGTTCGCCATCTACGAGGGCTACGAGAAGATCAAGCACCCGCACGAGCTGGAGAACTGGTACTGGCCCGTGGGCGTGCTGGTCTTCGCGATCATCGCCGAGACCTTCTCCTTCCGCACCGCCATCAAGGAGTCCAACGTCCTCCGTGGCAAGAAGTCCTGGAAGGAGTTCGTACGCCACGCCAAGGCCCCCGAGCTGCCGGTCGTCCTGCTGGAGGACCTCGGCGCACTGGTCGGCCTGATCCTGGCGCTCTTCGGTGTCGGCCTGACCCTGATCACGGGCGACAGCGTCTGGGACGGCATCGGCACCCTCTGCATCGGTGTCCTGCTCATCCTCATCGCGCTCGTGCTGGCCGCCGAGACCAAGTCGCTGTTGCTGGGCGAGGCCGCCGGTACCGAGGAGGTCGCGAAGATCGAGTCCGCGATCGTCGACGGCGACACGGTCACCCGCATCATCCACATGCGTACGCTCCACATCGGCCCCGAGGAGCTCCTGGTCGCCGCCAAGATCGCGGTCCGGCACGACAACACGGCCGCCGAGGTGGCCGCTGCCATAGACGCCGCCGAGGCACGCATCCGCAAGGACGTCCCGATCGCCCGCGTGATCTACCTGGAGCCGGACATCTACAGCGTGGCAGAGGCCGCCAAGGGCGCGGACCGCGAGGCCACCCCGGGCGGACCGACTTCCGGCGCGGAGCACTGACGGCGCCGACACGATTTGCCGCGGGCCCCTACGCACTGATGTGCGTAGGGGTCCGCACGCTCATGGGCGGACTGGGGGCCACTGGGTCGATCGGTGTAGATTCGTGGGGACAGCCAGACGTCGCTGCTGATGGCGGTCGGGCGGTCCGCACCGCGGACCGACCGAGGGAGAGAGGGCCTCCGACGGACTGGGCCGCGCGCGCCCGGGCACCGGTGTGTCCGCCGCCGCAGAGCCAGCCGTACCCACCCTCGACCCATCACGAGGAGCAGCCCGTTATGACGACTGTCGATCAACGACAGGACTTCAAGGTCGCCGACCTCTCCCTGGCCGAGTTCGGCCGCAAGGAGATCACCCTCGCCGAGCACGAAATGCCCGGCCTGATGGCGATCCGCAAGGAGTACGCCGAGAAGCAGCCGCTGAAGGGCGCCCGTGTCACGGGCTCCCTGCACATGACCGTGCAGACCGCGGTCCTGATCGAGACCCTGGTCGCGCTCGGCGCCGAGGTCCGCTGGGCCTCCTGCAACATCTTCTCCACCCAGGACCACGCCGCCGCGGCCATCGCGGTGGGCCCCAAGGGCACGCCGGACAACCCCCAGGGTGTCCCGGTGTTCGCGTGGAAGGGCGAGACCCTGGAGGAGTACTGGTGGTGCACCGAGCAGGCCCTGACCTGGCCGAACAGCCCCACCGGCGGCCCCAACATGATCCTCGACGACGGCGGTGATGCCACCCTCCTCGTCCACAAGGGCGTCGAGTACGAGAAGGACGGCAAGGTCCCGTCCGTCGACACCGCCGAATCCGACGAGCACCGCGTCATCCTCGAGCTCCTCACCCGCACCCTGAGCGAGAATCCGCAGAAGTGGACCCGCCTGGCGTCCGAGATCCGCGGCGTCACCGAGGAGACCACGACCGGCGTCCACCGCCTGTACGAGATGCAGCGCGACGGCGTGCTCCTGTTCCCGGCGATCAACGTGAACGACGCCGTGACGAAGTCGAAGTTCGACAACAAGTACGGCTGCCGGCACTCGCTGGTGGACGGCATCAACCGCGCCACCGACGTACTGATCGGCGGCAAGACCGCGGTCGTCTGCGGCTACGGCGACGTGGGCAAGGGCTGCGCGGAGTCCCTGCGCGGGCAGGGCGCCCGCGTGATCGTCACCGAGATCGACCCGATCTGCGCACTGCAGGCCGCGATGGACGGCTACCAGGTCACGACCCTCGACGAGGTCATCGACAAGGCCGACATCTTCGTCACCACGACCGGCAACAAGGACATCATCATGGCCTCGGACATGGCCAAGATGAAGCACCAGGCGATCGTCGGCAACATCGGCCACTTCGACAACGAGATCGACATGGCCGGCCTGGCGAAGGTACCCGGCATCGTCAAGGACGAGGTCAAGCCGCAGGTGCACACCTGGACGTTCCCGGACGGCAAAGTGATCATCGTGCTGTCCGAGGGGCGTCTGCTGAACCTGGGCAACGCGACCGGCCACCCGTCGTTCGTGATGTCCAACTCGTTCGCCGACCAGACGCTGGCCCAGATCGAGCTGTTCACCAAGCCCGAGGAGTACCCGACGGACGTCTACGTGCTGCCCAAGCACCTGGACGAGAAGGTCGCCCGTCTCCACCTGGACGCGCTCGGCGTGAAGCTGACCAAGCTGCGCCCCGAGCAGGCCGCCTACATCGGTGTCGAGGTCGAGGGCCCGTACAAGCCCGACCACTACCGCTACTGAGCGCCACCCGCTGCTGAGCGGCAGCCGCCTTCCCAGCGCCCTCCTGGGCGGCACTCGAAGCGCGGCGGCACCGCTCAGCGGACGGACATCAGCAGGCCCTCGCCCACTACGGCGGGGGCCTGCCCCCTACCAGCACCCGGACCCCGATCTCCATGCCCCGCGGCCGATATTCGCTCCACGATCCGCACGATCACACCCCCCTCGGTGAAGAGCACTTCCACTGCGCACCCGGCCCCTCCGGCTGGCGCTACGTCTCCCAACTGACCACCCCCTCCGGCGATCACGCCGGCTCCGTCGACCTCGCCCTCGACGAACTCGGCCGCCCCATCCGTCTCGAACTCCACGCCGCGAGCTGGCAGGTCCGCGGCGCCGCCATCGACGGCGTCACCTGGGTACGCACCGACCCCACCGGCACACACGCCACCGAAGGCAATGCCCCCGCCCATGCCTTCACCGGCAGATCCCCCGCCTTCCTCATCGCGACCGCACGTCTCCTTCGCCTCACCCCCGAGTCCCCCGCGACCCGCGTCCGTCTCGTCGCCTTCACCGAACCGGTCCTGGCCCCACGCACCCTCGACCAGTCCTGGGCCCTGCGGAACAGAGAAACACACGCCACTGACAACGGCCTGCTGACCGTGGACGAATACCAGGTCACAGCCCTGGACACCGGCGAACAGCACACCGTCCACATCGCCGGCGACGTGGTGCTGGCCGCTCCCGGCATCGAGCTCGAGGACCTCGACTCCCCGCCGTCGATCTAGCGCCGCTTCCTACGCGGGAGGCGCGAACCCGGTGCCGGGCCGCGTGGCATCACTGCTCCGCCCATCCCCGGTCGACTGCCCAACAGGCGAAGATTCACCTGGCCCCGTCACGAGGGTCTCCTGGCTCCGCTGCTCGTGGGCGGGCGCCTGATGCAGAGAGTGATGATCCGGCGACCTGTACGACGCCTGCACAGGCTGCACACCCCCGACCGCATACCCCGCACCCGGCTGAACAGCGCCCTGGCCGGCCGTACCCCCTGCAGGCCCCGCAGACACACCTGCCGAGGCCACCCCGCCCCCCGCCGAAGGCACGCCCCCGCCGAAGGCACGCCGCGCATCCCGCGACTGCCGCTCATGCACCACCGCCGCCAGATACGCAGCCGGAGGAACTCCCGGGGGCACCGGAGCCCCGGTGCGCGCCGCGAGATCGGTGGCCAGACGCTCGGCCATGCCCCAGCCCACCTGCGGATCCAGCTGCCCCATCCGCGTCAGATACTGACGGATCGCGAGCCACAACCCGTCCGGGACAGCAGACAGATCGACTCCGGAGAACCGCCCCATCAGCCAGGGCGGCGGCGGAGGAACGAAACCAGTACGCCCAGCAGGCACCCGCTCCCGTACGACCAGAGTTCCCGCGAAGACATCACCGAGCCGTCGCCCGCGCGCGGACACGAACGAAGCGATGCACGCGACGATCCCGAACGTCATGAGGATCTCGACCACGCCGAAGGCGCCCCGCACCAGCGCATGCCGGAACCGGATGGGCCCACCGTCGTCCCGCACCACCCGCAGACCGCACGCCAGCTTGCCCAACGAGCGTCCACGGCTGAGCGTCTCCACGGCGATCGGACCGCCCACCAGCACCAGCAGGAAGGCAGCCACCGATACCGCCGCGACGGCGGCCTCGTCCAACGACGCCGTAGCAGCCGCCAGGCCCAGCAGCACAGCGATATAGACCGCCCACGCCACAACGAGATCGATCAGCACGGCCAACATCCGGCTCGGCAGCTTCGCGGGACGCAACTCCAACGCCACCGCCTCGCCCGTCACAAGCTCACTCACGCCGGCCGCCTTCCCCTGCCCCGCCGTACCGTCCCCTGCCCTGCCTTATGGTCAGCCAGTCTGCCAAGCTGAGTGCGCATCGCGCCCCCACTAGCCGTAGCAACGCAGCTGTCGCTGCAGCCGCAGAAGCCACGCCGGCCGCAGTGAGAGCAGCCGAGGAGCAACAGATCCGATGGACCTGGACGTCTTCGTGTCCGCCCACCGGGCGGAATGGGACCGCCTCGACGGGTTGCTGCGCCGGCAGCGCCGCCTGACGGGCGCCGAAGCGGACGAGCTCGTCGTCCTCTACCAGCGCACAGCCACCCACCTCTCCCTGATCCAGTCCAGCGCACCGGACCCCCAGCTCGTCGGGCGCCTCACACAACTGGTGGCACGCGCGCGTAGCGCCGTCACCGGCACGCGGCGTGCCACATGGCGTGACGTGACCCGCTTCCTTACGCACGGCTTTCCTGCCGCCGTCTACCGATCCCGCCACTGGTGGGTCCCGACCGCACTTCTGTCGACGGTGGTCGCGGCTCTTCTCGGCTGGTGGATCGGCACCCACCCCGAGGTCCAGTCCGCCATTGCGGCCCCCTCCGAACTACGCGAGCTCACCCGCCCCGGAGGCCAGTACGAGACCTACTACTCGAGCCACCCGGCGGCCTCCTTCGCCGCACAGGTCTGGACGAACAACGCCCAGGCCGCCGCGATGTGCCTGGTCCTGGGCGGCTTCCTCTGCCTGCCGGTCATCTGGATCCTCTTCCAGAACATGCTCAATCTCGGCGTGGGCATCGGCCTGATGTCCTCCGCGGGCCGTCTCGACACATTCCTCGGCCTGGTACTGCCGCACGGCCTGCTGGAGCTGACCGCCGTCTTCGTAGCCGCCGGTACGGGACTGCGCCTCGGCTGGACCCTCATCGACCCGGGCCCTCGGACCCGCCGCACAGCCCTTGCAACCGAAGGACGCGCCGCCGTCGGCATGGCGATCGGCCTCGCCCTGGTCCTCTTCGTCGCTGGTGCAATCGAAGGCTTCGTCACTCCTTCGGGCCTGCCGACCTGGGCCCGTATCGCCATCGGAATCGCCGCTGAGCTGGCCTTTCTCTCGTACGTCTATGTGCTCGGCGGCAGAGCGGCACGCGCTGGCGACATGGGCGACCTGGACGAATCCGAGCGGAGCGCCGTCGTGCCCACCGCCGCGTGATGTGCGGACACGCTCGCTGACCTGCTAGTCTCCTCTTCGCCCCGAAAGCCGTTGACACGGTGGGATCGGGGAGGTAGATTCGAACAGTTGCCTGGAGCGGAGACGTTCACGGGTGACCGTGAGCATCTGTCTGCTTCTCGACGGCACAGTCTTGAGAAGCCATTCCGATTGTCAGGAACGAGTGGCCGGTCAGGCCGGTCGGAAATCTCTGATAAAGTCGGATCCGCCGAAAGGGAAGCCGCAAGGCAACCGATAGGCAAAAGGCCCTCCAACGGCCACCGGAAATGAATTCCGACTGGGAACGGAACGGAAAACGGATCTGGTAAGGTTGGAAACACCGAAGGGAAGCGCCCGGAGGAAAGCCTGAGAGAGTTTCTCGGGTGAGTACAAAGGAAGCGTCCGTTCCTTGAGAACTCAACAGCGTGCCAAAAGTCAACGCCAGATATGTTGATACCCCGTCTCCGGCTGGTTCGGCTGGGGCGAGGTTCCTTTGAAATAACGCAGCGAGGACGCTGTGAACGGCCGGGCTTATTCCGCCTGGCTGTTCCGCTCTCGTGGTGTCATCCCGCAGTCTTTAATT
>NZ_JACEHE010000050.1 GCF_013778455.1 Streptomyces himalayensis subsp. himalayensis | reverse complement strand
AACCGAACATCGGTCCCTGAAGAACCAATGCCTCCCGCCGAGGCTCGTACACTCGTCCATACATGCAGGTCAGGCCGCTAGCTGAAGCATCCGCCTGCCGCCGCAAGCAAGTCGTCGGCAAAGATCCATAACCGCTGGGGAGGATCTGGGGAGATCTTTTACGGAGAGATCTCAAACCAGTTCTGCATCGCGGTCCGGCCGCGACCATCGGCCTCCGGCATCATGTGCGCGTAGATCCGGAGCGTGATCGACGGATCCGAATGACCGAGCCACTTCGAGACTGACACGACAGACTCCCGCGCGTCCAGCTGCACACTGGCGAAGGTATGCCGCAGCGAGTGGAACCCCTGCTCCCGATCCTCGGCATATCGCTTCACCGTCCGGAACCTACCCGGCTTCCCCGCGATCGGCCGCTTCGTCACCATCGGCGGCCCGCACAGGCCCGCAGCCTCCAATGCGGGCTTCCAGATCGTGTTGTTGAAGTAGTCCCGATACCAAGCCCCACCCTGGGGTGCAGGCAGCAGAAGCTCGTAGGTTCGCGGAGCACGCTCCTTGGCTTCCTTCTCCGTCTGGGCTGGGCCCGGGTTGCCCCACGGCAGCGTCACCTTCTTCGCCGGGCGCCGCTCCAGGTGCTCACTGATCCGGTCGAGGAGATGCTGCGGCACCGGAACGGTGCGCGTCTTCTGGCCCTTCGGAAGGGCGAACACCAGCTTCGACCCGACCTTCTTCACCTGACGCCGCACATGGATCAGCTGCCCGACCTCGTCAATGTCCTCCGTCGCGAGACCAAATACCTCGCCCTGCCGTAGGCCGGCGCCCACACCCAAATCGACAGCGAGGCACATGCGTTCATCGACGGAGGAACGCACCAGTAGCACCTGCTGGCGCGTCCAAGCGCGCGCCTTCGGCTCCGGCCGGGCGGGCGGGCGCACCGATGACTGGGATCGGCAGTAGTTCCTTGTGATGCGCTCGTCTTCGACCGCTGCCTGCAGGATGACGGACAGGCTGCCCCATACATCATTGACGGTGCCCGGCCCGAGCTGGCTGTTCAGTTCCTTCAGCCATGAGCGCAGCTGCGGCGTCTTAATGGCGTTGAGAGGCATGGACCCCAGGTGCGGCAGGATGTGGTTCCAGACTTTCCCCTTCACCGTCGCGCTGGTGCTGGGGTCGCTGTAGTCCTGGTTGGGCCACCACTCGGTCTCGACGTACTCGCGCAGCAGCATGTTGCCGTCGCGCGGGTCGATGAACTCGCCCTTAGCTGACTCGTGCTGAGCCTTGGCCAGCCACGCCTTCGCGCCGTCGGGGCCCGTGAGCTTCTCGAAGCTGCGGTCTCGGACGCCGGGGATGCCGGCTACCCGATACCGCTTCCCTTGACCGTGGCGCGCGGTCTCACGCTTCTCGCCCGTCTTCGGGTCTGGGCGCTTCGTGTACCACCGGTCCTCGATGTAGCCCGGCACGCGGCTCCCCCTTTCGTGACCGTCAGGCGGCCATGGCGCCGGGCGAGTCCATGGTGACGATCTCGCCTTGCCACAACTGGAACCATTGTCCACCGGCCAAGAAGATCTCGAGGGATGGGTTGAGAGTCGCCACGAACTCGTCGACCGTCGTGGTAGGGGAGACATCAACGATTACGTGGCCCTTGTGCTCGCGTATGTCCACGGGCGGAGCATCGTGCAGCCTGGACAGTTCGACCGTCGCGCGGAGCGGACTGCCGGGCGAGTTGACGGAGATGACCTCCCCGTTCCATATCTGGTACCACTCCGCGGTGGCGAGGAAGTCCAACAGCGTGGCGTTCAGCGAAGGTGCGAACTCGGACGGTCTGGCGTGACGGGCGATGCGGATCTCCAGGAGTCCGCGCTCCTCGCGCCAGTCGGTGATGACCCCCGGTTCGAGGTCAGCAGCTTGGTACACACAGCGCAGCATGGGTCCTCCCCAACGACAGTGCACACAGTGGTCGGTCATCCACGTGTGCACGAGTGGGGAAGGATACGTCCGGTGTGCAGGCAACGACAATCTGTTGCGGTGAATGTCTACTTACGGACATTTGCGGTCAGCTGCCTGCGCAGCTGACCCGCTCCTGCTATTCCGCTTCGCGACGGGCGCGCTCATCCGCCTCGATCATCATGCGCCAGCGCAGCAGCTCCGCCTTCGACTTGCCCGCCAGGTGGCCGACGATGATGCGGACCTCTGAGTCGTAGCCAGCCAGCTCGGTGGCCTCGTAGAGAAGCCACTGCTTGGCGGTCGCTTCCTTGACGTGCCGCAGCGGCTTGCCGAGGGCTGCGGCGATAGCGCCCATCATCGGCGGCGTCGGCGGGTTGGCGGGAGGGTTCTTGACGATGCGCTGCAGGTAGGGCTTGGAGACGGTCTCGCCGGTCTCAGGGTCGATGGCACGCTCGGCGAGCTTCGCGTAGGAGTCGCCCTTGTCGAGTGCCTCCTGGATGAGCTGGGAGAGCGCGCCGATGGGCTTGGGTTCTTCGGCCGCGCCGGGGTCCGGGGCTGTGGCCGGAACCGTCATGTCCTGATCCTCTCGAGTCACTCTGTCACCGACTGTCTCTAGACGTGGGGGGTCGCGCCCGAAAAATAGCAGGTCAGTCCCTACAACCATCGCGTGTTAGAGACGAAGCGTCTACAAATCGATGTTATCTATGCGGAGACTTTGCCGATACACACGATCCAGCCGTCCAGTTTCGTAGACGAATCGTCTCTCGTGTGCTTAACTCGTCTCAGTCAAGGCCACTCCGTATCACTGGAGATCCATTGAGCCGTCGCCATCGCTACGAGCTGAGAAATCCCGAGATCCTTCGATGGGTCATGGATCACCCCGGCCGAGGCGCCCCCTACTCGGTAAGAACCTTCGCGAAAGAGGTCGGCTGCACCCCAGGCCTCATAGATCGTCTCCGCACCGGACGCCAGAAGACCGCAGGTATAGACGAAGCCCACTCCATAGCGGAGGCCAGCGGCGTCGACATCCTGGTCCTTTTCGCGCCCAAGACGTCTCCAGAACTGGACGACACGTCTCCAGAGATCACCCCCACCTCAAAGGAGTAACCCCATGCCCAACATGAAGGGCGGCAAGCCCCCCGCCCCCGCCGGCTACCTCTGGATCGAGGATGCGGCCCCGTACATCGGCCAGGCCCGCACAACGCTCTACAAGTGGCGCCAGCTCGACAAGGGGCCAAGGGGCGTGCCGATTGGCCGATACCTGGCCTACCGCATCGCCGACCTTGATGCCCACCTCGACGGCCTCTACGAGGCCGCCACCCGGGCCGAGCCCTCGCACGAGTCCCGCCCGCCGGAGCCGCGCATCGCGCACCACTCCCGCCGGCACACCGCCCGCGCCGCCGCCTAGTCGGCCAACGCAAGAGGCCGCCCCCAAACGCCAGCCCGGGAGCGACCTCGCGATCCACACCACCAGAACCCTGAAGAACAGGAGCGTGGACCGTGTCCACATTCTCTCAGAACCCTGAGCCGCTCGACGAGTTCGACCGCATCACCACGCAGGTCCCGATGCTGTCCGCGTTCCAGGTCATGTGGAACGCCGCTGAGGAGATGCTGCGCGAGACGCACCCGGAGGGCTTCGACGTCCTCGACATCGGCCGCGTCGCCTTCGACTCCCTGCCCGAGGCCGAGAAGGACGGGGCGCTGGACGCCCTGTTCTACACGTGGTGGGAAGCCGTCGAGGCCGACCGCGCAGCCCGCGCCGCCCACGAGCAGGCCGCCGGAGGTGCGCGATGAGCATCGACAACATCCCGTTCGGCCAGCCGCTGACCGCCCGCGAGTTCTTCTCGCTGCTCGACCCGAACGCGAAACCGTTCATCCCGGAGCTCGACGACAGCAACGACCTGCCCGAGCCGGCGGAGCTGGAGCAGCAGATCTCCGAGCTTCGTGCGCATGCGCTGCAGCACCTCGCCGAACGCGGCACCGCCCCGACGCCCGAGCACTGGGACCAGTGGCACGAGTTCCTCGACATCGACCCCGACCTCCGCGGCCGCGACTACAGCAAGCCCGGGAGTGCCTCGTGAGCAGCTTCAACGTGACCTTCTTCCTTGAGGAGCACGCCCACGCCCGGGGCTCGGGCCTGCCTCACCCCGCCCTGTACATCCAGCCCGACGGCGGCCACAGCGGCTCGGTCTCCTTCCAGATCAGCTCCAACCTGTCCGCAGACGAACAGCTGAAGATCGCCGAGTCGATCCTTCGCGGAGTCCAGAGGTGGCGCGACAAGCTCGCCGAAGACACGCAGCGCCGCCGCACCGCAGAGGACGAACTCG
Source organism: Streptomyces himalayensis subsp. himalayensis (assembly GCF_013778455.1). Lineage (GTDB taxonomy): Bacteria > Actinomycetota > Actinomycetes > Streptomycetales > Streptomycetaceae > Streptomyces > Streptomyces himalayensis. The sequence goes on along the minus strand of NZ_JACEHE010000050.1, from coordinate 38,703 downwards.
CCGCCGCTCGCGAGGAGATCGCCCGCCTCAAGGCCGAGCGTGAGAGCGGTGACGAGTCGTGAGCCTCCTCGACCTGCCGCCGATGCCCGCCGACGCCGACCCGGTGATCCTGCCCGGCCTGCTCCACGGCCTCGGCATAACCCGCCGCCCGGTACCCGCGTGGATCACCGACCCGAACTGCATCGCCTCCATCGAGGCCGGACTCATCGAACTGCCCGACGAGCTGAACGGAGGAAGCAATGCCTGAGACCACGACCGTCTGCGCCGACTGCCGGGAGATGGCCACGAACCGGGCCTGGGTCCTGCGCGCGCTGGGCCACCCGGACTGCGTCGCCGCGATGCGCGCCGAGCGGCAGGCGGCCCGCAAGTTCTGGATCCGCATCAACCCGCAGGGCTGCGTCGAGGGTTCGGCGCTCGCCGAGTACGTCGGCCCGCTCGCCGAGGACGCCCACAAGCAGTTCACGCCGAAGGTCCGCGACCGGCGCCGCGAGGCAGCCGAGGGCTGGCGGCACGAGCTCATCGGCCACGACGAGTGGCGGCAGCGCGCGGAGCCCTGCCTCCTCCGCAAGTGCGAGCACGCCACCCACAACGGTCGCGCCGTCGAGGACGTGCAGCTCCCCGAGGCCGTCTCATGACCGCCACCGCTGTGATCGCGATCTGCATCGGCCTGATAGCCGCCGGGCTCATCGCCCGCCACCAGATCGGCGACATCGCACCCGCCGTCGCCTGTGACGGCTGCACCGGCCGACCCGACTGCCCCTGCGCGGACGGTAAGGCCGACCCCCGCGACTGCAAGTGCCCGCCTGAAGGAGGCGCCTGGTGACCACCGCAACCCAGCCCACGACAACCGAGGTCGCCGCGCTCCTCGACGAGGCCGCCGGGGTCATCGGGAAGAACGGCCTGAACAAGCGGCACCTGTACGACACGAAGCAGGCCGACACGGGGCTGTCGCTGGACCGCTGCCGAGTCGACATCATCGGCGCCCTCAACATCGCCGCCCACGGCACGCCCCGCTACGCCCAATCCCCGGGCGTCTACGCCGCCGAACGCGCCCTGCTCGACCGAATCGACCGGCCATCGCTCGTCACGTGGAACGACGAGAAGGGCCGCGACAAGGACGACGCCGTCCAGCTGCTCCTCCGCACCGCTGCGGAGCTCCGGGCGGAGGCAGCAGCGTGAGCGGCCGGCACCGGCTCACGAAGGCCGGACTGAAGCAGGACAACGACGAGCTGCGGGAGCGCCTGCACTGGCAGCAGACAGAGACCGCCCGTCTCGCCGACGCGCTGGCCCTGTGCCGCCGCGACCGCCTCGCCGACAAGGAGGAGGCCGTCCGGCAGCACGACGTCGACAGCCGCGAGATCAAGCGACTGCAGGGCGCCGTGCGGGCGTGGGAAGCCGCCTGGGCCAACGCACACCGGGTGGACGTCCCGGCGCCGCGGGACCTGCGTGTCGCCGACGACCAGCCCACGGTGCCGACCGACGTCAGCGACCTCCGCGCGGTGTACCCGATCACGCCCCAGCCCGCGGCACCCGGCGCCACCGACCCGGCGCACATCCCCGCCGCCTAGACCGCCGGCCGGGCGGTGACCAGCCACCCGCCACGGTCGGCGACCAAAGCCACAACACGCCAGGGGGCTGGCCCCCCCATTGCCTGAAAGCAGGAGACATGACCACCAGCAGCCCCACGAAGGCGCCCAAGCCGCTCGCGTTCATCGACACCGAAACGACCGGACTGGACGTCGACCACCACGACGCGTGGGAGATCGCGATCATCCACCGGCGCCCCGGGCACCCGGATGCCGAGTACCTGTGGCAGATCCGCGTCAGCCTCGCCGAAGCCGACCCCGAGGCCCTGGACATCAACAGCTACCACGAGCGTTTTGCCGTGCCCGAGGGCGAGCTGGCCGTCCGGCTGGCCACCGGCAGCATGCCCGCCGACCGCCCCGTCTCCGGCCGCGATCTGATGCTCGACCTGATGGCGCTCCTGGACGGGTCCGTCCTCGTCGGCTCCAACCCGGCTTTCGATGAGCGTTTTCTGACCAAGCTCTTCCGCCAAGCCGGCGTCACCCCAGCCTGGCACTACCGCACCCGCGACATCGCGACCATGGCCGTCGGCCACCTGTACGGGCAGGCCTACACGCTGACCAAGCAGCAGTGCGACGCCGAGTTCTACGGCCGCGCCGACCGGCTCCTCGAAGGCGGCTGGAAGTCCTACGAGCTGTCCCGCCTCATGGGCATCGAGCCGCCGGTCAAGGGCGCCGCCCACACCGCACTCGGTGACGCCCGCTGGGCCCGCGACGTGTACGACGCCATCACCAAGGCCGACGCCTTCTACACCGCCACTGACGAGCAGCTCGCCGAGATGGCCGGCCAGGCCCTCTCCAACACCTACGGCGGGCAGCAGTGACCGACCCCCGGCACGCCTACGACACCGACAACGGGCGCTACTACCGCGACCCGGCCGGCGGCCCCGACCTCGTCTCCGTCACCAACGTCCTCGACACCAGCGTCAACAAGCGGGCGCTTATGCCGTGGGCGGTCAAGGTCACCGTCGAATGGATCCTCAACAACCGCATCGAGGTCGCACGCCGCGCCATCACCGACCGGGCCGAACTCACCAAGCAGATCAAGCAGATCCACCGCGACGCCCGCGACACGGCCGCCGACCTTGGCGACCGCATCCACAAGGCCGCCGAGCAGCGCCTCCTCGGTGCCCCCGTCGCAGTCGACCCCCAGGTTGCCCCCTACCTGGCACAGCTCGATCTGTGGCTGTCCTACTGGGGCGTCAACATCGAGAAGCACATCGAAGCCACCGAGATCACCTGCCTGCACCGGCGCCTCGGCTACGCCGGAACCGCCGACCTCATGATCTGGCTGCCCACCGGCAAGAACAGCGCCCTCGAGCTGTGGCTCATCGACTTCAAGACCTCCGCCACCCGCTCCGCCAAGTCCGTCTACCCGGAGAACACCCAGCAGCTCGCAGGCCTCCGCTACTGCGAGTCGGTCCTCCTGCCGGACGACTCCGAACAGCCCATGCCGAAGATCCAGCGCACCGGCATCCTCAACCTCCGCGCCAGGTCCCACGCCCTCGTCGAGATGCCCGCCGGCCGCGACGCCCACCGAGCATTCCGCGGCGCCCTCGCCAACGCGCTCTGGCATCACGCAGCCCCTTCCACATACCCGGCGCTCCTCGCCCCCGGCCAGCCCGCTCCGGCGCGGCGCCGCACGATCCGAAAGGCAGCCTGAGCATGGGCTCCCGACTCCGCAATATCCAGGCACGCGCAGCCGAGCACGGACGCTTGCGTACCGGCTACACCCAGGGCAACCGGCCCGTCCGCTCCGCGACGTGGGTCGTCACCTCGCACTCCGAGGAGCACGTCCGTACCGCGGCCGAGCTGTGGGGCGGCGCTCCGGAGCAGTGGCAGGCGCTGAATTCCACGATCACGCAGTGGCGGGTCATCACCAAGGCGTCCTCGATCGAGGCGCTCATCACCCCCGGCGACCCGCTGAACCAGTACAACGAGCTCTGGACGAAGGGCGGCTGCCAGCGTCGCTGCGACGGCGAGACCGAGCTGCTGTCCCGCCAGCCGTGCCTGTGCGCCCGGCAGTTCGGCGAGGACTGGCACCAGCAGAAAAAGGGCGTGGTCTGCTCCACCACCTCCCGCCTGAACGTGATGCTCCCGGACCTGTCCGGCATGGGCATGTGGCGGGCCGAGACCCACAGCTTCTACGCCGCATCCGAGTGGGGCGGCATGGTCGACATGGTCCTCGCCGGAACGAGGGGCGATGGCTTCGTACCGGTGAATCTGCGGATCGAGCCCAGGCAGGTCGTCCGCGACGGGCAGACGAAGAAGTTCCCCGTCGTTGTGGTGGAGCTGCGCGGCGTGACCCCGCGGCAGGCCCTGGCCGGGCCGATGACGGCAGCGGTCGCCCTGGATCCGGGCGCCACCAGTCAGGCCGTCGCCGCGATCGAGGCACCGCGACCGGACTACCTCGCCGAGGCCGAGGCCGCGCTCACCCCGGACGACGTCGGCGACGTGTACCGGCGGGCGAACGCCGCCGGCCACCTGAACGACGAGCTGATCGCTGGCCTGACGGCGATCGCGGACCGGCTCAAGGCCGAGGCCGCCGGACCGGACGAGGACGGCGCATACGAAGCCGAACTCGTCGAGCAGCAGTAGCCCGCACCCATCGAGAGCCGCCCGCGGGCAGTGCGGGCGGCTCCTCACCCCAAGGACATCACATGAAGAAGCGTCTGTCTGTCGCCGAGCGTCTCGCGTCGACCGTCAAGGACCAGCTGCTCGAGGACATCTCCCGCCACGACGAGTGGGACCGGTTCCTCGTCGAGCAGGCCGTCCTCCACTTCGGCGAGGCCCGCGACGAGTTCACCTGCAACCAGCTCCGCGAGCTGCTGCCCGACCTCGGCCCCGGATTCCTCGGCGCCGCCATCAACAGCCTCCGCGGCGGCGGCGTGATCGAGCACACCGGGCGGATGGTGCCGTCGACCTCCGGCCCCACCCACGGGCACCGGATATCGGTTTGGCGACTCACCGACAAGGGCCGGGCCATAGCCACCCAGCGCCGCGCCATGCGGAACAAGCAGCGGAGGGCCGCCGCGTGATCGCCGCCCTGATCCTCGTCTGCCTCGCCGGCCTCGGCATCGCCGCCGTCGCCCGCGCGCTCATCGTCCGACCCTCGAGGAGGCAGCCGTGATCGCCGACGCCCTGTACGCCGCCAACGCCATCTTTTGGGGCGCCCTCATCTCCGCCGCGATCCTCGGCTTCTTCGTCGCCTTCCATGCCGCAGCCGCCTGCTACTGGCTCGCCCGCGCCACACGTCAAGCCTGGCTCCGCATCGCCTGCGCCGGAGCCATCACCGAACTCCTCAACAACCCGCCCGCCGACGGCATCCGGCGACTCCACAACGACCTCGCCACGCGCGAAGGGGGGACCCAGTGACTACCGCGACCAAGACACTGCCGCCGCACGGCACCTACGCGCGGGCCCGCGGCAACCACCGCAGTGGGCAGGAGCGCTGCTACTGCGCCCCCTGCAGGGCAGCGGAACGTGCGTACACAAAGCACCAGCGCTACCTCAAAGCCACTGGGCGCGGCCTCCTCGTCGACGCTGCACCCGTCGCCGCACACCTGCGCATGCTCATGGACAACGGCGACGCTCTGACGATCATCGCCGAGCAGATCGGACGGCCACGCAGCACCCTCGAGAACATCATCAGCGGCCGTTCCAAGCGTGTCCGCCGCCAGACCGCCGACCAGATCATGGCGATGAAGCCCGGCAACGCCATCGCCGCCAACCGATCCGTGCCCGCGGTGGGATCCATCCGTCGTATCCGGGCGCTCACGGCGCTCGGCCACTCCCTCAAGGCCGTCGCGGCAGCCGGCGACATCGAGGATTCCACCGCCAGCTACCTGCTCAACGGCCACTCCGAGACCATTCGCTACGAGCTGGCCCAGCGGGTCAAGGTCGCATACCGCAAGCTCGGCGAGTCCCGCGGCACGTCCGTCCGCAACCTCAAGCGGGCAGCCCGCGAGATGTGGGCGCCGCCCGGCGCATGGGACGACGAGGCGATCGACGACCCCAACGCCGCGCCGGACTGGACGGGCTGCTGCGGCACCGACCGCGGCTACTGGGTCCACAAGCGGCAGAGCCTGCCGATGTGCCTCGCCTGCGAGCACGCCCACGCTGGCTGGCTCGCCGCGCACGCGCACCTCGACGGCAAGACGCGCAACCAGCTGAAGTTCGCCGCGCGCAATGCCGCCGCCACCCGCGAAGCCGACCTGGCTGCAGACGCACGCGAACTCATGTGGGTCTCCGGCCTAAGCGTCGAGCAGGCCGCCGAACGGCTCAGCGTCACGAAAGTCCACCTGCAGCAGGCGCTCAAGCGCCACCCCGAGATGAAGCAGGAGGTCGCCGCGTGAGCTTCTACGTCTCCCTCACCTGCGACGTACCGGACACCGAGGTCGGGCCGTGCATGTCCGAGGACAGCGGACCCGGCGCCCCGCAGTCGGCAACCGCCGCTCGCCGGATCCTCCAGCGCCAGGGCTGGCACCGCACCCGCGACGGCCGCGACATCTGCCCGGACTGCTGGGAAGCGGGGCGGCGATGACCGGCCGCCGGCAGCCACACGCCGGGCCCTGACCCGAAGCACCCAGCACCCGCAGACCTATCCGCAACGCCAGTAAGAGAGGAGCCGACCGTGGTCAACTACCTGCTCTGGCACACCGAGCTCGGCGAGCTCGACATCCGCAAGCCAGACCTCGGTCGGCCCGAGCTCCCCGGCGTGTGGGAACGGCTGCTGCAGGACCGCAGCAGCCCGCTCTCCCGCCGCGGCCTGCAATGCGGAGGCGTCTGCCGCGACCAGGGCCACGTCGAGTGGATGTACGTCTACGAACGGCAAGGCCAGCGGATCGCCGCTCACGAGGCGAAGACGGCCGAACGGCGTCACATCTCCAACGAGAGCCCCGAGCACCAGGCGTACAAGGAGCGCACCGTCCGCGTCGCCACCGAGGCCGGGCACCGCGCGGAGGCGGAAGCCCGCACCAAGGACGGCAAGGTCCGCAGCGACGTCCTCGTCTACGGCGCCAACGACATGCCGACCGGCTTCGAAATCCAGCGCTCCTTCGAACCGGAGAATGCCATCCGGCGCCGCAACAAGGCATCCGCTGACCACGGGGTTCTCGCCGCCTGGCACACCGACGACAGCCAGATGTTCAGCCGCAACGAAGTCGCCTGGACGCGCACCGACAACAACCTGCCGCCCAAGGCCATACGGGATGGCGCGCACCTGCAGGTCCGAGGCGGCTACCGCTACCTGCATATGGAGAAGTGCGACGAGCGCCGTGCACGCCCCTGCCTGACCAAGAAGACCGGCAAGTGCGGCAAGTGGCATCCCGTCTCCTCGGTGCGCCAGATCTCCTATGACGACTTCGTCCGTGGCGTCGCGGCTGGCGAGGTCGTCCAGGCGGGCGTCAAGGAGTTCCGGACGACCTTCCACTTCTGGACCACGGCCCTGGAGCTCGACCGGTACGAGGACACCATCGGCCGCTCCGTCCGCCCCGTCGGGCCCAAGCCGCGCAAGCCGGCCACCGGCTCCTCGGACCGCGACCCCACCTGCAGGGCACGGCCTCGCATCGAGATCAGCCGCGGCCCGCACCTCAACTGGCGGGACAGCTCGCACTGGTCGTCGATCGACGCGCCCTGCCGCTACTGCCGTGGCCTCACGCACCTGCGCGACGACACCGGCCGCCCCTCGCATAAGACCTGCGCCGAAGCCCAGCTCGGCACCTGACCTCATCCACGCCGTAGGAAAGAAGCTCCGATGCCCTGGGTCCGCCTGGACGATCGCTTCCCGTCACATCGCAAGGTGGCGCTGCTCTCCGATCGTGCCTTCCGGTTGCACGTCTCCGCGATCTGCTGGTGCGCCGAGAACCTCACCGACGGGCACATCCGCGAGCGCGAACTGACGCTTGTGGCGCACGTGCGCAGCCTGAAGGCCACGGCGCAGCAGCTCGAGGACGCCGGCTTGTGGGACCGCGTCGACGGCGGATGGGTGATCCACGACTACCTGAGCTACAACCCGTCCCGCGAGCAGGTCATCGCCGAGCGGAAGAAGAACGCCGCCCGACAGGAGGCGTTCCGGCGCCGAAGGAACGGCAAGCCAGTGCCGCCCGACCCGTCGAGTAACGGGCGTAGTAACGGCGTTACGCGATCCGGCGAAACGCACGCCGACGACACGAACGCTGCACGACGGCGACACGACGGCGACACGACGGCGAACGATAACCGTTCAGTTTCAGAAGAAGAGTCGCAGGTCAGCGCGTTTCGTAACGGCGTTACTAACGGCGCCCCGACCCGACCCGACCCGAACCCCATAGATGTGGCTGATGTAGATGGGGGAGGTAACGGTAGTAGCGCGACTGATCTTGACGCTTTCGCGCCCACACCGATCGAGGTCGACGGCTTCCAGCTGACCGACGCCATGCGCCGATGGGCCCACGCCACCTACCCGCACGTCGACATCGACCACAGCACAGCCCAGTTCGTCAGCCACTACCGCTCCACCGGCGCCCGCCGGAAGAGCTGGCCCGACGCCTGGCAGAAGTGGGTCCGCGACGACGCCCAACGCGCCCCCCGTCGCCTGCAGCACCAGCCGGCCAACGTCATCCAGCTGCCCTCTGGCCAGACCCTCACCGGCACTGACGCGAAGGTCGCCGGCTGGGCCGCCATCGCCGCCAGCTTCGAAAGCGAGGACTCCGCATGAATCCGAAGGAAGCCGCCGAACTCCTTGGCCATTGCACGGCTTTCGACAACCGGCAGCCCTCTGCTGCTGCCGCTATCGCTTGGGCTTCCGCCCTGCACGACGTGCCGCTCGACGACGACGCCAAGGCCGCGGTGGCGCTGTACTACACGACTCCGCCGCAGGATCCGAAGGAGCGGCTGTGGATCCTGCCGCACCACGTCCGCACCCTCCGCACGAAACTCCGCTCGGCGCGACTGGAGAACTTCCAGTACGAGCCAATCGGCGACGAGACCGTGCCCCAGTACCTGGCCCGACTGCGCGGCCAGGTGCAGGCCATAGCCTCCGGCCGCATCGCTGCTCCCACCGGACGGCTGGCGCTCGAGGGCGCCCCGCACCGGGGTTTCGTCCAGGAGCTCGAGGCCCGCGGCTACGCGGTCGGCCGCGACGTGCCGGACAGCGACGACGAGGCGCTCGTCGACACCGTGCGCCGCGCCGGTCCGCTCGGCATCCAGTGCCCCGCATGCGGCGCCGAGATCGGCCACCCCTGCAAGGCGCCCGGCGGCAGCCGCAAGCACGTCCTCGGCAAGCCCCGCAGCAAGCCGCACACCGCCCGCATTCGCGCCTCATCTGGCGAGCCGGAGCTGACGCCCGAGCAGCTCGCCGACCAAGAGGCGCGAGTCCGCGAGGCCTCCCGCCTCAAGCTCGCCGAACTCGAGAACGACACCAGCACCCCAGACGACCAGCCCATGGAGGAGTCCGCATGACCCGCCGCCCCGCCGCCCCGATGCCCGACTCGATCCGCCACCTGCTCCGTGCCGCCCAGCATCCGGCGCGTGCCGTGGACTGCCCGCACTGCGGAGCCCTCGACCGCCGGCCTTGCACCACGGTCTCCGGCCGCCACCTCCTCCCGCAGCCCCACCCCGGCCGCATCTCCGCCTGGGCCCGCGCGACCGCCTGCTGCCCGCAATGCCAGGTCGAGCCCGGCACTCCCTGCCACGACGAAGGCCGCGCCCGCACCACCGTCCACGCCCGCCGCTACCAGGAAGCCGAGGCCACCGCCGCATGAACCGCACTTGCCGCCACAACTGCGGCCGACCCGCACGCCCCGGCCGGTACGTGTGCAATCCCTGCCGCGGACGCCAGTGGCGCGAGCGTCACCGCCCTTCCAGCTGGCAGGACTTCGACGAGACCGACGTCGAGCTGATCGTGTCCGACCCGCGGCCCGTCGAGGGCCTGACCCGCCTCGAGCGGGTGATGGTCGCCCGCGGACTGCACGGCCGCCTGCCGGGCGAGGAGATCGCGCGCGTCGTCGGGGTCACGCCGCGCACCGTGTGGCGGTGGGCGGCCGAGGGCTGGAAGCAGGCCGCCGCCTGATGCCGCACGTTGAACCGCGCCCGGACGCCGCGTGATCACGCAAGCGGCCCGCCCCGGAGCTAGCGGGGCGGGCCTCCGCCAAGGCAACCACACAACCCGCAAGGAGACCCGATGACAGATCAGCCTGCCGAGCCCGTTCTCCCGCGGGTCACCGTTGGGCTCGTGCTGTGGCCCACCGCTGGCGACTCCTACGCGAACCCCGACGTAAGCGCCGACGAATGGCGCCACTTCGCCGAGCACTACGCCGACATCCCGCTGATCGAGCTGTGGCGCCGCCTGCGTCTGGCCGAGTGGAACGCGGCCGAGTACCGGCGGCAGGCCGAGCAGTGGTGCGAGATAGCCAGCAGGACTCCGCCGCTGCACGTGATCGAGGAGACCGCTGATCGGCACAAGCGGATCACCGCTCTCCTCGCCAAGCCCGGCCGTATCTCCAGGGCCCTACTCACCGCGGCGCTCTCTGAGCGCGAGGACACCTGGAACGCACGCGAGGAGGCGTCATGACCGGCAAGTCCTGCGCCAACGACTGGTGCACCCGCCCCCACCACGCCAAGGGCTACTGCCAGGTCTGCTACCGGCGCGGCTGGGCCGCGGGAGACATGACCCGCGCCCAAATCCGCTACGAAAACTGGGGCCAGTCCCGCAACACCGTCGATGAGGTCGCGGTCGAACGACTGTGCGCCGGAGACATCCCCGAGGAAACAACCCTCGGCGAGCGTGAGGCAGCCGTCCGCCGGCTCCACGCACTGGGATGGAACGACGTCGAGATCGAGGCCCGGCTGCGCAGGCCGCCGCAGTACGTGCTCAAGGTCCGCCGTCGCCTCGGCCTTCCGCCCAACCAGATCGGCGGGAGGCGCACGGGTCAGGTGTACGTCACCGCCCGAGACCAGGACAGGCAGGCGCCCACGTCGTCGTCGCAACTGCTGCCGCACCCGTGGCTATCCGAAGCGCGAGCCGTACCCAAACGCCCCGCCGCGTGAACGTGAGCGATCCGCCCGGCTGCTATCCGGGCGGATCTGCCCCGACCCTGCCACACCAACCCGGAGGAACCGATGACCGACCACCCGCTGCCCGTCGGCGCTCGCGTGCGGCACTACGGCCAGCAGTGGCCCGCAGCCCGCGCCGGCACCGCCACCATCTGCGAAGCCGTCGGCCCTCTGCGTGACGGCAGCTACGAGTACCGCGTGACGGCAGGCGAGGACGTCTCGCGCCGCACCGGTCCGGACAACCCCGAGACGCGGGAGGCGTGGTGGTCGTCCGACGTCACGATCCCGGCCGACGAGGACCCGTCGTGACCGCCCCGCGCCCCCTCCGCCTGGCCGTGACCGCGCGCACGGCGGAGGTGCTGCGCCGCTGCTACCGCGGCCAGGACCCGGCCGCCGTCCTCGAACGCGCCACCCGCATGCTCGCCACCGCCGACGGCCACCTCACGCCCGACGGGCGCATCAAGAACCGGAGGCGGCCGTGAGAGGCCCGGCCCGTATGCCGCTGACCCCGCGGCAGGCGCAAGTCCTGACCGCCGCTGCTGATGGCGCCCCGCTTGCCGAGGTCGCCCGCCGGCTCGGCACGACCCGCCCGCAGATCGCTGCTCGCCTCGCCGAGGCTTACCAGCGGCTCGACGTCACCCACCTGCCCCGCGACGAACGCCGGGCCGCAGCCATCCGCATCGCTCGCAAGCGCGGCCTGATCCCCAACCAGCAGAGGAGCGCCACCTGATGGCCACGTTCACGACCCGCACCGTCACCAGCACCCGCCACGAGTGGATCGTCCCCGCCGCCGAACCGTGGGGCGCACCCGCCGAGGAGGTCTCCAAGGCGTGGGCGGTCGCCGCTGCCCGGTACCGCGAGGCCCACGGCCTGCCTGAGGACGCCGCCATCCCCGGTAACGCCCTCACGTTCCACGTCACCGACGACGCCATCGTCATCAGCTACACCATCGAGGAGGCCGCGTGAGCGCCCAGGAAGGGCCTCAGCGCCCGCCTGACGCCGTTTCGGACCCGCAGCGGGGCGATTGTCGTACCCGCACCCCGGAGGCCGTCAGCGAGCCGTCAGAGGCCGTCGCCCCGCACGACGGGCCGACCGTCGCCGAATGCCGCGACGCCGACCGCGCCCACTGGGACGACAAGTACGACCAGCCCCGGTCCTGACCGAGCCACCACCCGCTAGCCGCAACGCCCGCTGAATCGCCGCAAGGAGCCTTCGCCGTGAACCTCGACGACGCCCCCGCACCGACCTGCTCCGTCTGCCTTCGCCCGCTGTACGCCGACGAGTTGGGGCATCAGGCATGCCGGCCCTGCACCGATCGGGTCGACCTGCATCTGCGGGCCCTCGCCGGGCCGGAGGGGCTGTACGCCCGCCTCGGCGGTCGGCTGATGCCCGGCAGCGGAAACGGGGGCCCGGCGGTCTCCGGGAGCCGCACAGCCCCGCTCCCGCTGCGCCTTGAGCCACTGTCGTTGCTCGCCCGCGGGGGCGTAGTCACGATCCTGCAGACTTGGATCGTCGACTTCCATGAGCTGCTGGGCTACACGTACCCGCGCTGGGAGGGCGACCTGCAGCAGCAGTGCGACCAGGCCGTGAAGCGGCTGCGGATCCTGCTGCCTTGGGCCGCCGAGAAGCACCCCGCCTTCGAAGAGGTGGCCCGCGAGATATCCCAGCTGCGCCGGCAGTGCGAAGCGCAGGTCTCCGGCGAGCGGCCGCCCCGGCGCGTGCCCGTCCAATGCGGCTGCGGGCAGGTGCTGCGCATCACCCTCGACAGCGACGGCGCCCGCTGCCCCCAGTGCCAAGCGCAGTACGGGCACTCGGAGCTGCTCGACCTGCCTTTGGCGGAACGGCGGGCCGCGGCGTGACGAAGGCCCCCGCCGAGATGGCGGGGGCCTTTCGCTGTGGGAGCTAGACGGAAGTCTTGGACCGTCGCGTTTTGCGCCTTGCCGGCTCATCCTTCAGCAGTTGTGAGACGCGCTGGAAGGAGAGTCCCAGGATGCGGCCTGCGTCCCGCTGGCTGAGGCTCCGTGTCAGGGTTGAGGCCGCATGCTGCATCACGCGTCGTTCCCTCTCCTCCACCTCCGCCCGCGCCTTCCTGACTTCGGCCGCTTCTCGAAGGACAGCGCGTTCCTCTTCGCTCAGCTCCGGTTCGACGGACACGCTGATCGTGTCGGGTTCTACGTCGAGCATGACCGCGATCGCCTCGCGGGCCGCAGCGTCGGCCTGCTCCAGGCGCTTGGCCTGACTGAAGACACCCGGCAGGTCGGGAACCTCGAGGGCCCACCAGTCGCCGGTTCGCCGCGCAACAACGCGGTAGGCGCTCATCGCCACCACCCCTCTCCAAGTTCGGGTTCGAGTGTCTTGCAGATGTTCTCAGCGGTGATCTCGTTGACCTCGCTGTGCTTAGGGATCACAACGCGAGTCGAGCCGCAGACCCACATCTGGTGGCTGCCCTTCTGGCGCAGCATCTCGAAGGGGAGGCCCTTGGCTTTGGCCGCGTCTCTGATCTTCTTGATCAGGTCCCTGTGCTTCATGAGTATAAGTCTAGCCCCGCTAGACTGGTCAAGTCAAGCGGGGCTAGACTTATCTCTACAGCTCGGTCAGCGTGTACGGCGAGGGCAGTGGAGGCAGCGGCACCCGCAGCACATCCCCCAGCAGCGCGCGGGCCACGGCGTCCCGCTCCCACTCCGGCCGGCCCGGCGGCATCGACAGCAGCACCCGGCCATCAGCGACGACCGCCGCTCCGGTGAACGCGGCGTCGGTGATGCGGGAGTCGACCAGCTCGGCGCCGACCTCGGCGAGGAGCTGGGGGAGCGGGGCCTCGAGGAGGCGCGTGGGAGATATCACGGGCCGGTCTAACACAGCCTGGGTAGACTTCACGGCAGAGTCCTTTCTTGACGGGATGGACTTACTGGTCAGCGAGGTGCAACTCGCTGGTCGAACCGGCCGGGCGGGTGCAACCGCTCGGCCGTTCGCTTTAGTGGGGCAGGGCGCTGTCGAGGTAGTCCTGCACCGGCTCGAACAGGCCGTAGGGCACGTACTCCTTGATCTCGCCGTGGGTGACCCAGGCGACCGCGTCCAGCTCCTCATCGTCCGCGACGCGCGCCTCGCCCTCGATCGGCTCGCAGGCGGTGTAGCTCATCTCGCGGCCGGTCTTCGGGTGTACGCGCTGCCCGAGCAGCCGCACGGCCTTCACCGTCAGGCCGGTCTCCTCTGCGGTCTCGCGGACTGCGGCATCCTCGGGAGTCTCGCCCGGCTCGATACCGCCGGCCGGGAACTGCCACATCAGCTCGCCCTCGGAGATGCGGCGGCGGACCATGAGGACGCGCCCCTCGTCGACGATGATGGCGGCGGAGATCCCGGGCTTGTCGGTCGTGCTGGTCATGCATCCTCCAGAGCAGCCATGATCGGCGGATAGATCGTGTCGGCAGGGATGAATCGGGATAGGGCCCGTATCGGCGCCCAGGTCACGTCCACGTTCTCGAGGACGTCGTTGTTGGTGGCCTCGCCGGCCAGATAGTCGCAGAGGTAGTACAACGCCAGAACGCCTGTCAGAGGGTGCAGGCGGCTGCCGAGGTGCTCGCGTACCGCGCAGTGCACGCCAGTCTCCGCGTGCGTCTCCTGCACCGTCACCGCCTCGGCTGCCGCGCCAGGCTTCACCACGCCGGCGGGGAACTGCCAGCGGAGGCTCTCGTCTCCGCGGCGGCAGACGAGCAGGACTTCCTCGCCGCGGACCACGACCGCGATTGCGACACGCAGCGCCTGAGCGTTGATGCGCTCCTCCGGCGGGCGAGCAAGGAGACTGAACCGTCGCCGCACTGCCTCACCTGCCCTCTCGTAAGTCGTGTCCAATGCCGCCTGCAGCTCGGTACGCGGGACCAGTTCCGGATCCTTGTGCCAGTTGGCGACCGTCCGGGGCGCCACGTCGAGGCGGCCTGCGAACGCCTCGTTGGTATCCCGGAATGCCGCCTGCAAGGCGCAGGCTGTCCGACCGGTCCACGTGTCGACGACGTCCACTATCCGGCTCCCGCGGTCTGCTCGCTGGGGACATGCAGTGCCAGTGCACTGCGGGTGCACTGAAGGTCTAGCTGGTGCAGTGCGAGTGCACTGCCGGTTCATGGCTCAGGGCTGTGACGGGGCGTTGACTCGAGGGCATGGAGTTCAGCTCACCTTGCGGCACGGGAGATCTGCTCGGCTCGCGCGCCTGTCACTCCGAAGATTTCGCCAACCTGTGGCCAGGTTCGGTTCGCTGCTTTGAGGTCGCGGGCGATCCGCGCTTTGACTTGCTTGAAGTCGAGCTTGAGTTCGCTCTCGATGTCGTTGAACTTCCGGAGGCGCTCCTCGGGATCGCTGATGGCGTTGAGGCTGGCAATCAGCTGGCGGCGGAGGGCGTCCGGGGATTGGGTCATGGCCTGAGGGTAGGGGGCTTTTCGAGTCACATCAAGCGTGCGCTTGACGTCGCTGGCGGATGCCCCTACTGTCGAAGGCAGATCGCAAGCACGCGCTTGAGATCGTCGTCCACTCCTACCGGACCCAGTCCGCGGACGGCACCTCACAACCAAACAAAGCGGGCCGGACACCGCGACTCCTACCTCGCAGGCCGGCCCTAACCACCAGGTTCTCTGAAGGGACCCCTGATGGCTGTAGAGATCGTACCGGCGCCCCACGGCGCCGATCGCCCCACCGCTCCGCTTCCCGTGCTCGCCGCCGACGCGCTGCGCCGTCTCGAGCTGGCGATGGACACACAGACCGTCGCGAACTTCGACAGCCACGGCTCCCTCTGGGGTTTCTCGACTACCGAGGAGGCCGAGGAGCTGATCGCGGAGGAGCGCGCGGTGCTCAGCGCCGTCGACGAGTGGGAGACCGTCGACCGCGACGGCCAGCCGCTGCGCGTCGTGCGGATCGCCGACCCGACGTTCCTCGACACGATCTGCGTCTTCTCCACCTGGAACACGGCCTCCAAGGCGGTGGCCTGATGACCACCGCAACCCAGGCCCCCGCCATGTCGGCCGCCGACCGTGCCGCCCACGAGGCCGCGTCCTACGTGCGCCGCCCCGTCCTCGAGCGTTTCCCCGCTGGCGGTCCGCGCGGCTCCTGGCCGGCGGAGGAGTTTGCCCACGAGCTGCGCCGGGCCGGTACGCCCGCCGAGGTCGTGATGGACCTGGCGTCGGACGCGTTCCTCGTCGTTGCCTCCACCGAGGCGGTGAAGTGATGGGCCGTCGGTTCAAGGACATGCAGACGCCGGAGCAGCAGTACGCGGCCCGGCAGGCACCTCGGCTGCGCGAGATGGCTTACGCGGCCGAGCAGGAGGCGGAGCGTCAGCAGATGACCGCCGACGTATACGGGCGTCAGGGCCGCGACTACAGCGACCCGCGCAAGGCCGCTCGTGCGCAGCGTGAGGCGGACCGGCTCCGTGACCGCGGTAAGGGCCTGCGGGCAACGGCTAACCGCGCCGAGGCCGAGGTCGCCCCGAAGAAGAAGCGGCGGTGGTGGTGACGGTGGCCCGCATCGAGAACCTGACCGTCCACGACCGGTACCGGATCGAGAAGGCGCGTGAGGCGCTGGCCGCTTCCGAGCGGCTGGACCTGTCTGACGACCGGGCGATGGCCCGCATGCTCGGCCGGCTCGAAAGCTCGCTCTCCCAGCTGCTGGAGCTCCTCGACGAGGCGGCGTCGTGACCGCCCGCCTGACGGAGGAGCAGCACAAGGAGCTGTCGAAGAAGCTCGCCGACGTGAACCGCTGGAGCTCCAACCGGCCGCGGTAGCGGCTCTCCGTTCTGCCGTGCCCGGGGTCGACCCCCATGCCATCCCCCGGGCGCGGCGCCCAACCCCACCCCGCCTGACCAACGGAAGGACACCGCTATGTCCCGCTACCTGGAAGAGGCCGCCGCGCTGCTGCGGAGGGCCGCCGAGATCAACGAGCAGAAGAACGGCTCCATGCCGTTCAACCGCATGGCAGGACAGGAGCGCATCGCCCGCGAGTTCGCCACGCTCGGCGCGATCGACAAGGGCCTGCTGCCCGCCGAGATCGTTCAGGACGTACTCCGCGCGCTCACCGACCGTCAGACCGCCTAACCCCGGACCTGGACCCGAGAGGACACCCATCGCCATGACCGCTCAGACCGAGCAGACCACCGCCTACCAGTGGATCGCGACCGTCCAGACCGCCGACGGCCGCCTCAACACCCGCTCGGCCATCGTCGACGTCCCCAGCGGTGTCACCCGCGAGTACCTCTTCGACTTCGTTCTGAAGCAGTTCGCGCAGGACTAAGGGACGCCTCTCACGGTCCTGTTCTTCGACCTCCAGCCCAACCAGCTCTGACCCGCCACCCCACGCCTGATCACCGAGAGAGGACCACCCCCATGTTCACGTTGATCCAGTTCCCCTCCGCCCCGTCCGCGCCCGTCAGCGACTGGGAGTACCGGGCCGACCTGATCTCCCGCTGGCTTGCGGCCGACGACTGGGCGGTCGAGTTGCGCCTGCTCGCCGAGGCCGTCGCCTACGACAAGGCGAACCCGGACGACGACCCGCCGCTCGTCGACGAGCTGTACGGCACCCGCCTCGGCGACGTCGCCCCCGCCGCCTGACCACCAACCCCGAGAGGAGCCCGTCATGCGCCGCCACCCCGTCCTCTGGCTGCTCGCCGCACTGTTCCTGATCGCCGTCGGTCTGTGGCCGGCCGCAGTTACCCCGGTCGCCCTCGCGGCCACGGGTTTGGCCGCCGTGATCGGCGCCATCCCAGGGCCCGTGCTGGTCCTGGCCGCCGTCGTCGCCTACCTCCGTCACCGCCCCGCCCGCCCTGCTCACGCCTGACACCTGAAGGGACTGAATCATCGTGACCGCCACATCCATCGAGAGGGTCAACGGGACGCCCGTTGCCTCGCCCGAGCGCGGCTTCGATGCCGTGGCGCTGGCCAAGGCGGACGCGATCCGTACCGAGGCCGCCGCCAAGGCCGAAGCCGAGCGCATCAAGGCCGAAGGTGAAGCCAAGGCCGCCGAGATCCTCGCCCGCGAGGAGGCCGAGAAGCAGCGCATCGCCAACGAGCGCGCCGCGATGCGGCTGGAGAAGGAGAAGGCCGACCACAACGCGCACCTCGCGAAGAAGGCAGCCGAGACGGCCAAGTCGCAGGCCGAGAAGGAGAAGGCGGATAAGGCTGCCGAGGAGGAGGACGAGCGGGAGGCTCAGCAGCTCGCCGAGCAGGAGCGCACCGAGAACCTGTGGAAGTGGGGCGCCCGGGGCATCTACCTCGTCGGTCTGGTGATCGCCGCGCCGGTTCAGTTCCTCGCGTTCTGGGACGAGGACCGCCCGTTCCTCGTCGCCGCCCCGGCGTTGCTGGAAGGGCTGGCCTTGGTGCTGGCCGCTGGTGCAGCGTGGGCGGTCGCTCACCGCCGGGACGTGATGCCGTACCGGATCGGCATCATGGCCGGCGCCCTGATTGCCGCCGGGATCAACCTGTGGCACGGCCTCACCGACCCGGCGATCGGCCTCAACGCGGGCCTCATCGGCGCCCTCGCCTCGCTCGGCGGGCCGGTAGTGCTGATGGCCTACGAGCACGGCATCGCGCAGAAGGCGGACGGCATTCCGTCCCGCCGCGAGCGCCGCGCAGCGAAGCGCGCCAAGGCCTGCGAGGAAGCTGCCCGCGAGAAGGCGCGGGCCGAGAAGCGGGTCGCGGAGGAGAAGGCGGCAGCCGAGAAGGCCGCCCAGCAGAAGGTCGCCGAGGCGGAGCAGCAGCGCCGCGACGACGACCGCCGGCAGGGTCACCCGGAGGTGTGGGAGGTCGCCGACGCGATGCGTTCCGCCCGCGGCTCCCAGTACGTCACGGAGCAGATCTGGGCCGACGCCTGGTACCGGGTGACCGGCTCGAAGACGGTCGGCATCACGGCCGAGATCGAGGCACGTAGCCGTGCTGCGCAGACCCGCATGAAGGTCGCCACCGAGGTTCCGATAATCGGTGACTTCTCGCAGGTCGATTCCCAAAAGGGTCAGCGTGCCAAGCGTGACCCCAACGCCCCCGACGGGCGGCGCTTCAACGGCGGCACCCCGCCCCGTCGGACGCCCGGCGACACCCCGCCGCCCAGCCCGATCGCGAGGAAGCAGGCCGCCCTCGAACAGGCGTCCGCCGCCGCTAAGAACACCGCCCGAGGAGACCAGGCATGAGCATCGAGACGACCCCCAGCAGCAGCCCCGACCCCGAGTGGGAGCGCCTCGTCGCCGGCTACAACTCCGGGCCGGGCACGGCCTCTGACGCGACGCCCATCGTGAAGCAGCCTGCGCCCGTCGACCTGATGGGCGACACCCCCCTCACCCCGGCGTGGGTGAAGACCCGCGCCGGGTGGAAGAGTCGCGCCAAGGTCGGCCGCATCAACAGCACGCGCAGCTTCCGCAAGTGGCTGCGCCGGCAGACCACCCAGCACGGGCACGCCGCCCAGATCGGCCGCGGCATGCTCCGCACGCTCGTCTGGGTGCACGGGACCGAGGGTGCCGAAGTCTCCAAGGCGAAGCACGACGTGATCCTCGCCCACCGCGACTACAAGACCGCCAAGTGGGCGCACGACCGTCGGCTCCTCCCTGGCAAGGAGAAGGACCGGCGTCGCGGCGACCTGGAGAAAGCGTCCAAGGACTCCGCATGGGCCATGAAGGAGTACCGGTCGGCGCAGAAGAATGCCCGGGCGAAGCGCGCCATGCGTGGTGCCGTCGCCCTGACGCCGATCCTCGGTGCCGAGGGTGCGGGACTGCACTTCCTTGGGGCCCCCGGTGGTATCGCCGCCGCCTGCACGACCCTGGCCGCACTCGCCCTCATCGGACGCCGCACCACCGCCGGTGAGCTGTACACCGACCGTGACGCGAAGATCGGCGACGGCGACCGCATGACCGACGCCATGGTCAACCGCGTGTACCGCGACGCCCGCGTCATCGCCGCCGACGACGAACTGCGGCTGCTCACGCCGTGCACGCTCACCGCCGACGGCTTGGCGTGGGAGGTCACCTTCGACCTGCCGTCAGGCGTCCCCGCCAAGAAGGCCCTCGGCGCGGCCGACGCGATCGCCGGAGCCTTCGGCGTGTCCGTACAGCAGGTCCACCAGGCCCGCGGCGACCGCGAAGGACGCATACGGCTTCGGGTGTCGCTGCGGGTGCCGTTCTCCGACAAGGCACCCACTGGGCCGCTCCTCACCGCCGAGCGGGTCAACCTGTGGCGGCCGATCCCGATGGGTGTCGGCCTACGCGGCGACCTCGTCGACGTGTCCTGGGTCGAACGGTCCGGGATCTTCGGTGGAGAGCCCGGGTCCGGAAAGTCGGCCGCGGCGAACGAACTGCTGCTCGCTGCCGCCCTGGACCCGGCCGTGCCCCTGTACCTGGCGGACGGCAAGGGCGGCGCCGACATCACCCCGTTCGAGTCGATCGCGGCCATGTACGACACCGATGGTGACCCCGTGCAGCTGCTCAACATCCTCGACCACATCTGGACCGTGGAGATCCCGGAGCGGCGCGCGCTGGCCAAGGAGCACGGGTCGCGCAAGCTGACCGAGGAGATGGCGGCGGTCGACCCCCGCGTCCGCCTGGCCGTGCTCCTTGTGGACGAGTGGTCGTCCTACGGTGCCGCCGCACCGCCGAAGATCCGTGAGGAGATGGAGCGTCTGCTGCGGCTGATCGTGCAGCAGGGCCGCGCCCTCGGTGTGATCACTCTCGCGGCGACGCAGAAGCCGGACGGGGACTCCGTGCCGACTGGCATCCGCGACATCCTGTCGATCAAGTGGGCGATGCGCTGTCTCACCCCGCAGGCCTCCGACACGATCCTCGGTCAGGGCTACTCGGCCGCCGGGCACAACGCTCAGACGATTCTCAAGGCGCAGCGCGGCGTGGGCATCCTGCTTTCCGGCGAGTCAGCCGAGCCGGAACTCGTCCGCGGTCACTACTACGACGACGACCAGGTCGCCGTCATCCTGCGGCGGGCGCACGCGCTGCGTCAGGAGGCAGGCACGCTGCCGGCCGCCCCGGAAGTGACGATCCTCGACTACCTGGTCAAGGCTGCGGCTGAGACCGGTCGGGGCAACGTGACCCGAGCGGAGGCGTTCGCCTACCTGGCCAGGGTGGATGAGGAGTTCGCCCAGGCCGACGACGAGAGCGATGCGCGGTATGCGTCCCGGGCCGGCAGTGCCCTCAAGGACCGTCTCGCCGCCCTCAAGGTCGACATGCCAGCTGTGCAGTTCCCGCATGACGGCAAGCGCGTGTGGGGGTGGACGCTGGAAGCCCTCCGGGCGTCCGATAGGACCCATTAACCCCTGTATGTCTGCTCCGTTTCGGGTGTGTTTGACCCTATGTGACCCCTGTGTGGGCAGGCTTCCACCCTGTGCGCACCGCACAGGGGTCCGGCCGCCCGCACAGGGGTTCTCACACCCCGCGACCTGCACTTTCACAGCCCCGCACAGCCGCTGCACACCCCTACCGACCGGAGTCCACGATGTCCACCGAGACCAACCCCACCGACGCCGACCGCGAGACGATCCGCCGCCTCATGGCCGCCATCGACGAGATCCCCGCCCCGACCTCATTCCGCGACGACAGCCCCATCCCGATCGTCGGCAGCGCCCCGCCCGTCGCCCAGCCCGGCCGGCCCCCCATGAGCCAGAAGGCCACCGACGCCAGCGCGCTCATGCTTTCCGGCAGCGTCCTGACTGCTGTCGTGGGCGGCTCCGCCACTGCCATCCTGTGGGCGTCCGGGGGCGCCGACCCCATCGTCGTCGCCATGGTCTTCGGGGCCCCGGCCGCGCTCGTCCTCGCCCTCAGCCGCCTCGTCAAGCGCGCCAAGGGTGTACTGCCGGATGAGCACCACCACCACTACGACGGGCCCGTCTACCAGGACCAGCGCAGCACCAGCAGCACAACCCGCGGAGTGTGGGCCAAGACCAACAACCAGTGAGAGGACACCCAGCGCGCCCCCGGTAGAGCTAGTACCGGGGGCGCTGCCGTGACCATACCCGCCACCCGCCGTTGATCGGATCATGGACTTGACGTTGGGTATCGAGGGCGGGCCGCGTGACGGCGGGGAGATCACCGTGCCGGTCGGCGACCACGGCCGGCCAGCAGGGGAGCAGACCATCGGCGGGGCCCGGTACGTGCTGCGCATGTTCGGGGCGCCGCCGCACGACGACGCCGACTGGCACTACTGCTGGGTGCGGCCGTAGCGCCAACTGCACCGTAGGCGCGGGCCGTTGTCAGTGGCGGCTGAGAGAATCACGCAAGGACCCCGGCGAGTGCTGCGAACACTCCCGGGGCGTGGCCGATCCCAAGGAGATCGACGTGACCAAGAATGCCAAAGGGCGCAACCTCGTATCCAGGCCCTACGTCCCGAAGAGCATGAAGCCGCGGAGCAGCTGGGTGGGGATACCTGGCGCCCGGCACATCCCCGCTGCGGATGATCCGGTCTTCCCGCACTTCACGACCATCGTGGCTGACTGGACGCAGGCTGGCGTCGAGATGACCGATGAACTGATGGCTGTGGCTGTCCAACTGGCCGCGACTCAGGTGGCCCGCGCCAAGGAGCGCGCAGCCGCGGAGGCGCGACAGGGGGAACGGTACGCCGCTCTTGCAGATGCCGCCCCGCCTCCCGGAACCTACGGCGACGCCCCCGACGGCGTCGTCTACTACATCAGGCGAGGCCGGTACGTGAAGATCGGTACGACAACGCAGCTCCGGAACCGCATGCGTGACTTGCTCCCCGACGAAGTCTTGGCTGTCGAGCCAGGCAGCTACAAGCTGGAGGGCGAGTTGCATCAGCGTTTCGCTGGCCTCCGACTGCACCCGAGCTGCGAGTACTTCTTGCTCGACAACGAGCTACAGGCCCACATAGATCAAGTGCTTGAACGAGTTGGGCCACCGCCGAGCGGACTCAGCCAGTTCAAGGACTTCGGGCCACAGGTGGCTTGAGCTGCTAGCGCCACTTGCTAGCTGATCCGACAATCTGTAATCTCCGAAGTCGATGGTGGAACACCCATCCCAACAGCAACTCGGACCCCCGCGAGGACACACCGCGGGGGTCTCTGCGTATACCGGGGAGGCGCCATGGCCACCTTCCCCAACCCAGGGCTTCGCGAGATCTACGACCGAGACGACCTCGGCACCATCTGGGAAGCCGCACGTGTTGCCGGAGTCAAGCCCGGCACGATCCGCGTCTGGGTATCCCGCGGCAAGATCGAGCCCATGCCGATTGGCAACGGCCAGCCGCTCTACCACCTGCCCACAGTCGAGAAGGCCGCCCAGGTGAAGCCCGGCCGACCGAAGGCCGCCTGACCCCCGCCGTCCTCGGCAATCCCCCCGACGAGGGCGGCGGGCCCCAAGTGCGTCACAACGCGGCCACAGGGCTTACACAGCGCCTCATTCCGCCGCATGATGCTCCCTCAGCATCAACAGTCCTGGGGGGACCATGCGCATCCGTACCGTCGCCATAGCCGCGGCCCTGCTCCTCGCTCCGCTCACCGCCTGCAGCAGCGAGGCCGAAGCCAACCCGGCAGCTTGCAAGGCCGCGATGGAGAAGCAGTTCAAGGACGCAGTCGAGAAGGACATCGAGGGCAAGCGGCCTTCCGAGTGCGAGGGCGTCGACAATAAGACCCTTGAGCGTTACGTGGGCGAGATCGTCGAGGATCAGCTGAAGGACGCAACCAGCGACCTCACCGAGCCCAGCGACAGTGTCTCGACGCCGAGCACCGAGGAGCTGGAGCAAGACCTCGAAGACCTCGAGAAGGAACTCGACGAGCTGGAGAAGGAGCTCGAAGAGACGCCGTGAGGGAGGTGGCGTCCGTGGCCGGCAACCCGCGCAACGGGCGCCCCTACCGCAGGCTCGTCGCCGCAGTGAAAGCCATGGGCCACCCCTGCTGGATCTGCGGCCACAACATCCCCACGAACGTCGACGGCCGCCGCCACCCGCTCGCCTTCACCCTCGACCACCTCGTACCACTCAGCCACGGCGGTGACCTCCTCGACCCCGCCAACGCCCGCTCAGCGCACCGCAGGTGCAACAGCGCGCGCGGGAATCGGACGGCGCTCAGAGCGCCACAGCGGGCCTCGCGCAGGTGGTGACGCGGGGTGCTATTCGTTGTGACCGGCCCGCCCGCGGCGGGGAAGTCCAGTTGGATCAGGGCGCACGCCAAGCCTGAGGACATCGTCATCGACCTTGACCTCATGGCGTTGGCCATGGCCGGACCAGGCGCCGACCACCACGCGCACAGTGAGGTGCTGACCAAGGTTGTGCACCGAGCCCGGTTCGCCGCCCTCGATGAGGCTTATCAGCACCTCGATACCACCGATGTGTACGTGATCCATACGCAGCCAAGCGCGAAAGCGCTCGCGAAGTACAAGCGGCTGAAGGCGCGCATCGTGACCGTCGACCCAGGCCGCGACATCGTCATGGCACGCATCAGGGCCATGCGGCAGCCAGGGATGGAGCGGGTCGCGTCGCGGTGGTACAACGCCCGCCGCGGGCAGTCACGGACGGCGATGCCGCAGGCTTCGCGACGTTGGTGATCACGGTGGGAGGGGGGCCTCGACCCATCGTGAATTTCGAGAAGCGAGCGACCCAACCGCCCTTCTCGCCCGATTTTTTGCGTGGCGATTTTGAAAGGCCTAATCCGTCGAAGCGCAGGCTAGCGATTTAGCGGCTGTCACTCTGCGTGATGTGACGCTCCGTCACAGCCGGGGGTGATCATGAGCGTCGCCGACAAGATCGCCGCCGAGCTGGATGATCTTCACGCGGACGAGACATCGCCCGGGATGGCTGCCGTCGCGCTCGACCTCGCCAAGGCGATCGACGCGTCAGATGCTCCGACCGCCAAGGCCGTCGTCGCCGACAAGCTCCGCCCGATCATGGCCGACCTGCGCAAGCTCGCTCCGGTCGGCGAGGAGGGGGATGCGCTCGATGAGCTCACTCGTAAGCGAGAGGCCCGCCGCCGCGGGGCCTGAGCTGCGGGGCGTACAGACGCCTCGGCTCTTCACTGCTCCGGTCGGCTTCCTGTCGTCGTCGGGGCAGGAGGCAGTCGAGCTCGCGGCGCTTGCTGGGCTGCAGCTGGACCCCTGGCAGCAGCACATCCTCGACGTCGGCCTCCGCGAGCGGGAAGACGGCAACTGGTCGGCGTTCGAAGTCGCCGTCAACGTGCCGCGGCAAAACGGCAAGGGCGGGATCATCGAGGCCCGCGAGCTGGCAGGCCTGTTCCTGCTGGGCGAGAAGCTGATCCTGCACAGCGCTCACGAGTTCAAAACATCGATCGTGGCGTTCCGTCGTATCGAGCAGCTGGTCATGGGTTGCCCTGATCTGCGGAAGCGTGTGCTGCGGGTGCGGAAGACGACGGGCGAAGAGGCGATCGAGCTTGTCACTGGCCAGGTGCTGCGGTTCCTGGCCCGCTCGGGAGGCTCGGGCCGTGGTTTCACCGGGGACTGCAACATCTTGGACGAGGCGATGATCCTCGGTGATGACGCGATGGGCGCGCTCATGCCGACGATGGCCGCAGTACCGAATCCTCAGATCTGGTATCTCGGTTCGGCCGGGATCGGCTCTCCGTCGGTGCAGCTCGGCCGCCTACGTCGGCGCGCTGAGGCTGCGGTGGAGTCTGGTGAGCCGGATCCGTCGCTCGCGTACTTCGAGTGGTCGGTGGACGCCCACGTGTCCGAGTGCGGGTCCGCCTGCACGGAGCACGATGACGCGGACGATCCGGCGGCGTGGGCGAGGGCGAACCCGGCGCTCGGTATCCGGATCAGTCGGGAGCACATCCGCAATGAGCGGGCCTCCCTTGGGAGCGGCGGCATCTTCGAGCGTGAGCGCCTCGGCGTGGGCGTCTACCCGTCGGACACTGCGGACACGTGGCAGGTCATCGGTGAGGACGCGTGGCGGGCGCTGGCGGCTGCCGAGTCGGCGCCGGGCGACCCGGTGGCGTTCTCGATCGACATGACGCCGGAGCGGTCGCACGCGGCTATCTGCGTTGCAGGCGAGTGGCGGGGCGGCACGCACGTGGAGGTCGTCGATCACCGGCCGGGCACGGGCTGGATCCTGGACCGCGCGGAAGAGCTGCACAAGAAGTGGAAGCCGCGCTGCTGGGTCGTTGACGCGGGCGGGCCTGCTGGGTCGCTGATCCCGGATCTCGCCGAGCGGCTCGGCGTGGAGATCGTCTCGCCGAAGGCGCGTGAAGTCGCCGCAGCGTGCGGACAGTTCTACGACGCCGTGACCGAGCAGACCATGTCGCACCTGGACCAGGCGCCGTTGGCATCCGCCCTCGCCGGCGCACAGAAACGCCCGCTGGGCGACGCCTGGGCGTGGGCGCGCCGCATCGTCAGCGTCGATATCAGCCCGCTGGTGGCGGTGACGCTCGCCAAGTGGGGCCTCGGCGCGGAGGTCGACGAGGAGGAGGAGGTGGAGCCGTGGGTCGCTTTCAGGTGAACCGTGCCGCGTGGGCACGGGCGGGTGTCCTGGTTGGCGGAGGCCTCTTCACGTCCGGGGTGTGGCTTGCTTGCGACGTCGCGGCGGGCCTCATGACTGGCGGCGTGCTGCTGGTGGCGTACTGCCTGCTGCTGGCCGATGTGGACCCTGCTAGGGGTGGCGGGAGGGGGCGCCCGTGACGAGCCTGTGGCGGTCTCGGCGCGGGCGCCCATCGGCCGAGGAGCGGCACATCGCGACGCTCGAGGACTACGTCAACAGCTTCCAGTTCGGCGGTGCGACGTACTACCCGACCGGCATGCAGCAGACGATGCCCGGTCAGGCCGCGGAGAGTGTCCCGAATGACTTCACCGGGTTCGCGACGCGGGCGGTCACGAATGGCGTGCTGTTTTCGTGCCTGTCGGTGCGGCAGATGGTGTTCTCCGCGACTCGTTTCCAATGGCAGCGGCTGAACAATGGCCGCCCGTCGGAGATGTTCGGCACGGCTGATCTGCGGCTTCTTGAGGAGCCGTGGGTGGGTGGGACGACTCAGGACCTGTTGTCGCGGGTCATTCAGGATGCTGACCTGGCTGGGAACTCGTACTGGGCCCGTGAGGGTGACGAGCTGGTGCGGATGCGCCCGGACTGGGTGCAGATCGTGCTGGAGCCGCGCCGGACCCGCGGCGGGACGCTCGGATGGCGGCGCATCGGCTACCTGTACCAGGAGGGGGGTCCTGGTGCGGGTGCGGAGCCGGTGCCGTTCCTGCCGGAGGAGGTGGCGCACTTCGCGCCGACCCCGGACCCGCTGGCGACGTACCGGGGCATGTCGTGGATGACTCCGATCATCCGCGAGACCAGTAACGACAACCTGATGACGACACACAAGCAGCGGTTCTTCGAGAACGCTGCGACACCGAACATGGTCGTCCGTCTGGCGCGGGAGGTCGCGCCTGAGGCGTTCGAGAAGTTCGTCGCCAAGATGGACAGCTCGCATCGGGGCGTGGAGAACGCCTACAAGACCATGTACCTGGGCGGCGGCGCAGACGTCACGGTGGTCGGCAAGGACTTCCAGCAGCTGGACTTCACCAGCGTGCAGGCGGCGGGCGAAACCCGCATCGCGGCAGCGGCCGGGGTGCCTCCGGTCATCGTGGGCTTGTCGGAGGGCCTGCAGGCTGCGACGTACTCCAACTACAGCCAGGCACGGCGCCGGTTCGCGGACGGCACGATCCATCCGCTGTGGCAGCAGGTTGCTGGTTCCTTCTCACGGCTGCTCAAGCCGGCTGGTGGCGGATCGAACGGGCTCCGGCTCTGGTACGACTCCCGTGACGTGCCGTTCCTGCGGGAGGACCGCAAGGACGCCGCGGAGATCCAGTTCCGGCAAGCACAGACCATCCGGTCCCTCACGGACGCCGGATACACGCCGAAGAGCGTCGTGGCTGCCGTTGAGGCCGAGGACTACTCGCTGCTCGAGCACCTCGGCTTGTTCTCCGTGCAGCTACAGCCGCCTGGGACGACGGCAGCCCCGGTCCCGCAGACACCTACCGAGGAGGGGACCTGATGGGCACCCTGCATCCTGCGGCGCGCGACCTGGAGAGGTCCGCGCCGTTTCAGTTTCAGCGAGCCGACGAGGCCGGTGAGAGCGATGGCCGGACCTTGTCCGGCTATGCCGCCGTCTTCGGCCAGGACACCGAGATCGACTCGTGGGAGGGAACCTTCACGGAGACGATCCGCAAGGGCGCCTTCCGCAAGACGATCCGCGAGTCAAAGCCCGTCATGCAGTTCGACCACGGGCATCACCCGCTGATTG
Source organism: Streptomyces himalayensis subsp. himalayensis (assembly GCF_013778455.1). Lineage (GTDB taxonomy): Bacteria > Actinomycetota > Actinomycetes > Streptomycetales > Streptomycetaceae > Streptomyces > Streptomyces himalayensis. The sequence continues at coordinate 10,888 of NZ_JACEHE010000050.1, read as the reverse complement.
GGTCCATCCCTATCGGTTCCATCGAAGACCTCCGGGAGGACGACGACGGCCTCTATGTCGAGGCGCGCCTCTCTGAGAACTGGCTAATCGAGCCGGTCCGGGAGGCGATCGCTCAGCAGACCGTGACCGGCATGTCGTTCCGGTTCGAGGTCGTCCGCGACGAGTGGCGCGACCAAACCGGGAAGCTGGTGAAGCCAGAAGAGCTCATGGATCTTCTCTGGTACCCGGGCGATCGCGGCCCGCTGCGGCGCGAGTTGATCGAGCTGAAGTGCCGCGAGCTCGGTCCTGTTGTCTTCCCGGCCTACGCGGGGACGTCGGTCAGTGTCCGTAGCCGCGGCATGGCCGCGGAGCTGGTTCGCTCCGATGACATGACGCGGCAGATCCGTCAGTCCCTCGCAAGGGACGCGGCCTCACTGCCGCAGGTGCCCGAGGACCCAGAGCTGCGCCGCGAGGTTGCGGCGGCTCTCCTGTTCAGCCGTGATTCCGCCAGCCAAGCCGCGCCGCCCACCGGGCACCCGGCCGCAGAGACCACCACCGATGGCGCGCCGCTCGAACGAGAGCACCCGCCAGCCCCCAGCACCACCGACGCGCCGCCCTTCGATGGGCACCCGTCCACACCAGAAAACCCCAGCTCAGAGCGGCTCAGGGGCGATATCCGCGAGATCGCGGCGCTCATGAAGACCCGCCTGGCGCCCATCGTGAAGGACAAGGACTGATGGAACTCAGCCACTCCCAGGCGGTGATCCGCCTCAAGGACATTCAGGCCGAGCTCGAGCGGCTCGGCGAGAAGGACGACCTCACCGCGGAGGATGAGCAGTCGTTTGACGAGCTCACCCGCGAGTTCGCCGACGTCGACACGCATCGCCGTCAGCTGGAGCGGAAGTCCGCTCTGGAGCGGGTGCGGTCGGCGGCCAAGGCGACCGAGCGCCGCCCGTCCGCCGTGAAGATCGAGGGCGGCACGCCGACGTCGTCCCGCGACGGATACGACCTTGACCCGGTCCTCCACCCCGACAGCGTCGAGGACTGCCGGTTCCGCAACCCGTGGGACCTGTCCGAGGTGCGCACGTTCGGCAAGTCGAAGGAAGCGGTCGCGCAGGAACTCAAGGCCCGTGCCAAGTCGGCCATCGAGAAGATGGGCGGCGCCAACGACGCTGTCCGCTCGGCCGCGACCGGCATCATCGAACAGTTCGACGACAGCGAGTCGCGCATCTCCAAGCTGGTCCTCGCGGCGTCCAGCCCCGAGTACCTGCGGGCCTGGTCGAAGGTGGCGGCCGGCCGCGGCCACATGATCTCGCCGGAGGAGCAGCGCGCCCTCGAGCGGGCCATGTCCCTCACCGACAGCGCTGGTGGCTACCTGGTCCCGTTCCAGTTGGACCCGACGGTCATCATCACGGCGAACGGCTCCCGCAACCAGATCCGTCAGGTCGCCCGCAGCGTTGTCGCGACCGGCGACGTGTGGAACGGCGTCTCCTCCGGTGCGGTCTCCTGGTCGTGGGACGCGGAAGCCGCCGAAGTCTCGGACGACTCGACGACGTTCGCGCAGCCGACCGTGCCGGTCCACAAGGCCGCCGGGTTCGTGCCGATCTCCATCGAGGCCCTGGAGGACGAGGCCAACGTCACCCAGGAAGTCGCGCGGCTCCTCGCGTTCGGCCGGGACACCCTCGAGGCGGCGGCGTTCGCCACGGGCACCGGATCCGGGCAGCCGACGGGCATCGTCACCGCCCTCACCGGCACCAGCTCGGTCGTCACCTCCACCACGACGGACGTGTTCGCCGCGGCGGACATCTACAAGGTCGACAACGCCCTGCCGGCCCGCTACCGCGGCAACGCGACCTGGCTCGCCAACCGGGCGGTCTACAACCTGGTCCGCCAGTTCGACACCGCTGGCGGCGCCCAGATGTGGGAGCGCATCGGCGCTGACGTCCCGCCGCAGCTCCTCGGCCGCCCGGCCCTGGAGTCCGAAGACATGGATGGCGTCGTCAACGCCACCCAGGACAACTACCTGGCCGTGTACGGCGACTTCCAGTCCTACGTGATCGCGGATCGTGTTGGCATGACGGTCGAGTTCATCCCCCACCTGGTGGGCGCCAACCGGCGCCCGACCGGTCAGCGCGGCTGGTACGCGTACTACCGCGTCGGGGCCGACTCGGTGAACGACGGCGCTCTCCGCATGCTCAACGTGACCTGAACGTCGCCTACTCCGTGACGGAAGGCCCGGACTGCTGACGGTCCGGGCCTTCCGTATGCCCGAGGGAGAGAGGACCCATGCGGCTGAGTCTGTACAACAACGCGCGTGCGAAGGCGACGCTGACGATCGCGCTGCGCACGAACGGAACGATCAACGGCACGAGCGTCGACCTGAACGAGAACAAGGACGCGTCCCGCTCGGCGATGCTCATCGTCCATTCCGGGACGATCACCGACGGGTCGCACGCGGTCATCCTGCAGGAGTCGGACGACAACTCGGCGTGGGCCACGGTTGCTGCCGCCGACCTGCAGGGCTCGGCACCCACGATCACCAGCACCGACGACGACAAGATCTATGAGCTCGGATATCAGGGCTCGAAGCGCTACTTGCGCGCGTCCGTGACCACATCTGGTGCGACGACTGGCGGAACGTTCGGTGCGGCCATCGTGCGCGGCGTCGTGCGGCGTCCGCCGATCTCGCGCAGCTAAGGAGAAGGCAGTGGCGATCAAGCGCTGCAAGAGCCCGTTCAGTGTCTGGAAGAACGGCGTCCCGCGCGTCATCACCGGCGGGCAGCTCATCGAGGACACCGACCCCGTCTACAAGGGGCACGAGCACCTCTTCGAGGACGTCGAGACGTTCATGTCCGAGAAGGCTGAGCGGTCGGCTCCGGTGGAGCAGGCCACCGCGGCGCCGGGCGAGAAGCGGGCCGTGGCGTCGCGGACTTCTCGCGCGGCCAGCAAGAGCCCGGCGAAGAAGGCCGACGACGACAAGGGCTGAGGAGGTGAGCGATGCCGTTCGATCTCGGCGATACGGTGCGTCTGGCCGCGGACTGCAAGAACGCGGGCGGCACGCTCACCGACGCCACGAGCGTGGCCCTGACCATCACGCTGCCGGATGGCAGCACCGCTTCCCCGGCGGTGACCAACCCTCCAGGCCAGACCGGCAAGTACACGCTGGACTACACCAGCACGCAGGCCGGGCGGCATGCGGTGCGCTGGGTCTTCACCGGCCCGGCGTCGGCCTACACGGACAGCTTCGACGTTCGGGAGGCATCGCCCCCGGCGATCCTGTCCCTCGCCGACGCCAAGGCACACCTCGACATCACCACGACGACGGAAGATGACGAGCTGCGGGGCTGGATCGAAGCGGTGACGCATTTGGTGGAGCAGTTCACCGGCGTCTGCGCGCGCGGCACTGTCGTGGAGGATCACAGCATTCAGCCGTCTGGTGTCAGGGAGCTCGCGCTTCGCCGAACGCCGGTCCTGTCGCTGACGTCGGCGGTCGCCATTCTGACGGGCGGAACGAGCTACACAGTCGGCGACCTGGATGTGGATACCCGCATGGGGATCGTGAGGCTCCGGAGCGGCGGCCGGATGTACGGCCCACTGCGGATCACATACACGGCTGGTCGCGCGGTCATTCCGGCGAACATCACCGCCGCCGCGAAGATCATCCTTCAGCATCTCTGGCGCACCCAGTACGGGGCGTCGCGCGCCCTCGCCGGCATCGGCGGAGGCGACGACTTCAACGTCACCGAGCCGATCGCCGGGTTCGGGTACGCGATACCCAACCGGGCGCTGCAGCTGCTGGAGCCGCACCGGCTACCGCCGGGGGTGGCGTAGATGGCGACGTCTCGTGTACCGGCGGCGGTGGATGCGCTGCTGACGATCCTGCGTGCGGCTTCCGCTCTGGCTGGTGTCCGCATCGTCGACGGGCCGGAGTCGGTGAACGTCACTGATCGGCGGCGCATCCATATCGGATGGCAGCCGGGCGCGGATGCAGCGGTCGGGCTGACGCAAGACTTCGCCTCGGCCGGCGCTCGCACCCGTGACGAGGACTTCGAGATCGCCTGTTACGCGGAGACGCGGTCGGGCGACAAGGACATGGCCCTTCAGCGCACGGCCGTCTTCGAGCTGGTCGGTGCGGTCGAGGATGCACTTCGTGCCACCGACTCCGCGCCGACGGCGCCCACGTTGAACGGCACCGTGCTGTGGGCGCACCTGACGACCGGCAACCTGCAGCAGGTCCAAGCCGAGGGCGCCGTGGCTGGCCTGGCCTTCACGATCACCTGCCGTGCCCGTATCTGACCCACCCCATTCAAGGAGTACAGCCATGGCGCGTGTGCGCTTCATCGGCGCCGAGCCCGTCACCGTGCCCGAGCTCGGCGACCGGCTCGTCGAACCGGACCAGGTTGTCGAGGTGCCGGACGAGCGTTTCGAGGGCTACGTCTGTCAGCCCAGCAACTGGGAGCCCGTTGAGGAGCCCGTCGCGAAGGCCGCGGCGAAGAAGACGACCGCGGCCAAGGCGTCGCAGAAGGAGGACTGATCCATGGCGATCGGTTCGGGCCTTGGCGCCCAGCTCGGCATCAGTGCCGAGTCGACCTACGGCACGTTCGTCGCGCCGACGAAGTTCATCGAGTTCACGAAGGAAAGCCTCGTCCTGAAGAAGACGACGGCTCAGTCCGCGGGTATCGCGGCGGGGCGTCTGCTGGCGCTGTCGTCGCGGCGGGTGCTGACCCGCAAGGAGGTCTCCGGGTCGATCGACCTGGAGGTCACCAACAAGGCCATGGGGCTGCTGCTGCAGGCGCTGATGGGCACGACCGTCACGCCGGTGCAGCAGGCCGCCACCGCGGCGTACCTGCAGACGCACACCCTCGCGGACACCGCAGGCAAGAGCCTGACGATCCAGAAGGGCGTGCCCTTGACGTCGGGCGCGGTGACCGACAAGACGTTTCTGGGCTGCAAGGTCACCGGGGCGGAGTTCGCGTGCGAGGTGGGCGGCATGCTCACCGGGTCGTTTGAGTTCGACGGCAAGGACTGTGACGAGGCGCAGGTTCTGGCGTCGGCCTCGTACCCGTCGATGTCGCCGTTCCACTTCGGGCAGATGGCGGTCAAGACCGGGACGTTCGGTGCGGAGACGGCGCGGGACGGCGTCCGCAAGGTGTCGGTGAAGATCGAGCGGCCTCAGGCGGTCGAGCGTTTCTACGCCGGGCAAGCAGGGCTGAAGAAGGAACCGATCAGCAACGACCAGGTGAAGATCACCGGGAACCTGGAGACCGACTACGTCGACACCGTCCTCGATGACCTGCACACCTCTGACGGTGCGACGTCCCTGGTGTGGGAGTTCGTCGGTCCGCTCATCGCGTCGACCTTCTTCGAGACGTTCCGAATCACGCTGCCCGCGGTCCGCTTCGACGAGGGCCCGCCTGTGGTGGACGGCTTCGACGTCATCAAGCCGACGTACAACTTCACGGCGTTGTACGACGGCACGAACCAGCCGAAGATCGAGTTCATGTCGACTGACGTCACACTGTGAGGTGACGCCGTGCAGGACGTCCGTATCACCAACACAGGCAGCCTGCTGGAGCTGCAGCGGCGTTTGCGGGCTGCTGGTGGCGACAACATCCGCCGCAGCATGCAGCGCCGTATCCGGCGGGCGGCCGAGCCGCTGCGGGACGGCTTGCAGGACTCCATCCGCGGTCTGGATATCCGTTCTCAGGGCCGCACGACCCGACCCGGCGGCCCTTCGCCGACCACGCGCCCTCTGCGCGCCACACTCGCCGAGGCGATCCGTATCTCGGTGCGCACGACGGGGAATCCCGGCGCGCGAGTGTGGCTCGACAAGGGCCGTTTGCCGCCGGACCTGCAGAAGTCAAACGTGCCAGAGCAGCTGAACACCGGCCGCCTCAGGCACCCGGTGTTCGGCAACAAGCGGCGCTGGGTCAACCAGTACGCCACTCCGCTGTGGTGGGACCGCGTTGTCCGCCAGCAGACGCCGCGCATGCAGCGCGAGGTTGAGCGTGTCCTCGGCGACGTCCGGAGCCGACTTTCCTAAGGAGCACTGTTGATCATCGAGTACACGCCGGAGGGCGGCGAGGTCGAGCGGCTCGACGCCGGGCGGCTGCGCGCCTCCGAGATTCAGGTCATCGAACGGACCGGGGACGGCCGCTGGGCGGACATCAAGGAGGCAATGAGCGAGGGCGACATAGGTGCCCTGCGCGTCGTTGCCTGGGCCGTCAAGAAGCGCACCGAACCGTCCCTGCGCTTCGGCGACTTCGACCCGTTCGAAGACGAGATGCGGATACGCCTGGACGCCCGCGAAGTCCGCGACTACGCCGAGCGCCTCTTCGCCAAGTACGGCAACAGCCCGGAGGACTTGGCCGCCGCGTTTCGCGAGCTGCGAGATGTGGCCGCGGACGGGGAGGCCTGCGAGGCGGCGATCGCCGACGTGACGGCCCCAAAAGACCCGGCCCCGGCCGAGTCCAGCCCGAGCCCAGCTTCACTGAGCGTCGCCTGACCTACCTGCCGCTGTTCGGCTTCTACCTCCACTACAGCGCAGCAGACGTCGACCGCCTCACCGAGGAAGAGTTCGACGTACTCACCGCCTGGATCGACGCCCACGAGGCACGGATGCGCGGAGGTGAGTGATGGCGCAGCATCTGACTTTCGTTCTGGACGGGCGTGACAACCTGTCTCCTGCGCTGAACCATGCGGGGAACTCGGCGGCGCAGCTGCAGCAGCGGCTGGCCGGGGTCACCCGTGACGCCAACGGGCGACTGCGTGACCTTCGGGGCCGGTTCCTCTCGGCTGCGGATGCGGCGCAGGTCATGGCAGGCGGCATGCCTGTCCTTGCCAACCGTCTGGGGGACGTCGCGTCGGCCGGCGGGAACGCGGCTGGCGCATTGGGCGGCAGCGGCGGCGGGCTGACCCCCGCGCTGCTGGCTGTCGCGGGGGCGGCCGGTCTGTCGGTGCTGCCTGCTCTGGGTGCGTTGGTGCCGATGATGGCGGGCGTCGGCGTGGCTGCGGGCACGCTCAAGCTGGGCTTCAAGGGTGTTGGCGAGGCGCTAGAGCAGGCGGGCAAGGACAAGAAGAAGTACCAGGAGGCCCTGAAGAAGCTGGGTCCGGAGCAGCGCGAGTTCACCAAGGCTCTGGTGGACGCGAAGAAACAGTTCGAGCCGATCGGCCGCGAGATCCAGAAGGCGATGCTTCCGGCGTTCACCAAGACGGTGAAGGCGGCAGGGCCGGTGGTGAAGATCCTCGGCGATTCCATGACCGACATGGCCGAGGGCTTCGGCAAAGCGGCCGACGGCGTGACACGGCTGCTGAAGGACTCCGGGTTCCAGAGAGACTTCACCGATGTGCTGCGCCTGGGCAACACCTTCGTGAAGGACATGGCCGGCGGTGTGGGCAGGCTGGGTGTGGCGCTGTTCGACTTCGGCGCCAAGAGCGAGCCGACCCTCAAGGCGCTGTCGGGCGGGCTGTCTGACCTGCTCGGCAAGGGTCTGCCGGGCATGTTCAAGGGCCTGGAGACCGGGATCGACGGCAGCGCCAAGTTCCTCGACGGTTTCTTCGGCATGGTCAACCAGCTGCTGCCTGCGATCGGTCGACTCTCGGGCGCAGTCGCGCGGGAGCTGGGTCCGCTCCTCGGCCAGACGTTCAAGATGTTCGGCACTACTGGCGCGGGGGCGATGGACGCGTTCCGTAGCGCGCTGGTCCTGCTGCGGCCCGTCTTCCGCGACATCGGCTTTGGTCTCACGACCATCCGCGACGTTGCCGCGCTCGTCGGCCCGACCCTGAAGGACACCGCTCTTGGGATCATCGGCGCGTTCGCGCCGGTCGGCACGGAGGTCGACAAGGCTGCGGGCCCGCTCCAGCGTCTCAATGGGTGGGTCAAGGAAAACAAGATTGGGATCATGGAGGCCGCCCGTGTCTTCGGCGGCGCGGTCATCGACATGGTGGACGCGGCTGTGCAGAGCACGCCGTCGATCATTCGGGCGTTCAGGCTGGTAGCGATCGGTGTTCTTGGCTCCCTCGACGGCATCGTGTCCGGTGCGGCCACAGCGTTCAGCTGGGTTCCTGGGATCGGCCCCAAGCTGAAGAAGGCCAACACCGAGTTCGACCGGTTCAGGGGCCGCTTCCTTGACAGCCTTGACTCTGCGGAAAGGGGATCCCGGGACTTCGCTGCGTCGGTGGGGCCGCGCCTTGCTGCGGGCAAGCTGAAGCTGGACATCAACAACTGGAACGCGCAGATCGCTGAGGCGAAGCGGCAGATGAAGTCGGTGCCGCCGTCGAAGCGGGCCGACCTGAAGGCGCACATCGCCGACCTGCAGGCCAAGGTGCGGCGCGCGAAGGCCGATCTGGCGTCCGTGCGCAGCAGGACAGTCACGCTCACCACCCGTTACGTGGTGGTCGGCGGTCAGGCCCGCCAGTCCGGCGCCCAAGGCTCGCAGTTGAAGTACGCCTCCGGTGGCCTGGTGCGGACGCCAGGCTTCCCCGGTGGCGGGCTCGTCGAGGGTCCGGGTTCCGGCACGTCCGACTCGATCCTGGCCCGCGTGAGCAACGGCGAGTTTGTGGTGCGGGCCCGGTCGGTGGCCCGGTACGGGGTCGCGTTCCTCAAGGCCATCAACGAGGGGCGTCTCGGTCTGGCGGCTGCCACGGGCGGGTCTGGTGGCGCTGGCGGGGACGTGGCCCGCGGCCTCGCCCTCGGCATGGAGGGCGCTTCGGGATCCGTCCTGAGCGCCGCTCGCCGCATGGCCGCCGCAGTCACGACCGGGGTACGTGCCGAGCTGCAGATCGCCTCGCCGTCGAAGAAGATGCAGGCCCTGGCGAAGGATGTTGGTGCTGGCTTCATCAAGGGCCTGCCCGGCAGCCGCGACAAGATCAAGGCCACGGCCGCGGACCTGGCCAAGGACATCTGGGCTGCCTTCAGTGGCAGCAAGGACAACCGCCTCGTGGCGATGGTCAACAAGCAGACGAAGAAGCTGATGGACCTCGCATCGAAGCGCGACAGCATCGGCGCGAAGATCAAGGCAGCGAAGGAGTTCGCCGAGACGACCCGCGTCGGCGCCAAGAAGTCCGCGTCTCTCGGCTCGATGTTCGGCGGCGAGGAGGAGGTGACCGCGGCCGGGATCCAGCAGAAGCTGGCGCAGAAGCTCACGAAGATGAAGACGTTCACGTCCTACATCAAGACCCTCGCCAAGCGTGGCCTCAACAAGACCATGTTGCGCGAGATTCTGGAGATGGGGCCGGAGGAGGGCTACGCCTACGCCTCCGCTCTGGCAGGGGCGAACAGCAGCATCTTCAAGGAGATCAACTCCACGCAGTACAAGATCAACGACCAGGCGGAAAGGCTCGGCCGGACCGGCGCCGACGTGCTGTACGACTCCGGGAAGAACGCAGGCAAGGGCTTCCTGGCGGGCCTGCAGGCGGAGAAGAAGTCCATCGAGAAGCTGATGCTCGACATCGCCAAGGGCATGCAGAAGGCCATCAAGAAGGCATTGGGCATCAAGAGCCCGTCCACGGTGATGGCCAGGCTCGGCGCCTACTCCACCGAGGGCCTGGCCCGCGGCCTGGTCCAAGCCCTCCCAGCCGTCGACCAAGCTCTCGACACAGTCGCCGGCAGGGTTGCCGCCACGCGCCCCGCAATCGGCCGCCCGGCCGCGGTAGCGGCGAGCGGCCAGGCGCCGATCATCGTCAACATCTCCGGCGCTCTCGACCCCGAAGCCGTCGCCATGCAGATCGAGAAGGTGCTGACCCGGCTCAAGCGCAACCGGGGTGGCGCCAAGCTCAACTTCGTCTGAGAGGTGGCAGCATGGCGCGGATCATCGCCGAGGTGGCGTTCGGGTACACGATCACCTCGGCGTCTCCCGTGTGGACGGACATCACCCAGTACGTCGACCTCGCCGCGGGCGTCAGGATCTCCCGCGGCGCCTCCGACGAGTCGTCGGAGGCGCAGACTGGCACAGCGGGTCTGACGCTGGACAACAGCGACGGGAGGTTCACACCGGCCCGAACGGCGTCGCCGTACTACCCGAATGTGCGGAAGAACGTGCCGATTCGGATCCGGACCGTCAGCGCAGACCGGAACCTGGTCACCAACCCGTCGTTCGGGTCGCTGACGGACTGGACCAAGACCGCGTCCCCGACGATCGCGTTGGACGCCACGCACGTGATGCATGGCAGCCAGGCGCTGCGCGTCACCTGGGGCGCCCCGGCCGGGCAGTCGGTGTACACCGATGTGTACGGCCTGGACATCGGGAAGCGGTACACCGCCAGCGCCTACGTGTGGGTACCAACCGGCGCCCCGGCGATGGAATGCCACATCGAGGGCATGGGCCTCGGTACAGCCTCCACCCTCAACGACAACTGGCAGCGGATCGCCTTCAACTTCACCGCGACCAGCACCCAACACCGGCTCGTGCTGGAGATCGTCGGCACCCCGACGTCCGGCACCCAGTGCTGGGTCGACGCCGTAGCGCTGTGGGAGGGCACCAGCGCTGTGGCGCCGAACCTCCTTGCGAACGGCACCTTCGAGGCCGGCGTCAGCGGCTGGACGTCCTCTGGGACGCCGGTCGTGACACAGTCCAGCACCCGTGCCCAGCAGGGCACGTACTCGATGCTGGTCACCTGGGGTGGCGTCGACAACCAGACCGTCACCTCGGCCGCCATGACCGGCCTGGTCATCGGCACGACATACACGTTCTACGCCTACGTGTGGGTGCCGACCGGGCACACCACGGTCCGGCTCACCCAGGTCGGCGGAGCGATCGGCGAGGACAGCACGCTGTTCGCCCAATGGCAGAGGCTCAGTGTGACGTTCACGGCGACGTCCACGAGCCATCAGGTACGGATACGGCCGAGCACCATTCCAACGTCGGGGCATCAGGTATGGATGGACGCCGCCCAGGTCGAGGAGGTCGGC
>NZ_JACEHE010000005.1 GCF_013778455.1 Streptomyces himalayensis subsp. himalayensis | reverse complement strand
AGCAGGCCAAGGACTACAGCGCCGCCAACTTCAGCCTGGGGGCCGTCCATCGCGGCGATCTCCTCGACGGGCGCGTGAAGAAGCTCGTCGAGAAGGGCGGGGTCACCCGGGCCTCGCTCACCCGGGCGATGGCCGACGCGGCGGTCACCGATCTGAGGGGCGAACAGGTGCTCCCGGAGCTGCTGAAGGTGCTGCGCTCCGCACCCATCAGCGATCCCGCGCTCGCCAGGGCGGTGCAGCAGCTGGAGTCCTGGCGGGCGGCGGGAGCGCAGCGCAAGGAGACCTCGGCCGGCTCGCACACGTACGCCCACACCGACGCGGTGCGGATCATGGACGCCTGGTGGCCGCTGCTGGTGGACGCCCAGTTCAAGCCGGGCCTGGGCGATGACCTGTGGGACGCGCTGACCGCGCAGCTCACGGTCGACGAGTCGCCGTCCGCAAGCCACGGTCCCACGGGCGGGCATGCGGGCTCCGCGTTCCAGTACGGATGGTGGGGCAACGTCGACAAGGACCTGAGGAAGGTACTCGGGGAGCCCGTGGAGGGCGCGCTCGGCCGTGCCTACTGCGGCGACGGGGCACTCGACGCCTGCCGCGGCGTGCTGACCGACACGCTCACGCGGGCCGCCGCCAAGCCCGCGACCGAGGTCTACCCGGGCGACGACAGCTGCGACGCGGGCGACCAGTGGTGCGCGGACGCGATCGTCCATCGCCCCCTCGGCGGCATCAAGCACCGCGCGATCCAGTGGCAGAACCGCCCGACGTACCAGCAGGTCGTGGAGTTCCCGGCCCATCGGTAGCGCACCTGGGGCGGCGGGCCTGGGAGGTACGGTCCGCCGCCGCACGGCGCCTGTCGCCACCAACGGCCCGCCACGCGCGCGTGAGCCCGGTCCCGTACGGGCGCGTCAGCGGTAGAGCAGATAACCGGCGCGCACCCGCCGGAACGCCGCGAGTTCGCTCTGCCAGGCCGCCACCACCTCGTCCGTGTCCGCTCCCGCGTCGATCATCGTGCGGACCTGCGTACTGCCCGTCAGCTTGTCGATCCAGTTGTCGGAGCGCCACGCGAAGCCGCTCCACACCCGCTTCGCGGTCACCAGCAGCGCGATGCCGGTGCGCACCGGGTCGTACGCCGCGTGGTCTCGGACATGGATCTGCACGCCGCCCACCGTCTTGCCCTGGAACTTGGAGAACGTGGGCGCGAAGTACGCCTCGCGGAAGTCCACGCCCGGCAGTTCGAGGGCGTTCGCGGACTCGGCCCAGCGGCGGTCGATGCCCTCCGCGCCGAGCAGCTCGAAGGGGCGCGTCGTGCCGCGCCCCTCGGAGAGGTTGGTGCCCTCGAAGAGGCAGGCCCCCGCATAGACGAGCGCGGTGTCGGGCGTCGGCATGTTGGGGCTCGGCGGGACCCAGGGAAGCCCCGAGGTGTCGTAGAACTCGGTGCGCTTCCAGCCGGTCATGAGCACGGTGTCCAGCGGAACCGGCGTCCCCAGGAACTCGCCGTTGAACAGGCGCGCGAGCTCCGCGACCGTCATCCCGTGCGCCTGCGAGATCGGCTGCCGGCCGACGAACGTCGCGAACTCCTTGTGCAGGACCGGCCCTTCGGCGCTGCGGCCCGTCACCGGGTTCGGGCGGTCCAGGACCACGAACCGCTTGCCCGCGAGCTGCGCGGCCTCCATGCAGTCGTAGAGCGTCCAGATGTACGTGTAGAAGCGCGCGCCCACGTCCTGGATGTCGAAGACGACCGTGTCCACACCGGACGCGGTGAAGATGTCGGCCAGCGGCCGCCCGCTCTTCAGGTACGTGTCGTACACCGGCAGTCCGGTCGCCGGATCGTCGTACCGGCCCTCCGAGCCGCCCGCCTGCGCCGTCCCGCGGAAGCCGTGCTCGGGCCCGAAGACCGCGATCAGGTTGACGCGCTCGTCCTCATGCATCACGTCGACGATGTGGCGTACGCCCCCGCTTCCGGTGCCCCCGCGGGTGACCCCGGTCGGGTTGGTCACGATGCCGACCCGTTCGCCGTCCAGCAGCGCGTAGCCGTCGGCGGCCAGCTGTTCGAAGCCGGTGCGCAGCGGGCGGCCGCCCTCCGCCGCGGCGGCCGGTCCGGCGGACAGCGGTCCTGCGACGGCTGCGGCTCCCGCTGCCGAGCCTGCGGCGAGCAGGCTGCGTCTGGACACGTCACGTCTGGACAGGTCGCGTCTGGACTCGTTGCGTCTGGACTGGTTCATGGTGCTACCTCCGTGTTCTGAGTGATCGCGGAAGATCGCATGGCCTCGCACGCTAGCGCGCATGCCGTTCGCCGGGAACAGGGCGTTCCCGGCAGCGGGGAGCGGCGTTCCCTCTTCCCATACCCCTTCCGTTCCTCCTGACCGACTGCTTAGTCTGTACTTCGCAGTCGAGTCGAGGGAGACCGATGGTGGACACCCTGCAGGGGTCGGGAGTCGTCGTCACCGGAGCCGGTGGCGGCATCGGGGCGGCGCTGGCACGCAGATTCGCCGCGTCCGGGGCGCGCGTCGTGGTCAACGACCTGGATCCCGTGAAGGCGAAGGCCGTGGCCGAGGAGTTCGGCGGCATCGCGCTGCCGGGCGACGCGTCCGCGATCGTGGCGGACGCACGGGACGCACTGGGCGGCACCGTCGACGTCTACTGCGCCAACGCCGGGCTCGCCTCCGGAGGCACGGAGGGCGCCGACGAGGAGGTGTGGGCCACCGCCTGGGACGTCAACGTCATGGCTCATGTGCGCGCCGCCCGGGAGTTGCTCCCCGGCTGGCTGGAGCGCGGCGATGGCCGCTTCGTCTCCACCGTCTCCGCCGCCGGACTGCTCACCATGGTCGGCGCCGCGCCCTACAGCGTCACCAAGCACGGCGCGTACGCCTTCGCCGAGTGGCTCTCGCTCACGTACCGGCACCGCGGCATCAAGGTCCACGCGATCTGCCCGCAGGGCGTACGCACGGACATGCTCACCGCTTCCGGATCGGCCGGCGAACTCGTGCTGGCTCCCACGGCGATCGAGCCGGATGACGTCGCGGACGCCCTCTTCGCGGGCATGGCCGAGGACCGCTTTCTGATCCTGCCGCACCGCGAGGTTGCCGAGTACTACCGGTTGCGGGCCGCCGAGCCCGATCGCTGGCTGACGAGCATGAACCACATCCAGCAGAAATGGGAGGCGGCCGGGCAGTGACGGCTGTTCCGCGCGTGCGGCGGGTTCGTCGGTCCGCGTGCGGCAGAGCAAACGGTCCGCGTGCGGTGGGTCCTGCCCGACACGCCGGAGTCGGCAAGTGGGAAGATCCTCTCGCGGGATGTGCGTTCCGGACCAGGGGACGCGTGACGCCCCGCGCGCAACGACACGGAAAGGCAGGTGGCGGCAGTGCCCAGGACGACGGACGGAGACGGCACGCCCGTCCCGCGGCGGCTGCTCGCCGCCGCCACCCGGCTCTTCGCCGAACGCGGCTACGACCGTACGTCGGTGCAGGAGATCGTCGAGGCGGCCGGGGTCACCAAGGGTGCGCTCTACCACTACTTCGGTTCCAAGGACGACCTGCTGCACGAGGTGTACGCGCGCGTGCTCCGCGTCCAACAGGAGCGCCTCGACGCCGTGGCGGACACCGACGCACCGGTCGAGCAGCGACTGCGCGACGCCGCGGCCGACGTCGTGGTCACGACCATCGAGAACCTCGACGACGCGGCGATCTTCTTCCGCTCCATGCACCACCTGAGCCCCGAGAAGAACAAGCAGGTACGGGCCGAGCGGCGCCGCTACCACGAGCGGTTCCGGGCTCTTGTCGAAGAGGGCCAGAAGAGCGGGGTGTTCTCCACCGCGACGCCCGCCGACCTGGTGGTCGACTACCACTTCGGGTCCGTGCACCACCTGTCCACGTGGTACCGGCCGGACGGACCGCTCGGCCCGCAGGAGGTCGCCGACCACCTGGCGGACCTGCTGCTGCGGGCGTTGCGGCCGTAAGCTGACCGCTGCAGAACTCATCGCTGTGCAGAACGCTGTGCAGAACTAATCGCTGTAGAGAGCCCCTGAGCGCCTGAGCCCCTGAGCCCCTGAGCCCCCCCAGCCGGACGGCCGGGGGGCTCACGTACGTCTGGCTAGAGGTACCGCTTCAGCTCGCGCCGCGCCAGCGACCGCTGGTGCACCTCGTCGGGTCCGTCCGCGAGCCGCAGCGTCCGTGCGGCCGCCCAGAGTTCGGCGAGCGGGAAGTCCTGGCTCACGCCGCCCGCGCCGTGCAGCTGCACCGCCTGGTCGAGGATGTCCACGACCGCCCGCGGTGTCGCGATCTTGATGGCCTGGATCTCGGTGTGAGCGCCCTTGTTGCCGACCGTGTCCATCAGCCAGGCCGTCTTCAGCACGAGCAGCCGCAGCTGCTCCACGGCGACCCGCGCGTCCGCGATCCACTCCTGGACGACGCCCTGCTGGGCGAGTGGCTTGCCGAACGCCGTACGCGCCACCGCCCGCTTGCACATCAGCTCGATCGCCCGCTCGGCCATGCCGATCAGCCGCATGCAGTGGTGGATACGGCCCGGGCCGAGCCGCGCCTGAGCGATCGCGAAGCCGCCGCCCTCCTCGCCGATGAGGTTCGACACCGGCACGCGCGCGTGGTCGAAGACGACCTCCGCGTGGCCCCCGTGGTAGTGGTCCTCGTACCCGTACACCTGCATCGCGCGCCGGATCTCGAGGCCCGGGGTGTCGCGCGGCACCAGCACCATGGACTGCTGGCGGCGGATGTCCGGGCCGTCCGGGTCGGTCTTGCCCATCACGATGAAGATCTTGCAGTCGGGGTTCATGGCGCCCGAGATGTACCACTTGCGGCCGGTGATGACGTACTCGTCGCCGTCCCGCTCGATGCGCGTGGTGATGTTGGTGGCGTCGGAGGAGGCCACTTCGGGCTCGGTCATCGCGAAGGCGGAGCGGATCTCGCCCGCGAGGAGCGGCTCCAGCCACTGCTTCTTCTGCTGCTCGTCGCCGAACTGGGCGAGCACCTCCATGTTGCCGGTGTCCGGGGCGGCGCAGTTCAGCGCGGTCGGCGCCAGATGGGGGGAGCGGCCGGTGATTTCGGCGAGGGGAGCGTACTGGAGGTTGGTGAGCCCGGCGCCGTACTCCTCGTCCGGAAGGAAGAGGTTCCACAGGCCCCGCCTGCGGGCCTCGGCCTTGAGGTCCTCGACGACCGCCGGGGTGTCCCACGGCGAGGCGAGCCGTGTGCGCTGTTCTTCTGCGATCGCCTCGGCCGGGTAGACGAACTCGTCCATGAAGGCCAGCAGCTTGCCCCGCAGCTCTTCCGTACGCGCATCGAATGCGAAGTCCATGGTCTTGGTCAGCCTTCCTGGAGGGTGGTGAGGCCGTGCTCGATGAAGACGGGGACCAGGTCGCCGATGCGGTCGAACCCGGCGCCGACCGTCTGGCCCAGCGTGTAGCGGTAGTGGATGCCCTCGAGGATCACGGCGAGCTTGAACCAGGCGAACGCCGTGTACCAGGAGACGGCGGACACGTCGCGCCCCGAGCGCGCGGCGTACCGCTCGATCAGCTCGGCGGGGTCCGGGTGACCGGCCGCCGTGGCGGTCGTGCTGACGGGGGAGTCGGGCGTCTGAAGCGGGACGCTGTACATCACCAGCAGACCCAGATCGGTGAGCGGGTCGCCGAGGGTGGACATCTCCCAGTCGAGGATCGCCTTGATCTCGTCGTCACCCTTTATTGGCTCGCTCGCCTCCGGGGCGCTTTCAGCCGGTGTCGAGAGGCCGATCGTGCTCAGCCCTTCGGGCCTCCGCGCGTTCGCCCTCTCAACACCGGCGCGCCCCTTCGGCTCGCTCGCGGCGCCGATCAGCACGTTGTCCAGCCGGTAGTCGCCGTGGACGACCGTCGGGGCGGGCGATGTGGGCAGCTCGCGGCCGAGTGCGGCGTGCAGTTCGTCGATCCCGGCCAGTTCGCGGTTGCGGGAGGCGTCGAGCTGCTTGCCCCAGCGGCGCAGCTGCCGGTCGAGGAAGCCCTCGGGCCGCCCGAAGTCCTCAAGGCCCACGTCGGCCGGAGCCACGGCGTGCAGTTCGACGAGGGTGTCGACGAGCCCGAGCACCGCGGCCCGGGTCCGGTCGGGGCCGAGCGGGGCGAGCTGCTCGGCGGTGCGGTACGGGGTGCCGTCCACGAACTCCATGACGTAGAAGGGCGCGCCGACCACGTCCTCGTCCTCGCACAGCAGCACCGGCCGCGGCACCGGCACCGCCGTGGGATACAGCGCGCTGATCACCCGGTGCTCGCGCTTCATATCGTGCGCGGTCGCCAGCACATGGCCCAGCGGCGGGCGGCGCACGACCCACTTCGCCGCCCCGTCGGAGACCGCGTACGTGAGGTTGGACCGCCCGCCCTCGATCAGCCGGCCGGTCAGCGGACCGCTCACCAGGCCGGGCCGATCTCTGTCCAGCCGCTGGCGCAGCCGGCCGAGATCGAGGCCTGGGGGGTGGTCTGAGCTCATCGTTCGCTCCTCCGTGCGCGGCTGGCGGGATGCGTTCCCAAGGACACCACAGAATGATGCCGACCGGTCGGTATGTAGTCCAGGGGTGGAGCGGAACGTGATCCGTTTCGCTCTCGTGGCAGCGGCACCAGAGTCGTGGACGACACCAGATTCGCAGGTCCGCGTCGGCGTCGTAAGGCCGCGTCGGCGTCGTAAGGCCGTGTCAGCGTCGTGAGCCGTGTCAGCGTCGTGAGGCGTGTCAGCGTCCTGACGCGGTGTCACAGGACGACCGCCGCCGCGAATGCCGCCAGGGCCAGCGTGCACGCCGCGGCCGCGACCGCATGCCGGGGCGTCAACGGAGCCGGGGGCGCCCCCGCCAGCGCGCGGATCCGGCGATGGGCCAGGGCCAGGAACCCCAGCCACGCGAGGAAGCAGAGGGCGCAGGCCACCACCCCGATCGTGGTGGGACCGCCGTGCAGGGTCGTCCGGGCCGCCAGCACCGCGGCCACCGTGCAGGCCAGCGTCGTACGCCGCCACGCGAGCCTCGTACGTTCCGGCTGCAGCCCCGGGTCCCGGGCCCCGGACGGGCCGGTCATCCTTCCCAGCCGACGAGCACGACCACCACCATCGCCACCGCTACCACCGCGACGGCGAGGCTCAGCAGCGCGGGGAACCGCGACACCGGCAGGTCCTCGCCACGCCGCATGGCCCGCTCGCAGCGCACCCAGTGGTTCACCGCCCGCAGCGAGCACAGCACCCCGGCCGCGAGCAGCGCGAGGGCGAGCCCCACGCGCCATGCCCACCGCAGGTCCGGCAGGAACTGATCCACGGCGAAGCCGCCGCCGATGAGCGCGAGCGCGGTGCGCAGCCACGCGAGGAACGTGCGCTCGTTGGCCAGCGAGAACCGGTAGTCGGGCGTCCGGCCCTCCTCCCGGATGGCCTGGGGGACGAACCAGAGCCGGAGGTTCCGTACGAACTCGATCACGCGCAGGACCCTACCGGGGAGCGGACAGGCCGCCGGTGCTCCGGCGGGCCACTCAGCTCGGGCGACCCGCCCGATACGCCTTCAGCCGCTCGTACGCCGCCAGACCGTCCGGCACCCACACCCACTTGCTGAGCCGCCGCTCCAGCTCGGGGTCGGTGAGGAAGCCGTGCCAGGCGACCTCCTCGACCTGGGGGCTCACCGGCAGCTCGCAGCGGACCTCGTACACGGACGACCACCAGCTCTGCCCGTCGCCACCGTCGTACAGGAACTTGAACAGCGGCACAGGGCGCGGCAGCCCCGAGACGCCGAGCTCCTCCTCGGCCTCGCGCAGCGCCGCCGCGTCGTACGACTCGCCCGCCCCCACGACCCCGCCGACGAACATGTCGTACATCGAAGGGAAGACCAGCTTCGTCGGCGTACGGCGATGCACGAAGATCCGTCCCTCGGCGTCCCGCGCCTGAATGAACACGCAGCGGTGCCGCAGACCAAGCGCATACGCCTCGCCGCGCGGCACCTGCGCCACGACCCGGTCGTCCTCGTCGACGATGTCAAGCAGCTCGTCCGCGGCACTCATGGCGTCACTCACAGCGGCATCTTCTCAGGCTCTCACCACTCGGGTGGGCTGCTGTTCAGCTCGGCTGCACATCCGGTACGCGCTCCACCGGCGCCCCGCCCCGCGGCATGGCCGGATGGATTCCGAGCAGCACGATGCCGGCGACGACCGCGGCAAGACCCGCCGCCTGCCACGCCAGTGCGCCCGCGTCCGTGCGCAGCTGGTCGCCGAGGAAGCCGACCCCGCACGCGATGCCGGCCAGCGGCTGGGCGGCCGTCAACGCGGGCAGGGACATCCGCAGCGAAGCCGTCTCGAAGGCGCTCTGGACGAGGATGAGCCCGACGACGCCCAGTACCAGCACGGCGTACGGCTGCCAGCCCGTGAAGAGGAAGAGCCAGCCGCCTTCCGTGAACCGCTGCCCGCTCACCCGGGTCAGCGCGTCCTGCACGCCGTACAGGATTCCGGCCGCCGCCGCCAGCAGGGCCGGCCCCGCACTGAGCCACGACCGCTTCGCGAACACCGTCAGCACCAGGGCAGCAGCGACCATCAGCCCGATGATCAGCCACTGCCGCAGCGGACCGGCGACGTCGTCACCTCCGGTCGGCTGTCCCGCCAGGATGAACGCCGTCACGCCGCCCGCGAGCAGAGCGAGACCCGCCCAGCCCTGGCGGCCCAGCGGCTGCCCGGTCTGCCGGCGGGAGAGGGCCATCGCGAAGAGCAGGTTCGTCGCCAGCAGGGGCTCGACCAGGGACAGCTCGCCATTGCCCAGAGCGAACGCGCCCAGCACCATGCCGCAGACCATGAGCCCGATCCCGGCCAGCCACCGCGGCATACGCATCAGGTCGAGCAGGAGGCGAGGCGAGAGGAAGTCGCTCAGCGGGGCGTGCTGCGCCGCGTTCTGCTGCAGGACGTATCCGAGGCCCAGGCAGCAGGCCGCTGACAAGGCGAGGACGAGAACCAGAACCGACACGCAGCACCTCAAGACTCGGATCCGGCCACGGGCGCGTCACGGCCGTGCCGGGGTACCAGCCTGACGATAGCTCTCCTCCCGGCGCCCCGCAGTTGGCTCGGTCACGTCCAGCCCAAGACTCGGTCATGTCCGTTCCCCAAGACTCGGTCACGTCCGTTCCCGAAGATCCGACCGACCGGTAAGAATGTCGCCCACTGATATTCGAGGAGGGGACGGGGCTCATGGCCTACGACGCAGATGTGATCGTGATCGGGGCGGGTCTCGCCGGGCTCGCGGCGACCGCGGAGCTCGTCGACGCGGGGCGCAAGGTCATCCTCCTCGACCAGGAGCCCGAGCAGTCGATCGGCGGCCAGGCCCACTGGTCCTTCGGCGGCCTCTTCTTCGTCGACTCGCCCGAGCAGCGCCGCATGCGTATCAGGGACAGCCACGAGCTGGCCCTCCAGGACTGGATGGGCACGGCCGCCTTCGACCGTGACGAGGACCACTGGCCGCGGAAGTGGACCGAGGCGTACGTCGACTTCGCGGCCGGTGAGAAGCGGGCCTGGCTGCACGGTCAGGGTGTGCGCTTCTTCCCGGTCGTGGGCTGGGCGGAGCGCGGGGGCTACGACGCGAACGGGCACGGGAACTCCGTACCGCGCTTCCACATCACCTGGGGAACGGGCCCCGGCCTCGTCGCGCCGTTCGAGCGGCGGGTACGGGAAGGCGTCGCGCGGGGGCTGGTGCAGCTGAGGTTCCGCCACCGCGTGACGGGCCTCTCGCGCAGCGCGGGCGCGGTGGACACGGTCAGCGGCGAGATCCTGGAGCCCTCGGACATCGAGCGCGGCCAGGCCAGCGGCCGGGCGGTCACCGGCTCCTTCGAGCTCCGGGCCCAGGCCGTGATCGTCACCTCCGGCGGCATCGGCGGCAACCACGATCTCGTACGCGCCAACTGGCCGAAGCGCCTCGGCCAGCCGCCCGCCAAGATGCTCTCCGGTGTTCCCGCGCACGTCGACGGCCTGATGCTCGGGATCGCCGAGAAGGCGGGCGCCCGCCTCATCAACCGCGACCGCATGTGGCACTACACCGAGGGCATCGAGAACTGGAACCCCATCTGGGGCAAGCACGGCATACGCATCCTGCCCGGCCCCTCGTCCCTCTGGCTCGACGCGCGCGGCAACCGGCTGCCGGTGCCGCTCTTCCCGGGCTTCGACACGCTGGGGACTCTCGAGCACATCATGAAGACCGGGTTCGACCACACGTGGTTCGTCCTCGACCAGAAGATCATCGGCAAGGAGTTCGCGCTCTCCGGCTCCGAGCAGAACCCGGATCTGACGGGCAAGTCCGTCCGCGACGTCATCGGGCGGGCACGCGCCGACGTCCCCGGTCCCGTCAAGGCGTTCATGGACAACGGTGTCGACTTCGTCGTCGAGAAGGATCTCGGCGCTCTCGTACGCGGCATGAACGCCCTCACCGAGGAACCGCTGATCGACGAGGAGCAGCTGCGGCGCACCCTCACGGCACGCGACCGCGAGATCACCAACCCCTTCACCAAGGACCTCCAGGTGACCGCGATCCGCGGCGCCCGCAACTACCTCGGCGACAAGCTCATCCGCACGGCGACCCCGCACCGCATTCTCGACCCCAAGGCGGGCCCGCTGATCGCCGTACGCCTGAACATCCTCACCCGCAAGACGCTCGGCGGCCTCGAGACGGACCTGTCGTCGCGGGTGCTGACGGAGGGCGGCGAACCTCTGCCCGGCGTGTACGCCGCGGGCGAGGCCGCCGGCTTCGGCGGCGGCGGAGTCCACGGCTACCGCTCCCTCGAGGGCACGTTCCTCGGCGGCTGCCTCTTCTCGGGCCGAACGGCGGGGCGGGCGGCGGCGAGGGCGGTGGCGTAGCGGATACCCGCTGGGGCAGGGGTGCGTCCTACTCGTGTTGACCGGCGGAGCAAACCAGCCCAGTTGACACGAGTAGGCACCAAGGCGCCCTTGACGGAAACAACCCCCTCCGCTTTGCTGTCCGTGATCACCGCTGGCACACCGTGCCATAACCGCGCATAGCCGTGTCATAAAGGAACCCACGGTGTCCCCACCCCCCTTCGGCCGTGCCCGCAAGCGGACAGAACGCGCATTCGACCCCGCGCTGGACGACACGGAACTCGCCTCCGCCCGTACCGCCCTGGCCCAGGGCCGCTGGACCGCCGTCCGCTCGCTGCTGGCGGCCACCGGCGACGACTGGGACCGCCGCGGCCACCGGATCACCGTCCTCGCCCAGGAGCCGAGCACCGCCGCCTGGTCCCGCGAGTGGCGGCTGGCGGAGCCCGAGTCGGCCGACGCGGTCGTACTCCAGGCCTGCGCCATGGTCTTGCGCGCCCTGAACGGCAAGGAGCGCCCCGACCACGTGCGCAAGGCGTGCCACGCCGCGGCCGCACTCGTCCCGGACGACCCGACGCCCTGGCTCTCGCTGCTGATCCTCGAGCGCGCGACGGGCCGTGACGAAGACGTCGTACGGCTCTTCGACGAGGTCCGCCACCGCCACCCGGACCACCACCACGCCCACCATCTGATGGTGGCCCGCCTGGCGGAACGGCACGTCGAAGCCGGCCAGGACCCGATGCACGAGGTGTACGACTTCGCGTCCTGGGCCGCCGAACAGGCGTCCGAGGACTCTCCGCTGGCCATCCTGCCCGTCGTCGCGCACGCCGAGCGCTACCGCGTTCTGGCCGCCGCCGGCATGGAACCCCGCGACGCGGCGTGCGGTCGGCACTGGACGGGACGCCGGGCCCGCCAGGTCATGAAGGCGGCATTCGACTGGTGGCTGGAGTGGGAGCGTGACGACCATCCCCGCAACCGCATCGATCTGAACTTCCTCGCCCACGCGAAGGTCTGCGAGGGCCGTCCCGCCGAGGCGGCCGCGCTGTTCCACCGCATAGGACCGCATGCGACCCGGGCCCCCTGGTCGTACCCGGACCGGGATCCGTACGACGCCTTCCACACCGCGCGCAACATCGCACTCGGCACCGCCTAGCCCGCACCCGACCGCCGTTTCCGCCGTTCCTTCCCAGCCGTTCCTCATCCGCAAGTCGCCTGCCGCGAAAGGACAACCCCCGTCATGACCACGGGCAGTTCGAGCACGAGCGAGATCAGAACCTACAAGGGGCAGGAGCGTGCCCTGCGCGCCGACCGCCTCGGCACGGCAGGGCTGCTGCTGTCCGTGCTCGCCGCCACGGCACCCCTCATGGTCGTCGCGGGTGTCATGCCCACCACATTCGGGGTGATGGGGATCGTCGGACAGCCCCTGCTCTTCGTCATCCTGGGCGTGGTGCTGGCGCTGTTCAGCTTCGGGTACGCCGAGATGAGCCGGCACGTCCACAACGCCGGTGCCTTCTACGCGTACATATCGCGCGGCCTGGGCGGCACGGCGGGCTCGGGCGCGGCGCTGGTCGCACTCGTCGCCTACAGCGCGCTGCAGGTCGGCGTCTACGGCATCCTCGGTTTCGAGGTCTCCGGGCTGTTCGCCACCTACCTCGAGACGGAGGTCGCCTGGTGGATCCCCGCCCTCGCGGCCGCGCTCGTCGTCGGCGCCCTGGGCTGGCTGAAGATCGACCTCAACGCGCGCGTGCTCGGCGTGCTGCTGGTCATCGAGGTGGCGCTCGTCGTGATCTTCGACATCGCGGCGGTCGCCGACCCCGCCAAGGAAGGCCTGTCGCTGCAGGCGTTCAACCCCGAAACCCTGACCGGTGCGGGCCTCGGTACCGCACTGTGCTTCTGCGTCGCGGCCTTCCTCGGCTTCGAACAGGCGCCTGTCTACGCCGAGGAGACAAGCCGTCCCCACCTCGTCGTCGCCCGCGTGATGTTCCTGGCGATCGGGTTCGTCGCCGTCTTCTTCGCCCTCAGCTGCTGGGCGCTCACCGTCGCCACGGGCCCGTCCGGCATCGTCGCGGCCGCTCAGAAGCAGAGTGCCGGCCTGCTGTTCTTCCTCACCGAGAACACCCTCGGCGCCACCTTCACCGACGTCCTGCACGTCCTGTTCGTCACCGGCATGTTCGCCGCGATGCTCAGCTTCCACAACGTCGTCGCCCGGTACGCCTTCGCCATGGGCCGCGAGGGCCTGCTGCCCGCCGCCTTCGGCCGTACCAGCAACGCCAGTGGCGCGCCCGGCACCGGTTCGCTGCTGCAGACCGCGATCTCCGTGGTGGTGGTCGTGGCCTTCGCGATCACCGACGAGGGAGCGGCCGGCGATCCGACGGCGCCCGTGCTGCACCTGTTCACCTGGATGGGCAACGTCGGCGCGCTCGGCGTCATCCTGCTGATGGCCACCGCGTCGCTCGCCGTCATCGTCTTCTTCGCCCGCCGGGGCGCCGCGCGCGCCCAGGCCTGGCGCCTGGTCACGTCCGCGGTCGCCGGGATCGCCCTGCTCGTCATCGCGGTCTACACCGTCAAGGACTTCGACGTCCTCGTCGGCGCGGGCCCGGATTCGTCCCTCAGCTGGGTGCTGCCCGGCATCATCGCGCTGGCCGCCGTGGTCGGGCTCGTCCACGGCGCGGTGCTCCGCAGCCGGAGGCCGGAGGCGCATGCGCGTATAGGCCTGGGGAACGAGGCGTTCCAGCTCGAGAAGGCGGCGGAGTACGAAGTCTCGCGATGACGCTGTAGCGAGATGACAGAAGTCTGACGAACACCCGCGGCCCCTGGTCTCCAGGGCCCGCGGGTGTTCGAATCGATGGGTGACCTCAGAACAACCCGCAGAGCCCTCGGAGCTCCAAGAGCCCGAAGAAGAGGGGCACGGGACACCGGTCGGCCGCCGTCTCGTGCTCGGCATGCTCGGGCTCGGCGCGCTGGGCGTGGCCGCCGCCCCTCCGCTCCAGCGCGGTCTTGAGTCCTTCCTCGGCAACGCGGCGGACAAGGACCCGACCGGCCTGACCGGCCTGCTCCCCAACGGCGGCGGCTTCCGCTACTACTCGGTCGCCTCGTCCGTACCGCACAAGGGCGCCGACGACTACCGGCTGACGATCGACGGACTGGTCGACCGCCCCACCACGTACACACTCGCCGAGCTGCGTGCCATGCCGCAGACGCGGCTCGTGCGCGACGTCCAGTGCGTCACCGGATGGCGGGTGCCGGACACGCCCTTCGAGGGCGTACAGCTGTCGAGGCTGCTGGACGCCGCGGGAGTGCGCCCGGCGGCCACGGCGGTCCGCTTCACGTGCTTCGACGGCACGTACACCGAGAGCCTCACGCTGCGGCAGGCCCGCGGGGACGACGTCCTGGTGGCCCTGCGGATGCAGGACAAGCCCGTGAGCCACTCGCACGGCGGTCCTGTCCGCCTCTATGTGGCACCGATGTACTTCTACAAGTCCGCGAAGTGGCTCTCCGGCATCACTCTCACAGAGGACGTCCGGCCCGGGTACTGGGAAAAGCGCGGCTACGACGTGGACGCGTGGGTGGGCCGCTCGAACGGACGGGACGATGAGCCCACGACCTGAACTGCGGGGCGGACACGGCCTTGTGCGGGAAGGCGCCGCGTCCGAACAGCCGTCCCGAGTTCGCCGCTTCACTCGTGCCGAGCGCTGGGTGCACCGCACCACGGCCGCCCTGATGAGCGTCTGCGTGGCGACGGCCGCCAGTCTCTACGTGCCCCAGCTCGCCGAACTCGTCGGCCGCCGCGCCCTCGTGGTCATCCTCCACGAATGGTCGGGACTGCTGCTGCCGGTCCCGGCGCTGGCGGGCCTAGCCTCCCGCGCCTTCCGCGCGGATCTGCGGCTCCTGAACCGCTTCGGCCCGCACGACCGGCGGTGGCTGCGTGCGGTCGTACGCCGTGACAGGCGCCCGGAGTCGCGTCCGGCAGGGAAGTTCAACGCCGGACAGAAGACCTACGCCGCGTGGACCGCCGGAGCCGTGCTGGTGATGCTCGGCACCGGGCTGCTGATGTGGTTCACACATCTGACCCCACTCGTGTGGCGCACCGGCGCGACCTTCGTCCACGACTGGCTGGCACTGACGATCGGCATCGTCCTGGCCGGCCACATCGGCATGGCCCTGGCCGACCCGGAGGCCCGCCGCGGCCTGCGTACGGGTTCCGTGGACCGGGAGTGGGCGAAACGCGAACATCCGCTGTGGCGGCCGTAGGCGCGCTGGTCTCATCGCCCGTCATGCGAACGGCGACGGTGAGAACCCATCGTCGTGGGGTCTCACCGTCGCCGCGAACGCCGTGTCGGCCGACGCTAGATGATCAAGGACAGCAGCAGTACCAGGGCTCCCGCCACCACCGAGATGATCGTCTCCATCACGGACCAGGTCTTGATGGTCTGGCCGACGTTCAGCCCGAAGTACTCCTTGACGAGCCAGAATCCGGCGTCGTTGACGTGGCTGAAGAAGAGCGAGCCCGCGCCGATCGCCAGTACCAGCAGGGCGGCGTGCGTGGTCGACATGTCGGCAGCCAGCGGAGCCACCAGTCCGGCCGCGGAGATCGTCGCCACGGTCGCCGAGCCGGTCGCGAGGCGGATCGCCACCGCGATCAGCCAGGCCAGCAGCAGCGCCGGGATCGACCAGTCCTTGGAGAAGTCCAGGATCATCTGGCCGACACCGGAGTCGATCAGCGTCTGCTTGAAGCCGCCGCCCGCGCCGACGATCAGCAGGATCCCCGCGATCGGGGCGAGCGACGTCTCGACGGTGGAGGAGATCCGCTCCTTGGTGAATCCAGCTGCGCGGCCCAGCGTGAAGATGCCGACGATCACTGCGGCGAGCAGCGCGAACATCGACGAACCGATGACGTCGAAGACCCGCTGCACGGAGTTCTCGGGGTCGTCGATGACGATGTCCACAAGGGCCTTGGCCAGCATGAGCACGACGGGCAGCAGCACCGTGGCGAGGGTGATGCCGAAGCCCGGGCGCTTGTCCAGGTCCTCGGACGGGCGCTGCTGGGTCATCCGCTCCGGCACCGGTACGTCCACCCAGCGGGCCGCGTACTTCGAGAACAGCGGACCCGCGATGATCACTGTCGGGATGGCGACGACGATGCCGAGGGCCAGCGTCACGCCGAGGTTGGCCTTGATCGCGTCGATCGCGACCAGCGGGCCGGGGTGCGGCGGGATGAGGCCGTGCATCACGGACAGACCGGCGAGCGCCGGGATGCCGATGCGCATCAGCGAGTAGTTGCCGCGCTTGGCGACCATCAGCACCACCGGGATCAGCAGCACGATGCCGACCTCGAAGAAGAGCGGCAGCCCGATCACGGAGGCGATCAGCACCATTGCCCAGGGCATGGTGCGCCCGCTCGCCTTGGCGAGGATCGTGTCGACGATCTGGTCCGCGCCGCCGGAGTCGGCCAGCAGCTTGCCGAGGATCGCGCCCAGCGCGATCAGCACGCCCACGCCCGCCACGGTGGAGCCCAGGCCGGTGGTGAAGCTCGCGATGGCCTTGTCGAGCGGGGCGCCCGCGAAGGCGCCGAGCGCGAGTGACCCGATGGTCAGCGCCAGGAACGCATGGAGCTTGAACTTCGTGATGAGCAGGACGATGACGGCGATGCCCGCGAGGACGGCTATCCCGAGCTGGGCATTGCCCGCCGAGGTGATCGGCTCGACAGCGTCCGCTGCCAGCGTCTCGACGCTGAGACTGGTCACGGTCTGTTTCCTTGCATGGGTTGGGAGGTTTGCGGGTCAAGAGCTGTGGGGTGCGGCGGTGGGAGCAGGCAGGCGCGCCCGCCGGCCGGACCGGCCACGGGGGAGGGGTGCTACTCGGCCGGCTGCCGCCGCGCGAAGGCGCGGAGCGCTTCGACCGCCCGGTCGGTGATCTCGTCCGGGCTGCCCGACACATCGACGGCGACGCCCGCCTCGTCCGGCTCCAGCGGCTGGAGCGTGGCGAACTGGGAGTCCAGCAGGGCGGTCGGCATGAAATGGCCTTCGCGATGCGACATGCGGTCCTCGATGAGCTTCCGGTCGCCGGTGAGGTGGACGAAGACGACGCCGGGAGCGGCGGCGCGCAAGCGGTCGCGATAACTCCGCTTCAACGCCGAGCTGCTGACGACGCCACCGAGACCGTCCCTGCTGTGCGCCCAGGCGCCGATGGCGTCGAGCCAGGGCCAGCGGTCGTCGTCCGTCAATGGCGTCCCGGCCGACATCTTCGCGATGTTGGACTCGGGATGAAAGTCGTCGCCCTCGGCGTAGGGAACGCCGAGCCGGGCCGCGAGCAGGGGGCCGATCGTCGTCTTGCCGGTCCCTGCCACGCCCATGACCACGACGACCTGGGGGGTGCTCATCAGTTGCCTCGCTGTCTTCATCGACATCGTGTGTCGACGTAACTGAAGCTTAAAGGTCTGATGAATTCAAGGGAGTGTGATGTAAAAGTCTGACTTTTGAGCGCGGCCCGGTGCCTCGTACGCTGACCGCATGACGACGCAGGCCCAGGGGCTGCACGCACGCGTACTGGAGACCCTCGGGCCCGCCATCACCGCCGGGGAGTACAAGCCGGGCAGCGTGCTGCGCACCGACGAGCTGGCCGAGCGCCTCGAGGTGTCGCGCTCCGTGATGCGCGAGGCGGTGCGCGTCCTGGAGTCGATGCACCTCGTGGAGTCCCGTCGTCGCGTGGGCGTGACGGTGCGCCCCGTCGCGGAGTGGAACGTCTACGACCCCCAGGTCATCCGCTGGCGCCTCGCCGGCGCCGACCGCCCGCGCCAGCTGCGCTCGCTGACCGTGCTGCGCTCGGCCGTCGAACCCGTCGCCGCGGGACTGGCCGCGCGCAACGCCACCCCCGAGCAGTGCGCGGAACTCACCGAGTGCGCCCTGGGCATGGTCGCCACCTCACGCGGCCAGCAGCTGGAGGCGTACCTGGTGCACGACATCGCCTTCCACCGGGTGATCCTCAACGCCTCCGGCAACGAGATGTTCGCGCACCTCGGCGACCTCGTGGCCGAGGTACTGTCCGGCCGCACCCACCACCAGGTGATGTTCAAGGACCCCGATCCGCCGGCGGTCCGCCTGCATGTGCAGGTCGCGGAGGCGGTACGGGAGGGCGACGCGGCCCGCGCCGAGGAGCTCACCCGCGAGATCGCGGTGGGCGCGCTCCAGGAGCTGGACATCCTGGCGCCCTGAGGCGGGCCCGGCCCTCCGGCTCCGACCGGGGCACCGGCAGTCGGGCGCCCCGCT
This sequence comes from Streptomyces himalayensis subsp. himalayensis, assembly GCF_013778455.1. Lineage (GTDB taxonomy): Bacteria > Actinomycetota > Actinomycetes > Streptomycetales > Streptomycetaceae > Streptomyces > Streptomyces himalayensis. Next base: position 375,908 of record NZ_JACEHE010000005.1, on the reverse strand, counting down.
ATGCGACGAACTCCCCGTCGACATAGACCCACGCCCCGTCGACCCGCGTGAAGCGGCTGCGCTCGTGCAGAACGCCCGGCCGGCCGCCGTCCGTGTAGTGCGCTCGGAAGGTCACCGTGCCCGTGGTGTGGAAGGCCGACCCGTCGGTCGTCCCGACGATCTCCAGGCCCGTCCAGCGCATCCCCGGATCGAACTCCACCCGCGGCGGCCGCGTCTCCGGATGCCAGGTCCGCAGCAGATACGCCTCGTCCCGTACCGCGAACGCGCTGTACCGCGACCGCATCAGCGCCTCGGCGGTCGGCGCCGAGGAGGCCCCGGAGTGGGGGCGGCCGCAGCACTCGCCGTACGTGGTGCCGGAACCGCAGGGGCACAGGGCGGGGGCCGCCGGAGCGGAGGGACGGATCTTGCGTCGGGCCATGCGGCCATTGTGCCCGGCAGGTGCCCGGCACCCGCTCAGGCGTACGTGCCGTGCGATCTGCACCCGAGGCCTCCGCAGGCCGGTAGGGGGCAGGCGCTGGCCCGCACCGAAGCTGTGGACCGTGCGTCGTGCTGCTCGTCGCCGGCCCGACCGCCGAGCACTGGGCCGACGTCCGGCAGGCCGCGGCGCAGTGCCCAGCCATCGCCGTCACGGTGGAGGAGTGACACGGTCGAGGAGTGACATCGCATGCCCGACCACACGCAAAACTGCCGGTCACCGAAGTGACCGGCAGTTCGCCGATGTGTCCGAGGGGGGACTTGAACCCCCACGCCCGATAAAGGGCACTAGCACCTCAAGCTAGCGCGTCTGCCATTCCGCCACCCGGACTTGGTGGTCTCTCGCGGTTTCCCGCGGCGACGTGGAAAACCATAGCAAACATTCGGAGGTGCCTGATCACCCGACTGATCACCCACCTGATCACCAGGTGATCACGGGCACTGCCGCTGTTAACGCTGCATGACCGGGCCGGGACCGGCCTTGGGCCCCGCCCGTCCGAGGGGGAGGATGGGGTACCACCAGCAGCTACAGCGGGAGGAAGCAGCGTGAGCGAGTCGAGCGGCGCCAGCAGGGCCGGGTCCGTCTCCGGCGAGGACGAGGTCGTCGACCTCTGCCGCGACCTCATCCGGATCGACACCAGCAACTACGGAGACCACTCGGGGCCGGGTGAGCGCAAGGCCGCCGAGTACATGGCCGAGAAGCTGGCCGAGGTCGGGCTCGAGCCGCAGATCTTCGAGTCCCACCCGGGCCGCTCCTCCACGGTGGCCCGCATCGAGGGCGAGGACCCCTCGCGGCCCGCACTCCTCATCCACGGCCACACCGATGTCGTACCGGCCAATGCCCACGACTGGACCCACCACCCGTTCTCGGGCGAGATCGCCGACGGCTGCGTGTGGGGCCGCGGCGCCGTCGACATGAAGGACATGGACGCGATGACCCTCGCGGTCGTGCGCGACCGGCTGCGCAGCGGGCGCAAGCCCCCGCGGGACATCGTGCTGGCCTTCGTCGCCGACGAGGAGGCGGGCGGGGTGTACGGCGCACGTCACCTCGTGGACAGGCACCCCGCGCTCTTCGAGGGCGTCACCGAGGCGATCGGCGAGGTCGGCGGCTTCTCCTTCACCGTCAACGAGCAGCTGCGGCTCTACCTCGTCGAGACCGCCCAGAAGGGCATGCACTGGATGCGGCTCACCGTGGACGGCACGGCCGGCCACGGCTCGATGACGAACGACGGCAACGCCATCACGGAACTCTGCGAGGCGGTCGGGCGGCTCGGCCGGCACAAGTGGCCGGTGCGCGTCACCAAGACCGTACGGTCCTTCCTCGACGAACTCTCCGACGCGCTCGGCACCGAACTCGACCCCGAGGACATGGACACCACCCTCGCCAAACTCGGGGGCATCGCGAAGATGGTCGGTGCCACACTGCGCAACTCCGCGGCCCCGACCATGCTCGGCGCCGGGTACAAGGTGAACGTGATCCCGGGCCAGGCCACCGCACACGTGGACGGGCGCTTCCTGCCGGGGTACGAGGAGGAGTTCCTGGCCGACCTCGACCGGATCCTGGGGCCGCGCGTCCGGCGCGAGGACGTGCACAGCGACAAGGCCCTGGAGACTGACTTCGACGGCTCGCTCGTCGACGCGATGCAGTCGGCGCTGCGTGCCGAGGACCCGATCGCGCGGGCCGTTCCGTACATGCTCTCCGGTGGTACGGACGCGAAGTCCTTCGACGATCTCGGCATCCGCTGCTTCGGCTTCGCGCCGCTGCAGCTACCGCCCGAGCTGGACTTCGCCGGCATGTTCCACGGGGTCGACGAGCGGGTCCCGGTCGAGGGGCTCAAGTTCGGCGTGCGCGTACTGGACCGGTTCATCGACGCATCCTGACGTGATGTCAACTCAATGTATGAGCATGGCACTTGACCGATTCGCTTGGAGGGCCCTGAGGAATCGGCACTCCAACAATCGTCCATACGTGCGCAGTTATCAGAAAGAGTGAATGGAACGATAAGGACGTAGCCCGATTACCGGCTCCTCGTTACTGATGATGCGGTCCGAGACCGGGGCCGCATTTGCCAATGAGGAGGAAGAATGATCAAGAAGGTCGTCGCTGCCGCGGCTGCCACGGGTGGTCTCGTACTCGCGGGTGCGGGTGTTGCCGCTGCCGACGCCGGTGCTCAGGGTGCCGCTGTGAACTCGCCCGGCGTGCTCTCGGGCAACGTCATTCAGGCCCCGATCCATGTGCCGGTGAATGTCTGTGGCAACACCGTCTCCGTGATCGGGCTGCTGAACCCCGCCTTCGGCAACACCTGCATCAACGACTGACGTTGTGCACCACCCCATGAGGGTCTGAGTCCTAGGCTCCGGAGTTCGCGGGACGAGCTCCGGGGCCGACGGATCTTCCGCGCACGTGCAAGCGGGCCCGTGCGCATTCCGGAAGGTACAAGGCAGGGAAAACCTATGCGACAGGTCACGCGCAAACGCCTCACTCTGGCAGCCGCGACCGGCGTAATCGCCATGACCGGCGGCTACGCACACGCCGACTCGGGAGCGAACGGGACCGCTTCCGACTCGCCCGGCGTGCTCTCGGGCAACAGTGTCCAGGTCCCCGTGGACGTCCCGGTGAACGTGTGCGGGAACACGGTGAACGTCGTCGGGGTCCTCAACCCCGCGGCGGACAACGACTGCGGCAACGTCTCCGAAGACAACGGCGACAACGGCAACGACCAGGCGTCCGGCGGCGGCTCTGAGGCGGGCGGTCACGCGAGCGACTCGCCCGGCATCGGCTCCGGCAACAACATCCAGGTGCCGGTCGACGTGCCGGTCAACGTCTGCGGCAACAACGTCACCGTCGGCGGCCTCGGCAACGCGGCGGCGGACAACGAGTGCGGCAACTCCTCGGACGGCAACGAGGCGGCACCGCCGGGGGGCAACACGCCCTCCGACCCGGCGCACCCGGACGAGCCGCAGGCGCCGGTCGGGGACCCGGGCGCCTCCGACCCGAACCAGCCGGAGACGCATACCGTGACGGCGCCCCAGGGCGCCGAGCAGCTCGCTGCGACCGGCAGTTCACTGCCGGTGGGCATGGTCCTTCCGGTGGGCGCGGGTGCGCTGCTCGCGGGTGCCGTGCTCTACCGCAAGGCCCGGTCGGCCGCGTAACTGCGGGTAGCGCAGGCGTAACCGAGAGCGCGCACGTATCTGCGCAGCACGCCGAAGACCACCAAGTGACGCATGTCACCGAGGTGGTGCACGGAACGGAGTGGGCCCGCAGCCGCGGGGCCGCTCCGTTCCGCCGTCTCAGGTCACCACGTGGCACGTACCTGGCGGATGATCCGTCGGCGCAGCCGCACCCTGCGGCTCCCGTCCGGGTGGAGCCTGAGACGGTCCAGCTCCCAGTGTCCGTACTCGGCATGGTCAGTCAGCAGACGTGTGGTCTCCTTACGGGACACCCCGCGCGGTACGTACACGTCGACAAATTCGTATTCCGGCATCGCATCTATTGTGCGGGCAGAGGCTCCGTACGGATAGCGTCTGCAGTATGTCTGATGCTGCGCAGCCCACCGCTGCCGAGGTACGCGCCGCCGCAGAGGCGGTCAAGGCTGCGCTCGACCGCCACCTGGCAGCGGTCGAGCGCAGGTCGGGAGAGGACGACCCGGCCGTCTACGAAGCGTTCAACGAGCTGGCCGCGGCGGCCGAGGAGTACGACGAGCTCCTCTACGACCGCTACGACGAGGTCACCCCCTTCGAGATCCCCGGCACGGAGGACACGCTGCCGCCGTACACGGGTCCCGAGGAACCGAACGCGCTCAGCGTGCTGATCCGCCGCGACTATGCCGTGGTGGAGCCGCAGCGACTGATGGCCCAGGCCCAGCGGGTCGCGGCCGTGGAAGAGGAATCCGCAGGGGGCGCGGCGAACGGCTCCGCCCACGGTGCGCTGGGCATCCTGTTCGGTGAGTTCGAACCGGATGAGATCGCATCGCGGCACAAGGAGTTCGGCCTCGAGGAGGGCGACTCCACGCTGTGGGTGACCGTCGCCGACGAGCCACCGGAGCCCGGGGAGTGGCTGGACGCCCCCTTCGAACAGGTCGACCCCCAGCGGGTCGCGTGCCGCTTCGACGTCAGCTCCGTCTTCGACGACGAGCCGGAGGACGACGAGGACGACGATCTGGAGCCGCTGGGCCCCGACGACGACCTTGAGGAGGATCTGCGGGCCGAGCCCTGATCCTTGGCGTGGGCCCGGGAGACCCGGCCCACTCCAGGGTTTGCCTACAAGGGTTGCTTATGGGCATGGGAGGTACCCCATCGCCTTGGGTACCTCCCATGCCTGGCTAACCTCCGGCGGGAACCTGCATCCGCATCAGTGTCTGCAGCCGCGTCGTCCGTGGCTTCGCCGGGATCTCCGCCACCGCCCGCGGCAGAGCCTGGTCCGCCCCCTGCACCACGGACAGATGCCGGTCGGCGCGGCCGAAGGCTGTGTATACCCAGGCGCGGGTCAGGGCCTGGGCCGCATCGCCGGGAAGGACGACGACCGCGGCGGGCCACCGCTGTCCCACCGCCTGGTGCGCGGTCAGCGCCCACCCGTGCCGCACGAGGCGCTCCACCTGCTCCTTCGGTACGACCACGGGCGTGCCCTCGCAGTCCAGGTGCAGCCCGTCCGCGTCGGCCATCACCACGCGCCCCGGCACCGTACGGCCGAGGGCCGGCGAGTATGCGACCCGGTCGCCGGGGTCGAAGCCGCCGAACCGGCCGGGGCCGGGGTTCAGCCGCTCCTTCAGCGCCGTGTTCAACGCGCGCGTACCTGCCGCGCCGCCATGCCCCGGCGTGATCACCTGGGTGTGTTCGGAAGGCACCCCGATCGCCCTGGGCACGGAGTCGGCGACCAGCTGCACCGTGCGGTGCACCGCCTCGCCGGGGTCCCGCACCGGCACGATCACGACTTCCTTGCCGGGGGCCGCGACCTCGTTGAGCTCGCCGATGCCGATTCCGGAGACCAGCTCGCCGATGGGCCCCGGGTCGGGCGTACGGGAGGCGATCTGCGGGCAGACGCGGGCGGCCAGCAGATCCCCGAAGACGCGGCCCGCGCCGGCCGACCACAGGACGGACGGGTCACCGCTCAGCACCAGCCGCTCTCCGTCCGGCAGGGACTCGACGACCATCGCCGCGGTCTCGACGTCCAGCTGGGGTGCGTCCAGCACGACCAGCAGATCGACCGCCAACGCTCCGTCGGCGTCCCGGCCAGGCCCTTCCGCACCGGAGAGGAGCCCGGCCACAGTGGCGACGGCGTCGGTCGGCTCGCCCTGTTCCGCTGCTACGCCCGCAGTCTCCGCGCCGGCCGCCGCCGAGCCCTCCGCAGCGGCGAGGAGAGCGGCGAAACGGCGCCGCCCGTCAGGACTGTGGGTGGCAGCACACACACGCAGGCCCATGGCCCGCGCGGCGGCGACCAGCGCGGCCGGTTCTGCCCGCGCCGCCTCACCTCCGGTGTGCAGCACGAGACCGTGCCCGGCCACCGCTCGAATCAGCTCCGCGGCGGAGCGGGACGCTGCACCGGCGGCACGCTCCCAGGCGGCGACGTCCGTCTCATCGGCCTTCACCAGGGAATTGATCACCCGTGCCAGACCGTCGGCCAGGCTCTCCTCGGCCAGTGCACAGCGCTCGAGGCCGATGAGGACCCGGACCGGCCGCTCGCCTTCGGCATCTTCCTGGACCTCGCCCTCGCCGGAGGGCGGGAGCGCGGCGGTGGACGGGGATGCGTCGAGTGCGTCCTGAAAGACGAGCACGTCGCCGTCCGCGATGGCGTTCTGCACGGCGGCGTCCGGATCGGGCACCGAGCGTTGCGCGAGCGCGGCGCGGAGTTCGTCGGCGTCGAGGGCCGTGTGCCCGGCCAGGGCCGCCTGCTCCAGCAGCCATACGGTGATCGCGCGGCCCCTGCGCTCGTCGTCCGGGCCGCATTCGGCACCGAGCAGGGCCCGGGCGAACCCGTCGGCCTGCTCGGGCCGCACACCGGCGATCCGGAGCAACTGCCAAGGGTCGTCGCGCAGTTGAGCGGCCGCACCGTCGCCCAGAGCGGCGGTGGCCGGTACGGCGAGTGCGGCAGGGGCGCCGCCCGCGGTCAGTACCTCCCGTGCCGCCTCGACGGTCTCCGGCGAGTGCGCCGCACCCGACGCGGGTGCCGCAGCAGGCGTGGGCGTGGGTCTGCGCACCGGTTCCTTGACCGGCTTGCGCGGCGCCGGTTCCGGCTCGTCGAAGACATGGGCGACGGGACGCTCGCCGCTCTCCACCGCCCGCACCGCGGCCAGCAGATCAGCTGCCTTCCCGGTGAGCTTCGCCCCAGCCGTGACCGGCCCCTGCTTCTCGGCCTTCCGCTTCTCGATCCGCTCCCGAAGGGCCCGCTGCGCCGCCAACTCGGCCTCGGCATCGGACATCTCACCGCCGACGCCCGCGCCCTCATCTCCACCACGACCCGCGCCACCCTCAGCGTCCACGGCCGCATCGCCATCCGCGCCCGCGCCGCCCGCAGTCTCCCTGGCCGGGGTGTGCTTCTCGGTCTCGTCGCCGCCGGCTCCCGATCCGCTGCGGTCTGCAGCCGGGGTTCGGTCGTGCTCCCCGGCCCCCGTAGCGCCGTCTTCCGCGGCCCCGGATTCGGCGGCACTCTCGGCCTCGCCGTCGCCCGGGACTGCGGGCTGTGCCGGCGCAGCAGTGTCCGCGCCGGGCCGAGCTGCGCGCTCCTCCGAGGGCTCAGCCTCGCCATCGCTGTGGCCACCGCCCCTGGCCCCCGCCGCGCCTTCTGGCGGCCCTCCGGCCCCCGGGTCCCCAGGCCCCCCGACACGGGCAGCCGCGCCTGCCCCGGCGGAGGCGGCGCCGGAGTCGGCGGCCGTGCCGGGCCCGTCGGTCCGGGCGCCGACGCCGACGGCCCCCGCACCTCCGGCGCCCGGGCCCCCCGCAACACCCTCGGGTTTCCCCGGGACGCCCGCGGAACTCCCCGGCTCGGTTCCCATCGCGGCAGCGGACTCCCGCTCCGTACTCACAGCGTGCTCCAGTCCTGGTCGGGATAGCGGTGCACCGGCGCCGACACGTCGTCGAGCGCCTCGCAGATCTCGTCAGGAAGACTAAGCGTCTCCACTGACAATGCCGCCGTGAGCTGCTGTGCGGTGCGGGCGCCGACGATCGGTGCGACGACTCCGGGGCGGTCCCGTACCCAGGCGAGGGCCACCTGCAGGGGCGTCGAGGCGAGCCCGTCGGCCGCCGTCGCCACCGCGTCGACGATGCGGCTCGCGGCGTCGTCCAGGTAAGGCGCGACAAACGGGGCGAGGTGGTCGGAGGCGCCGCGGGAGTCGGCCGGTGTCGCGTGCCGGTACTTGCCGGTGAGCACGCCACGGCCCAGCGGCGAGGACGGCAGCAACCCCACGCCGAGGTCCAGCGCTGCGGGCAGCACCTCCCGCTCGACGCCGCGCTGCAGCAGCGAGTACTCCATCTGCGTACTGGCCAGCCGCGTCCGCACACCGGGCGCCGCGAGCTGCCACGTCGCCGCCTTGGCGAGCTGCCAGCCGCAGAAGTTGGACACCCCGGCATAGCGCGCGCGACCGCTGCTTACGGCGATGTCCAAGGCCTGCAGCGTCTCGTCGAGAGGCGTCTCCGGGTCGAACGCGTGCACCTGCCACAGGTCGACGTAGTCGGTCCCCAGGCGGCCGAGCGAGGCGTCGAGGGCCGCCAGCAGATGGCCGCGCGAACCGTCGAAGCGCCGGTCCGGATCCGGCACGCTGCCCGCCTTGGTCGCGATCACCAGATCGCGCCGCGGAACCAGCCCTTCCATGAGCTGTCCGAGCAGATACTCCGCCTCACCGTCGCCGTACACATCGGCGGTGTCGACGAGCGTGCCGCCCACCTCCCAGAAGACCTTCAACAGGTCCGCGGCGTCGCGCTCGTCGGTGTCCCGCCCCCAGGTCAGGGTGCCGAGTCCGATGCGGGACACACGCAGGCCGGTACGGCCGAGATGCCTCTGCTCCATGGGCGCTGAGATTACTGGCCGGACGTCTACGTGTGTGGCCCTGTGGACAACCACCTGTGGACAACGCCGTCCGTGGACAACGCCGTGTGGACCCCGCCGTGCGGACCCCGCCGTTTGGACATCGGATCGTGGACATCCTGCGCACGGGTTGCTCCCGCCCGTCTTGCTCCGTCTTGCTCCACCCGTCGCTGACGCAGGCCGCACCAGCGCGCTAGGGTCTCGGGCACAAGAGACGTTACTGATGGGTAAGGGGATTCGGCCATGAAGCTCGGTATCAACCTCGGCTACTGGGGCGCCGGGATGGACGCGGACAATCTGGCCGTCGCCCAGGAGGCCGACCGGCTGGGCTACGCGGTCTGCTGGGCGGCCGAGGCCTACGGCTCCGACGCCGCCACCGTGCTGACCTGGGTCGCCGCCCACACCGACCGCATCGACGTCGGATCCGCGATCTTCCAGATCCCGGCCCGCCAGCCCGCGATGACCGCGATGACCGCGGCGACCCTGGACTCGCTCTCCGGCGGCCGCTTCCGGCTGGGCCTCGGCGTCTCGGGTCCCCAGGTCTCCGAGGGCTGGTACGGCGTGAAGTTCGACAAGCCGCTGGCACGCACGCGTGAGTACGTGGAGATCGTGCGCAAGGCCATGACGCGCGAGCGCCTGTCGTACGAGGGCGAGCACTGGACGCTGCCGCTGCCGGGCGGCCCGGGCAAGCCGATCAAGCTCACCGTGCATCCGCAGCGCGAGCACATCCCGCTGTACATCGCGGCGATCGGCCCGAAGAACCTGGAGCAGACCGGCGAGATCGCCGACGGCGCGCTGCTGATCTTCCCGTCGGCCGAGCACCTGGAGGAGACGGCACTGCGGCATCTGCGGGCGGGCCGCGAGAAGGCGGGTCTGACGATGGAGGGCTTCGACGTCGCCCCGACCCTGCCGATCGCCGTGAGCCCGGACGGCTCGGACAAGGACGTGTCCGCGCTGGCCGACCTGTTCCGCCCGTACACCGCGCTCTACGTGGGCGGCATGGGCAGCCGCAAGCAGAACTTCTACAACCAGCTCGCGCAGCGCATGGGGTACGAGAAGGAGGCCGCCGAGATCCAGGACAAGTACCTGTCCGGCGACAAGGAGGGCGCGGCCGCCGCTGTCCCGCAGCAGCTGATCGACCAGACCACTCTGCTCGGCTCGGTGGACCGCATCGCCGAGCGGATGCGTGCCTACGCCGCGGCCGGGGTCACCACCCTCACGCTGGCCCCCGCGGGCTTCACGCTGGACGAGCGGATCGCGTCCCTGCGGGCCGGCGTCGACGCCCTGGAGCGCGCCGGACTGGCGTAACAGTAGAGGCCGCAAGCGCGGGAGAAGGTTTCTGCGGCCGTGGTGGGGGCTCGGGGGTCTTCCCCGCCACGGCCGTCGCCCGGAACAACGCGTCAAGGCCCCCTCGGTTACGCGGTCTTCCGACCCTACGCGGCCCTTCTCCGTCTACGCGGCCCTTCCGACGCAGGCGTCCTCCGTTTGGCGGAGTTGTCCGACACACCTGTTGCCCCTCGCGTGCCACCGCATTTGACTCGTTCTTTGCGGACCCCTGCACGGAGGTGGCAGTGATGCTTTCAGCGAAGAGCCTTTTCCAGGAGATCCTCGACAACGACGAGTCCTTCCGGCTGTTCTGTTCCATCGCCGCCAGCGGAGAGGCCCAGGGCGGCTGGGAGAACGGCCGTATCGCCGCGCTCGTGCCCGAGAGCGAGCGGGGGCTGGCGCCCAAGGTCGCGCGCCACGGCGCGGACGAGGACAAGCACGGGCGGATCTTCAACGCCCTGCTGAAGAAGCGCGGTCTGGAACCGGTCGAGGTCCCGCAGGAGACGGACTACACGATGCTCCTCGAGAAGCACGGCATCGGGCTCGCACACGAACAGCTCAAGCGCGACGAGCCCCTCACCGTCCAGGACATCGTCACGTATCTCGCCCACAGCCGGGTCACCGAACAGCGCGCCTCCGAGCAGATGGAACTGCTGCGCAAGCACTTCGCCGACCACCCCGACATCGGCCGCGCGGTCAAGATGATCTCGAGCGACGAGGACAACCACCTCGCGTACTGCCACGAGGAGCTGCTCCGCTTCGCGCGCGCCGGGCACGGCCGCACCATCCAGCGGATCCTGCGCGAGAGTGCCCTCGCCGAGATCCGCATCTACCGCGACGTGAGCCTCGCCGTGATGGACCACATGGGCCGCATCCTGGGCTGGCCCCGGGCCAAGGCGGCCCTGCTCGCCGCGGGCATCCACGCCGTGTACGTGTACGAGCGGCTCGGCGGCTGGCGTCGGATGGTGTCCCTGAAGATGCCCGAGCGGCGCGACGCCCTGGGCGGGCCCGCGACGTCGGCACCGGAATTCGCGTAGGGCACGCGCGCGTGCGGGCTCGTTTCCGAGTGCTGTGCGTCCGCACGCGCGCGTGGAGCGCGGTCGGCGTGGTCTGTGGTGGGCGCGGTCTGTGACTAGTGCCCCGGCAGGCAACGTTTGCCCGTCAAGGAGCGGCGTCCGGTGCGTGCTCTGGGGGTCCCCCCGGCCGGAGGCTGGGGGAGTGCCGGCCGGAAGTCCTCGTACTGGACGTACTTGGGCTTTCGGCCGGTGCGGCGAGAGTGCGTGCCGGGCGTCGCGACGGGGCGAACGTTGCCTGTCGGGGCACTAGAGCCAGCCGCGGCTCTTGAACAGCCTGTACAGGCCGATCTCCAGCGCGGCCATCAGCAGGATCACCGCCGGGTACCCCCATGTCCACGTCAGCTCGGGCATGTGCTCGAAGTTCATGCCGTAGATCCCCGCGATCATCGTGGGGACCGCGGCCATGGCCGCCCACGACGAGATCTTCCGCATGTCGTCGTTCTGCCGGACGCTCATCTGCGCCAGATGCGCCGAGAGGACGTCAGAGACCAGCCGGTCGAGGCCCTCCACGGACTCGTTCACGCGTGTCAGATGGTCGCTGACATCACGGAAGAACGGCTGAGCGGCGTCGCTGGCGAACGGCACGGCCGCCGAGTAGGGGCCCGTACCCGCCAGCCGGGCCAGCGGCAGGGCCAGCGGACCGGTGGCCCGGCGGAACTCAAGTACCTGCCGCTTGAACGTGTAGATCCGGGGCGCGGTGTGCCGCGACTCGCCGCGCTCCGGCGAGAACACCTCCGCCTCGAGCTCCTCGAGATCGGTCTGGAGCTCCGTCGCGACCTCCAGATAGCGGTCCACGATCGCGTCGGCGACTGCGTACATCACGGACGTCGGGCCCTGTTTGAGCAGGTCCGGCTCTGCCTCCAGCCGCTGTCGTACCGCCCTCAGAGGCGCCCCTTCGCCGTGCCGGACGCTCACCACGAACGAGTCGCCGAGGAACAGCATCACCTCGCCCGAGGACACGGTGTCACTCTGCGGCTCGTACACCACCGGCTTGAGGACGAGGAACAGCGAGTCGTCGTACACCTCGAGCTTCGGGCGCTGATGCGCCTTCAGGGCGTCCTCGACCGCCAGCGGGTGCAGGCCGAACTCCTTCGTGACGTGGTCGAATTCGCGTTCAGTGGGCTCGTGTAGTCCGATCCAGACGAACGCGTCCCCGGTGGCCCGCGCCTCGTCCAGCGCGTCGGAGAAGTCCGCGGGCCCCTCTGTCCGGCGCCCGTCGCGGTAGATGGCGCAGTCCACGATCACGCAGCGTCTCCTTCCCGGAGGCAGCCGAAGGCACACCCCTCTGAGGGAACTGAAGAGCGCGCACCCCGAGGCAGCCGAAGGGCACACACCTGGAGGCAGCCGAAGGTGCACCCTCTCGCTCGGCCTAGGCTTGCGGCATGCCCACGCTGATCCTCGTCCGGCACGGACGCTCCACCGCCAACACCGAAGGACTGCTCGCCGGGTGGACTCCCGGAGTCGCCCTCGACGAGCGGGGCGCGGCCCAGGCGGCCGCCCTGCCCGCCCGGCTGGCCGGTCTGCCGCTCGCCACGGCCGTCACGAGTCCCCTGCAGCGCTGCCGGGAAACGCTGGAGCCACTGCTCGCAGCCCGCCCCGAGCTGTCTCTCCACACCGACGAGCGCATCGGTGAGTGCCGCTACGGAGACTGGTCCGGCCGCAAGCTCGCCGAACTCAAGGACGAGCCGCTGATGGAGGTGGTCCAGCAGCACCCGACGGCGGCCGCCTTCCCCGGCGGCGAGTCCATGCGCGAGATGGCCACCCGGGCCGCCGAGGCCGTACGCGAGTGGAACGCGCGCGTGGAGCGCGAGCACGGAGCCGACGCGGTGTACGTCATGTGCTCGCACGGCGACATCATCAAGTCGCTCGTCGCGGACGCACTCGGCCTTCACCTGGATCTCTTCCAGCGCATCAGCGTGGAACCCTGTTCCGTCACCGCGATCCGCTACACACGGTTGCGCCCCTTTCTCCTCCGCCTCGGCGACACCGGGGACTTCGCCTCGCTGGCTCCGCGCACGGAGCCGGAGAACGGAGGCGATGCCCCGGTGGGAGGCGGTGCGGGAGCACCGTGATCGTCAACCGCAGTAGGGTGAAGCGGTCGAAGTAGCGCAGCAGTCCCCACACCAGCGTTCCCTACCTGTTCAGCACGGTCGCCAGCCATCGCAAATACTGGTCGCACATCCCGCACCAGCAGCATCAACCGCAGCCGATCCGGTCAGCGGCAACCGCAGCCGACCGGATCGCAGCAACCGAAGTCGATCCCAATGGAGACAGGACGTGTCCCGTCAGGTGTTCCTCTACAACCCGCCGGACCGCTTCGTGGCCGGTACGGTCGGGCTGCCCGGGCGCCGCACCTTCTTCCTCCAGGCCTCCTCCGGAACCCGAGTGACCAGCGTCGCTCTGGAGAAGACCCAGGTGGCCGCGCTCGCCGAGCGCATGGACGAGCTTCTCGACGAGGTCGTACGGCGCAGCGGGGGAAGCGCGGCCGTTCCGGCCGTCGCCCCCACGGAGGTCTCGGACACCGCGCCCCTCGAAACCCCCATCGAGGAGGAGTTCCGGGTCGGCACCATGGCGCTGGCCTGGGACGGTGAAGAGCAGCGCATGATCGTCGAAGCCCAGGCACTCGTCGAACTGGACGCCGACTCCGAAGAGGACCTCGCGGCCGCAGAGGAGCGGCTGCTGCAGGACGAGGAGAACGGCCCGCCGATGCTCCGCGTCCTCCTCACCGGCGCCCAGGCCAGGGCCTTCGCCAAACGGGCCCTGGACGTCGTCAACGCGGGCCGCCCGCCGTGCCCGCTGTGCAGCCTCCCGCTCGACCCGGAAGGACATGTATGTCCGCGCCAGAACGGATACCGCCGCGGAGCGTGACCGCGACCGAGCTGCTCGCCAAGGGCGAGCTGACGGTGCGCGGCCGCATCCGCGACGCCTCCAACGCGGCGCTCTTCTGCGCGGTTTCGTACGAGGGCCAGGAGGCCACCTGCATCTACAAGCCCGTCGCCGGGGAGCGGCCCCTGTGGGACTTCCCGGACGGCACCCTTGCGCAGCGCGAGGTCGCCGCGTACGAGGTGTCCGAGGCCACCGGATGGGGGCTCGTACCGCCCACCGTGCTGCGGGACGGGCCGTACGGCGAGGGCATGTGCCAGCTGTGGATCGAGGCATCCGTCGAGGACGGCGCGGAGCTTCTGGCCCTCGTGGAAGGGGATGAGCCGGAGGGCGGATGGAAGGCCATCGGTTTCGCGGAGGTGGGCGGCGGGCGCACGGCGCTTCTCGTGCACGCCGACGACGAGCGGCTGCGGCGGCTCGCGGTGCTCGACGCGGTGATCAACAACGCCGACCGCAAGGGGAGTCATCTCCTGCCGACCGCCGATGGGCGTCTGTACGGGATCGACCACGGGGTCACGTTTCATGCCGAGGACAAGCTGCGGACGCTGTTGTGGGGGTGGGCGGGGGAGGCGCTGACCGTCGAGGCGGTGGCGGTGCTCGGGTCCCTGCGGGATGCGCTCGACGACGGTTCGGGGCTCGCCGTGCGGCTTCGTGAGCTGATCACCTCGGATGAGGTCGAGGCGCTGCGCGCGCGTGTCGAGGCGTTGCTGGTGTCCGGGCGGCATCCGGAGCCGTCGGGGGAGTGGCCGGCCATTCCTTGGCCGCCGGTTTAGGGGCGCTCGCATTCTTGTCTTCGGGTGCGGGTGGTGCGTGGTTGCGTTCATGCGGGAGCGCTCTATGCCGCTGAGCACAGGCTGGTGGGGCACAGTTCCGCTGTGCCACGCTTCGAGAACGACTGCCGCAGGCGCGTGGGGAAGGCCCTGATCATAGGCGGCGCCGTTGTGCAAGAGGGCCTTTCCGGTCGTCAGGGGCGGTCCGGTTCGTAGGCGGAACATCCGTCCGGTTAGGCTCAGGGCATGCATGCCTGGCCCGCTTCTGAGGTCCCCGCCCTGCCTGGCAAGGGCCGCGACCTTCGGATCCACGACACCGCGACCGGCGGCCTCGTCACCCTCGACCCCGGTCCCGTCGCCCGTATCTACGTCTGCGGCATCACCCCGTACGACGCGACCCACATCGGTCACGCCGCGACCTACAACGCGTTCGACCTCGTGCAGCGCGTGTGGCTCGACACGAAGCGGCAGGTGCACTACGTCCAGAACGTGACCGACGTCGACGACCCGCTGCTCGAACGCGCCGAGCGCGACGGTGTCGACTGGACAGGGCTCGCCGAGCGCGAGACCGCCCTCTTCCGCGAGGACATGACCGCGCTGCGGATGCTCCCGCCGCAGCACTACATCGGCGCGGTCGAGGCCATCCCGGGCATCGTCCCGCTCGTCGAGCGGCTGCGGGACGCCGGCGCCGCGTACGAGCTCGAGGGGGACGTCTACTTCTCCGTCGAGGCCGACCCGCACTTCGGCGAGGTCTCGCGCCTCGACGCCGCCGCCATGCGGCTGCTGTCCGCCGAGCGTGGCGGCGACCCGGACCGTCCGGGCAAGAAGAACCCGCTCGACCCGATGCTCTGGATGGCCGCCCGCGAGGGCGAGCCGAGCTGGGACGGCGGTTCGCTCGGCCGCGGCCGGCCCGGCTGGCACATCGAGTGCGTGGCCATCGCCCTGGACCACCTCGGGATGGGCTTCGACGTGCAGGGCGGCGGCTCCGACCTCGCCTTCCCGCACCACGAGATGGGCGCGTCGCACGCGCAGGCGCTGACCGGCGAGTACCCCTTCGCCAAGGCGTACGTCCACGCGGGCATGGTGGCGCTGGACGGCCAGAAGATGTCGAAGTCCAAGGGCAACCTCGTCTTCGTGTCGAAGCTGCGGCGCGACGGGGTCGACCCCGCCGCCATACGGCTCGCCCTGCTCGCCCACCACTACCGGGCCGACTGGGAGTGGACCGACGACGTCCTCGAGGAGGCCGTCGCGCGGCTCGGGCGGTGGAGGTCCGCCGTCTCACGCCCCGACGGCCCGCCCGCCGAGGCCCTGGTCGAGGAGATCCGCGACGCCCTCGCGAACGATCTGGACGCCCCGGCCGCGCTCGCCGCGGTCGACCGCTGGGCGGCGCTCCAGCATGAGCAGGGCGGTACGGATGAGGGGGCGCCCGGCGTGGTGTCGCGCGCCGTCGACGGGCTGCTCGGCGTCGCGCTCTAGGAACACGGGCCGCGGGCGCGCTCCAGGTGCACGGCCTGTGGGCGCGCCCGGCGTCGTGTCGAACGCCGTCGACGGCGGCGTCGCGCTCTAGGAACACGGGCCGCGGGCGCGCTCCAGGTGCACGGCCTGTGGGCGCGCCCGGCGTCGTGTCGAACGCCGTCGACGCGCTGCTCGGCGTCGTGCTCCGAGTACACGGCCGCGGGCACACTCAGGTACACGGGCGGCAGGCGCCCTCCGGGCAAGCGGGCTGCGGGCGTGCTCCAGGCACACGGGCGGCAGGCGCCCCCGGGGCAAGCAGGCTGCGGGCGCGCTCCAGGCACACGGGCCGCGAGGCGCGCTCCAGGCATTCGAGCCGTCGGCGCGTCGCGAGCCGAGGGCTGGGCCCGGGGCAGCACCTGACGGCCGCCGAGGCCCCGGGGCGAGGACACGCCCGTCCGCACCGCGGACGGCCTGCCCGTCCTCGGCCCGGCGGACGTCAGCGAGACCCGACGAACAAAGGGGCGGTGCGCCTGTGGCGCACCGCCCCTCTCGCTCTTCCGGTCCGGCTCACTCCTCCGGCGAGTCCTCGGAGCCTCCGCTCGCTGCCCCGCCGCCCTCGTCGTCGCTCCCCGGCCGCTGCGGCTTCGGCGGCCGGGTGCGGTCGGCCGGGCCCTCGCGCAGATACGGGGCACCGTCGCCGCCCTCCGTGGCATGACCGCCGGCCTGGCCCGCGGCCGGGCCGACACCGCCGTCCCGCCTGCGCAGATAGCGCTCGAACTCACGGGCGATCGCCTCGCCCGACGCCTCCGGGAGCTCGGCGGTGTCCCGCGCCTCCTCCAGCGTCTGCACGTACTCGGCGACCTCGCTGTCCTCGGCCGCCAGCTGGTCCACGCCCAGCTGCCATGCACGCGCGTCATCGGGCAGCTCTTCCAGCGGGATACGCAGGTCGATCAGGTCCTCAAGCCGGTTCAGCAGGGCGAGAGTGGCCTTGGGGTTCGGTGGCTGCGACACGTAGTGCGGGACGGCCGCCCACAGCGACACCGCCGGCACACCCGCGTGCGTGCACGCCTCCTGAAGGATGCCGACGATGCCCGTCGGACCCTCGTACTTGGTCTCCTCCAGGTCCATCCTGCGGGCAAGGTCCGGGTCGGACGTGGTGCCGCTGATCGGGACGGGACGCGTGTGCGGTGTGTCGCCGAGCAGTGCGCCCAGGATGACCACGAGTTCCACGCCGAGTTCGTGCGCGAACCCCAGCAGCTCGTTGCAGAACGACCGCCAGCGCATGGACGGCTCGATGCCGCGGACCAGCACCAGGTCACGCGGCTTGTCGCCGCCGATGCGGATCACCGAGAGCCGGGTCGTCGGCCATGTGATCTTGCGGACGCCGCCGTCCAGCCACACCGTGGGGCGGTTCACCTGGAAGTCGTAGTAGTCCTCCGCGTCGAGCGCCGCGAAGACCTCGCCCTTCCATACCTTGTCGAGATGCGCGACCGCGGTGGAGGCGGCGTCGCCGGCGTCGTTCCAGCCCTCGAACGCGGCCACCATGACCGGGTCGACCAGCTCGGGAACCCCCTCGAGCTCGATCACCCAGCGCCTCCTTCCGACGTGCCCTCGCTTACGGACCAACCTTACGGCGTCCGCGGGGGCCCTCCGCAGCCCCTTGCACAGGGGAGTGAACCGATCACTGCCCCGGCGACGACCTGCGAACACCCGGCAGTCATCCGAGCTGTATCCCGTCAACTTCGTCCAGTGGCCTAGACGTTGCCCATGCTCCGCGCTATACATCGGATGATCCTCAGAGGTCCGATGTTCAGCGATGGGGGCAACGCATGGACCAGAGCGTCACCGGCAGACTCCGTACGACGATCGCCGCGGCCTGTGTCGCGCTGCTCGCCACGACCGCCCTCGCCGCCTGCAACCGGGAATCGGACGGCGGATCCGGTAGCGGCAAGGTGGGCATCGACGTTCCGCGCAACGACAGCGACTTCTGGAACTCCTACCAGGACTACCTGGAGAAGGACATCAAGGCCGAGAGCGTCGACGCGCTGCCGCTTACGAACTCGCAGAACGACATCGGACGGCTCGCGGCCAACGTGCAGACTTTCACGGACCAGGGTGCCAAAGCCGTGATCATGGCTCCGCAGGACACCGGTGCCGTCGCCGAGACGCTCAACACCCTGGAGGAGAAGAAGATCCCGGTCGTCAGCGTCGACACCCGCCCGGACAAGGGCTCGGTCTACATGGTCGTACGCGCCGACAACCGCGCGTACGGCGAAAAGGCCTGCGAATACCTCGGCGAGCAGCTGAAGGGCAAGGGGAAGGTCGCGGAGTTCCAGGGCGACCTGGCGTCCATCAACGGCCGTGACCGCTCCGAGGCGTTCAAGTCGTGCATGGACGAGAACTATCCCGGCATCAAGGTCTTCGAGCTGGCGACCGAGTGGAAGGGCGAGGTCGCGTCGGCGAAGCTCCAGTCCACACTGGCCGCGCATCCTGACCTCAACGGCATCTACATGCAGGCCGGCGGCGTCTTCCTGGAGCCGACCCTCGCACTGCTCGAGCAGAAGAAGCTGCTCAAACCAGCCGGCACCGAGGGCCACATCACGATCATCTCCAACGACGGCATCCCGCAGGAACTCGACGCCATCCGCGACGGCAAGATCGACGCGACCGTCTCCCAGCCCGCGGATCTCTACGCCAAGTACGCCCTGTACTGGGCACAGCAGGCCCTGGACGGCAAGAAGGCCAAGACGGGCCCGACCGATCACGACTCGACCGTCGTCAAGATCCCGAACGGCTACGAGGACCAGCTGCCCGCGCCCCTCGTCACCAAGGACAACGTCGACGATCCCGAACTGTGGGCCAACCAGCTGGAGAAGTAGCCGTGACGACCGGAGAGGGAGCCATGGCTGCCGCGGCGGTGGTGCATGCGGAAGGCGTCGTCAAGCGCTTCGGGCCCACGCTCGCGCTGGACGGCGTCCGGCTGACCGTACGGCCCGGGGAGTCGCACGCCCTCGTCGGACGCAACGGCGCAGGCAAGTCCACGCTGGTCGGCGTACTGACGGGGCTGCACCGGCCCGACGCGGGGACGGTGCACTTCGACGGCGCACCCACTCCCGCCTTCGGGGACACCGCGGCATGGCGCTCCAAAGTGGCGTGCGTCTACCAGAAGTCGATGGTGGTGCCCGAGCTCACCGTCGCCGAGAACCTCTTCCTCAACCGCTTCCAGGAGGGCGAGCGTTTCATCCGCTGGGCGAAACTGCGGGCACGCGCGCGTGCACTGCTCGCCGAGTACGGCGTGGACGTCGATCCCGGAGCGCGGGCCAAGGATCTCGCCGTCGAGCAGCGCCAGTTCGTGGAGATCGCGAAAGCCCTCTCCTTCGGAGCCCGGCTGATCATCCTCGACGAGCCGACGGCGCAGCTCGACGCGCGCGGCATCCAGCGTCTGTTCGACAAGCTCAGGGACCTGCAATCACAGGGCGTCGCATTCCTCTTCATCTCGCACCACCTCCAGGAGGTGTACGAGCTGTGCACCGCGGTCACGGTCCTGCGTGACGCCCGCCATGTGCTCACGGCGCCCGTCCAGGGGCTGGCGAAGGCCGACCTGGTGGCGGCCATGACAGGCGAGGAGACCTCCGTCGTCCCCGACTGGGAGCCCGCTCCCCACCGGGTACGGGAGGCCGAGCCGTTGCTCCGTGCCGAGGGGCTAGCTCTGGAAGGCGCCTACGAGCCGCTGGACTTCGCCGTACGCCCCGGCGAGGTCGTCGGCCTCGCCGGGGCCGCGGCGAGCGGCAACACCGCGCTCGGCGAGACACTCGTCGGCATGCGCGCGCCCACGGCCGGCGCGGTCCGGGTGCGCGGCCGGGAGGTACGCCCCGGAAGCGTGCCCGACGCCCTGGAGGCCGGTATCGGTTACATCCCCGAGGACCGCCACCGCCAGGGACTCGTCGCCGAACGCAGCGTCGCGGAGAACGCCACGCTGACCGTGACCGACCAGCTCGGCCGCTGGGGCACCGTACTGCCCTCTCGTACACGGGAGTTCGCGGCCTCGGTGATCCGCTCGCTGGACATCCGGACCCGCGGCCCGGACCAGCCGGTCTCCGGGCTCTCCGGCGGCAACCAGCAGAAGGTCGTCGTCGCCCGAGCCCTGGCCCGGCGCCCGCACGCCCTGGTGGCGATCCGCCCCACCGCGGGCGTGGACGTCAAGTCCAAGGAGGCGCTGCTGGCCGTGGTCCGGCGGGTCGCGGACGAGGGGCGGGCCGCGGTCATCGTCTCCGACGAACTCGACGATCTGCGGGTCTGCGACCGGCTGCTGGTGCTCTTCCACGGGCGGCTGGTCGCCGAGTACGACACCGGATGGACGGACCGTGAGCTGGTCGCGGCCATGGAGGGCGTGGCCGAAGGAACCGTGGGAGGGGAAAGGGCATGACGGAGACGATGCGGCCGCCCACCACCGGCAAGGAGGGCGGCGGCGGAGGCCCGCTGCCGTATCTGCGGTACGTCCGCTGGAGCGACTTCTCACTCGTCCCCGTGATCCTGGTGCTGCTGGTGATCGGCTACGTCGTCTCGCCGGTCTTCCTGACCTCCACCAACCTCATCAACGTCGTCCAGCAGTCCAGCGAGCTGAGCCTGCTGGTGCTCGGCCAGGCGCTGATCCTCATCTGCGGCCGCATGGACCTGTCGCTGGAGTCGACGATCGGCATCGCGCCGGTCGTCGCCATGTGGCTCGTGCTGCCGACGTCCGGCGGCCGGTTCGCGGGCCTCGACCTGCTGCCCGTATGGACGGCGATCCCCGTCTGCCTGCTGGCTGGGCTCCTGATCGGCGGCATCAACGGCTTCCTGATGCTCAAGCTGCGGGTCAACGGCTTCATCGCCACGCTCGGCATGCTCACCATGCTGCGCGGCCTCCACATCGGCATCACCGAGGGCAAGTCGATCACCGACGTCCCCGAGTCCTTCCGCTACCTGGGCAAGACGGACTGGCTCGGCGCGCCGGCCGCCGTCTGGATCTGCCTCACACTGTTCGCGGTGGGCGGCGCGGCCCTGGCCTGGCTGCGCCACGGACGGGCGCTGTACGCGATCGGCGGCAATCCGGAGGCCGCGCGGGCGGCCGGTATCCGGGTCGACCGGCTCACCTGGATCGTGCTGGCGATCGGCGGCCTGCTCGCCGCCTTCGCGGGCGTGCTGTACACCGGCCACTACGGCTCGGTCGCCGCCACCCAGGGCAACGGCTGGATCTTCCAGGTCTTCGCCGCCGCGGTGATCGGCGGCATCAGCCTGAAGGGCGGCCGCGGCACGCTCTTCGGCGCGCTGACCGGCGTGCTCACGCTGCAGCTCGTCGTCAACGTGATGACGCTCGGCGGGGTTCCCGCGCTGTGGAACCAGTTCCTCAACGGCGCCATCATCATCGTCGCGCTGGTGATCTCGCGGTTCGCGAGCGGCGAGAAGCAGGACTGAGACCGGGGCGCCACCAGATCCGGGGGCGGGCCGGCTGAGGCGGGTCTGCTTTACAGGGCGGGTCGGCTTTACAGGGCGGGTCGGCTTTACAGAGTCGAACGCAGCCACTGCTCCACGCTCGCGATGTGCACTGTCGCCCAGGAACGGGCCGCCTCCGCGTCACGGTCGCGCAGGGCGGCAAGGATGGCCCGATGCTCGTGGAGCGTCCGGCTGACCGCGTCCTCCTGGGTCAGACCGCGCCAGATACGGGCCCTGGTGGTGGGACCCGACAGCCCGTCGAGCAGGGAGCACAGCACCGAGTTCCCCGAGCTCTGCACGATGCCGCGGTGGAACTCCAGGTCGCAGGCGACGAGTTCCTCCACAGACGGCGACGTCCCGAGCGCGTCCAACTGGGCGGTCAGCACGTCCAGTTCCGCCTCGCTGATGCGCGTGCTCGCCATCGCCGTCGCGGCCGGTTCCAGTATGCGGCGGACGGCGAGGAACTCCAGCACCGTGTCGTCGCGATGGAAGTCCACGACGAAGCTCAGCGCCTCCAGCAGGAGTTGGGGGTCCAGGCTCGTGACGTACGTTCCGTCGCCCTGCCGGACGTCGAGGATCCGGATCAGCGACAGCGCGCGCACCGCCTCGCGCAGCGAGTTCCGGGACAGGCCCAGCTCGGCCGCGAGCTCGCTCTCCTTGGGGAGCCGGTCGCCGGGGCGCAGCGCGCCGGAGACGATCATGCCTTTGATCTTCTCGATCGCCTCATCCGTGACAGCCATCGCCGCCCTCCCTGTACCTCAGGCCCGTCGCTGAGACATCCGATGTCTTGCGACCATTATGCGGCTCGGACCCCCTGGATCAGCCAAAGCGCTCGATGCGGATCCGCTCGACGGGCTGGCCCGGACCGGTGAGCAGCCGGGAGGCGTGTCCTGGTGTCCGCACCGGCGCAGCGGGACGGTCGGGCAGGGCGTGCTCCAGCCGCTTGTGCCGCGGCCTGGCCTCCCAAGCCGCTGCCAGTCTTCTCTTCTGCGGCGAAGCGGTCAGAGAGGGCGGGGCGCGGCATGGCGGAGGGGCGACTTCCCCCCGTAGAAGCCGCCCCTCGGTCCTGCGCCGCCCACTCGGCCGGTTTCGGCCCGCCTACCCGGCCGGTCCTGCGCCGCCTACTCGGCGTCCCCCGCGTTCAGCAGGTCCTTCACCCTGGCCCGTACGTCCTCCGTGTCCAGGCCCCGGATCGTCAGCGTCGTCCGCCGGCGCAGCACGTCGTCCGCCGTCTCGGCCCACTCGTGGTCGCGGGCGTAGACGACCTGCGCCCAGATCTCCGGAGCGTCGGGGTGGATGCGCTCGCCCAGCTCCGGGTTCTCGTTCGCCAGCCGTGCGATGTCGAAGGACAGCGATCCGTAGTGCGTGGCGAGGTGCTTGGCGGTGTCGGCGGCCATGCGCGGGCCCGGGGTGCCGCCGTCCACCAGCAGCCGGTGCGCGACCGCCTGCGGGTTGGAGATGCCCGGCAGCGGGAGCTTCTTCGGCAGCTGCGACATGGGCTCCATGTCGTCGGCGAGCGGGTGCCCTGGCAGGGCCGCCAGCTTGTTCATGACCGTACGGCCGATGTGCCGGAAGGTGGTCCACTTGCCGCCCGCGACGGACAGCATGCCGCCCTTGCCCTCGGTCACCACCGTCTCGCGCTTGGCCTTCGACGTGTCGCCGGGGCCGCCCGGCAGCACCCGCAGACCGGCGAAGGCGTACGTGATCAGTTCCCGCTTCAGCTGCTGGTCACGGACGGAGAAGGCCGCCTCGTCGAGTATCTGGGCGATGTCCTGCTCGTTGACCGCGACATCCGCCGGGTCGCCCTCGTACTCCTCGTCGGTCGTGCCCAGCAGCAGCATGTCCTCCCAGGGGAGGGCGAAGGTGATGCGGTACTTGTCGATGGGAGTGGCCAGCGCTGCCTTCCACGGCGAGGTGCGCTTGAGCACGAGGTGCGCGCCCTTCGACAGGCGGATGGACGGGGCCGCGTTCGGGTCCTCCATCCTGCGCAGGTGGTCGACCCAGGGGCCGGTCGCGTTCAGTACGAGACGGGCGGTGACGCCGAACTCGGTGCCGTCGAGGCGGTCCTTCAGTTCGGCGCCGGTGACCCGGCCCTTGGTGAAGCGCAGGCCGGTGACCTCGGCGTGGTTGAGGACGGCCGCACCCGCCTCGACCGCCGCGCGCACCGTCATCAGCGCCATACGGGAGTCGTTCATCTGGTCGTCGCCGTACACGGCCACGGCCTTCAGGTTCTCCGTGCGCAGCTCCGGCACGTCGCGCTGCGCCTTCGCCGGGCCGATCACATGGCCGACGCCGTCGCCGAACGCGGACAGCGCCGAGTAGGCGAAGACTCCCGCGCCGAGCTTGGCCGCGCCGTGCGGGCCGCCCTTGTAGACCGGCAGGTAGAAGGTGAGGGGGTTGGACAGGTGCGGTGCCACCTGGCGGGACACCGCACGGCGCTCGAAGTGGTTCTCCGCGACCAGCTTCACCGCGCCGGTCTGCAGATAGCGCAAGCCCCCGTGGAGCAGCTTGGAGGAGGCGGAGGAGGTGGCACCGGCGAAGTCACCGGCGTCCACCAGCGCCACCCGCAGACCTGACTGCGCGGCATGCCAGGCGGTGGAGATGCCCAGGATTCCGCCGCCGATGACGAGAAGGTCGTACGTCGCCTTGGAAAGCTGCTCCCGGGTCTCGGCACGGCCGGGGAGGGAGCCGGAGACCGGGTGCGTACCGAGGGCAGGCGCGGTCTGCAGGGTGGGCTGGCTGCTCATGGGGTTTCTTACTCCTCGTCCTCGATCCAGCCCATGGTCCGCTCGACGGCCTTGAGCCAGCTCTTGTACTCGCGGTCCCGCTTGTCCGCGTCCATACGGGGGGTCCACTCGGCGGCCCGGCGCCAGTTGGCGCGCAGCGCGTCGGTGTCCGGCCAGAAGCCGACGGCAAGGCCGGCGGCGTAGGCGGCGCCGAGGCAGGTGGTCTCGGCGACCATCGGACGCACGACCGGTGCGTCCAGGAAGTCCGAGAGCGTCTGCATCAGCAGGTTGTTGGAGGTCATGCCGCCGTCGACCTTGAGCGCCGCGAGCTCGACGCCGGAGTCCTTGGTCATGGCGTCGGTGATCTCACGGGTCTGCCAGGCGGTGGCCTCGAGGACCGCGCGCGCGAGGTGCGCCTTGGTGACGTACCGGGTCAGACCGGCGAGCACACCGCGGGCGTCGGAACGCCAGTACGGGGCGAACAGGCCGGAGAAGGCCGGCACGAAGTAGGCGCCGCCGTTGTCCTCGACCGAGGAGGCCAGCGTCTCGATCTCGGCGGCCGTGCTGATCAGGCCCATCTGGTCGCGCATCCACTGCACCAGGGAGCCGGTGACGGCGATCGAACCCTCGAGCGCGTAGACCGGGTCCTGGTCGCCGATCTGGTAGCCGACGGTGGTCAGCAGTCCGCTGTACGAGTTGATGACCTTGTCGCCGGTGTTCATCAGCATGAAGGTGCCGGTGCCGTACGTCGACTTGGCCTCGCCCTCGCTGAAGCAGGTCTGGCCGAACAGGGCCGCCTGCTGGTCGCCGAGCGCGGAGGCGACGGGGATGCCGCCCAGGAGGTCGCCGAGCTTGCCGCCCTTGACCTCGCCGTACACCTCGGCGGAGGAGCGGATCTCCGGCAGCATCTGCATCGGGACGCCGATGGAGGCGCAGATGCGCTCGTCCCACTGCATCTCGTGGAGGTTCATCAGCAGGGTGCGCGATGCGTTGGTGACGTCAGTGACGTGCACGCCGCCGTTGACACCACCGGTCAGGTTCCAGATGACCCATGAGTCCATCGTGCCGAAGAGGATGTCGCCCCGCTCGGCGCGCTCGTCGAGGCCGTCGACGTTGTCAAGCAGCCAGCGGGCCTTCGGGCCGGCGAAGTACGAGGCGAGGGGGAGGCCCGTCTCGCGGCGGAAACGGTCCTGGCCGACGTTGCGGCCGAGATCCTTGCACAGGGCGTCGGTGCGGGTGTCCTGCCAGACGATGGCGTTGTGGACCGGCTCGCCGGTGTTCTTGTCCCACAGCAGCGTCGTCTCGCGCTGGTTGGTGATGCCGATCGCCTTGATGTCGTCACGGGTGATGCCGGCCTTGGCGATGGCTCCGGCGACGACCTCCTGGACGTTCGTCCAGATCTCGGCGGCGTCGTGCTCGACCCAGCCCGGCTTGGGGAAGATCTGCTCGTGCTCCTTCTGGTCGACGGAGACGATGCGGCCGTCCCGGTCGAAGACGATGCAGCGGCTGGACGTGGTGCCCTGGTCGATGGCCGCGATGAACGGCCCTGCGCCGTGGGAATGTGCCCCTGCGCCGTGGGAGAGGGGGCCGGCGGTGTGTGCGTCGGTCACGGTGTGCTCCTGGAAGTCCGTATATGGGGGG
The DNA here is from genome assembly GCF_013778455.1 of Streptomyces himalayensis subsp. himalayensis. Classification (GTDB taxonomy): domain Bacteria; phylum Actinomycetota; class Actinomycetes; order Streptomycetales; family Streptomycetaceae; genus Streptomyces; species Streptomyces himalayensis. The sequence goes on along the minus strand of NZ_JACEHE010000005.1, from coordinate 350,068 downwards.
CTGGCGACATGTGTCGGGCTGGCTTACGACGTATTGCTTGCGGCTCTGGAAGCTCTGGGTGCGTGGCCGTGAAGCGCTGTGGTGCGGCGGCGCAGCGGCTCAGCAGCTCGGCGGCTCTAAGCGAAAGCAACGTTGTAGATGCCTGCGGCGATCGCGCCGCCGACCAAGGGGCCGACGACCGGGACCCAGGCGTAGCCCCAGTCGGAGCCGCCCTTGTTGGGCAGGGGCAGAAGGGCGTGCACGATACGCGGACCGAGGTCGCGGGCCGGGTTGATCGCGTAGCCCGTCGGGCCGCCCAGCGAGAGACCGATGCTGACCACGACCAGGGCGGTGACCAGCGCTCCGAGGGTGCCGAGGCCCTTGCCGCTGTCGTTGAGGCCCTGGGTGAGGACCGCGAGGACCAGCACGATGGTGCCGAGGATCTCGGTGGCCAGGTTCTGAACCGCGTTCCGGATCTCGGGGCCGGTGGAGAAGATGCCGAGCACCGGTCCGGCCTGAGCCTCCTGTGCCTCGACGGACTTGGTGTCCTGTGCGCCCGGTCCGCCGACGATCTCGCGGTCGGTGAGGTGGGCGAGGAACTGTCCGTAGTACGCGACCCAGACCAGGGCGGCGCCGATCATGGCGCCGAGCAGCTGTCCCGCCCAGTAGGCGGGGACGTTGCTCCAGTCGTTGTCCTTGATCGCGAGGGCGAGGGTGACGGCCGGGTTGAGGTGGGCACCGGAGAGCGGCGCCGAGGTGTAGACCGCGGTGAGGACCGCGAAGCCCCACCCGAAGGTGATGGCCAGCCAGCCGGCGTTGCGTGCCTTGGAGGCCTTCAGTGTGACGGAGGCGCACACGCCACCGCCGAGCAGGATGAGTACGGCGGTACCTATCGTCTCGCCGATGAAGATGTCGGAGCTGGACACCCGCGACTCCTTTGTCCTTCGTCCAGGGGAAGGCGAACCCCGGGTCCCTCCGGTGGTTCGCGCCCTCGGGGTGAGGGCGTTTGTGGCGGCCCTGGCGTCGGGCACTCTACCGCGTTTACCGGTAGGTGTTCGACAATGCCGACCGATGGACGGAGTCTTGTCCGAGGCCGCGGGATCGTCAAGAGGTTCCGGCGCCGGAAAATCCGATCGTTATCCCGGCCTTGATCAGCGGGGCGGCGCGCGCAGTGGGATCACCTCGCACCGGGCGTCGTGGAGATGCGCTCACCTCGCACCGGGCGTCGGGTGCGCTCACCTCGCACCTGTTGTCGGCGGCCTGCGCGCCGAGGGCCCGCGCATGCGCTGCACGGGCCCTGATGGGGTACGTCGGTCACCGAGTCGGCATCGGTTTCAGTGGTACTCAGGCGGACCGGCGGCGAACGGTCAGAACGGTCAGAACCGGCTCGCGCCCAGATCCCGGGACACAGCGCGGGCACAGTCCCTAACCGCCGCTATGAGCTCGTGGCGCAGCTGCCCGTCCAGGCAGACCCGCTCCACAGCGCCCGTGATGCCCACCGCGCCGACGGGCATGCGCCGCCGGTCGTGGATCGGGGCGGCGATCGACGCCACGCCCTCCCAGGTCTCCTCGACATCCGCTGCGTACCCGCGCGCGCGGGTCAGATCGAGCACGCTCTCGAAGCCGTCGGAGTCGCTGACGGTCCGCGAGGTGAACGCCTTGCGCTCGGCCTCCATGACCTCGCTGTGCGCCACCGGGTCGTACGCGGACAGGACCTTGCCCAGGGCTGTGGAGTGCAGCGGCTGCATGGCGCCGACCTCCAGCACCTGGCGGCTGTCGTCGGGGCGGAAGACGTGGTGCACGATCAGCACGCCCTGCTGGTGCAGGACGCCCAGGTAGACGCTCTCGCCGCTCGACCTGGCCAGATCGTCGGTCCACACCAGGGCGCGGGCCCGCAGCTCGTGGACGTCCAGATACGTCGTGCCGAGCCGGAGCAGCTCGGCGCCCAGCTGATAGCGGCCCGAAGCGGCGTCCTGCTCGACGAAACCCTCCTGCTGCAGGGTGCGCAGGATGCCGTGGGCCGTACCCTTGGCGAGGCCGAGGGAGGAGGCGATGTCCGAGAGGCCCAGCCGGCGCTCGCCACCCGCGAGCAGACGCAGCATTGCGGCCGCCCTTTCCAGCGACTGGATGTTCTTCGCCATCGTAGCCCGCCCTCCCATCCCCTCGACCAACAGCGTTCGACAATGACGAACATTATCGGTCGTTGCCGAACTGCGCGACCAGCCCCGTGCCGTGGGGCACGCCGGTCCGGGAGCGTAATCTGGCAGCCTGCCTGATCAGGCGGCCCGTCCGGCTCGTGGACGCGCGTACGGGCGGACGGCCGTCCCGGCTACCCTGGCGGAGTGCGTCCTCCACGAGAAGGGCGCAAAGCCGACAGCCGTCGCACTCCAGGGAGCACTACATGGCCTCGTTGCCGACCCCTTCCACCGTCCCCTCCGACAGCCGCGCCCGGGCAGGGGCCCTGCGCGAAGCACTCGCCACCCGCGTAGTGGTGGCCGACGGTGCGATGGGCACGATGCTCCAGGCCCAGGACCCGACCCTCGAGGACTTCGAGAACCTCGAAGGCTGCAACGAGATCCTGAACATCACCCGCCCGGACATCGTCCGCTCCGTCCATGAGGCGTACTTCGCCGTGGGCGTGGACTGCGTGGAGACGAACACCTTCGGGGCGAACCGCACGGCCATGGCCGAGTACGACATCTCCGACCGGGTGTACGAGCTCTCCGAGGCCGGGGCCCGCATCGCCCGCGAGGCCGCCGACGAGTTCGGTGCCCGCGACGGCCGCCAGCGCTGGGTACTGGGTTCGATCGGCCCGGGCACGAAGCTGCCGACCCTCGGCCACGTCGGCTACAGGACCCTGCGCGACGGCTTCCAGGCCAACGCCGAGGGTCTGCTCGCCGGGGGAGCGGACGCCCTGATCGTGGAGACCACTCAGGACCTGCTCCAGACCAAGTCCTCGATCCTCGGTGCCCGGCGCGCGATGGAGGCGACCGGCATCGAGGTGCCCCTGCTGTGCTCGATGGCGTTCGAGACCACCGGCACGATGCTGCTGGGTTCGGAGATCGGTGCGGCGCTGACGGCGCTGGAGCCGCTGGGCATCGACATGATCGGCCTGAACTGCTCGACCGGCCCCGCGGAGATGAGCGAGCACCTGCGCTATCTCACACGCCATTCCCGTATTCCGCTGCTCTGCATGCCGAACGCGGGTCTGCCGGTGCTCACCAAGGACGGCGCGCACTTCCCGCTCGGCCCGGAGGGACTGGCCGACGCCCAGGAGACCTTCGTACAGGAGTACGGCCTCTCCCTCGTCGGCGGCTGCTGCGGTACGACGCCGGAGCACCTGCGCCAGGTCGTCGAGCGGGTGCGGGACCTCACCCCGACCGAGCGGCAGCCGCAGCCTGAGCCGGGCGCGGCTTCGCTGTACCAGACGGTTCCGTTCCGCCAGGACACCTCGTACCTGGCCATCGGCGAGCGCACCAACGCCAACGGCTCGAAGAAGTTCCGTGAGGCCATGCTCGAGGGCCGCTGGGACGACTGCGTCGAGATGGCCCGCGATCAGATCCGCGAGGGCGCGCACATGCTCGACCTGTGCGTCGACTACGTGGGCCGCGACGGCGTCGCCGACATGGAGGAGCTCGCCGGACGCTTCGCCACCGCCTCCACGCTGCCGATCGTCCTGGACTCCACCGAGGTCGACGTCATCCGGGCCGGCCTGGAGAAGCTGGGCGGCCGGGCGGTCATCAACTCCGTCAACTACGAGGACGGCGACGGGCCCGAGTCGCGCTTCGCGAAGGTCACCCGCCTCGCACAGGAGCACGGCGCCGCGCTGATCGCGCTGACCATCGACGAGGAGGGCCAGGCCCGCACCGTCGAGACCAAGGTGGCGATCGCCGAGCGGCTGATCGAGGACCTGACGACGAACTGGGGCATCCACGAGTCGGACATCCTCATCGACACCCTCACCTTCACGATCTGCACCGGCCAGGAGGAGTCCCGCAAGGACGGCATCGCCACCATCGAGGCGATCCGCGAGCTCAAGCGCCGCCATCCGGACGTACAGACCACACTGGGTCTGTCGAACATCTCCTTCGGCCTCAACCCGGCCGCCCGGATCCTGCTCAACTCGGTCTTCCTGGACGAGTGCGTCAAGGCGGGGCTCGACTCGGCAATCGTGCACGCGAGCAAGATCCTGCCGATCGCCCGGTTCGATGAGGAGCAGGTCACCACCGCCCTCGACCTGATCTACGACCGCCGCTCGGAGGGCTACGACCCGCTGCAGAAGCTCATGCAGCTGTTCGAGGGCGCCACGGCGAAGTCGCTGAAGGCGGGCAAGGCCGAAGAGCTGGCGGCGCTGCCACTGGACGAGCGCCTCAATCGCCGCATCATCGACGGCGAGCGCAACGGCCTGGAGGCCGACCTCGACGAGGCGCTCCAGGAGCGCCCGGCCCTCGACATCGTCAACGAGACCCTGCTCGACGGCATGAAGGTCGTCGGCGAGCTGTTCGGCTCCGGCCAGATGCAGCTGCCCTTCGTACTGCAGTCCGCCGAGGTCATGAAGGCCGCCGTGGCCTACCTCGAGCCGCACATGGAGAAGTCGGACGCGGAGGGCAAGGGCACCATCGTCCTGGCCACCGTGCGCGGCGACGTCCACGACATCGGCAAGAACCTGGTCGACATCATCCTGTCGAACAACGGCTACAACGTCGTGAACCTGGGCATCAAGCAGCCCGTCTCCGCGATCCTCGAGGCCGCCGAGGAGCACCGAGCCGACGTCATCGGCATGTCCGGGCTCCTGGTGAAGTCCACGGTGATCATGAAGGAGAACCTGGAGGAGCTGAACCAGCGCAAGCTGGCCGCCCAGTACCCGGTCATCCTCGGCGGCGCGGCGCTGACCCGCGCATACGTGGAGCAGGACCTGCACGAGATCTACGAGGGCGAGGTGCGCTACGCCCGCGACGCCTTCGAGGGGCTGCGGTTGATGGACGCCCTGATCGGGGTCAAGCGGGGCGTGCCCGGCGCGGCCCTGCCCGAGCTGAAGCAGCGCCGGGTGCGGGCGGCCACGGTCCAGGTCGAGGAGCGTCCTGAAGAGGGCGCCGTGCGCTCGGACGTGGCTGTCGACAATCCCGTCCCCAACCCGCCGTTCTGGGGCACCCGCGTCGTCAAGGGCATCCAGCTCAAGGAGTACGCCTCCTGGCTCGACGAAGGCGCGCTGTTCAAGGGCCAGTGGGGCCTGAAGCAGGCCCGTACCGGCGACGGGCCCACGTACGACGAGCTTGTCGAGAGTGAGGGGCGGCCGCGGCTGCGGGGCTGGCTGGACGAGCTGCAGACCAAGAACCTGCTGGAAGCGGCCGTGGTCTACGGGTACTTCCCGTGCGTGTCCAAGGGCGAGGACCTGATCATCCTCGACGAGCAGGGCAACGAGCGCACCCGCTTCACCTTCCCGCGCCAGCGCCGCGGCCGGCGGCTGTGCCTGGCGGACTTCTTCCGTCCGGAGGAGTCAGGCGAGACCGACGTCGTCGGCCTGCAGGTCGTCACGGTCGGCTCGCGGATCGGGGAGGAAACGGCGAAGCTGTTCGCGTCCGACTCCTACCGCGACTACCTGGAACTGCACGGTCTGTCGGTGCAGTTGGCCGAGGCGCTCGCGGAGTACTGGCACGCGCGCGTGCGTTCCGAGTTGGGCTTCGCCGGTGAGGATCCGGCCGACATCGAAGAGATGTTCGCACTGAAGTACCGTGGCGCCCGCTTCTCGCTCGGCTACGGCGCCTGCCCCGACCTCGAGGACCGCGCCAAGATCGCCGAGCTCCTCGAGCCGGAACGCATCGGCGTCCAGCTGTCGGAGGAGTTCCAGCTCCACCCCGAGCAGTCCACCGACGCCATCGTCATCCACCATCCGGAGGCGAAGTACTTCAACGCGCGGTAGCGCAGGCACTCGCAGCGCCTGCGGGCACCGCACCGGTTGCGGGTCTTTGCCGCCGGGCGGGTGGTCGCGCCCGCCGGGCGGGTACTCGCGCCCTGAGCGGGTACCCGCAGAACACGCGGTGACACGCGCGAAAAAATGTCACAGAGCGCGCACCGCGGACGAGTCGTACACTGGTCGATCCAGTGCAGGCCGGTTCCCCCTGGGAACCGGCCTTCTCGTCCCTCACGGAGGTGTGCGCGGATGACGAGTACGGTCCCCGTTGTCGGTACCCGATCGGCCGATGGCTCCGCCCTGCAGGCCGTACTCCTGGACATGGACGGCACCCTGGTGGACACCGAGGGCTTCTGGTGGGACGCCGAGGTCGAGGTCTTCGCAGGACTCGGCCATCTGCTCGACGACTCATGGCGCCATGTGGTGGTCGGGGGTCCCATGACGCGCAGTGCCGGATTCCTCATCGAGGTCACCGGCGCCGACATCGGGCTCCCGGAGCTCACGGTGCTGATCAACGACGCGTTCGAGGAGCGCCTCAACGGAAATCTCCCGCTGATGCCGGGCGCCGCACGGCTGCTCGCCGAACTGGCCGCGCACGAGGTGCCGACAGCCCTGGTCTCCGCGTCCCACCGGCGCATCATCGACCGCATCCTGGACTCGCTCGGGCGGGAGAACTTCGCACTGACCATCGCGGGGGACGAGGTCGAGCGCACCAAGCCGCACCCGGACCCCTATCTGCTCGCCGCCGCCGGTCTCGGCGCGGACCCGGCCAGATGCGCCGTCGTCGAGGACACCGCGACCGGCGTCGCCGCCGCCGAGGCCGCGGGCTGCCGGGTGGTGGCCGTCCCCTCGGTCGCCCCGATCGCACCCGTCGCGGGACGCACCGTGGTCACCTCCCTCGAGGAGGTCGACCTGCCCTTTCTCCAGGGCCTGATGACGGATGAACTCAAACCGTGATGCGACTGGCCGAAATCCGATGGTCACCGCCACTCCTGAGGGTGTGACGTTTCCCACCCGACGCGGGGGTCGACAGGTCTTTTCCGTTGTGCCGAAGCCCTGATTCCGCTGGGGGCACGGAAAGCGTTGTGTCCTATTTGTTAAGCACCGGATGAAAGCTCCCACTGGCGGGTTTTCGGTGTGTCCACGCCCGGTGCCGCTGCGTGATGGACCCTCAACTCCAGCCCGGTCGGGACGCCCTGCGCCGCGCACTAATGTCGAGGCGAGAACATCGCCGTACTGGCTCGTGCCCCGTCAGCATCCACCCCCGTTGCCGGGCGGCACGGGTATTGAAAGCTCTGGAGAACTTCGAGCATGAACCGCAAGATCCTGGTTCTGGCGGCCGTCACCGGCCTGCTCGCCCCCGCCCTCGCCGCATGTGGCGGCTCCGACAGCGGAGGCGACGACGGTGGAGCGATCGTCGTCGGCACCACCGACCGGTTCAGCGCATCGGACGCGGTCCCCGCGCCCCTCGATCCGGCATACGCCTACGACGTCGCTTCCTGGAACATCCTGCGGCAGACGCTGCAGACCCTGATGGCCCTGCCGCGCGGCGACGGGGAGCCGGAGCCCGAGGCCGCGGAGCAGTGCGGATTCTCCGACAACGGCAACGAACGCTATGCCTGCACCCTGCGCGAGGGCCTGAAGTTCGCCGACGGCAGCCCCCTCACGGCCGCCGATGTGAAGTACTCCATCGACCGCGTGCGCGCCATCAAGAGCGACAGCGGAGTGGCCGGTCTGCTCTCCAGCATCGACACCATCGAGACCAGGGGTGACCGCGAGGTCATCTTCCACCTCAACACCGCGGACGCCACCTTCCCGTACAAACTGGCCACGCCGGCCGCGGGCATCGTCAACCCGAAGGACTACTCCAAGAGCAAGCTGCGCGACGGATTCCAGGTCGACGGCTCCGGTCCCTACACCGTCGAGATGGAGACCAGGAACAACGAGCTCGTCAAAGCGGTCTTCACCAAGAACCCCGAATACCAGGGCGAGTTGATGCCGCAGAACGAGACGGTCGAGGTGGAGTCGTTCGACAGCGCCGAGGCCATGGGCACGGCGCTCGACAAGGGCGACATCGACCTGATGACCCGCACCATGTCGCCCGAGCAGATCGAGAAGCTCTCCAACGCAGGACCGGACAGCAACATCAAGCTCGTCGAGATGCCGGGCCTGGAGATCCGCTACCTGGGCTTCAACACCAACGCCCCGCAGGTCAGGAGCAAGGCCGTCCGGCAGGCGATGGCACAGGTCATCGACCGTGGTCACATCGCGTCCGACGTCTACGGCACATCCGCCGAGCCGCTGTACTCGCTCGTACCGGCCACCATCACCGGCCACGCCAACTCGTTCTTCAACAAGTACGGCGACCCGAACACCCCCAAGGCCCGCTCCATTCTGGCCAAGGCGAACATCACCACGCCGGTGAAGCTGACCCTGAACTACACGACCGACCACTACGGTCCGGCCACCAAGAAGGAGTTCGAGCTGCTGCAGAAGCAGCTGAACGACAGCGAACTGTTCGACGTCAGCATCAAGGGCGAGAAGTGGGCGGCCTTCCGCCCGAACGAGGCCAAGGGCGAGTACGCGGTCTACGGCATGGGCTGGTTCCCGGACTTCCCCGACGCCGACAACTTCCTCGCGCCGTTCCTCGACAAGGACAACTTCCTCGGCTCGCCGTACGCCAACTCCAGGATCCGGAACAAGCTGATCCCGGACTCGCGCCGGGAGGCCGACCGCCTCACCGCGTCCGAGAGCATCGAGGAGATCCAGAACATCGTCGCCGACGACGTCCCGGTGCTGCCGCTGTGGCAGGGCAAGCAGTACATCGCGGCCCGCGACGACATCACGGGCACGGAGTGGGCCCTCAACTCCTCCTCGACCCTTCAGCTGTGGGAGCTCAGCCGCGGCATGAGCGACTGACCTGGCCCGTATCGAGAGCCAGAGCTTCCTTCGGAGAACGACGACAAGGCACACGTACGTGAAAATGCGCAACCAGTGGCTGCTCCCGCCCCTCAGCGCCGGCCTGGCCGCCGCCCTGCTGACCGGCTGCGGCAGCTCCCAGGACGACGCCTCGGCCGGCGAAGGCGAGGCCGTGGTGATGGGAATGTCGGACGACGTCCTCGCCACCGACCCGGCGTCCGGCTACGACCCCGGCTCATGGCTGCTGTTCAACAACGTCTTCCAGTCACTGCTGAGCTTCCCCAACGGCGCCACGGAGCCCGCTCCGGAGGCCGCCGAAGAGTGCGGATTCACCGACTCCAGTACCAAGGTCTACGAGTGCACCCTGCGCGACGGCCTGAAGTTCAGCAACGGCAACGCGCTCACCTCGGAGGACGTCAAGTACTCCTTCGACCGCATGATGAAGATCGACGACGACGCCGGTCCGGCGATCATGTTCCCCATGCTCGACGAGGTCGAGACACCGGACGCCAAGACCGTCGTCTTCAACCTCAAGTACGCCGACGCCACCTTCCCGAGCAAGATCGCCTCCGGCGCCGGCTCGATCGTGGACCACCGCGAGTACGAAAGGACCAGCCTGCGCACCGACGGCAAGGCGGTCGGCTCGGGCCCGTACAAGCTCGACTCCTTCAGCGACAAGGAGGCGGTGTTCTCCGTCAACCCGGAGTACAAGGGCACCGCCGAGGTCAAGAACTCCGGGATGACCCTCAAGTTCTTCCACGGCGACCAGACCGCCCTGAAGAACGCGCTGCTGAACAACAAGATCGACCTCGCCTACCGAGGCCTCGCCGCCCAGGACATCGCCGACATCCAGCAGAACACGTCCGGCAAGAGCGGGAACATCGAGGTCGTCGAGGGCTCCAGCGCCGAAGTGCAGCACCTGGTCTTCAACATGGACGACCCGGTCGTGGGCAAGCTCGGAGTGCGCAAGGCCATCGCGTACCTCCTCGACCGGGAGGCGCTCGTCAACGAGGTGTACGAGGACACCGCCGAGCCGCTCTACTCGATCATCCCGGCCGGCATCGGCGGCCACAACACCGCCTTCTTCGACACCTACGGCGCCCGGCCGGGGCCCGACAAGGCCGAGGCGGCGCTGCGCGCCGAGGGCATCACCGGCAAGGTGAAGCTGACGCTGTGGGCGACGCCCTCCCGCTACGGCCCTGCCACCGTGCAGGAGTTCAAGGCGATCGCCAAGCAGCTCAACGCCAGCGGTCTGTTCGACGCCGACGTCAAGTCGGTCGAGTTCGACGAGTACGAGAAGGACATCAAGGCCGGCAAGTACGGCGTCTATGTGAAGGGCTGGGTGCCGGACTACCCCGACCCCGACAACTTCACGCAGCCGTTCTTCGGCGACGGCAACGTCCTCGACAACCGCTACGAGAACAGCACGATCACCGGGAAGATCATTCCCCGCACGGCCGCCCAGAGCAACCGCACCGCGACCGACAGGCAGTACGCCCAGCTTCAGGAGATCGTGGCGAACCAGCTGCCGGTAATCCCCGTGTGGCAGGCCAAGCAGTACGCGGTCGTCCACGACCGTGTGTACGGCGTGGAGAACTGCCTCGACGCGTCGACGGTCTTCCGGTTCTGGGAGATCAGCAAGGGCTGAGCCGGGCCAGAACTGGGCCGGTCAAGAGCTGAGCCCGGCTGTGAACCGGAACTGAGTGGGTGCGGTGCACCGAGGGCCGCTCTGGAGAGGGCGGTCCTCGGTGTTTCCGTCGGCTGGGGTCCGTGTCCGGTCGGTCTTACTGGGCGCCCGGGCGGACCAGACCGCTCTCGTACGCGTACACCGCGGCCTGGACCCGGTCGCGCAGGCCCAGCTTGGTGAGCACATGGCCCACGTGCGTCTTGACGGTGGTCTCGCTCACGAACAGCTCCGCGGCGATCTCGGCGTTGGACAGGCCGCGGGCCACCAGCTTCAGCACCTCGACCTCGCGCTCGGTCAGCGTGTGCAGCGTGTCCGGCACCGGCTCGTCGCCGGACGGGAGATGCTCGGCGTACTTGTCGAGCAGCCGGCGCGTGATGCTCGGCGCGAGCATCGCCTCGCCCGCCGCGACCACCCGGATCGCCTGGACCAGCTCGTTCGCCGGGGCGTCCTTGAGCAGGAAGCCGCTGGCACCCGCCCGCAACGCCTCCACCACGTACTCGTCGAGGTCGAACGTGGTGAGCACGAGCACCTTCGCCGGTCCGTCCCGGCCGGGCCCGGTGATCTGCCGGGTCGCCTCGACCCCGTCCATACGCGGCATGCGGATGTCCATCAGGACGACATCGGGCTGGAGAGCACGGACCTGGTCGAGCGCCTGGAGGCCGTCCCCGGCCTCGCCGACCACTGCGATGTCCTGCTCGGCCTCCAGAATCATCCGGAACCCGGTGCGCAACAGCGGCTGGTCGTCGACCAGTAGGACGCGGATCGCCACGTAAGTCTCCTTCGCTAGTCCGGCCCCATTCTGCCCTGCGCGGCGCCGCCGGCCTCGGGCGCCCTGGAGGGGGGCTGATTGCTGTCGGCGCCCGGCGTCGAGGAGGGGGCGTGACGGCCGGCGGCCTGGGCCGTACCGGCGGGCAATGGGCGGATTCCAGCCTCGGACGCGCCGCCGGACGGGGCCGTGGTCACCGGGACCTCCTCGCGTACGGGTCCGTGGGAAGTGACCGGGACCCCATCGCCGACGGGTCCGCCCGAAATAACCGGGGTCTGCTCGAGGCCGGGCGGGGCCGTGCTGACTGGGGCCTTCCTGCGGACGGGTCCGCGGGGACTGACCGCGGTCTGCTCGCCGCCGGACGGGGCCGTGGTCACCGGGACCTGATCGCCTAGGGGTCCGCCCGACGCAACCGGGACCTCATCCCCGATGGGTCCGCCCGACGCAACCGGGACCTCATCCCCGACGGGTCCGCCCGACGCAACCGGGTCCTCATCCCCGACGGGCCCTGCCGGATCGACCGGGAGGCGATCACCGGCGGACCCGCGCGTTCTGATCGGCAGCGGATACGGCGGGGGAGTCCCGCCGAATTCCGGACAGTGCGCCTGGTGGTCGCACCAGCCGCACAGCTTCGTCGGCCGCGGGCGCCACTCACCCGTCTCCGTGGCCAGCCTGATGGCGTCCCACAGCGCCAGCAGCTTGCGCTCCACACGCTCCAGATCAGCCATGACCGGGTCGTACGTCAGCACGTCACCGCTGCCCAGATAGACCAGCTGCAGGCGGCGCGGCACGATGCCTTTGAGACGCCACACCACCAGGGCGTAGAACTTCATCTGGAACAGGGCGCCCTCGGCGTACTCGGGGCGCGGGGCCTTGCCCGTCTTGTAGTCGACGATCCGCACCTCGCCCGTGGGCGCCACGTCGACGCGGTCGATGATGCCGCGCAGCTTCAGCCCCGAGTCCAGGGAGGCCTCCACGAACAGTTCGCGTTCCGCCGGTTCCAGGCGGGTCGGGTCCTCCAGCGAGAACCATCGCTCCACGAGCGCCTCAGCCTCGGCCAGCCACCGGGTCAGCCGCTCGCCCGCCGCATCCTCGTCGGCGTCGTCGAAGAGCTCCGCCAGCTCCGGTCTCGCCTCGCGGAGCCGGTCCCACTGGCCGGGGACCAGCGACTTCGCGCGCGGCGCCGTACGCTCGGCTGCAGGGGCGTCGAACAACCTCTCCAGCACGGCGTGCACCAAGGTGCCGCGGGTGGCCGCCTCGCTCGGCTTCTCGGGCAGCCTGTCGATCACCCGGAACCTGTAGAGCAGCGGGCACTGCATGAAGTCGCCGGCACGCGAGGGCGACAGCGACGCCGGGGGCGCGGCAGCCACGGCAGAAGGCGCGGCCGCCGTCGTCGCCGCGGCACCGTCGGAGCTGGTTTCCATGACAACAGACCTTACGACCCACCACTGACAGTGCCGTTCGCGCACAGCTCGGTAGCCGCATCCGTAGGTGCGGGCAACCCGGCCGCAGAGAGGGGGAGTCGAGGCGGAACGCAAAGGAGCGGCCGCATACCATCGACGAGCAGACCCACTCGCCCTGTATGACCGTGACCGGCGACAGCAGGGGCGAGGGACGCTTCGAACGAGGGGACACCGTGGACGAGAGCGGCGGGCGCGGACAGCCGCGGTCGGGCAACAGCGGAGCGGACCAGCGCCGCATCGCACCGTCACGCCCGGACGGCGCCGACGCCCCGCCCGAACGGCCGGCATCGCCCGTCGGCACCGGGCAAGACGCCCAGCTCGCGGACGGGGACCACACTCCGCTCGCCCACCAGGAGCGCCCCGACACGAACGCCTCGAACACCGCCGAACCGGACGCCCACACCAAGCCGACCCAGCCATCCGGCCCCGGCGCGTCAGCGCCTCCGGGTCCGTCAGCCCCTTCGCGTCCGGCGGCGCCTACGGATCCGTCTGCCGCTTCCGGCCCCGAGCGGCCGGAAGGGCAGGCGGCGCGCGGGGACCTCGCGGAGCGGGCTGGGCAGGATGCCGCCCTGCAGAGGTCGAGCGGCGGCTCCCAGGACCGTCCAGCGGATGCTTCCGCGACGCAGCCGTGGGGTGCTGCCGAGCACGGTGGGACCACGGGACCTTCGGCCGATGGATCGGCAGGATCCTCGGACGGTGGGGTTGCGGGGTCTTCGGCCGGTGGGTCCACTGCAGGGCCTTGGGCCGGAAAGTCCTCGGGTGGCACGGCTGTGGAGCGTGAGGCCGGTGCCGGTGGGCCCGACGGCAGTCGGCCCGGCAGGGCCGCGGGGCCTTCGGCCGCTGGGGCTGCAGGGTCTTCGGCCGGCAGCTCCGCTGCAGGGCCTTGGGCCGGTGGGTCCGGAGGGCCCTCGCGTGGCACGCCTGTGGACCGTGACGCCGGTACCGGTGGGTCCGACGGCAGTCGGTCCGGCGCGTCTGCCGGGTCGCCGGACGGTGGGTCCGCCGGGTCGCCCGCCGGTGGGTCCGCGGGGCGGCCGGGCCAGGGGCCGCCGACGGGGCCCGGCCCGGGTGGACCGGGCAAGCCGCCGCGGGGGCCCGGTGGCGGGCTGCTCATGGGGCGGCCCTTCGGCGTGCCCGTCTACGTCGCGCCCAGCTGGTTCCTCGTCGCGGCGCTGATCACCTGGGTCTTCGGCGGACAGATCGACCGCGTCCTGCCGGAACTCGGCGCCGTCCGCTATCTCGTCTCGCTCTTCTTCGCGGTCGCCTTCTACGCGTCCGTACTCGTCCACGAGCTCGCCCACACAGTGGCGGCGCTCCGCTTCAAGCTGCCCGTACGCCGTATCCAGCTGCAGTTCTTCGGTGGCGTGTCCGAGATCGAGAAGGAGTCGGAGACGCCCGGGCGCGAGTTCGTCCTGGCCTTCGTCGGGCCGCTGCTCTCGCTCGTACTCGCCGGGGTGTTCTACGCCGGCTTGCAGGCCGTCGAGCCCGGCACCGTACCGGGAGTGCTCCTCGCGGGCCTGATGATCTCCAACCTGATCGTGGCCGCCTTCAACCTCCTCCCCGGACTGCCGCTGGACGGCGGCCGGATGCTGCGGGCCGTCGTCTGGAAGATCACCGGCAAACCCATGAGCGGTACGATCGCCGCGGCCTGGGTCGGCCGCGCCCTGGCGATCTCCGTACTCGTCGGGCTGCCGCTCCTCACCCAGTCCGGAGCCCTCGGCTCCGGCGCCGAGGAGATCAGCGGCATGGACACCGTCACGGACGCCCTGCTCGCCGCGATCCTCGCCGCGATCATCTGGACCGGCGCCGGCAACAGTCTCCGTATGGCCCGGCTCCGCGAACACCTGCCCGAGCTGCGCGCCCGCGCCCTGACCCGGCGGGCCGTCCCGGTCGCGAGCGACACCCCGCTCTCCGAGGCGCTGCGCCGCGCGAACGAGTCGGGGGCCCGCGCCCTGGTCGTCGTAGACGCGCACGGCGACCCCCTCTCGGTGGTGCGTGAGGCCGCCATCGTCGGCGTGCCCGAGCACCGCAGGCCCTGGGTCGCGGTGAGCAGCCTCGCCCAGGACCTGACCGACGGCATGCGAGTCTCCGCCGAGCTCGCAGGCGAGGAGCTCCTCGACGTACTGCGCGCGACGCCTGCCACCGAGTACCTGGTGGTCGAGGACACCGGCGAGATCTACGGAGTGCTGTCCGCGGCCGACGTCGAGCGCGCCTTCGTGAAGGCAATGGCCCGACCCGCTTCATAGGGCTCGGTTCGCCTCCGGTGCCGCCCACGCGGTCGGCGGCCCCGGCTCCACGTGGTCCTCACCGACCCCGGCTTCACGTGGTCAGCGCCCCCGGCCAGGACCGGTAGGCTGGTCACATGTCCGAACCGACCGGTGCCGCCCGCAGGCGCGGGCCCTTCAAGGTCGGGGACCAGGTACAGCTGACCGACCCCAAGGGCCGCCACTACACGTTCACGCTCGAGGCCGGGAAGAACTTCCACACTCACAAGGGTTCCTTCCCGCACGACGAGCTGATCGGCGCTCCCGAGGGCAGCGTTGTCCGCACCACGGGGAACGTCGCCTATCTCGCGCTGCGCCCCCTGCTCCCCGACTACGTCCTGTCCATGCCCCGCGGCGCCGCCGTGGTCTACCCCAAGGACGCGGGGCAGATCCTGGCATTCGCCGACATCTTCCCCGGCGCACGCGTCGTCGAGGCAGGCGTCGGCTCCGGCTCGCTCAGCAGCTTCCTGCTGCGCGCCATCGGCGACCACGGCATGCTGCACAGCTACGAGCGCCGCGAGGACTTCGCCGACATCGCCCGGCAGAACGTGGAGCGCTACTTCGGCGGCCCGCACCCCGCCTGGCAGCTCACCGTCGGCGACCTCCAGGACAACCTGTCGGACACCGACGTGGACCGCGTCATCCTGGACATGCTCGCCCCCTGGGAGTGCCTGGAGGCCGTCTCCAAGGCGCTCGTCCCGGGTGGCATCCTCTGCTGCTACGTGGCGACCACCACCCAGCTCGCCCGGACCGTCGAGTCCATCCGCGAGATCGGCTGCTTCAACGAGCCGACCTCCTGGGAGACGATGATCCGCAACTGGCACATCGAGGGCCTCGCCGTCCGCCCCGACCACCGGATGATCGGCCACACCGGCTTTCTGCTCACCGCCCGCCGCCTCGCCGACGGCGTCGAGCCGCCCACGCGCCGGCGCCGCCCCGCGAAGGGCGCCTACGGCGAGGACTACACCGGCCCGAACGCCG
Source organism: Streptomyces himalayensis subsp. himalayensis (assembly GCF_013778455.1). GTDB lineage: Bacteria > Actinomycetota > Actinomycetes > Streptomycetales > Streptomycetaceae > Streptomyces > Streptomyces himalayensis. Next base: position 334,098 of record NZ_JACEHE010000005.1, on the reverse strand, counting down.
ACGGAGGCCCGCCCCGCTGACCGGGGCCGTCGACCGCACGACTCAAGGGCCGCCGCGCTGACACAGCCGGCGGCCCTTCGTCTGCCCTCTCCTCGCCCGCCGGCCCCTCAACCGAGTGGCGCCGCCGCCCCCCACGCCGGGGCGCGAAGGGCTGATCCAGGGAGCTCCAGTCCCACGGAGATCGGCGATACGCCGATGGCACACTGCGGCCGACCAGGCCCAACAACGCGGCGCGCCAGGCTCGAAGAAGAGGCTTGCCACACCGGCCCGCCCAACGGCACTTGAACGGACAAATCCGCCTGCCCAGTTCCCCGAGAGGACCTGGGAACTCGTCTGCGGGGCCTTTTCCTTGACGTACCGGCAGTTCCACCGGACCCCGCCGTTCCGCCTCGGTGTGAGGTATGGCACCATGCTGGCCACCCCCACCGGCACAGCCCTCGCAGGAGACGCTCCTAGTGCAGCAATCCGCCGTCCCGGAACTGGCGCACAGCCAAACCCGCCCGATCCACTGGTTGGCCACCGCCACCGCCCTCGCCGCCGTGGTCGCGGGCTCCTCCTTCTTCCAGCCCGAAGCCGCCACCGCCGCCCAGCCGGGAAGCCACCAATCCACCCCGGTGGAGGCCCCGGACCCGGCCGCTGTCGACTTCGGCCTCAACTGCGGCGCGGCCAGGACCGTGGTGGAGAAGAAGGCGTCCGGGGACCTCGACGGCGACGGCAGACCCGAGACCGTCGCCGTGGTGCGCTGCGACGCGGGCTCGGGCACCCCGCCCAACGGCATCTACGTGATCACGCAGCCCACCGATGCGAACGCCCAGCCCCGCGTCGTGGCCACACTCGTCGACCCACAGGACCACCTCACCGTCTCCGACTTCGCTGTCGAGGACGGAGCCGTCACCGCCACCCTGCTCGGCTACTCGTCGCCCGACGTTCCCAGTTGCTGCCCGGACCAGCAGCAGAAGGCCAAGTGGCAGTGGAAGAACGGCACGTTCGTCCGCTCCACACCCGCCGGGGCCCTCGGCGTCTGACACCCAGCGGCACACGGGAGTGCCCATGGACGCCCAGCCGTCGATGCGGACAGCAGTCCAGCCGTCGACACCCACAGGCACCAGCAAGAAAATGTGACGCATCAGACACAGCGAAGGGCCCGGACGGCGACACCGCAGTCCGGGCTCATGGCTTTTGCAACGCTACGCAGTAACGAGGTCACTCAGCGTCGGGGCCGAATACCTCTACCTTGTCTGAAATGCGACGTACATGAATGCAGTCACCCGGACACTCCTTCGCGGAGTCGGTCACATCCCGCAGAAGCGGCAGTGGAACGGGCGTTGTGGCCCCCGGAGCCTGCAGAAGCTCGTCGGCAGGGCTCTTCACATAGGCCAGACCGTCGATGTCCAGCTCGAAGACCTCAGGCGCATACTGGGCGCAGATCCCGTCGCCAGTGCACAGGTCCTGGTCGATCCAGACCTCCAGAGCCTCGGTGCCGGCGCCGGCCTCGTTCTGCACGGTCATATCTCCTGCCATTTCCCTTCGTCGAGATCACCGGGCCCGCGAGCAAGTCGGCCCAGGTCTGACGGGTGTTGAACGCTTCGACGATACAACCGCCCGCTTTCCCATGTTTGTGGGTGGGTATCCCCCTGGCGTGAAGGGCAGCGCAAGGGTGAAGATCGGACACACCCCGACCGTCTTTGTGATCTAGGGGTTTCAATCGACACCCACCCAGGTAGGGTCTGGAAGCGTCCAGCTCCCTTTGGAGGAGGTGAGGACCGTGGCAGCCCACGACGACGACATCAACCGCGGCATCCGCCCGGGTCGAGGGTCCGACGACCCTGCCGGTCAGATTGCCTATCTCGAGCAGGAAATCGCCGTCCTGCGCCGCAAGCTCGCCGACTCTCCGCGCCATACGAGGATTCTCGAAGAGCGGATCGTCGAGCTGCAGACCAACCTGGCCGGCGTGTCCGCACAGAACGAGCGGCTCGCGAACACGCTCCGTGAGGCCCGAGACCAGATCGTGGCCCTCAAGGAGGAGGTCGACCGGCTCGCACAGCCGCCGGCCGGCTTCGGTGTCTTCCTCACGGCGAACGAGGACGGCACCGCTGACATCTTCACCGGGGGCCGCAAGCTCAGGGTGAACGTCAGCCCCAGCGTCGAGCTCGACGAGCTCAGGCGCGGCCAGGAAGTCATGCTCAACGAAGCGCTCAACGTGGTCGAGGCCATGGAGTTCGAGCGGGTCGGGGACATCGTCACCCTCAAGGAGATCCTCGAGGACGGCGAGCGCGCCCTCGTGCTCGGGCACACCGACGAGGAACGGGTGGTACGGCTCGCCGAGCCGCTGCTGGACGTCACCATCCGCCCCGGCGACGCCCTGCTGCTCGAACCCCGATCCGGCTACGTCTACGAGGTCGTGCCCAAGAGCGAGGTCGAAGAGCTCGTCCTCGAAGAGGTCCCGGACATCACCTACGAGAAGATCGGCGGCCTCGGCGGCCAGATCGAGCTGATCCGGGACGCGGTGGAGCTCCCCTACCTCTACCCCGACCTCTTCAAGGAGCACGAGCTGCGCCCGCCCAAGGGCGTCCTGCTCTACGGCCCCCCCGGCTGCGGCAAGACACTCATCGCCAAGGCCGTCGCCAACTCCCTTGCGAAGAAGGTCGCCGAGGTGACCGGCCAGCCCGCCGGGAAGTCGTACTTCCTGAACATCAAGGGCCCCGAGCTCCTCAACAAGTACGTCGGCGAGACCGAGCGCCACATCCGCCTGGTCTTCCAGCGGGCACGCGAGAAGGCCTCCGAGGGCACACCCGTCATCGTCTTCTTCGACGAGATGGAGTCGCTCTTCCGCACCCGTGGCTCCGGCGTCAGCTCGGACGTGGAGAACACCATCGTCCCCCAGCTGCTCGCCGAGATCGACGGCGTGGAAGGCCTCGAGAACGTCATCGTCATCGGCGCCTCCAACCGCGAGGACATGATCGACCCCGCGATCCTGCGCCCCGGGCGCCTGGACGTGAAGATCAAGATCGAGCGCCCGGACGCCGAGGCGGCGAAGGACATCTTCGCCAAGTACCTGACCGAACGGCTTCCGCTGCACGGCGATGACCTGGCCGAACACGGTCATGACAAGGCCGCCACCGTGCAGGGCATGATCCAGTCCGTCGTCGAGCAGATGTACGCCGAATCCGAGGAGAACCGCTTCCTCGAGGTCACGTACGCCAACGGCGACAAGGAAGTCCTCTACTTCAAGGACTTCAACTCCGGCGCCATGATCGAGAACATCGTCGGACGTGCCAAGAAGATGGCCATCAAGGCCTTCCTCGAGGCGAACCAGAAGGGCCTCCGCGTCTCCCACCTCCTCCAGGCCTGCGTGGACGAGTTCAAGGAGAACGAAGACCTGCCGAACACCACAAACCCGGACGACTGGGCACGCATCTCCGGAAAGAAGGGCGAACGGATCGTCTACATCCGGACCCTCGTCACCGGAAAGCAGGGCGCAGACACCGGGCGCTCCATCGACACGGTGGCAAACACCGGTCAGTACCTGTAAAAGACAGGACGGCTGCGGGTGTCCTCCACGGGTACCCGCAGCCGACTGCTTTCTTGATACTGACCGACCGCACACAGCTCCTCACCGTGGCGACACCCGAGCGAGAGCAAAGACGAGAATGATCTCCCCACCAGCGCAAAGGCGTTCTAGGCTCTTCGGTACCGCCGAGTCGCGCAGTGCGGGGACGGGCACCGCACACGCACCGGAGCAACAGCGGTACTTGAGCGCCGCCCCCGACCGAGGGCGCCGCCGGGCAAGGAGGGCCGCATGACCGTACGGCGAGTAATGGGCATCGAGACGGAGTACGGAATCTCCGTCCCCGGCCACCCCAACGCCAATGCCATGCTCACCTCGTCCCAGATCGTCAACGCATACGCGGCGGCGATGCACCGGGCGCGCCGCGCCCGATGGGACTTCGAAGAGGAGAACCCGCTGCGCGACGCGCGAGGATTCGACCTCGCCCGCGAGGCCGCCGACGCCAGCCAGCTCACCGACGAGGACATCGGCCTCGCCAACGTCATCCTCACCAACGGGGCACGCCTCTACGTCGACCACGCACACCCCGAATACAGCGCCCCCGAAGTCACGAACCCCCTGGACGCCGTCCTCTGGGACAAGGCCGGCGAACGCATCATGGCCGAGGCCGCCGAGCGCGCAGCACAGCTCCCCGGCGCCCAGCCCATCCACCTCTACAAGAACAACACCGACAACAAGGGCGCGTCCTACGGCACGCACGAGAACTACCTGATGAAGCGGGAAACCCCCTTCTCCGACATCGTGCGTCACCTCACCCCCTTCTTCGTCTCCCGCCAGGTCGTCACCGGCGCAGGCCGCGTCGGCATCGGCCAGGACGGCCACGAACACGGCTTCCAGCTCAGCCAGCGAGCCGACTACTTCGAAGTCGAAGTCGGCCTCGAGACCACCCTCAAACGCCCCATCATCAACACCCGCGACGAACCCCACGCCGACGCGGAGAAATACCGCAGGCTGCACGTCATCATCGGAGACGCCAACCTGTCGGAGATCTCCACCTACCTCAAGCTCGGCACCACCGCACTGGTCCTGTCGATGATCGAAGACGGCTTCATCGCCGTCGACCTCGCCGTCGACCAGCCGGTACGCACCCTGCACCAGGTGTCCCACGACCCCACACTGCAGCGGCTCGTCACCCTCCGCAGCGGCCGCACACTCACCGCGGTACAGCTCCAGATGGAGTACTACGAGCTCGCCCGCAAATACGTCGAGGAACGCTTCGGCGCCGATGCCGACGACCAGACCAAAGACGTCCTCACCCGCTGGGAAGACGTCCTGGGCCGCCTCGAACACGACCCCATGAGCCTCTCCGGCGAACTCGACTGGGTCGCCAAACGAGAACTCATGGAGGGCTACCGGCGCCGCGACAACCTCGACTGGGACGCGGCACGCCTGCAGCTCATCGACCTCCAGTACGCCGACGTACGCCCCGACAAGGGCCTCTACAACCGTCTCGTCGCCCGCGGCAAGATGAAGCGGCTCCTCGACGAGGAAGCAGTCGAGCGGGCCGAGGGGAAGCCACCGGAGGACACACGCGCTTACTTCCGCGGCCGCTGCCTCGAGCAGTACGCGGACGACGTCGCCGCCGCCTCCTGGGACTCCGTGATCTTCGACCTCCCCGGCCGGGACTCGCTCCAGCGGGTACCCACCCTGGAGCCGCTTCGCGGAACGCGTAATCACGTCAAGGAGCTGCTGGACCGGTGCCGTACGGCGGAAGATCTGGTCAGGGTCCTCTCCGGCGGCTGACCGGCTGACCGCGCCGGCAGCCCGGTCCGGGCTGCCGGGGCTGAAAAGGACTGCGTCCGGGAATCATCGAGGTGGTCCCCGGACGTTGTAACAACGGCGGGGCCGATGTCGGACCCTGCTTGTAGGGTCTGATCTTGACCGATCGAACCTAGTCGGGCGAATCGAGCGGGGTGAGGGATATGGCGACCAAGGACACCGGCGGCGGCCAGCAGAAGGCGACGCGCTCCACGGAGGAGGTCGAGGAGCAGGCGCAGGACGCGCAGGCTTCGGAGGACCTCAAGGAGCGGCAGGAGAAGCTCAGCGACGACGTGGACTCTGTTCTGGACGAGATCGACGATGTACTCGAGGAGAACGCCGAGGACTTCGTACGCTCGTTCGTTCAGAAGGGCGGGGAGTAAGCCGCTTCTGCCTTCGAATCGAAGGTAAGGGCGGGGGCCTCCAGCGCCTGAAGGGTGGGGCGCGAAGCGCTGTTCGCGGTGCCGGAAAGTGCAGGCCGCGGACAGCCTTCGCGCGCAACACGGCGTTCCCGAAGGGGTTGCAAAGCCTTCCGCCGTCTCTATGTGATCTGTCTCCAAAAGCCCTGGCTGTGCATGTGGATCACTGCCACAACACGGGTAGGGTCCGTGGCGTACTGTGCTTCAACTGCAATTCGGCCATCGGCAAGTTGGGAGACGATCCCGACACTGTTCGTCGGGCTGCCGCCTGATTGGAAGGAACCTCGTGGAAGCCAATACTCGTAGCACCGGGCGTCTACCAGCTGCCTTCCTGACGCCTGGGTCCTCGTCCTTCATGGACTTCCTGTCCGAGCACCAGCCGGAGCTGCTGCCGGGCAAGCGGTCGCTGCCGCCCGTGCAGGGTGTGATCGAGGCGCCGCACGGCACGACGATCGTTGCTGTGACCTTCCCCGGTGGTGTGGTGCTCGCCGGTGACCGGCGGGCGACGATGGGCAATGTCATCGCGCAGCGGGACATCGAGAAGGTGTTCCCGGCCGATGAGTATTCGGCGGTGGGTATCGCCGGTACGGCTGGTCTGGCTGTCGAGATGGTGAAGCTGTTCCAGCTGGAGCTGGAGCACTTCGAGAAGGTGGAGGGGACGCAGCTCTCGCTGGAGGGCAAGGCGAACCGGCTCTCCACCATGATCCGTTCCAACCTCGGTATGGCCATGCAGGGTCTGGCCGTGGTGCCGCTCTTCGCGGGTTATGACGTGGACCGTGAGAAGGGGCGGATCTTCTCGTACGACGTGACGGGTGGCCGTTCCGAGGAGCATGGCTTTGCGGCGACCGGTTCTGGCTCGCTCTTTGCGCGGGGGGCGATGAAGAAGCTGTACCGCGAGGATCTGACCGAGGAGCAGGCCACGACGCTCGTGGTGCAGGCTCTGTATGACGCGGCTGACGACGATTCCGCGACCGGTGGTCCGGACGTCGCTCGCCGGATTTATCCGATTGTCACTGTGATCACCGATGAGGGATTCCGGAAGGTGACCGACGACGAGTCCTCTCAGATCGCGCGGTCGATCCTGGAGCGGCGCCTGGAGCAGCCTGACGGTCCGCGGGCCGCTCTCCTTTGATCCGTACCTGTCGGATCCGTATTGCGGATCCTTTTGCGTGACTGACAGAACCACCGACAGAAAGGGACGGACAGCCGGTGTCGACGCCGTTCTATGTCTCACCCCAGCAGGCGATGGCCGACCGGGCCGAGTATGCCCGGAAGGGCATTGCCCGCGGTCGCAGCCTGGTCGTGCTGCAGTACGCCGACGGCATCGTGTTCGTCGGTGAGAATCCGTCCCGTGCGCTGCACAAGTTCAGCGAGATCTATGACCGGATCGGTTTTGCGGCCGCCGGCAAGTACAACGAATACGAGAATCTGCGGATCGGCGGTGTGCGCTATGCCGATCTGCGTGGTTACACCTATGACCGTGATGATGTGACGGCGCGTGGTCTGGCGAATGTCTATGCGCAGACGCTGGGCACGATCTTCTCGAGTGCGGCGGAGAAGCCGTACGAGGTGGAGCTGGTGGTCGCGGAGGTGGGGGAGACCCCCGAGGGCGATCAGATCTATCGCCTGCCGCATGACGGATCGATCGTGGACGAGCACGGTTCGGTCGCGGTCGGTGGCAATGCGGAGCAGATCAGCAGCTATCTGGATCAGCGTCACCGGGACGGTATGTCGCTTGCGGAGGCCTTGAAGCTGGCTGTGCAGGCGTTGTCGCGGGACACCAACGGCAGTGAGCGGGAGATCCCCGCGGAGCGGCTCGAGGTGGCGGTTCTGGACCGTACGCGTCCGCAGAAGCGGAAGTTCAAGCGGATCGTGGGGCGTCAGCTGTCGCGTCTTCTGGAGGCGGATGGCGGGGCGGCGCCCACGGATGCGCCTTCGGACACCGAGGAGGAGTCCGAGGAGTAGGAGCACGCGCTCGCTCCGCGCCCCCGGCCTTGGGTCGGGGGCGCGATCGTATGTGGGCGCTTGTGTCAGGACTGTGCGCGGGGCGGCGCTGTCGAGTCGCGTACGACCAGCTGGACCGGCAGGTCGTCGGCGCCTACGGGCCGCCCGTCGAGGATGGCGAGGAGTGCGGCCATGCCTCGCTCGCCCACGTGCTCTGCGGGGAGCCGCACGGTGGTGAGCTCGGGGTCGACGGCGGAGGCGAGGGTCAGGTCGTCGAATCCGGTGACCGAGATATCGTCCGGGACGCGTAGACCCAGTCGCCGTGCCGCTTTGCAGGCGCCGACGGCGAGGAAGTCGTCGTCGCAGACGAGGGCGGTGGGGCGGGGGCCTGGTGCGGTGAGTGCCGCTTCGGTGGCGTCCCGTGAGGCATCGATGCTCAGGGATGTGGTCACGGTGCGCAGCTCGGCGCCGGGGACGTCTCTGAGGGCGCCGTGGAGGGCTCTGGCGCGTACCTCGAAGGTCCAGGAGCTGATGGCTGAGGCGATGTGCAGGAAGCGCCGGTGGCCGAGGCCGAGGAGATGGTCGGTGATCTGGCGCATGCCGTCGGCGAGGTCGAGGTTGACGGTTGCGGCGCCGGGGCCCTCGTCGGGGTCGCTGTCGAGCATGACGAGGGGGAGTTCGTCGCCGCGGATCGCGGCGAGGGCGTCGGCGGCCATGGAGGAGGCGATGACGCCGTCGAGGGCGGCTGCCGCGGAGTCGAAGGGGTCGCGGGCGGGGCCGATGCCTTCCGGTGAAGGGTAGAGGACGACGCCGAAGCCGTGTTCGGCGGCGACGCGGGCGGCGCCGGTGTAGACGCGTGCGAAGAACTCGTTGGTGAGGGCCGGTACGACGAGGAGTGCGGTTCGGGTGCGGCCGAGGCGGAGGTTGCGGGCGGCGAGGTTGGGCCGGTAGCCGAGTTGCCGGGCGGCGTCGCGGACGCGTTCGGCGGTGGTTTCCGAGACCCGGCCGCGCCATTTGTCGCCGAGGACGAGGGAGACGGCGGCCTGGGAGACTCCGGCCGCCCGGGCCACGTCCTTGCTCGTGGTCCGCGCCACGGGGGCTCCTTCCGTGCTGTGCCGCGTCGGTCGGCACGCGTGTCGGGCCGCTGCCTCGCGTGCTCTCGGCTCGCTCGCTCCGGCGAAATCGAAGTGGACTGCGAACTGCGCACATGGTACGTATGACGGACGGCGTTATACGTAAAACTTCGATCACCTCGGGCAGGGCGGCGGGCGCCATGGTGCGGGGGAGAGGGCAGGGCTGGCATGGCCGCGGGATATGGGGAGATTCTCCGGACAAGACATGCGGCGAGGCTGCTCGTGGGCACCCTCGTGGGCCGCCTGCCGAATGCCACCGCGGCCATCGCGATCGTGCTGTTCGTGCGGGCGGAGGGCGGCTCGTACAGCCTCGCCGGGGCGCTCGCGGCGGTGTACGGGGTGGCGAACGCCGTGGGGCAGCCGCTGCTGGGCCGGCTCGTGGACCTGTATGGGCAGCCGCGCGTGCAGCTGCCCGCGGCTCTCGTGTCCGCCCTGGGCGCGGCGGTCTTCGCCTTGGCCGGCACCGACCCGCTCTGGCTCGCCCATGCGTCAGTGGTGGTCGCCGGCCTGTTCGCCCCGCCTCTGGAGGGCGGTCTGCGGGCCCTGTGGCCGAAGGTGCTGCCGCGCGAGGACCAGGTGCACACGGCGTACGCGATGGATGCCGTGGCGCAGGAGGTGATGTTCACGGTCGGCCCGTTGCTGGTCACGCTGTGCGTGTCGCTGTGGTCGGCGGAGGCGGCGCTGCTGGTCATCAATGCCGTCGGTGTCCTCGGTGCGCTGTCCGTGGTGGTGTCCGAGCCGTCGCGGACCTGGCGCTCGGCTCCCCGGGAGGCGCACTGGCTGGGGGCGCTGCGCTCGCCGGGCCTGCTGGCGCTGCTCGGCTCGTTCCTCTTCATCGGCATGGCGCTCGGCTCCATCACGGTGGCCGGGGTGTCGTACGCCGACGGGCACGGGGGCGACGCGGTGTACGGCTGGCTGATGGCGGCGCTGGGGCTGGGTGCCCTGGCAGGCGGTGCCGTGTACGGTGCGCGGCAGTGGAGTGGTGCGCCCGAGCGGCGACTGCGGGGCCTGGTGGCACTGCTCGCGCTCTGTTATCTGCCGCTGATGCTGATGCCCGGCCCTGTCGGGATGACGGCGCTGACTGCCCTTGCGGGGGTGTTCCTCGCGCCGTGCATCGCGTGTGCCTTCATCATCGTGGACCGTTATGCGCCGAGGGGCACGGTGACAGAGGCGTTCTCGTGGCTGGTGACCACGTTCACGGTCGGTGCGTCGGTGGGAACGGCCGCTACGGGGCCGGTCGTCGAGTGGGGCGGAGCCGCCTGGGGCTTCGCGGTTCCGGGGGGCGTGGCGGCCGTCGCGCTGCTGGTTCTGCTGGCCGCGGGGCGGGTCCTCGCAGCTCCCGGCGGCACCCGGAAGTTGGCGGGCGCTTCGGAAAATGATCGAAACGGTGCTGTCGAACCCGGTTTCACTGCTGGGCATCAGGCGTAATGTTCACTCATGGACCGCCGCATTTTCGGGCTGGAGAACGAGTACGGCGTCACGTGTACGTTCAGGGGACAGCGCCGCCTGTCTCCTGACGAGGTGGCGCGGTACCTCTTCCGCCGTGTCGTGTCATGGGGCCGTAGCAGCAATGTGTTTCTGCGCAACGGCGCCCGCCTCTATCTCGACGTCGGATCACATCCGGAATATGCAACTCCCGAATGTGACAATGTGACCGAACTCGTCACGCACGACAAGGCGGGCGAGCGCATTCTGGAAGGCCTGCTCGTGGACGCCGAACGCCGCCTGCACGAGGAGGGAATCGCGGGCGACGTCTACCTCTTCAAGAACAACACCGACTCGGCGGGCAACTCCTACGGCTGCCACGAGAACTATCTGGTGGCGCGGCACGGGGAGTTCTCGCGCCTCGCGGACATCCTCATTCCATTCCTCGTCACCAGGCAGCTGCTGTGCGGGGCGGGCAAGGTGCTGCAGACCCCGCGCGGCGCCGTGTACTGCGTCAGTCAGCGTGCCGAGCACATCTGGGAGGGCGTCAGCTCTGCGACGACCCGCTCCCGGCCCATCATCAACACCCGCGACGAGCCGCACGCGGACGCCGAGCGCTACCGCAGGCTGCACGTCATCGTCGGCGACTCGAACATGTCCGAGACGACGATGCTCCTCAAGGTCGGTGCCACCGACCTGGTGCTGCGCATGATCGAGGCGGGCACGGTCATGCGGGACCTCACGCTGGAGAACCCCATCCGGGCGATCCGCGAGGTCAGCCACGACATCACGGGCCGCCGCAAGGTGCGTCTTGCCAGCGGCCGGGAGGCCTCCGCGCTCGAGGTGCAGCGGGAGTACTACGAGAAGGCGCTGGACTTCTGCGAGCGCCGCGGTATCCGCACCGGCACGGTCGATCAGGTGCTGGAGCTGTGGGGCCGCACGCTCGACGCGATCGAGCAGGAGGACCTGGACCGGATCGGCACCGAGATCGACTGGGTGATGAAGTACAAGCTCATCGAGCGGTACCGGACCAAGCACAACATGACGATGTCGCATCCGCGGGTCGCGCAGATAGACCTCGCGTACCACGACATCCACCGCCGTCGCGGGTTGTACTACCTGCTCGAGAAGAAGGGACAAGCGGCCCGTATCTGCAACGACTTGAAGATCTTCGAGGGCAAGTCGGTGCCTCCGCAGACCACTCGGGCCAGGCTGCGCGGTGACTTCATCCGCCGCGCCCAGGAACAGCGCCGCGACTTCACGGTCGACTGGGTCCACCTCAAGCTCAACGACCAGGCGCAGCGCACCGTGCTGTGCAAGGACCCGTTCCGTTCGGTCGACGACAGGGTGGAGAAGCTGATCGCCGGAATGTGACCGGGAACAGCAGTACGCAACGCGGGGCGCCGTACGTTTCTCGTACGGCGCCCTCGTGTGCCCGTAGAGTTGCGCGCACGCCCACTACAAGATCGACCGATACGAGGCCCCCACCGTGCGCCGACGCTCCCTGCTCCTTGCCGTTCCGGCCGGCCTGCTCACGCTTGCCGGCTGTGGTGACGACAAGGCCGACAAGGCCGAGTCCAGCCCGTCCCCGACAGCCTCGGCGGAGGCCACCGCGAAGATCGTGTCCGGGCCGGTGCCCGAGGTCACGGCGGGTAAGGAGTTCGGCCAGAAGCCGACTGTCGCCAAGGGCTCCGGTGAGCCGTCGAAGGACCTAGCGGTGAACGTCCTGGTCGAGGGCAAGGGCGCGGAGGTCGCCAAGGGCGACTATCTGCAGGCCAACTACCTCGGCCAGATCTGGAGCACGGCCAAGGTCTTCGACAACTCCTACGACCGCGGTGTGCCCGCGATCTTCCCGATCGGGGTCGGCCAGGTCATCCCCGGATGGGACCAGGGACTGGTCGGCAAGAAGGTCGGAAGCCGCGTGGAGCTGGCCATTCCGCCGTCCCTGGGCTACGGCTCGGAGGGGAACGCGCAGGCCGGCATCAAGGGGACGGACACGCTCGTCTTCGTCGTGGACATCGTGAACTCCTTCGGCCCCAAGAGCTCCGCGAAGGGCGAGGTCGTCGCCCAGGACAACATCGACCTGCCCAAGGTCGGCACGAACACCGACGGCAAGGCCCCGTCCATCGACGTCCCCGAGAAGGACGCCCCGAAGGACCTCGTGGCCAACTACGTGATCGAGGGCGACGGCGAGGAGGTGAAGGCCACCGACAGCCTCCTCGTGCAGTACAAGGGCGTGCTGTGGGACGGTGGGAAGGAGTTCGACTCCACGTACTCGCGCGGCCAGCTCTCCTCGTTCTCGCTGCAGCAGGTCGTCAAGGGCTGGTCGCAGGGCCTGACCGGCAAGAAGGTCGGCAGCCGTGTCCTCGTAGTCGTCCCGCCGGCCCTCGGCTACGGCGACAACCCGCCGAGCGGCAGCGACATCAAGAAGGACTCCACGCTGGTCTTCTCCGTCGACATCCTGGCGAAGATGTAAGACTGTGCGCGTTGCCCATCCGTAACAAGCAGGAGCATTAACGTGAGCATCGAGAAGCCCGAGATCGACTTCCCGGGCGGCGAGCCGCCGGCGGACCTCGAGATCAAGGACATCTGGGAGGGCGACGGCCCGGAGGCGAAGGCGGGCGACACCGTCTCCGTCCACTACGTGGGCGTGGCCTTCTCCACCGGCGAGGAGTTCGACGCGTCATGGAACCGCGGCACGCCGCTGCAGTTCCAGCTCGGTGTCGGCCAGGTCATCGCAGGCTGGGACCGGGGCGTGCAGGGCATGAAGGTCGGCGGGCGCCGCCAGCTGACCATCCCGGCGCACCTCGCGTACGGCGACCGCGGCGCCGGCGGCGGCCGCATCAAGCCGGGCGAGACCCTGATCTTCGTCTGCGACCTGGTCGCGGTCTGAGTCGGCCCGGACGGAACACCTCGCTGATCTCATCCGGTCAGCAGCGCTGATCACATCTGATCGGCAACCCTGATCACATCCGGTCAGGAGTGGGGCCCATGCCGTCTGGCATGGGCCCTCGGCTTTTGCCCCGACACCACGGAGCGGTACGGTCGACGATCGAAGCATCATAGGGAAGGGCGTCGATGGCCATCTCCAAGGCCGAGCGGCTGATGAATCTGGCGCTGTGCCTGCTCGGGACAAGGCGACCGCTCAGCAAGCGCGAGCTGCGCGGCTCCATCGAGGCCTACCTGGAAGCCGGCTCCGACGACTCCTTCAACCGCATGTTCGAGCGGGACAAGGACGATCTGCGCGAGCTCGGCCTGGTCATCGAGACGGTGGAGAACCTCGACGGCGAGGTGGGCTACCTGGCCCGCCGCGACAGCAACCGGCTGCCGCCCGTCACGCTCGACGCCGAAGAGGCAGCCGCGCTCGGCCTCGCCGCCAAGGTCTGGCAACAGGCGAGACTCGCCGGAGCCGCCAGCGGCGCCCTGCAGAAGCTGCGCGCCGCGGGCCTTCCCGAGGACGTCGACCCGTACGGGGCGCATGGCGCGCTCGAACCCCACATCCCCGTCCACGAGGCCGCCTTCGAACCTCTGATGCTCGCCTGCCGCGACCGCCGCCCCGTCGCCTTCGAGTACCGCAAGGCCACCGCCGCCCGCCCCGAACTGCGCCAGGTCGAGCCCTGGGCGCTGGAGTGCTGGCGCGGCCACTGGTACCTGGCGGGCTGGGACCGCGAGCGCGGTGCCGAGCGGGTCTTCCGCCTCTCCCGCATCACCGGGAAGGTGCGCAACCGCCCCGGGAAGTTCACCGCCGCCGTACCCGACGTCGTCACCGTGCGCGAAACCGTCGCGAGCTGGGCGGGCGAGACAGCCGACCGCAGCGCCCTGATCAGGCTGCGCGCGGGCGCGGGCTATCCGCTGCGCGCCAAGGCCGTCTCGGTACGGGAACTCGGCGACGGCTGGGAGGAGTTGGAGATTCCGTACGGGCACGGCCTGGACGCCTGGCTGGTGGAGTTCGGGCCCGACGTGGTGGTCCTCGAACCCGCCGAGCTACGGGCCGACGTCGTGGACCGGCTGCGCGCCGTGGCCAAGGGCTGAGGGGGACGGAGCAAGCAATGGCAGCCAACGCCATCGACCAGACCCGGCGGATGCTCTCCCTGGTGACGTATCTGCGGGAGCGCCCTGGCGCGCGCGTCGCCGACGTCGCTCGCGCCTTCGGGATCACCGAGGACGAGCTGATCTCCGACCTCGACGTACTGCCGCTGTGCGGGACCAGCTTCCGCGGCGGTGACCTGCTCGACATCGACACCGACGGCGAGCGGATCTGGTGGCGCAACCCAGGCGCCCTCGCCGCAGAAGCTGCCGCGCCGCTGCGGATCGCCGCCGACGAGGCCACCGCGCTGCTGGTCGCCGCGCGCGCCGTCTCGACGCTGCCGGGGCTGCGCGAGAGCGACCGGCAGGCACTGCTGCGCGCCACCGCGAAGCTGGAGACCGCGGCGGGCGAGGCGGCCGGCGCCAGCTCCCGGCTCTCCGTAACGTTCGAGTCCGAGGGCGGCGTCTTCGCGGACGTCGACCGGGCGATCTCCGAGCGGCGCCGGCTGTGGATCCGCTACTACTCGCCCGCACGCGACGAGCTCAGCGAGCGCGAGATCGACCCGATCCGGCTGGTGAGCGTCGGCCACACGTACGTGGAGGCGTGGTGCCGCCGCTCGGAGGCCCGGCGCACCTTCCGGCTCGACCGGGTCGCGGAGATCAGGATCCTGGATGAGCCGTCCGCGCCGCCCGAGGTCGAACTGCGCGACCTCTCCGAGGGGCTGGTGCAGCCCGCGGCCGAGGATCCCGAGGTGGTCGTCGAGGTCGGGCCCGGAGGCCGCTGGGTCGCCGAGTACTACCCGCACGACAGCGCCGATGAGCTGCCCGACGGCGGCCTGCGCATCACGCTGCGCACGCCCGACCCCGCCAGCCTGCGCAGGCTCGCGCTCCGGCTCGGCCGGGACGGCCGGATCGTCTCCCCGCAGGACCTCGCCGACAGCGCTCAGCGGGCGGCACGCGCGGCGCTCGCGGCCTATGACGAGTTGGTCGCCGGGCCCGCCGGGACCCCGGCCCCGGCCGGTGGGCGGGTCGGCGCACCGTACGGCAACGCCGACGGCCCGGCCGAGGCGCCCGTCGGCGGGCCGGTCGACAGGCAGGAGCAAGCGCTGTGAGCAGCTCTGTGACATCCAACACACAGGGATCGCCGGCCATATACGGACGATCGGGGCCGATTCCCGTGGTCTTCAAGGCCGCCTGCCCCGACTGCCGCGCCCGCTTCGAACTCGCCGCGGGTGCGCTGCGCCTCGCCATCGGCGCCAGCAGCCGCACCACGTTCTACTCGTTCACCTGCCCCGAGTGCGGCGCCGCGGTGCGCAAGCCCGCGGGCGAACGCATCGTCGAACTCCTCACCGGCGGCGGAGTGCGGACGTTGCGCCTGCACTCCACCGTCTAGGCTGACCGACATGTTCTGGCCGATGCTGGCGATCGCTGTGGGTTTCTGTGGGCTTGCTGTGCTCGGAGTACTGGCCGTCCGGGTCTTTGTGGAGGCCCAGCGGCTGGGGCGCCAAGTCGACGACTCCGCACGTCGCATCCATCGCGCGGCCGAGGATCTGGAGCGTGCGGCGGTCGGGGTGGCCCACACGACCGGGGACGTTCTTTGAGGTTTTTCGAAAGTTCCTTGACGGCTGCTACCTGTCAACTTCCCAGGTTCGGCAGGTACGCTGCTGAATCGCGGCCCCGAGAGCGAGGCGCGGGCCCGCAGACTGGGAGTATGCACAGGGATTGCCCCGCGTTTACCCCTGAGCGTTACGATCGCTGCCAGCACGGTGGTCGGACGAATGTCCGACCTGCCGGGTATTCGGACTCCATGTCGCCTCGGTGAAGAAGGTAAACAGCTATGGGTAGGCTCGGCCCCACCGAGATCATTCTGATCCTCGTCGTCATCATCCTGCTGTTCGGTGCCAAGAAGCTTCCGGACATGGCCAGGTCCCTCGGCAAGTCGGCCCGCATCCTCAAGAGCGAGGCCAAGGCGATGAAGTCCGACGACCAGCAGGCGGCTCCGGCAGACCCGCCGAACAACGAGCAGCCCCCGGCACAGCGCGTCATCCAGGCCGCGCCCGGCGATGTGACCAGCTCTCGCCCGGTCACCGAGCCGACGGACACGACCAAGCGCTGAGAAAGGGCCGGTGAGGACCGGCCCGCCGCACGAGATGAGGACGTGGGTTGCTCAAGTCTGCCCGCAAGAAAGAGCAAGAGAAGGACCCCGAGGGGCGGATGCCCCTTGTGGAACACCTGCGTGAGCTGCGCAACCGGCTGGTGAAGAGCCTGTTGGCTGTTGTCGTGACCACGGTCATCTCGTTCATGTTCTACAAGGACATCCTCGAGTTCTTCACGACCCCGATTCTCCAGGCTGTGGGATGCAACCTGAGCCTCGCGGAGCTGCAGGCGACCGAGACCAAAACCTGCGCGCGCATCACGCAGAACGGCCTGCTCAGCCCGTTCACGCTGGCGCTGTCTGTGTCCTTCACATCCGGCCTGGTGCTCGCATCACCGGTCTGGCTGTACCAGCTTTGGGGCTTCATCGCTCCTGGTCTGCACAGGAACGAGAAGAAGTACTCGCTCGGCATCGTCGGTGCCGGTTTTCCGCTGTTCCTCCTGGGCGCCTACTTCGCGTACTGGTCGCTGCCGAAGATGGCGGTGGTGATGCTCGAGTTCTCCATCGTCTTCAGCGACAATCTGCTGCCGCTGGATGATCTGATCCAGCTCATCATGCGGATGATCATCATCTTCGGTCTCGCCTTCGAGCTGCCGCTGCTGCTGGTCGTGCTGAACTTCGGCGGCATCATCTCTGGTGAGAAGATGCGCGGCTGGTGGCGTGGCATGGTCATGGGCATCACGCTCTTCGCGGCGGTCGCCACGCCCAGCACCGACCCGATCTCGATGCTGGCGCTGGCTGTGCCGATCTCGGTGCTGTACTTCGTCGCGACCGGGATCGCGCTCATGAACGATCGGCGTCGAGCACGGCGTGAGGCCGAGGGCCCCGCCGACGACGAGGCCTCCGAGCTGGACCTGACGCCCGAGGACATCGGCGAGATCGAAGCCGTCTCCGCCACCCCTGCGCTGCCCGAGCAGGCGAGCTCGGACCGGGACCGGGAGCGGATCAACGGGTTCGACGACGTGACCTGAGTAGCAAAGGGCAGCGAATGCCGAAGCCCCGGTCGTCCCGACCGGGGCTTCGGCCATTCGCACGCTGCATGAGCACTCCGGCCGCGTCCCGCGGTGGGATTGACGTAGGGGTAGTGAGCGACGGCGGCGACGGCATGGCGAGCGTCTCTGATCAGCCAAGCGATCCCATGTAGGACGTAGTGTCTGGCATGGGTTGTGCCCACCGTGGAGGGGTGGCGTGGGCGTGCAGGTGGAATCCCGCGCCCAGTGCTGCTCCTCGTGGCCGGTGTCGGCCGGTGGTGGGTGTGCTGATCGCCGTCACGCCCTGGTGCCGGTGTGCTGCGCGGGGCAGCCGGGTCCGGTCCGTGTGAGCGTGTCCCTCCGGACGCTTGCCCGCCGGGCCTTGCGGCCTGGTGGGGGAGGGTGCCCTGCGTCGCCTGGGCGCGGGGCGTGTGGTGAGTGGCCGGGTGGGTCCGGTCTTGGACCGGTCCCGGGGGGTTTTCTTGGCGGGCGGGGTGACCACGGCCTTGGCTTCGAGCGTGTCGACCACCGAGCGGATCACCATGGTGCTGGTGCTGCGGTCGACGACGGTCTTGGCCTGGTGGGTGAGGCCACGTGCGGCGATGCGCTTCCACGCGCCCGTGTCGCGGTTGCCCTGATAGCCGCAGGAGCGGCAGATGACCCATTTCCAGCCGGGTGTCGTGGGCCGGTCGGGGGCCTTGCGGTGTCGCAGCGGCACCAGGCACTGGGGGCAGTGCCTGGAGGTGTTCCTTGCAGGGACCGTCACGATGGCGATACCCGCCTCAGCGGCGAGTGCCGCATGCGGTCGAGGATCTGCCCGCGCACCTGCTGGGACAGGCGTGTGTTCATGCTGCGGCCCATGCCGCGCGCTTCCATGGAGCGGAGGTCTTCGACATAGATCACGGTCGCGCCGGCGGAGATGGCCTGATCGACGGTCCAGCGGGCAGCGGCCCAGGCCAGAGAGTCGTTTGGTCGGTCTTGGCATGCAGGAGCTCGGACAGGCGGCGCAGGCGGTGCTGTTTCGCCAGGACGCCGGCCGCGCGGAGCATGCCCCCGCTGCCGAGGGCAGTGATACGTCCGTTGCCGTGGAGCCGGACAGCCCCGGCGGACAACAAGGTATTGAGGCCCCAGTCCACACCGAGTGCGACCGAGTGCCCGGTTCGCTGCGCCTTGGGGACAGCGTGGGTGTAGGCGAGATCAGCCCGCACTCTGCCCTGGTGGATGCGCAGGGTGGGCAGGTGCAGTACCGCGTTCACCGGGATGGTGGGCGGCAGCGTGACGGGGCAGGCAACCCATGTCCAGTCCCGGTAGGAGCGCGGGTCGGGGCGGCTGGGCAGCTGCAGGCGCAGCAGCGCCCGGCCCGGCTCGTCGCCGCGTTCGAGCGTGGCCTCCTGCCCGTCGCACGCCGACAGCAGCAGCATCCGGGCGGTCCGGGGTGCAGGCTCCAGCTCGAACACGTCGACCGGGAGACGGTCGTGCTGCCCCTCGAAGGCGGAGGCCTGCCGGGTGCGGGACTTGATCACACTGGACGGCAGGAACTGCCCGCCGGGCACCGCTTCACGGACGGCATCCCATTCCTCACCCGTGCGCTTGGCCGGATCAGCAGGCCAGGTCGCGAGAACTCCGGCGGTGAGGTCTGCGCGCCACTTCGCCGCCCGCAGCGTGCGCCCGGCTTGTTCCTGAGCCATGCGCACGATGCGGTCGTTGACCTTCACACCCGCGGGCGGAGTGGTGGTCCAGCCTAGACGCCGCAGGGCCATCCAGGCGTTCGACGGCAGCTTTCGACCGCCGGCGTCCTCCCCGGAGGCGAGCAGGTCCACGTCGGTGGTGTTCCAGTGCTCCGCCATCAGCGCGCCGGCCATGCCGGACACCAGACCGGCAGCCCAGCCGACCCGCTCCGCCAGCACCGATGCAGGCAGCAGCGCGCCGGTCTTCTCGTCAACTGCCCTACGCAGGACGGCACGGGCACACGCCGTGCGGGCAGTCTCACCCTCAGCGAGCGGCAGCTTCCGGCTCACCGGCCCCCTCCCCACCCGTGATGCTGTCATCCGATCAACGACACACCCGCGAAAAGGTCACGCATTCGATCTACGCACACACATACAACGCCGACGCTGGTGCCGGACACACGGCGTGACTCCGACGGGTGAGACCTGGCGCTGGAGGCCGTTGCCGAGACGCGGGACGCCGCTCGACCTGATCGCCGTCGGTATGGGCAATGACCTCGCGCGTGCACTGGGGCTGCCGATGCGCGACCCTGCAACCGCGGGCGTGGTCACCGAGGCGCTCAGGCGGAACGGGTGCGACTAGCGACGGTCGTTGAACTCGCTGTTTCCTCACGTAGGTGCGGCCTCACGTGTGGCTTGCGCCGTGTCGCGACGGCACACGCCGCCTACTTCATCGATGCGGAGGGGCCACCGAATCAACCCCGGTGGCTACAGCGTCAGCGTCTTGTGCCGGTCACTGGACATCGATCCATGCCAAGTCCCGCGGCGTCTCTGGCGTCCTGCGCTTCCATGCCGCCCTGCAGCGCCGGGGCCAGAGATCAACTGGAAGAAAGTGGAGCGGATCAGGCGTCGGCGGACATCCGAAGCGAGCGCCGTGGCCTTACGAGACCGGACGCCAAGGCCATTCCCGTTCCGGACCTGATCGGCCGCGACTTCACCGCGAGTACGCCCGGCACGAAGCTCGTCGGCGACATCACCCTGGCCACCGTCATCGATTTGGCGACCCGTGAGGTCGTGGGGGGTACGGCATGGCCGACCATCACCGCGCTGATCTCGTCACCGACGCGCTGAGGATGGCCGCTCGGATCAACGGAAACGACGATGTGACCTGACGGTCCCGCGCGAGAGCGGTACCCGATAAGGTCCCCCGGTGACCAGCGAGATCACCCTCATCATCAACCCCGCCGCGGGACGCGGCCGGGGCGCTCATGCAGCGCAGCCGACCGCTTCTGCTTTGCGCGCGGCCGGTTTTTCGGTACGTACGATCCTCGGCGAGGACGCCGTCGACGCGCTACGCAGAGCGACAGAAGCTGTCGAAGGCGGCACCTCGGCGCTTATAGTCGTCGGGGGCGACGGCATGGCTTCCCTGGCGCTGCAGGCTGTCGCCGGGACGCGGACATCGCTCGGCCTGATCGCCGTCGGCACCGGCAACGACTTCGCGCGCGCCCTGGGGCTGCCGGTGCGCGACCCCGCGGCGGCGGGCAGGATCGTCGCGGAATCGCTCAAGGAAGAGCGGGTGCGCGACATCGACCTTGGGCGGGTCGACGGAACCTGGTTCGGCACCGTGCTCGCCTCCGGCTTCGACTCGCGCGTCAACGACCGGGGTAACCGGATGCGGCTTCCGGCCGGGCGCTTCAAGTACGACCTCGCGATGGTCGCCGAACTCGCCGCGTTCCGGCCCGTGCCGTACAAGATCACGCTGGACGGCGGGGTCGTCCACGAGGTCGAGGCGACCCTCGTGGCCGTCGGGAACGGGTCCTCGTACGGCGGGGGCATGAAGATCTGCGCCGGGGCCGACCTGAGCGATGGTCTCTTCGACATCACGGTGGTGGGGGACTGCAGCCGGAGGACGCTGCTGCGGGTTTTTCCGCAGGTGTACAAGGGCACCCACCTCGACCACCCCAAGGTCACCGTCCATCGGGCCGCCCGGGTCGAGCTCGTGGCCGAGGGGATCACGGGGTATGCGGACGGGGAGCGGCTCGGGGCGTTGCCGCTGGCTGCGGAGTGCGTGGCGGGGGCTGTGCGCATCCTCGGACCATGAATGGTCCGGGCGGGGCGCTGACCAGGGCCTGCGTGACGATACGGTTAATGATCGTCGGTTGTCAGTGGGTCCCGGTAGTCTCGAAAGCACGATGACAGAGCCGAGCGGTACGCGGCTCGTAAGCGTGCTGCCGAGCAGCCCACCGCGCTCGCCTCCTTCCGCGAGATGTACGACTTCGGCCTCGATCCCTACCAGATAGAGGCCTGCCAGGCGCTCGAGGCGGGCAAGGGTGTGCTGGTCGCCGCGCCGACCGGCTCCGGCAAAACGGTCGTCGGCGAGTTCGCCGTGCACCTGGCGCTCCAGCAGGGCAAGAAGTGCTTCTACACGACGCCCATCAAGGCGCTCTCCAACCAGAAGTACACCGACCTGACCAAGCGCTACGGCCCCAGCAAGGTCGGCCTGCTGACCGGCGACAACAGCATCAACTCCGACGCACCGATCGTGGTCATGACCACCGAGGTGCTGCGCAACATGCTGTACTCGGGCTCGCAGACGCTGAGCGGCCTCGGCTACGTGGTGATGGACGAGGTGCACTACCTCTCCGACCGAGACCCGCATCCCCGGGCCCGTGGGCCCGGCGCACCCGCAGCGACACGCGACGATCCTGAACCTCACAACGATGACAAAACGGGATGAACCAATCGCCTCGCAAGTGCGACGTCACCACCGAAGAATCGAGGTCGAGGAGAGCCTTCCCGCCGCCGGATGATCACATGCTAAAGTCGCTCGACTTTTCGATTTTCAGTTCGAGGGGGAGCCCCGGCAATCCGAAAGTCAAGGCAGGGTTTTTTTCCGTGGTAGGAAGTCGTTTGCGTAGAGCCGGTGTCGTTGCCGGGTTGCCGCGGTGTTCACGTTCGCCACCACCGCCAGCGCTTGGGCCAACTGGACCGCCAGCCCTTGGGGAGGGAACGAGGGAACTCTTTCCCAGCAGTGGGTCGACGAGTCGTACAACGAAATCAACTTCACCTACTGCGCAGAGGTGTACGGCAGGACCAGCGTGGATGTGGCGCTTTGGGGGCAGATAAATTGGGGGAGCGACGTGAAGCACGAAACCTCCAGGTTCACCAACTGCTTCAACGGCTCGGGCTACAAGAGCACTGCCACCCAGTCGGGGCTGCCTTACGACAGTTACTACTTCGAAATCGATCAGATCGGTTCGGGGTGCATTTCTTGCGCCGTCACCGTTCAAACGGTCAACGTAGACACCACCCTGGCCGACTGATCCTGCCTGGCCTTCGCGCAGGGTGCGCGGAGGCCAGGCTTTGCTCTCCATACGAGGCCTCATGCGAATCTCCACCTCTCTCCGCACACACCCTGCTGTGCTGGCCATGCCCTTTATCGGCCTCTTCTTCTCCTACATTTTTCTCACGAGCACCCGGCACATCGAGGAGCTCATCGTTCTGCCTTGGGCGGCGCAGGCGGCGTCGTACGCGGTGCATGCCCCCGTCCCGATGGCCGCCGCAGCTGTGGCTGGCCTGAGCGCCGTGGAAGCGACCCGGCTCAGGGCTTTGGGCACCTGGGAGTTGGGTACCGCCAAGCCCACGTGGCGCATCGCACTGCAACCCATCCTTATTACCGTGGTGTCCCTGTCGCTGCTGACTGCTGGAGTCATGGCAGGTGGGCTATGGGTGGTCGGAATCCTTCCCGATCTGTACGCACTGCATCTCATGGGCATCGTGGTGGTCCTGCTCACCGCCCATGCCGTCATCGGATTCGTCATCGGCCGCCGACTTCATGCGCTGTACTCTGCACCACTTGTATCGGTGGTGGTCTTCATAGGCATCAGCTTTCCGCTGGGTACGGACAGCTTCTGGGCGCACCATGTCACCGGGTCAATTGCTTGGGTGGGATTCGGTGAGGCCTACTCGCCGGCCATGACGGCAGCCGCGATTCTGCCCACGGTTTGTCTGGCCCTTGCCTGCGTCGTGCTGGCAGGTCCTCGCCGCGACCATGTCCGCTCTGTCGCCCTGTCTCTCGTCATCGCAGTCAGCGGCCTGCTCGGCGCCTACAGCATTACCATGGACTGGCGTTCGGTTCCCCCGACCTCCAAGGGCTTGGCCCCTGTCACCTGCGAGGGGAACAGGCCCAAGGTCTGTCTGCCGGAAGCCGGCTCCGATCACATCGGTGAAGTTCAGGCCAAACTCAAAGAAATGATGGGCCAGTTGGAGGCCAGGGGCATCATCGCCCAGAAACCCCAACGTATTACCGATATCGCCGTGGCAGACGTTCGACAGATCGATACCGACGGAGAAGGCTGGACACTCGACCTCGTACCGGGCAACGCGAATCAAGCCCTTCGGGAGAACATTGCCATTTCCGTGGTCGGCATGCCCTGCGAGAAACCGAACTGGAACATGCTGCATTACAACACCCTCTGGGCGGCCCAGACCATAGGGGTTGAGAACCATTACATGGCGTGGCTCTCCCGGGAGACTCAAGAGTTCAGCCAAGGCCAAACCAGGGAACAGCTCCTGTCCGAGACAGCCAGAGTGAGCAAGCTGCCCCTGCAGGAGCAGAAGACCTGGTACGCCCAGCAGCTCCGATCCGCCTGCCAGGCGGGTCGCTGAACATGATCTGGTGGCTACGTCAGCGGGGCGCCCTCAGATTGCTACCTGGTGCACTGCTCGCTTTCGTCCTGGGCGTCAGCATGACCGGTGGTGTCGAAGTCGTCTTCCCCTCGTTCATGGGGCACTACGCGATGGTGACGGAGCTCAGCAACTTCGTCTCCCTCATTCCGAGCGTCTCCTTGATCGCCTGCCTCGAAAGGCGGATGCCTTCGGTGGAACGCTCCGCCATCCGCCGAATCGACGCGAGAGACATCATGCTTGTGTCGGGCTTCGCGCTCCTCGTGACAGCAGTGGCTGCGGGAATGTCTCTCCTGGGATCGGAGGCCACGTTGGTGGCCGCGCGGAACAACCTGCTTTTCTGCGGACTCGCCATAGGCGCCTGGCCCCTGATGGGCCACCGCGCGCCCTTGCTCCCCGTCTTCTGGATGATCCAGGCCATGTTCCTCGGCGGCCGGAGCCGCGACGACCCCTACCCCTGGGTGATCGTCACCGAGGCGGCTCACGTCACCCACGCCACCGTGGGGGCCGCCGCCGTCTTCCTGGCCGGGCTTCTCTCCCTCCTCTGCTTCGCACCAAGGACCGACCGATGACTCTGCTGCTCGACCGCGTCACCTTCCGCTACCACCGCTGGGACCGCCCCGTTCTCTCCAGCTTCAGCTACGAAGTCCCCGGCGAAGGCCTGACGATCCTGCTCGGCCCCAACGGAGCGGGCAAGTCGACCACGATGTCCCTCCTAGCCGGCACGGTGGAACCCCTGGCCGGCCGAGTCCTGCTCAAGGACTCAGCCCTCACCTCCGCCAGCCGCGAATACCGCCGCCACGTGGCCTGGCTGCCCCAGCGGGTGCCGACGTCACGGCAGCTGACCGCCCGCGAATACGTGGCATACGTGGCCTGGCTGAAGGGCGAGAACCGCACCAGCGTGTGGGAACGTGCCGGAGCCGTGCTCGACCAGGTGGGCCTCGCCGAGCAGAGCGGCCAGAAGACGGCCAAGCTCTCCGGAGGCCAACTCCGCCGTGTCGGCATCGCCTGCGCCCTCGCCCACGACGCGCGGGTGATCCTCCTCGACGAGCCCACGGCCGGCCTCGACCCGCACCAGCGCACGGTGTTCCGAGACCTGCTGCGGAAGGTCGCTGCCCGGATCCCGGTACTGATGTCCACCCACGACATAGCCGACCTGGCCGACGAGGCGAACACCGTCTCTCTCATGGACCGTGGCCGCATCCTCCACCACGGCGGGACCCAGAGCTTCCTGGATCACGCACGTCCCGACGCCGCTCCGGCCCGCCAGGCCGAGTCCGCGTACTCCGTCCTCATGGGGCTCGAGGGCACCAGCTGATCAGGACCCCTCCGTCTGTCGGTGAGCCATGAACCCGACGGGCTCTTCGACGTCACGGTGGTGGGGGACTGCACCCGCAGGACCCTGCTGCGGGTCTTTCCGCGGGTGTACAAGGGAACGCACCTCGAGCATCCCAAGGTCACCGTGCATCGGGCCGCCCGGGTCGAGCTGCTGGCCGAGGGCGTCACCGGGTACGCGGACGGGAGCCGCTCGGACCGCTGCCGCTCGTCGCCGAGTGCGTGGCGGGGGCCGCCCGCATTCTCGGACCATGACCATCCGCCTCATCGGACCATGACGGTCCACGTCCTCGGACCATGACGGTCCACTCGCTGACCAGCGGTTACGTGACGATACGGTTAATGATCGTCGGTTGTCAGTGGGTCCCGGTAGTCTCGAAAGCACGATGACAGAGGACCTCTCACCGGCCGAGCGGTACGCGGCAGCACGTAAGCGCGCTGCCGAGCAGGCCACCGCGCTCGCCTCCTTCCGCGAGATGTACGACTTCGGCCTCGATCCCTACCAGATAGAGGCCTGCCAGGCGCTCGAGGCGGGCAAGGGCGTGCTGGTCGCCGCGCCGACCGGCTCCGGCAAGACGGTCGTCGGCGAGTTCGCCGTGCACCTCGCGCTCCAGCAGGGCAAGAAGTGCTTCTACACGACGCCCATCAAGGCGCTCTCCAACCAGAAGTACACCGACCTGACCAGGCGCTACGGCCCGGGCAAGGTCGGCCTGCTGACCGGCGACAACAGCATCAACTCCGACGCACCGATCGTGGTCATGACCACCGAGGTGCTGCGCAACATGCTGTACTCGGGCTCGCAGACGCTGAGCGGCCTCGGCTATGTGGTGATGGACGAGGTGCACTACCTCTCCGACCGCTTCCGCGGCGCCGTCTGGGAGGAAGTGATCATCCACCTCCCCGAGTCGGTGACGCTGGTGTCACTGTCGGCGACGGTGTCGAACGCGGAGGAGTTCGGCGACTGGCTCGACACCGTGCGCGGCGACACCGAGGTGATCGTCTCCGAGCACCGGCCCGTGCCCCTGTTCCAGCACGTCCTGGCCGGACGCCGGATGTACGACCTCTTCGAGGAGGGCGAGGGCCACAAGAAGGCCGTCAACCCTGATTTGACGCGTATGGCGCGCATGGAGGACAGCCGCCAGACGTTCGGACGCGACCGGCGCCGCGGCAGGAACAACATGCGCGAGGCCGACCGCGAGCGGGAGCGGCGGCAGAGATCGCGGATCTGGACGCCGGGCCGCCCTGAGGTCATCGAACGGCTCGACGCCGAAGGGCTGCTGCCCGCGATCACCTTCATCTTCAGCCGCGCCGCGTGCGAGGCGGCCGTACAGCAGTGCCTGTACGCGGGGCTGCGGCTCAACGACGAGGAGGCGCGGGCCAAGGTCCGCGAGATCGTCGAGGAGCGCACCGCCTCCATCCCCGGCGAGGACCTGCACGTCCTGGGCTACTACGAGTGGCTGGAGGGCCTCGAGCGCGGCATCGCGGCGCACCACGCGGGCATGCTGCCCACCTTCAAGGAGGTTGTCGAGGAGCTGTTCGTACGCGGCCTGGTGAAGGCCGTGTTCGCCACGGAGACCCTCGCGCTCGGCATCAACATGCCTGCCCGCTCGGTGGTGTTGGAGAAGCTCATCAAGTGGAACGGCGAGCAGCACGCCGACATCACGCCCGGTGAGTACACGCAGTTGACGGGCCGTGCGGGACGCCGCGGCATCGACGTCGAGGGCCACGCCGTGGTGCTGTGGCAGCGCGGCATGAACCCGGAGCAGGTGGCGGGCCTCGCCGGCACGCGTACGTACCCGCTGCGGTCCAGCTTCAAGCCGTCGTACAACATGGCGGTCAACCTGGTCGAGCAGTTCGGCCGGCACACCTCGCGCGAGCTCCTCGAGACGTCGTTCGCGCAGTTCCAGGCCGACAAGTCGGTCGTCGGCATCTCGCGCCAGGTGCAGCGCAACGAGGAGGGCCTGGAGGGCTACAAGGCCTCGATGACCTGCCACCTGGGTGACTTCGAGGAGTACGCGCGCCTGCGCCGCGAACTCAAGGACCGCGAGACGGAGCTGGCCAAGCAGGGCGCCGCGCAGCGGCGGGCCGAGGCGGCGGTCGCGCTGGAGAAGCTCAAGCCGGGTGACGTCATCCACGTCCCGACCGGCAAATTCGCGGGCCTTGCGCTCGTCCTGGACCCGGGCCTGCCCGCCGGGCGGACCAACGGCCACCGCGGCTTCGACCACTACGACGGGCCGCGCCCGCTCGTGCTCACCGCCGAGCGGCAGGTCAAGCGGCTCGCGACGATGGACTTCCCTGTGCCCGTCGAGGCACTGGAGCGGATGCGCATCCCCAAGTCGTTCAACCCGCGCAGCCCGCAGTCCCGCCGCGACCTCGCGTCCGCGCTGCGCACCAAGGCCGGGCACATCGTGCCGGACCGGCATCACAAGAAGCGGTCCGCCGCGGCGGACGACCGGGAAATAGCCCGTCTGCGCACCGAGCTCCGCGCACACCCCTGCCACGGCTGCGACGAGCGTGAGGACCACGCCCGCTGGGCGGAGCGCTACCACCGGCTGATGCGGGACACCAAGCAGCTCGAGCGGCGCATAGAAGGCCGTACGAACACGATCGCGCGGACCTTCGACCGCATCGTCGCCCTGCTCACCGAGCTCGACTACCTGCGGAGCGACGAGGTCACCGAGCACGGCAAGCGGCTCGCACGGCTCTACGGCGAGCTGGACCTGCTGGCGAGCGAATGCCTGCGCGAAGGCGTGTGGGAGGGGCTCAACCCCGCCGAACTGGCCGCCTGCGTCTCCGCGTTGGTCTACGAGGCGCGGGTGGGGGACGACGCGCTCGCCCCCAAGCTCCCGTCGGGGAAGGCCAAGGCGGCGCTCGGCGAGATGGTCCGGATCTGGGGCCGGCTCGACGCCCTGGAGGAGGACTTCCGGATCAACCAGGCGGAGGGCGTCGGCCAGCGCGAGCCCGACCTGGGCTTCGCCTGGGCCGCGTACATGTGGGCCTCCGGCAAGGGCCTCGACGAGGTGCTGAACGAGGCGGAGATGCCCGCCGGCGACTTCGTGCGCTGGTGCAAGCAGGTCATCGACGTACTGGGCCAGATCTCGGCCGCCGCACCCGGCGACGGCTCCACGGTGCCGAAGAACGCGCGCAAGGCGGTGGACGCGTTGTTGCGGGGTGTTGTGGCGTACTCGTCGGTGGGGTGATCGTCGGTGGGGTGGTCGTCGGTGGGGTGACGCTGCGCCCAGGGTCCCACTTCGGCGGAGCCCGGGCTGGGTTCACCCCGCGTCCGGGCCTGACTCCAGGTACCCGCGCCAGCCGCCGTACGCCGTGATGTCCGATGCCCCGTCGAGAGCGCCGGGTTCGCAGAGGAAGCCGGGGACGGAGGTGCCGTCGGCGAGTTCGACGCGGCCCAGGGCCATCGGGCGGGGGAGGGCGGCGAGCAGGCGTCCGAGGCCTTCGGCCGGGAGCTGCCACACCTCCGTCTCGATGGCGGCACCGCCCTCGCCGACGTGCACGAGGCCCGGCTTGGGCGGGGTGGTCCGCAGGGCGTGCAGCCGGTAGACGGGCGCGGTCTTCGTCTTACGTTCCAACTGGGCGCCGAAAGCGAGCAGTTGGGGATTGAGTGGCTGGCCCGACAGGTGTGCGCCGACCACGGCGAGATGCGCGGGAGGTGTGAGCAGCCGCGCGATCTGCGCCAGCGGTTCGTCCGTGAACGCCGGGCCGATCAGCATGACTCCGAACGGCAGGCCGTCCACCTCACCGGCCGGGACGGCGACGGCCGCGAGGTCGAAGAGGTTGGTGGAGTTGGTGAACCGGCCGAGGCGGGCGTTCGCGCCCAGGGGGTCCGCGGCGACGTCCGCGATCGTCGGGTGGCCGGGAGTCGTCGGCAGCAGCAGGGCGTCGGCGTCGCCGAGGGACGCCAGCGCCTTCGTGCGGAGCGCGGCGAGGCGCTCCTGGTCGGCGTAGAGGCGGTGGGCGGGGATGTCGCGGGCGCGGGTGATGATCCCGGCGACGGTGGGGTCGAGGTCGTCCGCTCCCGCGTCGATGGACTTGTCGATAAAGCTCCCCACTGCGGTGTACCGCTCGGCGACGAAGGCGCCCTCGTAGAGCATCGCCGCCGCCGCGGTGAAGGGGGTCAGATCCACGTTCCTCAACTCGGCTCCGGCGGAGGCGAGTTGGGCGGCTGCGGCTTCGTATGCCTCTGCCCAGCCCGGGTCCAGCTCGCCGAGCTGGGCGCGGTCGGGGACGGCGATGCGCCACGGGCCCGGGGTGCGTTGCGGGAGGGGCGGCAGCTCGCGGGCGGAGGGCGACGCCATGTACGAGAGGGCCTGCTCGGCCTCCGGGAGCGTCCGGGCGAAGACGGTGACGCAGTCGAGCGAGGCGCAGGCCGGGACGACGCCGTCCGTGGGGACGAGGCCGCGGGTCGGCTTGAGGCCGACGATGCCGTTGAAGGCCGCGGGGACGCGGCCGGAGCCAGCCGTGTCCGTGCCGAGCGCGACGTCCACGATGCCGAGTGCTACCGCTACGGCTGAGCCCGCGCTGGAGCCGCCGCTGACCCTGGCCGGGTCGTGGGCGTTCCTTACCGCTCCGTAGGGGGAGCGGGTGCCTACCAGGCCCGTGGCGAACTGGTCCAGGTTCGTGGTGCCCAGGACTATCGCGCCTGCTGCGCGGAGGCGGGCCACCGCCGGGGCGTCCGCCGGGGGTTTGTACGCGTAGGAGGGGCAACCTGCCGTCGTTGGGAGGCCCTCGACATCTATGTTGCCCTTC
The DNA here is from genome assembly GCF_013778455.1 of Streptomyces himalayensis subsp. himalayensis. GTDB lineage: Bacteria > Actinomycetota > Actinomycetes > Streptomycetales > Streptomycetaceae > Streptomyces > Streptomyces himalayensis. Next base: position 304,247 of record NZ_JACEHE010000005.1, on the reverse strand, counting down.
ACTGCCAACAGCTTCCCCGCGAGGGGGAGGTGTTCGCCTGCGGCGGCTCGGGCGTCCAGCGCCTCGGCTTCCTGCTCGACCTCTGCCTGGGGGCGGAGGTCGATCCACACCTCCGGGCGGTCTACCGCCTCTATGCGGGCGTAGGCCGCGCGGACCCTGGTCACCGTTGGGGACGGCATCTGTGCTCCTTGTGCTGGGGTGGGTTTGTCGGATGCGGGCCGGTGGGCGGTGTGTGCCCACCCGTTCCGCCCTGGGGGTACCTCCCAGGCCCTTAAGGCACTGGGGGAGGAACGACTGCCCACACACCGCGCGCGCCGTCGTCAGGTCACCGTTGAACTCGCCGGGCCCACGATTACCAGCGCCGTTCCCGCCTCCACCTGGTCTCCCGGCTTCGCCAGCAGGTCCAGGATCACGCCGTCCATGGGGGAGTGCACCCTGGACTCCATCTTCATCGCCTCCAGGGCGAGCAGGGGCTGTCCGGTTGTCACCTCGTCGCCCGGCTTCACGTTCACCTGCCAGACCGACGCGGCGAACTCGGCCTCCACCAGACGGCCGCCCTCGGGGACCGTCACCTCCGTGGGGGCCGCGGCCGGGGCCGATGCCGTCTCCGCGCGCGTGAACTCGCCGGCCGCCTCCCAGGCGTCCCGTTCGGCGGCGAAGGCGGCGCCCTGGCGGGCGCGGAACTCGGCGATCGAACCGGCATTGTCGGAGAGGAACCGCTCGTACTCCGCGAGGGAGAAGACGCCCTCCTCAATCCTTGGTACGAAGCGGCCGGAGGTGATGTCCGCTCGGAGGGAGAGCAGCTCGTCCGCCTCGACCGGGTACCACCTGATGCGGTCGAAGAAGCGCAGCAGCCACGGTGAGCCAGGCTCGAAGGCGCCGCGCTGCTGCCAGCCCGACCACACCTGCGTTGTACGGCCCACGAACTGGTAGCCGCCCGGCCCCTCCATGCCGTAGATGCAGAGGTATGCGCCACCGATGCCGACCGAGTTCTCCGCCGTCCAGGTGCGGGCCGGGTTGTACTTGGTCGTCACGAGGCGGTGGCGCGGGTCCAGCGGGGTGGCCACGGGTGCGCCCAGGTACACGTCTCCCAGGCCCAGCACCAGGTACTCCGCGTCGAAGACCGTCCGGTACACCTCGTCGACCGAGTCCAGGCCGTTGACGCGGCGGATGAACTCGATGTTCCAGGGGCACCAGGGGGCGTCGTCGCGGACGCCCGCCATGTAACGGGCGATGGCCTCGCGGGTCGCCGGGTCGTCCCAGGAGAGGGGGAGATGGACCGTCCGGGACGGGACGACCAGCTGGTCGGCGGGCGGCAGGCCCGACTCGATCTCGCGCACCGCGTCGAGAAGTTCGTGCTGCGGCAGCACGTCCGGATCCGTCTGGATCTGGAGGGAGCGGATGCCGGGCGTGATGTTCGTGATGCCCCGCAGACCGGCAGCGACCACCGCCTCCATCAGCGCGTGCACGCGCATGCGCAGCGCGAGATCCAGTTGCATCGGCCCGAACTCGACGAGCAGGTTGTCGTCGCCGCTGCGGCGGTACGTCACGTCTCCGTGCCTGGCCAGGACGCCGCCGTCCGTGATCTCCGAGCGGTCCGCGACCGGGGCGAGCGCAGGAGTCCGGCGCAGGCGCGCAGCCGCATCCACGGTCACCGGCACGAAGCGCACCACGTCCCCCGGCCGGAGCTGCCCCAGCTTCCAGCGCTGCCCCTTCGCCACCGTCGCCGGGCACACGAAGCCGCCGAGCGAGGGCCCGTCCGGACCGAGCAGCACCGGCATGTCGCCGGTGTAGTCGACGGCTCCGACCGAGTAGGGCGTGTCATGGATGTTGGACGGGTGCAGACCCGCCTCGCCGCCGTCCGTGCGCGCCCAGCGGGGCTTCGGGCCGACAAGTCGTACGCCGGTGCGTGCCGAGTTGAAGTGGACCTTCCAGCCGGCGGCGTAGAAGTCGAGGATGTCGTCCTCGGTGAAGAACTCAGGGGCGGCATGAGGGCCCTCGACGGCGCCGATGTGCCACTCGGACGCGAACGCAGGGCGATCGCCCACCGCAACCGGGGCGCCCGATTCCGTGACCGTGCCGCCGTGCAGCACATCGCCCGTACGCAGCGCCCGGCCGCCGTGCCCGCCGAAGCGGCCCAGCGTGAACGTCGACGCGCTGCCCAGGAAGCCGGGGACGTCCAGGCCACCGCCCGCGAACAGGACATACGTCCGCAGGCCGTGCTCCGTCGGCGCTCCGATCTCCATCAGTGCCCCGCCCGGCACGGTCACCGGCTCCCACTGCGCGACCGGTTCGCCGTCCACGGTCACAGGGGCGGGCGCACCCGTGACGCACACCGTCGTCGGGTGCGTGAACCGCAGGGACGGCCCCTGGAGCGTGCACTCCAGACCGGGCGCGCCCTCCTCGTTGCCGAGCGACCGGTTGCCCAGCCGGAAGGACAGGTCGTCCATCGGACCGCACGGGGGTACACCCACCTGCCAGTAGCCGGTGCGGCCGGGCCAGTCCTGGACGGTGGTCAGCGTGCCGCCGGACACCACCTCGATCCGCGGCGTCGGGTCGCTCACCCCCGCCAGCGTCGCCGTCGAGTGCGAGGCCGACCGGAAGGCGTCATCGGCCAGCGCGGCCCGTACCAGCCCGAGGTTCGTCTCGATGCCGTCGACGCGCGCGGCGTCGAGGGCGGCGTCCAGCTTGGCGAGGGCGTCCGCACGATCGTCGCCGTACGCGATGACCTTGGCGAGCATCGGGTCGTACGAGGCCGTGACCTCCGTGCCCGTCTCGACCCAGCCGTCCACGCGCACGCCCTCGGGGAACGACACGCGCGTGAGCAGGCCGGAGCTCGGCCGGTGCTCGCGCGAGGGGTCCTCGGCGTACACACGGGCCTCGACGGCGTGGCCGCGCGGCGGGCCCGGGTCCTGGACGACACCGGTCTCGCCCTGTGCCAGGCGCAGCATCCAGGCGACGAGATCGACACCGTAGATCTCCTCGGTGACCGGGTGTTCGACCTGGAGGCGCGTGTTGACCTCCAGGAAGTACGCCTCCTCGCGGGCCGCGTCGTAGACGAACTCCACGGTGCCGGCCGAGCGGTAGCCGACGCTTGCACACAAGTGCCTTGCGGCGGCGGCAAGTTGCTCGCGTACGTCGTCGGGCAGGCCCGGCGCCGGGGCCTCCTCCAGGACCTTCTGGTTGCGGCGCTGGAGTGAACAGTCGCGGTCGCCGAAGGTCACGACGCGGCCCTCGCCGTCGCCGAATACCTGCACCTCGACATGGCGGGCGTGCTCGACGAGCCGCTCCAGGAACACTCCGGCGGACGAGAACGAGGCCGCGGCGACCCGCTGCACCCGATCCCACGCGTCGGTCAGCTCGGCGGCCGAGCGGCAGGCCGACATGCCGATGCCGCCACCGCCTCCGGTCGCCTTCAACATCACCGGATAGCCGATGCGCTCGGCCGCCTCCAGGGCCTCCGCGAGATCCGCGAGCAGGCCCGTGCCGGGCGCCAGCGGCACGCCCGCCGCCTCGGCAGCGGCCCGCGCGGTGTGCTTGGCGCCGAACAGCTCCAGCTGCGCGGGCGTCGGCCCGACGAAGGCGATCCCGGCGTCCTCGCAGCGCCGCGCGAACTCGGCGTCCTCGGACAGGAATCCGTACCCGGGATGAATCGCGCCCGCGCCCGAGTCCTTGGCCGCCTTCAGGACGAGGTCCGCGTCGAGATACGACTCCTTGGCGGGCGCGGGACCGAGCCGTACGGCCGCGTCGGCGAGCCGGACGTGGGGCGCGCCGCGGTCCGGGTCGGAGTAGACGGCGACCGTGCGCAGGCCCAGCTCCCTGGCCGTGCGGATGATGCGGACCGCGATCTCGCCGCGGTTGGCGACCAGCAGCGTGTCGAAGCTCATGCGGCGCCCGCCCGGCCCGCCTCGCCCGCTCCGCCGGCGGTCCCCGCCCCACCGGCCGCGGCCGACGGAGCCTCACCGATCGTCATCTCCACGGCCGTCGGCTCGAACCCGTTGCACGGGTTGTTGATCTGCGGGCAGTTGGACACCAGCACGATCACCTCGCGCTCGGCGCGCAGCGTCAGCGTCAGGCCGGGCGCCGAGAGCCCGTCGACGATGCCGAGGGTGCCGTCCTTCTCCACCGGCACGTTCATGTACCAGTTGACGTTGGAGACCAGATCGCGCTTGCCGAGACCGTACTTGTGGCCCTCAGCGAGGAAGTTCTCCACGCACGCGTGCTGGGACCAGGTGTGGTGCCCGTAGCGCAGGGTGTTGGACTCCTTGGAGCAGGCGCCGCCGACCGTGTCGTGCCGGCCGACCTCGTCGTCCACCACCGTCATCAGCGGGGTGTGCTCGTTCGACATCAGCACGCTGCCCGTGGTCAGGAAGATGTTGCCCTGGGCGTGGATCGTGTCCGGTGCGCTGTAGCGCACGCTCGTGTCCCGGGCGTCGTAGACGAGGAAGTCCACGGCCTGGTTGCCGTGCAGATCGGTGATGGTGAGCGTCTCGCCCGGGGCGAGCACGGCCGACCAGGCGGACCGGGCCGGGACAACGGTGCTGTGGGTCATACGATCCCCCTCGCGGCAAGGAATTCGGCGGTGTTGAGGAAGGCGCGGCGGCCCTCGGGTGTCGACTCCCACAGCGGGTCGCCGGGCTGCGTCGGGCCGGCCCGCCAGGCGAGCACCTCCAACGGGGTGCTGGTGTACGTCTCGCGCGGGTCGGCCGGGTGGGGCACGTTTGCGATCAGCACGGTGACGTCCTGCTCGGTGCGGAGCGTCACGCTCGTGCCGGGGCCCGCGGACCCGGTGAAGTCGAGCGCGCCGTCCTCGCGTACCTCCACGCCCTGGAAGAAGGACAGCGACGGCGGCAGGTCCCGCGCGGACAGGCCGTTCTTCGCGGCGGCCAGCTTGAACAGCTCGCGGCCCGCGGGGGAGGCCGACTGCGGCGCCCCGTCCCCGTAGCGCTCGGTGTTCCGTACGAGCGTGGAGGTGCCGCACAGGGCGTCGTGGCGCCCTGAGGTGTCCGCGGTGATCGACGCGAGGACACGGCCCTGGTCCGACAGGAGCAGCTGTCCCTCCCCGAGGTAGGCGTTCCACTGGACCTTGACCGTGTCGGCCACGTTCAGCCGCTCCCACGGCCGGTCCGCCGCATACAGCAGGAGGTGGGCGCAGGCGTCGCCCGCCAGGTCCGTCAGGCGCAGCTCGGTGCCGCGGGCCAGCACCCGGTGGGTGTAGTTTCCGCCCGCCACCGTCTCCGCCCACACCAGATGGCCGGCCTCGCAGGGCGGTGCGGGCCAGGCGCTCGCGGGCACGACGGGCATGGCGTCGGCGTGGGTGCCCTCCTGGGCGCGGGCATGGTCGCGGGCTCCGTAAGTGGTCGCTGTCGCCATCGCGGGACCTTCCGGCTCGGCCTGTGTGCTTTCGTCGCGCGACTGTGTTTCTGTCGCGCGACAGAAATTACGAGTGGTCGGCGTCGCGGCGATTGCCCGACTGTTGCGCCGCGGTTACCGATCCCTCACCTCGACCGCCCGTTCTGGGTCGTACGGCGGTGTGCGACGATCGGGACCATGGGCACCACGGGAGGATCACGGGCACGGGTCGGCAGGCCCCGCGCCGCTCAGCGGCCCGACAGCGGGCTGTCCGCGCGCGACGAACTCCTCGCCGCCGCAGCCGAGTTGTTCACCACCCGGGGATACGCCGCCACGACCACCCGCGCCGTCGCCGAGCGCGCGGGCATGCGCCAGGCGACCATGTACCACTACGTGTCCGGCAAGGAGGACCTCCTCGCCGAGCTTCTCGAGTCCACCGTCACGCCCTCGCTGACCTTCGCCCGCCGCCTCCTCGCGGACGACGCGGCCCCCGCCGAGCGCCGGCTGTGGGAACTGTGCCGCTCCGACGTGGAGCTGCTGTGCGGGGGGCCGCACAACCTCGGCGGTCTCTACCTCCTCCCCGAAGTGCGGTCCGAACGGTTCGCCGGATTCCATGCAGTACGGGCCGAACTCAAGGACACCTACCGCCAGTTGCTGGCCGCCACGGCCGTCGGGAAGACCCTCGGAAAGAGTGAGCTCTCACTCCGCACCGACCTCCTCTTCGGGTTGATCGAAGGCGTCATCCTGATCCACCGCTCCGATCCCGAACGGCCCGTGTCGGCCTTCGCCGAGGCGACTGCGGACGCCGCGCTGCGCATCGCCGGAGTCTGACCGCCCGCGGGGCCAGGGTGCCTCATGTGCCCCGTAGCCTGCAGAAACGGTCCGCCTTCACCTCCTGAGGGTGCGTAATTCGCATACCGCCCCACGATTACCGCACGTGTTCGAATGGCTGCCCAGCGTGCAAATGGGCCAGAGTGTATTCCCGCGCGGCATGGCATTTCAGGTGCTTGCGGAATATGACATGGCGATGATCCGGTCGGACTAAGCTCGCCCACAGCGCACCGAGTTGCGGCGTATTCGTGCGCTTGTTCCCAAAGATTCCTGGTAGTTCGAATGTTCCCCCCACGGGTCTCCTAATCCGCCGCAACTCACGGCAAGTACGTACAGACCACTCTGAACCGACCGTTTTTAGAGGGCATACATGGTGAGTGTTCAATCGCCTCCCGGTGGCCGAGAAGTCCCCTACGCACGCGCGCTGTTGCTGCCCGCCATACTCATGGCCGCCGCGACCGGGGCCGCCGTCGCCGCCGTGCCGGAACCGGCCCGGATGGCCGTCGGCTGGTGCGGCGGCATCGCCGCTCTCATGGTGCTCGCGGTCGCCATCGAGGCGGTACGCCGAGGCCGTACCGTCAAACGGCTGCACCGGCAGTACACGGACCGGCTCGCGTACCTCGAGCGGCGTGTCGCCGTGTACGACGCCCAGACCGAACACCTGGGTGAGCAGCTCCTGCCGGACACGCTCTACCGGATGCGGCAGGGCGAGTCCCCCGCCGAGGCGATGCGCGTCGTCATCGACCAGGACCCCGACTACCGGGACCTTCCCCAGGCGCAGCGCAAGCTGCTGCGCGCAGTGCTCGAGATCCTGGACCGCGGCGATGCGATGCGCGACGCGTCAGCGAACGCCTTCGTCCACATCGCACGCCGAGTCCAGGCCATCGTCCACCAGCAGTCCGTCGAGCTCCGCGAGATGGAGGAGGACCACGGGCGCGCACCCGAGGTCTTCGACGACCTGCTGCGCCTCGACCACGGCACCGCGCTCATCGGCCGGCTCGCCGACAGTGTCGCGGTGCTCGGCGGTTCCCGCCCCGGCCGTCAGTGGCCCAAGCCGGTCCCGCTGTACAGCGTCCTGCGGGGCGCGATGTCCCGCATCCTCGACTACCACCGCATCGACCTGGACTCGATCGCCAAGGTCTCCGTCGAAGGCATCTCCGTCGAACCCGTCATCCATGCCTGCGCCGAACTGCTCGACAACGCCACGCGTTACTCGCCGCCGCAGACCCGGGTGCACGTGACCGCCGTCGAGGTGCAGACCGGCATCGCCGTCGAGATCGAGGACGGCGGCGTCAGCCTCACCGAGGATGGCAGGAAGCGGGCCGAGACCATGCTCGCCGAGGCTCAGGAGGGCGTGGACCTCAACAGCCTCAGCGACACCCCGCGGCTCGGCCTGGCCGTCGTCGGCCGCCTCTGTGCGATGTACGGCATGCAGGTCTCCCTGCGGCAGTCCGCGTACGGCGGCGTACGCGCGGTGCTGATCGTCCCGCGCAACATGCTGACCGGCGCGCCCGCACCGGCCCTCGCGCACGGCATCGGCGCATCCGCCGTGCCTCGGGTGGACAACGACGGCAATCCCATCCAAGAGCTCGAGCGCGCGCCGAAGAAGCGCCGCCCGACCTCGGGTCCGCCGACTCCTCTCTCCGCCCTGGAAGACGACATCCCCGTCGTCACCGAGTGGACGGCCACCGGCCTGCCGCAGCGCCGCAGCCGGGTCAAGACGCCGCTGAGCGAGCGGTACGCCGAGGCCCGCGCCGCCAAGGAACGGGAGGCCGAAGCAGCACGGGCCGCCGAGGCCAAAGCCACCATCCCCGGCCAGCGGCAGGCACCGGCGCCGCGCGAGCCGGAGAAAGAGGAGCCCGCGCCCGGTCTGTGGGTCGAGGCGTTCATGAACGGCCTCAAGGGCGGCGGTGACCAGCAAGGCACGCCCGGTGCCATCGAGTCGAAGGCCCGGGCAGATGACGACACCACCGAGGACGAGGGGGACCTCAAGTGATTCAGCAACGGGCCAATTTCGACTGGATGCTCAAGGAACTGGCCGACGGCGTAGGGGGGATCCGGCAGATCGTGGTCCTCTCCGCGGACGGACTGCGCATCGCCCGCCACGGCGGTGACCCGGACGCCGCCGACCGGCTCGCGGCGGCCTGCGCCGGTCTGCAGAGCCTGGCCGGTGCCGTGGCCACCGAAATCCCCGACAGCGACGGCCAGATGCGCATGGTCATCATCGAAGTCCGAGGAGGCTTCTTCTACATGATGGCCGCGGGGGCCAACGCGTACCTGGCGGTGCTCGCGAGCGAGATCGTGGACGCGGGGCTCCTGAGCAGCCGCATGCGCGACCTCGTTGTCCGTATCGGGGCTCATCTGACCAGTCCGCCGCGGCGCGACGGGCAGGCCGTATGACTCCTCCGCAACGCGAACGACGCGCACACCAGCCGGGCGAGGAGCAGGACCCGGGGCGGCTCTATGTGATCACAGGCGGCACCGACGGAAGCCAGCGGGCACCACTCGACCTGGTGGCACTGATCGTCGCACGGTCGGAACCGCCGCCCACCGCCCCGCCGGAGCAGACCGCACTGCTGCGGCTGTGCAGGACGCCGCTGTCCGTCGCCGAGATCTCGGCCTATCTCGGCCTGCCCTTCAGCGTGGTCACCGTGCTGCTGACCGAGCTCCTGGCGGCCGACCTCGTGGAGTCCCGCGCTCCGGTCGTCCGCTCCGAACTCCCCGAACGTTCCCTCCTCGAAGCGGTGATGCATGGACTTCAAAAACTCTGACACGATCGCGGGCCCACGCGCCGAGGACCATCTGCCGGACACGGCCACGACCGCGGTGAAGGTCGTGATCGTCGGTGGATTCGGGGTCGGCAAGACCACGATGGTGGGTTCGGTCAGTGAGATCCGGCCGCTCACCACCGAGGAGACGATGACCCAGGCCGGCATCGGAGTCGATGACAACTACGGCTCGGAGACGAAGACGGCCACCACCGTCGCCATGGACTTCGGCCGCATCAGCCTCACGGACGAGCTGGTGCTCTATCTCTTCGGCACGCCCGGCCAGGAGCGGTTCTGGTTCCTCTGGAACGGCCTCTTCGAGGGCGCTCTGGGCGCCGTCGTGCTCGTCGACACACGGCGTCTGGAGGTCAGTTTCGACGTGATGGGGCGCCTGGAAGAGCGTGGCGTGCCCTTCGTGGTCGCGATCAACGACTTCCCCGACGCGCCCAGCTATCCGACGGCCGACCTGCGGACCGCGCTGGACCTCCCCCCGGAGGTGCCCATGGTCAGGTGCGACGCCCGCCGCAGGGCCTCGAGCCGCGACGTCCTGATGACCCTGATGCGCTACCTGCACTCCCTGACCATGTCCCGCGCATGACCTGAATCCCTACCGATCCGAAAGCGACACCGTGACGACCCCATCCCACTCCCATCGCGGCGCGGACGAACCGATCTCCCCGCCCCCGGGCTGCCCGGCCCACGGCCTCGGCCCCGGCGGCCTGCGCCGCCTGTACGGATCCGAGGCCGAGAGCGACCTGGCGGGCATCTACGAGAAACTGCGTGCCGAACACGGCTCGGTCGCGCCCGTCCTGGTCCACGACGACGTACCGATGTGGGCGGTCATCGGCCACACCGAGACCCTCCACATGCTCCGCACGCGCTCGCACTTCACGCGTGACTCGCGCCGAATGCGCGTGGTGCAGGACGGCACGTTCGCGCCTGACAATCCCCTGGCGCCGATGGTCACGTGGGCGCCTCTCATCTCCTTTGCCGAAGGCGCCGAACACCAGAGGGTGCGCGGTGCGATCAACGACGCCCTGGCGACCATCGACGACCGAGGCCTCAGGCGCTTCATCCACCGCAGCAGCCAGCGCCTGGTCAACGAGTTCTGTGAGAAGGGCACGGCCGACCTGGTCAGCCAGTTCGCCGAGCATCTGCCGATGGCGGTGATGTGCGAGGTCCTCGGCATGCCCGACGAGTACAACGAGCGCCTGGTGCAGGCCGGCCGCGACATGACCAAGGGCACCGCGACCGCCGTCGAGAGCAACGAGTACGTCATGTCGGTCCTGTACAGGCACACCACACGGCGCCGGGCCCAACCCGAGGAGGACTTCACCAGTCGGCTCATCGCCCATCCCGCGAAGCTCACCGACGACGAGGTCGCCCAGAACCTGCGGGTCGTGCTCATCGCGGCGTACGAGGGAACCGCCAACCTCATGGCCAACGTGCTGCGCATGGTACTCACCGACCCTCGCTTCCGGGCCCAGCTCAACGGCGGGCAGATGACGGTGCCGGAGGCGATCGAGCAGTCCCTGTGGGACGAGCCTCCGATGAACGCCCAGGTGGGCTACGTCGCCACTGAGGACGCGGAGTTGGGTGGCCAGCGGATCAAGGCCGGCGACGGGATCATGTACGTCATCGCCGCAGGCAACGTCGATCCGGTGATCCGCCCCGACCTCAAGGCCAGCATGGCGGGCAACCGCGCCCATCTCGCCTTCGGCGGCGGGCCCCACGAGTGCCCGGGCCAGGACATCGCCCGCTCCATCGCGGACGTCGGCGTCGACGCGCTGCTGATGCGGCTGCCCGATGCGGAGCTCGCCGTGGACGAGAAGGAACTGCGCTGGCGGCAGACGCTCATCGCCCGGCACCTCGTCGACCTGCCGGTGATGTTCACCCCGCGCCCGCCGCAGGACGTGAAGCTCCGGCCCACCATGGGCAGGGTGCCTTCGCCGCGCAAGGAATGGGAGGTGTCGTCCCCGCCGCCACGGCCCCAGGCCACGAGCCCGGCCGCCGCCGTCCCCGCCCAGGCCTCGGCAGCGGAGCGGTCAGACCAGCCCCTGGCCGCGCCGCCGCCCTCTCTCACAGGCGAGGGGGAGCCGCCCAAGGGAGCGCTGCAACGCCTGCTCCGCTGGTGGCGCGGTTACTGACCGTCGAACGGGCGACCGGCACCGGTTGACCGGCACCGGTTGACCGGCACCGGTTGACCGGCACCGGCTGACCGGCACCCGTGACCGGCACCGGCTGACCGGCCGACGTCGGCCGCGGTCGGTCGGCCGCGCCCATCGCAGGTCAGGAGGACCGGCCGTTGTCCTCGCCAGGCAGGGCCGGTCGGCCATTCCAGTCGCCGGGGTCCGACCAGGCAGCCAGCACACGCTCGCTGACGAACCGGTGCGACCGCCCGGTCACCGGATCTGTGAACTCGAGCACCCGGGCGAGGAGTTGCAGCGGCTGCCGGAAGTCACCGTCCGGCACCGGGTCGGCCACCACGGGATAGACGGGATCCCCGAGGATCGGTACCCCGAGCGCGTTCATGTGCACCCGTAGCTGATGGGTGCGCCCGGTCCTCGGCAGCAGCCGGTACCGCGCGCGGCCGTCCCGGTGCGTCACGAGCTCGATCAGGCTCTCGGCGTTCGGCTCACCCGGCACCTCGCGGGCGGCGATGACCCCGCGTTCCTTCTCGATACGGCTGCGGACGGTACGGGGCAGTGCGAGGCCCGGATCGTACGCGGCCACGGCCTCGTACTCCTTGTGCACGCGCTTGTCGCGGAACAGCGTCTGGTACGCGCCGCGCTCCTGCGGCTGCACCGTGAACAGCACGACGCCGGCCGTCAGACGGTCCAGACGGTGGGCCGCGGTGAGCGTGGGGATGCCCAGATCGCGCCGGAGGCGCCCGAGCGCCGTCTGGGCGACATGGCTGCCGCGCGGGGTGGTGGCGAGAAAGTGCGGTTTGTCGGCGACGACGATGTGGTCGTCGCGGTACAGCACGGCGACGGCGAAGGGCACGGGCACCTCGGCCGCGAGTTCCCGGTGGAACCAGACGAACAACCCCGGCACGTATGGCGCGTCGTGCGCCACGGCCCGTCCGTCCGCCCCCACGATCAGCCCGTCGTGCAGCATCCCGTCGATCACGCCGGGCCCGGCCGCCAGCCGCTCGACGAGGTGATCCCGCACGGTGCTCCAGGCCCCGTCCATGGGCAACCGGACCCGAACGGGATCGATACCGTCGCGCTGTGGCAGAGGGGCGGGGGGAATGCGGGGCCTGCGTCTCATCAGGATCGAGCGTAACCGCCGCGGGCTGGCGCTTTGGGGCGGCGGGTCCCGGGGCGTTCCCGTCATGGGCGGGCGTTTCTTCCCTCAGTGCCTTACGGGCCTGGGAGGGACCTCCGGGGCGAGGGGGAAGGCCCATGGAAAGTAACAGATGTTCTATAAAGTCCAAATTGTCGTTGACGCCATCGTTGCCGAGCTCCCACGCTGGTGAGTAGGTAGCCCCTCCGCCCAAAGGGAGATCATCATGGCGACAAGCGCCCGGAGGCGCATCCGACACCTCGTCGGCGCGTCTTGCGCTGCTGCGCTGCTCGCCGGAACGGTGGGCGTGGCGAGCGCCGAGGCGGCGCCTCGGACAACGAAGGCCACGGCGGAATCGTCGAGCGCGGCACCACTTGAGACCTGCACGGATTACCACTACGACGAGAACGGCATGCTCATCTGGGACCCGCCGGGCTGCACCCCGCCATAAAGTGAAGCAACCACCACTGACCTCGCGTTTTCACCACACCTGGTGTTGTCGCCGACCAGTGGCCTCACGCTTTCACGAAGTGTGCCGCCCAACGCTTGATCGCGAACCCAAGAAACGCTCCTGACCTGCAACAACAGGACTTGTCGAGGGTCCTGTTGGCTGCGAGGCTACGGCTGTGGCGCCAAGGTCCTTGCGCACCTCTTGCGGACCGGCATCGCCTGACACCGGCCCCTGCCCGCGGACAGCGAACTGGCCCAGGCCATCACCGTCCTGGCCTGTGCCCGGCAAGACGCCGCGTGGGACCGCCGCTGAGCAGGTCACCGGACAAAGATCACGCCAGCGCCTGCGCGGATCAGTGGCGCTTCCGGGGAGACCTTTCCTTTCCGGGCGGGTGGCCATGCTGCTCCTTTCCGGGCGGGTGGCCATGCTGCTGGTCCGCCGAATCGGCCGGGTGCAGTCCTGACTTTCAGACGTCCTCTAGAATGTGATCACCGACACCGAACCCGAGCTTCTATTGGCCACGTAGACCCGGTCCCCATTCGGGGACACGTCTACCCCCTGCGGGCCGCGGCCGACGGGGATGGTGCTGTCCACCTTGTTCGTCGCGGTGTTGATCACCGACATCGACCCCGAGCTCCCGTTGGTCACGTAGACCCGGTCCTCACGGGACACCGCCACCCCCTGCAGGCCGCGGCCGACGGGGATGGGGTTGCCCATCTTGCGGTTCGTCGCGGTGTCGATTACCGACATCGACCCCGAGCTCCCGTTGGCCACGTAGACCCGGTCCCCAATCGGTGACACCGCCACCCCTGCCGGGCCGCGGCCGACGGGGATGGTGCTGTCCACCTTGTTCGTCGCGGTGTTGATCACCGACACCGAACCCGAGCCGAAGTTGGCCACGTAGACCCGGTCCTCAATCGGGGACACGTCTACCCCCTGCGGGCCGCGGCCGACGGGGATGGTGCTGTCCACCTTGTTCGTCGCGGTGTTGATCACCGACACCGAACCCGACCTCCTATTGGTCACGTAGACCCGGTCCCCATTCGGGGACACCGCTACCCCCTTCGGGGAGCGGCCGACGGGGATGGTGCTGTCCACCTTGTTCGTCGCGGTGTTGATCACCGACACCGAACCCGAGCTCTCGTTGGCCACGTAGGCCCGGTCCTCATTTGGGGACACCGCCACCCCCTCCGGGGAGCCGCCAACCCGGATCGAGGACACGGGTGTCGGTGCGGGTCCAGGCTGTGCCAGGTAGATGCCGACGCCCGCCGCGGCCAGCGCCACCGCCACCACCACCGCAATGAGCCTGGCTCGTCGGTTTCCGGGCCGCGGCGGGCGGGGCCGCACCCGGGCCTTGTCACCTTTGCGCGGCAGCGGTCCCGGGGGCGGGCCGGTCGGATTCTCCGGCTCGGCCGGCGGCGTGGGCTCGGTCGTCGGGGCCGATTCCTGAGGGCGCGGCGGCTTCGAGGAGGGGGGCCGCTCGCGCGGCGGCAACCCCGGTGGGAGAGCCGGTTGCTGCGAAGGGGGAGGGTGGGGCTGGGCGGCGATGGGGGTGAGCCGCTGGGCGGCCTCGTCGCCGTCCATCCGCTGCGCGGGGTCCTTGGCCAGCAGCCCGAGGAGGACCGGAGCCAGCTCCGCTGCCCGGCGCGGCGGGGTGGGAGACCCGAACAGCAGGGCGCTCAGCGTGGCGATGGCGGAGTCGCGGTCGAAGGGGCCGATCCCCTCGAGCGCGAAGTACAGGGTGGCGCCGAGTGAGAACAGGTCGGAGGCCGGGGTGGGCGCCTCGCTGCGGGCCCGTTCCGGGGCCATGAAGCGCGGGGTCCCGAGTATCTCCAAGGTGGCGGTCAGGCGGGTCTCTCCGGAGCTTGGCTCCAGCGAGATGCCGTAGTCGGCCAGCAGCACCCGGTCGCCCTCCGTAGGGCAGGAGGGCTGCGGGCCGTGGTGGGTCAGCAGGACGTTGGCCGGTTTGACGTCCCGGTGCAGGACGCCGAGCCGGTGGCCCTCCAGCAGGGCGTCGAGTACCGCAATCCCGATCCGGGCGACGTCGGCGGGCGGCAGTGGCCCCCACTCGCGCACCACCGCCTCCAGGTCCATGGCGCCGGGGACGAACTCCATGACGATCCACGGCAGACCGTCGGCCTCCACGATGTCGTACACGGTGACGACATGGGGGTGGATGCGCAGCCGGGCGGCGTGCTGCGCTTCGCCGCGGGCCCGCGCGATCCGGGCGCTCACTTCTTGTTCTGGGACGTCCGGTGGCAGGACGATCTCCTTGAGCGCGACCTCGCACGCCAGCCCCTGGTCATAGGCCAGCCACACCCGTCCCATGCCGCCAGTGCCGAGCCGACGCAGGAGCTGGTAGCGCCCGGCGATCATGCGCCCGGCGGCCTCGTGCGCTCCTGTCATGGCACTCCCTCTTCCAGGATGGGCCAGCAGGGGTCCAGCGAGCGTTGAAAGGCTCCTCTCCACGTATCGCATATCGCCTGAAGAGCGGCAAGTCACCCAGAAAGGGTGTAGCCCGCGTGTAGTCAGTTGCCTGACCGCGCGCCTGCCGCGTCCGGGGTGCTCACGCGGCCTGCCGGGCCAGGGCGCGGATCTCTCCGTCGCGCAGCCGTAGTAGACCAGCGTGAGCAGCTTGCGTGCCGCGGCGATCTTGGCGATGTTCCGGCCGCGCCAGGCATCGATCCGTACCCGGTCCTCGGTGATCTTGGGGGTGGTCTTGCGCTGGATCACCTCCACCACGGCCCAGCGCACCAGCTTGCTGCCCTGTTTGGTGACGTGACCGCGACGGACGACGGTGTCGGACTCGTGGCCGCGGGGTGAGCCCCGCCCAGGAGCACAGCCGGTCGGCGTCGGCGAACCGGTGCACTTCGCTGACCACCGCGACCAGGATCGCCCACGATTTGGAAGGCACCAGGCACCAGGCGCCACGCCGAGCTGCACGTCGACGGCTGGCACGACATGCATCTGCACGCGCGCGTCCGGGGGCGACCCTGATCCCCGTACCGTCTCGACGCTCTAGGCTCGGACGACTGTCCAGGCCGCCGAGCCTTCGCTACGCTCCCGCAGTTGCGGCGGCCGGCCCGGGCTCGGTGGTGCCTGTCGCCTTGTCGGCGGCGCGGCTCCGGTAGAGCCGATAGCCCGCTCCCGCCGCGAGTGTCACACCCAGGAACAACACCGTGAACCACTGGAAGTACCAGTGCCCGCCCGCCGGGTCGTACACATCCGCGCGCGGCCACGCCAGGTTGACCGTCATGAACAGGCCGTAGATCAGGGCGAGTCCGTTGACCGGGACGCCCCAGCGGCCCAGGGAGAAGAGCGGCCGGCCCGCCTCGTCCACCGCGTCGGCCGCGGTACCGGGGAACTGCCCGCGCAGCCGCCGTACGAGCAGCGGGCCGGTGACCATGGCGTACGCGAGGTAGAGCATCACGATGCAGGTGGTGCCGATCGCCAGGAACGCCTCAGGCGACGCGAAGTTGAGCAGCAGAAGGGCAGCAGCGAGGGCGCCGACGACCAGGGCGGGCGCGCTCGGCATTCCGGTGCGCGGATTCACCTTGGCGAGCAGCCGCGAGCCGGGGAGCTGCCCGTCGCGGGCCATCGAGAAGAGCATCCGGCAGGCCGCTGTCTGGATCGCGAGGGCCGCCACTGCGATGGCCACCACCACGTCGGCGAGCAGGAACCGGCCGACGCCGTCGCCCAGGCTGCTGGTGAGGACGTAGCTCAGTCCGTCGACGGCCAGGTGTCCGTCCGTGAGGCTGGGCGCGGCGAGCAGACCGCCGAGGACGATCAGGCCGCCCAGCAGGCCCGCGGCACCGAGCGCCGTGAGGATGGTGCGGGGCGCGGTGCGCCGGGGATTGCGGGTCTCCTCGCTCATCTCGCCCGCGCTGTCGAAACCGATCATCACGTACGCCGCCATGAACGAGCCCACGAGCAGCGCCCCCAACAGGCCGCCCTGGGCGCCGTCGCCCGTGTGGAACGTGATGCCCGGGGAACGCTCGGAGTGGGTCAGGAGCAGCACGATGATGAGGACGGCGCCGATGATCTCCGCGGTGACACCGACCCGGTTGACCACGGACATCACGCGGTTGTCGACGATGTTCACGATCGTGGTGAGGATCAGCAGGATCACGCCGAGCACCGCCGCGTTCGCCGCACCGGTGGGCGAGGTGGGCGCCGGGTCGCCGCCGACCAGCTGGAAGCCGGACCAGATCGCCGGCATCACCATCTGCAGGGCGAGCGCCGCCGCCGCGACCACCACGATCTGCCCGATCACCATGATCCAGCCGGCGAACCAGCCGAAGGTCAGGTTGGACAGGCGTGAGGACCACTGGTAGATCGCGCCCGAGATCGGGTAGCGGGCAGCGAGTTCGGCGAAGCATGCGGCCACCATCAGCTGGCCGAGCAGGACGGCCGGCCAGGTCCAGAAGAAGACCGGGCCGCCGAAGGCGTAGCCGAACGCGAAGAACTGGAAGACAGTGGTCAGCACGGAGATGAAGCTGAACCCGGCGGCGAACGAGGCATAGCGGCCGAGGCTGCGGTGCAGCTCCTGGCGGTAGCCGAACGCGGTCAGCGAGGAGTCGCCGGCGTCCGTGGGCACCGGCGGATCGGGACGGAGATCGGCAGGGGCGGGGCTTGTCATGGCGGCAACCTGCTTTCGCGGCGGCGCGGGAGTTCTGTCGGTCCCTGTCGGAGCGACAGTCGGGGCGTCGACAGTCGGGGCGACATTTCCGTACGGCGACGTTCCTGTCGGACTGCATGAGTTCCTGTCGGGTGACAGAAATTAGGGACGGCCTGTTTCGCGGGCGTGACGCACCCGTATCTGCTGGGGGCCGAACTCCTCACGGCTCTTGCGGCGGGCGCCGCGTCGCGGTAGCTCGGGCCTCGCGACGTGCCTTGGCCACGACGTCCTGCGCGCATCGCGGCCCACCCGGGTCCCGCCGGCCCGCCGCTGCGAGCTCGTCGACGGGCACGGGGTTGTCAAGCGGGTGCGTTGTGGGTGCGTACGCGGGCGGGGGCGGCACTCGCGGACGTGACAGGTCGCCTGGCCCAGGGGCGGGTGCTCGCCCGGACGGCAGGCGTGCATCACCGGAGATGGTGCGGCGGACGGCTGCGCCACCCTCGGACGTGACAGGTCGCCCGGCCCGCATGGGTGGTGCTCGCCCGCGCGGCGGGCGTGGGTTGGCCGGAGACGGTTGCGGCGGACGGCTGCGCCACTCGGAGACGGTACGTGCGTCACCCGCCCGGGCTGTGTCACTCGGAGACGGTACGTGCGTCACCCGCCCGGGCTGTGCCACCCGGAGACCGTGCGTCACCGGCCCGGGCTGAGCCACCCGGAGACCGTGCGTCACCGGCCCGCGCTGCGACGCTCGGATGTGATGCGCCACCCGGACCAGTTGCGCGCGGCGATCGGCCTCTGCCTGGCGCAGCCCAGCCCCCCAAACGCCGGACGGGCTGGAAACTCCAGCCCGTCCGGTGCGTACTCGTGCAGGGAAAGGTCTCAGGAGGCGGTCGCCCCGGCCGTCTCCTGTTCGGCCTCGATGCGGGCGTTCCACTCGCGCTTGGCCGCCTGCCAGCCGTCCTCGTTGTGGCCGAGTCGCCAGTAGCCGGAGATCGACAGGTCCTCGCGCGGAATTCCGCGCTCGACGCGCAGCAGACGGCGCAGTTCCTTCACGAAGGCCGCCTCGCCGTGCACGAAGGCATGGAGCCGGCCCTGCGGGAACTCCAGCTCCCGTACGGCCTCGACCAGCGCCTCGCCGATGGGGCGGTCCCCGCGGTGCAGCCAGACGACCTCCACATCGGTGTCGATCTTCTGCTCCTCCTCCGGGCCCGCGATCTCCACGAAGGCGCGGACGTCGGCGCCCTCGGGCAGGTTCTCGAGGGCGGCGGCGATCGCGGGCAGTGCGCTCTCGTCACCGACGAGCAGATGCCAGTCGGCATCATGGTCCGGGGCGTAAGCGCCGCCGGGGCCGAGGAAGCGCACGAGCTCGCCCGGCTGTGCGCGCATCGCCCAGGGCCCGGCAAGCCCCTCGTCGCCGTGGATCACGAAGTCGAGCGTCAGCTCGCGGTGCTCCGGGTCCCACGCACGTACCGTGTACGTACGCGTCACCGGCCACTGGTCGCGGGGGAACTCGGCGCGGATCCGCTCCATGTCGAAGGGCTCCGGGTAGGTCACGCCCTCGGCGCCGAACAGCAGCTTCACATAGTGGTCCGTGCAGGTGTCCGCCATGAATCCGGCCAGCCCCTCGCCGCCGAACACCACGCGCTGCATATGTGGGGTCAGTCGCTCGGTGCGGACCACCCGCGCGGAGTGCGGCTTCGGAGCGCGACGTGCCGGACGTGCCATGACGGCCTCCCATGTGACGTGCTTAGGCAAGCCTAAGTTAATACTTCGGCGCGCGCATTACCTATACGTCGTACCTCACAAACCGCCCCTACTTCGCTGCCACCTCACTCCACAGGACTCTCCCGCAGAGTCGAGAGCAGGCGCTGCAGCGAACCCCCGAGACCCCAGCGCGCCGCGAGAATGTCCAGCTCAGCCGCGTCGCGGGGGGCGCGGGGCAGCGCGAGCCGCACGTCCGGCAGCGGGACGTCCGCGGCGACCCGCACGACCGTCGGTGCGACGGCGAGATACGGCCGTGCCTCGTCGAGCCGCTTGCGCTGCGCCGGCGTGAGCACCGACGCCGGGTCGTCGACGGCGGCCATGATCCCGGCAAGATCGCCGTACTGAGCGAGCAGCTTCGCGGCCGTCTTCTCGCCGATCCCGGCCACGCCGGGCAGCCCGTCGCTGGGGTCGCCGCGCAGCAGCGCGAGATCCGCGTACCCCGGGCCGTCCACGCCGTACTTCTCGCGCAGCCATGACTCGTCGGTGGCCTGCAGGGTGCCGACGCCCTTCAGCGGATACAGCACGCGCACGCCGCGCTTGTCGTCGACGAGCTGGTACAGGTCGCGGTCGCCGGTCACGATGTCGACGGGACCCGGGGCGTGCGTGGCATAGGTGCCGATCACATCGTCCGCCTCGTACCCCTCGACGCCCACGCGCGCGATGCCCAGCGCGTCCAGGACGGCCTCGATGACCGGCACCTGCGGCGAGAGCGTGTCCGGCACCTCCTCCACGTCCGGACCGACCTCGACCTCCTCCGCCACGCGGTGCGCCTTGTACGAGGGGATCAGCTCGACCCGCCACTGCGGGCGCCAGTCCGCGTCCATGCAGGCCACCAGGTCGTCCGGCTGATGGTCGCGGACCAGGCGGTCGATGAAGTCGAGCAGGCCGCGCACGGCGTTCACCGGAGTGCCGTCCGGGGCCTTCACCGAGTCCGGGACCCCGAAGTAGGCCCGGAAATACAGGGAGGCGGTGTCGAGGAGCATGAGCCGTCGCGTTCGCTGAGTCACGTTCGCATCATGCCGCACGGCACTGACAGCCCGTGCCTGTCCCGGGCCGACAGCCCATCCCTGTCCCAGGCCGACAGCCCCGCCGTACAGCACGGCCGCCGATGCCGGCGAGATGCCCACACCCCTCTACGTCACAGAAGTGAATCGCCTGTGAACTGAACCACTCTTGCGTTTGACCTGCATAAGCCCGGGCAGGCGCGCTCCCGGAGCGGATCCGGTCGCACTTTCAACCAACTCGGTCGAACTCGGTCGGTCAGACGGGCAGACCCCGTGCCGCTCCACGGCCCGCCGGCGGGGGAGGCGGGCCGTGTTCGTTCTACCCGAGAGGTTTATGTGTCCAGGCTGCAAGCAGAGCACCTGTACAAAGTGTTCGGCAGACGACCCGAGGCCGCGGTGGAGAGGCTCCGCCAGGGAGCCGACCGTGACGAGCTGCGTGCCGACGGCACGACCGCCGCGGTCATCGACGCGTCCTTCACGGTCGAACCGGGCCAGATCTTCGTCGTCATGGGTCTGTCCGGATCCGGGAAGTCCACGCTGCTGCGCATGCTCAACGGACTGCTCGAGCCGACGGCGGGGCAGGTGCGCTTCGACGGCCAGGACCTCACCGCGCTGAGCGCGCGCGAGCTGCGCGAGGTCCGCTCCCGGAAGATCAGCATGGTCTTCCAGCACTTCGCGCTGTTCCCGCACCGCAGCGTCCTCGACAACGCCGCGTACGGCCTGGAGGTGCAGGGCGTCCCGCGCGCGGAGCGCGAGAAGCGTGCCACCGAGGCGCTGGAGCTCGCGGGCCTGAAGGGCTGGGAGCAGTCCTGGCCCGATCAGCTGTCCGGCGGTATGCAGCAGCGCGTGGGCCTCGCCCGCGCGCTCGCCACGGACGCCGACCTGCTGCTCATGGACGAGTCGTTCAGCGCGCTCGACCCGCTGATCCGCCGCGACATGCAGGACCAGCTCCTCGAGCTGCAGAAGCGGCTGAAGAAGACCATCGTCTTCATCACCCACGACCTCAACGAGGCCATGCGCCTCGGCGACCGGATCGCCGTCATGCGCGACGGCCGCATCGTCCAGATCGGCACGGCCGAGGACATCCTGGTCACCCCGGCCAACGACTACGTCGCCGCGTTCACCCAGGACGTCGACCGCTCCCGCGTACTGACCGCGGGCGCGATCATGGCCGACCCCGAGACGGCGTACGGCACGAAGACGCCCGAGGGCAGGGAACTGCGCACCGCGCAGGACGTGCTCGACGCCGCACCCGCCACCGTCTCGGCCGACACCCCGATCATCGAGCTGTTCACGCCCTGCTCCACCAGCGGCGTGGCGGTCGCCGTCACCGACGCCGACGGCAAGCTCGTCGGTGTCGTACCGCGCGCCCGGTTGCTGGCCGTCCTCGGCGAGCCGATGACGCCCGCCGACCAGCAGCAGGACGCCGCCGGTGTCCCCGCACCCGCGCAGGCCGCCCCCGCGCAGGCCGCCGACGACGCGGCAAGCAGCGGCGACGAGGCCGAGGGCAAGGTGATCGCCGGTGCCTAGGATCCATCTCGGCGACTGGGTCAACGACGGCGTCGACTGGCTCGTCAACCACATGGCCTGGCTGTTCGACGCCATCAAGGCGGTCGTCGACGGCATGTACGACGGCATCAACGCCGTCCTGTCCGCCCCCGAGCCGCTGCTGCTCGTGGGCATCCTCGCGGTCATCGCCTGGTGGCTGCGCGGCCTCGTGCCCGGCGTGCTCACCTTCGCCGGGTTCGCGCTGATCGACTCGCTCGAGCTGTGGGACGACGCCATGTCGACCCTGTCGCTCGTGCTGGTGGCGACCATCATCGCGCTGGTCATCTCGGTGCCGGTGGGCATCTGGGCGGCCCGCTCCAACACCGTCAGCGCCCTCGTACGGCCCGTCCTCGACCTCATGCAGACGATGCCGGCGATGGTCTACCTCATCCCCGCCATCCTCTTCTTCGGCATGGGCGTGCCGTCCGGCATCGTCGCCACGCTGATCTTCGCACTGGCCCCGGGCGTACGGATGACCGAGCTCGGCATCCGCCAGGTCGACAAGGAGCTCGTCGAGGCGGCGGACGCCTTCGGCACGACGCCGCGCAACACCCTGCTGCGCGTGCAGCTGCCGCTCGCGCTGCCCACGATCATGGCCGGCGTCAACCAGGTGATCATGCTGGGCCTGTCGATGGTGGTCATCGCGGGCATGGTCGGCACCGGCGGCCTCGGCGGCGCCGTCAACGAGGCGATCGGCAACCTCGACGTCGGCCTCGGCTTCGAGGCGGGCATCGCCATCGTCATCCTGGCGATCTACCTGGACCGGATGACCGGCGCCCTCGGCCGCCAGCTCTCGCCGCTGGGCCGCCGCACCGCCGCCAAGGCGCGCGCCGCCGTGGGCGGCCTGAAGATCTTCAGCCACCGCCTGCGCCCCACCGTCGCGGTCGTCGGCGTCGTCGTCCTCGCGCTCGTCGCGGGTGGCATGGGCGTCTTCGGCTCCGCTCCGGCCTCCGACACCGCCTCGGCGTCCACGGACGTCGGCAAGGGCAAGCAGGTCGACATCGGCTACATCCCCTGGGACGAGGGCATCGCCTCCACGTACCTGTGGCAGGAGATCCTCGAGCAGCGCGGCTTCGAGGTCGACACCAAGCAGTACGCCGCCGGGCCCCTCTACACCGGTCTCGCCCAGGGGCAGATCGACTTCCAGACCGACTCCTGGCTGCCGACGACGCACGCCGAGTACTGGAAGAAGTACGGGAACAAGCTCGACGACCTGGGCCAGTGGTACGGCCCCACCTCGCTGGAGCTCACCGTGCCCTCGTACATGAAGGGCATCGACTCCCTCGAGGACCTCAAGGGCAAGGGCAGCGAGTTCAAGGGCAAGATCATCGGCATCGAGCCGAGCGCCGGCATGATGGGCATGCTCAAGGACACGGTCCTCAAGGAGTACGGCCTGGAGGGCGAGTACGAGGTCGTGGACGGCTCCACGCCCGCGATGCTCGCCGAGCTCAAGCGCGCGTACGCCAAGAAGGAGCCCATCGTCGTCACGCTGTGGTCGCCGCACTGGGCCTACAGCGACTACGACCTGAAGAAGCTCAAGGACCCGAAGGGCGCCTGGGGCGAGGGCGACGACGTCCACACGATCGCCCGTAAGGGCTTCGCCTCGGAGAACCCCGAGGTCGCCAAGTGGCTCAAGAACTTCAAGATGACCGAGGAGCAGCTCACCGGTCTCGAGGCGCAGATCCAGAAGTCCGGCAAGGGCAAGGAGCAGGAGGCCGTTCAGACCTGGCTGAAGAAGAACCCGGGCCTGGTCGACAAGTGGGCCCCGGTCGCGAAGTCGGCCAAGGGCGCCAAGGGTCAGGGCGAGGCGGCCCGGACGCTGAACGTCGCCTGGTTCCCGTGGGAGGAGGACATCGCGATCACATACCTGTGGAAGCACGTCCTCGAGGACCGCGGCTACACGATGAACCTCAAGCAGTTCGCCGTCGGCCCGATGTACACGGCACTGTCCCAGGGCGAGCTCGACGTGCAGTTCGACGGCTGGCTGCCGTACACGCAGAAGTCGTACTGGGACAAGTACGGCGACGACCTCAGCGACCTCGGCAGTTGGTACGGGCCGACGTCGCTGGAGCTCGCCGTCCCGTCGTACGTCAAGGACGTGAAGTCGCTCGAGGATCTGAAGGGCAAGGGCGACACCTTCAACGGCAAGATCATCGGCATTGAGCCCGGCACGGGCACGATGAACCTGCTCAAGAGCAAGGTGCTGCCCGGCTACGGCCTGGACAAGGAGTACGAGGTCGTCGACGGCTCGACGCCCGGCATGCTGGCCGAGCTCAAGCGCGCCTACGCCAAGAAGGAGCCCATCGCGGTCATGCTCTGGACGCCGCACTGGGCGTACAGCGAGTACGACCTGACCAAGCTGAAGGACGACAAGGGCCTGTTCGGCAAGGGCGACACGATCCGCACCATCGCCAGCAAGGCGTTCCCGGAGCAGTACCCGCAGCTGACGAAGTGGATCAAGGGCTTCAAGATGAGCGAGGAGGAGCTCGCCGGCCTGGAGAACGAGATCAAGAAGCGCGGCAAGGGCCAGGAGGAAGAGGCGGTCGCGGCCTGGGTGAAGGAGAACCCGGGGATCGAGGAGCGGATGGCTCCGCGGTAATCCGCAGTCGGCCAGTGATCCGGCAGTGACCGACCGGAGTCCGAGCGGGCTTCGACCGGAGTCCGAGCGGGCTTCGACCGGAGTCCGAACGGGCTTCGACCGGAGTCCGAGCGGACTTCGACCGGAGTCCGGCGGACCTCGACCGGAGTCCGACTGGATATCCCATGAGGGGTGGGCGTCGCCTGTGTGGCGAAGCCCACCTCTCATGTCGTTCCCGTGGCCGCTGAGGCATTCGTACGCTCGATGGCACGCCTGCCTCGCAAGCCCCACAAGTCCCATCCCGCCCCCTCCCGCCGACCGTAAGACGACATCCGTGACCGCCGCTGCCCGCAGCCCCCTCCGGCCCGTGCGCCTTGCCGCCGCAGGGGCCGTCATCGTCGCCGCGGTGCTGCTGCTGGTGCAGATGCCCCAGGCCAGCGCGGCGCCCGCCTCCCTCGCCACCGCCCGGCTCGCGGAGCTGGCCGGGGACGTACGCACCGCGGACGGGTACCGCTACGGCCTGGCCGACGACACCGGCCGGTCCATGGACGCCGCGCACATCCTGCAGGCGCCCGACGGCACCTATCTCGCCGTCTACCACACGTTCCTCGGCGACGGGCGCTTCCACGCGTCCGTCGCCACCTCCACGGACCTGCTGCACTGGCAGCGCCGCCACGACTTCGGCCCCGGCACCCACCAGGCGTCCCTCGCCCACGACGGCACGGGCGGCTATGTCCTCGCCTATGAGAAGGACCCGGACAACCACATAGCGATACGGGGTTATGAGGACCTCTCCGCGCTGCTCGCCGGGCGGGCCGACCGGGCGTACGACGCGCCCCGCACCCTCTCGCGCTGCGCCGAGGGCACGCCCAGCATCACCGCCGTCCAGGGCGACACCATCCGGCTCACCGGCCATTACCGGGCGAACTGCGACACCGACCGCCAACTCCGCGCAACGCTCAAGGACTTCGCCCACTGGCACGCCGAGACCGACCACCGCCTCGACCGGGCCGTCCAGTCATGGGGCAACGCCGGGAACATAGGCGACCGCGCCCCGCTGCGGCTCCACGGCATGCGCGTGGTGCTCATCGAGGGACAGAGGTGGCGGAACGACTTCGCGAGCTGGCAAACCTTTGCATACGATCCCGTCACCGGCCGCGCCGACCGGCTCGCCATCCGCACCCACGGAGGCAGCCGCGGCTTCGCCAATCCCTCGGCGACCCTGCTCACTGCTCCGAACGGCCGTCCGGCACTGCTGATGAGCTTGTTCGTTCCCCGGGAGGGAGCGGCGCCCGGCGAGTCGGGCCAGCTGTTGTACTGGCGCGCACTGTGAGACTCCGGTCGGCGGCATGGTGAGTCCGAATGACGCGCCATTGTGTTGACAAGGATGTGACGGGCAGATGAAACCGTTTGCCGAACATGCGTAGGGTGCAGAGAACTCAACATGGCCCGGAACCCCACCGGGCTCGTAGGGTCACCCGGACCGGCCGAGGACCGTCGGTGCCCGGTGGCCCATGTACGGCCCGACCATGACGATGCACAGGAGGGAGCCGAAGCGATGGACGACAGCAAAGAGACCCTTCGGGTGGGCGCGGCCGTCCGGCGGCGGCGCAGGGCACTGGAGCTCACCCTCGCCGTCGTGGCCGAGCGCAGCGGTCTCTCTGTGCCGTTCCTGAGCCAGGTGGAGAACGAGCGTGCGCGCCCCAGCATGCGCTCCCTCCAGCGGGTCGCCGACGCGCTGGGCACCACGGCCGTGGAGCTGCTCGCCGCCGCCGACCCGGCGCGCAGCGTCGCCGTCGTCCGGGCCGAGGCGGCTACCGGCCCCGTCGGCGAAGCCCACGTACGCCCCCTGGTGTCGGGCCGCCACCAGATGCACGCTCTGGAGTTCACCGGCGACCAGGACGCCGGGCGGGAGTTCCACCACCGGAACGACAAGTTGATGTACGTGGCCGACGGTGCGGTCGAGGTGGAGGCGGAGGGCAGGGCCTACCGGCTCGGCCGCGGCGACACCCTGTATCTGACCGGTGGCGCCCGGCACCGCTGGCGGGCCACGGTGCCGGACACGCGCGTGCTCGTCGTGGCCGTGGCGGAGTACATCGAGGCGGCGGAGGACCCGCGCCGCTGACCGGTTCTCCGCCCATCGTGCTCATCCGGTTCAGCCAGTCCATCCAGTTCATCAGGTTCATCCAGTTCATCCGGTTCATCGGGTCCTGTTCGGAGAGCCGGATGCCGTCATCCGTTCGAGCGTTCGAGTGGAGCAAGTGGGGTGATCATGACCGGCGCACGCATCGTCTCACTGGTGCCGTCGCTGACCGAAGCGATCGCGGCGACGCTGCCGGGAGCGCTGGTGGGGGCCACCGACTGGTGCAGCCACCCCGCGGACCTCGACGTCGCACGCATCGGCGGCACCAAGAACCCGAAGACGGACCGGATCGCCGAACTCGCCCCGGACCTCGTGATCGCCAACGAGGAGGAGAACCGGGAGCCGGACCTCGACGCCCTGCGGGCGGCGGGCATCGAGGTGCTCGTCACCGAGGTCCGCGCCGTGCCGGCCGCCTTCCGCGAGCTGGACCGCGTGCTGACCGCGTGCGGGGCGCGTACGAGGCCGCGCTGGCTCGACGAGGCGGAGACGGCGTGGTCGGACGGCGGCCTGCCGCCCGACTCCGGGGGCCGGGAATCCGGGCGCCGCATCCGGGCTGTGGTGCCCGTCTGGCGGCGGCCCTGGATGGTCCTGGGCCGCGACACCTTCGCCGGAGACGTACTGGCCCGCCTCGGCGTCGACAACGTCTACGCGACCCATTCCGAGCGCTACCCCCGCATCCCCCTCGAGGAGCTGCGCGCCTCCGCCCCGGACCTGATCGTCCTCCCGGACGAGCCGTACCGCTTCACAGAACAGGACGGCCCGGAGTCCTTCCCTCAGCCCGCGGCCCTGGTCAGCGGCCGCCACCTGACGTGGTACGGCCCGTCCCTCGGCGAGGCCCCACGGGTCCTGACCGCAGCACTGAGAGAAGCGTGCGGCTAGCAGCAGCGCGCAGCGCGCCGATACCGCCGCGGGCACCGTGTCGCTACCGGCTGCGGGCGCCGCGCCGATACCGCCGCGGGCACCGCGCCGCCTCCGGCTGCGGGCGCCGTGCCGCTGCTGCTGTGGGTGCCGCACCGCCTCCGCTGTGGCGCCGCGCCGCCTCCGTGCCGCTACCGCTGTGGGCAATCGTTCCTCCCTCAGTGCCTCAAGGGCCTGGGAGGTGCCCCCAGGGCGATGGGGGTCGCCCCTGCTCGAGCGCAGCCGAGAGCTTGGGGGAGGGTGGGCACAGCCCACGACGGCGGGCACCCGGCATCGTCCCGTACCCCGAACGGCGTAACAGCAACGCCCCGCGGACCCGCACTCCTGAGGGGCCCCGCGGGCTGCGGCGCCCGCCGACGGTGGCGGGCACCCACCCCGTTCCGCTCGCAAAAATGAGGTAGCGCGCGCCCAAGAGGGCGCGAATCATGGCGGACATGACTCTCACCGCCCCTCCGGCCGGCGGAGTCCGCACCCCCTGGGAGCACCTCCCGGTCCATGTGCGCGGCGCCGTCGCCAACGTGCTCGGCGCCCCTGTGATCGACGCGGCCACGCAGCGCGGCGGCTTCTCACCGGGCGTCGCCGCCCGCGTCCGCCTCGCCGACGGCCGCCGCGCCTTCGTGAAGGCGGTGAGCGCCGAGGCCAACCCGGACAGCCCCGACATGCACCGCACCGAGGCCCGCAACGCCGCCGCCCTGCCCGAGACCATAGCGGCGCCCCGCCTCCTCGGCTCGTACGACGACGGCACATGGGTGGCCCTCGTCTACGAGGACATCGTCGGGCATCAGCCCCATGTGCCGTGGCGCGAGGACGAGTTCCACCGAGTCCTCGAGGCCGTCAACGACCTCGCGCACGCCCTGAGCCCGTCCCCGGTCGAGGCCCCGACCGTCGCCGAGCGGGAGGCGGACGCCTTCCGTGGATGGGAACAGTTGATCGCCGCGAGGGACACCCACACGCTCGACCCGTGGGCCCGCCGCCATCTGCACGATCTCGCCGAACTGGCCGCCCCCTGGGCCGACTTCGCCGCAGGCGACACGCTCGCCCACGGCGATCTGCGCGCCGACAACATGCTGCTCACCGCCGACGACCGCGTGGTCTTCGTCGACTGGCCCCATGCCTCGCTCGCCGCGCCGTGGTTCGACCTCCTCGTCATGCTGCCGTGCGTACGCGCCCAGGGTGGTCCGGACCCCGATGAGGTGTTCACCAGCCATCCGCTGGGCCGGGACGCCGACCCGCGGGGTGTCACGTCGGTGCTCGCCGCCCTCGCCGGCTTCTTCGTGCAGCAGGCGCGCCGGCCCGCCCCGCCCGGACTGCCGACGGTCAGGGCCTTCCAGTACGCGCAGGGCGAGGCCGCCCTCGAATGGCTCAGGAAGCGTCTGCGGAAGAGGCGGAGGAAGCAGCGCTGAGCGCTCCGCTGGAAGCGCGGTGAACAATCCGCGGGACGGTGGGGGCTGGTCGCTCCCCCAAGTTCTCGGCTTCGCTCGAACAGGGGGACCCCCATCGCGGCGCAGCCGCACATCGATACAGCCGCGCGCCCCTTACGGGGTGCGAAACCGCACCGCGCTATGCGGCGGAAGCAGCGGCGCTGACCAGCGCCCGCATCACCCGCAGGTCCTCGCCCATCTCCGGATGCCACTGCACGCCCAGCACCCAGTGGGGGCCCGGCAGCTCCACGGCCTCGACGGTACCGTCCTGGGCGTGCGCGCAGACCCGCAGGCCTTCGCCGAGCCGGTCCACCGCCTGGTGGTGGTACGTCGGTACGGACGTCTCCTCCGGGACGGCGTTCGCGTAGCGCGTGCCCGGCACCGGCGTCACCGGGTGCCGCCCGAACACGCCCACGTCCTTGGTGTGGCCCTCCAGGTGCTGGACGAGGGTGCCGCCCAGCGCCACGTTCAGCAACTGCATGCCGCGGCAGATGCCGAGCAGCGGCGTGCCGGACGCCAATGCCGCGTCGATCAGGGCGAGTTCCCACGCGTCCCGCTCGCGGGCGGGCGGCCCCGTGCGCGGGTCGCGTTCCGCCCCGTACCGCACCGGCTCGACGTCCGGACCGCCCGCGATGACGAGCCCGTCCAGTCGCCCGAGCGCGGATTCGGCGTGCGCGGGGTCGTCCGGCGGCAGCATCGCGGCCAGTCCGCCCGCGGCCTGCACGAGCCGCGGATAGCCGGCGGGCAGCAGCGCCGCGTCCAGCTCCCAGGCGCCCCAGCGGGCCCCGGACTCGAGATAGGTACTGACACCGATCAGCGGCCTGCTGCTCACCATGCACCCCTTCGACGTACGTGGCGCCCGTGTGCGACTGCGACCTGGCGCGTGGCGCGTTCAATGGAACAAAGTCAAACCTTTGCGGCACTCCCCAGAGGAAATCAAGCCCCGCGTCACAGCGCCGGTCAACCGCTGCTAAACGTCAGGAAGCCCCTCAGCAGCGCCGCCGTGCCCGCGCAGTGCTCCCGCATGATCTCGCGCGCCCCGTCGGCGTCCCCGTCGAGCACGGCCTCCACCAGGGCGGTGTGCTGGTGCTGGGAGTGCTCCAGGTTCCGTACCAGCAGCGGGATGCAGTCCAGCAGGTCGTTGACCTGCGCGCGCACGGCCGCGTACTGGGCGGCCAGCGACGGCGACCCGCACAGCTCCGCCAGCGTCAGATGGAGCAGCGTGTCGCGCCGCCGGTAGTCGGCGAGCGGTGCGTCCTGGGTCCCGGCGAGGGCGTCCCGCAGCCGCTGGGCCTGCTCGCCCGTCAGACCGTGTGCCGCGCACAGGCCTGCAGCGCCGACCTCCAGCACCTCGCGGAACCGCAGCACGTCCTCGACGTCGGTCTTCTCGATGCGCCGCCGCAGCTCGTCCTCGCCGGGTATGCCGGTCCGCGGTACGACGAACGTGCCGCCGTAGCGCCCGCGCCGGGACTCCACCAGGCCCTCGTCCTGCAGGACCCTCAGTACCTCGCGCAGCGTCACCCGGCTGATGCCGAGGCGGTCGGCCAGCTCGCGTTCGGACGGCAGCCGCCCGCCGCCGGGCACCAGACCGAGCCGGACCACCTGGAGGATCTGCTCCAGCGCCTCCTCGAAGCCGTTGCCGGCCCGCACCGGCCGGAGCACCGGTGCCAGCCGGTCGTCGGCATCGGCCCCTGACATACGGGCGTACCCCCTTCCGGAAACGTTCGCGAACCCTTCCCAAGCAATGGTTCTCAGTAATACCTTAAGTGGCCTCGGCTGACCGAAGGAGGCCCTCCCGTGGCAGACGGCACAGCAAACCGCACACCGCCGCTCAGTGTCGAGGAACTGCACGCACTCGTCGCCAGCGGCGACATCGACACCGTCGTCCTGGCCTTCCCCGACATGCAGGGGCGGCTCCAGGGCAAGCGGTTCGCCGCGCGCTTCTTCCTCGACGAGGTCCTCGACCACGGCACGGAGGGCTGCAACTACCTTCTCGCCGTCGACACGGAGATGAACACGGTCGACGGCTACGACATGTCCTCCTGGGACCGCGGCTACGGCGACTTCGCCATGCACCCGGATCTCAGCACGCTCCGCCGGGTCCCCTGGAACGAGGGCACGGCGATGCTGATCGCCGACCTCGCCTGGAACGACGGCTCGCCGGTGGTCGCCGCACCCCGGCAGATCCTCCGCCGCCAGCTGGAGCGCCTCGCCGAGCACGGCTTCACCGCCCAGGTCGGCACCGAACTCGAGTTCATCGTCTTCAAGGACACGTACGAGCAGGCCTGGGACGCGAACTACCGCGGCCTGACCCCGGCCAACCAGTACAACATCGACTACTCGGTGCTCGGCACGGGCCGTATCGAGCCCCTGCTGCGCCGTATCCGCAACGACATGGCGGGCGCGGGCCTGACCGTCGAGTCCGCCAAGGGCGAGTGCAACCCCGGCCAGCACGAGATCGCGTTCAAGTACGACGAGGCCCTGGTGACGTGCGACCAGCACGCCGTCTACAAGACCGGAGCCAAGGAGATCGCCGCCCAGGAGGGCGTCTCGCTGACCTTCATGGCCAAGTACAACGAGCGCGAGGGGAACTCCTGCCACATCCACCTCTCGCTCGCCGGCGCCGACGGCAGCAATGCCATGGCCGGTGCCGGCCCTGGCGGCATGTCCGAGGTCATGCGCCACTTCCTCGCCGGCCAGCTGGCCGCCCTGCGCGACTTCTCGCTGCTCTACGCCCCCAACATCAACTCGTACAAGCGGTTCCAGCCCGGCTCCTTCGCGCCCACCGCCGTCGCCTGGGGATACGACAACCGCACCTGTGCCCTGCGCGTCGTCGGCCACGGCCGCTCCATGCGCTTCGAGAACCGGCTGCCGGGCGGCGACGTCAACCCGCATCTCGCCGTCGCGGGCCTGGTGGCGGCCGGCCTGTACGGCATCGAGCAGAAGCTGGAGCTGCCGGAGCCCTGCGCCGGGAACGCGTACGCCGCGGACTACGAGCACGTCCCCACCACGCTCCGCGAGGCCGCCGAGCTCTGGGAGACGAGCCCCATCGCCAAGGCCGCCTTCGGTGACGAGGTGGTCGCGCACTACCGCAACATGGCGCGCGTCGAGCTGGACGCCTTCGAGGCAGCGGTGACCGACTGGGAGCTCCGCCGCTCCTTCGAACGCATGTGAGGCCCTTCTTGTCGTACGAGTCTTGCGAGCTCCAGGTGCTCAATCCGGCCACCGAGGAGGTCGTCGCGACCGTCCGGGGCGCCACCGCTCAGGACGTGGACGCGGCCGTCGTACGTGCCGCCGATGCCCAGGCGAGGTGGGCCGCCCTCTCTCCCGCCGACCGGGCGCGTGCGCTGCGCCGCTTCGCCGCCGTCGTCGACGAACACCTCGAAGAACTCGCGCGGTTGGAGGTCACCGAGGCGGGCCACACCATCGGCAACGCCCGCTGGGAGGCCGGCAACGTCCGCGACCTGCTGGACTACGCGGCCGGGGGAGTAGAGCGGCTGAACGGCCGCCAGATCCCGGTCCCCGGCGGCCTCGACGTCACGCTCCTCGAACCGCTCG
Organism: Streptomyces himalayensis subsp. himalayensis; assembly: GCF_013778455.1. Classification (GTDB taxonomy): domain Bacteria; phylum Actinomycetota; class Actinomycetes; order Streptomycetales; family Streptomycetaceae; genus Streptomyces; species Streptomyces himalayensis. The sequence goes on along the minus strand of NZ_JACEHE010000005.1, from coordinate 272,008 downwards.
GCGTGGTCGGCGTCATCGCGCCCTGGAACTTCCCGATGCCGATCGCCGCCTGGGGCACCGCCCCCGCGCTCGCGGCGGGCAACGCGGTGATCCTCAAGCCCGCCGAGACCACGCCCCTGACCGCGCTGCGGCTGGCCGAACTCGCCTTGGAGGCGGGCCTTCCCGAGCACCTTTTCCAGGTGCTGCCGGGGGAGGGCCCGGTGGCCGGGAACGCCCTCGTCGAACACCCGGGAGTCGCGAAGATCGTCTTCACCGGGTCGACGCGCGTGGGCAAGCAGATCATGGCGAAGTGCGCCGACCGCGTGAAGCGCGTGACCCTCGAACTGGGCGGCAAGAGCCCCAACATCGTCTTCGCCGACGCGGACATCGAGGCGGCCGCCCTCAGCGCGCCGATGTCGTTCCTCGACAACTCCGGCCAGGACTGCTGCGCCCGCACCCGCATCCTCGTCCAGCGCACGGTGTATGACCGCTTCCTGGAGCTCCTCGCCCCGGCCGTCGAGTCCGTCGTCGTCGGCGACCCCGCCGACGAGAAGACGCAGATGGGCCCGCTGATCTCCAAGACCCAGCTGGAGCGGGTCACCTCATACGTCTCCGGGGACGCGCCCGGAATCCGCGGCACCGCACCCGAAGGCCCCGGCTTCTGGTTCCCGCCCACCGTCCTCACCGAAGTCGACCCGCACGCGCGCGTGGCCGTCGAGGAGGTCTTCGGGCCGGTCGCCGTCGTCCTGCCCTTCGAGGACGAGGCCGAGGCCGTACGGCTCGCCAACGCCACCGAGTACGGCCTGTCCGGCTCGATCTGGACGCGGGACGTGGGCAGGGCGCTGCGCGTGTCCCAGGCGGTGCGGGCAGGCAACCTGTCCGTCAACTCCCACTCCAGCGTGCGCTACTGGACCCCCTTCGGCGGATACAAGCAGTCGGGGCTCGGCCGTGAGCTCGGACCCGACGCCCTCACCGCCTTCACCGAGACCAAGAACGTCTTCATCAGCACGGAGGCCTGAGCCACCCATGACCGAGCAGACAGAGCAGACCGAGCAGGCGGCGCAGACCGAGCGGACAGCGCAGACCGAGCAGCCCGTCTGCCGCCGCCTTGTCGGCCGTACCGCCGTCATCACCGGAGCCGGCAGCGGCATCGGCCTAGCCACCGTGCGCCGGCTCGCCTCCGAGGGTGCGAACGTCGTCTGCGGCGACGTCGAGGAGCAGAGCGGCAAGGCCGCCGCCGAGGAGGTCGGCGGAACCTTCGTGAAGGTCGACGTCACCGACCCCGAGCAGGTGGAGGCGCTGTTCAAGACCGCGTACGACACCTACGGCAGCGTCGACGTCGCCTTCAACAACGCGGGCATCTCGCCGCCCGACGACGACTCCATCCTGGACACCGGACTGGAGGCGTGGAAGCGGGTCCAGGAGGTCAACCTCACCTCCGTCTACCTGTGCTGCAAGGCTGCCATCCCCTACATGCGGCGCCAGGGCAAGGGCTCCATCATCAACACCGCGTCGTTCGTGGCCCGGATGGGCGCCGCGACCTCGCAGATCTCGTACACCGCCTCCAAGGGCGGCGTCCTGGCCATGTCCCGTGAGCTTGGCGTGCAGTTCGCCCGCGAGGGCATCCGCGTCAACGCGCTCTGCCCCGGTCCGGTCAACACCCCGCTGCTGCAGGAGCTGTTCGCGAAGGACCCGGAGCGTGCCGCGCGGCGCCTCGTCCACATTCCCGTGGGCCGGTTCGCCGAGGCCGAGGAGATCGCAGCCGCGGTGGCGTTCCTTGCGAGCGACGACTCGTCGTTCGTCAACGCCACGGACTTCCTTGTGGACGGGGGGATTTCGGGGGCGTACGTCACGCCGCTGTAGTCCCGTCTCCGGCCCGGTGAAGCACCCGCCACCGGCCGACGCGGCGACGCGGCGACGCGGCGGCGGGGCGGCGGGGCGGGGCCGCCGGGCGACGGCTGGACGGCAGTCCGCCTCACCATGTCCTTCCGCAGGGCGCCTCAGAGGAACGTGCGCCCCTCGCCCCGGTACGTCGGCACGGTCGCCGTCACGGTCTCCCCCTGGATCAGGTGCAGCTCCTCGAACCGTTCGCACAGCTCCCCGGCCTTGGCGTGCCGGAACCACACCTTGTCGCCGATCAGCAGATCGTCCGCGGGGCCACCCAGCAGCGGGGTCTGCACCTCCCCGGGCCCTTCCTGGGCGTCGTACCGCAGGCCCTCCGGCAGATACGGCACCGGCAGCCGGTCGGTGCCCGCGGCCCCCGACGCGGGGTACCCGCCGCCCAGCACGGTCACCACGCCCACCCCCGGCCTGCGGACGACGGGCTGCGCGAACAGCGCGGCCGGACGCCCGCTGAACGACGAGTAGTTGTCGAAGAGCCGGGGCACGTACAGCCCCGAGCCGGCCGCGATCTCCGTGACCGCGTCCTCGGCGGCGGTGTGCTGCACGCTGCCCGTGCCGCCGCCGTTCACGAACTCCAGATCGGGCGCCACGGCGCGCACCGCACGTACCGCCTCCGCGCGGCGCTCGGCGAGCTCATGCCGGGCCGCCGCCTGCATCAGCCGGACCGCGCGTGACCGCAGAGGCCGCCCGGCGACGGAGTCGCCGACACCCGCGATGTGCCCCTCGTACCCCATCACGCCGACCAGCCGGAACCCCGGCCGGCGAGCCACCACACGGGCCATCTCAGCGAGTTGGGTGGGGGAGTGCAGGGGCGAGCGCAGCGCTCCCACCCGTATCCGTCCGGCGAGCAGCCGCAGCGAGGTGTCCAGTTCCAGACACACCCGTACCTCCTCGCGGCCGCCGTCCCGGGCGTCGTCGATGAGATGGAGCTGCGCCGGGTCGTCGATCATCACGGTCACGGCGGACGCGAGCTTGGGGTCGCTCGTCAGCTCGGCGTACGCCTTCCGGTCAGCCGACGGATAGGCGAGCAGGATGTCGTCGCACCCGGAACGCGCGAGCCAGAGCGACTCGGCGAGCGTGAACGACATGATCCCGGCGAACCCCTCACGGGCCAGCACGCGTTCGAGCAGCGCCCGGCAGCGAACGGACTTGCTGGCGACCCGGATCGGCTTGCCTCCGGCCCGCCGTACGAGATCCGCGGCGTTGGCGTCGAAGGCGTCCAGATCCACGATCGCGACGGGCGCCTCGAGGTGGGCGGTGGCCCGGTCGTACCGGGCTCGGTCGGTGGCACGGGCAGTCATGGCCGAAGCCTGCCAGACTGAATTACCGCAGGGTAGGGGGATGTTCCGGGCAGATCACCCTGGCCTGTGGGACCGGTTCCCGTTCGAGCCGTGTCAGCCCGTAGAGTGACGCGCACGCAGGGAAGTACGCGACGCGCCTGTGCCTGAAGGGCGACGGGCCGCTCCCGGCCGGTCTGCCTCGGGGGCCGCGGCCGGGCACCAGGAAACGGGGGGTGCATGAGCGCCGAACCACGACGCGCCCCTACCCCGCCGCGCCCGGCGACACCTCCTCGTACACCTGCGGACGCGAGCCTGGACGGTGCCCGGTCCGGGGCTTCGGAAGAGCGCCCGGAACGGGGCGAGCCCCGGCTGCCGGAGAAGGACGGGCCCCGGTCGGCTGATCCGGACCGGGCGGCGGCACAGGCCGGAGGGCTGCCGGGTTCTGCGGTTGATGTGCGCTCGGTGGAGGGCGAGGCGGCGGTGTCCGCGGCCGGTTCGGGCCGTCTCCCGGAGGGCGCGCAGGCAGCCGGGCGGAGCGACGAACAGACGCAGCCGACGCGAGACGGAGCACGCTTCCCGCTGCCGTTGCCCACCTCAGCCGCATGGGAGAAGGCCGCGCCTGCGGACCCGCCGCCTCCGGCAGCTTCGGCGCGCTTCCCGGATGCACCACCGCCCCCGGCGCCCTTCCCCGGGGCCCCGGCGGCACCTACGGGATCGGTGCGTCGTCCGGAGGCGACGCCGGTCTCGGGGGATTCCGTGCGCGCCCCGGATGCTTCGTCGGCATCGGGGGGTTCCGTGCGCGCCCCGGATGCTTCGTCGGCATCGGCGGGTTCCATGCGCGCCCCGGATGCTTCGATGGCCTCGGGGGGTTCCATGCCCGCCCCAGCGGCATCGCTGGGATCAGTGAGCCCCCTGGACCCCTCGTCGGCATCGACGGGATCAGTGAGCCCCCCGGACCCCTCGTCGGCATCGAAGGGATCAGTGACCATCTCGGCCCACTCGTCGGCACCGAGCGGATCAGTGCGCTCCACCAACGCACCGCCGACACCGACTGGTTCGACGCGCATCCCGGATGCCGCACCCGTCGCTCCCGCGGTTCCACCGCGCCCGCCCGTGGCTGTGCCGCCGCGACCGACGGTCGCCCCTGGAGCCGGCGAGTGGAGCGACGCAGGCGGGTCCGGCCGCACGGCGTCCGGCGACGGCGTACGGCCGGTCGAGGGGGCACGCCCTGCGGACGGCGTACGCCCGGTCGATGGGGCACGCCCCGGTGAAGGCGTAAGCCCGGTCGATGGCGCACGCCCCGGTGACGGGCCACGCCCCGGCGACGGCGTACGCCCGGTCGTACCGCCTCGGCCCACCGCCCCTCCGAGCGCCGGTGCCCGGGACGCCGCCTTCCCGCCGCCCCCGCCGACTCCACCCGCGCGTCCGGTGGTTCCTCCGGCCCGGTCGGCGGCTCAGGCCGTGGTGCCCGCGCGGGCGGAAGACGACGTGGTCGGACGCGTCGCGTCGGGCCCGGCGTCCGAGGACGACGGGCCGAAGGGTGGGCTGCCCGGTTCCGGGTCGTCCGTGGCTTCCGCGGAGCGGCCCGCCGAGACGACCACCCGTCTGCGCCCCATCACGGACGACAGCCGACCGGGTAGCGCCGGAACGCGCGCGACCGCGACCGCGTCCTCGTCCGCCCCGACTGCGGCCAGCCGAGCCCCGGTTGCCGCGTCCCCGGCCACGACCCCGGCCGCCGGTATGCCCATCGCCGCGTTCCCACACGCCACCGGCCCTACGCCCGCGTTCCCGACGGTTCCAGGCCCCTCACGTACTGCAAGTACCGCCCGTACCGCGAGCACCGGCACTGCGGCTGGAACCGCCACCCACGCCGTCGGTCCGACGCCCGGTCCTGGAGCCGGACGGCCGTACGTCTTCTTCGCGCAGCCCGAGGCGTACGACGACGACACCACACGACTGCGGCCCGTCGTGGCGGCGCGGAGCCGGACGCGGGCCGCGGCCGCCGTGGCCTGCGTCGTGCTCGGCCTGGGGCTCATCGGCGGTGCGGCGACCGGGAGTTGGCTGACCGGAGACAGCTCCGCGGCGGCCGGCGGCCAGAGCTCCTTCGCGGCGGCCGGCGATCTGTGGCACAGCGTTCCCGTCGACCAGCTCTTCCCGCCCGTCGTCAAGGGCGAGGGCACGGGCCCGGGCGGAGCCGACCGCGTCTGGACGCGGATCGCAGTCGCCCCGGACAGCGGGTGCAAGACCGCCTTCGACCCGCTGCTGCGCAAGGCGCTGGCCCCCGTCGGCTGTCTGCGCCTGCTGCGCGCCACCTACACGGACGCCACTCGCAGCAACGTCACGACGGTCGGACTCATGTTCACCGAGGCCGATGCCGAGGGCATGGGCGCGCTGCACACCCGTTTCGAGGACGAAGGGCTCGACCGGCGCGCCGATCTGATGCCCCATCCGTACCCGGCGAAAGGCACGGTCGCCGACGACTTCGGCGACGACCAGCGGGCGTCGTGGACCATCTCGGTACTCACCGACGCCCCGGTCGTCGTCTACGCGGTCTCCGGTTTCGCCGACGGCCGCACCGTCGAGGAACCGCAGCCCGCCGCTGCCGCCATGAAGTCCGGCGCCACGACGGCCCCCGCCCAGGCGGGTCTGGGCCACGAGGCGAAGGGGCTCGCGGACCGTATCGAGCGGAGTCTGCGCAAGACCGTCACCGCGGCCACGGAGCAACCCTCATGAAGCGCATCGGGCCCGCCCTCCTGGCCGCCCCTCTCGCCTTCGTACTCGCCCTGCTCCCCGCCACCGCGGCCCACGCCGACACGATCCGCGCGCGCCAGTGGGGCCTGGAGGCGCTGCACACCCAGGAGGCATGGCGTACGACGAAGGGCAAGGGCATCACCGTCGCCGTACTGGACACCGGTGTGGACGGCACGCACCCCGACCTCGCGGGGAACGTCCTCCAGGGCAAGGACATGGTCGGTTTCGGCGCGGAGCGCGGCGACAAGTCCTGGGCGCAGCACGGCACCGCCATGGCCGGGATCATCGCGGGCCACGGACACGGCGTGGGCAACGCCGACGGCGTGCTCGGCGTCGCTCCGGAGGCCAAGATCCTCCCGGTCCGGGTGATCCTGGAGGACGGCGACCCGTCCCGGAAGAGGGCTCGCAGCACCCGCGGCAACGCCCTCGCCGAGGGCATCCGCTGGGCCGCCGACCACGGCGCCGACGTCATCAACCTCTCGCTGGGCGACGACTCGAAGTCGGCGCACCCGGAACCCTCCGAGGACGCGGCCGTCCAGTACGCGCTCAAGAAGGGCGCTGCCGTCGTCGCCTCCGCCGGCAACGGCGGCGAGGAGGGCGACCACATCTCGTACCCGGCCGCCTACCCCGGCGTGATCGCGGTGACCGCAGTCGACCGCTACGGCACGCGCGCGTCCTTCTCCACCCGCCGCTGGTACGCGACCGTCAGCGCGCCCGGCGTGGACATCGCCATCGCGAACCCGGACCGCGACTACTACGAGGGCTGGGGCACGAGCGCCGCTGCGGCCTTCGTCTCCGGCGCCGTCGCGCTCATCCGCGCCGCCCACCCCGGCCTGGACCCCGCCCAGATCAAACAGCTCCTCGAGGACACCGCCCGCAACCCTCCGGCCGACGGTCGCGACGACTCCCGCGGCTTCGGCCTCGTCGACCCCGCGGCCGCCATCCGCGAGGGCGCCGAGGTCCCGCCGGACGACCTGCGCGCGGCGGGATACGGCAAGAAGTACTTCGGCCCGGGCCCCAGCGACTCCGGCTCCGGCGGAGCCTCGACGGACTGGATCGGCCCGCTCGCGGGCGGCCTGGGCGCCGTGCTGCTGGCGGCGGCGGTGGTGCTGTGGCGGGGACGGGGACGGGGACGCGGCCCCGGCCTGGGCGCGGCTCGCCGCCCGGGCGGCTGACCCGACGCCGCGAGCGCCCCCGCGGCCGGGCGGCACACCACCGCGGCCCACCGCCCCGCGGCCGCCGCAGCCGGGCCGGCACACTGCCCGCGGCCGGTCCAGGCCCATCGCCCGCAGCTGCGCCCCGCGGCCGGGTCGGCACACCGGGGGTGCTCTACGCGTCCAGCTCCGAAACCGCGGACACCGCCGCCTTCGCCGCCGGGACGGCGACGAGGTACTGCAATAGACCATGAAGGGGACCACGAAGACCGCCTGCCGAGGCAGGAGAAGCCGGCCTCATGCCGCCTGCGGGTGCCGTCCGACGGCTCGGTAGGGTCGGACCGTGGCGAACAAGAACATCCCGGACCCCGGTTTCTCCGACGACGACGGCTCGGCCGACCCCGCGCTGAGCGCCGCGCTCGCGGCCTGGGCCGAGGACCGGACGGCCGAGCAGCCGGTGCTGGCGGCGCTCAGGGGCGCCCGGCTGCTCGTCCCCGTAGTCGCCGTGCTCGGCGAGGTCGAGGAGGACGAGCACGGCCTGCGCCGCGAGAAGACCAGCGACATGGCCGTGCCCACCCTCAAGGCCGGCGCGCGCACGGCACTGCCCGCCTTCACGTCCACCGACTCCCTGGCCCGGTGGGACCCGTCCGCCCGCCCCGTCGCCGTGCCCCTGCACCAGGCACTCCAGGCCGCGGCCCACGAAAAGGCCGACACGATCGTGCTCGACCTCGCGGGCCCCGTACCGTACGAGCTCACCGGAGCCGCCCTGCTCGCGCTCGCCGAGGGCCGCACCACCACCGATCCGCTCGCCGATCCCGCCGTCACCGAAGCGGTGCGTGCCGCCGTCGCCGACGAGCCCGCGGTGCTCCGCGCCCACCTGGGCCCCGGTGACGCCGACGGCACCCTCGTCCTCGTCCTCGATCCCTCCGCCGCACCGGCCGAGGCGGTCCGGCGCATCGCCGAGCGCATCGCCGGCGACGACACACTGAGGGCCCGCCTGGTCCGCGGCCTCGATCTGGCAGTACTGCCGACCGGGACGACACCACCGGGCGAGCCCCTGTTCGTGCGCTCCTGACATCTGTGTGTGGTTGTTGCCGACTGGTGCGTGCTTCCGGCATGCGGGTCCCCATACGTCAGCCAGGGGCGTGCGGGCCTTGGTGAGTCAGCCGCGGCGTGCGGGCGTCCGTTCCATCGGCGGTGGACGTGCGGGCCTCCGTGCGCGTCGGCCGGGGCCCGCGACGACTCAGCCGAAGACCGGACCCGTGTACTTCTCGCCCGGCCCCTGGCCCGGCTCGTCCGGCACCAGCGACGCCTCGCGGAAGGCCAGCTGCAGCGACTTCAGCCCGTCGCGCAGCGGGGCCGCGTGGAAGGAGCTGATCTCGGTCGCGCTCGCGTCGAGCAGACCGGCCAGCGCGTGCACCAGCTTGCGTGCCTCGTCGAGGTCCTTGTGCGCCTCGCCGTCCTCGGTCAGGCCGAGCTTCACGGCGGCGGCGCTCATCAGGTTGACCGCGACCGTCACGATCACCTCGACCGCGGGAACCTCCGCGATGTCGCGGGTCATGGCGTCGAAGTCGGGGTTCTCCTCGGAAGCCACCGGGGAGGCGGCAGCCGCCGCGGAGTCGGCAGGCGCCGAGGCGTCGGTCGTCGGGGTCGCGTCGTTCATGCCCCACACGATAGGCCCAGCTGCGGCGGCCCCCGCCGGGGGTGCGAGTCCGCGGGAGTCCGGTGCACGGTGATTAGCCCCGTCACGGGAGAGCTGGTAGCCTTGCGTAATGACCGGTCGGACACCCATGTGTCCGACCCACAAGTGGAGGCTCCGATCTCCCACCTGACCGCCCCAGCGGGGCGGCGGGTCACCGGTCAGGCGGTTCGCCCCTTGGGCGATGTCCGCCCGATGCGCCCCGCTGTCACGCGACGGTGCTCCGGTAGTGCAAGGAGCCCCGCATGTGATCGGCCGGGGCATTTTTCATGCGCCGGCGCGGTTAGGTCTCACGAACAGAGACGTTACGCGGCTGTCCGCCAGACTGTCGCGTGGTGCTACCGAGGAGGATCCATCAGCGCCGAGCCCCGCATCAACGACCGGATTCGCGTTCCCGAGGTGCGACTTGTCGGTCCCAGTGGCGAGCAGGTAGGCATTGTGCCGCTTGCCAAGGCACTGGAGCTTGCGCAGGAGTACGACCTGGACCTGGTCGAGGTCGCGGCGAACGCCCGTCCGCCCGTGTGCAAGCTCATGGACTACGGGAAGTTCAAGTACGAGTCGGCCATGAAGGCCCGTGAGGCGCGCAAGAACCAGGCGCACACGGTCATCAAGGAGATGAAGCTCCGGCCGAAGATCGACCCGCACGACTACGACACCAAGAAGGGTCATGTCGTCCGGTTCCTCAAGCAGGGCGACAAGGTCAAGATCACGATCATGTTCCGTGGTCGCGAGCAGTCCCGGCCGGAGCTGGGTTACCGGCTGCTGCAGCGCCTCGCGGAGGACGTCCAGGACCTCGGTTTCGTCGAGTCGAACCCGAAGCAGGACGGCCGCAACATGATCATGGTCCTCGGGCCGCACAAGAAGAAGACCGAGGCGATGGCCGAGGCCCGTGAGGCCCAGGCGGCCCGGAAGGCGGAGGCGAAGGCCAACCCCGGCCGTTCGCAGAACGCCGCCGAGGAGATCGCCGAGGCCCCGGCCGAGGCTTCCGCCGAGGCCTGATCCCAGGACGGGAGCCCCGGGGGTCCAAGGGTCCCGGGACACCAGTTCAGGGATGTCAACCGAAACATCTGACGCTCCCGCATGCCCGGTTGAAAGACCGGGCATCGGAGCGCCACTGACGAGGAGAGAACGGCGCTATGCCGAAGAACAAGTCGCACAGCGGTGCCAGCAAGCGCTTCAAGGTCACCGGCTCCGGCAAGGTGCTCCGTGAGCGCGCCGGCAAGCGCCACCTGCTCGAGCACAAGTCGTCCCGACTGACGCGTCGCCTCACCGGCAACGCCGAGATGGCCCCGGGCGACGCCAAGAAGATCAAGAAGCTTCTCGGCAAGTGACGTCGTGGCCCCCGATGACCTGGGGCCGTGCGACGCCAGGACCGGGACCCATTCGATACCGGGTCGTGTGACGACACACCACGGCCCCGCTACAAGGAGTTAAGAAGTGGCACGCGTCAAGCGGGCAGTCAACGCCCACAAGAAGCGCCGGGCGATCCTCGAGCAGGCCAGCGGCTACCGCGGCCAGCGTTCGCGCCTCTACCGCAAGGCGAAGGAGCAGGTCACCCACTCCCTCGTCTACAACTACAACGACCGCAAGAAGCGCAAGGGCGACTTCCGTCAGCTGTGGATCCAGCGCATCAACGCCGCTGCCCGCGCCAACGGCATCACCTACAACCGCTTCATCCAGGGCCTGAAGGCCGCGGGCGTCGAGGTTGACCGCAAGATCCTCGCCGAGCTGGCCGTGAACGACGCGAACGCGTTCGCCTCGCTCGTCGAGGTCGCGCAGAAGGCGCTGCCGAGCGACGTCAACGCGCCGAAGACGGCGGCCTGACGGCCGCCGAGCCGGAGCCTTACCGGACCCGCAGGCCTTCTGGCCTGCGGGTCCGTGTGTGTCCGGGCACCGCCCCTCCCGCCGCAATGTGAGGGGCACCCAGCGTCGTGGGTTGTGCCCACCCGTTCCTCCCCCAGTGCCTTAAGGGCCTGGGGGGACCCCCAGCGGAACGACTGCCGACAACGGACGGCCTCGCGTTACCCGAAAGTGAGTCAATGCCCGCTCCCGAGCTGATCTCCCCGCGTTCGCCGCGTGTCGCTGCTGCCAAGCGGCTGGCGAGGCGGAACTTCCGCGGCAAGGATCGGCGGTTCCTCGCCGAGGGGCCGCAGGCGGTCCGGGAGGGCGCCCGGTACCGGGACGGCGGTGAGCCCACGCTCGTCGAGCTCTTCGCGACCGTCGAGGCCGCCGAGCGGTACGCCGACATCGTCGCCGACGCCCGCGCCGCCGGCGCCCGGGTGCACCTGGCCGCCGACGAGGTGATCGGCGAGATCTCGACGACGGTCACCCCGCAGGGCCTCGTCGGCGTGTGCCGGTTCCTCGACACGGACTTCGACGACATCCTCGCGGCCCGCCCCCGCCTCGTCGCCGTCCTCGCGCACGTCCGCGACCCCGGCAACGCCGGCACCGTGCTGCGCTGCGCCGACGCCGCCGGAGCCGACGCCGTCGTCCTCACCGACGCCTCCGTCGACCTGTACAACCCGAAGGCGGTGCGCGCCTCCGTCGGTTCGCTGTTCCATCTGCCCGTCGCGGTCGGCGTCCCCGTCGAGTGGGCCGTCCAGGGGCTCAAGGTCGCGGGCGTACGCATCCTCGCCGCCGACGGCGCCGGGGAGCACGATCTCGACACCGAGCTCGACCACGGAACGATGGGCGGCCCCACCGCCTGGGTGTTCGGCAACGAGGCCTGGGGCCTGCCGAAGGAGACACGCGACCTCGCCGACGCCGTCGTACGCGTGCCGATCCACGGCAAGGCCGAGAGCCTGAACCTCGCGACCGCCGCCGCCGTATGTCTCTACGCCTCCGCCCGTGCCCAGCGGGCCGCCGGCGGGTGCCGCGCCACGGCATCCGGGCAGAACCGCTGAGCAGCGGTGCGCCCGTGCGTCGACCGCACGCTTGTGCGGCGCGCGCTCACAGGGTGTCGTCGTGTCACCGACGCCTAGTAGGGTGACGCACTCGGGGGCCCACTGCCGGTTCGAGAGGTGGGGTACGGGGATGGTTGTCGGCACAGGCAGGACCGCGGAGGCAGGCAGGGCCTTCGCCCCTCCTTCGTGCGGCCCGGACGTCCCTGACGCCCTGGACGACCTGGAGAACCTGGGAATCGCCCCCGACGACCTGCCCGACGGCCTCGTCGTCGCCGACGAGGACGGCCGCGTCATCTGCTTCAACCGCGCGGCCTCCCGTATCACGGCGGTCCGCCGTGCCGACGCGATCGGCCGCCCTCTGGAGCGCGTACTCCCCCTGGAGGACCTCGAAGGCCGCCGCTGGTGGGGGCTCACCGATCCGTACGGCGGTCTCGCCACCCGCGTCGGGCAGCCCGAGCGCAATCTGCTGCTGCCGGGCGGCCGCGAGGTCCTGGTCTGCGCGCGGTACGTGCGCACCGCGCCCACCGGACCGGTGCGCCGCGTCGTCGTCTCGCTCCGTGACACCGAGGCGCGCCGCCGCACCGAGCGCAGTCACGCCGAACTGATAGCGACCGTCGCCCATGAGCTGCGCTCGCCGCTCACCTCCGTGAAGGGCTTCACGGCGACGCTGCTCGCCAAGTGGGAGCGGTTCACCGACGACCAGAAGCGGCTGATGCTGGAGACCGTCGACGCCGACGCCAACCGCGTGACCCGGCTGATCGCCGAGCTCCTCGACATCTCCCGTATCGACTCCGGACGCATGGAGCTGCGCCGGCAGCCCGTCGACATCGGGGCGGCCGTGGCCCGCCACATCCAGGCGCACGTGGCCGCGGGCCAGTCGGCCGACCGCTTCCTCGTACGGATCGAACACCCGCTGCCCGATCTGTGGGCCGACCCCGACAAGATCGACCAGGTGCTGAGCAACCTGCTGGAAAATGCGGTGCGGCACGGCGAGGGAACCGTCACCATCGAAGTGGCGTCCGCGCCCCTCAAGAACCAGTCGGCAGGAACGGCAGTCACCGTGAGCGACGAAGGTCCCGGCATCCCCGAGGAGTCGATGGGCCGCGTCTTCACCCGCTTCTGGCGGGGAAGCAAGCGCGGCGGGACCGGCCTGGGCCTGTACATCGTCAAGGGCATCGTCGAGGTCCACGGCGGGACCATCACGGTCGGCCGCGCGGCCGGCGGCGGCGCCCAGTTCCGATTTACGTTGCCCGTGGGCGCCCCGGCCTATCTGCTCTGAGCCGGTTCCAGCCGCCCACGGGCTCATTCGCACACCTCAGCCCCGTTAGACTCGGCCATTGGCACGTTTGTGTCCCCATTCAGAGACGAGTCGTCTCCCGAGTCGGGACGGGGACCCTCAGCCAGCCAATCGGAAGCACGGGAAGAGATGTCGGCACCGAACAAGTCGTACGACCCAGTCGAGGTCGAGGCACTGAAACCGGAAGAGATCGAGCGCATGCGGGACGAGGCGCTCGCCGCCTTCGCGGCCGCCGGCGACCTCGAGCAGCTCCAGGAGGCCAAGGTCGCCCACACCGGCGGCACCTCCCCGCTGGCCCTCGCCAACCGCGAGATCGGCGCGCTTCCCCCGCACGCCAAGGCCGACGCCGGCAAGCGCGTGGGCCAGGCCCGCGGCGCCGTCAGCAAGGCGCTCGCCGCCCGCCAGGCCGAGCTCGAGGCCGAGCGCGACGCGCGCGTGCTGGTCGAGGAGGCCGTGGACGTCACGCTGCCTTACGACCGCGTGCCCGCAGGCGCACGCCACCCGCTGACCACGATGATGGAGCGGGTCGCGGACGTCTTCGTGTCCATGGGGTACGAGATCGCCGAGGGCCCCGAGGTCGAGGCCGAGTGGTTCAACTTCGACGCGCTCAACTTCACGCCCGACCACCCGGCCCGGCAGATGCAGGACACCTTCTTCGTCCATGGGGCGAAGAGCGGTGACAGCGACGGCGAGTCCGGCGTCATCCTGCGTACGCACACCTCGCCCGTGCAGGCCCGCGCGCTGCTCGACCGCGAGCCGCCCGTCTACATCGTCTGCCCCGGCCGCGTGTACCGGACCGACGAGCTGGACGCCACGCACACCCCGGTCTTCCACCAGATCGAGCTGCTGGCCGTCGACGAGGGCCTGACCATGGCCGACCTCAAGGGCACCCTGGACCACATGGTCCAGTCGCTCTTCGGAGCGGACATGAAGACCCGGCTGCGCCCGAACTACTTCCCGTTCACCGAGCCGTCCGCCGAGATGGACATGCTCTGCTACGTGTGCCGCGGAGAGTCGGTCGGCAACCCCGACAAGGCGTGCCGTACCTGCTCCAGCGAGGGCTGGATCGAGCTCGGCGGCTGCGGCATGGTCAACCCCCGGGTGCTGGTCGCCTGCGGCGTCGACCCGGAGAAGTACAGCGGATTCGCCTTCGGGTTCGGCATCGAGCGGATGCTGATGTTCCGCCACAACGTCGAGGACATGCGAGACATGGTCGAGGGTGACGTCCGCTTCACCCGGCCTTTCGGGATGGAGATCTGATGCGGGTCCCGCTTTCCTGGCTGCGGGAGTATGTCGACCTCCCCGCCACCGAGACCGGTCGCGAGCTGCAGGCCAAGCTGATTTCGGCCGGCCTCGAGGTCGAGACCGTCGAGCAGCTCGGCGCCGACCTCAAGGGTCCGCTTGTCGTCGGGCAGGTCCTCACCATCGAGGAGCTGACCGAGTTCAAGAAGCCCATCCGGCACTGCATGGTCGACGTCGGCCAGGCCAACGGCACCGGCGAGCCCCAGGAGATCATCTGCGGCGCCCGCAACTTCGCCGAGGGCGACAAGGTCGTCGTGGCCCTCCCGGGCGCGATCCTGCCCGGCGACTTCCAGATCGCCGAGCGCAAGACGTACGGCCGTATGTCGCGCGGCATGATCTGCTCCAGCGACGAGCTGAACATGGGCGACGACGGCAGCAAGGGCATCATCGTGCTGCCGCCCGAGACCGAGATCGGCAAGGACGCCGTCGAGCTGCTCGGGCTGGTCGACGAGGTCCTCGACATCGCCGTCACGCCCGATCGCGGCTACTGCCTCTCGCTGCGCGGCATCGCCCGCGAGACCGCCACCGCGTACGGGCTGCCGCTGCGCGACCCGGCGCTCCTCGACGTGCCCGCGCCGAACCCGCACGGCTACCCGGTGAAGATCTCCGAGCCGTATGGCTGCGACCGCTTCGTCGCCCGCACCGTGTCCGGCCTGGACCCGGAGGCGCGCTCCCCGATCTGGCTGCAGCGCCGCCTGCAGAAGGCCGGGATGCGTCCGCTCTCGCTCGCCGTCGACATCACCAACTACGTGATGCTCGAGCTCGGCCAGCCGCTGCACGCCTACGACCGGGGCCGCGTCCAGGGCGCCATCGGCGTGCGCCGCGCCGAGCAGGGCGAGAAGTTCACCACCCTTGACGGTGTGAAGCGCGTCCTCGACGCCGAGGACCTGGTGATCACCGACGACCGCGGCGCCATCGGCCTCGCGGGCGTCATGGGCGGCGCCAACACCGAGATCGCCGACTCCGTCACCGACCCCGAGACCGGCGAGATCCAGGGCACCACCGAGGTGGTCATCGAGGCCGCGCACTTCGACGCGATCTCCATCGCCCGCACGGCCCGCCGCCACAAGCTGTCGTCCGAGGCGTCGCGCCGCTTCGAGCGCGGCGTCGACCCGGCCGCCGCGTCGGCCGCCGCCCAGCGCACCGTCGACCTGCTGGTGCTGCTCGCGGGCGGCACCACAGACGCGGGTGTCACCGAGGTCGCCGCGCCGTCCGAGCCGCGCACCATCACCATCCCGGCGGACCACCCCGACAAGGTCGCGGGCGTCCACTACGGCCGCGAGACCGTTGTACGCCGCCTGCAGGAGGTCGGCTGCGACGTCCACGGGCAGGACGAACTGGTCGTCACCGCGCCGTCCTGGCGGCCCGACCTGACCGACCCGAACGACCTGGCCGAAGAGGTCATCCGGCTCGAGGGTTACGAGAACCTGCCCTCGACCCTGCCCAAGCCCCCCGCGGGCCTCGGCCTGACCCCGCGCCAGCGGCTGCACAGCCGCGTCGGCCGCGCCCTGGCCGGCGCCGGATACGTCGAGGCGCTGAACTACCCGTTCATCGGTGAGGCGGTCCTCGACCAGCTCATGCTGCCCGCCGATGACGCCCGCCGCCGCACGGTGAAGCTGGTCAACCCGCTCTCCGACGAGGAGCCCGCACTCCGTACGACGCTGCTGCCGGGCCTGCTCGGCGCGCTGCGGCGCAACGACGGGCGTGGCAGCCACGACCTGGCGCTCTTCGAGACCGGTCTGGTCTTCCGGCCGACCGGTGAGGAGCCCGTGCCGGTCCGGCTGCCCGTGGACCGGCGTCCCACCGACGAGGAGATCGCCGGCCTCAACGCCGCGCTGCCGTCGCAGCCGCGCCGGGTCGCCGTCGTCCTGGCCGGGGCGCGGGAGCAGGCCGGCTGGTGGGGCAAGGGCTACCCGGCCACCTGGGCCGACGCGATCGAGGCCGCCCGCACCGTGGCCGGCGAGGCGGGCGTGCGGCTCGACATCCGCGCCGACCAGCACGAGCCCTGGCACCCCGGTCGCTGCGCCGCGCTGTTCGCCACGGTGGACGGCGAGGAGACCCTCGTCGGCCACGCCGGTGAACTTCACCCGCGCGTCGTCAAGTCCATGGGTCTGCCGGAGCGCACCTGCGCGATGGAGATGGACCTGGACCTGCTGCAGCAGGCGAGCGACGGCCTTCCGCAGGGCCCGCAGATCTCCTCGTTCCCGGTGGCCACGCAGGACGTCGCCCTCGTCGTCGACCAGGCCGTCCCGGCCGCCGAGGTCGAGAAGACGCTGCGCGAGGGCGCGGGTGAACTCCTCGAGTCCATCCGGCTGTTCGACGTCTTCACCGGCGAGCAGATCGGCGAGGGCAAGAAGTCCCTGGCATACGCGCTGCGCTTCCGCGCCGCCGACCGCACGCTGACCGTCGAGGAGGCCTCCGCGGCCCGCGACGCGGCGGTCGCGCTGGCGGCCGAGCGCACGGGGGCGGTGCTGCGCGGGGCGTAAGGCACTGCGCACGTGCGCAGTGCCACGTGCATAGTCCCTGGTGAGGGGCGCATCCGGAGGACTGGATGTGCCCCTCACTCATTCGGGTGGGAAGTCGCAGCGAGGGGTCTCGATCGGGGCGGCCGGTCGAAAGAATCGGTCCGGCCGCGGAGACGGCCTGCTTGCTGCTGCGCTCTCCCCAGGCGATCCCCGGGCCTGAGCCGACGGGCAGGCCGCCTCCACGGCACGGCAGGTCGACGTGAGGCAGACCGGGAACCAGGTCCTAGGCCTAGGGGGCGCCATGATCCGTGTCAAGGCTGGAGCTCCCTCCGCGGCAAGGACCCTGGTGGCCTCCTGGACCAAAGGCCGGGCGTGCCGCACGCCCGGTCGCTGCCCGCAGTGGATACGGCGGACCCTCACGCTCGGTCTGCCGACGGCATGGGGCGCCCTCGCGATGCTGTACAAACTCACCTGCCCGCTCGCCCAGCAGAGCGGCATGGGAGCGCGGATCGTCTCCAGCGCCGTCTTCTTCACCATCGGCACCGCGCTGATACTGCATGTTCGCCGTGCCCTGCTGCGGGAGTTGCGCCAGGTCCGCAAGGTGGCGGGTGCCGCGCAGAACGTGCTGTTGCGTCCGCTGCCGCCTCGTATGGACGGCCTCGCTCTCGCGGCCGGCCGGCTCTGTGCCGACCGCGGTGCCATGGTCGGCGGCGATCTGTACGAGGTGATGGCGACCGAGCACGGCGTACGGGTCGTCATGGGCGACGTACGAGGACACGGGCTGAGCGCGCTCGGAACTGTGGCCGCGCTGCTCGGGAGCTTCCGTGAGGCGGCGCACGACGAGCCCGATCTCGCCTCCGTGCTGCGTCGGCTGGAGCGCGCGATGGCCCGGCATCTGCGCGAGCGGGCGCGGGCCGAGCATCCCTCGTCCGGGCTCGCCGCATCCCCGGGCTGCGGCACCCCTGGCGCGACGGAACCGGACGGCCCCGTGGCCGAGGAGTTCGTGACCGTCCTGCTCCTGGAGATCCGCCGGGACGGCGAGATCGTTGCCCTCAACTGCGGGCATCCCTGGCCGTATGTGCTGCGGGGCGGGGGCGAGCGGGCGGTGGGCTCGGTGGGTCCTGAACGAGCAACCGCAGGAGCGGCGGAGGCCGTGAGCGGCTGCGTCGGGCCCGTCGCAGGTGCGGGCGGCTGCGTGGAGTCCGTCGCTGATGGGGAGCCGATGCCGCCGCTCGGGCCGTTTCCGCTGCCGGACGAGCTGCCCGTACAGCGGTGCGGGCGGCTGCTGCCCGGCGAGGTGCTGTTCCTGCACACGGACGGTGTGGAGGACGCACGCGACGCCGCAGGCCGGTTCTTCCCCCTGCGGACCGTGCTCACCGAAGCCGTGCAGGCGGGGCAGGTCGCGCCGCAGGCCGTGATCCGCTCGGTGTACGCGCGGCTGCTGCAGTACACCCGCGGGGGACCGGCCGACGACGCGGCGCTCCTCGTGATGCGCAATGAACGCAAGCACGCACCGAGCCACCGGGGCTCGGGCCCATCGGCCTCCGGGCCACCCACGTCCTGGCCGGCCTCTTCCGGCCAACCGGCTTCCGGGACGCGAACGTCTGACGAGTCGACCGCCGGTCCGGCGGCCTCTGAGGTCCCCGCCTCCGCCGAGCCGCCCGTTCACCGGCCGGCTTCCGGCGAACCGGCCGGAAGCCGGTAGGGGCGTCTGCCGACGGAAGCCCCGGCGGGAGCAGCGGTGAACGCAGGACCCACCGCTGCGGCGCGCCGTCCGCCCTGCCGCGGAGTGTCGGGCAGTCGGCTCGGGCGGACGGCGCGAAGACGGGCCGCCGCACTGTACGAGGGGGAGCCGGCGGCCCGGCCGGCCTCTTACGAGGCATTCCAGTCAAGCGAGTGGAAAGTGGCCGGAACAGAGCGCACACCACCCCGGATGCGGGCACTCCGTTCACACCCCGTGTGAAGTCCGGAGTCCTGGTCCGGATTCCACCCGGGTCACGAACGGCGCCACCGCGCTAACCTGCCGGGCAAGATGGACGCCCTGCTGTCGGGCTGGGGGTCCGGGGCCCGCGGCACGCCGCCGGTGGGGCTCCCCGGGCGGACGCAGCGTGCCGGCACCGAGCCACCGGAGGGCATCGATGCAGCCCAACACCCTGCTCGACGCGATTCTCGACGAGGCCGGCATCTCCCATGCGGGGCTCGCCGCCCATGTCAATCAGGCCGGCAAGGCGCGTGGCATAGCCCTCAGATACGAACACACCGCCGTCGCCCGCTGGTTGAAGGGCCAGCGGCCGCGCGGCCAGGTCCCCGACCTGATCTGCGAGGTCCTCGCCGCCCGGCTGCGCCGCCCCGTCACCCTCGACGACATCGGTCTCGGCGTACCGGGCAGACCGGCCGCGGTGAACGGCACCACGCTCTCAGGATTCGTCGACCGGGCCACCGCCCTGTGGCGCTCCGACGAGCAACAGCGGCCGCACATCCTCGGCGCCCCGGCTGTCACCGGCACGCCCGCGGTCATGCCCGTATGGGAGTGGGAGAACCCGCCCGAGGACGTCGACGTCTCCCGGGGCGGCAGGCACCCGGTCAGCACGGCCGACCTCGAGATGCTGCGCGCGGCCCGGGCGCACTACGAGCAGATGTACCGCAAGGCGGGCGGCGTAGCGACCCGCGCCCGTATCGTCGGCTTCCTCAACGCCGAGGCCGCGCCGCTGCTGCGCGGCAGATACGCGGACGCCACCGGACGCCAACTCCACCGCGCCACCGGCGGGTTGGTGGCCATCGCGGGCATCTGCGCCTACGACTCGGACGCGCACGGTCTCGCCCAGCGCTACTTCCACCAGGCCCTGCGCCTTGCCAAGGCCAGCGGGGACCGGGGGCTCGGCGCCTATGTGATCGCCCTGCTCGTCAACCAGTCGCTGTTCATGCGCGAGTACCGCCAGGCCGTCGCCTTCGCGGAGGCGGCGCTGCGCGCGGCGGGCCGGCACATCACGCCGGCGCTCGCCTCCGACCTCTACGCGATGCAGGCCAAGGCGTACGCACACCTCGGCGACGGCAGCAGCGCACTGGCCTGCATCCGGCGTGCCGAGTCGGCGGCCGAACGTATCCGCCGCGGCTACGAGCCGGACGAGACCGGCTACGTCCAGCCGGGCCTGGTCAACGTACAGGTGGCGGAGGCGCTCCTCAGCCTCGGCGATCTCGCGGCGGCGCGGGAGCACGCGGCGGCCGCGGTGGACACTCCGGCCCATGACCGGGGCCGCGTCCACCGGCTGGCCATGCTGAGCCACATCGAGCTGCGCCAGGGCAACGCCGAGCGGGCGGCCGCCACCGCGGTGGAAATGGCCGAACGGGCCAGGGGAATGGAGTCCCAGCGGCTGCGCGACAGACTCCGCGCGGTACGCGAACAGCTGGTGAGCAGCGGCTGCGCGGGCACCGCCGAAGCAGCCGAACTCATCGACGGCGCACTGCGCGTACCTCTCTAGAAGCGCCTCACCAGCGCGCGTACCACCACACGACGCCTTACCGCCCCTGCTGTGAGCACGCTCCTGCTGCGATATTGCCATCTACTCGGCGGAAGGTGGCAGAACCGTGCAGTGGACGAAACAGAGCGAACAGACCGTCTATGAGAACCGCTGGTTCAGCGTCAATCTCGCGGATGTCGAGCTGCCGGACGGCCGGCACCTCGACCACTTCCTGATCCGGCTGCGGCCCGTGGCCGTGGCCACCGTCGTCAACGAGGCCAACGAAGTCCTCTTACTGTGGCGGCACCGCTTCATCACCGACAGCTGGGGGTGGGAACTCGCCGCGGGCGTCGTCGAGGACGGCGAGGACATCGCCCACGCGGCCGCCCGCGAACTCGAGGAGGAGACCGGGTGGCGGCCCGGCCCGCTGCGGCACCTGATGAGCGTCGAGCCCTCCAACGGGCTCACCGACGCCGTGCACCACATCTACTGGGCCGACGAGGGCGCGTACACCGGGCATCCCGTGGACGCCTTCGAGTCGGACCGGCGTGAGTGGGTGCCGCTCAAACTCGTCCCCGACATGGTCGCCCGCGGCGAGGTCCCGGCCGCCAACATGGCGGCGGCGCTGCTGCTCCTGCACCACCTCAGGCTGGGCCAGGACGGTTCACCCCCTGTGCCGTAGCGGAGCTAGCCGCCGAGGGCCTGCCAGACCGCCGCGACCAGCGCTCCGACGGCGGCGAGGGCGGCGATTGCGGGCACGGGCCAGCGGGTGTGTTCGAGGGCGGCGACCCGGGCGGCCAGGTCGTCCAGATCCTTCTCGCTCTGTTCGTCGCGCTGCGTGAGCAACGCCAGTCCGCCGTCGATGCGGGCCAGGCCCACCTCGAGGCAGCGGCGTAACTCCGCGAGTTCTTCCGGGACCACGGGATGCTCGGGGTCGGTGGTCACTGGTGCGCTCCTTTCCGTAGTCGTACATCCCTTGCAAGCGCACGGAAAGTCAACCCTGCTGGTGGACGCGGCGGGAGAGTGTGCGAGGGGCATATGCGGGCCCGGTGCGCACACGGTGTGCGAACGACGCGGGCCCGGCACTCCGAAGAGCGCCGGGCCCGAAACCATTACAGTGCGTAATCATCACGCTGTGGCGTGCTGGGTCGTACGGGAACGCGGGGCGTAAGCGGAACGCCCGCGTACGGCGACGGTCAGCCGTACGTGTAGAAGCCCGACCCCGTCTTGCGCCCCAGCCGGCCCGCGTCGACCATCCGCTGCAGCAGCGGGGGAGCGGCGTACAGGGGCTCCTTGTACTCCTCGTACATGGAGTAGGCCACCGAGGCCACGGTGTCCAGGCCGATCAGATCGGCGAGCTTCAGCGGGCCCATCGGGTGGGCGCAGCCCAGCTCCATGCCGTTGTCGATGTCCTCACGGCTGGCGATGCCCGACTCGAACATCCGGATGGCGGAGAGCAGATACGGGATGAGCAGGGCGTTGACCACGAAGCCCGAGCGGTCCTGGGCGCGGATCGCGTGCTTGCCCAGCACCTTCTCGACCAGGACCTGCGCCCGGCTGAGGGTGCCCTCGGAGGTGGTGAGCGCGGGGATCAGCTCGACCAGCTTCTGCACGGGTGCCGGGTTGAAGAAGTGGATGCCGATGACGTGGTCGGGCCGCGAGGTCGCGACGGCCAGCTTGACCAGCGGGATCGACGAGGTGTTGGACGCGAGGATGGCGTCCTGGCGGGTCACCACCTGGTCGAGCACCTGGAAGATCTCGGTCTTGACCTGCTCGTTCTCGACGACCGCCTCGATCACCAGGTCGCGGTCGGCGAACTCGCCGAGGTCGGTGGTGAAGCTCAGCCGCGCCTGGGTGGCGTCCCGCTCCTCCTCGGTGATCTTGCCGCGCTCGGCCGCCTTGGAGAGCGAGTTGTACAGCCGGGTGCGGCCGATCTCGAGGGCCTCGCCCGTGGTCTCCGCGACCTTGACTTCCAGCCCCGAGCGGGCGCACACCTCGGCGATGCCCGCCCCCATCTGGCCGCAGCCCACCACACCGACGCGTGCAATATCCCCCATAGGGTCCGTCACCTTGTGCCTTTCGCTCATCTTCGGGCGGCAGCGCCTCCATACTTTGGGGCCTGCCTCGGCCATGCACGTTACTCCGGATCCGCCGCTGCCCGGCGGGCCGGGGTCGCGACCCCGGCCGGGTGGACCAGGCGATACGGCCGACACACTGCACAGAGGGCGGGCAGATGCGACGTATGACACGCAGGGGATTCGCGACCGGCGCCGCGGTGGCTCTCACGGGTCTGGGGACCGCGGGGGACGTGGCGGCGACCGCGGCGGACGCGGCGGCGACACCGGGCGGCGGCCCCGGCGCATCGGCGGCAGTCACCGAGATGCGCGGCATGTGGCTGGCGACCGTCGCCAACCGCGACTGGCCCTCCCGCCCTGGCCTGACCGCCGCCCAGCAGCGCACGGAGCTGCTGAGGCACCTCGACAGGGCCGTGAGCCGCCGCCTCAACACCGTGATCATGCAGGTGCGCCCCACCGCGGACGCTTTCTGGCCGTCGCCGTACGAGCCCTGGTCCTCGTCCCTCACCGGCGTCCAGGGCAGGCACCCCGGCTGGGACCCGCTCGGCACCGCCGTCACGGAGGCGCACCGGCGCGGCCTCGAGCTGCACGCCTGGTTCAACCCCTACCGGGTGGCGAACCACGCGGACCTGGACCGGCTGTCCTCGAGGCATCCCGCGCGCCAGCACCCCGGCTGGGTCGTGAAGTACGGCGGGAAGCTCTTCTACAACCCCGGGCTGCCCGAGGTACGGGACTTCGTACAGACCGCCATGCTCGACGCCGTACGCCGCTATCCCGTCGACGCCGTGCACTGGGACGACTACTTCTACCCGTATCCGGTGGCCGGGCAGGTCTTCGACGACGCCGCGGCGTACCGGCGCTACGGCTCGGGTTTTCCCAACCGTGCGGCTTGGCGGCGCGACAACACCGACCGGCTGGTGCGCGAGATGGCGGCGCGGATCAAGCAGGTCCGGCCGGGCGTCCGCTTCGGGATCAGCCCGTTCGGGGTGTGGCGCAACCGCAGCACCGACCGGCTCGGGTCGGACACCCGGGCGGGCATCCAGACCTACGACGATCTGCACGCCGACACCCGGAAGTGGGTGCGCGGCGGCTGGATCGACTACATCTGCCCGCAGCTGTACTGGCACATCGGCTTCGCCGCGGCCGACTACGCGAAGCTCCTGCCGTGGTGGGCCGCCGTGGTACGCGGAACGGGCGTGCGACTGTACGCGGGGGAGGCCCTGTACAAGGCGGGCGACCCGGCGCAGCCCGCGGCATGGCAGAACCCGGCCGAACTCTCCCGGCACCTGACGTTCGGCAACGCCTTCCCGGAGCTGCGCGGCCATGTGTTCTTCTCGGCGAAGGAAGTGGCCGAGGACAGGATCGGCGCCATGGCGCGCGTCGTCCGCGACCACTACCCCGTGCGGGCCCGGGCGCCGCGCTGAGCCACCGTCCCGGGTTCCGCGCAGCGCCGAGCGCTCCTGGTTACTGCTGCTTCGGGTCCTTGTGCTGTACGACGGAGTCGGGGCCCGGCGACATCACGGCCTCGTGCCCGTCCTCGAACCGGACGCGGAAGGGCGGGTTGCCGTCCGCGCCCAGTACTTCGACAATCTCCGCGACCTTGTCGTGCTGGCCGACGATCCTGCCGTGCACCACCAGATGGTCGCCCTGAGTTGCGCGCATAGGAGTGACCTCCTCGTCCCTTCGGGGATCCCCCTCGGGTGGCCCGTCGAAAGCCGGGCGGCCCGTCGGGAGTCCCGTCCGGGGCCAGCGTTCCGTGGCGTGTCCGTGGTCGTCAGTCTACGACCGGTGGCGGTGCTTGGACCTCTCGACGGCCGCCCATTGTGTGACGGCGATGCACACCAGCACGGCGACGGCCGTGAGCGGGGCGGCCGCTGTGACCGTCTCGCCGAGCAGGAACACCGACCAGACGAGGGTGAGCAGCGGCTGAGCGAGCTGCAACTGGCTGGCCTTGGGGATGCCGATCGCCGCCATGCCCCGGTACCAGACCACCAGGCCCACGAACTGCGACCCGGCCGCGACCCACAGGACCCCCGCCACACTGTGTGCGGTGAGGTGGACGGGCTCGTACGCCAGGGCGATCAGGGCGCCGGGCACGGCGAGCGGCAGGCAGAGGATCAGCGCCCAGCCGACGACCTGCCAGCCGGGCATCGAGCGGGCCAGCCGGCCGCCTTCCGTGTAGCCGGCGGCACAGACCAGCAGCGCCCCGAAGAGATACAGATCGGCGGAGGTGAGCGCGCCGCCGCTCTGCTGCACGGTGAACACGAGCACCGCCGCGGCACCCGCGACCGCCGCCACCCAGAAGCTGCGGGACGGCCGGGCACCGGTGCGAAGCGCCGAGAACACGGCCGTCGTCAGCGGCAGCAGCCCGACGACCACGGCCGCGTGGGCGGTGGTGGACGTCTCGAGGGCGAGCGTGGTGAGCAGCGGGAACCCGAGGACGACACCGGCGGCGACGACGGCGAGCCCCGCCCAGTGACGGCGGTCGGGCAGCGGGATGCGCAGGGCCAGCAGGCAGCTGCCGGCGATCAGGGCCGCCAGCACGCTGCGTACCGTCACCAGCGACCAGGGACCGAAGCCCTCCAGGCCCCAGGCGGTGGCGGGGAAGGTCAGCGAGAAAGCGGTGACGCCCAGCGCGGCCTGCAGGGTTCCGGTGCGGCGGGCGGAGCGGGCCGCTCCGCTGGGGCCGCCGCCGGCAGCCGTTCCGGTTCCGGCCTGCTCGGCGCCCGGACGGCTTGGACCGCCGCCGTCGACCGCTATCGCAGTGGCTGAAGTAGCGCTATCGTGTGCTCTCATGCAAGAGCGTAGCAGTGTGGGTGAACTGGCGAAACAGCTGCGGGATGAGCTCGACCGCTACTCTCCAGGAGGAAAGCTGCCGTCGAGCCGGGTGCTTGTCGAGCGGTTCCGCGTGAGCCCGGTGACCGTGTCACGGGCCCTCGCGCAGCTCGTCGCCGAGGGGCTGGTCGTCACACGACCGGGAGCCGGCGCCTTCCGCACACAGCCCCGCACCGCCACCGCCGCCGTGGGCGACACCTCATGGCAGGAGGTGTCGCTCAGCGCCGACGCCACCGCCGAAGCGGTACCGCGCACCGTCGATGCCTCGGGCGTTCTCGTCAGCCTCTCCGCGCCGCCGCCCGGAGTCATCGAGTTCAACGGCGGCTATCTGCACGCATCGCTGCAGCCCGAGCGGGCGATGGCGGCGGCGCTGGCCCGGGCCGGGCGGCGGCCCGGGGCATGGAGCCGGCCGCCCGTGGACGGCGTCGCCGAGCTGCGCGAGTGGTTCGCGCGCGGGATCGGGGGCGCCATCAGCGCCGCCGAGGTACTGATCACCGCGGGCGGGCAGTCCGCGCTGACCACTGCTCTGCGGGCGCTCGCCCCACCCGGCGCACCGGTCCTCGTGGAGTCGCCCACCTACCCTGGCATGCTGGCCATCGCCCGCGCGGCCGGACTGCGTCCGGTTCCGGTTCCGGTGGATTCCGGCGGTGTGAAGCCGCGTCTGCTCGCCGACGCGTTCAGGGCGACGGGCGCGCGTGTGTTCGTCTGCCAGCCGCTGTTCCAGAACCCGACCGGCGCGGTGCTCGCTCCCGAGCGGCGCGGCGAGGTGCTGGGGATCGCGCGGGCGGCGGGCGCGTTCGTCGTCGAGGACGATTTCGTACGCCGTCTCGTCCACGCCGACGCCGGGCCGCTGCCCCGGCCGCTGGCCGCCGACGACCCGGACGGAGTCGTCGTACACGTCTGCTCGCTGACCAAGGCCACCTCGCCGAGCTTCCGCGTCGGCGCCCTCGCCGCCCGGGGCCCGGTCCTGGAGCGGCTGCGCGCCATCCAGGTCGTCGACACGTTCTTCGTACCGGGACCGATGCAGGAGGCGGCCCTCGAGCTCGTCGGCTCGCCCGCGTGGCCCCGCCATCTGCGGTCCGTGTCGGCCGAGTTGAAGAACCGCCGCGACACGATGACCGCCGCGCTGAGCCTGCACCTGCCCGAACTCGTCCTTCCGCACATCCCGTCCGGCGGCTACCACCTGTGGCTCCGTCTGCCCGACGGCACGGACGAGGCGGCCCTGGTGGCGGGCGCCCTCCGCGCAGGGGTCTCCGTCACCCCCGGCCGCCCCTACTTCTGCGCCGAACCCCCTGCCGCCCACCTGCGGTTGAGCTTCGCGGGCGTCGCGGGGACGGCGGAGATCACCGAGGGGGTACGAAGGCTGCGGACCGCATGTGACGAGGTGCTCTAGCGCACGGCGAGGCGAGGGCCGCGAGGCCAGGGCGGCGACGCCAAGGCGGCGAGGCCAGGGCCTCGAGGTCGCCGCAGAGGTCAGCTGCCTGACAGCTTCTCCTGCAGCCAGTCGAAGACGACCTCGCAGTGCTGCTGCGGTGCCATCGGGGAGCAGTGCAGCTGGGCGCCGGTGGCCGCGGTGAGCTTCACGTAGTCCTTCGGGCCCGTCAGCTTGTCGAACATCTGGCGCGGCTGGCCGGGATAGAACTGCTCGTCGTCGTAGTCCAGGACCAGTGTGGGCGCCTTGATGCGGCCCACGACGCTCGTGATGTCCAGCGACTCGATGAGTCTGGCCGGGGTGGAGAAGTCGGTGAACATCTTGCCCTCGCGGGCGTCGAGCATCGCCGGCACCGAGAAGGGCTCGATGCGCTTCTTCAACGTCGCGGCGGCGGACGGAGGCAGCTCGGGGACGACCTCCTTGTTCCAGATGGTGTTGGTCTCCTCCTTGTCCGGTGTGAGGATCTTCCGGATCTCCGGAGGAAAGCCCAGCCAGGGCGCGAGCACGCCGGGCATCGCCACCAGAGCGGCGATCCTGCTCTCGAAGGCGGCAGCCCGGGGGGCCAGGCATCCGCCCATGCTCAGCCCGGTCAGGGCGATCTTGCCCGTGTCCACGTCCGAGCGGGCGGCCAGCCAGTCGACGATCGGCGTGACCACCGTCTCCCAGCGCGGCGTGAAGACCACCCGGTCCACGAAGAGAAGGTGCCCCTGGCCGGGCCCGTCGTACACGAGTGCGTTCCAGCCGCGCCCCAGAGCGGCCGCAACGCCGTAGGTCCACATGTCGACGTTCTGTCCGTCGCTGCCGTTCGTGAGGATCACGGTGGGACGCCGCTCGCCGGACTCGTCCGGCCGGAAAAACCACACAGGCAGCGGGCTCCTGCCGTACGGGACGTCCGCGGTCACCGCTGCCGGGTGGCTCAGCTCGCAGAACCTGTCCCAGGCGCCGCGCCCGGACTTGTACAACTGCTCCTCGCTGCCGGGGTCCTCGGAGCCCAGTACGAAGAACAGCGCCTGGGCGTAGTACTGAGAGGCCCGCAGCGCACGGAAGCGTGTGGTCTCCGTCCCGGGCTTGGCGCCCTCAGGCGCCTCCATCAGCTGATTGCCGAGTTTCCTGAAGGTCTCGGTGTACGTCTGCGCGGAGAGACCGGCCTTGTTGATCGCGTTCACGGCGGTGAGCACCTCGCCCACCTCGGCGGCGCCATGGCCGGATCCACCGAGCGCGAGGAGCCCGTTGAAGTTGAAGGCCGGGTCCTTGAAGAGCGTCATCACCCCGGGTGTGGCACCGGCCGTCGGGGCGGGCGCCGACGCACTGGGAGTGGGCGCATTCACGGGCGACGCGCCCGAGGGGCTGCACCCGGCGGCCAGCACGGCACCCGCCCCACCGACGAGCCCTGCAAGCGCGGTGCGGCGGCTGGTGCCCGAAGCGCGATCACTCGATGCGTGCGTCATGCCAGCCGAAGGTACGAGCCGCGGCTCAGGGACCCTCTCCGCGACACCGGCCCTTACCCCGAACGGCGCTTCACGCGGTCCACGCTGTCTCAGGGCACCCGCCGCGCGGTGTTCTCTACGGCTGCGCGGTGTTCTCCACGGCCGCGCGGTGTTCTCTACGGAGTGCTGTCAGGCTCGAGCGTCTGGGCGGCCGCGCGCAGGCGTTTGCCACGCCTGCCCGTGAACGACTTGACCGGGATCAGCACCGCCCACCACAACTTTGCGCCCGTCGGGGAGACGAAGGCGAGCGGCACGGCGACGGCGAAGACCAGCACCGTCGAGGCCAGATCGGCCACATCGTTGCGGGCGACCGGATCGGGCAGCGCCGCGCTCCCCAGCCACGGGCGCTTCCACACTGCGACCGTCAACGCGAGCTGTGTGGCGCCCATGGCCGCGACGGCACCGGAGTAGACGGCCACCGACTGCGGCAGGTCCCCGTACTCGGCCAGCAGGGTGGTGGGGAACGGCATGAGGGCGATCAGCCCCAGGCTCAGCAGCCCGAGCCTCACGATCGTCCCGTCCACATCCCGCACGTACCGGAAGATCTGGTGGTGGCCCCGCCAGAACGCCGCGATGACCAGAAAGCTGAGGGCGTACGCCCACACGTTGGGCATCACATCCCTGAGCGCCTGCTCGAAACCGGCGTCGTCCAGCCCGTCGGGAAGCGCGATGTCCAGCGCCAACAGCGTCATCGCGATGGCGAACACCCCGTCCGACAGCGCGAGGAGCCGGGTCGCGCTCCCCTCGTCGTCCCGCACTCGCTGGTGGCCGTTCACAGCCCCCCACCCTAGGGTCAGTAGCCGGTAATGCCCCACAATGTTCAGATTGATCCATCGAAACGTGTTGAGCCGTCCGCCGAAGTGCCGGGGCCGCCACCGGCAACAGCCCTGCTCGCGACGGAAAAGCATTCGACACGGCCCACCCTGCCTGTGAATCTCGCGCCATGACAGACGCTTCCGCCGTGCCCGGCCTGCCCGACGGCTACGAGTTCTCCGCGGACACCGCCCGCATCGACATCGGGCGCACACACCACTGGCTCTCCACCGACGCGTACTGGGCGCTCGGCCGCACCCGGGACAAGCACGAGCGCGCGGTCGCGGGCTCGCTCAACTTCGGGGTGTACGACAGGGCGTCGGGCGAACAGGTCGCGTACGCGCGCGTGGTGACCGACGAGGCGACCTTCGCGTGGCTCTGCGATGTGTACGTCGCCCCGTCGGTCCGCGGCAAGGGGCTGGGCACCGCACTCGTCGTCGCCATCCGCGACCACCTGCAGCCGTGCGGACTGCGGCGGATACTGCTCGCGACGCATGACGCCCACGGTGTCTACGAGAAGGTCGGCTTCAAGGAGCTGGACAAGCCGGGGCAGTGGATGGTGCTCGGGCAGTCGTAGGAGTGCGCGAAGAGGCGCATCAGCGCGCATGAATGTGCACGGAAAGTAAGGCCTTGACCTGGGGATTCCCGCCCACCACGATCACCGCATGCAGGTTCGGGTCACGCTCATCGCTGCCGCACGCAGTTCCGCGCTGCTCGCGGAGCGTTTCGACGACGACCGGCCGCTCGACCAGGAGGGCTGGTACGCGGTGCAGCTCGCCGCCCCCGCCCTGATGCCGCTCGCCGCTGCGGAACTCCGCTACTGCTCCCCAACTCCCCGCTGCCGGACGACCGGAGACGTCCTGGGCCTCACACCACTGGCCCAGCCCGCACTGCGCGACTGCGACATGGGCCGGTGGCGCGGCCTGACCCTCTCCGAGGTGACGGCCCGGGAACCGGCCGCCGTCGACGCATGGCTCGCCGACCCGCGCTCCGCGCCGCACGGCGGCGAGTCCCTGCTCGCGTTCATTTCGCGTGTGGGCGGCTGGCTGGACACCCGGCCCGCGGACGACGGGAGCAGAATCGTCGCCGTGGCCGAGCCCGCGGTCGTACGCGCGGCCCTCGTCTACGCGTTGAAAGCACCCCCGTCGACGTACTGGAACATCGACGTCCGGCCTCTGTCGACGGTCACGCTCACCGGCCGGGCCGGACGGTGGAACCTGCGGCTGGACCGCGAGAGCGGCTCCGCCTGGCGGTGATGACGGCGGCGCGGCGCCGTGACGGCGGCCGGGTGGCGTGCTCGGCAGCGGGCCGGTCGGTGATCGGCGGGGCGGCGGATGGCAGACGTCCGTCACCCCGCCGACCGGATCACACCTGCGCGGTCGTACGCGCCGCCAGGTCCAGCGCGACGTCCGTGATCATGTCCTCCTGGCCGCCGACCATGCCGCGCCTGCCGACCTCGACCAGGATGGCGCGGGTGTCGAGGCCGTAGCGGGCGGCCGCGGACTCGGCGTGGCGCAGGAAGCTCGAGTACACACCCGCGTAGCCGAGGCTCAGCGTCTCGCGGTCCACGCGGACCTCGCGGTCCTGCAGGGGGCGCACGATGTCGTCGGCCGCGTCCATGAGCGGGAACAGGTCGCAGCCGTGCTTCCAGCCCATGAGGTCGGCGACGGCGATGAACGCCTCCAGGGGGCAGTTGCCCGCGCCCGCGCCCTGGCCGGCGAGCGAGGCGTCGACGCGCGTGCAGCCGTTCTCCACGGCCACCACGCTGTTGGCGACACCCAGGGCCAGGTTGTGGTGGGCGTGGACGCCCAGCTCGGTGGCCGGGTCGAGGACATCGCGGTAGGCCTGGAAGCGGTCGCGCACGCCGTCCATGGTCAGGCGGCCGCCGGAGTCGGTGACGTACACGCAGTTGGCGCCGTACGACTCCATGAGCTTGGCCTGGCGGGCCAGCTCGGCCGGCGCGGCCATGTGGGACATCATCAGGAACCCGGCGACGTCCATGCCCAGCTCACGGGCCGCGGCGATGTGCTGGGCGGAGATGTCGGCCTCGGTGCAGTGGGTGGCGATCCGCACCGAGCGGATGCCGAGCGCGTGGGCCTGCTTGAGGTCGTGCAGGGTGCCGATACCGGGCAGCAGCAGGGTGGTGGGGATCGCGTTGCGGGAGACGTCCGCGACGGCCTCGATCCACTCCCAGTCGGTGTGGGCGCCGACGCCGTAGTTGATGCTGGAGCCGGACAGGCCGTCGCCGTGGGCGATCTCGATCGCGGCGACACCGGCCGCGTCCAGGGCGGCGGCGATCGTACGGGCCTGGTCGACGGTGTAGCGGTGCCGGACGGCGTGCATGCCGTCGCGCAGGGTGACGTCCTGGATGTACAGGGAGGGTGCCGTGGAGTCGGTCGCGGTCATCGGGTTGCCACCTTGCTGGAGCGGTGTGCGGCCATGCGCTCCGCGGTGCGCAGCGCGGCCGAGGTCATGATGTCGAGGTTTCCGGCGTACGACGGCAGGTAGTGGGCGGCGCCCTCGACCTCGAGGAACACCGACACCTTCACCGCATCGGTGCCAGCGGCTTCGGCGGGCAGCAGTCCGCGCAGCGGGTCGTCGGCCGGGACACGGTCGAACTGCACCTTCTGCTTGAGGCGGTATCCGGGCACGTAGCCCTGGACGCGGCCGACCATCTCCTCGATGGAGGCGGTGACCGCCTCCTGGTCGCACTCCGAGACCAGGCAGTGCACGGTGTCGCGCATGATCAGAGGCGGCTCGGCCGGGTTGAGGATGATGATCGCCTTGCCGCGCGCCGCGCCGCCGACCTTCTCGATGGCCGAGGAGGTGGTTTCGGTGAACTCGTCGATGTTGGCCCGGGTGCCGGGACCCGCGGAGCGGGACGAGATGGAGGCGACGATCTCGCCGTAGTGCACGGGCGTCACCGCCGAGATGGCGGAGACGATCGGGATCGTCGCCTGGCCGCCGCAGGTGACCATGTTGACGTTGCCCGCGTCGAGGTTGTCGTCGAGGTTGACCGGCGGCACCACGTAGGGGCCGATGGCGGCCGGGGTCAGGTCGACGACGGTGCGGCCCAGGTCGCGCAGCACCTTGTCGTTGTAGCGGTGGGCACCTGCCGACGTGGCGTCGAAGACGATCTCCACATCGGCGAACTCGTCCATCTTGACGAGGCCGTCCACGCCCTCGTGGGTGGTGGCGACCTTGAAGCGGCGGGCGCGCGCCAGGCCGTCGGACTCCGGGTCGATACCGACCATCACGCCCATTTCGAGGGTCTCGGACAGGCGCAGCACCTTGATCATGAGGTCGGTGCCGATGTTGCCCGAGCCGATGATGGCCACCTTCGTGCGGGCGCTGGGCGCGGGGGTGCTGCTGCTCACCGGTTGTCTCCTTCGGGGGCGAACGCGGCCCGGACCG
Source organism: Streptomyces himalayensis subsp. himalayensis (assembly GCF_013778455.1). GTDB lineage: Bacteria > Actinomycetota > Actinomycetes > Streptomycetales > Streptomycetaceae > Streptomyces > Streptomyces himalayensis. Next base: position 239,762 of record NZ_JACEHE010000005.1, on the reverse strand, counting down.
TGCCCAGGCCGGAGATGGATGCCTCGAACGCGTCGCCCGGGGCCGCCACAGCCATCGGGCCGAGCGCACCGGTCAGAACGATGTCTCCGGCGCGCAGGGGGTCGCCCGCGGCGGCGAGGGTGGAGGCGAGCCACACGGCGGCGTTGAGCGGGCCGCCCAGGCAGTCGGCGCCGGTTCCCTCGGAGACCACCTTGTCGCCGCTGGTCATCGACATCCGGACGCCGCGCAGGTCCACCTGCGTCAGCGGTACGGGCGTGCCGCCGAGGACGAACAGGCCGGAGGAGGCGTTGTCGGCGACGGTGTCGACGATGGTGATGTCCCAGCCGGCGATACGGCTGTCGACGATCTCCAGGGCGGGCAGCGCGAAGTCGACCGAGCGCAGCACGTCGGCGACGGTGCAGTCGCGGTGCGGCAGGTCGGCGCCGAGGACGAGGGCGACCTCGGCCTCCACCTTGGGCTGCAGCAGCCGCCCGGCCTCGACCGTGCCGCCGTCGGCGACGGCCATGTCCGCGAACAGCGCGCCGAAGTCCGGCTGGTCGACACCGAGTTGAGCCTGGACGGCCGGCGAGGTCAGGCCGATCTTGCGGCCGACGATACGGCGGCCCGCGGCCACACCGCGCTCGACGTTCAGCCGCTGCACGGCGTACGCGGACTCGACGTCGCCGTCGGCGAAGAGGGTGCGCAGCGGCGGGCACGCGACGCCCGTCCGGGTGGCCTCCACCAGGGCGTCGGCGGCCTTGGTCACCGCCGGGGAGACGGCGCCGGCGCTCATGAGCACCGCCGGGGGGTGCTGGACGTGGTGCGGGGCGCTGACATGCGACACCTCCGGGGACGAGACGGGACGAGACGGGACGGGACGGGACGGGTGCGGGATACGAGCGCGGGTTACGGCAGCCGGCGTGGGCGGCCCCCGTGCCTGCGACACCTCCGGTATAGACGGGGCGTCGTACATGCGCCAAAGTTTGTTCCGTGACACGGAACAGCTCGGGCGGCAACATGCTGGACAAGGCCGTCACCCTCCTCGAAACCTTCCGGCCCGACGGCGGGACGTACCGCCTGACGGAACTCGCGGAGCGCACCGGCCTGACCAAGACCACCGCCTTCCGGCTCGCGGCGGACCTCGTACGGCTCGGACTCCTGGAGCGCACCGGCGACACGTACCGGCTCGGCGGGAAGCTCTTCGAGCTCGGCTCGCTGGTCCCGCGCCGCCAGGATCTCCGTGAGGCGGCGCTGCCGTTTCTGCAGGACCTCTTCGAGGCCACCCGCGAGACCGTGCACCTCGGCGTCCGCGAGGGCCACGAGGTCGTCTACGTCGAGCGGATCCACGGGCATGACGTACTGCCACTGCCCTCCCGGATCGGCGGCAGGCTCCCGCTCACCTGCACCGGCGTGGGCAAGGCCCTGCTGGCCTTCTCAGGCGCCGACCTCACCGAGGAGGTGCTCGCGGGGCCCCTGCCCAGCCTGACCCCGCACTCGATCACCGACCCGGCACGCCTGCGTACGGCGATCGAGCAGGCCCAGGTGTCGGGCCTCGCGTACGAGGAGCAGGAGGCCGCCCTCGGGGTCAGCTGCATCGCCGCGCCCGTCTTCGACGGAGCGGTGGCCGTCGCCGCGCTCTCGGTGGCCGTGCCGAGGGCCCGGTACCGACCGGCGCAGCTCGCACCGGCGGTGAGGACGGCTGCGCTGGGGCTTTCGCGGGTGCTGCGGTCCGGCGCCTGACCCTGCCCGCCTTAGACCGACCGGCAAATGGGGGGCGGCGTCGCGGGGCTGGGCACGCACATCTGCGGCGTTGTCGTCAGTCAACAACTCCCCCAAGCTCTCGGCTTCGCTCGAGCAGGGAGGTGCCCCCATCGCGTTGCCTCCCTCCTCCGCCTTGCAGCTGCACGCACCCAGCCCCGCTCCTTCTCCCACCCCCCATTTGCCAGTCGGTCTTATTGCCGGCCGGCGCTACCGCCGCCTGTACTCCGTGACCAGAAGCAGGTCCTTCGCCGGACCTGCCACCCGCCACACGGTCCGCCACCGTTCGGCGCTGTGCACGGTGAACTCGCCCCGGTAGAGGTCCGCTGAGCAAGGATGGTCCGCTACATGGCGGCCGGACCTCAGGTCCAGGTCGTGGAACGGGCGGCCGTCCGAGAACTGCACGAGGGCCGTTCCGGGTGGGTCGCCGGGCAGAAACCGGAGGGTGCGCTCGGCGGGGCGGGGTGTGCCCTGCCATACGAAGGTGCCGGACTCGTGGTGCACCAGGCCCGCGCACTCCCCTTCGCAACCGCTGCTTTCCAGCCGCCCGAAAACGGTCGTGCCGGTGAAGGTCCCGTCGATGCCGCTCGCGAGGTCCCGTACGGAGCGGGCCACATCCCAGCTTCCGGTCAGATAGGCCAGTACGTCCGGCACCGGCCAGAGATCGCCCATCGCCTGCCGCCTCCCTGTCAGCTGGACCGGATCCGAGCCTACCCGCGCGGGAATCGCCCAGGTCATCGCCGGTGCCTGCGCCGGTGACCGGGCCCACCAGACCCTGGGGCAGTTCCGAGACGTTCCATCAAGGGCCCCCCGCTGCCGATGAGTTGGAACCGCCGTCCGCCACACCAGTCGCTGCGCGACCCATTGACCAACCCCCACCCCCTCCCTATCTTGCCGTTCGAGTTATTGACCGCCGTCCGATATTCCGAACAACGAGCCGCGGAGTATCCATGCCACGCAGCCGCACCCACACCCCCACCAGCACGCGCAATCGCTGGAGACTCGGCCTCACGGCCGCCGCTCTCCTGACTGCCACCGCCGTCGTCCCGTCCCCCGTGAACGCCGCCACGGAAGACGCCGCCGACTACGCGATCACCGTCGACCCGAAGGGCTCGGGCGCGAAGATCGACGACACGATGTACGGCGTCTTCTTCGAGGACATCAACCGTGCCGCCGATGGCGGGCTCTACGCCGAGCTCGTGCAGAACCGGTCCTTCGAGTACAGCACCGATGACAACCGCTCCTACACGCCGCTGACCTCCTGGGCGACCACCGGTTCGGGCGCGGCGAAGGTCGTGAACGACGACGGCCGCCTGAACGAGCGGAACCGCAACTACCTCCGCCTGGACCTCGACGGCTCGCCCGCCGGCACGGGCGTCGCCAACTCCGGCTACAACACCGGCATCAGGGTCGAGAAGGGCAAGAAGTACGACTTCTCCGTGTGGGCCCGCACCGACAGCGCCGACGGAACGCCTCTCACCGTGTCCCTCGCGAGCAGCGACGGCACCACGCTCGCCCCCTCCGTCGACCTCACCGCCCGGGGCGACACGTGGGCGAAGTACACGGGCACACTGACGGCGGTCACCGACAGCACCGCCGGCCGCCTCGCCGTCACCGCGCACGGCAGCGGCACCGCCCGCCTCGACATGGTCTCGCTCTTCCCGCGCGACACCTTCAAGGGCCGCCCGAACGGCCTGCGCAAGGACCTCGCCGAGAAGGTCGCCGCCCTGCACCCGGGCTTCGTCCGCTTCCCCGGCGGCTGCCTGGTCAACACCGGCAGCATGGAGGGGTACGACGAGGCGTCCGGCTGGCAGCGCAAGCGCTCGTACCAGTGGAAGGACACCATCGGCCCGGTCGAGCAGCGCGCGACCAACGCCAACTTCTGGGGCTACAACCAGAGTTACGGCCTCGGCTACTACGAGTACTTCCAGTTCTCCGAGGACGTCGGCGCGATGCCGCTGCCCGTCGTCCCGGCCCTGGTCACCGGCTGCGGCCAGAACCAGGCCGTCGACGACGACGCGCTGCTCAAGCGGCACATCCAGGACACCCTCGATCTGATCGAGTTCGCCAACGGCCCGGTCACCAGCGAGTGGGGCAAGAAGCGGGCGCAGATGGGCCACCCCAAGCCCTTCCACCTCACCCACATCGGGGTCGGCAACGAGGAGAACCTGCCGAACGAGTTCTTCGCCCGGTTCAAGCAGTTCCGCGCCGCGATCGAGGCCGAGTACCCCGACATCACGGTGATCTCGAACTCCGGGCCTGACGACGCGGGCACCACCTTCGACACGGCGTGGAAGCTCAACCGCGAGGGCAACGTCGACATGGTCGACGAGCACTACTACAACAGCCCCCAGTGGTTCCTGCAGAACAACGACCGCTACGACTCGTACGACAGGAACGGCCCCAAGGTCTTCCTCGGTGAGTACGCCTCCTGGGGCAACGCCTTCAAGAACGCCCTCGCCGAAGCCGCGTTCATGACCGGCCTGGAGCGCAACGCGGACGTCGTGAAGCTGGCCTCGTACGCCCCGCTGTACGCCAACGAGGACTACGTGCAGTGGAGCCCCGACATGATCTGGTTCAACAACCACGCGTCGTGGGCTTCCGCCAACTACGAGGTCCAGAAGCTCTTCATGAACAACGTCGGCGACCGCGTCGTGCCCAGCACGGCCACCACCACGCCGAGCGTCACCGGCCCGATCTCGGGCGCCGTGGGCCTCTCGACCTGGGCGACCACCGCCGCGTATGACGACGTCAAGGTCACCGGCGAGGACGGCACCACGCTGCTCAGCGACGACTTCTCCGGCGACGCCTCGAAGTGGAACCACACGGGCGGCGGCAGCTGGAGCATCCAGGACGGGCAGTACGTGCAGACCGACGTGGCCGCCGAGAACACCATGGTCTCGGCCGGCGACCCCGCCTGGCACGACTACGACCTGCAGGTCAAGGCCACCAAGAAGTCCGGAAAGGAGGGCTTCCTCGTCGCCTTCGGCGTGAAGGACACCGGCAACTACTACTGGTGGAACCTGGGCGGCTGGAACAACACCCAGTCCGCGGTCGAGCAGGCCGTGGACGGCGGCAAGTCCACGCTCATCTCCAAGGCCGGCTCGATCGAGACGGGCCGCACCTACGACATCCACATCAAGGTGCGCGGCCGCCAGGTGACCCTGTACCTCGACGGCCAGGAGTGGGGCAGCTTCACCGACGACAAGCCCGCTGAGCCGTTCCGCCAGGTCGTCACGCGCGACGCGAAGACCGGCGACCTGATCGTCAAGGTCGTCAACGCCCAGTCCGCGGACGCCCGTACCGCGATCGACCTGGGCGGGGCGAAGGTGGGAAGCAAGGCCGCCGTCACCACGCTGAAGGCGGCGCCCGACGCCGTGAACACCGAGAAGGCCACGCCGGTCGCGCCCGTGACGTCCACCTTCGACGGGGTCGCCGACAAGTTCACGTACACCTTCCCGGCCAACTCGATCACATTCCTGAGGATCAAGGAGGGCTGATTCCCAGGGGTCGCGCACCGCACCCCGCCTGCGGGCGGTGCATGATCCGTCGCCACGGCAGCGGCTGCCCCGAGCGCAGTCGCTGCCGTGCCGTGCGGGGCCCTTTCGGCAAGAGTCCCCTCACGAGATATCTTGATGTCGAGCAATGTTGCAGACGTGGAGCGGAGCACCCAGTGACTGACTCGACCATCATCTATACGCACACTGACGAGGCCCCGGCCCTGGCGACGTATTCGTTCCTGCCGGTGATCCAGGCGTACGCCTCGCAGGCCGGTGTCACTGTGGAGACCCGTGACATCTCGCTGGCCGGGCGCATCATCGCCGTCTTCCCGGAGTACCTGGAGGAGGGCCAGCGCATCCCGGACGCGCTCGCGGAGCTCGGTGAGCTCGCGAAGACGCCCGAGGCCAACATCATCAAGCTGCCGAACATCTCGGCCTCCATCCCGCAGCTGAAGGCCGCGATCACCGAGCTCCAGGGCCAGGGCTACGCGCTTCCGGACTACCCGGACGACCCCAAGACCGACGAGGAGCGCGAGATCCGCGCCCGCTACGACAAGATCAAGGGTTCTGCCGTGAACCCGGTCCTGCGTGAGGGCAACTCCGACCGCCGCGCCCCCGCCTCGGTCAAGAACTACGCCAAGACCCACCCGCACCGCATGGGCGCCTGGACCCCGGAGTCCAAGACCAATGTCGCCACCATGGGCGTGGACGACTTCCGCTCCACCGAGAAGTCCGCGGTGATCTCCGAGGCCGGCTCGCTCCGTATCGAGCTGAAGGGCGACGACGGCTCCACCACCGTCCTGCGTGAGTCCGTACCCGTCCTGGCGGGCGAGGTCGTCGACGCCTCCGTGATGCGCGTGGCCGCGCTGCGCGAGTTCCTCGCCGCTCAGGTCGCCCGTGCCAAGGAGGAGGGCGTCCTCTTCTCCGTGCACCTCAAGGCCACGATGATGAAGGTCTCCGACCCGATCATCTTCGGCCACGTCGTGCGCGCCTTCTTCCCGAAGACGTTCGCCAAGTACGGCGAGGTCTTCGCCGCGGCCGGCCTGACCCCGAACGACGGCCTCGGTGGCATCTACAAGGGCCTCGAGTCCCTGCCCGAGGGCGCCGAGATCAAGGCGTCCTTCGACGCCGAGCTCGCCGAGGGCCCGGCCCTGGCGATGGTCGACTCCGACAAGGGCATCACCAACCTGCACGTCCCGTCCGATGTCATCGTCGACGCCTCCATGCCGGCCATGATCCGCACCTCCGGCCACATGTGGGGCCCGGACGGCCAGGAGCACGACACCCTCGCGGTCCTGCCGGACAGCAGCTACTCCGGTGTCTACCAGGCCGTCCTCGACGACTGCCGCGCCCACGGCGCCTTCGACCCGTCGACGATGGGCTCGGTCCCGAACGTCGGCCTCATGGCGCAGAAGGCCGAGGAGTACGGCAGCCACGACAAGACCTTCGAGATCCCGGCCACGGGTACCGTCCGCCTCGTCGACCAGGCCGGCAACGTCGTCCTGGAGCAGACCGTCTCCGCCGGCGACATCTTCCGCGCCTGCCAGACCAAGGACGCCCCGATCAAGGACTGGGTGAAGCTGGCCGTCACCCGCGCCCGCGCCACCGGCGACCCGGCCGTGTTCTGGCTCGACGAGACCCGCGCGCACGACGCCAACCTGATCGCCAAGGTCAAGCAGTACCTGCCGGAGCACGACACCGAGGGCCTGGACATCAAGATCCTGTCCCCGGTCGAGGCGACCAAGCTCTCCGTGGAGCGCATCCGTCGCGGCGAGAACACCATCTCCGTCACCGGCAACGTGCTGCGCGACTACCTGACCGACCTGTTCCCCATCCTGGAGCTGGGCACCAGCGCCAAGATGCTGTCGGTCGTCCCGCTGATGGCGGGCGGCGGCCTCTTCGAGACCGGCGCCGGCGGCTCCGCCCCGAAGCACGTCCAGCAGCTGGTCAAGGAGAACTACCTGCGCTGGGACAGCCTCGGTGAGTTCTTCGCGCTCGCGGCCAGCTTCGAGCACCTCGCGCAGACCGCGGGCAACGCGCGCGCCCAGGTCCTCGCCGACACGCTCGACCGCGCGACGGCGACCTTCCTCAACGAGGACAAGTCGCCGACCCGCCGCCTCGGCGGCATCGACAACCGCGGCAGCCACTTCTACCTGGCGCTCTACTGGGCCCAGGAGCTGGCGAAGCAGACCGACGACGCGGACCTGGCCAAGGCCTTCGCCCCGCTCGCGGAGACGCTGACCGCACAGGAGCAGACGATCGTCGACGAGCTGATCGCGGTCCAGGGCTCCCCGGCCGACATCGGCGGCTACTACCAGCCCGACGCGGCCAAGGCCTCGGTGGTCATGCGTCCGTCGACGACCTTCAACGAGGCGCTCGCGACCCTCGCCTGACGAGGGCCCTCTGTCCGCACGTTCCGCCCCGGCCGGTACCTCCGGCCGGGGCGGTCGTGTCTCTGTGTTCCGGCCGGGCGGTCCCGTCTCTGCGTGCTCGGCGCCGGCCCCGTCGAGGCCAGAAGACCGCCGCCCGTACGAGGCCGGCGGTCGGGCACGCCGCCCGCCTCCCTGCATGCCGTGTAACACGTGGCGGGCGGCTCAAGCCTCAGCCCTTGACGGCCTCCGCGATCTGCAGGGCGGCCTGGGCGGGCGTGAGGTGCGTGGTGTCGACGACCTCGGCCTCGCCGTGCAGCCACGTGCGGGCCGCCTCGGCGTAGGGCTCGAGGTATTTGAGGCGGAACGGGGAGGGGACAGGATGGTCCCCCTCGATACGCCCGCGGAGGGTGTCCTGGTCAGCGTGGAGGACGAAGTGCCTTACCGGGATGGCATGGTGAGCGAGGCCCGTGCTGATCTCGCGCCAGTACTGCTCGACCAGGACGGTCATGGGCATCACCAGGGTGCCGCCGGTGTAGTCGAGCACGCGGCGGGCGGTCTCGACGACCAGCTGTCGCCACGGCGGCCAGTGCTGGAAGTTGTCCGTCACCGGCAGCCGGGGCGTGATGTCCATGAGCGTCTCGCCGACCTTCTCGGCGTCGAACACCCGTGAATCCGGGAGGAGTGGCTGCACGAGTGCACTGGTCGTCGTCTTGCCTGCGCCGTGGGTGCCGTTGAGCCATACGATCATGGGCCCGACGCTAGCGGGCCGCGGGCCGCGGGCCGCGGGCCGGTGCCGATCACGTCACAGAACGGGCACTGAACCGCTCAGTCCCGCCAAGTCACGCGCTCATCCGCCATCTCGAAGACTCAGTCTCATGAGGTGCGTCCGCGGACCCCGGGCCTGATTGCATAAAACTGCGGCACAGCGTATAGTCATGCCATCCAGGAGGAGGGTTCCATGACGGTACGCGCAGCAGTGGCAGGGGCAAGCGGATACGCGGGCGGCGAACTGCTGCGTCTGCTTCTCGTGCACCCGGAAGTGGAGATCGGCGCCCTGACCGGCAACTCCAACGCAGGTCAGCGCCTCGGTGCGCTCCAGCCGCACCTTCTCCCGCTCGCCGACCGCGTCCTGGAGCCGACGACCGCCGAGGTCCTCGCAGGCCATGACGTCGTCTTCCTCGCCCTGCCGCACGGCCAGTCCGCCGCCGTCGCCGAGCAGCTCGGCCCCGATGTCCTCGTCGTGGACATGGGCGCCGACTTCCGGCTGAAGAACGCGGCCGACTGGGAGAAGTTCTACGGCTCCGCGCACGCCGGGACCTGGCCCTACGGCCTCCCCGAACTGCCGGGCGCCCGCGCAGCGCTGGAGGGGTCCAAGCGCATCGCGGTGCCCGGTTGCTACCCCACGGCCGCCTCGCTCGCGCTCTTCCCGGCGTACGCGGCGGGGCTCGCCGAACCGGACGCGGTGATCGTCGCCGCCTCCGGCACCTCCGGCGCCGGCAAGGCGCCCAAGCCGCATCTGCTCGGCTCCGAGGTCATGGGCTCCATGTCGCCGTACGGCGTGGGCGGTGTCCACCGGCACACGCCCGAGATGATCCAGAACCTCAGCGCCGCCGCCGGTGAGACGGTCACCGTCTCCTTCACGCCGACCCTCGCGCCCATGCCCCGCGGCATCCTCGCCACGTGCACCGCCAAGGCGAAGCCGGGCACCACCGCCGAGTCCGTCCGTGCCGCGTACGAGAAGGCCTATGCCGACGAGCCGTTCGTCCACCTGCTGCCCGAGGGACAGTGGCCCGCGACCGCGTCCGTGTACGGCTCCAACGCCGTTCAGGTGCAGGTCGCGTACGACGAGGCGGCAGGTCGCGTGATCGCCATCAGCGCCATCGACAATCTCGCCAAGGGCACCGCCGGCGGTGCCGTCCAGAGCATGAACATCGCCCTCGGGTTCGCCGAGGAAACGGGTCTTTCCACGATCGGAGTCGCACCGTGAGTGTCACGGCAGCAAAGGGATTCACGGCGGCGGGCGTCGCTGCCGGGATCAAGGAGAACGGCAACCCCGACCTGGCCCTCGTGGTCAACAACGGGCCCCGCCTGGCCGCCGCGGGCGTCTTCACCTCCAACCGCGTCAAGGCCGCGCCCGTCCTGTGGTCCGAGCAGGTGCTGAAGGGCGGGCAGGTGTCCGCCGTCATCCTCAACTCCGGTGGCGCCAACGCCTGTACGGGCCCAAAGGGCTTCCAGGACACGCACGCCACCGCGGAGAAGGTCGCCGAGGTCCTCGAAGGGCACAACGCGGGCGAGGTCGCCGTCTGCTCGACCGGCCTCATCGGCGTACTGCTGCCCATGGACAAGCTGCTGCCCGGCGTCGAGCAGGTCGCGGCCGCGCTGAGCGAGCACGGCGGCGAGAAGGCCGCCATCGCCATCAAGACCACCGACTCCGTCCACAAGACGGCCGTCCAGCAGGGCGATGGCTGGACCGTGGGCGGCATGGCCAAGGGCGCCGGCATGCTCGCCCCCGGCCTCGCCACCATGCTCGTCGTCCTCACCACCGACGCCGACCTGGACAGCGAGACCCTCGACAAGGCGCTGCGCGCCGCCACGAAGGTCACCTTCGACCGGGTCGACTCCGACGGCTGCATGTCCACCAACGACACGGTCCTCCTGCTCGCCTCGGGCGCGTCCGGTGTGACCCCGGAGCACGCAGAGTTCGCCGAGGCCGTACGGAAGGTCTGCGACGACCTCGGCCGTCAGCTGATCGGCGACGCCGAGGGCGCCAGCAAGGACATCAAGGTCGAGGTGATCAACGCGGCGACCGAGGACGACGCCGTCGAGGTGGGCCGCTCCATCGCCCGCAACAACCTCCTCAAGTGCGCCATCCACGGCGAGGACCCCAACTGGGGCCGCGTCCTCTCCGCCATCGGCACGACCAAGGCGGCCTTCGAGGCGGACCAGCTGAATGTCGCCATCAACGGCGTGTGGGTCTGCAAGAACGGCGGCGTCGGCGAGGACCGCGAGCTCGTCGACATGCGCTACCGGGAGGTCGTCGTCACCGCCGACCTCGCCGCCGGCTCCGAGTCCGCGACGATCTGGACCAACGACCTGACCGCGGACTACGTCCACGAGAACAGCGCCTACTCGTCATGACCAATACGACGCGGAAGCACACCGCACTCCCCAAGGCGCAGATCCTCATCGAGGCGCTGCCCTGGCTGACCCGGCACCACGGCAAGACGGTCGTCATCAAGTTCGGCGGCAACGCGATGGTGAACGAGGAGCTGAAGGCGGCCTTCGCCCAGGACGTGGTCTTCCTGCGGCACGCCGGGCTCAAGCCGGTCGTCGTGCACGGCGGCGGCCCGCAGATCAGCGCCCAGCTCGACCGGCACGGCCTGGTCAGCGAGTTCAAGGCCGGGCTGCGGGTCACGACGCCCGAGGCGATGGACGTCGTACGCATGGTCCTCGCAGGGCAGGTCCAGCGCGAGCTCGTCGGGCTGCTCAACCAGCACGGGCCGTTCGCGGTCGGTATGACCGGCGAGGACGCGCACACCATCACCGCCACCAAGCACCAGCCCGAGATCGACGGCGAGCTCGTCGACATCGGGCGGGTCGGCGAAATCACCGAGATCGACACCGGCGCGATCGAGGCGCTGCTGGCCGACGGACGCATCCCGGTCATTTCCTCGATCGCCCGGTCACAGGACGACGGACATGTCTACAACGTCAATGCTGATACGGCGGCTGCGGCTCTCGCTGCGGCGCTGGGTGCCGAGACCCTGATGGTCCTGACCGATGTCGAGGGCCTCTACGAGGACTGGCCCAACTCCGACGAGGTCATCAGCCGGCTCACCGCGAGCGAGCTGGAGAAACTGCTGCCGGATCTGTCCAGCGGCATGGTGCCGAAGATGGAGGGCTGCCTGCACGCCGTCCGCAACGGCGTCAACACAGCGCGCGTGATCGACGGCCGGGTCCAGCACTCGATCCTGCTGGAGATCTTCACGGACGAGGGCATCGGCACGATGGTCGTGCCGGACGAGGAGGGGGACCCCGTATGACCGGCAATCAGGAGCTGACCGAGCGGTGGCAGGGCGCGCTCATGGACAACTACGGCACCCCGCGGCTGCCCCTCGTCCGCGGCGAGGGCGCCCGGCTGTGGGACGCCGACGGCAAGGAGTACCTGGACTTCGTCGGCGGTATCGCGGTCAATGCGCTGGGCCACGCCCATCCCGCGATCGTCGAGGCCGTCAGCAAGCAGATCGCGTCCCTGGGCCATGTCTCCAACCTCTTCATGGCCGAGCCGCCCATCGCGCTCGCCGAGCGGCTGCTGCAGCTCTTCGGACGCGACGGCCGCGTGTACTTCTGCAACTCCGGGGCCGAGGCCAACGAGGGCGCCTTCAAGATCGGGCGACTCACCGGGCGTAAGCACATGGTCGCCACGCAGGGCGGCTTCCACGGCCGGACCATGGGCGCCCTGGCGCTGACCGGCCAGCCCGGCAAGCAGGAGCCCTTCCTGCCGCTGCCCGGGGATGTCACCCACGTGCCGTACGGCGATGTGGAGGCCCTCCGGGCTGCCGTCACCGAGGAGACGGCCCTGGTGATCATCGAGTCCATCCAGGGTGAGAACGGCGTCGTCGTGTCGCCCGTCGGCTACCTCAAGGCGGCCCGCGAGATCACCCGGGCCACGGGCACCCTTCTCGTCCTCGACGAGGTGCAGACCGGCGTCGGCCGGACCGGCCACTGGTTCGATTACCAGGCACACGAGGGCGTCGAGCCCGACATCGTCACTCTCGCAAAGGGGCTTGGCGGTGGGCTGCCTCTCGGCGCGACCGTCGCGTTCGGCGAGACCGCCGAGCTGCTGAAGCCGGGCCACCACGGCACGACCTTCGGCGGCAACCCGGTGGCGTGCGCCGCCGGACTCGCCGTACTCGACACGATCGCCTCCGAGGGCCTGCTCGAGAACGTGAAGCGGGCGGGGGAGAAGCTGCGGGAAGGAATCGAGGGCATCAAGGGTGCCGACGGCGGTTCCCGTAACCCGTTGATCGAACATGTCAGGGGTGCGGGCCTGCTGCTGGGTATCGTGCTCTCCGAGCCGCTCGCGCCCCAGGTGCAGCAGGCGGCTCAGGACGCCGGCCTCCTGGTGAACGCGCCCGCCCCCAACGTCGTACGGCTCATGCCGCCGCTGAACCTCGGCGACGACGAGGTGGACGCCTTCCTGCGGGCGCTGCCCGGTGTCCTCGACGACGTTTACGGGGACGGACGATCCGGAGAATGAGACGACGATGAGTCAGGCGCAGGACAACGAGCCCCAGGCGGGGCCTGCCGTGCCGCAGACACGCACCGCCCGCCACCGCCGGATCGTGGACATCCTCAACCGGCAACCGGTGCGCTCCCAGAGCCAGTTGGCGAAGCTCCTCGCCGATGACGGGCTGACCGTCACTCAGGCGACGCTCTCCCGCGACCTGGACGAGCTCAACGCGGTGAAGATCCGCAACACCGACGGCGACCTCATCTACGCGGTGCCCAGCGAGGGCGGTTTCCGCACCCCGCGGGCGCCGCTGGGCGAGTCGGCGAAGGAGGAGCGGATGCGGCGTCTCTCCGCGGAGCTGCTGATCTCGGCGGAGGCTTCGGCGAACCTCGTCGTCCTACGCACGCCGCCGGGCGCGGCCCAGTTCCTGGCGTCGGCCATCGACCAGGCCGAACTCCACGACATCCTCGGCACCATCGCGGGTGACGACACCCTGCTGCTGATCAGCCGCAACCCGACGGGCGGTCAGGCGCTGGCGGACCATCTGCTGCGGCTGGCGCAGAACCACCACTAAGCCTGGCCGGGCGGTTTTGAGTCGGACGTAGGGGCCGGCGGTCTTCGTAGACCGCCGGCCCCTATGTCGTTGTGGCTCAGGGCCACGCCCTTGCCGTCACACCCGCTCTGCCCGCCGCGTCCGATGCGACATCCACGCCGCGACCACCGCGCCCGAGATGTTGTGCCACACCGAGAACACCGCGGCCGGCAGCGCGGCCAGCGGGCTGAAGTGGGCGGTGGCGAGCGACGCGGCGAGGCCGGAGTTCTGCATGCCGACCTCGAAGGCCATCGCCCGCGAGGCGGGCTCGCCGAGCCGGGCGACCCTTCCGGCGCCGTAACCCAGCGCCAGACCCAGGCCGTTGTGCAGCACGACGGCCGCGAACACCACCAACGCCGCCGACTTGATCGCCGCGGCGCTGCCCGCCACGACGACCGCCACGATCACGGCGACCGTCGCGGCCGACAGCCACGGCAGCAGGCCGAGCACCCGGTTCACGTACCGGCCGAGCAGCAGCCGCACGACGAGACCGCCGAGGACCGGCAGGAGCACGGTCTTGAGGATGTCGGTGACCATCGCACCCGCCTCCACCGGCAGGTACTCGCCCGCGAGCAGGAGCGTCAGCGGAGGCGTGACCAGCGGGGCGACCAGGGTCGAGACGGTCGCCACGGAGACCGACAGGGCCACGTCGCCGCGTGCGAGATAGGCCACCACGTTGGACGCGGTGCCGCTCGGGGCACAGCCGACCAGGATCACGCCCGCCGCCAGCTGCGGGGAGAGGTCGAGTGCGTGGGCGATCAGCCACCCCAGCCCCGGCATGATCACGTAGTGGGCCACCAGGCCGAGCGCCACCGCCCACGGCCGCTTCGCGACACCCTGGAAGTCGGCGACCGACATCGTCAGGCCCATGCAGAACATGACGACACCGAGGAGGTACGGCACGTTCGTCTTCCAGCCGGCGAGGGCGTCGGGCACAGCGAGGCCGACGGCGCCGGCGAGCAGCACGAGTACGGGGAAGACGGTGACGGCTCGCCGTGCGGCACGATCGGTGCCCGAGGACTCCGTCACGGCGTCCGTGGTCATGACATGTTCAGTATGCACCCAGTTATGCAAACGCCGGGCGAGCGGGACTGCAACAGCGTCTCGCGATGTGATCAAGCACCTGGCCGCGCCCGGGCCCACGCGGCGCTGTGGCGAGGCGGCGCCGTCAGCTCCCCGGCGTCCTGGGCAAGACCATCGCGTCGTACAGGGGGGCGTCGGGGAACGGCAGCACCTCGCCAAACCATTCGTAGCCCCAGGCCTCGTACAGGGCGCGCACCTTCGGGTGGTCCCGTTCGACGAGCAGAGTCACCCGCTCCTCTGGTCGGCCACGCAGGAGCTCGTCGTGGATCTGCTGCGCCGCGCCACTGCCGCGGACCTTGTCGACGATCATGAGCTCGGACAGAGCGAAGGTGCGCGCCCCCGTCTCAACCGTGGCGCCCTCGGCAACGGGTGTGCGGAGCCCGTTCCACCAGCGGGTGTCGGCCTGCAGCGTGCAGCCGTACGCGTAGCCGACCGGGGTGTCCTCGAGGTAGCAGACGACTGCGGCGAAGCCGGGCACCTCGGTGTTCCAGCCGAGCCGCTCATCGAATCGGGCGACGCTGTGGAACTCCTCGCCAAGCCGGTCGGCGTAGATCTCCGCGTACACGTCGAGCAGTTGCTGCCGGATGTCACCAAGCCCGGTTGCGTCCCTGCGTTCCAGTCGCAGCCCGTCCACGCTCACGCTCCCGTCTGTCGCGTCTGCTCGAGGAAGTCTGCCGCCGCGGGTACGTGCGCGCGGCGCCGCATCTGGTGCCGCAGGTCGTCGAGCTTTCCCCGGATCCGATCGCTCTGCACCCGGCCAGCTATGGCGACCGCCTGCCCGGCCTCAGCCACGGCATGCTCGATGTCCCCTCCACCGAGGAGTGCCTGCGCGCGTTGGACGGTGTAGTAGACGCGGTTGCGTTCGAAGCGGGGATCGAGAAGGTCAAGCGCGGAAGCGGTGAGTTGCTGCGCCCGCTGGTGCCGGCCGAGTGCCTGGTGTGCGGCCCCGGCGAGGCCCATGAGCTCTGCGGGCGTGAGGAACGACAGTCACGCCGCAGGCTCGCCCCGGGCCCGGTCGTAGACCGTCTCCGCGCGGGCGAGAGAGCGCTCCGCGCGCGTGCGGTCGCCGGTACGGGCGTGTCCGACAGCCTGCCTGCAGTGCAGCAGCGCCATGAGCCACGGGTCGCTCTTCGCCTGGCGGGTGTCGACGGCGGCCCGGCCGATCCGCAACGCCTCCTGATCACGGTTGAGGAGCCGAGCCTGCATCGCGAGATTCGACCAGACGCGGGCCTGCAGCATGCCGTCGCCGGCGAGCATGCCCGCCTGCAGTGCCTCGTTGTACAGGCCGGTAGCGTCTTCCTGCCGTCCCGCGTCGTAGGCGAACCAGCCTGCGGAGGCCGCGAGATCCCCGGCCGCCGAGTACAGGGCGCGTTCGACCCGCTCGCCGTAGGTGCAGTGATTGAGCACATGGTGGACCCGGCGTAGCGCCTGCGCGGCAACCTCGTGCAGGGCTCCCCCGCCGAGGGCGTGGTCGTGGTTGTACAGCGCTGGGACGATCGCGCGGATCCGCTCCACGTCGCCTGTACCGAGGCGGCCGGCGGAGGGAATGGCGTCCAGGCCAAGGGCAGTGGCCAAGCCGACCGCGATGAACTCTCGTCGTCGCACGGGGCGCGGCTCCTTCACGGGCGCCGCCCGCCGGGGCGGGGGTGGTACGCGTGATGACTTACGCGGGGTGAAGCCCATCGCCTCCGGACTCCGGCTGAAGATTTCCTGAAGGGGTAGAAGGTAGCGGGACCACGGCCATTGCACGTCGCCCGCGATCCAGCGGCGGACATGCCGGTCGGTGCAGTTGGTCGGCTTGCCGAACATCTCCTCAGCGGTCTGGTTTACCTCGTCGGCGAGCTGCTGGTGGGTGTAGCCGAACTCGGTCAGTAACGCCTCAAGCTTGGTGTTCCGATGCTTGGCCACGGACATCCCCATCATGTGCCTGCGGTCCCTCGACGGTAGCCCTACCGTCACTGAGCGAAAGGTAAAACTGTCCGGTCGCCTGTCGGTAACTCCGCGTGTTCTGTCCTGATGGGCAACCGGACACTTCCGGTTTCCTCGAAGTCAGAGCAGAGGACCCCAGGGAACTGACACAACCAGGGTGCAGGCCCACTCCGTGCCCCCGGCCAGAGGCTTGTCCAAGCAGCAGGTCCGAGGCGCGGCGTGCGTGTGGTGTGCGGTCGTTCTCGACAATGGCACGGCCGTCGACCTGGGCTCCCGGACAGTGACGGTCTTGGACGGCCACGCGACGTGGTTTCCGCGAGCCTGTCGTTGTTGCGCGGCCAACCGCACGTATCTGGCTCTGCTGGACCACATCCAGTCGTGCGAGCAGTGCGCAGACGACCAGTCGAAGTGTGAGGAGGGCGCAGCTCTGCGCGCTGCCGTGCGGCAGGCCCGGCGATGAGCGGGGACCGCTTGATCTGCTGCCGCTGCCAGAAGGAAATCACGCCCGGTGAGGCCTACGAGGCTCACGTGCACGACCGGCCTTCCGGACCACCGCTGATCAACTACAGCCACAAGCGGTCCTGCAAGCGCAGCTGAAGTTCATGAGGCGCCAGGCGCAGGCCTCGCCTCTACGAGCTGTGGCACGCCGCATCGGAGCGCCAGCACACCACCGCTCTCTTGAAAAGGGGAAGGTATGGAAGCCTTCGAACGTGCTCGTCTCGACTCGTACTTCGCCCGCATAGCCGGGCAGTTCACACTGCTGGAACGGCCCGCGGCGTTCCTGATCACGCACCTTCTACGTGGTGTCGCGCGGTCCGCGATCGGACCTGTTCGGACGGAGGTCGTCATCGCGGTCGGAGGCGTCGTGGCGCTCCTGCTGGGTAAGGCGTCGTGGCGCGGCGCGGCGCGGAGGCGTACACGCCTAGTGACGCTTCCCCTTCCGGACTGCCACTAGTAGCGCGTGATCGCAGTCGGCCCGCTCTCCGTCCCGATGGCCATGTGTGGCCTGCGCCCCGGCTCGGCCCAGTCCAGGATCCGGCGCATCGCATCCGCGGAGACGGACACACAACCCGCCGTCGCGCCACGCCCGTTCACGTGCAGGAAGATCCCGGCCCCACGCCCGCGCACGGGCCGGTCGTAGTTGAAGCCGATGACGAGCGCGTACGCGTACTCCGGGTCGTACGTGATCAGGTGCTCGGCCTGCGAGGCGCGGCAGTCGGCGGCGCGGGGCTCGGTCCAGCGGTTGTAGGACCGCGACCGGTTGTCCTGACACCACCAGGAGTTCCGGTGCACGCGGCGGTACAGGGTGGTGGTGCCGGCGGGCGCGCTCCGGATGCCGAAGGCGTACGGCAGGTCGTACAGCCCGGTGGGCGTGGTGTATGTGCCCTGTCTGCGCGAACCGCCCTCGGCCAGGCCCTTCGCACCGAACCGAGCCGGAGCGGAGCCGGTCTTCACCCAGCGTCCGCCGCGCAGATCCCACCAGACGACGGTTCCGGTCGTCGAGGTGGTGCGCGCGGCCTGTGCGGTGATCAGCTGGGTGCCGCCGCCGGTGTCCGCCATCCGCTCGGGCAGGGGCTCCTCGGCGGCGCGCGGGGCGGCGCCGAGGGTTACGAGGGTGAGCAGGGCAGCGGACGCGAGGGCGACGACACCGGGACGCATGCCTCAGACCGTACTGGGCGGCAAGGGCAACGGCAGCCCTGGTAGGCCGTCCAGACTAGTCGTCACATGGTCCTTCTTCGCGAAGTACTCGCTGAGGGACGCGTCGTCCTCGCGCGCGAAGCGCTTGCCGTGCAGATCGCGGTCGGCGTCGTACGTCATGAGGGGCACCGCGAATCCGCAGGAGTCGCGGACGAGGTCCGCCGTCACCACGATGATCGCGCGCAGCCCGTGCTGTCCGGGATCGATGTCCGGGAAGTGGGTGAGCAGTTCGGGGAAGCGCGGGTCGTCGCGGAAGACGGCCTCGCCGCGGCCGTGCACCCGGACGATGTTCGGCGGTCCCTGGAAGGCGCACCACATGAGGGTGATGCGGCCGTTCTCGCGGAGGTGGGCGACGGTCTCGGCGTTGCTGCCCGCGAAGTCGAGATACGCCACGGTGTGTTCGTCGAGCACGGCGAGGGAACCGCTGAGGCCCTTCGGGGAGAGGTTCACCGTGCCGTCGCCCGAGAGCGGCGCGGTCGCGGTGAAGAAGAGAGGCTGAGCCTCTATGAAGGAGCGGAGCCTGCCGTCGATGCGGTCGTAGGTCTTTCCCATATCCAGTGAGTATCGTCCGCGATACTTCGAGTGTCTAACGAAATGAAGGGCTCCGTTTCGGCTCGCGACGCCGGCGCCCGGCTGGACGATGGAGACATGGTCCGGAAATCCCGTAAGTCCGGCGCGGTGCGGATGCGTCGCGTCTACGACCCGGTCGAGGCCGAGGACGGCACCCGCGTCCTGGTCGACCGGCTCTGGCCCCGCGGTCTGTCGAAGGGCGCGGCCCGGCTCGATGCCTGGCTCAAGGAGGTGGCTCCCTCCGACGAGCTGCGGAAGTGGTACGGGCATGATCCCGAACGGCACGAGGAGTTCGTCGAGCGCTATGAGGCCGAGCTCGCCGATCCGGAGCGCGCGGCAGCCCTGGAGCAGCTGCGGGACCTGGCGGCGAAGGGGCCGGTGACTCTCCTGTCGTCCACGAAGGAGCTTCCGCTGAGCCACGTGCCTGTGATCGTCGAGGCGATGAGCGACTGAAGGCTCTGATCATCACCATGAAGTCTGTTTCAGGGGCGTGAAGGCTCTGATCAGGCGCGTGAAGGCTCTGATCGCGCGCGTGAGGGCTCTGATCGAGCGCCTGCGTGCGGCCCGTGGACGACGGAGATTGACGAAACATACGGACCAGTGCATACTCATGCATAACAGCGAATGCACTGTGAGGAGACACCCGTGACCGAGCGCGTCGTACTCGCCTACTCCGGCGGTCTTGACACCTCCGTCGCCATCGGCTGGATCGCCGAGGAGACGGGCGCCGAGGTCATCGCCGTCGCGGTCGACGTCGGCCAGGGCGGCGAGGACCTGGACGTCATCCGCAAGCGCGCGCTCGCCTGCGGTGCCGTCGAGGCCGAGGTCGCCGACGCCAAGGACGAGTTCGCCGACGAGTACTGCCTCCCGGCGATCAAGGCCAACGCCCTCTACATGGACCGCTATCCGCTGGTCTCCGCGCTCTCCCGGCCGACGATCGTCAAGCACCTCGTCGCCGCCGCGAAGAAGCACGGCGCCACCACGGTCGCTCACGGCTGCACCGGCAAGGGCAACGACCAGGTGCGGTTCGAGGCCGGCATCGTCGCCCTCGCCCCCGACCTCAAGTGCATCGCCCCGGTCCGCGACTACGCGATGACCCGCGACAAGGCCATCGCGTTCTGCGAGGAGAAGAACCTCCCGATCGCGACCACCAAGAAGTCGCCGTACTCCATCGACCAGAACGTCTTCGGCCGCGCCGTCGAGACCGGCTTCCTCGAGGACATCTGGAACGCGCCGATCGAGGACATCTACGAGTACACCGAGAATCCGGCCACGCCCCGCGAGGCCGACGAGGTGATCATCTCCTTCAAGCAGGGTGTCCCGGTCGCCATCGACGGCAAGCCCGTCACCGTCCTGCAGGCGATCCAGCAGCTCAACGAGCGGGCCGGCGCCCAGGGCATCGGCCGGATCGACATGGTCGAGGACCGGCTGGTCGGCATCAAGTCCCGCGAGGTCTACGAGGCCCCGGGCGCGATCGCGCTGATCACCGCCCACCAGGAGCTGGAGAACGTCACCGTCGAGCGCGAGCTGGCCCGCTACAAGCGGCAGGTCGAGCAGCGCTGGGGCGAGCTCGTCTACGACGGCCAGTGGTTCTCCCCGCTCAAGCGCGCCCTGGACGGCTTCATCAACGAGGCCAACCAGCACGTCACCGGCGACATCCGGATGACCCTGCACGGCGGCCGCGCGGTCGTCACCGGTCGGCGTTCCGAGTCGTCGCTGTACGACTTCAACCTCGCCACCTACGACACGGGCGACACGTTCGACCAGGCCGCGGCCAAGGGCTTCATCGACATCTACAGCCTGTCGTCGAAGATCGCCGCGCGGCGTGATCTGCAGGCATAGCCTGACGCGCTGGGGAGGCGGTGGCACATCCATCGCCGGTGGCACGTCCATCGATCGGTCGCAGATCAACCAAACCCTCCGAGGAGCAGAGCAGTGAGCAGCAACACCGGTGACGTCCGGCTCTGGGGCGGACGGTTCGCCGACGGGCCCGCCGAGGCCCTCGCCAAGCTGTCGGCGTCGGTCCACTTCGACTGGCGGCTCGCGCCGTACGACATCGCCGGTTCGCGCGCCCACGCGCGCGTGCTGCACAAGGCCGGGCTGCTCACGGCGGACGAGCTGGAGCGGATGATCGCGGGCCTCGACCAGCTCGAGGCGGACGTGGCCGCAGGCGACTTCGTGGGCACCATCGCCGACGAGGACGTCCACACCGCCCTCGAGCGCGGCCTGCTGGAGCGCCTCGGCCCGGACCTGGGGGGCAAGCTGCGCGCCGGCCGGTCCCGCAACGACCAGGTCGCCACGCTCTTCCGCATGTACCTGCGCGACCACGCCCGGATCATCGGCGGCCTGATCGCCGAGCTCCAGGAGGCGCTGATCGGCCTCGCCGAGGCCCACCCGGACGTCGCCATGCCGGGCCGTACGCACCTTCAGCACGCCCAGCCGGTGCTCTTCGCCCACCATGTGCTGGCCCACGTCCAGTCGCTCTCGCGGGACGCGGAGCGGCTGCGCCAGTGGGACGAGCGGACGGCTGTGTCCCCGTACGGCTCAGGCGCGCTCGCCGGCTCCTCGCTGGGCCTCGACCCGGAGGCTGTCGCGAAGGACCTCGGCTTCGAGCACGGCTCCGCCGCCAACTCCATCGACGGGACGGCCTCGCGCGACTTCGTCGCCGAGTTCGCGTTCATCACCGCCATGATCGGGGTCAACCTCTCCCGGATCGCGGAGGAGGTCATCATCTGGAACACGAAGGAGTTCTCCTTCGTCACGCTCCACGACGCCTTCTCCACCGGCTCGTCGATCATGCCGCAGAAGAAGAACCCGGACATCGCCGAGCTGGCGCGCGGCAAGTCCGGCCGTCTGATCGGCAACCTCACGGGCCTGCTTGCGACCCTGAAGGCCCTGCCCCTCGCGTACAACCGCGACCTCCAGGAGGACAAGGAGCCGGTCTTCGACTCCTGCGACCAGCTCGAGGTCCTTCTGCCCGCCTTCACCGGCATGATGGCGACCCTCACGGTCAACCGGGAGCGCATGGAGGAGCTTGCCCCGGCCGGCTTCTCGCTCGCCACCGACATCGCCGAGTGGCTGGTCAAGCAGGGCGTGCCGTTCCGGGTCGCACACGAGGTCGCCGGTGAGTGCGTCAAGGAGTGCGAGGCGGGCGGCATCGAGCTCGACCAGCTCACCGACGAGCAGTTCGCCAAGATCTCCCCGCATCTGACCCCCGAGGTGCGGACCGTCCTGAACGTGCCGGGCGCGCTGGCGTCCCGCAACGGCCGCGGCGGCACCGCGCCCTCCGCGGTCGCCGTCCAGCTCGCCGAGATCAAGGCCGACGTGGCCGCCCAGCAGGAGTGGGCCACCGCACGCAAGTAAGACCGACCGGCAAATGGGGGGCGGCGTCGCGGGGCTGGGCACGCACATCTGCCGCGTTGTCGTCAGTCAACAACGCTCCGCGTTGCCTCCCTCCTCCGCCTTGCAGCTGCACGCACCCAGCCCCGCTCCTACTCCCACCCCCCATTTGCCGGTCGGTCTAGGCCGTAAGGGGTATCGAAGAGCCCATCCGGGAGCCGCAAGGGCATCGCGGGTTACGTTGGTCGACAGCCGCAAGGAGCCGACCGAACGGAGCCCGCGATGCCCTTCTCCCGACTCGCTGCTGCCACCACTCCCACGTGCCACATCGGCCTCGGCCTCGCCGCCGTAGGCCGCCCGGGCTACATCAACCTCGGCCGCGATCAGGACCTCCCGCCCGTACGCAGCGTCGACGCGCTGCGCACCCGCACCCACGAACTCCTCGACGCCGCATACGCGCAGGGCGTCCGCTACTTCGACGTGGCCCGGTCCTACGGCCGCTCCGAGGAGTTCCTCGCCGACTGGCTCCTCGCCCGCCCCGACATCACGGACGTCGTCGTCGGCAGCAAGTGGGGCTACACGTACACCGCGGGCTGGCGCACCGACGCCGAGGCGCACGAGGTCAAGGACCACAGCGTCGCCACGTACGACCGCCAGCGCGCCGAGACCGCGCAGCTGCTCGGCGACCGGCTCGACCTGTACCAGATCCACTCCGTGACGCCCGACAGTCCGGCCCTGGAGGACAAGGAGCTGCACGCGCGCCTGGCCGAGCTGGCCGCCGAGGGAGTGACGGTGGGCCTGTCGACCAGCGGCCCGGCCCAGGCGGAGGCCATCCGCGCGGCCCTCGAGATCGAGGCCGGCGGCGAGCCGCTCTTCCGCACCGTCCAGGCGACGTACAACGCGCTGGAGACCTCGGCCGGCCCGGCACTCGCCGAGGCGCACGAGGCGGGGCTCACGGTGATCGTGAAGGAGGGCATGGCCAACGGCCGACTCGCAGGCCCGCATGCGCCCGCGGTCCTGAACGCGGTGGCCGAGGAGACGGGCCTCGGCCCCGACGCGGTCGCCCTCGCCCTCATCCTTCAGCAGCCGTGGGCCGGAGTCGTCCTCTCCGGAGCGGCCACCACGAACCAGCTCGCCTCGAATCTGCACGCCGCGGCCGTCGACCTCGACGCGGACCAGACGGCCCGGCTCGGCGATCTGGTCGAGGACCGCGAGACGTACTGGCAGCACAGGGCGCGGCTGCCCTGGAGCTGACGAACCCGGGGGTGCCGGATCACGCCGTCAGGGCCTCCGCCCAGGAGGCGAGCGCGGTGAAGTGCTTCTGTGTCAGGCCGGTCCGCGGGTCGATCCACAGCAGCAGCGCGTCCGCGGGGTGATGGCGCTCGACCCAGTCCCGGTCCGCATCCGTGACCTCGTCGTCGACCCAGGCGAAGGGCCGCCCCGCCGCGTACGCCACGATGTCCCGCGTCTTCCAGTACGTGCCGTCCTGCGCACCGCCGAACACCTCACGCCAGGCTACGTACGGGAGCCGGGGCAGCCCCAGATGGGGGCCGATCCATTCGTTGGCCTCGTCCATCCACGTGGTCGCCCAGACCAGGTCGTACGCCTCGGACAGCTTCCGCAGCTCAGCGCCGTGCCCGGGATGGAGCAGGACGGGCAGAAACGGCGTCGCCGTCCACCCCTCGGGCCGGGTCAGATGAACCTCGAACCCCTCCGGCACGGGCCCGATCAACGCCATGTACGGATTCAGCGGCCCGTCGATATCGAGGAACAGGAACGGCTTCATGGGACCAGCATCCCGTCCGCCTGCCGCTCCCGCTGTGGGTTGCGTCCGTCCGCCGCAGGCGGTAAGCGGCCCCGGGGAACCGCTTACGCCGCCTTCGCCTTGGTCGCGTACATGTCCACGTACTCCTGCCCCGACAGCCGCATGACCTCAGCCATCACGGAGTCCGTCACAGCACGCAGCACATACCGGTCACGGTCCATGCCCTCGTACCGCGAGAACTCCATGGCCTCACCGAACCGCACCGTGACCCGCCCGGGCCGCGGCATCCCCGCACCGCCCGGCTGCAGCTTGTCCGTGCCGATCATCGCGAACGGCACCACCGGCGCCCCCGTCATCAGGGTCAGCCGCGCGATACCCGTACGGCCGCGGTAGAGCCGGCCGTCGGGGGAGCGGGTGCCCTCCGGGTAGATGCCGAAGATCCGGCCCTCCTCGAGCACACGCCGGCCGGTCATCAGTGCCGCGACACCGCCGCTCGCACCGTCCCGGTCCACCGGGATCATGCCGACGCCGGTGAAGAACCAGGCCATCAGGCGGCCCTTGAGGCCCTTGCCCGTGACGTACTCGTCCTTGCCGATGAAGACGACCTGACGGTCGCAGACCAGCGGCAGGACGATCGAGTCGATGAACGTGAGGTGGTTCCCGGCGAGGATGACCGGGCCGGTGCCGGGGATGTGCTCAGCGCCCTCGACCCGTGGGCGGAACATCAGGCGCATGATCGGTCCGAGCACTGCCTTGATGAGCGCGAAGCGGGACAACGGGTCCTCCGGTGTCAAGGGTCGAGGGTGAGTCTCTGCAGGTGAGGACGATACTCGCGGGCCCCCGGTGGTTGCACACCGGGTTCACCGACTGGATACGCACTGTTGACCCATGTTTACCTGCAGTGGCGTGCCGTTGCACGGCCGACATCCCGTCGTCACGATGTGACGGACATCGCGGCTTCTTCCTCCGCCGGCCGACCCTCCGTCAACTGGCAACGCGAGTACGACATCCAGCATCACCCGTGTGTTCCGCCCAAGGTCTCCCACCCGTCACACGAGGACACCTACGATCGATCCCGCTTTGGCAGGTGCAGGGCACCACAAGGGGAGGAGCGCTCAATGGCGACGCAGCGGACGCAGGGGTCGAAGGAGCAGCAGCCGGGAGCGGGCCCCGGCCGGCGCGCGGTACTGGGGGCCGCGGTCCTCGGTGCGGGCGGGGCCGTCATGGGCCTGCCCGGCACGGCCGCCGCCGCCGAACAGTACGGGGGCAGGGGCTACAAGGACCTGCCCGTGCCCACCGTCATCGCGCACCGCGGCGCCAGCGGCTACCGGCCTGAGCACACCTTCGGCGCGTACGAGCTGGCCCTCGACATGGGTGCCCACGTCGTCGAGGCGGGCGACCTGGTGCCCACCAAGGACGGGCACATCGTCTGCCGCCACGAGCCGGAGATCGGCGGCACCACGGACGTCGCCGACCACCCCGAGTTCGCCGACCGCAAGGCCACCAAGGTCCTCGACGGGGTGTCCACCACCGGCTGGTTCACCGAGGACTTCACGCTCGCCGAGCTGAAGACCCTGCGCGCCAAGGAGCGCATCCCGGCCAACCGCCCGCACAACACCCTCTACAACGGCCGCTGGGAGATCCCCACCTTCGAAGAGGTGCTCCAGTGGCAGGACGAGCAGACCCGGGGGCGCGGCCGCCAGGTCTGGATCTACCCCGAGCTCAAGCACCCCACCTACTTCCGCAAGCTGGGCCTCGGCCTGGAGGAGCGGGTCGCCAGGCTGCTGCGCAAGTACGGCAAGGACAAGAGGAACTCGCCGGTCATCCTCCAGTCCTTCGAGCCGAGCAGCATCCAGCGCCTGGACAAGCTCGTCGACAACCCGCTCGTCGTGCTGCTGTCCTCGGCGAGCTCCCGCCCCTGGGACTTCGTCGAGGCGGGCGACCCGCGCACGGTCGCCGACCTCGTCAAGCCCGAGGGCCTGAAGTGGATCGCCTCCTACGCCCAGGGCATCGGGCCGACCCTCGATCTGATCATCCCGAGGGACACGACCGGCAAGCTCACCACGCCGACCACCCTGGTGGCGGACGCGCACGCGGAGGGGCTGATCCTCCACCCGTACACGATGCGCAACGAGAACCCCTTCCTGCCCGCGGACTTCAGGAAGGGCACGGACCCGGACGCCTACGGAGACGCCTTCGGCGCCTTCAAGACCTACTTCGCCACCGGCATCGACGGGGTCTTCACCGACAACCCCGACACCGGGCTGCTCGCCCACGGCGACTTCGTCAACGGCTGAGCGTTCCGCCCCTGATGGAATGACAGACGGCCGCCCCGGCAACCGCATGCCGGGGCGGGCGCGTTCTGCCCGGCATGACCCTCGCCACGCCGTACGACATGGTCGGCGCCCTGCGCCCCCTGCTGGCCGCCGAGGCATCGGCGGAAGCCGACGCCGGTACCGAGCCCGGCGACCTCGAACAGGCCGTCTGGCTGCGTCTCCTGGAGCACGTGGAGACCGAAGGCCCGCCCGGAGATCCGGCGTCCTGGCTGCGCGACGCCGTCCGTGCCGAAGCACACCGTCTCCGTCAGGTGACGCGGCACGAACTCCCGTACACCGCCGAGCCGGCCGACGACACAGGGCCCGGCCCCGAACACCTCGCCCTGGCAGCGGCCCGGCGCCGGGCCCTGCGCAAAGCGGTGCGGGGGCTGTCCGGCCGCTGCGCCCGGCTGGTCGCGGCGCTGCTGTCGCCCCGCGACCTCACCTACCAGGAGATAGCGGGGGAGTTGGGTATCTCACAGGGCAGCCTTGGCCCGGAACGTTCCCGATGTCTGGGATGTCTACGCAGATTGCTGGCGGCGGAGGTTGCACCTCACGGCGCTCTGGGAAAAGAGTGAGGGACAACCGGCGGAGCAGGTGAGCGGGAGGCATGCACACATGGGCATGAGCGTGACCATCTCGGAGGCGACCGAGCAGGACGCCGAACAGATCCTCAAACTGCAGTACCTGTGCTACCAGAGCGAGGCCGAGCTGTACGGCGACTACTCCATCGAGCCGCTCACCCAGCCCCTCGACTCCATCAAGGCCGAACTGCGCGACGGAAGCGTGCTGGTGGCGCGGCTCGGCGACGAGGTGGTGGCGTCGGTGCGCGCCACCGTGGCCTCCGACGCAACGGCACACATCAACAAGCTGATCGTCCATCCGCGGATGCAGCGGCACGGCCTCGGCGGGCGGTTGCTGAACGCCATAGAGGAACGGCTCGGCGAGGACGGCACGGTACGGCGCTTCGAGCTCTTCACCGGCCACCGGAGCGAGGGCAATCTGCGGCTGTACCGCAAGCACGGATACGCCCCCGTCGGCACCGAGCGCGTCCATGACCGGCTCACGATGGTGACGCTGTCCAAGGACGTGGCGGCGAACGCTTTCGTCGCCAGCGCCTGAGGGCCGGCACTAGCTCTCGGCGCCCGCCGCTCCGCGAGCCCTGCGCAGCCAGAACATCGCGGTCACCGGCAGGAGCACCGGGATGAACAGATAGCCCATGCCGTAGTCCGACCAGACCGTGGCATCCGGGAAGGCGGACGGCTCCACCAGCGTCCACGTCCCCACGATCAGCACGCCCGCGAGCTCGGCGGCGCAGCACACCAGCGCCGCCCTGCGGGCCGTCTCCCCGCCGCGTACGAGCGAGTACGTGATGAAGCCGTACACGACGCCTGCGATCGCGGACAACGAGTACGCGAGCGGGGCGTGGTCGAACTCGGTCGCGATCTGGACGATCGAGCGCGACACCGCGCCGACCACCATCACGCCGTACAGCCACACCAGCAGCATGCCCGGGCCGCTGATCAGCCGGGGGCGGGTCTTCTGCTGACCGGCCACGGTCCCGTTCTCCTCGGACACGGCCACCTCAGCCTCCCCAGATGTCGTAGAGCCGCACCTCGAGCACGGCCAGCACCACGCCGCCCGCCGCGACCGTCACCGAACCCCAGCGGGTGCGCTCCGCCAGCGACATGAAGCCCACGGCCGGAATGCACGCGAGCGCGCCCAGCAGATACCCCACGAAGATCGTCGTGCCCTGCTCCGGCTTCTCGCCGCGCACCAACTGGACGATCCCGACGATCAGCTGGACGAGGGCGAGCAGCGACACCACGGCCATGCCGATGAAGTGCCAGTCCTTGGTCGGCTGGTCACGATAGGCGGCGAAACCGCACCAGGCGGCCAGCGCGAGCGCGGCGACGCTGGTCGCGACCGTCAGGGCATCAAGCATGCGGCGAGCCTATTACGGGCCGGACGGCCCGATGCGGTCGCCCCTGGGGTGCCTCCGGCGGGCCGCGTCCACCGGACGGCGATGGTGGCATTGACCACACCATTACCCGCACAGCGGCTCCCCGGACCCGCCGGGGCCATCGTCGTCGAAGCCGTTCGCGCCGCGTCCCCGCAGGTCATGCGCGGCGCTTCAGGGGGCGTAGCCGAAGGGGACCGGCGTCCAGCACTGTCCGCTATTCGGACAGTGCGCGCCGGTCCCCTCAAGACGTCTGGTTTACTGGGTTCATGACCACGACGAGCTGCCGCACCCTTGCGACCGAGGCGATCACGACGCCCGGTGCTCGTTGTATGTGTCGAATGTGCGCCTTCTGAGGGCCCCAGCACCGCCGAGAGACTCGCGCCCCGAAGCGAGACTGCCCAGCCCATGTCCGTAGGTGACTGCACACGCTGATCCGCACGTCCTGACAGCAGCCTGCCACCACGCACGGACTGAGCCTGCCCCGCGCACACGCTTCTCCCCGGTTCCCATCGCCATGCGCGAGAACCGTGCCGCGTTCCGACCATGAATGCCCCGTGCCGGCCGCCATTTCGCGCCGCGCACTCGACAGTGACGGAAACACACGTGATCACCACATCGGGCCTCACCAAGGTCTACCGCTCACGCGGCCGCGAGGTGACTGCCCTCGACGGCGTCGACCTCCACGTCCGCGAAGGCGAGGTGTACGGCGTCATCGGCCAGAGCGGCGCCGGAAAGTCCTCGCTCATCCGCTGCGTCAACCTCCTGGAGCGTCCCACCGCCGGCACTGTGACCGTCGCGGGACAGGACCTCACCGCCCTGGCCGGCCGCGGCCCGCGCGCCGGCAAGGCCCTGCGCGAGGCCCGCAGCCGCATCGGCATGGTCTTCCAGCACTTCAACCTGCTGTCCTCACGCACCGTCCAGGACAACGTCGAGCTGCCCTTGGAGATTCTCGGAGTCTCCGGCAAGGAGCGCTCCCGCAAGGCCCTCGAACTCCTCGACCTGGTCGGCCTGTCCGACAAGGCGAAGGCCTACCCGGCCCAGCTCTCCGGTGGCCAGAAGCAGCGCGTCGGCATCGCCCGCGCCCTCGCCGGCGACCCGAAGGTGCTGCTCTCGGACGAGGCCACAAGCGCCCTCGACCCCGAGACGACACGCTCCATCCTCCAGCTGCTGCGCGACCTCAACCAGCAGCTCGGTCTGACCGTCCTGCTCATCACGCACGAGATGGACGTCGTCAAGTCCATCTGCGACTCGGCCGCCCTCATGGAGAAGGGCCGGATCATCGAGTCCGGCACCGTCAGCGAGCTTCTGGCCACCCCTGGCTCGGAGCTGGCCGCGGCGCTCTTCCCGGTCAGCGGCGACGCCACCGGTGACGACCGCACCGTCGTCGACGTCACCTTCCACGGCGAGTCCGCGACCCAGCCCGTGATCTCGCAGCTCTCCCGTACGTACAACATCGACATCTCGATCCTCGGCGCCGCGATGGACACCGTCGCCGGCAAGCAGGTCGGCCGCATGCGCATCGAACTGCCCGGCCGCTACGAGGACAACGTCGTGCCGATCGGCTTCCTGCGCGAGCAGGGGCTGCAGATCGACGTCCAGGGCCAGGAGCCCGTGCTGCTGAAGGAAGGTGCCAAGTGACCTGGTCGGAGATGCAGCCGCTGCTGTCCCAGGCGTGTTGGGACACGCTCTACATGGTCGGCTGGTCGACGCTCATCGCGATCGTCGGCGGCCTGCCGCTCGGCGTCCTGCTCGTCCTCACGGACAAGGGCGGGCTGCTGCAGAACACCGTCCTGAACAAGGTGATCGGGCAGATCGTCAACGTCGCCCGCTCCATGCCCTTCATCATCCTGATGGTGGCGCTGATGGGCTTCACCCGCTGGATCACCGGCACCACCATCGGCCGTGAGGCCGCGATCGTGCCGCTCGCGATCGGCGCCATCCCGTTCTTCGCACGGCTGGTCGAGACGGCTGTCCGCGAGGTGGACGGCGGTCTGGTAGAGGCCGTGCAGGCGATGGGCGGCAACACCTGGACCGTCGTACGCAAGGTCCTCGTGCCCGAGTCGCTGCCGTCGCTGATCTCCAGCGCCACCACGACCGTCGTCGCGCTCATCGGCTACTCGGCGATGGCCGGCACCGTCGGCGCGGGCGGCCTCGGCGACATCGCCATCCGCTACGGCTACCAGCGGTTCGAGACCGGGCTGATGTGGATCACCGTCGCGATCCTCGCCGTGGTCATCTCCGTCATCCAGTTCGCCGGCGACTACGCCGCACGCGGGCTGCACCGGCGGGGTGGCCGCTCCGGATCCGCGCCGAAGCTGAGGTTCCTCAGGACCGAGACCACGTCTGTCGGGGACACGCCCGCCGCCATCCCCGCCCAGGCCACGGAGGCCGACAGGGCCCCGGCCGCCGAGGTGACCAAGGTCCCCTGAGCCCTCGGACCGGAATCACGGCTCCCCCAGATCTCCCCGCCCGCCCACCCGTCACCCGACCACTACCCCTCAACGACGGCGCTGCGCGCCGGCCCTGCTACGGGGGGTCGCACCACCCATGGAGAAAGGCACTTTTCGTGCGTAACACCGCCAAGATCACGACCGCCGTCCTCGCTGCCGGAGCCCTCACCTTCGGGCTCACCGCCTGCGGTTCGGACTCCGACTCGGGCGCCAAGGCCGACGCCTCCGAACCCCTGGTCGTCGCCGCCAGCCCGACCCCGCACGCCGAGATCCTCAACTTCGTCAAGGACAACCTGGCGAAGGACGAGGGCCTCGACCTCGAGGTCAAGGAGTTCACCGACTACGTCACGCCGAACACGGCGACCGAGGACGGGTCCGTGGACGCCAACTACTTCCAGAACCAGCCGTACCTCGACGACTTCAACAAGAAGAACGGCACCCACATCGTGCCCGTCGTGACGGTCCACCTGGAGCCGCTCGGCCTCTACTCGAACAAGATCAAGTCGGCCGACGACCTCAAGAGCGGTGCCACCATCGCCGTCCCGAACGACACGGTGAACGAGGCGCGTGCGCTCAAGCTGCTCGACGCCAACGGGATCATCACGCTCAAGGACGGCGTGGGCAACGAGGCGACCCCCAAGGACATCGCGAAGAACCCGAAGAACCTGCAGTTCAAGGAGCTGGAGGCGGCCCAGACCCCGCGCTCCCTGAACGACGTCGACGCCGCGGTGGTCAACGGCAACTACGCCATCGAGGCGGACCTCAAGCCGTCCGAGGACGCCCTGGTCCTCGAGTCCGCGGACAACAACCCCTACGGCAACTTCCTCGCCGTCAAGGAGGGCAACGAGTCGGACCCGCGCGTGAAGAAGCTGGCCAAGCTCCTCACGTCCGACGAGGTGAAGAAGTTCATCGAGGACAAGTACGCCGGCTCCGTCATCGCGTCGTTCTGATTCCCAGCCGAGCAACGGAGGCAGTCACACCATGCGCAAGACAGCGATCCCTGCCGCGGCCGCGGGCATAGCTCTGGCCCTCGGCCTGACGGCCTGCGGCTCGGGCTCCACGTCCGAGGGCGGTGACGACAAGGGCACCCTGGTCGTCGGCGCCACCGCGGTCCCGGCCGGCGAGGTCCTCTCGTACATCAAGGACAACCTCGCCGAGAAGAACGGCCTCGACCTGGAGATCAAGGAGTTCACGGACTACGTCCTCCCGAACACCGCGCTCAACGAGGGCACGCTCGACGCCAACCTGTACCAGAACAAGCCGTTCCTCGACGACTTCAACGAGTCCAAGGGCACGGATCTGGTCCCCGTCGTGCAGGCGTACCTGCCCCCCATGGGCGTGTACTCCAAGAAGGTCAAGGACGTCGCCGCCCTCCCGGACGGCGCCACCGTCGGCGTACCCAACGACACGACCAACGAGGGCCGGGCGCTGAAGCTCCTCGCCGCCCAGGGCGTCATCGAGCTCAAGAAGGACGCGGGGACGGACGCTTCCCCGGCGGACATCGTGTCCAACCCGAAGAAGCTCGTCATCAAGGAGCTGGAGCCCGCGCAGCTGCCCCGCTCCCTGGACGACGTCGGCGCGGCCGTCATCAACAACAACTTCGCCCAGGACGCGGGCCTCAGCCCCACCGAGGACGCCATCCACCTGGAGTCCGCGGAGAACAACCCCTACGCCAACATCCTCGCCGTCAAGAAGGGCGACGAGGACGACCCGCGGGTCGAGAAGCTGGTGAAGCTGCTCAAGTCGTCCGAGGTGAAGAAGTTCATCGAGGACAAGTACAAGGGCTCGGTCCTGCCGGTCACCGCCGGCTGAGTCCCGGTCGCCACCAGATCGCCACCAGATCGCCACCATGGGGTCCGCTCCTGAACCGGAGCGGACCCCATGGTGCAGTTCTGCGCCGCGATGCTGCATGCTGGGGCATTCACACCAGGGCTTACGGTCAACAGGCTTACGGCCAAGAGGGCTTATGGTCTACCGGGCTCAAGGCTCTACCGGGCTTACGGTTCCTGACGGTTACGGAGCAGCGCATGACGACAGCCATCTCGGGGTTCCCCGACATCTCCATCAGCACGGAGCGGTTGGTACTGCGCCCGTTCGAGGAAGCGGACGTCCCCGCCCTCGCCGAGATGATGAACGACGAGCTCGTCACCGCCTGGACCTCCTTCCCCCATCCCTACACCGAGGCCGACGCCCGGGTGCTGATCACCGTGACGGCACCCGCCGAGCGCACCGAGGGCCGCGGCATCGTGCTCGCCGTCACCGAGTTCCTCACCCAGCGCCTGGTCGGCATCGTGCATCTGCACCACACCGACTGGCGGGTGCGCTCAAGTGAGATCAGTTACGTCATCGCACCCTGGGCCCGCGGCGAGGGCTATGCGTCCGAGGCGGCTCTCGCCACCGCCCAGTGGCTTTTCCACGACCAGAAGTTCGAGCGCCTGGAGCTGCGCACGGCGGCCGACAACACCGCGTCGCAGCAGGTCGCGCAGAAGATCGGCTGTATCAGCGAGGGCGTGCTGCGGGGCGCCTGGATAGCGCGCACCAGAACCGAGAGCGGCTGGACCGACGTCCGTACCGACCTCATCGTGTGGAGCCTCCTCCCGGAGGACCTCGACGGTGTCATCGACCAGCTCTCCGAAACGGGCGGTTTCACCGCGTTCTCCGACTGGTCCTGACCTGGCGCGCCGGCTCCCGCCACCTCCGAGAGCCGCCGGCCACGTCCACCAGGTACGCTCACGGTGCCCTCGGGCGCCGTCGTGCGCCCCCTGACGACCTGCGAGAACCCTCGGGAGACTGACGACGATGGCCGACCGGGTCACGGTGATCGGCTGGGACGGTTCGCCGCTGACCGACGCGGCGCGCTCCGCGCTCGCCGCGGCCACGCTCGTGGCCGGCGCGGGACACCATCTGGCGCTTCCCGAAGTGCCGGCGGCCGCCGAGCGGATCCGGCTCGGCAGCGTCTCCCTCGCCGCCCGCCGTATCGCCGCCCACCGCGGCACCGCCGTGGTACTGGCCGACGGCGACCCGGGCTTCTTCGGTGTCGTACGCACTCTCCGCGCCCCCGAATTCGGCCTCGAGGTCGAAGTGGTGCCCGCCGTCTCCTCCGTGGCCACAGCGTTCGCCCGCGCCGGAATGCCCTGGGACGACGCGCAGATCGTCGTCGCCCACCCCCGCACCCTGCGGCGCGCCGTGAACGTGTGCCGCGCCCACACGAAGGTCGCCGTCCTCACCTCTCCCGGCGCGGGCCCCGCCGAACTCGGCCTTCTCCTGGAAGGCGTGCACCGCACCTTCGTCATCTGCGAGGAGCTCGGCACGGAGCGCGAACAGGTCACCGTCGTCACCTCCGACAAGGCCGCCGACCACACCTGGCGCGACCCCAACGTCGTCATCGTCATCGGCGGTCCCGTCACCGCGTCGGAGAACGGCAGCTGGATCGCCGGCCGCGACCAGACGGCCATCCCCGTGACCGAGGGCCCCGGCGGTCCCCCGTCGCGCGGCTGGGCGCTGCCCGCCGAGGAGTACGGCAGCGATCCCGACGAGGGCGAGACGGACCGCATGCGCGCCGCCCAACTCGCCCGCCTCGGCCCGCGCGTGGGCGACCTGGTCTGGGACATCGGCTCCGGCAGCGGCGCCTTCGCCACGGAGGCCGCACGTTTCGGCGCGGCCGTCATCGCCGTCGACCGCGACAGCGACGCATGCGCCCGCACCCTCGCCGCCGCCCGCCGCTTCGGCGTCCAGCCGCAGATCGTGCACGGCGCCGCGCCGCACATCCTGGAGGACCTTCCCGAACCCGATGTCGTACGCGTCGGGGGCGGGGGAGTGGCGGTGGTCTCCGCCGTCGCCGACCGCCGCCCCGAACGGATCGTCACGCACGCCGCGACGCGCGACGAGGCCGAACTCATCGGCCGTGACCTGATGGAGCACGGATACGCCGTCGAGTGCGCACTGCTCCAGTCCGTCGAACTCGACACGCGCGCGTGGACCGAGAAAAACCGGACGGTTGCCTTCCTGCTCGCGGGCGTCCGGGAAGGGCGGATCGAGCCGCCTCGCTGAAGAGTGTCGGTCTTGTGACAGATGGGGCCGAACGGGCGCCCCCGTGCCCCTGTGACCACACGGTGCGCGGTAGGCTGGCCGATCGTTGTACTGCACTCGGGTGACTGATGGTTCGTTGGTCAATGTCCGGAAAGCGCGCCCGTTTTGGGGGTGTGTGTGGTACGGCAGGGCCGGAGGGCGCGCGACGTGGCGCAGTCCACAGCGGGCCGTGGCGCATCGGGCTGCCGCGGTGGCGGTCCGACCGGAACAATGCCGGTTGACGGCATTGCCGGCGGTCCGTTCGTGCCGCGTGGCGCGCACGCTCGTTCTTCATGACGGGCGGTCGGTGCGCCGCTCCGGGCACAGGGGCTTCCCGGCCGAAGGCTGGGAACGGCCGAAGAAGCACTAACCGATGGGCGAGGGGTACGCATGACCGACACCGGCCAGGGCCCGGGCGAGGGACTGCCGGAGAGCGCAGGCATGGTGGAGCAGCCAGGCGTCTCCGCGCCCGGTGCGTACACCTACCTCGGTCCCTCCGAGAACCCCGCCGATGACGACGACCTGCTGTTGATGCCGGGCGCCCAGGGAGCATGGAGCGAGGGGCAGACGCCCGCGCCCGCCGCCGTCGCCCACGAGCCCGGTCCGCACGAGATGGCGGGCAGAGACAGCGGCTCGGTCGACCTGAGCGGCGTCCGTGTCCCCGCCCCGGCACCCTCGCCCTCGCCGGTGGTGCGTCGCCCGCTGCACCTCGGCCCGCCCGTGCCGGACAGCAGCGCGAGCCCTGTACGTTCGCTCGCCGACCGTGGCCCTGCCAGCAGGCCGCCCACCCCGGTGTCCGGGCGCCACGCGGGCCCGCCGACCAGCGGTCCCGAATACCTCGACATTCCGGGTGCCGGCACCGGTTCCTCCGTGGCGCAGGCAACCGGTGAGACCGCGCCTGGCGCTGCCACGGCGTGGGCACCTCAGGCTCACCCCGAGGCAGTTGCCGCCGTCCATGGAACCCCCGCAGAAACGGTCGGTCCGGACACCTCCGCGCAGCCTGCGCCGACGGCCGGCGCCGATGTGCCGGATGCCGCGGACGCGGCCCTGGCCCCGTCTATTACGGACGCGGCGCTCGACCCGGCCGCCACAGACGCGACCCTCGACCCGTCTGCAGCGGGCGTCGGGCAGCCGACGCATGCCATGGACGCCGGTCAGTCAGCGCACGCTATGGACGCCGGATCGCTTGCATCGGGCGCCGATGCGGCGGCGCAGATTCAGCGCGGTGAAGAGGCAGTGCAGCCGCCGCAGAGCGGAGACCCCGCATATGCGCAGCAGGCCCCCGCGGAGTTCGCGTACGCGCCGCACGGCGGACAAGACGTGCAGGCTCAGCACGCGGGCGTGGCGGCCGCTCACGCGGGGTACGTCGCTCAGCAGGCTGCGGACGGGGCCCAGTTCACGCACGCCGCCGACGCCCACCCGCAGCCGGGCCAGGCGCCCGCTCCGGATGCCGGGGCGCACGCGTTCCCTGTCACGACCCCGCCCTCGGCCTCCGTATTCACGGCCGAATCCGGCCAGTTCGCGTACGCGGACGAGTCCGCCCCGGCGGGCCCGCCGTCGACCGGTGAGCAGTTCTCCCTCGACCTCACGCGGGAAGCCGAGCCGGTGCACGTTCCGCACGAAGCGCAGGCCCTGAACACCCCGTTCGCCTCGGACACCGTGCAGTCGGACACCGTGCAGGCGGAGCAGTCCGCCGGGTTCTCCGACGCTACGCATGGCTCACACGAGCAGTCGTATCCGGGAACGCTGACGGACGAGGCGATGCCGGTGGCGCAGGGCGATCCGCTCGCCCACGCCGACCAGGCTCAGCAGATTCCGGCCACGCGCGACGAGGTGCAGGCGGGTATCGCCTTTGCGGCCGCGGATGTCCAGGCCGTCGCCGAAACCCCTGCCGCGCCGACCGGCGTCGCCCTGCACACCGAGGGCGCCAGTACGCAACTCGAGGCGTCCGGCGTGCCCGAGGGGTCCGACGTACTGCCTGACGGGTCCGGCGTGCTGCCCGACGGGTCTGATGTACTGCCCGAGGGGTCCGGCGTGCTGCCCGAGGCGTCTGGCGTACTGCCTGCCGGGTCCGGCGAGGTGCCGGTCGCGTCGGCGCTCGAGGCCCACGGTGCCCAGCCGATCGGCGAGTTCGTGCCCGTCGAGGGCTCGGTGCCGACCACGCCGCACCTGGCGCCCACGCCGCCGCACGCCCTGAAGGTGCCGCCCGTGCCTGCCCTGGAGGAGCAGGCCGAAGCCACCGTCGTCGCGAACGCCGAGACGGCGGAGCCCACCGAGGAGGCGCCGCAGCCGGTCGCCGTGGCCCCGGAGCCCGTTGCCGAGCCCATCGCCGCCCCGGCCGACACCCAGGTCGGTGCCCCCGTCGCCGTAACGGTGGACGAGTCCGCCGTCGTACCGGCAGAGGAGCCGTCCGCCGTACAGGACGCGGACGACACCGTCGTCGTACCGGCCGAGGAAACACCCGTCGCACCGGCTGAGGCGACGCCGGACGCACTGGCCGACGGGACGCCGGTAGCACCGGCCGGGGAGACGACCGTCACTCTGGCGGAGACACAGACTCCCGTCGCGCCGGCACAGGACGACGTGGCCGAGCCCGCCGCCGGGACGGCGGAAGAGTCCTCCCAGGATTCCGAGCCCGAGCCGGAGTCCCTGCCCGAGCCCGCGCCGGCCGTCGCCCCGGTCCCCGAGCCGGAGTCCCAGCCCGAACCCGCGACAGCCGTCGCCCCGGTCCCCGAACAGGGCACCGCCCCGGTCGTGCCCGAGCAGGAACCCGTCGGCATCGTGCCCGAGCAGGAGCCCGTCAGCACCGTGCCCGAGCACGAGCCCCTGGGCACCGTGCCCGCGCCGCGCGACGGCGAACAGCCCACACCCGTTCCCACCGCGGAGGCCGCACCCGTGCCGGACAGGGACGTCCAGGAGCCCGAGCCGCTCGTCGCACAGAACGCGGACAGCCTCGACACACAGGGGGCCCCCGAGGCCACGGCAGAGGGAGAGGCCGAGGCCGTCGGCCTCGCGGGAATCCCGGGGCAGCAGGCCGGCCCCCCGGCCCCCGGCTACGAGGACGCCGAACGCGAGGCCGTCCTGCGCGTCATGCGCGAGCGCCGAGACATCCGCAACGGCTTCCGCAGCGACCCCATCCCGCACGAGGTCCTGCTCCGCGTGCTGGAGGCGGCGCACACCGCGCCGTCCGTCGGCCACTCCCAGCCCTGGGACTTCGTCGTCATCCGCTCCGCCGAGACCCGGCAGACGATGCACGAACTGGCCATGCGCCAGCGCGAGGCGTACGCCAAGTCGCTGCCCAAGGGCCGCGCCAAGCAGTTCAAGGAACTGAAGATCGAGGCCATCCTCGAGACCCCGGTGAACATCGTCGTCACCGCCGACCCGACCCGCGGCGGCCGCCACACCCTCGGCCGCCACACGCAGCCGCAGATGGCCCCGTACTCCTCGGCGCTCGCCGTCGAGAACCTGTGGCTGGCCGCGCGCGCCGAGGGTCTCGGCGTCGGCTGGGTCAGTTTCTTCGACGAGCGCGAGATGGTACGTACGCTCGGCCTGCCCGAACATCTGGAGGTCGTCGCGTACCTCTGTGTCGGATACGTCGAGGAGTTCCCGGAGGAGCCGGAGTTGATGCAGGCCGGCTGGTCCAAGCGCCGCCCGCTGTCGTGGGTCGTCCACGAGGAGACGTACGGCCGCCGCGCCCTGCCCGGCGAGCAGCCGCACGACCTGCTCGCGGAGACCGTCGCGGGCATCCGTCCGCTGGACGCCAAGGCGCTCGGCGAGGCATGGGAGCGCCAGAAGCGCATGACGAAGCCCTCGGGCGCGCTCGGCATGCTCGAGATCATCTCCGCCCAGCTCTGCGGCCTGTCCCGGATGTGCCCGCCGCCGATCCCCGAGCCCGCCGCGGTCGCGATCTTCGCCGGCGACCACGGTGTGCACGCCCAGGGCGTCACCCCCTGGCCGCAGGAGGTCACCGGCCAAATGGTGGCCAACTTCCTCGGCGGCGGTGCCGTCTGCAACGCCTTCGCCAACCAGGTGGGCGCCGAGGTCTGCATCATCGACGTGGGCGTCGCCTCCGACCTGCCGGCGACCCCCGGCCTGCTGCCCCGCAAGGTGCGCGCAGGCACCGCCGACATGACGACGGGCCCCGCGCTGACCCGCGAAGAGGTCAGGGCGGCCATCGAGGTGGGCATCGAGACGGCCCGCGACCTGGTGGCCGCAGGCAACAAGGCGCTGCTCACCGGTGAGATGGGCATCGCCAACACCACGGCGTCCGCCGCGCTGATCTCGGTCTTCACGGGCGCCGACCCGGCCGAGGTGACCGGCCGGGGGACCGGCATCAACGACGAGATGCTGGCCCGGAAGACCGAGGTCGTGCGTCGCGCACTGGAGCTCCACCAGCCCGACCCGACCGACCCGATCGGCGTGCTCGCCGCGGTCGGCGGACTCGAACACGCGGCGATGGCGGGCCTGTTGCTGGGCGGCGCGTCGCTGCGTACGCCCGTCATCCTCGACGGCGTGAGCGCGGGCGCCGCCGCGCTGGTGGCCCGTGCGATCGCCCCCGAGGTGCTGGCCGCCTGCATCGCGGGCCACCGCAGCGCCGAGCCGGGCCACATGGCAGCCCTCAACAAGCTGGGCCTGCGCCCCCTGGTCGACCTGGACCTCCGCCTGGGCGAGGGCACGGGCGCCCTCTTGGCCCTGCCCCTGGTCCAGAGCGCAGCACGGGCCATGCACGAGGTGGCGACGTTCGACTCGGCGGGAGTAACGGAG
Organism: Streptomyces himalayensis subsp. himalayensis; assembly: GCF_013778455.1. GTDB lineage: Bacteria > Actinomycetota > Actinomycetes > Streptomycetales > Streptomycetaceae > Streptomyces > Streptomyces himalayensis. The sequence goes on along the minus strand of NZ_JACEHE010000005.1, from coordinate 200,384 downwards.
AAGTAGCCCGTCGCTGGTTTGTGGCAGGCGTCCTGGTTTTGTGGGCAGGCGTTCCGCAGGGCGGAACGGGTGGGCACAAAACCAGGACGCACCCGCACCCGGGAGGGGTCCGGGGCAGGTGCCCCCGGTTTCGGGAAGGGGCGGGTCTGGGGAAAGAAACCCGCCCACCCCCGCCGTATCGTGGACCCGCACCTAAAATCCGCACGTCAAGGGCCGCTCCAAAGCCGCAGCGCCCCCATCTCGCACCGCCGCCCGCAAGAGGAGCCGCACCTCCCATGGCCGAAAACCCCGCCTACCCCGTAGGCCTCCGCCTGACCGGTCGCCGAGTCGTCGTCCTGGGCGGCGGCCAGGTGGCCCAGCGCCGCCTCCCGGCCCTGATCGCGGCGGGCGCAGACGTCCACCTCGTATCCCCGGAAGCGACCCCCTCCGTGGAGGCCATGGCGGACGCGGGCGAGATCACCTGGCACCGCCGCCGGTACGAGGACGGGGACCTGGCGGAGGCCTGGTACGCCCTGATCGCGACCAGCGACGCCGAGGCGAACACCGTCGCCTCGGCCGAGGCGGAGCGCCACCGGGTCTGGTGCGTCCGCTCCGACAACGCCGACGCCGCCACCGCCTGGACCCCCGCGACGGGCCGCAGCGAGGGCGTCACCATCGCCGTGCTCACCACCGACGCCCAGGGCCGCGACCCGCGCCACACGGCCGCCATCCGCGACGCCGTGGTCGAGGGCCTGCGCGACGGCACGCTGGTCGCCCCGCACCACCGCACCCGCACCCCCGGCGTGGCGCTCGTCGGCGGAGGCCCGGGCGACCCGGACCTGATCACGGTGCGCGGCCGCAGGCTCCTCGCCGAGGCCGACGTGGTGATCGCCGACCGGCTCGGCCCGCGCGACCTGCTGGCCGAACTGCCGGCGCACGTCGAGGTCATCGACGCGGCGAAGATCCCCTACGGCCGTTACATGGCCCAGGAGGCCATCAACAACGCACTCATCGAGCACGCCAAGGCGGGCAAGTCGGTCGTACGGCTGAAGGGCGGCGACCCGTTCGTCTTCGGCCGCGGCATGGAGGAGGCGCAGGCACTCGTCGAGGCGGGCATTCCGTACACCGTCGTGCCCGGCATCTCCAGCTCGATCTCCGTTCCCGGCGCCGCAGGGATCCCCGTCACGCATCGCGGAGTCGCTCACGAGTTCACCGTCGTCAGCGGGCATGTCGCGCCGGACGACGAGCGGTCGCTGGTCGACTGGGCGGCGCTCGCCAAGCTGCGCGGCACCCTGGTCGTCCTCATGGGCGTGGACAAGATCGGGAAGATCGCCGAGACGCTCGTGGCGCACGGCAAGCCCGCGGACACGCCCGTCGCCCTGGTCCAGGAGGGCACGACGGCCGCTCAGCGCCGCGTCGACGCGACCCTCGCCACGGTCGCCGAGACCGTACGGACGCACGAGGTGAAGCCGCCCGCGGTCATCGTCATCGGCGAGGTCGTGAACGTCTCCGCCGACGGGACCACGGCCGGCGTCGAGTAACCCCGGGTAACAGAAGCGTTCCCAGCCGTTGGCACCATCTCCAGGACAAGGCAGTATCACCCTGTGGCCGATCTCATCACCGTTGAGGATCCCGCCGATCCGCGCCTGCGCGACTACACGGGCCTGACCGACGTCGAGCTGCGCCGCAAGCGCGAGCCCGCCGAAGGCCTGTTCATCGCCGAGGGCGAGAAGGTCATCCGGCGCGCGAGGCACGCGGGTTACGAGATGCGCTCGATGCTGCTGTCCTCGAAGTGGGTCGACGTCATGCGCGACGTCATCGAGGAGGTCCCGGCCCCGGTATACGCGGTCAGCCCGGACCTCGCCGAGCAGGTCACGGGCTACCACGTGCACCGTGGAGCGCTGGCCTCGATGCAGCGTAAGCCGCTGCCGACGGTCGAGGAACTCCTCCAGACCGCCCGCCGGGACGTCGTCATGGAGTCGGTCAACGACCACACCGACATCGGTGAGATGTCGCCTTTGGGTCCACAAGAACGTGCAGTTCAGCGCGTCGCCGTGTTCGAGGACATCGTCGATCACGCCAACATGGGGGCCGCCTTCAGGAGCGCCGCCGCCCTCGGCGTCGATGCCGTCCTCCTCACCCCGCGCTGCGCCGATCCCCTCTACCGCAGGTCCGTGAAGGTCTCGATGGGGGCCGTCTTCCAGGTGCCGTGGACACGCCTGGAGTCCTGGCCGAAGGACGCCGAGCTCCTGCGGTCTGCGGGCTTCACGGTCGCTGCACTCTGCCTGAGCGACCGGGCAATCGCCCTCGACGAGCTGGCCGCGCGGGACTACGAGAAGCTGGCCCTGGTCTTCGGCACGGAAGGCGACGGCCTCACCCCCGAGGCCCTCGCCGCGGCCGATGAACACGTTCGCATCCCGATGGACGCCGGTGTCGACTCCCTCAATGTGGCAGCCGCCTCGGCCGTGGCCTTCTACGCGACCCGCCCGAGGCACGCCTGATACCCCGGCGTACAGCCCGACTCGTCTGTCGCTCTGCGTGTCCGTCGTAACGGGGGTTTCCGTCGTAACGGGCTGATAGTGGCTGCCGTGCAGGCGATCAGCTTGATGCCGGTTCGGCGGGGTTCCCGGCGCTCTTGGAGTGGCGGGTGGCGTGCGTCCTACCGGCGGCTGCGCATGAGCAGATGGAGGAAGTACGGCGTGCCGATCACCGCGGTCATCAGCCCGGCGCCCAGCTGAGCCGGCGCGATCACGGTTCGGCCTATCACGTCCGCGGTGCAGACGAGCACGGCGCCGAGGAGCACCGCGACCGGGACCACCCGGGCGTGCTGGCGGCCCACCAGGGCACGGGCCGCGTGCGGTGCCACGAGCCCAACGAAGCCGATCGTGCCCGCGGCTGCCACGGCGGTGGCGCTGAGCAGGACGCTCAACACCAGGAAGCCCAGGCGCCCCCGCGCCAGATCGAGCCCCAGGAGCCTGGGGGTGTCCTCGTCGAGCGATACGAGATCGAGTTCGGTGCGCCGCAGCACCGCGACGAGCACGCCTACGGTGAGCACGGCCGCGAGCGGTACCACGTCCGGCAGGGTTCGCCCGTAGGTGGAGCCCGACAGCCAGGTGAGGGCCTTCGTCGCATTGAACGGGTCGGTGAGGACGATGAGCAGACTGATCAGTGCGGCGGTGCCGGTGGCGACGCCGAACCCGACGAGGACGAGCCGGTTCTGCTGGAACCCGCCTCGCGCGGCGAGTCCGAAGACGACGACGGAACTGATCGCCGCGCCCGCGAACGCGGCACCGGCCAAGCCCCATGATCCGGCCACGGGCGCCGTCGTGACGAGGAGCACGGCGCCGACCGCGGCTCCGCCGGAGATGCCCAGGATGCCGGGTTCCGCGAGCGGGTTGCGGGTGACGGCCTGGACGAGTGTTCCGGCCAGGGCGAGGGCCGCGCCGGCGAGGAGTGCCGCGAGGACCCGGGGCACCCGGGTGTCCAGGACGAAGCCGACGGTCTGACCTGCCCTGCCCTGGGCCCAGTTGACCACGTCGCCCAGCAGCAGCTTGCTGTCGCCCAGCAGCACGGCGGCGATGGTCACGCCGACGAGTACGGCCGCCAGGACGGCCGTGGTGGTGAGGAAGACGGCCCTGCTCCTGATGCGCAGCCGCTCGGATGCGGCGGCTCCTGCGCTGTCCCGGACCCGTGTGGCCATCACGATCAGGAACACGGCGCCGACGAGGCTGGTGGCAACGCCCGTCGGTACGGCGACCGCGGTGTCCGCCGGCACGATCGCGCGCAGGAGCACGTCCGAGCCGAGTACCAGCACGGCACCGGCCAGGCCCGCGACCGGAAGGCCCGCACGCGCCCGGGTGAACGGGCGGATTCTGCGGGCGAGGGGGCGCACGAGGGCGGGCGCGCACAGGCCGACGAAGCCGATCGGTCCGGCGAGTGTGACGGCCGCCGCGGACAGCAGCGCCGCGAGCACGACCCCCGTGATCCGGGTGGCACGGACCGGGACGCCAAGGCCCCGGGCGGCGTCGTCGCCGAGGGCCAGGGCGTCGACGCGGCGGGCGACGAGGAGCAGCCCGGCGAGCCCGGCGACACCGATCGGCGCCATCTGCAGCACGCCGTCGAAGCCGTTCTGGGAGATGCTGCCCTGGTTCCACTGGTAGAGGCCTTCGGTCTGCTGGGGGAACAGCAGGAGCAGCCCCTCGGTGACGGCGGTGAGGCCGAGGGTGAGGGCACTGCCGGCGAGGACGAGCCGGACGGTGCCCGAGCCCAGGCCGGACAGGCCGAGTACGACGGCTGCCGCGGCGAGGCCGCCGGCGAACGCGATGCCGGAAGAGGCGACCAGCGGGAGCGAGACACCGGTGACCGTGGCCAACCCGAGGGCCAGGTAGGAACCGGCGTTCACCGCGAGCGTGTCGGGTGAGGCGAGTACGTTGCGGCTGACCGCCTGCAGGGCGGCGCCCGCCATGCCGAGCACGGCCCCGACGAGCAGCCCCGCGGTCGCCCTCGGCAGGCGGGAGGCGATGACGACGGACGCGTCGGCGGGGTCGGCCCGGCCGGTGAGCGCCTTCCACACCTCCCCGGCGCCGACGGCGGCCGTGCCCTGCGTGATGTCCACGACCGCGAGGACCACGACCAGCAGGGCCAGGGCGGCCGTCACCGCGGCCGCGCCCGTCCGGGACGTGGCCGCCGACGGACGGGTGGCGGGGGTTGTCGCGGTGACGGCCATGGCGCTACTTCGTCAGCTCGCCGACGAGGGCGTCGATGTAGGCCCCCATCGACTCATGACCGCCGAACATCCAGATGCCGTCGGGCAGCCGGTGGACGTTGTCCTTCTTCACGAACGGCAGCGACGTCCACACCTTGTCCTTCGCCAGGGCGTCGGTGAACGGGGTGCTGCTCTTGTCCCCGTCGTTGCCGATGTAGGCGAACTGCACGTCGTCGCCCAGCTTGGTGAGCCCCTCGACATCGGTGGAGCCGAGCCCGTAGCTCTCGTCGCCCTTGACGGTCCAGGCGTTCTTCAGGCCGAGCTGCTCGTTGACCGCGCCGATGAGCGAGCCGCTGGTGAAAGGCCGGATCGAGACCTGGTTGGAGATGTCGTAGCCGTCGGCGAAGGCGAGTTCCGCGCCGTCGAGACCGGCGTCCGCGAGGGCCTTCTTGCCCTCGGCGACCTTCGCGTCGAATTCCTCCTTGAGCTTCTCGGCCTGCGCGGTGGTGCCGGTGGCCTTGGCGAGGAGGTCGAGGTTCTCCGTCATCTGCCCGATCGGATCGGAGGCGTTGGCGGACCGCACCTCCACGACCGGGGCGACCTTGCGCAACTGCTTCACCGCGGCCGGCGGCAGGTCGGTGCTGGCGACGATGAGGTCCGGCGACAGGGCGGCGATGGTGTCCATGCTGGGCTCGCCGCGGGTGCCGATGTCCTTGGGCTCGTTCTTCAGCGGGACCACGGTGTCCCAGGTCTTGTAGCCCTTGACGTCGGCAACGCCGACCGGGTCGACCCCCAGCGATATCAGGAGCTCGACTTCGTGCCACTCGGTTCCGACGACCTTCTTGGCCGGCCCGTCGAGTTCCACCTTCGTGCCGGAGGCGTCGGTGAGGGTGATGGGCTCGACGCTCTTCTTCGCGTCGTCGTCGGCGGCGGGCTCGGTCGTTCCGCACGCGGTCAGGGTGAGGGCCGCGGCGGTGGCGGCCGCCGCGGTCAGGAGGAGGCGTCTCATGAGGTGATGCTGAGCCTTTCGCTTCGCGTGTGGTGTCGGCCGATCGCGCGGGTGCGCAGCCGGCCCGTGACGGGGTCGGTGTCGACCTCGACGCGGATGCCGTACGTGTCGGTCAGCCGCTGGGGTGTCAGCACGTCCTCGGGGAGGCCGTCGGCGATGACCCGTCCCGCGTGGAGCAGCACGATCCGGTCGGCGACGGCCGCGGCCTGGTCGAGGTCGTGCAGGACGGCACCGACGGCGATCCCGTGGTCGTCCGCCAGGTCGCGGATGAGGTCCAGGAGTTCGATCTGGTACCGCAGGTCGAGGTAGGTCGTCGGCTCGTCGAGGAGCAGCACGCCGGTCTCCTGCGCCAGGCAGCCGGCCAGCCAGACGCGCTGGAGCTGTCCTCCGGACAGGTGCTCGACGCCACGCTCGGCGAGTTCCGCGACACCCGTCATGGCGAGCGCGCGGTCCACCGCCGCCCGGCCGTCCGGATCCGCCTTGCCCCAGCGGCCCCGGTACGGGTAGCGGCCGAACTCGACGACGTCCCGTACGGTCAGCCCACTGGGGGTGGGACGCCCCTGGGTCAACAGGGCGACATGACGCGAGAACTCACGGGAGGTCAGAGCAAGGCCGTCGATGGCGGCGTCGATCACGAGTGTGGCGGACCGGGGCCGCTGCAGCCGCGCGAGCGTACGCAGCAGCGTCGACTTCCCGCTGCCGTTCGGACCCACCAGGACGGTCACTTCGCCGGGCCGCAGCGCCAACGACGCGTCGTGCACGACGTCGACGCCGTCGTACGCCACGGTGACGTCCGTGGCCGACAGTTCATGGCCACGGGGGAGCCTGGCCGCGGAGGTCTCTTCACCGACATTCACGCCGCGAAGGTTAGCCTAACCTTACAGTTGACTGGAAGGCGTCGGATCGATCGCAAGGCTGAATATCGCCACACTTCGGGAATGGCCGGGATCGAGCAAGCTACCGGCCCGGCGGCGGGTCGAGCTGTCAACGGCCGACAGAAGCGGGAAATAGAGAAAGTGTCAGAGAATCAACGCCGCGGCGAGGTGGAACTCTGACCAGCACCGTTTACTCCGGGCACCTTGGCCGCAGGTGCCGACCTCTGGAATCGTACAGATGCCGCCATCCCTGGCCGAAGGATCAAGGGCGAGGCGCGCCAGACAGAGCGGGTCACCAGACGGAGCCCTCCTGCGCTGACGACTGGGGGTCAGGCAGGCTCGTGGAATTGGTCCATCGAGGTCGCACCCGTGGCCGGACGGGACTTCGGTCTGTGAAAGGTGGAAACAGGAAATGCCAGCCACGTCCCGCTCGCTCGCCCTCGATCCGCCATGCGGACACCGGCCGCAGGCGTTCGGCCGGGCAGAGATGCCGGTCAACGTACCCTGCCCCCGGCCTGCCTTGGTCTGCGTGTGAGCACCACCGACACGCGCGTCGTCCCGGCGACCCTGCGCACGGCGACCGGACGCGAGGCCACCCGATGGGTCGCGGCGCACTGCCGCGAGGTGCCATGGCTGACGGTCGCCACCGTGCTCACCACGGTGGCCGGGGCGGCGCTCCAGGTGCTCCCGGTGCTACTGCTCGGCCGAGTGGTCGACGGGGTGGTCGAGGGCGAACAGCGCTCGATCCTGGTCACGGTCGGGGTGTTGATGGGCGCCGCCGCGCTGCTCGGCGCGGCGGCCGCCGCGGTGTCGACCTACCTGATCGGGCGGCTGGGCGCGGATCTGCTCGCGCGATTGCGGGAAGGCGCCGTCCGGGCGGTGCTGGGGATGCCGAGCGCACGGATCGAGCAGGTCGGCCGGGGAGACGTGCTGTCCAGGGTCGGTGACGACGTGGCCGTCATCTCCAAGGGCATCCGCACAGCCATCCCCACGGTGTTCTCGGCGGGAGTGCTGGTCGTCATCGCCACGGTCGGCATGTTCGGACTGGACTGGCGGCTCGGCCTGGCGGGCGCCGGCGCGCTGCCCGCGTACGCGCTGGCCCTGCGCTGGTATCTCCCCCGGTCCGCCCCGCTCTACAAGAAGCAGCGCGCGGCCCAGGCGGACCGTGCGCAGGCGTTGATCAGCGGTCTGAACGGGATCGGCACGGTCCGGGCGTACCGCCTCGAGGAAGCCTTCCGCGAGAAGGTCACCCGTGAGTCGTGGCGGGTGCGCGATCTCGGCATCGAGGTGTTCCGGTTCTTCGGCCGGTTCGTCGGCAGGGAGAACCGCGCCGAGTTCATAGGGCTGGTCCTGATCCTCGTGGTGGGGTACGCCCTGTTGGAGGCCGATGCCGCCAGCCTGGGCGAGGTGTCGGCGGCCCCGCTGCTGTTCCACCGGCTGTTCGTCCCGCTGGGCGCCATCATGTTCACCTTCGACGAGGCGCAGAAGTCGGGCGCGAGCCTGACCCGGCTGGTCGGGGTGCTGGGGGAGGCCGCGGAGGACCGGCTCGTGGGCGACCCGGCCGTCGCGTCGGCGGACGCCGCGCCGTACCGGGTGACGGTGGAGGGGCTGACGTTCAGTTATCCCGGCACCGAGGAGCCGGTCCTGAGGGATGTCGACCTGACGATCCCGGCCGGCGGTTCGCTCGCGCTGGTGGGAGCGACGGGCGCGGGCAAGTCGACCCTGGCCGCGCTGATCGCGGGCATCGGGACCCCGCAGGCCGGGTCGGTGCGCATCGGGTCGACCGACATCGCCGGTCTGGACGAGGCCGGGGCGCGAGCCTTGGTGAGCATCCTGACGCAGGAGGCGCACGTGTTCTCCGGTCCGCTCGCCGACGACCTGCGGCTGGCCGCGCCGGAAGCGACCGCCGCCGAGCTGATGGACGCGTTGCGCACGGCCGGCGCCGACGGGTGGGTCGACGCACTGCCCGACGGGCTGAATACCCTGGTCGGCGAGGGCGGCGAACGCCTGGACGTCACCAAGGTCGCCCAGATCGCCCTGGCCCGGCTGGTGCTGGGCCGGGCGCCGGTGGTGGTGCTCGACGAGTCCACCGCGGAGGCGGGCAGCGAGGGCGCCACCGAGCTGGAGCGTGCCGTGCTGGCCGCCTGCGCGGGGCGGACCACGTTGTTCGTGGCGCACCGGCTGACCCAGGCGATGGCGGCGGACCGGATCGCCGTGCTGGACGCGGGACGCGTTGTGGAGCAGGGAACTCACGAGGAGTTGGTGGCTCTGGGCGGCCGGTATGCGCGACTGTGGCGGGCCTGGCGAGAAGGCAGTTAGGTGACTCTGAATCAGGTTTGGGCCACCCCTCATGCGGTGGAAGCGACGCTGAGTCTTTGATGACGGAACCGAGCCATGACAACTCCTGACACGCAGCGGCCCCGACCGGGGTTCGACATCCTCCGGACCGCACTGCGCCGCAACGTCGGCGCCATGACCTGGGGCACCGTCCTCATGGGCATGTACCAGGCGGGCGAGACCGCCTTCCCCATCGCGCTCGGCCTGATCGTCGAACACACGATGCGGGACCGAAGCCTCGGCTCACTCGCCCTGTCGATCGCCGCATTGGCCGTGATCATCACGACCGTGTCGCTGTCGTGGCGGTTCGGGATGCGCGTCTTGCAGAAGGCCAACACGACCGAGGCGCACCGCTGGCGGGTGCAGGTCGCGGCCTGCGGACTCCAGCCGGTGGCCAGGGACGTCGACCTCAAGTCGGGCGAGGTGCTGACCATCGCCACCGAGGACGCCGACCAGACCGCCGACATCATCGAGGTGGTACCACTGATGGTCAGCTCGCTGGTCGCGGTGCTGGTCGCGGCTGTCGCGCTGGGCCTGGCCGACGTCCGGCTCGGCCTGCTGGTGATCGTGGGAACAGTCGCGATCCTGTCGATCCTGAGCGTGCTGTCCAAGCGGACCGGCTCCAGTACCCGCGAACAGCAGGCCCGGGTGGCGCGGGCGGGCGCGAAGGTCGCCGACCTGATCACCGGACTGCGCCCGCTGCACGGCTTCGGCGGCAACCACGCGGCGTTCCTGTCCTATCGGAAGGTCAGCACGGAGGCGAAGCACCAGGCGATCACCGTCGCCAGGGTGAACGGCGCGTACGCGGGCACCGCCCTGGCCCTCAACGCGATCCTCGCCGCCGCCGTGACCCTGACGGCGGGCTGGCTGGCGTTCGACGGCCAGATCACCATCGGGCAGCTCGTCATGGCCGTGGGGCTGGCGCAGTTCATCATCGAACCGCTCAAGCTGTTCGCGGACATGCCGAAGTACGTGATGATCGCGCGCGCGTCCGCCGAACGGATGGCGCTGGTGCTGGCCGCGCCGCCGGTGACGACCCCGGGGCCGGAGCGCCCGGCCGCAGGCGGAGACCTCGAGATCGACTGCGTCCGCTACGGGCCCCTGCGCGACCTGAAGTTCCAGGTGCCCGCCGGTGAGTTCGTTGCGATCGCCGTCTACCAGCCGCGCGCGGCGGCCGAGCTCGCGTCGATCCTTGCGGTGAACGTCCCCCCCGACGCGTACGAGGGAGTGGTACGGGTCAGCGGGCAGGAGATCGCGGACCTGTCGATCGAGGCGGTCCGCGAGCACATGCTGGTGAACCCCTACGACGGGGAGATCTTCGCGGGCACCCTCCGTACGAACATCGACCCCTCGGGCACCAGCCGGATGGTGCCCGAGGCCGTCGAGGCGTCCATGCTGACCGACGTCGTCGCCCTCCACCGCGAAGGACTCGACTACGGCGTCCGCGACCGCGGCGCGAACCTTTCCGGGGGGCAGCGCCAACGGCTGTCCCTGGCCCGCGCCCTCGCCGCCGACACCGACGTCCTTGTCCTGCACGACCCGACAACAGCCGTCGACGCGGTCACCGAACAGCTCATCGCGCGCAACATCGCGAAGCTGCGCCGAGGCCGCACCACCATCGCGATCACCAGCAGCCCGGCCCTCCTGGACGCCGCCGACCGTGTCCTCGTCCTGGACGACGGCGTCATCACCGCCGAGGACACCCACCGCAACCTCCTCGCCACCGACGAGCACTACTGCCTGGCCGTTGCCCGGTGACCTGCTGAGCGGCCTCGAGGAAGTGGGGTGCCTCCGCCGTCGTCCTCGTGGCCGCGCTCAACGCGCGAGGCCGGGTACGGAAGGTTGTCATCGGCAAGAGGTTGCGGGCGAGTACATCCAGCACTTCTGTGACGTCCCTCAGTCGCTGCGGGTCGTCAGACCGAGGGCCGCGGTGAGAGCGGTCCCCGTGCTCGCGGCCAGTGGTTCACCTGGCAGGTCATGTGCCGCGCGGCGGTCTGCTGATCTTTTCGCGGGCCACCAGCTCCAGCACGACCGCGACAGCGACGGCCTCCACGGCCAGCAGGGCGATCAGGACGAACAGTTGGACCGCTCCGGCCAGCAGGGGTGAGGCGCCGCCGAGGAGCATGCCGATGAACGCCCCGGGCAGGGTGACCAGTCCGACCGTTCTTGTCTGGTCGAGTGCCGGGATCAGTGCCGCGGCGGCAGATGGCCGGGCGATCTCCAGTCGGGCTTCCCGGTCCGGGAGCCCGATGGACAACGCGGCTTCGACCTCTCCGTGGCGCGTCTCCAGTTCCTCCAGTGCGCGCCGGCCGGCGAGCACCGTCGCGGTCAGCGCGCCCCCGATGAGGATGCCGGTGATGGGGATCAGAGCGATGCCCTCGACGGGGAGCAGCCCGATGGCCACGAGCAGCAGGACGACCGGGAACACGGCCGCGCCGATGGGTACGGCGGCCCACCACCATGTGTGGTTGCCGGTGAGGCGGCGGCCGGCCGTCCACGTCGCCACCGCGAACATCACGGCGAGAAAGCCGAAGAGCAGTGGGCGCGACCCGAGCGCCCACCGGACGACGGCCGCGACCGCGGCCAGCTGCACGGTCGCCCGGAGCCCGGCGGTGACGATCGCGCGGGTGTGCCCGAGGCCGGCCAGCGCTGTCACCGCGGCTCCTGCGACGAGCAGCACCGCGAGCGCAATGGCCAGGGTCGGGTTCACCGGGAGCAGAGTGGAGGCCGACGTGATCACGACCCCAGCTTATGGAGGGTACGGAGGATCAACACCAAGGTGTGAGTGCCCTTCAACGGCGTCGCCGAGAGACGCGTCTGCGAGTGCGCGGCCACGGGCGGGACGGCGGGGCACCCGTGCCGCGAGGCGCCGTGGGACCGCATCGGCTGCGGTGCGGTGGCAGGCTGCGGCTGGAGGAGCCGCAGCCTGAGCAGTGGCCGCAGTGGCTTGGCCGCAGGCTCTACTGCGGAGCGTTCCCGCCCCGGGCATCTCCGCCGTGCAGGTACTGCGCCGAACCCCGTGCCCCATCGCCCGCGGCACCGAGCCCGCGGGCCGGCCCCTGGCAGCCCTGCGCCGCCGCGATACCCAGCGCCACCAGCAGCGTCACCACCACGAACACGAAGAGCCGCTGGCGAAGCAGCCGCGGATTGGCGGGCAGACGGCCGGTCCCCGTCGTCCTGGGCGCCGGACGTCCGGCACCACTGCGCGGCGCCGGACGGCTCCCGGAGCGCGTCCCGTTGCGGTTCGGCGTGGGCCGGGATCCGGCGCTCCGCGACGGGGTGTTCCGCGGCGGAGTACTACGGGCCGGCGTGCTCCGTGATGACGGGGTGTCCCGGGACGACGACGGCGCGTTCCGGGACGAGGCTGAGCGGCCCCCCGAGCGCGAGCCGCCGTTGGAGCCCCGCGGGGGAACCCCCTGGGCACCCCGCTCGGTGCGCTGCTCCGTGTATCGCTCGGTGTACTGCTCGGTGAGCCGGCCCGTCGGACGGTCGGCCTCCCCACGCGGCGCCGGCGACCGGGCGTCCGTCAGACTCTGCGCCTCCCTTGCCGCGATCTCCTTGAGCCTGAGCGACAGCTGCAGCGTGCTGGGGCGCTCCTCCGGGTCCTTCGCGAGGCACGCCCGGACCAGCGGAGCCAACGCATCGTGCACACCGTCCAACTGCGGCTCCTCGTGCACCACCCGGTAGAGCATGACCTCGGAACTGCCGTGCCCGAAGGGCGAGTCGGCGGTCGCTGCGTACGCGAGGGTGGCACCGAGGGCGAAGACGTCCGTGGCGGGCGTGACGGCCGCGCCCCGCACCTGCTCGGGCGCGAGGAAGCCCGGCGACCCCACCGCCGTACCGACGTGCGTGAGCGTGCTCGCGCCCGTCGCCCAGGCGATGCCGAAGTCGATGATCCGCGGGCCCTTGGGGGACAGCAGGATGTTGGAGGGCTTGAGGTCCCGGTGCACGACACCCGCCTCGTGCACGGCGACGAGCCCCTCCGAGAGGGCTGCGCCGACGGCGGCCACCTCGGCCGCCGTCAGCGGACCCTCCTCGGCGACCTTGTCGTGCAGCGAGGGCCCCGGAACGTACTGCGTGGCGAACCACGGCCGGTCCGCCTCGAGATCGGCGGCGACGAGCCGGGCGGTGCAGCCGCCGCGGATGCGGCGGGCGGCCGACACCTCGCGCGCGAACCGCGAGCGGAACTCCTGGTCCTCGGCGAGATCGGGCCGGATCACCTTCAGCGCGACCCGCTGGCCACGCCGGTCGGAACCGAGATAGACCACACCCATACCGCCGGCGCCGAGCCGTCTGTGCAGCCTGAACGAGCCGACGACACGCGGGTCCTCGCGCCTCAGGCGCATCATCGCCATGTCCATCCCCGCTGCCCGGTCCGTCTGACGAGCCACAGCTTACGTTTCCGCGGCCGAGTGCGTGCATAGGCCGCGCCTTCACGGCCCGATCGATTGTCAGTGCCGGGTGGGAAACTTGAAGAGTGGCCAGGGGAGGGGGGATCCGTGGCCGCTCGTCATGGCCCGGATCCCCAACCATCCATTGTCGAAGGGGGATTGGGCCGGGCGGCTGTGCGCCGGGGCGTCGTCGAGGTGAGCGAGGTCACCCGTGGGGGCACCTCCCAGCGGTGGGTGGGGGAGGCTCGGTGGCGCGCACGGCCCGGTTCATGGCGAATCGTGTGCTCGCCCTGGTCGAGCAGCCCGTGCCGCGCGAGGACAGTTCGGAGCAGACCGGGCGTTCCCTCAGGGAAGACCCGGAGTCCTAGGTCCCCTTCTCCACCCAGGGGAGTATGCGGCCCGCGGCCGCTCATCCTGGCGGATGCCCGGCAATCGGTACGAGGGCATGACGCCCGGCATCGCCCGCGCGCATAGATTTGAGGTCAAGCGGCGGGTGCAGCACTCGTCCCCCGAGGTCAAGCACCCGCCGCTTGCCAGGCTCGAGACGGCTCGAGCCGCAGAGCACACAGACAAGCAAGCACAGAGAGATCTGGTCAGGGAGGGACCATGGCGGGCACGGCACCGCGGACCATGATCCGCAGGCAGCGGCGCAGGGCATACCTCGCCGCGTTCGGCACCAGCCGGTCCGGCCAACGCCATCCGCTGGTGGCGACCGCCATGGTCCTTCCGCTGGCGACCCTCCTCGTGGTCGTCTTCGGCGGCTGGGAGGCAGTGGTCACACAGGCGTCGTCCGTGGGCGTGATGCTGGGGCGTTGAGAGGCGCCCCAGGCCCGGAAGAGCGGTCCGGGCGGGGACATCCGGCCATGAAACCCCGTGGGGACGGGGGTGCGGCGGACGGCACAGATGCCCGCGCAGCTGGGGAGCTGCGCGGGCACCTTTTTGCGCCTATGCCGGCGCCGCTCTCGCGGGCACCTTTTTGCGCCTAAGCCGGCGCCGCTCTCGCGGACCTTGTTGCTCGCCGCTGCGGTTTCTCAATTGATGGTTGCGGTGGTCTGGGTTCAAGGGACAGCCACCAGTCCAGCGTGGGGCCTGCGTACGCTCATGCAGTGCCCGGCCCGTTCACCGCACACCAAGGGGACCTGTTGCCAGCAGACGTACTGCCCGCGCTGACCGCCAAGGCACGAGGTGCGGCTCACCCCCGGAGCGCCGTCTGCGCCTGCACAACCCAGGACACGGTCCTGACCGACCGCGCCGACGGCACAGTCGTCCGCCACGGCGACACGGTGGCCAAGGCCCACGCCCCCGGTACGGACCCCGTCGAGCTCTCACAGCGCCTGGCAGTCGCCGCGCACCCCCACCTGAGCGGCATCCTCCTGCCCCCGCTCGGCCTGACGCCGGTCGACCTGCACGGCCGCCTGGTCACCTGCTGGCCGTACGGCACCCCGGTCGACCCCGAGGCCCCCGAAAACGCCCCATGGGAAGAAGCCGCCACGCTCCTGGCCCGCCTCCACTCGACCCCGCCCTCCACGCTCGCGGCGGGGCTCCCGCCGATGCGGGGCCCTGCCAAGGCGGCCCGTGCGATCGCCAGGCTCCAGGCGGCGGGCCCCCACCCCGCTGCCGCCCCGGTGCTCCGCGCCTGGTCCTCCCTTCCTGCCTGGGCCCGCGCCGAGGGACCGATGCCGGGCGCCGGGGCCCTGTGCCACGGTGATCTGCATCTCGGCCAGCTCGTACGCCACCCGGCCCCCGAGGGGTCCTGGCTGCTCATCGACGTGGACGACCTGGGCCTGGGCGATCCCGCATGGGATCTCGCCCGCCCGGCGGCCTGGTACGCCTGCGGTCTCCTCCCGCCGGACGAGTGGAACCGCTTCCTCACCGCCTACCAGCAGGCAGGCGGCCCCGCCGTCCCCGTGGACGGCGACCCCTGGGCCACGCTCGACGTCCCGGCTCGCGCGCTGACCGTGCAGACCGCGGCCCTCGCCATCGTCAAGTCCGTCGCCGCTGATCGCCCGCTCGACGAGGTGCAGCAGGCCGTCGTGGAAGCCTGTGGCCGAATGCTTGCCATGCCGGAGCAGTTGATGCCGGGGGACGCGAAGTAGGGTGCAACGGACCGAGGCCGGGCAGAGTTCCGGCGAAGCGGCAGCGACCGGCGAGGAGTTGAGCCCACCATGCAGTGTCCGAAGTGCCATGCACGGATGCACACCTACAACCGCAACGGCGTCGAGATCGAGCAGTGCAGCGGGTGTCGCGGGATATTTCTCGACTACGGCGAGCTCGAGGCCCTGACCCGCCTCGAGTCCCAGTGGTCGCAGCCGGGCCCGCCGCACCAGGGCGCTCCGCAGGCGTACCCGCCGGCCCCGCCCGCCGCGCCGGCCTGGGGCGCCCCGCACGGCGGCCATGGCGGTCACGGAGGCCACGGTCACCACGGGCACGGCCGGCACAAGAGCTTCGGCCACATGCTCTTCTCGTCCTGAGCAAGGGGGGCGGGCCCGGGCGACCCCGGCCTTCCCCGAGAGCACGACGAAGCCCCCGGTCGCATGACCGGGGGCTTCGATTCTGTGGACGATACTGGGATTGAACCAGTGACCTCTTCCGTGTCAGGGAAGCGCTCTCCCGCTGAGCTAATCGTCCGGGATCACGACCGGAGCCGTGAGCACTGCGTGCGCGATACTGGGATTGAACCAGTGACCTCTTCCGTGTCAGGGAAGCGCTCTCCCGCTGAGCTAATCGCGCGGGGAGATCCGTGCGGATCCGCGAAGGATCTTTGGGGACCAGGTCGTCGGAGACCGATCCTCGCGGATCAAGTCCTTGCAGACCAGTGGACGATACTGGGATTGAACCAGTGACCTCTTCCGTGTCAGGGAAGCGCTCTCCCGCTGAGCTAATCGTCCTTGGAGGTGGAGACGGGATTTGAACCCGTGTAGACGGCTTTGCAGGCCGTTGCCTCGCCTCTCGGCCACTCCACCTGGAGTGCAGGGGGTCGGGAAGATCCCCCACTTCGAGCGGACGACGAGGCTCGAACTCGCGACCTCAACCTTGGCAAGGTTGCGCTCTACCAACTGAGCTACGTCCGCCTGTCGTTTCGGTCCGCGCTTCCGCGTCCCGGCGACGTGTTGAACTCTAGCGGATTCCTGGGCCAGCACAAAAACGCGTTTACGCAGCGTGCTGCGCCGCGGCGCCCCGGGCGCACCCGCAAGGCGCCGGGAGAGCACTTGCCAGGCAGCCGCAGCGGGCCCCAGACGTACGTGCAAGAGATGCACGAGGCACCGTCCCAGAACGCCCGACCTAGACTCTCAGCCGTGCACAGCCCCCCTCCGCTCTCCTCCCGAACGGCCTCGACGGCCCCGCTGGCTCGCTTCGGCGGCGTCGTCGCCCGCGATCTTCTCGACGTCACCGACGACCCCGCGGCCCTGGATTCCAGGGGCTTCTGGGCCGTGGCCGCCGACTTCGAGGGGCGGCTGGTCTGCGCCCGCTTCGGGGACGTACGCAGGGAGCCCGTGCCACCCCCGCCGCCGGGGGCCTGGCACGGGCCGGCGGCCGGTGACTGGACGTCGTCGCTCGACCGTGACGCGTACACGGCGGGTGTGCGCCGCATCCGCGAGTACATCGCGGCCGGCGAGGTCTACCAGGCCAATCTCTGCCGCGTCCTGTCCGCGCCCGTCGCGCCCGACGCCGATGTGGACGCGCTCACCTCGCTGCTGGCGCGCGGCAACCCGGCCCCCTATGCCGGAACGATCCGTCTGCCCGGCCACGGCGTGGAGATCGCCAGCGCCTCGCCCGAGCTCTTTCTGCGCCGCGACGGGCGCATCGTCGAGTCGGGGCCGATCAAGGGCACCGGCCGCACCGAGGCGGATCTGCTCGACAAGGACCATGCCGAGAACGTGATGATCGTGGACCTCGTCCGCAACGATCTCGGGCGGGTCTGCGAGACCGGTTCCGTGACCGTCCCCGACCTCTGTGTCGTCGAGAAGCACCCGGGTCTCGTCCATCTCGTCTCGACCGTCCGAGGGGAGCTGCGCGAGGACGCCGGCTGGCCGGAACTGCTGGACGCGACCTTTCCGCCCGGTTCCGTCACCGGCGCCCCCAAGTCCAGCGCCCTGCGGATCATCGAGGAGCTGGAGACTGCACTCCGCGGCCCGTACTGCGGCGGGATCGGCTGGGTCGACGCCGACCGGGGTACCGGCGAGCTCGCCGTGGGCATCCGGACCTTCTGGATCGACCGCACGGCGGGCGTCCTCCGCTTCGGCACGGGAGCGGGGATCACCTGGGGCTCGGACCCCGAGCGCGAGTGGGAGGAGACCGAGCTGAAGGCGTCACGGCTGCTCGCGGTAGCGTCGGGGGAGTACCCGGCGGCGTAGTCCGGGGGTGTGGGACGTACGAGGCGAGTGGAGGACCCCCACGTGAAGATCTGGCTCGACGGTGGGCTGCAGGACCTCGACGCCGCCCGCGTCTCCGTGTTCGATCACGGTCTGACGGTCGGCGACGGCGTCTTCGAGACGGTGAAGTCGGTCGACGGCCGGCTCTTCGCGCTGACCCGCCACCTCGACCGGCTCGCCCGCTCGGCACGTGGCCTCGGTCTGCCCGAACCGGACCTGGACGAGGTACGCAGGGCCTGCGCGGCCGTACTCGAGGCCAACCCCATGCCGCTGGGCCGGCTCCGGATCACGTACACCGGTGGTCTTTCGCCGCTCGGGTCGGACCGCGGCGACCACGGACCGACCCTGGTCGTGGCGCTCGGCGAGGCGGCCCGGCGTCCGGACACCACAGCCGTGATCACCGTCCCCTGGACCCGCAACGAGCGCGGCGCGCTCGCCGGACTCAAGACCACCTCGTACGCCGAGAACGTCGTGGCCCTCGCCCGCGCACACGAACAGGGCGCTACCGAGGCGCTGTTCGGCAACACGGTGGGGCAGCTGTGCGAGGGCACGGGATCGAACGTGTTCGTCGTCCTCGACGGCGAGATCCACACGCCCCCTGTGGCCTCCGGATGCCTGGCCGGCATCACGCGTGCGCTGACGATCGAGTGGACCGGCGCCCACGAGACGGACCTGCCGCTCGACGTGCTGGACCGCGCGGAGGAGGTGTTCCTGACGTCCACGCTGCGCGACGTGCAGGCCGTCCACCGCGTCGACGGCCGGGAACTGGCGGGCGGACCCGGCCCTGTGACCGCTAAGGCGATGCGTATCTTCGACGAGCGGGCCGCGGACGACCTCGACCCGTAAGATCCTCCTCCTGGTCCCGCCAGGTATCTGCCGAGGTGTCGGTGGCCTCGTAGGCGCCGGAATTCGGATGACCCGGGGTCCGGAGGTGGGTAGAACAGCCCTGATGACGACGACCCTGCGGCCGATCGAGCCGCTTCAGCACGATGCCGGCGGGGCACGCTCGCGCCGCTACCAGGTGTGCGTGAACAGCCGTCCCGTAGGCGCGATACATCTCGGCACGCACCCCGTCTTCGGACCTGCCGCGGCCCAGATCCGCGAGCTGCACATTGACGAACGGGACCGCAGGCGCGGCCGGGGAACCGTCGCCGCGCTCGCGGCTGAGGAAGTCGCGCGCGGCTGGGGCTGCAGGCGGATGGAGGTCTCGGTGCCCGCCGACGCCGAGGCGGCGCTCCGGCTGGTCACGGCGCTCGGCTACGTGCAGCGCAACCGCGGCATGGAGAAACCGCTCGGCACCACGCCGCCCGCACTGCCGGAGGGAAGCCTGGGCCGGCCCATGACGGAGGCCGAGTACGGTCCCTGGCTGGAGCACGGCAAGGAGCACTACGCGCAGAGCTGGATCAAACGGGGCGTCTCGGAGGCCGAGGCCCGGGCGAAGTCCGAGAAGGATCACGCGACCCTGCTGCCCGATGGTCCGGCCACCCCCGACATGCTTCTGAGCGTCCTGGAACACCAGGGCGACGCGGTCGGCACCCTGTGGGTGGGGCTGCGCGACCACGACGCCTTCGTCTTCGATGTCGAGGCCGACGAGCGGTACCGCGGCCGGGGCCACGGCCGCTCGTTGATGCTGCTGGCCGAGGCCCAGGCCATCGCCGCCGGAAGACCCCGCATCGGCCTCAACGTCTTCGCGGGCAACACCCCTGCTGAGCGGCTCTACGAGTCGCTGGGGTACGCACCGACGGTGTACGCCATGTACAAGGACCTGTTGTAGGGGCGGGGCGCAGCGTGGAAGGCGGGGGCCGGCAATCCGTTGCCGGGCGACCCTCACGGGCCCGGGTGCCCGCCCGCCGGTGCCGGTGAGGAAGTCGCCCGGAGACTATGCTTCCCGCTCGCCCAGCAGCCGGTCGGCGATCTCCTCGATGCGTTCGCGCAGCCCTTCCTGGCTCTTGCCGCCGTCCAGGCGCTCGTCGCCGATGACATATGTGGGCGTACCCGTCACACCGATCGCCTTGCCCTCCGCCTGGTCGGCGTCGACGATCAGGATGTGCCGGCCGTCGATCAGGGCGGTGTCGAACTCCTCGGCGTCCAGGCCCAGTTCGCGCGCCACCTCCACCAGGAACGGCTCGCCCTTCTGCTCCAGTTCCTCGACGCGGCCGAGCACGGCCTCCACGTACGCCCAGCCCTGGCCCTGCACCTCGGCCTCCTCGGCCGCCTGGGCGCCGGCGAACGCGTACTTGTGCTTCTCGAGGGGGAAGTGCCGCAGCCGCAGCTCCAGCCGGTCGCCGTAACGGGCGCGCAGTGCGCGGAGATCGTCGAGGGCGGTGCGGCAGTCGGGACACTGGAGCTCGCACCACACCTCCAGAACAGGGCGTGCCGTGGTGCTTGCGGGGGTGGAGTCGCTCATGACCCCAGTCTTCCAGCCGCCCGGGTGCCGCCCCAACCGGAGTCGCCCCCTCAGGCTCGACGGTGCCGCTGCCGCTGTGGGCAGTCTTGCCGCTGGGGCCGTACGGGTGGGCACAGCTGCAGCACCCCGACGGCGGGTTCGCCGCAGTCCAGGGTCGGGACCACCTGGTCTGGTCCTGGGTCCTGGTCCTCGACCTGGACCTGCACCTGCACCTGCACCTGGGAAGGATCCCGTACCCGGAGATCTCCCTGAGGTCCCGACGCACCGTGGCCCCGAGGCCACGGCCCGGTGCAGGATGGAGGGGACGAATCGCCCCAGCCCGACTGTCTGCCCTGCCTGGAGGACCGGATGATTGCTGAGACCGTCTGTTCCGCCGTCTCCGCGGCCGGCCTCGGCATTGCCGCGATCACGGCATACCGCAAACGCTTTCTGGCGGCGGCCCGCATCGCCGCGTACTCGCTGGTCCCGCTCGGCCTGGTCATGACCGGGGCCGTGGAGTGGCTGGCCCGTACCGCGTTCAGCCCGGTGGCCTGGGCGGGCTTCGGGGTGCTCGGCGGTGCCTGGCTGCTGTTCATGACGACCCGCGCGGTCGAGCGGCGCCGCGGTGGGACCCGTAAGGAGCGCAAGGAGGCGAAGGCCGCCGCTCGAGGAGCCGCGGTGGAGCCCTCGGCCTCGGTCCCGTCCCTCGGTCAGGCCGCACGCCCCGCCCCCCGGCCCCAGGCCAAGTCCGGCGGCGCCGACGCCGCGGACGACTTCAGCGACATCGAAGCCATCCTCAAGAAGCACGGCATCTGACATCGCCCCCACGGCAGCCGTGACCTCTCACCCTCCCCATGTCAAGGATTTCGGCGAACTACCGCTTCGTTCGGGCGTGTTGATCGCGTAGCGGGCATCCGCTGCGCCATCATCACCCCGAGATGCTGGACACATCACAGGGCGATGCCGCCCCTCCGACTCCGGCCGACGAGCGTCGCGGGTGCCTCTTCGCGCTCTCCCAGCCGCCCCTGATGATCTTCTTGGCGGTGATCGGCATTCTGCTGCTCATGGCATCAGTGCATGATCTCTTCCTGCTGTGACCGGTATCACGGGACCTGTGGCTGATGATCACGGGGCTGCGTCAAGGACCTGCCCTACTGACATCAAGGCTGCCCTACCTGGCATCAAGGCTGCCCTACCTGGCCACCCCCGAGCAGGGTGTTTCAGCTCGCGGCTTCCTTACGCCGTGCCCGGTACGCCGCGACGTGCAGTCGGTTGCCGCAGGTGCGGCTGTCGCAGTAGCGGCGTGAGCGGTTCCGCGACAGATCCACGAAGGCATGCCGGCAGTCGGGCGCCTCACAGCGTCGTAGCCGGTCCTGCTCCCCGGCCACGACGAAGAACGCGAGGGCCATGCCGCAGTCGGCCGCCAGATGGTCGGCGACGGACGCACCGGGCGCGAAGTAGTGCACATGCCAGTCGTAGCCGTCGTGATCGGTGAGCCGGGGCGTCGTGCCTGCCGCGGCGACCAGCTCGTTGATCAGGCCGGCGGCGGCCCGGGCGTCGGCGGCGGCGAAGATCCCGGCGAAGCGGGTCCGCACGCGCCGCACGGCGGCCAGGTCGTGCTCGGTCAGGACGCCGACGTCGCTGATTTCGTGCTTTCGTACGAAATCGGCCAGGGCTGTGACCGTCGCGAGCCCGTCGGTCTCGTCGATCTCCGGCGCGGTGTTCACCAGATCGACCACGGTATCGAGGGCACACCGGGTGTCGTGGGTGATCAGCACGAGTCGCTCCCTGGCCTGGGGGTCGGGCAGAGCCCGCCGATGCAGGCCGATGCTAGCGGCTCTGGGCTGCGGACCATCAGCCCGGGACGCCGAGCCGGACCTGGCCGGGCCCACGCGGCTGGCCCGGCCGGGCATCGCTGCCGCACCCGATCCCGCCCACGCGTCGGAGCCGCACCTCGCCGGGCCGTGCGTCGCTGCCGCACCTGCCCGCGCGGGCGCGGAACCCGGCGGTCCGGCCAACACGTCGTCGCCGTACCCGCGCCGGCCACGCATCGCCGTCGTACCCACACCGGCCCACGCGTCGGCGCGGACCCGCGGTCCGGGCAACACGCTGGCGCAGCACGTGGTCCGGCTACGCCCCGGCGCCGCACTAGCGTCCGCACCGCATCGCGCCGCACTCGGCCCGGCCGCCCGTCGGTGCCGCACTCGGCCCGGCCGCGCGTCGGCGCGGAACCCGGTCCGGCCAACACATCGGCGCGGAACCCGGTCCGGCCACGCGCCGGCGCCGTACCCGCGTCGGCCACCCACGCATCGCCGTCGTACCCGCACCGGCCCACGCGTCGGCGCCGCCCCGCGGTGAAACCCGTGGCGGCGGCGCCGGCGCATGCCCTATGCGGTTGTCGTAGCCCGAGCCGTCTCCCCGAGTGGACGGCGCCGGGCTGCTCTGAGTCCGGCCTCGTTAACTCTCCGCCAGGATGTGTGAGAGCTCCGTGTCGAGGTCGAAGTGGCGATGCTCCGTGCCCGGAGGCACCGCCGCGTCCGTTCGCTTCAGGAACGATTCGAGGGCCCGTGCAGGGGCCTCCAGGAGGGCCTCGCCTTCGGGCGAGCTCAGGGCGATGCAGACGACGCCCTGACCGTGGCTGCGGGACGGCCAGACACGGACGTCGCCGGTGCCTGTGGGCCTGTGCAGGCCCTCGGCGAGGAGGTCGCGGGCGAACACCCACTCGACGGTCTCCTCGGCTCCGGTGTGGAAGGTGGCGTGCACGGCATACGGATCGGCCGTGTCATACCGCAGTCCTGCGGGAACAGGCAGTGAGGACTCGCTCGACACAACGAGGCGCAGGTGCAGCTCGCAGCTGACCGTGGTGTTCATAAGCGCCAGGGCCTTTCGCTCAGTGTGCGCTCGGGGATTCGCACGTCGGCGAATTCGACATGCCACCTACGGTGCCGTTGTAAACCCCTCTGAGTGTTTTGCGTGTCTTTCGGTAGCTCGTACGGCGGAGTATTGGTTCGTCCGCAAGGGCCATTCCGGTGATTGACTTTTTCTGTCCGGTAGGGTTTCCCCGTATGAATACGGGGAGTGACGAACCGGGGGAGGCCACCGTGGCATCCGACGCGAAGGCGACATCCGAAGAGTCCGAGCTGGGCTCGCGGGCGCCGGAATTCATCAAGGCGCGACGGGCGCTGCACCTGAGCTGGCAGGTCGGCGTCTTCGTCGCGGGGCTCGCGGTGGTCGCAGCCGGCGTGATCATGCTGCCGCTGCCGGGCCCGGGCTGGCTCGTGATCTTCGGCGGCATGGCGATCTGGGCGACCGAGTTCGTCTGGGCACAGCTGGTGCTGCGCTGGACGAAGCGCAAGGTCACCGAGGCGGCACAGCATGCACTCGACCCGAAAGTCCGGCGCCGCAACATCACCCTGACGACCATCGGACTGGTGATCGTTGCCGTGCTGGGCGGGATCTACGTGTGGAAGTTCGGCCTCGAGATGCCGTGGAACATCGACCAGTGATCGCCGGGCGGTGATCTTGGCGGTCGGCCCGCCCTGGGCGCCGGACGATGCCTTCCCGCGTCCCCGCACTCGGCTGGGCCTGGTTCGCCGGCCGCCTGCGGTCGCTGGCGCCCCGCGCTCGGGCCCGGCGCCAGTCTTCGGTCAGCCGGGCCCTCCGGCCCTGCCTCGTACTGCCTGCGGTCGACGGCTCCCTCGGGTGCTCGGTCCGCCACCACTCCTCGCCCTGCGTCCGTCCCTTGGTCTCCCCTGAGGCGCGCCTTGGCCCGGCATCGACCGGTCTGCGGCCCGCGGCCGGATCTCAGCCTGCGCCGACCCTCATGCTGCTTCCGGCGACGGTCCGGCGACGGTCCGGCGGTGGTCGCCGGCGCGCGTCCCGGCCCTCGCCTGGTGAAGTCCTCGCTGCGCCTTCTCCGGCTGCCGGCGCCCAGCCCTCGGCTCGCGTCGGACGTCCCGCGCTCAGCCTGTGGGCACCGTTCCTTGGCCAGAGCCCGCCGCTGCCCCATCCGTGGCGCACGCCCTGCCTCCGGTCCTCGGCCGCCTCGTGCCACCCGCCCGCGTGTCGGCGGACGCGGCACTCCCGGCTCGGGCGGGAGAGGGCTTGCGGGCGGTGCCCGGCCCCAGCCGTCTGCGGCCCGCCTTCGCCGCCCCTCGCGGGCTCCCTCGCGGGCTGGTCGGAGGCACCCGCTGACATGCGGTAATGTTCTCTGTGCGTCCGGGCGATTAGCTCAGTGGGAGAGCGCTTCGTTCACACCGAAGAGGTCACTGGTTCGAACCCAGTATCGCCCACCCTGGATCTGCGGCCCGGAGGCTCCCAGCCTCCGGGCCGCAGTGCATTTCACAGGTGACTACGACTGCGACGGTGCGACGCGCACGGTGGGCAGCTCGGCGCCCAGGGCCGGTCATAGGCATGTTCACGACCATCACGGCCACGACCACTACGGTCTGAACTGTGCTACTGCTGGCTCGCGTGCCGACGGCAGGCCGGAGCCCCCGTCCGACGTCCCAACCCGTGCAAGCCCCGGTCCGACGTCCCGACCCATCCAAGCCCCCGTCCGACGTCCCGACCCGTGCAAGCCGCGCCGGAGCCGGTCGCACGATTCCCGCGACGGCGGCGCATTCCGACGCCCGATCCGCGCAAGCCTGCGGCCCCATCCGGTCGCCCGATTCCGGCGACGGCGCCGCATCCCGCCGTACGGCCCGCCGAACAGCCTGCACGCGGCGCAACCCTGTCGCGTACAGGCGTTATTGAAACGCTTCGAGAAATCCTGTCCGAATCGTTGACGGGGCCCCACCCTCTTCGTACCTTGTGCCAGCAAGCGCTTGCTTGAAACGATTCACGACAAGTCATGATGTGGCGGGGAGGCCCAAATGCGTGCCGACGAGTCTATTGGGAGGCGGAAGCTCCTCATCGCTGGAGGTGCTTCGCTGGCCACTGTGGGGCTGATGGCAGCAGGCTGCGGGGGAGAGAGCGGCTCGGGCAGCGGTGGGACCGTCACCCTGCGTCACGCCTGGTGGGGCGGCGAGCCGCGGGCGGTGGCGATCAAGAAGTGCATCGCGCTGTTCGAGAAGAAGTACCCGAAGATCAAGATCCAGCCGGAGTTCACCGACTACCAGGCGTTCTGGGAGAAGTTCCAGACCCAGGCCGCGGGCGGCAACCCGCCGGACGTCTTCCAGAACGCCGTCGCCTTCCTGCGCAAGTACGACAAGCGCGGTGTGCTGATGGACCTCAACTCCCAGATCAAGGCCGGGAACCTCAGCCTCGACGGCTTCCGCGCCGGCGTGGAGGCCAACGGTCAGGTGGACGGCAAGCAACTCGGCATCCCGGTCGGTGCCAACACCATGTCGCTCGTGATCGACAACAAGGTCTTCGAGAAGGCCGGCATCAAGCCGGAGTTCGGCTGGACCTGGGACGAGTACTTCGACGCGCTCCAGCACATCAAGGACACCCAGAAGATCGCCGGAGACACCGGCTACTTCGGGATCATGTACCTCTACGACCTGTACCTGCGTCAGAACGGCAAGGCCTTCTTCACCGACGAGGGCCTCGGATTCACCGAGGACGACCTCATCCCGTGGTGGGAGGACGGCTACAAGCGCATCAAGTCGGGTGTGATCTGCGACCCGAAGAAGGTCGCCCAGGTCGCACCCAAGTCCGCGCTGTCGGCCGGGCTCGCGGCCTCCGAGTTCACCTGGGACAACTTCTCCGTCCGCTACGCAGGCGAGGGCCACCCCAACATCGGCCTCGCGCCCATCCCGACCGTGGACGGCAAGGACACCGGCCAGTACCTCGGCTCCCTGATGCTGTCGATCTCCAACAAGACCAAGCACCCCAAGGAGGCCGCCCAGTTCGTGAACTTCATGGTCCACGACCCCGAGGTCGGCAAGATCATGGGGTACGACCGCGGCATCCTGCCCACCGACGAGCAGTACGAGGCTTACACGCCGTCAGACGACCAGAACAAGGCTATCGCCGCGTTCGAGGAGCAGTGCGCCAAGGAGGGCGTGCTGGGCAAGATCACCCCGCACCCGTCCGGCGCCGACGTCGCCGAGGCCGCCTTCCTGCGTATCGCGGGCGACATCGGCCAGGGCAAGACCAAGGTGAACGCCGCCGTGAAGCAGTTCTTCAACGAGGCGAAGGCCGCGTTCGCGGCCTGAGGGGACATCGCACCATGACGCTCGTCAAGGACACGCCAGTCCTGGACCTGAGCGAGCGCTCCCCTCGCCCCGCCGCAGCCAAGCGGCGGGGCCGGCGGGAGAGCCTCGCGGGCTATCTGTTCATGTCACCGTGGCTGGCAGGCTTCCTTCTGCTCACTGCCGGTCCGATGGTGGCGTCGTTCTACTACGCCTTCACCAGCTACAACCTGTTCACCTCGCCGCAGTGGGTCGGCCTTGACAACTTCACGGCGATGTTCGAGGACCCCCGCTGGCGCAAGTCGGTCGAGGTCACCCTGAAGTACGTGGTGATCGGCACCCCGCTGAAGCTGCTCCTTGCGCTCGGCGTGGCGCTGCTGCTGGCGCAGAGCCGACGCGGTCAGGGCCTGTACCGGGCGGCGTTCTACATGCCGTCGCTGATCGGCGCGAGCGTCTCGGTCGGCTTCGTGTGGCGGGCGCTGTTCTCCGACAACGCGATCGTCGACAGCGGTCTGAAGGCCTTCGGCTGGAACCTGGGCGGCTGGATCGGCGACCCGGACCTCGTGCTCTACGCCCTGGTGGCGCTCACCGTCTGGCAGTTCGGCGCCCCCATGGTCATCTTCCTGGCCGGTCTCAAGCAGGTCCCGCGCGAGCTGTACGAGGCGGCCGAGGTGGACGGCGCGGGACCGCTGCGCAGGTTCTGGAGCATCACGCTCCCGATGATCTCCCCGGTGCTGTTCTTCAACGTCCTGCTGGAGACCATCCACTCGTTCCAGATCTTCGGCTCCGCGTACGTCGTCTCCGACACCTCCTGCGGCCCGGCGGACGGCACCCTCGTCTACACCTGCTACCTGTACCAGAAGGCGTTCAAGGAGACGCAGATGGGCTTCGCGTCCGCGATGGCCTGGATGCTGCTGCTCGCGGTCGCGCTGGTCACCGCGGTGCTGTTCTGGTCGCAGAAGAAGTGGGTGCACTACGAGGAGGGCGCCAAGTGAGCACCGCCAACGCCACCGTGCGGACCAACGCCACCGAGGCCACGACGAGTTCGCGCCGCAGGACCGGGTCCGTCGTCTGGCATGTCTCCGCTGTCGCGGTCCTGGCCGTCGTCCTCTACCCGGTGCTGTGGGTGGTCGGGGCCTCGTTCAAGCCCGGCGAGGACATCATCGGTTCGCTGGACCTGTTCCCCGCCGATCCGATCCTGTCCAACTTCTCCGGGCTCGCGGACGGCATGGCCGGCATCCCTATTTCCACCTTCTTTCTCAACTCGCTGATGTACGCGGGGCTCGCTGTGGTCGGCGTTGTCGTCTCCAGCTCGCTCACCGCGTACGCTTTCGCGAAAATCCAATTCAAGGGAAAGAACCTTCTCTTCACCCTGATGATCGGGACCTTGCTGCTCCCTTATCACGTGCTGCTCATCCCGCAGTACGTGATGTTCCAGAAACTCCAGCTCACCGACACCTACGTGCCGCTGCTGGCCGGCAAGTTCCTCGCCACCGAGGCCTTCTTCGTCTTCCTGATGGTGCAGTTCATGCGCGGCCTGCCGCGCGAGCTGGACGAGGCAGCCCGTCTGGACGGGTGCGGGCATCTGCGGATCTACTGGTCGGTCGTGCTGCCGCTGACCCGGCCCGCGATCATCACCACGGCGATCTTCACCTTCATCAACGCCTGGAACGACTTCCTCGGTCCGCTGATCTACCTCAACAACCCGGACCGGGCCACGGTCTCGCTGGCCCTCATGATGTTCCGCGACCAGCAGGGCATCTCCGACTACGGCGGCATGATCGCCATGGCGATGGCGGCGCTCCTGCCTGTGCTCGCCTTCTTCCTCGCCTTCCAGCGCTATCTGATCGACGGTATGGCGACCTCCGGACTGAAGGGCTGAGACGGCCATGGCGTTCCGTACGGATGCGGCACGGACGAGGGCCCGGCAGGCACGGCAGGCCCGCAACGCCCGCCAGGCCCCCCACGAGTCCGTCCTCGCAGAGCGGTTCGGCCTGTTCGCCGAGTGCCTGCTCACCGGGGTGTGGATCGCGGTGGCCGCGCTGCCGCTCGTCACCTACCCGGCCGCGTTCGCCGCAGGGGCGCGGCACCTGCGCCGGAGGATCGCCCACGAGGGCGGCGGCTTGCGGGAGTTCGCGGCCGACTTCCGGCACGCGGTGCGCCGCGGCTGGCTCGCCGGTCTCGCCGGGTGGGCCGCGGTGGCCGTGGTCTGGGTGGACGTCCAGGCCGTACGCGCGGGGCTGCCCGGCGGCCGCCTGGTGGCTGCCATCGGGATCTTCGCCCTGATAGGGCTGGCCGTCGCGGGGCTGCGCGCCGCGGCTGTCTGGGAGCCCGGAGCGTCCTGGCGGGCCCTCCTCGCGACCGCGGGGCGCCGCACCGTACTGGACCCTGCCGGATCCTTCCTGCTCGTCGGCGGGATGGCCCTGGTGGCCGGATCCGCCTGGGTCACCCCGCCGCTGGCGGTCCCCGTCCTGGGGGCCGTCGCGGCGGCCGCCGTCGCCGTCGAGGAGCGGCTCCGGCGTCGCTGACCCGCCAGCCGGTGCCCGCGTCGCCGACGAGCCACCGGTGATGTCCCGCAGGCCGGCGCCCCCGGGCGCCGCGCACTCCTCTGTCATGCCCCTGACTCCCCGCACGTTGAACGGAAAGGAAAGGCCATGTCTCCCATCCCCCGCAGGTCCGTGCTCAAGGCGGCCGCCGTCGCCGGTGCCGCCGCCCAGTTCAGCTGGGCCTTGGGCACACAGGACGCCGTCGCCGCGCCAAGAGCCGAGGCCGCGGACGCGGCACCCGATCCCGTGACGCTGAACTGGCTCGAGGACGGCGGCCTCGGCGCCGCCCCCGGCTCCACCGTCGGCGTGCCCTGGCCCAAGGGCGCGTACGACAAGGACCAGACCTTCGCGCTGGCAACCGCCGACGGCAAGGAGGTGCCCGTCCAGAGCTGGCCCCTCGCCTACTGGCCCGATGGCTCACTCAAGTGGACAGCGCACGCCATCGGCCCCCAGACGACCGCCGACAAGTTCACGCTCACCACTGGCACGCCCGCCGCGCCCGAGAAGAAGATCACCGTCGACAAGAGCGGCGGCACCATCGACATATCGACCGGTGTCATCACTGCCAAGATCGGCAACAGCGGGTCCACCCTCGTCAAGTCCGTCACGCGCGGATCGACCGAGATCGCCAAGAACGGACGCCTCGTCCTGCTGCGCCAGGGAGAGCTCGAGGACGGCGACCAGGGCCAGGAGAAGTACGAGCGGTTCGAGAGCGCGATCTCCGAGACCGTGGTCGAGCAGGACGGCCCTGTCCGTGCCGTCGTCCGCATCGACGGCAAGCACCGCCGCGGCGACCGCGCCTGGCTGCCCTTCTCCATCCGGCTCTACTTCTACGCGGGCGCCGAATCGTTCCGCATGGTGCACACCATCACCTTCGACGGCACCCAGGAGCCCGGAAAGGCCAGCGGCGACTTCATCCGCGGCCTCGGCGTGCGCTTCACGGTGCCGATGCGCGACGAGGCCTACGACCGGCACATCCGTATCGGCGGCGACGACACCGGACTGCTGCGCGAGGCCGTCAAGGGCATCACCGGACTTCGCCGCGACCCGGGCGCTGCCGTGCAGGCCGCACAGTTCGAGGGCAAGAAGCTCCCCGACCCCTCCACCTGGGACCAGCGCGTCACCACCCGCCTGCACCTCATCCCCACCTGGGGCGACTACACCCTCTCGCAGCTCTCCGCCGACGGCTTCACGCTGCGCAAGCGCACCAAGGCGGGCCACGGCTGGATCGCGGCGGGCGGCGGACGCAGGGCGAGCGGCTTCGGATACGTCGGCGGCGCGAGCGGCGGACTCTCCTTCGGCCTCCGGGAGTTCTGGGAGAAGTTCCCCGCCCAGCTCGACATCCGGGACGCGCACACCGACGAAGCCGAGGTCACGCTCTGGCTCTGGTCGCCCGAGGCGCAGCCCATGGACCTGCGCTTCTACCACGACGGCCTCGGCCAGGACACCTACGCCGAGCAGCTCGAAGGCCTCAACATCACCTACGAGGACTACGAGCCGGGCTTCGGCACCCCCTACGGCATCGCCCGCACCAGCGAACTCCTCTTCTGGGCCAACGACTCCACACCCAGTCCCGAGACGCTCGCCCAGCAGGTCAACGCCGTCCGCACCCCGCCGCAGCTCGCCGCGCCGCCCAAGCAGCTCATCAAGGCCAAGGTCTTCGGCGGCCTCTTCTCCGAGCCCGACCGCTCCACCGCCGCGAAGGCGAAGATCGAGGACCACCTGGACTTCCTGTTCACCTACTACAAGGACCAGGTGGACATGCGCCGGTGGTACGGCTTCTGGGACTACGGCGACATCATGCACTCGTATGACCCGGCCCGGCACCAGTGGCGCTACGACGTCGGCGGCTACGCCTGGGACAACTCCGAGCTCTCGCCGGACTTGTGGCTCTGGTTCGCGTACCTGCGCAGCGGCCGCGCCGACATCTTCCGCTTCGCCGAGGCCATGACCCGCCACACCGGCGAGGTAGACGTCTACCACCTGGGTGAATGGGCCGGGCTCGGCACCCGCCACGGCGTGCAGCACTACGCGGACAGCGCCAAGCAGCAGCGCATCGCCAACACCACGTACCGGCGCTACTACTACTTCCTCACGGGCGACGAGCGGGTCGGCGACCTCATGCACGCCAACGTCGACTCCGACGAGACGTTCCTCGTCCTCGACCCGATCCGGAAGATCCGCACCGAGCCGTACACGCCCGACCGGCACGCGCTGTCCATCGGCTTCGGCACCGACTGGAGCGGTCTGGTGTCGGCCTGGCTCACCGAATGGGAGCGCATGGGCCCCAAGTGGGAGAAGGCCAAGGCACGCGTGCTCTCCACCATGGAGACCATCGCGGCCCAGCCCAACGGCTTCGTGCAGGGCAGCGGCCTGTACGACCTCGACACCGGCAAGTTCGCGATCGCCGACAAGCCCGTCGTCGGCGTCTCGCACCTGTCGGCGGTCTTCGGCCTCAACGAGCTGTGCGCCGAGCTGATCGACCTGGTCGACATGCCCAAGTTCAACGAGGCGTATTTCGACTACTGCCGCTACTTCAACGCGACCAAGGCCGAACAGGCGGCCCGCTACGGCTCCAACTTCGGGTCCCTGCTGCTCTTCCAGGGCCACTCGCGCCTGGACGCCTACGCGGCCGTCCAGACCGGCGACGAAAAGCTCGCCACGCGCGCGTGGCAGAAGTTCTACAACTCCGACGGCTACAAGGAGTCCGCCCCCTGGAAGACGGAGAAGGTGAGCGGGCCGGTCACCCTGGTGCCCGGCAGCGAGGCCAACTGGGTCTACACCAACGACACAGCGCTGTACGGCCTCGCCGCCATCGAGAACCTGGCACTCCTCGGAGACAAGATGCCGTAGCCGAGGGCTAGTTCATCTTGTCCAGCACCTCCCGCATCCGCCGGGCGTCCCGGATCCGCTGCTCGTACGTCGCACCGACGGCGAGCAGCAGGAGCCCGGCGAGTGCGGGAGGTACCCAGCGGGGGAGCGCGCCCGCTATCTGGACGAGGTACGGGGCGAGTTCGTGCAGCGCGTCCAGGGTGAGCACGGCGCCGCCGATGAGGAGCGGCGCCTGGAGGTGGTGCCGGGCGCCAAGCAGGGTGATCAGCAGCGCCGCCGCGCCGAGCAGCAGCGGACGCAGCCAGTGCGGATCGCCCCAGGCCGCGATGAGGCTGGGCACGAGCGTGGCGGCGAGTCCGGCGCCGTATGCCGTCCACGACGAGGCCTGGGGGTCACGGCGCCTGCGCAGAGCGCCGACGAACAGCGCAGGGACGGTCACCGGCAGCGTGTACGCCTCCGGGGTTTCCACGTCCCAGGAGGCCAGCCTCACCCAGGTGGCCAGGACGAACAGGGCGGCCGCCGCGTAGCCGACGGGGCGGCGGTCGGACCGGACCGCGGTGCCGGCGGCGATCACCCCGCACAAGGCGAGCACCAGGGCGAGCATCGGCGGGTCGGCGACGGTCAGTGCGACGGCGAGCAGTCCGGCGGCGGCTCCCGTCACCTCGACCGGCACGGTCGCCGGGGAGCCACCGAGCCGCGCGGCGAGCAGGGCCGCGGTCACGGGCACCACCAGGACGAGCAGGGCCGTGTGCTCCGGCCGCCAGCCCACGGAGGCGCCCGTCGCGCAGGCCAGCGCGGCCGCGTACGCGAGCGCGGCCGGGGCCGTGACGGGAGCCAGGCGCGCGAACCACGAGGCAGCCGCGAAGAGCACGGTCAGGGCGACGAGGACCACCAGCGTCGCGCCCTCGGAGGCGAGCGACAGGAAGGCGAGGGAGAGGGAGGCGACCACCGAGAGGACGGTGGCGGCCGTCTGCGCGGTCGGGACCTGGCGGGCAGCGGCTGCTGCCGCGAGGGCAGCAGCCGTCGTGATGCCCTGGGCCGACAAGCCGACGCCGTAGGGGAGTTCAAGGACCGCCGGGAGGACGAGCGCGGTCGCCCAGGCCAGAACCAGCACGCCGGTCAGGGCCCGCGGCCGCCAGGTCGCGTTCCGGACCGCCGCCAGCACACCGGCGATGACGGCCAGGACGACGGCGGCCGCCGCCGCGTACGGCGGCCACGGAACGTCGACCGTCACTGCCGCGCGGGCGTCCGACGGCACGCCGGTCCAGGCCCGCTCCGCCCAGCCGACCGGGCCAAGCAGCACGACCACGACGAGCGGCAGGGCCCAGAGCAGAGCCAGCGCCTGGACCGTGCCGGAGGCCCACGCGAGGCCACGACGGACCGGCTTGGCAAGGTGCTGCCCGCGTACCGCCGCCAACAGCGCGACACCACCCGCCAGATAGCCGAGGACCGTCCAGCCGCCGGGCAGGACCGCGCGCAGGATCCCGCCGACCGCCGCGGCCAGGACGAGCCCGCCGACGAACGCGGTGCCCATGGCATTACCCGGTTTCGGCAGCTGCCGTGCGGCGCCCAGCGCGATGGCCGCCGCGAGGGCGAGGAGAGCCGACGCACGGACGGCGGCGCTCGGGCCACCCGCGTCCCAGGAGAGCCAGCCGGCCGTCAGTACGCCCAAGCCGCCCGTGCCGTACGCGCCGACGACGGCGACGA
This sequence comes from Streptomyces himalayensis subsp. himalayensis, assembly GCF_013778455.1. Classification (GTDB taxonomy): domain Bacteria; phylum Actinomycetota; class Actinomycetes; order Streptomycetales; family Streptomycetaceae; genus Streptomyces; species Streptomyces himalayensis. Next base: position 167,107 of record NZ_JACEHE010000005.1, on the reverse strand, counting down.
CACGCACGGACTTGGAGGTGGTCCGGAGCGCCACAATCGTGTCGAACCCAGCCGTCACCAGGAGCGCGGCAGTGATCCAGTCCGGACCCGCGTCGACCGCGATCGCCCAGAGAAGCAGCGGGAGCTGGGCAGCGGCCAGAGCGGCGGGCAGGGGCAGGCGCAGCGGGAGGGGTCGGGCCTCCTCCCGCGCAGAGTGGTCGGAGGCGCCGGAACTCAGGTCGGGCAGCAGGCCGAGCCCCCGGCCGTATGCCGCCCACACCCCCGCCAGCACCGCCGACGCAACCGCCGCGTACCCCGTGCCGTCCGTGCCCGTGAGCGCGGCCGCATGCAGCGCGTAGGCGTCGAGCACCGTCAGCGCGAGTCCGAGTCCCGCCACCGACTCGGCCGTCGAGCGCAGCCCGCGCTTCAGGAGCGGCACCGGCGCGGCGAGCACGGCCAGCGTGACCGAGCCGAGCACCAGGGCCCGCCCGGCGATCCCGAGGTCACCCCAGCTGACCAGCGTGAAGGCCGCCGCGGCGACGGTGAGCAGGACGCCGCCGAGCACGAGGAGCACGTTCTGGACGCGCGGCGCGCTGGTCTCGGGGCGAGGCGCGACGGGCACCGGTGCGACCGGCTGCGCTTGCAGCGCGGCGACCAGCCAGGCCCGCCGGGCAAGCAACTGGGCCCGGCGGCCATCGAGTTGCCACAGCTCGGCGTCGAGGAGCCGCAGCTCTTCGGCCGGAGGCGGGATGTGTGTCATGCCTCGGAGTGTGGTCCCCGTCACGTCGTACGGCATGAGTGTGAGTACTCAGAACGTACTCAGCTCGCGTACGGGAGGCCTCCGTACAGGCACACTCGGTACATGGACTGGTGCCATTACCGCTTCCGCAGCCTCTGGAAGCTGCCGGCGCCGCCGGCCGACGTGTACGCCGTGCTGGAGCGTGCCCAGGAGTATCCGCGCTGGTGGCCGCAGGTGCGGGCGGTGACGCCCCTCGGTGAAGGGGTCGCCGTGGCCCGCTTCCGGTCCCTCCTGCCGTACGACCTTGTCGTCACGGTCCAAGAGCGGCGCCGGGACCCCACGGCCGGCGTCCTCGAGATCGGGATGACCGGCGATCTGGAGGGCTGGGCCCGCTGGACGCTCGCACCTGCCACCGGCGGGATGGGCACGCGCGCGTGCTACGACCAGGAGGTCGAGGTGCGCAAGCCGGTCATGCGGCGCCTCGCCGTGCCCGCACGTGGTCTGTTCCGGGCGAACCACGCGCTGATGATGCGCGGTGGCCGCCGAGGGCTGACCGCCCTGCTGAATGCGGTTTGAACGACACCCCCCGAGACCTGTATGGTTCACTGCGTTCCCGGGCGATTAGCTCAGTGGGAGAGCGCTTCGTTCACACCGAAGAGGTCACTGGTTCGAACCCAGTATCGCCCACCCGGAGAGGCCGGTCCGCCAGCAGGCGGACCGGTTTTCTGTTGTGCTCACGTTTCTGTTGTGCTCAGGCCGCTGCCGGAAGCTCCGGCCGCAGCGGCCACGCCGGGTCCACCGCCTCCTGTGAGCCGCTCCGGGCGAACCAGGCCTGCAGCCCGCGCGCCTGCGCCGCATGCCACACCGCCTGCAGCGTGTGCAACTCGGCCGGCGACAGACGCTCCAGCCGGGCCGAGAAGCGCCGGCCTATCGCTCGTACGACATCCAGGGCGGCCAGTGCGTCGGCGGCAGCGTCATGGGCGCCGTCGAGCACCACGCCGTAGTGCTCGCACAGATCGGTGAGCGTGCGACGGCCCTTGCGGTAGCGGTCCAGGTGCTTGTCGAGGACCCGCGGATCGAGCACGCACAGGGGGGAACTTTCCAGATAGTGGGAGAGCGAGGAGGCGCGATGGCGCCTCAACTCCCGGTCCAGCAGCGTCAGATCGAACGGCGCGTTCATCACCACGAGCGGGCGGCCCGCCGCCACATGCTCGGCGAGCGTCCTGGCCACCTCCTCCATCACCGGGGCCGGCCAGCGGCCGTTGCGTCGCAGGTGATCCTCCGTCAGACCGTGGACCGCCGTGGCCGCTTCGGGCACCGGCACGCCCGGGTTCACCAGCCAGCGGCTCACCCGCGCGCGGAGGCCCGCGGTGTCCTGGACGACGACGGCGGCGGACACGATCCGGTCGGTCTCGACGTCCACGCCGGTGGTCTCGGTGTCGAATGCAACCAGGGGTCCCTCGTACCAGCACGTCATACGCACACAACTCCTCGTTCACCCTTCGGCAGTTGACGTGCGTCCCCTGCCCGACCTGGTGATACCCGGCCGTTTGCGGCGTACGCAGGGGGGAGACAACACAGATACGGGCCACGCCACTTCAGGGCCCGAACGGGGATTCACCACAGCGGAAGGCTTGTTGGAGATGGCGCTCGCGCAGCCCGAAAGGGGCGGGCTGCTGCCCGAGCGGATGGCACCGCCGCGCGGCTCGCTCGCCACCACCGCCTGTATGGAGACGCTTCAGGTGGGCTATCTGCATGCCGTGGCGGCCGCCGCGGGCTGCTCGCTGTCCCAGCCCTTTCCGGACAACGGCATCGACTGGCACGTCAGCCACAGCGCCCCCGGGCACACGGTCGACGACGAAGTGACCATCAAGGTGCAGCTCAAGGCCACGTACCAGATCGCGCCGAACCCGCCGGGGCCCGCGTTCTCGTTCACGCTCGACAACGCGCACCTGGCGAAGCTCGCCCGCACCCCGGTCTCGGTGCACAAGATCCTCGTCGTGATGATCGTGCCCAGGTCCCAGGACGACTGGCTGCGCGCCGGCCACGACCGGCTCGACCTGCGGCACTGCTGCTACTGGATCAACCTCGCCGGGCACCCCATCACCGGCCGCCGCAGGACCACGGTGCGCATACCGACCGCGCGCATCTTCGACGACCGGGCGCTCTGCGAGATCATGACGCGGGTCGGGACCGGAGGGAAACCGTGACGCACCGCCCGATCGACGAACCACTGCGCCCGGTCGGCGCCGTGCGCGCTCACCCCGCCGACGCCGCGGCCCTGGGCGCGCAACCGCCCGAGCCAGCCCAGGTCGACCCCGCCGTGCTGAGCGCGCTCCTCGACCGGCACGGCTGGCAGCGCCGCGGCGGCGCCACCGGGCGGTACGCGCGCTGGACCCCGCCGGGCCCTGGCAGCGGCCGTACGAGCCTGCTCGTACCGGAGAGCCGCGCCTTCCCCGACAGCGACGACCTGCTCGGCGAGGCCCTGGTCGCGCTGAGCCGCAGCGGCACGCCCGCCGCCCGCGAGGTGCTGGTCGGGCTCACCGTGCCCAGCGACGAGATCCGCTGGTGGCGCGATGTACCCACCGGGCCCGCGGGCGCCGCGCCCTGGACCGCCGAGGAACAGCTCCGCAACGCCGCGCGGCAGCTGCTGCTCGCCGGAGCCTTGGCGGTGCGCGGGCGCGCCGGATACTACGGGGCACGCCATCGGCGGCCGGCCGCCGCGGCCCTTGGGAACGTAATGGTGGGGCCGGCGCCGGGTGGCCGCCAGCTGACCGCGTTCGTGCCCGTGACCCCCGGGCGCCCCCTCGCCGTACGGCTGCACCAGGCGCTGTACGCGGCCCGCGAGGCCATCGACTACCAGCGGGCCACCGGCGGCATGGACGCCTTCGACGGAGCCGTGGAGGCGGGTGTCAGCCATGAGCTGACGGAGGCGCTGGTCGCCCTCGTCCGTGGCTCGCAGGGCGCCCGTATCGCCGTGGAGTGGGCGCCCGCCGCCGGGGTCCCCGAGGGATGCGCGACGCCCGCGGAGCCGGTCGAGTTCTCGCCCGGCGATCTGTCCGTACTGCGTGAGGCGAGCGCGCGCTACAGGCGCGTGGAGCCGTCGGTTCCGGTGCGCCTCACCGGCACCGTGGTGCGTCTGCGCAGGTCGGGGCCGCGCGGCGAGGGCACGGTGCGGCTGCGCGTCATCGCGGGCGCGGAGGTGCCGCACGTACGGCTCACGCTGGACGAGGAGGCGTACCGCATAGCCGGACACGCGCACCTCGTCGGGCTGCCGATCCGGGTGCACGGAAGGCTGGAGAGCCGGGGCGGGTTCCGTCGGCTGACCGGGGCGTCCGGGGTGGCGCCGGTGCAGGTGGACGAGGCGGAGCGGGACCGGCTGATGAAGTCCCTCCAGGAGAATCTGGACTTCCTCGAGGAGGCGTGCGGCGCCGAGGACTGAACCTTCGCCTTGGAGTCCCGGCAGTGCCGGGTGTCAGGTCGCCGGACGGTGGGCGTACAGGTCCCGCAGCAGGGCGATCTCCGCGCCGTGGTGCAGCATCTCGCGGTTGATGTGCAGGACGAGCGTGGCCATGGGCTCCTCCGCGTAGGGCCCCTCGGCCGGGCCGCAGGGGCGGGCGAGGCCGCTCTCGCCCAGGCCGCGCACGCCCGCCGTCCACTCCGCGTACGCCGCGTCCAGCCGCTCGAGCGCCGCCGAAGCCGTGCCCGGATAGGAGTACGTCGTGTAGTCCACGGGCACCGCCCCGAAATGCGCGGCGTTACGGACTCCGAGGACGCCCACCAGGATGTGCCCCAGGCGCCAGGCGATCGTCGTCACCGGCGCGGGCTGCGGCTCCGGGTACGCGAAGTCGATGGTGAAGTCACCGGAGCCGGCCGCCATCGGCGCGGTGCTCGTGCCGCGCCTGCGCACGTTCCAGCAGTCCGGGACCGGCTCCCAGAAGTACTCGTCGTCGGTCAGCCCTGCCAGGCGAAGGCGCAGCTGGTGTCCCCAGTGCCAGTCGAGCTGGTCGATGAGGAGCTTGTTCCAGTCGAGTGCCATGCGGCTCACACTAGGACGCCGGGCGCGGGGCGTCCCGTCGAGCGCGGTCCGGGAAACCGTTTCGCGAGTGGGCCCGGCGACTCGGTACGATCCGTTAGTGCGCCGCCTTTCGTCGTGGCGTGCGAAATCCACCTTCAGGCAGGAGAGACCGGTGTCAGACGTCCGTGTGATCATCCATCGCGATTCCGAGCGGGAAGAGCGCGTGGTGACGACGGGCACTACGGCCGCCGACCTCTTCGCCGGTGAGCGCACCATCGTCGCGGCCCGCGTGGACGGCCAGCTCAAGGACCTCGCGTACGCGATCAAGGACGGCGAGAAGGTCGAGCCCGTCGAGATCTCCTCCGAGGACGGCCTGAACATCCTGCGCCACTCGACCGCGCACGTCATGGCGCAGGCCGTGCAGGAGCTGTTCCCCGAGGCCAAGCTGGGCATCGGCCCGCCGGTCAAGGACGGCTTCTACTACGACTTCGACGTCGAGCGGCCGTTCACCCCCGAGGATCTCAAGGCCATCGAGAAGAAGATGCAGGAGATCCAGAAGCGCGGGCAGCGCTTCTCGCGCCGTGTCGTCACCGACGAGGCCGCACGCGAGGAGCTCGCCGCCGAGCCGTACAAGCTGGAGCTCATCGGGCTCAAGGGCTCGGCGTCCTCGGACGACGGCGCGGACGTCGAGGTGGGCGCGGGCGAGCTGACCATCTACGACAACCTCGACGCCAAGACCGGCGACCTGTGCTGGAAGGACCTCTGCCGGGGTCCGCACCTGCCCACCACCCGGAACATCCCGGCGTTCAAGCTGATGCGGAACGCGGCGGCGTACTGGCGCGGCAGCGAGAAGAACCCCATGCTGCAGCGCATCTACGGCACCGCCTGGCCGTCCAAGGACGAGCTGAAGGCGCACCTCGACTTCCTCGCCGAGGCGGAGAAGCGCGACCACCGCAAGCTGGGCAGCGAGCTCGACCTGTTCTCCATCCCGGACCAGATCGGCTCGGGCCTCGCGGTCTTCCACCCCAAGGGCGGCATCATCCGCCGGGTCATGGAGGACTACTCGCGGCGGCGCCATGAGGAAGAGGGCTACGAGTTCGTCTACACCCCGCATGCCACCAAGGGGAAGCTCTTCGAGACCTCGGGCCACCTGGACTGGTACGCCGACGGCATGTACCCGCCCATGCAGCTCGACGAGGGCGTGGACTACTACCTCAAGCCCATGAACTGCCCGATGCACAACCTGATCTTCGACGCGCGCGGCCGCTCGTACCGTGAACTGCCGCTGCGCCTCTTCGAGTTCGGGACCGTGTACCGGTACGAGAAGTCGGGCGTCGTGCACGGCCTCACCCGTGCCCGCGGCTTCACCCAGGACGACGCGCACATCTACTGCACCAAGGAGCAGATGGCGGACGAGCTCGACTCGACGCTCACCTTCGTGCTGAACCTCCTGCGCGACTACGGCCTGACCGACTTCTACCTGGAGCTGTCCACCAAGGACCCGGAGAAGTTCGTCGGCTCGGACGAGGTCTGGGAGGAGGCGACCGAGACCTTGCGCAAGGTCGCCGAGAAGCAGGGCCTCCCGCTGGTCCCCGACCCGGGCGGCGCGGCCTTCTACGGTCCCAAGATCTCCGTCCAGGCCAAGGACGCCATCGGCCGGACCTGGCAGATGTCCACCGTGCAGCTGGACTTCAACCTGCCGGAGCGCTTCAACCTCGAGTACACTGGGCCCGACGGCTCCAAGCAGCGGCCGGTCATGATCCACCGCGCGCTGTTCGGCTCGATCGAGCGCTTCTTCGCGGTGCTCCTCGAGCACTACGCGGGCGCGTTCCCGGCGTGGCTGGCTCCGGTGCAGGCCGTCGGCATCCCGGTCGGCGACGTGCACGTGCCGTACCTGCAGGAGTTCGCGGCCGAGGCCAAGAAGCGGGGCCTGCGGATGGAGGTGGACGCATCGTCCGACCGGATGCAGAAGAAGATCAGGAACCAGCAGAAGCAGAAGGTCCCGTTCATGATCATCGTCGGTGACGACGACATGCACGCCGGGACGGTCTCCTTCCGCTACCGCGACGGTTCGCAGGAGAACGGCATCCCGCGGGACGAGGCGCTCGACAAGATCGCCGATGTGGTGGAGCGCCGGATCCAGGTGTGAGGCGGTAGCCCGCTCATGTGGGCTCAGGACCCCGGGGGCTTAGGGACTTCCCCGGGGTCCTTTCTCTGTCCGCGTGCGCCTCGGCTCAGCGCGCCTCGTCCTCACGCGTGAACAACTGGATGAGCCACGCATACACGGCCAGCCGGGGTTGATGGCGCCGACGCAAGGCGTCGCGCCAGGGCCCGGGCAGGGACTGCCCGGGCACCCACACCCCGTATCCGGCCAGATACGCCAGCGACGCCACACCGCGTGGGATCTCCGTCCGGCTCTCCCAGCGTGCCCGCCGGATGCCGGCGTGTGACGAGCGGCTGTCGTGATCCATCCGGCCGGCTCGGCCGGGTACCGTGCGGGGCCGCCCCGGCGACACGTTCCGAACGGGCGAAGCCATATGCTGCACAGCATGACGAGTGAGCCGGAGCAGCAGATCGGAGTGGGGACGCAGGACGCGTTCCAGCGTTTGTGGACGCCCCACCGGATGGCCTACATCCAGGGCGAGAACAAGCCGACCGGTCCGGGGGCGGACGACGGCTGCCCCTTCTGCTCGATCCCGGGGAAGTCCGACGAGGACGGGCTCGTCGTCGCGCGCGGCAAGCAGGTGTACGCGGTGCTCAACCTGTACCCGTACAACGGCGGTCATCTGATGGTCGTGCCCTATCGCCATGTGGCCGACTACACGGATCTGACCGGGCCGGAGACCGCCGAACTCGCCGAGCTCACCAAGCAGGCCATGGCGGCGCTGCGCCGTGCCTCCGGGGCCCACGGATTCAACATCGGCATGAACCAGGGCACGGTGGCGGGCGCCGGGATCGCGGCGCACCTGCATCAGCACATCGTGCCGCGGTGGGGTGGCGACACGAACTTCATGCCGGTCGTCGGCCACACGAAGGTGCTGCCGCAGTTGCTGGCCGATACGCGCAAGATGATCGCCGAGGCCTGGCCGGCGGCGTAACCGCGGCCCAGGCCTCCGCGAGCGGCGGCCTGCTACCCCTCGTATACGTCCGCCGTTGTCGGTGTCGGGGCCTGGATCAGGTTGCTGAGCAGGAGCGAGCGGGTGTCGAACTTCTCCGTGTCCACGCCGTTCTCGGCCAGCACCTTGAGTGCTGCGGCGTGCACCACGCGCAGTACCGGCGTGGCGGTGCGCAGCGCGTCGTCGGCCATGAAGCGGTGGCGCCACGGCTTGTCCGCCCAGGCGTGCCGCAGGCCGAACGGCTCGGGAAGCTTGAGTTTGCCGCCCAGGAAGTCGAGCAGCGGCGGATACCAGGTGAAGGGGGCGCGCACCGCGAGGCGCACCACCTCGTCGGGCTCGACCAGGGGCAGCTTCTTCTCCTGGACTTCCCAGAACTTGATCGGCTTGGGGACCTCCTTCACCTTGGCCTTGGGCTTGGTGGTGAAGAGGGCGTGCACGGGCCCGAGCGCATGCCCGGTGACCTCGATGCGCAACGTCTCGTGCAGCACCGTCACGGTGATCAGCATGGTGAGCACCAGCTGGCCGCCCCAGAGCGTGAACTGCACGCCCAGATAGTGGCGGTCGCCGCTGCCGAACTGCTGCTCGTTGCAGATGCGCTGGACCTCGTGCCCCCTGATCTGGAAGGCCTCGACGTCCGTGCCGCTCGGCCGGGCCACCTCGTCGGCGTTCTCACCGATGGGCGAGACGATCCAGTGCCGTATGGAGGGCTTGGGGAAGCCGCCGGTGTGCAGCGGGCCGCGCTCCAGCATGCGCAGCTGGTCGTGGATGGACCGGATGACGTCCCAGCTGCGGAAGGGATGGATCTCCGTGCCCTTCTCGCGGGGCACCAGCTCCTCGGCGAGCTGCCAGCTGCCCCAGCGGGTGCCCATGCCGAGGATGCCCTTGGGTCCGGCGTAGAAGACGACGTTGGACTGCTGCTCTGCGGTCAGCCGGGCCAGGCCCTGACGGAGCCGCTCGGCCGCGGTCTCGCCGGGGCTGCCCGGCACCGCCTCCGGGATCTTGGCGCCGATGCCCCCGCCGGACAGCAGACCGCCCCAGCGCTCGCGCATGTCCTTGGCGGTGCGCTCGCAGATCTGGCGTGCCCAGAACCAGCCGGCCACGGGTGCGACGATCGCCGCGCGTGTGTACCAGGCCCAGAAGCCGTCGAAAGGCAGCCGGAGGAGGAAGATCACTGCCAGCACGCCCACGGCGACCAGCACGGCGGTGGCGAGCACCGAGGCGCGCTTGTCCTTGGTGTCGTTGATCGTCTTTCTGATCTGGAAGACCAGCAGCCACACCGCGAGCCCCGGAAGGAAGAGCAGCCCGCACAGCGCCATCACGGCCGTGAGCCAGCTGTCGCGCTCGCGGCGGATGCGGTTCGCCGCGAGGCAATGCTCAACGACAGCCTGCGGTTCGGTTCCGAAGGACTGGATGAGTGGCTTGCGGGCGCCGCCGAGCATCCGGACCTGGACCGCGCGCGCGTACGCCTCGCCGAGGTTCGGCTCGAAGAGGTCCCAAAGCCCCTTCTTCCACTCGGACTTGTGCCAGTCGCTGTTGGCCTTGAGGATCTCCTCGACCTTGTTGTCCCGGTACGCGGCTGACGCAAGGGCCTGCGTCGCCGCGGTCTGGCCCGCGGCGCCCGACAGCGGCACCTGCGCCCCGGGCCTGAAATCGAATACGTCGTCCGCCACCCGCCCACCACCCCCATCGCCGCCGCGCCTTCGCTGCTGCGGCCCTTCCCGACTTCCCTACCCCGCACACCTGTTGATCAGCTCATCGACTTGATCAGGTCATCAGCGTATCGGGGAGCACCGACATCCGTCAGTGCGCTTACGGGGCGCACACACAGCACGCCATGGGTAGTGCGAACGGGCCGAAGGCCGCCCGCCCAGAAGGGGATTGGGCGGATGGCCCCGGCCTTCGGGCCGCCCGGCCGGGCCTCGTGTGGGAGACCCGGCCGGACGCGTGCCGTCTGCAACTACGCGGCAGCGCCGGTCTTTTCGCGAACCTTGTCGGCGATCTGTGGCGGCATCGGTTCGTGCCGTGCGTACCTGCGGCTGAACCGTGCGGTGCCGTGCGACAGCGACCGCAGGTCCACGGCGTAGCGGCCGATCTCGATCTCGGGGACCTCGGCTCGTACGAGCGTGCGCCCGCCGGGCGTCTGCTCGGTGCCGACCACCCTGCCGCGGCGCCCCGACAGATCGCTCATCACCGGCCCGACGTAGTCGTCGCCGACGAGCACCTGAACCTCGGCGACCGGCTCCAGCAGATGGATCCTGGCGTCCGCCGCGGCCTCCCGCAGCGCCAGGGCGCCCGCCGTCTGGAACGCGGCGTCGGAGGAGTCCACCGAGTGCGCCTTGCCGTCAAGCAGCGTGACCCGCACGTCGATGAGCGGATAGCCGGCGGCCACGCCCTTCGCGGCCTGGGCGCGCACGCCCTTCTCGACGGACGGGATGAACTGCCGCGGCACCGCCCCGCCGACGACCTTGTCGACGAACTCGATGCCCGAGCCGCCCGGCAGCGGTTCTATCTCGATCTCGCAGATCGCGTACTGACCGTGGCCGCCCGACTGCTTCACATGGCGGCCGCGCCCGGCGGACTTGCTCGCGAACGTCTCCCGTAGGGAGACCTTGTGCGGTACGACATCGACCTGGACGCCGTAGCGCCCGCGCAGCCGCTCCAGGGCGACGTCCGCATGCGCCTCGCCCAGGCACCAGAGCACCACCTGGTGGGTGTCCTGGTTCTGTTCGAGCCGCATCGTCGGGTCCTCGGCGACCAGCCGGGCGAGGCCCTGGGAGAGCTTGTCCTCGTCCGGCTTGCTGTGTGCCTGGATGGCGATGGGCAGTAGGGGGTCCGGCATGTCCCACGGCTCCATGAGCAGCGGATTGTCCCTGGCTGACAGGGTGTCACCGGTCTCGGCACGGCCCAGCTTCGCCACGCACGCGAGGTCGCCCGCGATGGCCTGCGAGATGGTCCGCTGCTGCTTGCCGAACGGGGCCGACAGGGCGCCGATGCGCTCGTCGACGTCATGGTCCTCGTGCCCGCGGTCGGCCAGACCGTGCCCCGAGACGTGCACGGTCTCGTCGGGGCGCAGAGTGCCCGAGAAGATGCGCACCAGGGACACCCGGCCGACATACGGATCGGACGCCGTCTTGACGACCTCCGCCACCAGCGGCCCGTCCGGATCGCATGTGACGTCCGGCCGGGACTTGCCGTCCGGGGTCGTGACCGCCGGGCACTCGTGCTCCAGGGGCGTCGGGAAACCGCGGGTGATCAGCTCCAGGAGCTCGACGGTGCCCAGCCCCTGGCGGCCGCCCTCGGCGGCGGGCGCTGCGGCCAGCACGGGATGGAAGCTGCCGCGTGCGACTGCGCGCTCCAGGTCCTCGATCAGCGTCTTGACGTCGATCTCCTCGCCGCCGAGATAGCGATCCATGAGGGTCTCGTCCTCGCTCTCGGCGATGATGCCCTCGATCAGCCGGTTGCGTGCCTCCTCGATCAGCGGGAGCTGGCCGGGGCCAGGCTCGGACTCCTTCCGCTCGCCGGACGAGTAGTCGAACAGCCGCTGGGTCAGCAGGCCGATCAGACCCGTCACGGGCGCGTGCCCGTCCGGTCCCGGCTCGCCGCGCAGCGGCAGGTACAGCGGCAGTACGGCGTCGGGGTCGTCCCCGCCGAACGTCTCCGCGCAGATCCGCGTCATCTCCTCGAAGTCGGCCCGCGCCGCCTCCAGGTGCGTGATCACGATGGCCCGCGGCATGCCGACCGCCGCGCACTCCTCCCACACCATGCGGGTCGAGCCGTCGACGCCGTCGGCCGCCGAGACGACGAAAAGGGCCGCGTCCGCCGCTCGCAGACCGGCCCTCAACTCCCCGACGAAATCGGCGTATCCGGGGGTGTCCAGGATGTTGATCTTGTATCCGTCCCATTCGACGGGAACCAGCGAGAGCTGCACCGAGCGCTGCTGACGGTGCTCGATCTCGTCGTAGTCGGAGACGGTGCCGCCGTCCTCCACGCGGCCCGCCCGGTTCACCGCCCCCGCGGTCAGCGCGAGGGCCTCCACCAGAGTCGTCTTGCCCGATCCGCTGTGGCCGACCAGAACCACATTCCGTACGGACGCGGGGTGGTCGGCCGTCGCCGCCCTGCCGGCGGCTCCGGGGTGTGCATTCGCCTTGTCGCCCATTGTCCTGCCTCCCGGGTGTGTGCACGGTGAGGTCTCTCAGGGCGTGGACCTGCGGATTCCCTTCTCCAGCCTCTGGCCGGGGGCACCCCAGCGGTGGCGGCTCCGGCGACGCCCCGATGTTTTCGAGCTTTGCACTCCCGTCACGCTGCGTCCATACGTCGTACGAGATCGCCCGGCCTGGACGCCCGGCACTCGCGTCCACGCGCGCGTGGCTACGATGGGCCAGCCGGTGGCCAGCAGGGGTCACGCGGCCCACCGACCCTCGGGAAGGCCATGCTGAACAAGTACGCGCGTGCATTCTTCACGCGTGTCCTCACACCGTTCGCCGCGTTTCTCATCCGCCGAGGGGTGAGCCCCGACACGGTCACGCTCATCGGGACGGCCGGTGTGGTGGCGGGTGCGCTGGTCTTCTACCCCCGGGGCGAGTTCTTCTGGGGCACCGTCGTCATCACGCTGTTCGTGTTCTCGGACCTGGTCGACGGGAACATGGCGCGCCAGCTGGGCCGCTCCAGCCGCTGGGGCGCCTTCCTCGACTCGACGCTCGATCGCGTGGCCGACGGCGCGATCTTCGGTGGGTTCGCGCTCTGGTACGCGGGTACCGGCAACGACGACATCCTGTGCGCCGTGGCCATCTTCTGCCTGGCCAGCGGGCAGGTCGTGTCGTACACCAAGGCGCGCGGAGAATCGATCGGCCTGCCGGTCGCCGTCAACGGTCTCGTCGAGCGCGCCGAGCGGCTGGTGATCTCGCTGGTCGCGGCGGGCCTCGCGGGTCTGCACGCGTTCGGGGTGCCCGGCATCCAGGTGCTGCTGCCGATCGCGCTGTGGATCGTGGCCGTCGGAAGCCTGGTCACGCTCATCCAGCGCGTCGTGACCGTCCGCAGGGAGTCCGCGGAGGCCGAGGCCGCCGCGTCCTCCCAGGACTCGCAGGAGAGTGGGGCCGCGTCATGAGCCCTGTCCAGGACCGGCTCTCGGACGCGCTGTACGGACTGGGCTGGGCCACGGTCAAGAATCTCCCCGAGCCCGTCGCCGTGCGGCTCGGCCGGACCATCGCCGACATCGCGTGGAAGCGCCGCGGCAAGGGCGTGCAGCGCCTCGAGGCCAACCTCGCGCGCGTGGTGCCCGACGCGAGCCCCGAACGCCTCGCCGAGCTCTCCAAGGCGGGCATGCGCTCGTACCTGCGCTACTGGATGGAGTCCTTCCGGCTCCCGGTCTGGAGCAAGGAGCGGGTGAACGTCGCCGTCGAGGTGAAGGACATCCACTACGTGACGGACAGCCTCGCCGCTGGCCGGGGTGTCATCATCGCGCTGCCCCACCTGGCCAACTGGGATCTCGCCGGCGCCTGGGTCACCACACATCTCGGTGTCCCGTTCACGACCGTCGCCGAGCGGCTGAAGCCGGAGACGCTGTACGACCGGTTCGTCGCCTACCGCGAGAGCCTCGGCATGGAGGTGCTGCCCCACACCGGCGGCTCCGCCTTCGGCACGCTGGCGCGGCGCCTGCGCGCAGGCGGCATGGTGTGCCTCGTCGCGGAGCGTGATCTGTCGGAGTCGGGCGTCGAGGTGCAGTTCTTCGGCGAGGCCACGCGGATGCCTGCTGGGCCGGCCATGCTCGCCCAGCAGACCGGCGCGCTGCTGCTGCCGGTCACCCTCTGGTACGACGACTCGCCCGTCATGAAGGGATGCGTCCACCCACCCATTTCCGTGCCGGAAACAGGTACCCGGGCCGAGAAGACGTCTGTCATGACACAGGCGATGGCCGACGCCTTCGCCACGGGGATCGCCGAGCATCCGGAGGACTGGCACATGCTGCAGCGCTTGTGGCTCGCGGACCTGGAGCCCGGGAAGGGGCCGAGGGCATCCGCCGAGCCGGGGGAGCCGTCCGGCTCTGCCGATGCGGGAAATCCTTCCGGCTCTGCCGGGGCGGGGGAGCGGGCGTGAGGATCGGCATCGTCTGCCCGTACTCCTGGGACGTACCGGGCGGCGTCCAGTTCCACATCCGCGACCTGGCCGAGCACCTCATCCGCCTCGGGCACGAGGTGTCCGTCCTCGCCCCCGCGGACGACGACACCCCCCTTCCGGGGTACGTCGTGTCGGCGGGCCGGGCGGTCCCGGTGCCGTACAACGGCTCGGTCGCGCGGCTCAACTTCGGCTTCCTGTCCGCGGCGCGGGTGCGGCGCTGGCTGCACGACGGCACCTTCGACGTCATCCACATCCACGAGCCGGCGTCGCCGTCCCTGGGTCTGCTCACCTGCTGGGCCGCGCAGGGCCCCATCGTCGCCACCTTCCACACGTCCAACCCCCGGTCCCGGGCGATGATCGCGGCGTATCCGATCCTGCAGCCCGCGCTGGAGAAGATCAACGCGCGGATCGCGGTGAGCGAGTACGCACGCCGGACCCTCGTCGAACACCTGGGCGGCGACGCGGTCGTGATCCCCAACGGCGTGGACGTCGACTTCTTCGCCGACGCCGAGCCCAAGGCCGAGTGGCAGGGGCAGACCATCGGCTTCATCGGCCGCATCGACGAGCCCAGGAAGGGCCTTCCGGTGCTGATGAAGGCCCTGCCGAAGATCCTCGCGGAGCGGCCGGAGGCCCGGCTGCTGGTCGCCGGGCGAGGCGACGAGGAGGAGGCCGTCGAGACGCTGCCCGCAGAGCTGCGCGACCGCGTCGAGTTCCTCGGCATGGTGAGCGACGAGGACAAGGCCCGGCTGCTGCGCAGCGTCGACCTGTACGTGGCGCCCAACACCGGCGGTGAGAGCTTCGGGATCATCCTGGTCGAGGCGATGTCCGCGGGCGCGCCCGTCCTCGCCTCCGACCTGGACGCGTTCGCCCAGGTACTGGACCGGGGCGCGGCGGGCGAGCTCTTCGCCAACGAGGACGCGGACGCGCTGGCCGTTTCGGCGGTACGCCTCCTCGGCGACGCCGATCGCCGGGCGGAGCTTCGCGCACGCGGCAGCGCGCACGTACGCCGCTTCGACTGGACGACGGTCGGTGCGGACATCCTCGCGGTCTACGAGACGGTCGCGGACGGAGCCGCCTCGGTGGCCGCCGACGAACGCAACGGGCTGCGGGCGCGGTTCGGGCTGGCGCGGTACTGAGCGTCGGGGGGACGGCGCACGCGCGCGTGCGTGCGTCCCTCGCTCCACGTGCGTCCCCTCGCGGAGGACGCTGGTACGAGGACGGGGTACGCGGATAGCCGCGCGGCTTGTGTGCCGCTCCGGACGTGCAGGCTGTTT
The DNA here is from genome assembly GCF_013778455.1 of Streptomyces himalayensis subsp. himalayensis. Taxonomy (GTDB): domain Bacteria; phylum Actinomycetota; class Actinomycetes; order Streptomycetales; family Streptomycetaceae; genus Streptomyces; species Streptomyces himalayensis. Next base: position 151,867 of record NZ_JACEHE010000005.1, on the reverse strand, counting down.
TGAGGGCCACAAACCATGTTTCGTGCCGCACAGCAGGACGGGTGTCTTGCTGCCGGAGGCCGCGCGCCGCTCGGTGGGCGCAGATCAGCAGATCAGCAGGGTCAGCGGCGGGGCCGCGCTGCCTGCGGACCGGCGGTGCGGGCTATGCGTCGCTCAGGCCTCGCCGCCCGTGCCGGGTGGCGAGCCGCCCCCCGGTAGCCTTGCCGCCCGTGACCTCCACACTGATCTGGATCCTGGTCGCCCTCGTCGCGATCGGCCTCTACCTGAGCTGGACCGCGGGACGTCTCGACCGGCTGCACGCCCGTATCGACGCGGCGCGTGCCGCGCTCGACGCCCAGTTGCTGCGCCGCGCGTCCGTCGCGCAGGAACTGGCCACCTCGGGTGTGCTGGACCCGGCCGCCTCGATCGTGCTCTACGAGGCGGCGCACGCGGCCCGGCAGGCGGAGGAGGAGCAGCGCGAGGTCGCCGAGAGCGAGCTCAGCCAGGCGCTGCGGGCGATCTTCGGCGAGCCGCAGCAGGTCGAGGCGGTACGGGAGGCCCCCGGCGGCGAGGAGGCCGCCCGTGAGCTGGCCCAGGCGGTGCGCCGGGTGCCGATGGCCCGGCGCTTCCACAACGACTCCGTACGGGCGGCTCGCGCACTGCGGCGGCACCGCACGGTGAGATGGTTTCGGCTGGCGGGTCACGCCCCGTTCCCGATGGCCTTCGAGATGGACGACGAGCCACCGGTGGCACTGGCGGACCGCGCGACGTCGTAAGTCCCGCCGAAGGCCGACGAGGCCCCCGCTGGAGGCCGTGAGGCCCGCCGGAGGTCCGTGATGAAGCCCGCCGGAGGCCCGTCAAGCCCACCGAGGGCCCGCTGTTCCGCTACGGCCCGGTCGTGCAGGGCGCAGGCCGCAGTGGGAAAATGAGCCACCGCGTCACCATTGGCCCTTGATGTGGCCTGCATTCCGACGGTTTCCTCAACGATGCAGAAACTCTCTTCACCGAGCGAGGTCATCCGTGTCCAGCACGCTTCCCCACACCACCCAGCCCGGCTCCGACACCGCCCCGGCGACCGGCACCGCGCGCGTGAAGCGCGGCATGGCCGAGCAGCTCAAGGGTGGCGTGATCATGGACGTCGTCACCCCCGAGCAGGCGAAGATCGCCGAGGACGCGGGTGCCGTCGCCGTCATGGCCCTGGAGCGGGTCCCCGCCGACATCCGTAAGGACGGCGGCGTGGCACGTATGTCCGACCCGGACATGATCGAGGGCATCATCGACGCCGTCTCGATCCCGGTCATGGCCAAGTCCCGCATCGGCCACTTCGTCGAGGCCCAGGTCCTGCAGTCCCTCGGCGTCGACTACATCGACGAGTCCGAGGTCCTCACCCCGGCCGACGAGGTCAACCACTCCGACAAGTGGGCCTTCACCACGCCGTTCGTCTGCGGCGCCACCAACCTCGGCGAGGCCCTTCGCCGTATCGCCGAGGGTGCGGCCATGATCCGCTCCAAGGGCGAGGCCGGCACCGGCAACGTCGTCGAGGCCGTCCGCCACCTGCGCCAGATCAAGAACGAGATCGCCAGGCTGCGCGGCTACGACAACCACGAGCTGTACGCCGCCGCCAAGGAGCTGCGCGCCCCGTACGAGCTGGTCAAGGAGGTCGCCGAGCTCGGAAAGCTGCCCGTCGTCCTCTTCTCCGCGGGTGGCGTCGCCACCCCGGCCGACGCAGCGCTCATGCGTCAGCTCGGCGCCGAGGGCGTCTTCGTCGGCTCCGGCATCTTCAAGTCGGGGGACCCCGCCAAGCGCGCCGCCGCCATCGTGAAGGCCACCACCTTCTACGACGACCCGAAGATCATCGCGGACGCGTCCCGCAACCTGGGCGAGGCCATGGTCGGCATCAACTGCGACACCCTCCCCGAGGCCGAGCGCTACGCGAACCGCGGCTGGTAACCAGATGAGCGACGCACTTGTCATCGGCGTCCTGGCGCTCCAGGGCGACGTACGGGAGCACCTCATCGCCCTGGCCGCGGCGGACGCCGTGGCCAGGCCGGTCCGGCGTCCCGAGGAGCTCGCCGAGGTCGACGGTCTGGTCGTCCCCGGCGGCGAGTCGACCACCATCTCCAAGCTGGCCGTCCTCTTCGGCCTCATGGAGCCCCTCCGCGCGCGCGTGCAGGCCGGAATGCCGGTCTACGGCACCTGCGCAGGCATGATCATGCTCGCCGACAAGATCCTCGACCCACGCTCGGGCCAGGAGACCATCGGCGGCATCGACATGATCGTGCGCCGCAACGCCTTTGGGCGGCAGAACGAGTCCTTCGAGGCCGCGGTCGACATCGCGGGCATCGAGGACGGCCCGGTGGAGGGCGTCTTCATCCGCGCTCCCTGGGTGGAGTCCGTGGGTGCCCGCGCCGAGGTGCTCGCCGAGCACGAGGGCCACATCGTCGCCGTACGCCAGGGCAATGCCCTGGCCACGTCCTTCCACCCGGAACTGACCGGAGACCACCGCGTGCACGCCCTGTTCGTCGACATGGTGCGCGAGAATCGGAACCCCGGGGCCTTGTAGGATCTCTGGAGTTCGTTTTCAAAGATGGGTTACGCGAAGGAGACAGGCAGATGTCCGGCCACTCTAAATGGGCCACGACGAAGCACAAGAAGGCCGTGATCGACGCCAAGCGCGGCAAGCTCTTCGCGAAGCTCATCAAGAACATCGAGGTCGCGGCCCGCATGGGCGGAGTCGACCTGGACGGTAACCCGACGCTGTACGACGCCGTGCAGAAGGCGAAGAAGTCGTCGGTCCCGAACAAGAACATCGACTCCGCAATCAAGCGCGGTGGCGGTCTCGAGGCCGGCGGCGCCGACTACGAGACGATCATGTACGAGGGCTACGGCCCCAACGGTGTCGCGGTGCTCATCGAGTGCCTCACCGACAACCGCAACCGCGCGGCCTCGGACGTCCGCGTCGCCATGACCCGAAACGGCGGCTCGATGGCCGACCCGGGCTCCGTCTCGTACCTGTTCAACCGCAAGGGCGTCGTGATCGTCCCCAAGGGCGGCCTGACCGAGGACGACGTCCTGGGTGCCGTGCTCGACGCGGGCGCCGAGGAGGTCAACGACCTCGGCGAGTCCTTCGAGGTGATCAGTGAGGCGACCGACCTGGTCGCGGTCCGCACCGCCCTCCAGGACGCCGGTATCGACTACGACTCGGCCGACGCCAACTTCGTCCCGACCATGCAGGTCGAGCTGGACGAGGAGGGCGCCAAGAAGATCTTCAAGCTGATTGACGCCCTCGAGGACAGCGACGACGTGCAGAACGTCTTCGCCAACTTCGACGTCTCCGACGACATCATGGAGAAGGTCGAGGCCTGACGGGCGTGGCATTCGCCTCTGTGCAGCGGGCTGGTGGGACTCGTCCCCCGGCCCGCTGTCGTTGTCAGTGACACCGGATAGCCTGACGAAGACAGTCAAAGATCGTCGTCCGCGGACCGCAACCATCATTTGAGGCACCCAGACGGCGATCAACCAGGTCCGCGAGAGCGGCGGCGGTTCAGCCGCAAAGAAGGGCGGGGCGGGTGCGGGTACTGGGCGTGGACCCGGGGTTGACCCGGTGCGGTGTCGGTGTGGTCGAAGGCGTCGCGGGGCGGCCCCTGACGATGCGCGGCGTCGGTGTCGTTCGGACCCCCGTCGAGGCGGACCTGGGCCATCGCCTCGTCGCCATCGAACAGGGCATCGAGGAATGGCTCGATGAGTACCAACCTGAATTCATGGCCGTAGAGCGGGTGTTCAGCCAGCACAACGTCCGTACGGTCATGGGCACGGCCCAGGCCAGTGCGGTCGCCATGCTGTGCGCCGCCCGGCGCGGCATCCCCGTCGCCCTGCACACTCCGAGCGAGGTCAAGGCCGCCGTCACGGGCAGCGGCCGCGCCGACAAGGCGCAGGTCGGTGCCATGGTGACCCGCCTGCTCCGCCTCGGAGCACCGCCCAAACCGGCCGACGCCGCCGACGCGCTCGCCCTCGCCATCTGCCACATCTGGCGCGCCCCCGCCCAGAACAGACTTCAGCAGGCTGTCGCCCTGCACGCATCGAAAGGCCGTACGGCATGATCGCCTTCGTCAGCGGCCCGGTCGCCGCCCTCGCCCCGGACGCCGCGGTGGTCGAGGTCGGAGGCATCGGGATGGCCGTCCAGTGCACGCCCAACACCCTCTCGACCCTGCGCATCGGCCAGCAGGCGAAGCTGGCCACGTCCCTGGTCGTACGGGAGGACTCGCTCACCCTCTACGGCTTCGCGGACGACGACGAGCGCCAGACCTTCGAGCTCCTGCAGACGGCGAGTGGTGTCGGTCCGCGTCTCGCGCAGGCGATGCTCGCGGTGCACAGCCCGGACGCGCTGCGCCGGGCCGTCGCGACCGGCGACGAGAAGGCCCTCACCGCCGTCCCCGGCATCGGCAAGAAGGGCGCCCAGAAGCTTCTGCTGGAGCTCAAGGACCGCCTCGGTGAGCCCATCGGCACGGGCGCGGGAGTCGGCAGCCCTGTCACTTCCGGCTGGCGTGACCAGCTGCACGCGGCGCTCGTCGGCCTCGGCTACGCCACCCGCGAGGCCGACGAAGCGGTCACGGCCGTCACACCGCAGGCGGAGGCGGCCGGGGGCAACCCGCAGGTGGGCATGCTGCTGAAGGCGGCGCTGCAGACACTGAACCGCACTCGATGAGCCGGCCGGACACCGTGACCGGCCCGGTGGGCTCGCCGCATCACCGGTCCTCAGCCACTACGGCGGCACACGCGACCGGCTGGGTAGCGGATGCGGCGTCCGTCCTCCACCGGCGCGCAGCCGCCCACCTGCCGGACTCGGGGCCGCTCCGACGGCGCTGGCCGGGGCCCGGGCGTGCGGGGCGTGCGACGGTCCAGGTCTTGGGGCCGGATCTGTTTGGACGGCGTCGGCGGTGCTCCGGGCCTGTGGGGCGTGCGGTGGCCCGGCTCTTGGGGCCGGATTTGTTCGGACGGCACCGGCCGTGTCTCGGGCCTGCGGGGCGTGCGGCGGTCCAGGTCTTGGGGCCGGATTTGTTCGGATGGCGTCGGCGGCGCTCCGGGCCTGTGGGGCGTGCGGCGGTCCGGCTCGCGGGGCCAGATTCGTTCGGACGGCACCGGCGGCGCTCCAGGCCTGTGGGGCATGCGGCGGTCCAGGTCTTGCGGCCGGATTCGTTCGGACGGCACCGGCCGTGTCTCGGGCCTGCGGCGGTCCAGGTCTCGGGGCCTGAATCGCTCGGACCGCGTCGGCCGTGTCTCGGGCCTGCGAGGCGCGCGGCCGCCCGTGTCCCCGAGCCGCAAACCCCGCAGCGGAACCGGCCGCGCCCCGGGCCCGCGGCCGTGGACCCCAGCGCTTCCGCGCGCCGCCGGCCCCCGTACGCCCCCACCACCCGTACAACAGGCGGCACGCCCGCCACCAACCCGTGAGGCGATCACCCGTGAACTGGGACGACACGTCACCCGTCACCGACGACACCCAGGCCGGCCGACTGGTCGGAGCCGCGGCCGACGGTGAGGACCAGGCCGTCGAGGCCGCGCTGCGGCCGAAGTCGCTGGACGAGTTCGTCGGCCAGGAACGGGTCCGGGAGCAGCTGGACCTCGTGCTGAAGGCGGCCCGGCAGCGCGGCGCAACAGCCGACCACGTCCTGCTCTCGGGCGCGCCCGGTCTCGGCAAGACCACGCTCTCCATGATCATCGCCGCGGAGATGGGCGCCCCGATCCGCATCACCAGCGGCCCGGCCATCCAGCACGCGGGCGACCTCGCCGCGATCCTCTCCTCCCTCCAGGAGGGCGAGGTCCTCTTCCTCGACGAGATCCACCGCATGTCCCGGCCCGCCGAGGAGATGCTCTACATGGCGATGGAGGACTTCCGCGTCGACGTCATCGTCGGCAAGGGCCCCGGCGCCACCGCCATCCCGCTGGAACTGCCGCCGTTCACCCTGGTCGGCGCCACCACGCGCGCGGGCCTGCTGCCGCCGCCGCTGCGCGACCGCTTCGGTTTCACCGCGCATATGGAGTTCTACGAGCCCGTCGAGCTCGAGCGCGTCATCCACCGCTCCGCGAGCCTGCTGGACGTCGAGATCGAGACCGACGGCGCCGCCGAGATCGCGGGCCGCTCGCGTGGCACGCCCCGTATCGCCAACCGGCTGCTGCGCCGGGTCCGCGACTACGCCCAGGTCAAGGCCGACGGCGTGATCACCCGCGACATCGCTGCCGCGGCCCTCGGCGTCTACGAGGTCGACGCCCGGGGCCTCGACCGCCTCGACCGCGCCGTTCTACAGGCTTTGCTCAAGCTTTTCGCCGGCGGACCGGTCGGCCTGTCCACCCTCGCCGTGGCCGTGGGGGAGGAGCGCGAGACGGTCGAAGAGGTGGCCGAACCGTTCCTCGTCCGGGAGGGGCTGCTGGCCCGGACCCCGCGCGGCCGGGTGGCGACGCCCGCCGCATGGGCCCATCTCGGCCTCACCCCGCCACACCAGGCGACCGGCGGAAACGGACAACAGGACCTGTTCGGGGCGTGACGCTGGGGCTCTGAGCGGGTCAGGAACTACGCTGCGATGCTGAGCGTTGTTCCATCCGTGTGGACTCGCCTAGACTCCGCCGATGCCGCCTCTGTGGGCGGCAGGCCCACCCCCATCCATCAGGCCGCCCCACCAGCGCGGTCGTGCGAAGGAAATTCCGTCCCGTGAATATCGTGACCCTCCTCCCGTTCATCGTGCTCATCGGGGCCATGTTCCTGATGACCCGCTCTGCCAAGAAGAAGCAGCAGCAGGCCGCCAACATGCGCGACCAGATGCAGCCCGGTACCGGCGTCCGCACGATCGGCGGCATGTACGCCACGGTCAAGGAGGTCAACACCGACACCGTCCTCCTCGAGGCCGCCCCCGGTGTCCACCTCGTCTTCGCGAAGAACGCGATCGGCGCCGTCCTCGAGGACGAGGAGTACAACCGCATCGTCCACGGCGCCGGCGACGACCTGGAGGTCGACAGCCCCGTCGTCCCCGACGACGCTTCCTCCCTCACCGAGACCGACGAGCGCGCCGACGCTTCCGACGACTCGCGCATCGACCTCGGCAAGAAGGACGAGGCCGCGCAGGCCGATGCCGCCGACACCGAGCCGAAGAAGACCGACGGCGAGTCCGACGCGAAGTAGCCACGACCGGGGACCGCGGAGCGCTCGCCTGCGCACCGCGGTCCCCGGGGCGTGCGGATGTTCGGCACGTCTCGACACCATGTCATGGCCGTATGCGCGTAGATTCTCGCGCAGGACGGTTGGAGAGGAAGAACGAGAAGGTGGCAGCACCGAAGAAGGGCCGGAGGACGAGCGCCCAGAGCAGGCCGGGCCGCTCGCTGGTCCTCATCCTGATCGCCATCGTGGCGCTCACCGGGGGGATGTTCCTCTCCGGGCACACCACTCCGCGTCTCGGCATCGACCTCGCCGGCGGCACCAGTATCACGCTCAAGGCGAAGAGTGAGCCGGGTCAGGAGAATGCGGTCAACCAGACCAACATGAACACGGCCGTGGGGATCATCGAGCGCCGTGTCAACGGTCTCGGCGTCTCCGAGGCCGAGGTGCAGACCCAGGGCAACGACAACATCATCGTCAACATCCCCCGGGGCACCAACGAGAAGCAGGCGCGAGAGCAGGTGGGCACCACCGCCCAGCTCTACTTCCGCCCGGTCATCGCGACGGAGGTCAGCGCCGGCGAGGCGACGGCCAGCCCCTCGCCGAGCGCGTCCGGCAGCGCCTCCCCTTCGGCTGACAAGGACAAGGCGACCTCGTCCGACTCCTCCGCCACCCCCTCGTCCTCCGCGACCCCCTCGGCCTCCGCCACCTCCCAGGGACGCGCGGTAACCGACGCACTCAAGGCGGACTCCACCGCGTCGCCGAGCGCGAGCGCCTCGCCGTCCGGCAGCGCATCCGCCGCGGCCAGCGCCTCCCCGGCCGCGACCGGCACGCCGGACCCCTCCAGCGACCTGCAGCAGCAGTACGCCGCGCTCGACTGCACCGACCCCGAGCAGCGCGCCAAGGCCGGTGACGGCGTCAAGCCGTCCGAGTCGACCGTGGCCTGCGGCACGAACTCGCAGGGCCAGTGGCAGAAGTACATCCTGGGCCCGGCCGAGGTCGAGGGCACCGACGTGGACGACGCCAGCGCCGTCTTCGACACGCAGAGCGCCGCGGGCTGGAAAGTCACGATGGAGTTCACCGACGCGGGCGCCAAGAAGTTCGCGGACATCACGGGCAAGCTCGCGCAGAACCAGTCCCCGCAGAACCAGTTCGCCATCGTGCTCGACGGCGAGGTCGTCTCCGACCCGTACGTCAGCCAGGCACTGACCGGCGGCAGCGCCGAGATCTCCGGCAGCTTCAACCAGGAGTCCGCGGAGAGCCTGGCCAACGTGCTCTCCTACGGTGCGCTGCCGCTCTCCTTCGAGGAGCAGAGCGTCACCACCGTCACCGCGGCCCTCGGCGGCGAGCAGCTGCAGGCGGGCCTGATCGCCGGCGCCATCGGCCTCGCGCTGGTCATCATTTACCTGGTGGTCTACTACCGGGGCCTGTCGCTCATCGCCATCTTCTCGCTGCTCGTCTCGGCCGCCCTGACGTACACGATCATGGCGCTGCTCGGCCCGACCATCGGCTTCGCGCTCAACCTGCCGGCGGTCTGCGGTGCCATCGTCGCGATCGGCATCACAGCGGACTCGTTCATCGTGTACTTCGAGCGCATCCGGGACGAGATCCGCGAGGGCCGCACGCTTCGCCCCGCCGTCGAGCGGGCCTGGCCGCGCGCCCGGCGCACCATCCTGGTCTCCGACTTCGTGTCGTTCCTCGCCGCCGCGGTGCTCTTCATCGTCACCGTCGGAAAGGTGCAGGGCTTCGCGTTCACGCTCGGCCTGACCACCCTGCTCGACGTGGTCGTCGTCTTCCTCTTCACCAAGCCGCTGATGACCATCCTCGCCCGCAGCAAGTTCTTCTCGAGCGGCCACTCCTGGTCCGGCCTGGACCCGAAGCGGCTCGGCGCGAAGCCGCCGCTGCGCCGCACCCGCCGCGTATCCGCCCCCGTCGAACCGAAGGAGGCGTGAGATGTCGCGACTCGGCACTCTCGGCGCCAGGCTCCACCGCGGCGAGGTCGGCTACGACTTCGTCGGCAAGCGCAAGATCTGGTACGGCGTCTCGCTCCTGATCACGGTGGCGGCCATCCTCGGCCTCACGGTGAAGGGGCTGAACATGGGCATCGAGTTCCAGGGCGGCGCCGTCTTCACCACCCCGAAGACCAGCGTCTCGGCCTCCCAGGCCGAGGAGAAGGCGGAGGAGGCCGCAGGGCACGACGCCATCGTCCAGGAGCTCGGGACCGGCGGTCTCCGCATCATGATCAGCGGTGTGGACACCGCCAAGTCCGACGAGATCAAGGCGGAGCTCGCCAAGGACCTCGGCGTCAAGTCGGACGACATCAACGCCGACCTCGTAGGCCCGAGTTGGGGTGAGCAGATCGCCAACAAGGCCTGGACCGGCCTCGGGATCTTCATGGTCCTCGTGGTGATCTATCTGGCGATGGCGTTCGAATGGCGTATGGCCGTGGCCGCGCTCGTCGCGCTGATCCACGACATCACCATCACCGTCGGGATCTACGCCCTGGTCGGCTTCGAGGTGACCCCGGGCACCGTGATCGGTCTGCTGACGATCCTCGGTTACTCGCTGTACGACACGGTCGTCGTCTTCGACTCCCTGAAGGAGAGCTCGAAGGACATCACCAAGCAGACCCGCTGGACGTACAGCGAGATCGCCAACCGCTCCATCAACGCCACGCTGGTGCGTTCCATCAACACCACGGTGGTCGCGCTGCTGCCCGTCGCGGGGCTGCTGTTCATCGGCGGCGGTGTCCTCGGCGCGGGCATGCTGAACGACATCTCGCTGTCGCTGTTCGTCGGTCTCGCCGCCGGTGCGTACTCGTCGATCTTCATCGCCACGCCGCTCGTCGCCGAGCTCAAGGAGCGCGAGCCGCAGATGAAGGCCCTGAAGAAGCGGGTGCTCGCCAAGCGCGCCGCGGCCGCTCAGGGCGAGGCCGCGGAGGCCACGGCACCCGGCGGCGCCCCCGAACCGCGGGACGCCGAGCCGGAGGACACGGCGCACGCGGTCGTCGGCCCCCGTACGCAGCCCGTCTCCCGCGGCCGCGGCCGCGGCCGACCCTCGGGGAAGCGCCGATGACCGACCTCCAGCAGCTCCTCCTCAGCCGTATCCGCGATGTGGCGGACTACCCGAAGCCGGGCGTGATGTTCAAGGACATCACGCCGCTCCTGGCCGACCCGGAGGCGTTCACCGCGCTCACCGACACGCTGGCCGACTTCTGCGTGCAGACCGGCGCCACGAAGGTCGTCGGCCTCGAGGCCCGCGGGTTCATCCTGGCCGCCCCGGCCGCGGTCCGCGCCGGCATCGGCTTCATCCCCGTACGCAAGGCGGGCAAGCTCCCCGGCGCGACGCTCCGCCAGGCGTACGACCTGGAGTACGGCTCGGCTGAGATCGAGGTGCACGCCGAGGACCTGGCCGCGGGCGACCGCGTCATGGTCATCGACGACGTCCTCGCCACCGGCGGCACCGCCGAGGCGTCGCTGCAGCTCATCCGACGTGCCGGGGCCGAGATCGCGGGCGTGATCATGCTGATGGAGCTCGGCTTCCTGGGCGGCCGCGCACGCCTGGAGGGCGCCCTGGACGGTGCCCCGCTGGAGTCGCTGCTCATCGTCTGAACACCTGGTCGACCTCGTCGTCACAGGCAGAGGCGGGTCCCGGAGGAATCCTGGGCCCGCCTCTCGCGTTGCAGGGGTACGAGGCCGTCTCACCGGCCAAGGGCTAACCGGAGGCCGGGGATCGATACCATGGGCTTCCGGGGCCTGATCGGGGGACCCGGATCGCGCACGAGGAGCCCTCTTGCCAGACGAGGCCCAGCCACTCTCCCCCAGCGCCGAACGCCTGGGGGCATCCCCAGCCGCCAAGGCCGACCAGAAGCAGCCCGGCCAGGCCGCGGCGGCCTCAGCCGCGCCCGCGAATACGGCCCAGGGCCAGGCGTCAGCGGAGCACGCGAAGCCCGCAGGCGCCCATGACACGGGGGCCGCGCAGACCGGCCGGGCAGCCGAGCAGGAGCGGCCCAAGCCACCGGCGGAGCAGCCGCGTCCCAAGCCCGCGGCCGAACGCCCAGCCCCCGCGCCCACTCCGACGCCCGCGACCCGGCCCGCAGGGGCAACCGCGCGCTCCGGCTCCTCCAACCGTGTACGCGCCCGCCTCGCCCGGCTCGGCGTCCAGCGGTCCAACCCGTACAACCCGGTCCTGGAGCCGCTGCTGCGTATAGTCCGCAGTAACGACCCCAAGATCGAGACCTCCACGCTCCGCCAGATCGAGCGCGCCTACCAGGTCGCCGAGCGCTGGCACCGCGGCCAGAAGCGCAAGAGCGGCGACCCGTACATCACGCACCCGCTCGCGGTGACGACGATCCTCGCGGAGCTCGGTATGGATCCGGCCACGCTGATGGCCGGCCTGCTGCACGACACGGTCGAGGACACGGAGTACGGCCTGGAGGCACTGCGCGTCGACTTCGGCGACCAGGTCGCCCTGCTCGTCGACGGCGTCACCAAGCTGGACAAGGTCAAGTTCGGCGAGGCCGCGCAGGCCGAGACCGTGCGCAAGATGGTCGTCGCCATGGCCAAGGACCCGCGCGTCCTGGTCATCAAGCTCGCCGACCGCCTGCACAACATGCGCACCATGCGCTACCTCAAGCGCGAGAAGCAGGAGAAGAAGGCCCGCGAGACCCTGGAGATCTACGCCCCGCTGGCCCACCGGCTGGGCATGAACACCATCAAGTGGGAGCTCGAGGACCTCGCCTTCGCGATCCTCTACCCGAAGATGTACGACGAGATCGTCCGTCTCGTCGCCGAGCGCGCCCCCAAGCGCGACGAGTACCTCGCGATAGTGACCGACGAGGTCCAGTCCGACCTGCGCGCCGCCCGGATCAAGGCCACGGTCACCGGCCGGCCGAAGCACTACTACAGCGTCTACCAGAAGATGATCGTCCGCGGCCGTGACTTCGCGGAGATCTACGACCTGGTGGGCATCCGTGTCCTGGTCGACACGGTCCGCGACTGCTACGCGGCACTCGGCACCGTGCACGCGCGATGGAACCCGGTCCCCGGCCGGTTCAAGGACTACATCGCGATGCCGAAGTTCAACATGTACCAGTCGCTGCACACGACGGTCATCGGCCCCAACGGCAAGCCCGTCGAACTCCAGATCCGAACGTTCGACATGCACCGCCGTGCCGAGTACGGCATCGCCGCGCACTGGAAGTACAAGCAGGAGGCCGTCGCAGGCGCCTCCAAGGTCCGCACCGACCTACCGAAGAAGGCCGGTAAGGACGACCACATCAACGACATGGCGTGGCTGCGCCAGCTGCTCGACTGGCAGAAGGAGACCGAGGACCCGAGCGAGTTCCTCGAGTCCCTGCGCTTCGACCTGTCGCGCAACGAGGTCTTCGTCTTCACACCGAAGGGCGACGTCATAGCGCTCCCCGCGGGCGCGACCCCCGTCGACTTCGCTTACGCCGTGCACACCGAGGTGGGCCACCGCACCATCGGCGCCCGAGTCAACGGACGTCTCGTACCGCTCGAGTCGACCCTGGACAACGGCGACCTGGTGGAGGTCTTCACCTCCAAGGCGGCCAGTGCGGCCCCGTCCCAGGACTGGCTCGGCTTCGTCAAGTCGCCGCGGGCCAGGAACAAGATCCGCGCCTGGTTCTCCAAGGAGCGCCGCGACGAGGCGATCGAGCAGGGCAAGGACGCCATCGCGCGTGCCATGCGCAAGCAGAACCTGCCGATCCAGCGCATCCTCACCGGCGACTCGCTGGTCACGCTCGCCCACGAGATGCGCTATCCCGACATCTCGTCCCTGTACGCGGCGATCGGCGAGGGCCACGTGGCCGCGCAGAACGTCGTACAGAAGCTCGTCCAGGCGCTCGGCGGGGAAGAGGCCGCCACCGAGGACATCGCCGAGACCGCACCGCCCCGTGGGCGCGGCCGCAAGCGCCGCTCCAGCGCGGACCCGGGGGTCGTGGTCAAGGGCGTCGACGACGTATGGGTCAAGCTGGCCCGCTGCTGTACGCCGGTACCGGGCGACCCGATCATAGGGTTCGTCACGCGCGGCAGCGGCGTATCGGTGCACCGCAGCGACTGCGTCAACATCGAGTCACTGTCCAGGGAGCCCGAGCGCATCCTCGACGTCGAGTGGGCGCCCACGCAGTCCTCGGTGTTCCTGGTCGCCATCCAGGTCGAGGCGCTGGACCGGTCGCGACTGCTCTCGGACGTCACGCGCGTTCTGTCCGACCAGCACGTGAACATCCTGTCCGCGGCCGTCCAGACGTCCCGCGACCGCGTCGCGACGTCCCGCTTCACCTTCGAGATGGGCGACCCCAAGCACCTCGGACACGTCCTGAAGGCGGTCAGGGGAGTGGAGGGCGTCTACGACGTGTACCGGGTGACGTCGGCGCGCAGGCCGTGACCTTCGCATAAGCGAGAGGGGCTCCCGTACCTCGGTACGGGAGCCCCTCTCGCGTATCGGACGACAGCCTCAGCCGCCGAACTCCTGCAGGCCCTTCAGCGCCTGGTCCAGGAGTGCCTGGCGGCCTTCCAGCTCCCGCTCCAGCTTCTCGGCCTTCGCGGTGTTGCCCTGCGCCCGCGCGGCCTCGATCTGGCCCTTCAGCTTGTCCACAGCAGCCTGGAGCTGACCGGTCAGACCCGCCGCACGCGCGCGTGCCTCCGGGTTCGTCCGCTGCCACTCGGCTTCCTCGGACTCCTGGATGGCCCGCTCGACGGCGTGCATTCGGCCCTCGACCTTCGGCCGCGCGTCGCGCGGCACATGGCCGATGGCCTCCCAGCGCTCGTTGATGGAGCGGAAGGCCGCACGGGCCGCCTTCAGATCCGTCACCGGAAGGAGCTTCTCGGCCTCCTCGGCCAGCTCCTCCTTGAGCTTGAGGTTCTCCGACTGCTCGGCGTCCCGCTCGGCGAAGACCGAGCTGCGGGCCGCGAAGAACACGTCCTGGGCGCCGCGGAAGCGGTTCCACAGATCGTCCTCGTGCTCGCGCTGCGCGCGGCCCGCGGCCTTCCACTCCGCCATCAGCTCGCGGTAGCGCGCGGCCGTCGGACCCCAGTCCGTCGACCCAGACAGCGCCTCGGCCTCCGCGACCAGCTTCTCCTTGGTCTTGCGGGCGTCTTCGCGTTGCGCGTCCAGCGCCGCGAAGTGCGCCTTGCGACGCTTGGAGAACGCCGACCGCGCGTGCGAGAAGCGGTGCCACAGCTCGTCGTCGGACTTCCGGTCGAGCCGGGGCAGGCCCTTCCAGGTGTCCACGAGGGCGCGCAGCCGCTCGCCGGCCGCCCGCCACTGCTCGCTCTGCGCCAGCTCCTCAGCCTCGGCGACCAGCGCCTCCTTGGCGTGCCGGGCCTCGTCGGACTGCTTGACCTTCTGTGCCTTGCGCTCCTCACGCCGCGCCTCGACCGCCTCGACAAGCTTGTCCAGGCGGGCCCGCAGCGCGTCCAGGTCGCCGACCGCGTGGTGCGCGTCCACCTGCTCGCGCAGATGGTCGATAGCGGTCTGGGCGTCCTTCGCGGACAGGTCGGTGGTCCTCACCCGACGCTCGAGGAGGCCGATCTCGACAACCAGGCCCTCGTACTTGCGCTTGAAATAGGCCAGTGCCTCGTCGGGCGAACCGGCCTGCCAGGAGCCGACGACCTGCTCGCCATCGGCCGTACGCACGTACACGGTCCCCGTCTCGTCGACGCGGCCCCACGGGTCGCTGCTCACAGCGCCTCCTCCACATGATGCTCGCGGCGGGCTCCGCGGCCCCCGGGCATCGTCCACAGTTTCGTCACGGCCAACATAGGCGACCGGCGGGGCGGCTGTCCGCATCCCGCGCGACCGAAATCAGGCACTCGGGCCTCAGGTTTTGGTCACAGCCGCCTTGTTGATCACGACCGTTGCGTTCGGGGCGCCGTCGCCCTGCCCGGTGCTCTCGCCGGCCGCCGCGATCTTCTTCAGCACCTTCATTCCGGATTCGGAAATCGTGCCGAACGGTGTGTAGTCGGGCGGCAGCTGACTGTCCTGGTAGACGAGGAAGAACTGGCTGCCGCCGGTGTCGCGGCCCTCCTTCGTGGAGGCGTTGTACTGGTTGGCCATCGCGACCGTGCCCGCCGGGTACACGTTGCCCTTCAGGCCTTTGTCCTTCAGGTTCTCGTCCGGGATCGTGTAGCCGGGGCCGCCCATGCCGGTGCCCTCCGGGTCGCCGCACTGGAGCACGTAGATGCCCATGGTGGTGAGCCGGTGGCACTTGGTGTGGTCCAAGTAGCCCTTGTTCAGCAGGAAGTTGAAGGAGTTGACCGTGTGCGGGGCCGCGGCGGCCTTCAGGTCGATGTCGATGTCGCCGCAGGTCGTCTGCAGCTTCATCGTGTACTTCGCCGACGTGTCGATGGTCATCGCCGGCTCCTTCTTGTAGCTCAGCGACTTCACCTTGCCCGCGGCGGCCTTCTCGCACGGGTCCGGGGCCTTGCTGGGGGAGGCGCTCGGTGTCGCCTCGGCGGCCGCCGTGTCCTTCGAGTCGTCAGCCTTGAACACCCCGGTCGCGTACGAGACGACGCTGCCCACCAGGACCACGCCGAGCACCGATGCGATCACCGCGTTACGCGCGCGTGCCTTGCGCCGTGCGCTCCTGCGCCGCTCCTGCTGCCGCAAGAACTTCTCCCGGGCGAGCTGCCGCCGCCGCTGTTCCTGGCTGACCACCGGTGTTCTCTCCTCGTGCGTCGCATACGTCGGGGTGGGACGCCTGCGTCCTGTGGGTCGCCTGCGTCATGAGTCAATGGCCTTTCGTTGTGCCCCGTACCGTATATGGGTTCGCTGTGGAATCGGCAGCGCCGGTAGGCTCTGATCTGCTGCAGCCTCTGCCGGAGAGCTTCGGACCAGCCACCGGAGCGGTACGGGAGGGTGCGGCGGCCTCCCGCCGGACGAGAAAAACGAAGGACGATCGTGCTCATTGCCGGGTTCCCCGCCGGGGCCTGGGGCACCAACTGCTACCTGGTCGCCCCCGCCGCAGGCGAGGAGTGCGTGATCATCGACCCGGGCCATCAGGCCACCCAGGGAGTCGAGGACGCACTGAAGAAGCATCGGCTCAAGCCCGTGGCGGTCATCCTCACCCATGGCCATATCGACCATGTGGCCTCGGTCGTCCCGGTGTGCGGAGCGCATGACGTACCGGCCTGGATCCACCCCGGCGACCGGTTCATGATGAGCGACCCCGAGAAGGCGCTGGGCCGTTCCATCGGGATGCCGCTGCTCGGCGAGCTGACCGTGGGGGAGCCCGACGACGTGCGGGAGCTGTCCGACGGCGCGGAGCTGAAGCTGGCGGGACTGGACTTCTCCGTCTCGCATGCGCCCGGCCATACCAAGGGGTCGGTGACCTTCCGGATGCCCGAGACCGCCGAGATCCCCTCGGTCTTCTTCTCGGGCGATCTGCTCTTCGCTGGCTCCATCGGACGCACCGACCTGCCCGGCGGCTCCATGGACGAGATGCTCGCGTCGCTGGCCCGCGTGTGCCTGCCGCTCGACGACTCGACCGTGGTGCTGTCCGGCCACGGCCCCCAGACCACCATCGGCCAGGAGCGCGCCACCAACCCGTATCTGCGGCAGGTGGCCGCCGGCCAGGGAGCGGCCCCCGAGGCTGCTCCCCGACGAGGAATGTGACGAGACTTCACCCGTGAGCACCTTCAAGGCCCCCAAGGGCACGTACGACCTGATCCCGCCGGACAGCGCGACGTACCTCGCCGTGCGCGAGGCCATCGCCGCGCCCCTGAAGAACTCCGGTTACGGCTACATCGAGACGCCCGGCTTCGAGAGCGTCGAGCTGTTCGCCCGCGGTGTCGGCGAGTCCACCGACATCGTGACCAAGGAGATGTACGCCTTCACGACCAAGGGCGGCGACGAGCTGGCGCTGCGCCCCGAGGGCACCGCGTCCGTGCTGCGCGCCGCGCTCGAGGCGAACCTGCACAAGGCGGGCAACCTGCCGGTCAAGCTCTGGTACTCCGGCTCGTACTACCGCTACGAGCGCCCGCAGAAGGGCCGCTACCGCCACTTCTCGCAGGTCGGCGCAGAGGCGATCGGCGCCGAGGACCCGGCGCTGGACGCCGAACTGATCATCCTCGCCGACCAGGCGTACCGCTCGCTGGGCCTCAGCAACTTCCGCATCCTGCTGAACTCCCTGGGCGACAAGGAGTGCCGTCCGGTCTACCGCGCCGCGCTCCAGGAGTTCCTGCGCGGCCTCGACCTGGACGAGGACACCCGGCGCCGCATCGACATCAACCCGCTGCGGGTCCTCGACGACAAGCGCGACGAGGTGCAGAAGCAACTCGTGGGCGCGCCGCTCCTCGGCGACTACCTGTGCGACGCCTGCAAGGCGTACCACGCGGAGGTCCGCGAGCTCATCACAGCCGCGGGCGTCGCGTACGAGGACGACCCGAAGCTGGTGCGCGGCCTCGACTACTACACCCGCACCACCTTCGAGTTCGTGCACGACGGCCTCGGCTCGCAGTCCGCGGTGGGCGGCGGCGGGCGCTACGACGGCCTGTCCGAGATGATCGGCGGTCCCTCGCTGCCGTCGGTCGGCTGGGCGCTCGGCGTGGACCGCACGGTGCTGGCGCTGCAGGCGGAGGGCATCGAGCTCGACATCCCGGCCGGCACCAGCGTGTACGCGGTGCCGCTCGGCGACGAGGCCCGGAAGGTCCTGTTCGGCGTGGTCACCGAGCTGCGCAAGGCCGGTGTCGCCGCCGACTTCGCGTACGGCGGGCGGGGCCTCAAGGGCGCGATGAAGTCGGCCAACAGGTCGGGTGCCCGGTACACGGTCGTGGCCGGTGAGCGCGATCTCGCCGAGGGCGTCGTCCAGCTCAAGGACATGGAGTCCGGGGAGCAGGAGGCGGTCCCCCTCGACGCGCTCCTGGAGAAGCTTCGCTCGCGGCTTGCCTGAGGTGAGCGCGGAGGCCGGACGGCAGGCGCCGTCCGGCCTAGGCCCTGTTGTCAAACTCCCTCCCCCAGCTACCGCGGGGAGGTGCCCCCAGCTACCGCTGGGAGGTGCCCCCAGCCCCGCGACGCCTGGCACGCACTCCCCCAGCTAACGCTGGGGGTGCCCCCAGGAGGTGCCCCCACGCCGCGTTGCCGAAAAGCCCTGTAGCTCCTCCCCGAAGGTCTTAAGGACCAGGGGGACCCCCACCGAGGACTCTCCGGCGCCTTGCGATCGCACGCACCAGACGCCGCGGGGCCCGCCCTTCGGGCGGACGGCGGGAGTTTGACGACAGGGCCCAGGTGCGTCATGGCGAAGAGCGTCCCGTGGGACCGAACGTTCCGGGACCCTCGGTCGTTCTTGATTTGTGTCCATCGAACGGTGGACGCACGCGCGCGTGCGGCACAATGACGGTGCCCGCAGGCCACCATTCGAGCGACGGAACGGCGTGATGAGCAAGACGATGACAGCAAGGGACGGCGTCGCCTCCTCCGATCCCGCCGGCCAGAACCGGCCCGAGGGCCCCCGGGCGGTCGGTGGGAGCCGCGGGCTCGCGCTGCTGCTGGTGATCACGGGCGCGGCGGGACTGCTGGCCGCCTGGGTCATCACCATCGACAAGTTCAAGCTGCTCGAGGCGAAGGTCGCGGGCACGACGTTCACGCCGGGCTGCAGCCTGAACCCCGTGGTCTCCTGCGGCAGCGTCATGGAGAGCAAGCAGGCCGCGGCCTTCGGGTTCCCCAACCCCATGCTGGGCCTCGTCGCGTACGGCATCGTGATCTGCGTCGGCATGAGCCTGCTGGGCCGGGCGCGCTTCCCGCGCTGGTACTGGCTGACGCTCAACGCCGGGACGCTCTTCGGCGTCGCCTTCTGCACATGGCTGCAGTACCAGTCGCTGTACAACATCAACGCGCTGTGCCTGTGGTGCTGCCTGGCCTGGGTCGCCACGATCGTCATGTTCTGGTACGTGACGTCGTTCAACATCCGTAACGGGCTGCTGCCCGCACCGGGATGGCTGCGCGGTTTCTTCGACGAGTTCACCTGGGTCGTTCCGGTGCTGCACATCGGGATCATCGGGATGCTGATCCTGACCCGCTGGTGGGACTTCTGGACCAGCTGACCCCGGTGCCGGACGAGCTCCGAGACCTTGCGGCGCAAGTGCGCGGAGGGACTGTCAGTGGGGTGACATAGGGTTCTCTGCGTGGAGCCCGACCTGTTCACCGCCGCCGCAGAAGCCCGCCAGGAGAAGGATCCGGCAAGCAGTCCCTTGGCCGTGCGGATGCGCCCGCGCACACTCGACGAAGTCGTCGGCCAGCAGCATCTGCTGAAGCCGGGCTCGCCCCTGCGCCGGCTCGTCGGCGAGGGCGGTGGGGGTCCGGCCGGGCCTTCGTCGGTGATCCTCTGGGGCCCGCCGGGCACGGGCAAGACGACCCTCGCGTATGTCGTCTCCAAGGCCACGAACAAGCGTTTCGTCGAGCTTTCCGCGATCACCGCGGGAGTGAAGGAAGTCCGAGCGGTCATCGACGGCGCCCGTCGCGCCACGGGCGGCTTCGGCAGGGAGACCGTCCTCTTCCTCGACGAGATCCACCGCTTCAGCAAGGCCCAGCAGGACTCCCTGCTCCCCGCCGTGGAGAACCGCTGGGTGACCCTGATCGCGGCGACCACCGAGAACCCGTACTTCTCGGTGATCTCACCCCTCCTGTCCCGCTCCCTGCTCCTCACGCTCGAACCGCTCACGGACGACGACATCCGGGGCCTGCTGCGCCGCGCGCTGGCCGACGAGCGCGGACTCGGCGAAGCGGTCAGCCTGCCCGAGGACTCCGGGGACCATCTGCTGCGTATCGCCGGGGGTGACGCGCGGCGCGCGCTCACCGCGCTCGAGGCAGGGGCCGGGTCCGCCCTCGCCAAAGGCGAGCAGGAGATCACGCTCCAGACCCTCGAGGAGTCGGTCGACCGCGCGGCCGTGCGGTACGACCGGGACGGGGACCAGCACTACGACGTGGCGAGCGCCCTGATCAAGTCCATCCGCGGCTCGGACGTCGACGCGGCGCTGCACTACCTGGCGCGGATGATCGAGGCGGGGGAGGACCCGAGGTTCATCGCCCGCCGCCTGATGATCTCCGCCAGCGAGGACATCGGGCTGGCCGACCCGACGGCCCTGCCGACGGCGGTCGCCGCCGCCCAGGCCGTCGCCATGATCGGCTTCCCGGAGGCCGCGCTGACGCTGAGCCATGCGACGATCGCGCTCGCCCTCGCCCCCAAGTCGAACGCGGCGACGCTCGCGATAGGCGCGGCAATGGATGACGTACGCAAGGGCCTCGCCGGCCCCGTCCCGCCGCACCTGCGCGACGGCCACTACAAGGGCGCGGCCAAGCTCGGCCATGCGCAGGGCTATGTGTACCCGCACGATGTGCCGGGCGGCATCGCACTCCAGCAGTACGCCCCCGACGCCATCGACGGCCGGCAGTACTACAAGCCCACGCGGTACGGCGCGGAGGCGCGGTACGCGGACGTGGTCGAGCGCGTCCGCGAGCGCCTCAGGGGCGAGCAGCCGGGAGCGGCCAAGGACGCGGGAGCGGCGGACGGCTGAGCGGCACGGCCGGTCTGCGGCACTGTCCGCGACCTAGTAGACTTCCCAGAAGCGCTGCGTTCCGCGTCCGGTTTCGGCCGGCACCACCAGAGCGGGACAGGCAGCCGGAGCCCCCAATGCCCTCGGGCGGGGAACTCCAGGAGCGTCGCGCACCGTCGAACGGTGTCGCGGGCAGCCCACCACCCCGGTGATACGGCGGTCGGTGGGCCACTCGCGTGCTGCACGTATGTGCCCAGACCAGGGAGCGGCTGCCCGCCGAGACCGCCGTGATCACACTCACGGCAGGCCCCGACGGGTTTCCCCGGCTGCGGATGCGACCTCCCCTAACCCTGGTGAAGCCGATTCACATAGATAGAGAGGTTTGGTTCGTGGCGAACCAGTCCCGCCCCAAGGTCAAGAAGTCGCGTGCACTCGGTATCGCGCTGACCCCGAAGGCCGTCAAGTACTTCGAGGCCCGCCCCTACCCGCCGGGTGAGCACGGCCGTGGCCGCAAGCAGAACTCGGACTACAAGGTCCGTCTGCTCGAGAAGCAGCGTCTGCGTGCGCAGTACGACGTTTCCGAGCGTCAGCTGGTCCGCGCCTACGAGCGCGCCAGCAAGGTCCAGGGCAAGACCGGTGAGGCCCTGATCATCGAGCTCGAGCGCCGTCTCGACGCCCTGGTGCTCCGCTCCGGCATCGCCCGCACCATCTACCAGGCCCGTCAGATGGTCGTCCACGGCCACATCGAGGTCAACGGCAAGAAGGTCGACAAGCCGTCCTTCCGCGTCCGCCCCGACGACGTCGTGATGGTCCGCGAGCGCTCCCGCGAGAAGCACCCCTTCCAGGTCGCCCGTGAGGGTGGCTACGACACCGACGGTGAGACCCCGCGCTACCTGCAGGTCAACCTGAAGGCGCTGGCGTTCCGCCTGGACCGGGACCCGAACCGCAAGGAGATCCCGGTGATCTGCGACGAGCAGCTCGTCGTCGAGTACTACGCCCGCTGATCAGCCTCGCCTGATCCGGTCGTAGACACCGCGATTCAGCCCGCCGCGTCCCCGCCCTGCTGGGTGGGAGAAGCGGCGGGCTTTCGCGTGTCCGGAGCGTCGTCGGAGGCGTCGTCCTCCTGCATCGGCCCCCGCTGCTGGGGCAGCAACCCCCGCAGGTCGGCGCGCTGCCGGTCCAGCACCCGAGCCACCGCGGCATCCGTACCGAGCCGCCCTCCGGCGCCGAGGCACTCCTCGTACCGCTCGGCACCGAGCTCCTCGCGGACCAGCTCCGCGCACAGCTGGTGCGGCGCGTTGAAGTGGCTCGAGCCGAACAGCGGCAGGCCGACCGAGGGCCAGATCCGGCCTGCCACTCCCTGCAGCAGAGCGGCCTCCTCCGGGTCCCCCTGCGCCACCGTGACCAGCGCGAGCAACTCGATCGAAAGCACGGAGCCCAGCAGATCGTGGAAGCCGTGGTGGATGGCGAGCGACTGCTCCAGCAGTTCCCGCGCCCGCTCCAGGCGGCCGTCCGCCCAGGCCGCGTACGCCAGGACGAACAGCGCATACGCCCGAGCCCAGCGCTCGCCGTGGTCCTCACACACCAGGCGTACGTCCTCGCACAGCACGACGGCTGCCGGCAGATCCCCCTGGAAGGCCATCGCCAACGCCAACTCGACCTGGCACATCAGCACGTAGCTGCTGAGCTCGCCGATCTCGTGATAGCGGTCGAGGGCCGCGCGCAGCAGCTCCTCGGCACGGGGCATGTCGTCCGTCACCAGCGCCAGACAGCCGGTGCGGTGCATCGCACTGGCGAACGCCGTCGCATGACCGTGGTGTTCGGCCCCGTCCCGGCACTCCTGCAGCGCGGTCAGCGCGGGAGCCACGTCGCCCTGCAGGATCGCCACATAGCCGAGCGCCCACAGGGCCTTCAGCCGCGACTCCACATGGTCGGCGCCCAGCTCGAGACTCCGCTCCAGCCAGTGCCGGCCCTCGGCCAGCCGCCCGCAGCCCGTCCAGTAGAAGCACAGCGTGCCCGCCAGATACTGGCCCATGTGCGCCTCGCCCGGCTCCGACAGGCACTGGTCCAGCGCGATCCGCAGGTTCGGCAGATCCGCCTCGACGCGTGCCGCGACCTCCCGCTGCCTGGGCGAGAACCACTCCATCTCGCACCAGGTGGCCAGGCCTATGTACCAGTCGCGGTGCCGGCGCCGCAGCCGGGCGCCGTCGCCCGTCGCCTCCAGCCAGTCGGCGCCGTACGCCCTGACGGTGTCCAGCATCCGGTAGCGCACCCCGGCCGGGGTCTCCTCGCGGGTCACCAGGGACTGCGCGAGCAGCTCACCCAGCACGTCGAGCACCGCTTCGTCGGACAGCCCGCAGCCACCGCAGACGTACTCGGCCGCCTCAAGATCGAAGTTCCCCGAGAACACCGAGAGCCGCGCCCACAGCAGCCGCTCGTCCGGCGTGCACAGCTCATGGCTCCAGCCGATGGCCGTACGCATGGTCTGGTGGCGCGGCAGGGCACTGAGCCCACCGCCCGTCAGCAGGCCGAACCGGTCGTCGAGCCGGGACACCAGCTGTGCCGGAGACAGGGCCCGCAGCCTGCCCGCGGCCAGCTCCACGGCGAGCGGAATCCCGTCCAGGCACCGGCACACCTCCAGGACGTCGGGAAGATTGCCGTCGTGCAGCGTGAAGTCGGGCAGTACGGTCGCGGCGCGGTCCGCGAAGAGCTCGGCGGCCTCCTCCGCAGGCATGGGGGAGAGAGGAAACAGCCGCTCGCCGTCGACGCCGAGCGGCCTGCGCCCGACGGCCAGCACCCGTAGCCCCGGGGCCCGGCACAGCAAGTCCCGCACGAGTGACGCGCTCGCCTCGACGAGATGCTCGAACCCGTCCAGTACGAGCAGCAGTTGGCGGTCCGCGAGATGGTCGAAGAGCACCTGGCGCGGCGGCCGGGTCGTGCAGTCCGTCAGTTCGAGCGCCTCGGCGACCGCGTACTCGACGAGCTCCGCCTCCTGCAACGACGCCAGCTCCACCAGCCAGACTCCGTCACGCGGCTCGGTCAGGGACGCGGCACGCGCCGCCAGCCGCGACTTGCCGACCCCTCCCACCCCGGTCACCGTGACCAGCCGCTCCGCCTCCAGCGCATCCCTCAACTCCTCGAGTTCGGCCGCGCGGCCCACGAAGGCGTTGAGGTCGAGAGTGAGATTGCCGGGCTTGATCGGCTTTCGTCCGGAGTCGCCCGGGCCGGGGCTTAAGCGCTCTAAGTGCCGCATGCAAACGCAGCGTACTCAGGCATATGCGATCCGTACAATCGCTTCACCCAAGTCCCTCCGGCCGCACGCGGACCGCAGGGGCCCGTGCCCGAGCGGGTAATGCGGTACGGAGCGGCGCCACCGGCGCGATAGGCTCGGGGACGACTTTTGGATGTTCACGCACGACGATCAGAGAGCGGTGCACAGTGTCCGGTGGAGAGGTTGCCGGGATCCTGGTGGCCGTCTTCTGGGCGATCCTGGTCTCCTTCCTCGCCGTGGCGCTGGCGAGGCTGGCCCAGACGCTCAGAGCGACCACCAAGCTCGTGGCGGATGTGACCGACCAGGCCGTCCCGCTGCTGGCCGACGCCTCCGCGGCAGTGCGCTCCGCGCAGACCCAGATCGACCGGGTCGACGCCATCGCGTCGGACGTCCAGGAAGTCACGTCGAACGCGTCGGCGCTCTCCACCACCGTCGCGTCCACCTTCGGCGGCCCCCTGGTCAAGGTCGCGGCGTTCGGCTACGGCGTGCGCCGGGCCATCGGCCGCAGGACCGGCCCCGCCGAAACGCAGGTGACCGCCGAGCGCTCGCGACGTACCGTGATCGTGGGCCGCACCCTCCCGTCTGCACGGCGCGGAAAGCGGAAGAAGGACTGACGCAGCGATGTTCCGCCGTACGTTCTGGTTCACCGCAGGCGCAGCCGCCGGAGTGTGGGCCACCACCAAGGTCAACCGCAAGCTGAAGCAGCTGACCCCCGAGAGCCTCGCCGCGCAGGCCGCGAACAAGGCGATCGAGGCGGGCCACAAGCTCAAGGACTTCGCCCTCGACGTCCGCGACGGCATGGCCCAGCGGGAGGCCGAACTCGACGAGGCGCTCGGGCTGAACGCCGGGACCGAATCCGGACTCCCCGCCCCGCGCGTCATCGCCATCGAAAACCGCAACAACCCGAAGCACGCCGACAGGACGGCGTACTCGTACAACCGGAATGAGGACCACTGATGGAGTCGGCTGAAATCCGCCGCCGCTGGTTGCGCTTCTTCGAAGAGCGCGGGCACACCGTCGTGCCGTCGGCGTCGCTGATCGCGGACGACCCGACCCTGCTGCTGGTCCCCGCCGGCATGGTGCCCTTCAAGCCGTACTTCCTGGGCGAGGTCAAGCCGCCCTATCCGCGCGCCACCAGCGTGCAGAAGTGCGTGCGCACGCCGGACATCGAAGAGGTCGGCAAGACCACCCGGCACGGCACGTTCTTCCAGATGTGCGGCAACTTCTCCTTCGGCGACTACTTCAAGGAAGGCGCCATCAAGTACGCCTGGGAGCTGCTCACCACGCCCCAGGACCAGGGTGGTTACGGCCTGGAGCCGGAGAAGCTCTGGATCACCGTCTACCTTGAGGACGACGAGGCCGAGCGCATCTGGCGCGACGTCGTCGGCGTCCCGGCCGAGCGCATCCAGCGCCTGGGCAAGAAGGACAACTACTGGTCCATGGGCGTCCCCGGCCCCTGCGGACCCTGCTCCGAGATCAACTACGACCGCGGCCCCGAGTTCGGCGTCGAGGGCGGCCCCGCCGTCAACGACGAGCGGTACGTGGAGATCTGGAACCTCGTCTTCATGCAGTACGAGCGCGGCGAGGGCACCTCCAAGGAGGACTTCGAGATCCTCGGCGAGCTGCCGAGCAAGAACATCGACACCGGTCTCGGCATGGAACGCCTCGCCATGATCCTGCAGGGCGTGCAGAACATGTACGAGATCGACACCTCCCGCGTCGTGATCGACAAGGCCACCGAGCTCACCGGCGTCCGCTACGGCGAGGCCCACACCAGCGACGTCTCGCTGCGTGTGGTCTCCGACCACATGCGCACGTCCGTCATGCTCATCGGCGACGGCGTCACCCCCGGCAACGAGGGCCGCGGCTACGTCCTGCGCCGCATCATGCGCCGCGCCATCCGCAACATGCGCCTGCTCGGCGCCACAGGACCGGTCGTCGGCGAACTCGTCGACACGGTCATCAAGACGATGGGCGAGCAGTACCCGGAGCTCATCACCGACCGCAAGCGCATCGAGAGCGTCGCCCTCGCCGAGGAGGAGCGCTTCCTCAAGACGCTGAAGGCCGGCACCAACGTTCTCGACACCGCGGTGACCGAGGCCAAGGCCGCCGGCTCCGCCGTGCTGCCCGGCGACAAGGCCTTCCTGCTCCACGACACCTGGGGCTTCCCGATCGACCTCACCCTCGAGATGGCCGCCGAGCAGGGCCTCTCCGTGGACGAGGACGGCTTCCGCCGCCTGATGAAGGAGCAGCGGGAGCGCGCCAAGGCCGACGCCCAGGCCAAGAAGACCGGCCACGCCGACCTCGGCGCCTACCGCGAGATCGCCGACGCCTCCGGCGAGACCGACTTCATCGGCTACAGCGACACCGAGGGCGAGTCCAGGGTCGTCGGCATCCTCGTCGACGGCGTCTCCTCGCCCGCCGCCACCGAGGGCGACGAGGTCGAGATCGTCCTCGACCGCACCCCGTTCTACGCCGAGGGCGGCGGGCAGATCGGCGACACCGGCCGGATCAAGATCGACACCGGTGCCGTCATCGAGGTCCGCGACTGCCAGAAGCCGGTCCCGGGCGTCTACGTCCACAAGGGCGTCGTCCAGGTCGGCGAGGTGACCGTCGGCGCCACGGCCCACGCCACCATCGACACCCGCCGCCGCAAGGCCATCGCCCGCGCCCACTCCGCCACGCACCTCACCCACCAGGCGCTGCGCGACGCCCTCGGCCCGACGGCCGCCCAGGCCGGTTCCGAGAACCAGCCCGGCCGCTTCCGCTTCGACTTCGGCTCCCCGTCAGCCGTACCCACGGCCGTGATGACCGACGTCGAGCAGAAGATCAACGAGGTGCTCGCCCGCGACCTGGACGTCCGGGCCGATGTGATGAGCATCGACGAGGCCAAGAAGCAGGGCGCCATCGCCGAGTTCGGCGAGAAGTACGGCGAGCGCGTGCGCGTCGTCACCATCGGCGACTTCTCCAAGGAGCTCTGCGGCGGCACGCACGTCCACAACACCGCCCAGCTCGGTCTGGTGAAGCTGCTCGGCGAGTCGTCGATCGGCTCGGGCGTGCGCCGTATCGAGGCCCTCGTCGGCGTGGACGCCTACAACTTCCTCGCCCGCGAGCACACGGTCGTCGCCCAGCTCCAGGAGCTGGTCAAGGGCCGGCCCGAGGAGCTCCCCGAGAAGATCGCCGCCATGCTCGGCAAGCTGAAGGACGCCGAGAAGGAGATCGAGAAGTTCCGCGCGGAGAAGGTCCTCCAGGCCGCCGCCGGTCTCGCCCAGGGCGCCCAGGACGTACGTGGTGTGGCCCTCGTGACCGGCCAGGTCCCGGACGGCACGACTGCCGACGACCTGCGCAAGCTGGTCCTCGACGTGCGCGGCCGCATCCAGGGCGACCGCCCGGCCGTCGTTGCTCTGTTCACGACGGTGAACGGCAAGCCGCTGACGGTCATCGCCACCAACGAGGCCGCCCGCGAGCGCGGCCTCAAGGCCGGCGAGCTGGTCCGTACCGCCGCCAAGACCCTCGGCGGCGGTGGCGGCGGCAAGCCGGACGTCGCCCAGGGCGGCGGTCAGAACCCGGCCGCCATCGGCGAGGCCGTCGCCGCCGTCGAACGCCTCGTCGCTGAGACCGCGTGACGACGGCCATGCGCCGCGGCCGTCGCCTCGCGATCGACGTCGGGGACGCCCGTATCGGGGTCGCCTCGTGCGACCCCGACGGGATCCTCGCGACGCCGGTGGAGACCGTGCCGGGACGCGACGTCCCGGCCGCCCACCGGCGGCTGCGGCAGCTCGTCGAGGAGTACGAGCCGATCGAGGTCGTCGTGGGCCTGCCCCGCTCCCTGCGCGGGGGCGAGGGCCCGGCCGCGGCCAAGATCCGGGCCTTCGCCCAGGAATTCGCCCGTGCGATCGCGCCCGTTCCGGTCAGACTCGTGGATGAGAGGATGACCACAGTGACGGCCAGTCAGGGGTTGCGCGCCTCGGGAGTGAAGTCCAAAAAGGGCCGCTCTGTGATCGACCAGGCGGCAGCGGTGATCATCCTCCAGAACGCACTGGAGTCCGAACGGGCGTCAGGTAAAGCTCCGGGCGAGGGCGTTGAAGTAACCGCCTGACGAGGGGGTTCATAGCGTGACATTGCTGTGCCCTTGCGAATGACAAGGCATCGCGGGGAGCCCTGCATGCGACTTGCGGGGAGTTCGAACCCTGGAAATGAAAGTCAGCTGATCGCGATACGGTAACGTGCCCCCTTGTGCGGTGCTGCTCGAACAGCTGCCGCACAGACACAAGGGGCGTGGGGGACTGAGCTGCTCAGTCGCTACCGCCTCGCGGCTCTAGGGGATCGGTCACTCGCTCCCCAGTCGTCATGACTGGGGCTATTTCGTCCGAGAGAAAGCCCATGTGTGACCAGCCCGAGTCATCGTGTGGAGGAGGTGTGATCGGTGACTACGTTTCAGGTGAGTGAGAAGACCCACCAGGCCGTGCTTCCTCAGCGGCCTGCTCTGGAATCCATGGCAGCAGACAACCCTGGGAGCAGGGACGAAACGGGCTGTGGACCCTCCGTGCGACAGCATGGAGGAGCTGACTTGGGACATGGGCGAGGGGAGACGCGTGAATCCGGCCTCAAGGTTCATGCGCGACACCCCGAGGCGATCGCGTCAGCGAGCGCCGAGGGAGAACACGCTGCCGGTAACGGCGGCACCACACAGCCAGATGTCGCGTGCGGTGCGGCTTACGTGCCGGTACTTGATCGGCATGGTGTCCCACTCATGCCATGCCACCCCGCTCGCGCACGCGAGCTCCTGACTAAGGGGCGAGCAGTCGTGGTACGGCATACGCCCTTCGCTATTCGGCTGAGAGACCGGGATGCCGAGCGTTCAGCCGTGCCAGGCGTGGCCGTGCGCATTGATCCTGGCTCCAAAGGAACGGGCATCGCCGTCACTGCCGACTCGGAAGCAGCGAACGACGAGTACGGCGCTGGACGTCAAGTGCGGCGAGGTCTGATGGCGATCGAGCTTCAGCACCGTGGTGCACAAATTCATAAGGCAATGCAGCAGCGTGCCAACTACAGGCGTGCTCGAAGGTCACGGAACCTACGTTACCGATCTCCTCGATTTGACAATCGAACTCGCCCAGCAGGATGGCTTGCTCCGACGCTTCAGCATCGGGTAGACACTGTTGTATCGACCGTGAGACGACTGACGGGCTACCTTCCTGTCACTGAAATTCACATCGAACGGGTCTGCTTTGATACCCACGCCATGAGCGAGGGTGTGGATCGACTTGAAGGCGTGCGGTATCAGCAAGGCACTCTCGCCGGTTACGAAGTCCGTCGGTACTTGCTTGAGAAGTGGGGGCGGGCCTGCGCGTACTGTGGCGCCCAGGGTGTCGCCTTGCAGGTGGAGCACATCGAGTCGAAGGCGCGTGGTGGTTCCGACCGGATCTCCAACCTCACGCTCGCCTGTGGGCCGTGTAATCAGACCAAAGGCGCACGACCGGTGGCAGAGTTCCTGAGCCGTCGGCCTCACGTGCTGGAGCGGATCTTGCGCCAGGTCAAAGCACCGTTGAGGGACGCGGCTGCAGTGAACACGACGCGTTGGCGCATTGCGGATCAGCTTCAGTCGATAGGGCTGCCTGTGTACACGTGGTCTGGTGGGCGCACTCAGTACAACCGAATGACGCAGTGCCTTGCGAAGTCCCACACATTGGATGCGCTGGCAGTTGGATATATTGAGGACGACAGAAGTATTGTTCGCTACCCGAAGACGGTTCTCGTCGCTGCCGCGATGGGGCGTGGATCATATTCTCGCACTCGTCCGGATCGTAACGGATTTCCGCGGCTAAGGCTTCCTCGGAGTAAACAGTACTTCGGCTATTCGACGGGTGATCTCGTGCAGGCGGTAATTCCTACCGGGATGCATGCTGGCGTCAAGGTCGGGCGAATTGCCGTCCGTGCCACCGGGCGTTTCAACATTCGTTGCGCCCAGGGAGTGATTCAAGGAATTCACTACCGCCATATGCGCTTGCTGCAGCGAGCGGAGGGCTACGGCTACACCACCAGAGAGGAGGAAGGCGTGCGTCTCGAGGACGAGTGCCAGAGGCACGCCGACCACCCTAATGACTGAGTATGGCCGGGGCCCAGGCTCCGAACCGTGGCATCCCGAGGACCCGTTGTACGGGGACGGCGGATGGGGAGGACAGCAGGCAGACGCCGGCCAGTCCCCCTACGGCGGCCAGCCGGGGCATTATCCGCAGCAGCCGCAGCAACCCCAGCAGTACGACGAATGGGGCACCGGCCAGCAGGCGGCCTACGGACGGCCTCAGCAGCAGTCCCCCGGCTACGACACCGGGAACCAGGGCCCCGGCTATGACCCCCGGAACCAACACGGCGGCTACGGCGGGCAGCAGCAGCCCGGCGGCTACGGCCAGCAGCAGTACGGCGGTGGCTGGGACACGGGCCAGCACGGCCAGGTCCCGTACGCCGCTGATCCGGCGGACCCGTACGGCCAGCCTGCGTACGGGGGCGAGCAGCAGGACTACTACCGCACGTCCGAGGCGTACCCGCCGCCCGAGCCGCCCGCCCGTCGGCGCCCGGCGCCCGAACGGGAGACCGACTGGGACCCGGGCCCGGACCAGGGTGAGCACGCCTTCTTCGCGGGCGGCGACGATGACGACCGGGACGACGACGCTCCCGGCCGTAGAGGACGCGGCGACCGGCGCGGCCGCGGGGGCGGGCAGAAGAAGCGGCGCAGCGGATGCGCGTGCCTGGTCGTGGTGCTCGTCTTCGGCGGCGGCATCGGCGGGGTCGGGTACTTCGGCTACCAGTACTACCAGGACCGTTTCGGCCCGGCTCCGGACTACGCGGGTAGCGGGACCAGCGACAAGGTGAACGTCGAGATCCCCAAGGGTGCCGGCGGCTACGAGATCGGTCAGGCGCTGAAACGGGCAGGCGTCGTCAAGAGCGTGGACGCCTTTGTGGCCGCCCAGGCGACGAATCCGGACGGGAACAAGATCCAGGCGGGCGTCTACACACTCAATGCCAAGATGTCGGCGGCGAGCGCTGTCGAGCTCATGTTGAACCCGAAGAGCCGCAACAACCTGATCATTCCCGAAGGCCAGCGGAATTCCTGGGTCTACGCGCAGATCGACACACGCCTGGAGCTCAAAAAGGGCACCACGGCGAGCGTCGCCAAGAAGGAATGGAAGAGCCTGGGACTGCCGGACTGGGCGAACAACAACAAGGACATCAAGGATCCCCTCGAGGGTTTCCTCTATCCGTCCGCCTATCCGGTCGCCAAGGGCATGAAGCCCGACGTCGTGCTGAAGGGCATGGTCAAGCAGGCCACGGAGAAGTACGACGAACTGGGCCTCAAGGAAAAGGCCGACGGGCTGAATCTCGAAAACCCGCTGCAGCTCTTGACGGTGGCCAGCCTGGTACAGGCTGAGGGAAAGACCCACGACGACTACCGCAAGATGGCCGAGGTGATCTATAACCGCCTCAAGCCGACCAACACGGAGACGTACCAGCTGCTCCAGTTCGACTCGACCTTCAATTACCTGAAGGGCCAGAGCAAGATCCACATCAGCGAGTCCGAGATCAACAGCAATCAGGACCCGTACAACACCTACACTCAGAAGGGTCTCCCGCCGGGGCCGATCGACAACCCGGGCGCGGATGCGCTGGAGGCGGCGCTCGATCCCACCAGCGACGGCTGGATCTACTTCGTGGCGACCGACGGCATGGAAAAGACGGAATTCGCGAAGACTCACGCTGAATTCCTGAAGCTCAAGGACAAATTCAATGACAGTGCGGGAAGGTGAGGCGCGGCGAGCCGCAGTCCTCGGCTCGCCGATTGCCCACTCCCTCTCGCCGGTGCTGCATGGTGCCGCATACGAGGCACTGGGGCTGCACGACTGGACGTACGACCGGTTCGAGATCGACGAAGCGGCGCTGCCCGGCTTCATCGAGAAGCTCGGGCCGGAGTGGGCGGGGCTCTCGCTGACGATGCCGCTCAAGCGCGCGGTGATTCCGCTGCTCGACGAGATCAGTGACACCGCGGCCTCCGTCGAGGCGGTCAACACGGTCGTGTTCACCGAGGACGGTCGGCGCCTCGGCGACAACACCGACATCCCGGGCATGGTCGAGGCTCTGCGCGAGCGCGGCATCGACCGCGTCGAGTCGGCGGCCATCCTCGGCGCAGGCGCCACCGCCTCCTCCGCCCTGGCCGCGCTCTCGCGGATCTGTGAGGGCGAGGTCGTCGTCTACGTCCGCAGCGAGGCGCGCGCGGCCGAGATGCGGAACTGGGGCGAGCGGCTGGACGTCGAGGTGCGCACCGAGGACTGGGGCGACGCCGCACAGGCCCTGCGCGCCCCGCTGGTGATCGCCACGACCCCGGCGGGCACCACGGACGTGCTCGCCGCAGCCGTGCCCGAGCGGCCGGCCACGCTCTTCGACGTGCTGTACGAGCCGTGGCCGACCAACCTCGCAGCCCGCTGGTCTGCGTACGGCGGAGCGGTCGTCAGCGGCCTCGACCTCCTGGTGCACCAGGCGGTGCTCCAGGTGGAGCAGATGACCGGGCATGCGCCGGCACCGGTCGACGTCATGAGGAAAGCCGGCGAAGAGGCGCTGGCGGCCCGCTAGAGCCACGCCCTGGCGGGCGCCTGAAGCCCCATTCAGTCACGGAGTTCCCGTCGAACGCGTGGCACCCGCGTGGTCTCGTACGCGCCCCAGGCGCCCGGAGGACCGCCGGTCCTGACCGCCGCGCCGTCCGCCTTGTGGACCGAGGGCCGGGTCCGCCGCCCGACGTGGGAGGATCGGGGATGGCGGGCCAGGGCCGCGCACCCGGTCGCGCCATCGCCGTACGCGAGGACGCGCGTAGGCGAACGCAGTACGCAGTTCCGGGCGCGAGCATGAGGAGCACCGTTGAGCAGGTTGCGCTGGCTGACCGCGGGGGAGTCCCACGGACCCGCACTCGTCGCGACGCTGGAGGGACTTCCCGCCGGCGTGCCGATCACCACGGAGATGGTGGCGGACCACCTGGCCCGGCGGCGCCTCGGCTATGGGCGCGGTGCGCGCATGAAGTTCGAGCGCGACGAGGTCACCTTCCTCGGCGGCGTCCGCCACGGCCTCACCCTCGGCTCCCCGGTCGCGATCATGGTCGGCAACACCGAGTGGCCCAAGTGGGAGCAGGTCATGGCGGCCGACCCGGTGGACCCGGCAGAGCTCGCCGAGCTGGCCCGCAACGCGCCGCTGACCCGGCCGCGGCCCGGCCACGCGGACCTGGCCGGCATGCAGAAGTACGACTTCGACGAGGCCCGGCCGATCCTGGAGCGCGCCTCCGCGCGCGAGACGGCGGCCCGCGTCGCGCTGGGTGCGGTCGCCCGTTCGTACCTGAAGGAGACGGCCGGCATCGAGATCGTCTCGCACGTCGTGGAGCTGGCCGCCGCCAAGGCCCCCTACGGCGTGTACCCCAAGCCGTCGGACGTCGAGAAGCTGGACGCGGACCCGGTGCGCTGCCTGGACGCGGACGCGTCGAAGGCGATGGTCGCGGAGATCGACCAGGCCCACAAGGACGGCGACACCCTGGGCGGTGTCGTGGAGGTGCTGGCGTACGGCGTGCCGGTGGGCCTCGGGTCGCACGTGCACTGGGACCGCCGTCTTGACGCGCGGCTCGCCGCCGCGCTGATGGGCATCCAGGCGATCAAGGGCGTTGAGGTCGGTGACGGCTTCGAGCTGGCGCGGGTGCCGGGCTCGAAGGCGCACGACGAGATCCTGTCCACCGCGGACGGCATCAAGCGCGCGACCGGCCGTTCCGGGGGTACCGAGGGCGGTCTGTCCACGGGCGAGCTGCTGCGCGTCCGTGCGGCGATGAAGCCGATCGCGACCGTGCCGCGGGCCCTGGCCACCATCGACGTGGTCACCGGTGAGGCCACCAAGGCGCACCACCAGCGCTCGGACGTGTGTGCCGTCCCGGCGGCCGGAATCGTGGCCGAGGCCATGGTCGCGCTGGTCCTGGCGGACGCGGTGGCGGAGAAGTTCGGCGGCGACAGCGTGGGTGAGACCCGCCGCAACGTCACCTCGTACCTCGAGAACCTGAAGATCCGGTGAGCGCGGTGAACGGGCGGCCGGTCATCGTCCTCGTCGGGCCCATGGGCGTCGGCAAGTCCACGGTCGGCCAGTTGCTGGCCGAGCGGCTGGGCTGCGGCTACCGGGACACCGACGAGGACATCGTGGCCGCCGAGGGCAGGTCGATCGCCGACATCTTCGTGGACGAGGGCGAACCCCACTTCCGCGCGATCGAGAAGCGTGCGGTGCAGGCCGCGATCGCCGCGCACGACGGTGTGCTGGCGCTCGGCGGCGGCGCGATCCTCGACGCCGACACCCGCGCGCTGCTCGCGCCGCACCGCGTCGTGTATCTGTCGATGGACGTCGAAGAGGCCGTCAAGCGCACCGGCCTGAACACCGCGCGCCCGCTGCTCGCCGTCAACCCCCGCCGCCAGTGGCGTGAGCTGATGGAAGCACGCCGCCACCTGTACACCGAAGTCGCCGACGCCGTCGTGCCCACCGACGGCCGTACCCCCGAAGAGGTCGCCCAAGCGGTCCTCGACGCACTGGAGCTGAAGGAAGCATGACGGAGCAGGCAGTGACGCGTATCCAGGTCGGCGGCACGGCGGGCACCGAGCCGTACGAGGTGCTCGTCGGGCGGCAGTTGCTGGAAGAGCTCGACGGGCTCATCGGCGAGCAGGCGCAGCGCGTTGCGGTGATCCATCCTGAGGCGCTCGCCGAGACCGGCGAGGCGCTCCGCGCCGACCTGGCCGAGCAGGGCTACGAGGCCGTCGCGATCCAGGTGCCGAACGCCGAGGAGGCCAAGACCGCCGAGGTCGCCGCGTACTGCTGGAAGGCGCTGGGCCAGTCCGGGTTCACGCGTACGGATGTCGTGGTGGGTGTCGGTGGCGGCGCCACCACGGATCTCGCCGGGTTCGTGGCCGCGACGTGGCTGCGCGGGGTGCGCTGGATCGCCGTACCGACGACCGTGCTCGGCATGGTCGACGCGGCGGTCGGCGGCAAGACCGGCATCAACACGGCCGAGGGCAAGAACCTCGTCGGTGCCTTCCATCCGCCCGCCGGTGTCCTGTGCGATCTGGCCGCGCTCGACTCGCTGCCGGTCAACGACTTCGTGTCGGGTCTCGCCGAGATCATCAAGGCCGGTTTCATCGCCGACCCGGTCATCCTCGACCTCATCGAGGAGGACCCGCAGGCGGCCCGCACCCCGGCCGGGCCGCACACCGCCGAGCTCATCGAACGCTCCATCAAGGTCAAGGCCGAGGTGGTCTCCGGCGACCTCAAGGAGTCGGGGCTGCGCGAGATCCTCAACTACGGGCACACGCTGGCGCACGCCATCGAGAAGAACGAGCGCTACAAGTGGCGGCACGGCGCGGCCGTCTCCGTCGGCATGCACTTCGCCGCCGAACTCGGCCGTCTGGCCGGGCGGTTGGACGACGCGACCGCCGACCGTCACCGCACCATCCTGGAGTCGGTCGGACTGCCCCTCAGCTACCGCTACGACCAGTGGCCCAAGCTCCTCGAGACGATGAAGGTCGACAAGAAGTCGCGCGGGAACGTGCTGCGTTTCATCGTCCTCGACGGCCTCGCCAAACCCACCGTTCTGGAGGGGCCCGACCCGGCCGTGCTGCTCGCCGCGTACGGCGAAGTCGCGGGCTGAACACGCGGCTTGTCCGTCCAGTTCTCCGGGTAGTCAGGCCCGGGCACTTCGCGACGTCCCCGGCCGTTCACACAACGGCGGCCGGGGAAGGTACCGTTCGGTAGCGAGCGGCCCGCAAGACCCGCTCGCCCGCACCAGTTGCCTGTACGAGACGGAGTGGCACCGGATGCAGCATGCAGTGGGGGCTCCGCTGCCGCCGCCCTATCGGCCGGGGCAGGGGCCTGCCGACAGCGGGCCACCTGCTGCACGGCAGCCAGGATCGCATCCGGGCCCGGATGCCACGGGCCCCGCTCTTGCGGGCTCCGTCCCCGCGGGTTCACCGGTCGCCGCGTCCGCGCCGCAGGGACCTGTCGACGGTCAGCTGCCGGCAGCAGAGCAGGGACCCGCCGACGGCCGGCTGCCGGCAGCAGAGCAGCCGGGATCGCATCCCGGCCCCGCCCCCGCCCCCGCAGTCCCTGTTCCCGCCGAGTCCGTGCCCGCGGGGCCATCGGCCACCGCGCCGGGCCTAGGTGGAGCGCCGATCGGTCCGACCCCCACGCACCCGCCGCACGCTCACAGCGGCCACACCGCAGACCTGCCGCTGGGCTCACCTTCACCAGCTGCCGTGCCTTCGGCAACTGCCGGGCACCCGAGCAGCCCCGTCGCATCGCTCGCGACCGGCTCCCAGGGGCCGGCCGCCCCCCACCCCAACACGCCGATCCCCGCCCACGGGCCCGCCTCTCAGAGCCCTCCCACGCCGCCCCCGCCCACGACCACGCCGCCCCCGCCGCATGCCCATGTGCCCCAGGGCCCGGCCGCGCCGCCCCCACCTGGGCCGACCGCGCCGCATGCCCCCGTGTCCCAGGGTCCGGTCGCGCACCCACAGGGGCCCGCCGTGCCGCAGACCCCAGGCCAACCGCACGCTCCCGCACCGCAGCACCATGTGGGCCCGCACCACGCGTCGATGCCGCCCACTCCGGACACCACGGGACATGTCCAGCTACCGCCCGGCGGACCCGTGACCGTGCCGAGCGCGCCGCCCGCCCAGGGCGCCGCCGACGCCACCTCCACCACGCTCGCCGTGCTGCTCATCGGCCCCGCGGGCGCGGGCAAGACGAGCGTCGCCAGATACTGGGCGGACCAGCGCCGCGTCCCCACCGCGCACATCAGCCTCGACGACGTACGCGAATGGGTCCGCTCCGGCTTCGCGAACCCCCAGTCCGGCTGGAACGACAACTCCGAGGCGCAGTACCGCCTGGCCCGTCGCACCTGCGGCTTCGCCGCACGCAACTTCCTCGCCAACGGCATCTCGTGCATCCTCGACGACGCCGTCTTCCCCGACCGCCCGGTCGTCGGCCTCGGCGGCTGGAAGCGGCACGTCGGTCCCGGACTGCTCCCGGTGGTGCTCCTGCCCGGGCTGGACGTCGTCCTCGAGCGCAACGCCGAGCGCAGCGGCAACCGACGCCTGACGGACGAGGAGGTGGCCCGTATCCACGGCCGGATGGCCGGCTGGTACGGCTCGGGCCTGCCGATCATCGACAACTCCCAGCTCGACGTCCCGGCGACGGCCCGCGTCCTGGACGACGTCCTCGCCCGCTCAATTGCGAGCCCGCCCCAGTGGTGAGCGGGCTCCTGGGCTAGGCCCCGTCCGGCCCCTCGGCGTCGGACTGCACCGCCGTCGTGGGCACATCGGTCGGCCGAATCCCCCGACCGACCCGGACGGCCGCGCACACCGGGCCGCCTCCTGCCCCCGCTCGTACGCTCGAGATATGTCAGAGGTGTACGCGGCCCGCCGGGAGCGGCTGCGGGAGCGGTGTGCCGCGGGCGGCAGCGCGGCCGCGCTCGTGTCCCGCCCCGCCAACGTCCGTTATCTCGCGGGCGCGGCGCCGCACGGCGCCGTACTCCTGCTCAGCAGGAACGAGGACGTCCTGCTGTACGCCGGCCCGCCCGCCGGCCGCCCGGAGGACGAGCGGCCCGACGAGGCGCTGCCCACGCAGGTGCTGCCGGGTACGGACGGCGACCCGGCGGTCGCCGCCGCGGATCTCGCCGCCGGCCACGGCGTCGATTCCCTCGCGCTCGAGGAACACCATCTGACCGTCGCCCGGCACCGCGCGATCGGATCCGTCGTGCCCCGGCTGCGGCTCACGGACCTCGGCGGAGCGGTCGAGCAGCTGCGCCTGGTCAAGGACGAGGAGGAGATCGGCTGTCTGCGGATCGCCGCCGAGATCGCCGACCAGGCCCTGAGCGAGCTGCTGGAGTCCATCCTCGTCGGTCGTACGGAACGCCATCTCGCGCTCGAACTGGAGCGCCGCCTGGTCGACCACGGCGCCGACGGACCGGCCTTCCCCACCTCGGTCGGCACCGGCCCGAACTCCGGCCGCGGCGGTCACCGGCCCACCGACCGGCGCGTCGAGGAGGGAGATTTCCTCTCCGTCTGCCTCGGCGCCGCCTACCGCGGCTACTGCTGCGAGATCGGCCGTACGTTCGTGATCGGCACATCGCCCGCGGACTGGCAGATCGAGCTCTACGACCTGGTCTTCGCCGCTCAGCGGGCGGGCCGTGAGATGCTGGCCCCGGGCGCCGCCTGCCGTGACGTGGACCGCGCGGTACGCCAGGTACTGGACTCCGCCGGTTACGCCGAGAGCCTCGCGCGGCTCACCGGGCACGGGGTGGGGCTGGAAAACGACGAGGACCCGCAGCTCGGTCCCGCGGCCATGGGTAAACTGGACGCTTGCGTGCCGGTCACTGTCGAACCGGGGGTCCACCTCCCGGGCCGGGGTGGTGTCCGGATCGATGACACGCTCGTCGTCCGCCCAGAGGCGGATGGCGGACCCGAGCTACTCACCATCACGACCAAGGAGCTGCTCGCGCTCTAGCGACACCAGGGAAGTTCAGGCACGCACCGCACTTCCCCGGAGCCGCGCCGCGCGTGTCCCCTGGTCGTCACGTCAGTCCAGGAGATTCCGCAACCGTGGCTTCCACGAACGACCTCAAGAACGGCATGGTGCTCAAGCTCGAAGGCGGCCAGCTCTGGTCCGTCGTCGAGTTCCAGCACGTCAAGCCCGGCAAGGGCCCGGCCTTCGTGCGCACCAAGCTCAAGAACGTGCTTTCCGGCAAGGTCGTCGACAAGACGTTCAACGCCGGTGTCAAGGTCGAGACGGCCACCGTCGACAAGCGCGACATGCAGTTCTCGTACATGGACGGCGATTACTTCGTCTTCATGGACATGGAGACCTACGACCAGCTGCACGTCGACCGCAAGGCCGTCGGTGACGCCGCCAACTTCCTCATCGAGGGCTTCACGGCCACCGTCGCGCAGCACGAGGGCGAGGTCCTCTTCGTCGACCTGCCCGCCGCTGTCGAGCTGACCATCGCGGAGACCGAGCCGGGCGTCCAGGGCGACCGCTCCACCGGCGGCACCAAGCCCGCCACACTGGAGACCGGCCACCAGATCCAGGTTCCGCTCTTCATCACCACCGGCGAGAAGATCAAGGTCGACACGCGCACCAGCGACTACCTCGGCCGGGTGAGCAGCTAACCGTGGCTGCCCGTAACACGGCCCGTAAGCGC
The DNA here is from genome assembly GCF_013778455.1 of Streptomyces himalayensis subsp. himalayensis. Taxonomy (GTDB): domain Bacteria; phylum Actinomycetota; class Actinomycetes; order Streptomycetales; family Streptomycetaceae; genus Streptomyces; species Streptomyces himalayensis. The sequence goes on along the minus strand of NZ_JACEHE010000005.1, from coordinate 112,706 downwards.
GCCTTCCAGATCCTCTTCGAGGGCGACCAGCGCGACACCGACGTCCTCACAGTCCTCGCGGACTGGATCCGGCACTCCCGGACCGACACCCGGCAGCCGCCTGTCAGCGAGTACACGATGGAGCTGGTCGAGGGGTACGCGAAGAAGGCGAACCGCATCGACGAGCTGATCGCGCAGTACGCGGTGGGCTGGACGCTCGACCGGATGCCGGTTGTCGACCGCAACATCCTGCGGCTCGGCGCGTACGAGCTGATCTGGGTCGACGGGACGCCGGACGCCGTGGTGCTGGACGAGGCGGTGGAGCTCGCCAAGGAGTTCTCCACGGAGGAGTCCCCGGCCTTCGTCAACGGTCTGCTCGGCCGGCTGAAGGACCTCAAGCCGACGCTGCGCCGAGACGAGGCGTGAGCGAGCCGCCGACTGAGAGCCGACGTCACGCCGGAGGGCCCGCAGCATACGAGCTGCGGGCCCTCCGGCGTTCCCCAGCGCCCTGCAACAGGCAACGCCGGGGCACTCGATGCGGCGCACGGAGTCGCGGCCCCAGCCGCGCGGCGCCTGGCTGTCGGCCGCACGCCGGTCCCTGGCATGTGCGGCAGGGCCTTGGGGGAACCACACGAGGTCGGGGGCACAAAAAGGCCGTCGGGGTAGCCGGAATCCCCATGGTCCCGGCCACCCCGACGGCACGTTTCTGCAGATATGCGTCAGCTGTCCTCGTGGGCGACGGCACGGCGCGCGTCGGCGTCGAGCACGCCCCAGCTGATCAACTGCTCGGTCAGGACCGAGGGGGACTGGTCGTAGATGACGGCGAGGGTGCGCAGATCGTCCTGGCGGATCGACAGCACCTTGCCGTTGTAGTCGCCACGCTGTGACTGGATTGTGGCGGCATACCGCTGGAGGGGGCCCGCCTTCTCGGCCGGGACATGGGCAAGGCGCTCCAGGTCCAGGACGAGCTTCGGCGGCGGCTCCGCGGCACCACCAGGGGTCGTGCCGGGCAGCAGCTCCTGCACCGGCACACCGTAGAAGTCGGCCAACTCGGCGAGGCGCTGCACGGTGACGGCGCGGTCGCCGCGCTCGTAAGAACCGACCACGACCGCCTTCCAGCGTCCCTGGGACTTCTCCTCGACACCGTGTAGGGAAAGGCCCTGCTGGGTGCGGATGGCCCGGAGCTTGGCCCCGAGCTGCTTGGCGTATTCGCTGGACATATAGCTCCCCGGACGCAGACTGGTAACTCACTGTGAGGTTACGCAGCGTTACGGTCCCCCGTCAAGCCGAATGGTACGGACCGACACTTCCGTGGAGCAGGTCATCACGGGTGTGCCAGGGGGTGCGGGGGGTGTGATCAGCGACGTCGGCGGCCTGGTACCGTTGGTGGCGCAAATCCGACGTCCTTTAAGGTCCGTCCCGTGAGGCGGAGAAGGAGGTCCGTTTCGTATGGACGCAAAGACCCACGACAGCGGCTCAGCTGTCGATTCCGATGCCGCCCGCCCCGTTCTCGAGGGCCCGGACATCGCGCGGGTGCTGACCCGCATCGCCCACGAGATCGTCGAACGCGCCAAGGGCGCCGACGACGTGGTGCTCCTCGGCATCCCGACCCGGGGCGTCTTCCTCGCCCAGCGGCTCGCAGCCAAGCTCGAGGAGATCACCGGACGCAAGGTCCCGGTCGGCTCCCTGGACATCACCATGTACCGCGACGACCTGCGCCTGCAGCCGCCGCGGGCGCTGGCACGCACGGAGATCCCCGGTGACGGCATCGACGGCCGCCTGGTGATCCTCCTCGACGACGTGCTCTTCTCGGGCCGCACCATCCGCGCCGCCCTCGACGCGCTGAACGACATCGGCCGTCCACGCGCAGTCCAGCTCGCGGTCCTCGTGGACCGCGGCCACCGCGAACTCCCCATCCGCGCCGACTACGTCGGCAAGAACCTGCCCACGTCGCTGCGGGAGACCGTCAAGGTCCAGCTCGCCGAGGAGGACGGCCGGGACGCCGTGCTGCTCGGTGCCAAGCAGACCTCCCCGGCAGGCCGGCAGTAGCTGCACTCGGCTCTCCGCGCCCGAGTGCGCTCCTGCGCGCCCGCATGCCCGTGTCCGGGGGACACCCCGGGCCCCGTCTCCTGAACTGCCTTACGGAGCCTTTCCAAGATGAAGCGACACCTCATCTCGGCCGCCGACCTCACCCGCGACGACGCCGTACGCATCCTCGACACCGCCGAGGAGATGGCCCGCGTCGCCGACCGGCCGATCAAGAAGCTGCCGACGCTGCGCGGCCGCACCGTCGTCAACCTCTTCTTCGAGGACTCGACCCGCACACGCATCTCCTTCGAGGCCGCCGAGAAGCGCCTCTCCGCCGACGTCATCAACTTCTCCGCCAAGGGCTCGAGCGTGTCCAAGGGCGAGTCGCTCAAGGACACCGCTCAGACGCTGGAGGCCATGGGCGTCGACGCCGTCGTCATCCGGCATGGCGCCTCCGGCGCGCCCTACCGGCTCGCCACCTCCGGCTGGATCGACGCCACCGTGATCAACGCCGGTGACGGCACGCACCAGCACCCCACGCAGGCGCTGCTCGACGCGTTCACCATGCGGCGCCGCCTCATCGGCCGCGACGCCGGTCTCGGCCAGGACCTGAGCGGCAAGCGCATCACGATCGTCGGCGACGTCCTGCACAGCCGGGTCGCCCGCTCCAACGTCGACCTGCTGCACACCCTCGGCGCCGAGGTCACCCTCGTCGCCCCGCCCACGCTGGTGCCGGTCGGCGTCGACCACTGGCCGTGCGAGGTGGCGTACGACCTCGACAGCGTGCTGCCGAAGTCCGACGCCGTGATGATGCTGCGCGTGCAGCGCGAGCGCATGAACGCCGCGTTCTTCCCGACCGAGCGCGAGTACTCGCGGCGGTACGGGCTCGACGGCGACCGCATGGCGAAGATGCCCGAGCACGCCATCGTGATGCACCCGGGACCGATGGTCCGCGGCATGGAGATCACCGCCGAGGTCGCCGACTCGGAGCGCTGCACCGTCGTCGAGCAGGTCGCCAACGGCGTCTCCATCCGCATGGCCGTCCTGTACCTGCTGCTCGGCGGCAACGAACCCGCCGTCACCCACACCCGCACCGAGGAGAAGTAAGAACGATGAGCAAGATCCTGATCCGTGGTGCGAAGGTGCTCGGCGGCGAGCCGCAGGACGTGCTGATCGACGCCGAGACGATCGCCGAGGTCGGTGCCGGTCTGTCCGCTGACGGAGCGGAGGTCGTCGAGGCCGACGGCAAGGTGCTGCTGCCGGGCCTCGTCGACCTGCACACCCATCTGCGCGAGCCCGGCCGCGAGGACTCCGAGACCGTCCTGACCGGAACGCGGGCCGCCGCGAGTGGCGGTTACACCGCCGTGTTCGCCATGGCCAACACCTTCCCGGTCGCCGACACCGCCGGCGTGGTGGAGCAGGTCTACCGGCTCGGCCAGGAGCACGGCTACTGCGACGTGCAGCCCATCGGCGCGGTCACCGTCGGCCTGGAGGGCAAGAAGCTCGCCGAGCTGGGCGCGATGCACGAGTCGGCGGCCGGCGTCACGGTCTTCTCCGACGACGGCAAGTGCGTCCACGACGCCGTGATCATGCGGCGGGCGCTGGAGTACGTGAAGGCGTTCGGGGGCGTCGTCGCGCAGCACGCGCAGGAGCCGCGGCTCACCGAGGGCGCCGAGATGAACGAGGGCGTCGTCTCCGCCGAGCTGGGCCTGGGCGGATGGCCGGCCGTCGCCGAGGAGTCGATCATCGCCCGCGATGTGCTGCTCGCGGACCACGTCGGCTCGCGCGTCCACATCTGCCACCTGTCGACCGCCGGCTCGGTCGAGATCGTCCGCTGGGCCAAGTCCCGCGGCATCGACGTGACCGCCGAGGTCACCCCGCACCACCTGCTCCTCACCGACGAGCTGGTTCGTACGTACAACCCGGTCTACAAGGTCAACCCGCCGCTGCGCACCGAGCGCGACGTGATGGCGCTGCGCGAGGCCCTGGCGGACGGCACGATCGACATCGTCGCCACCGACCACGCCCCGCACCCGCACGAGGACAAGGACTGCGAGTGGGCCGCGGCCGCCATGGGCATGGTCGGCCTCGAGACGGCGCTGTCCGTCGTTCAGCACACGATGGTCGAGACCGGTCTCCTCGACTGGGCGGGCGTCGCCGAGCGCATGTCGTTCAAGCCGGCACGTATCGGCCGCGCAGACGGCCACGGACGGCCCATCTCGGCTGGTGAGCCCGCCAACCTCACGCTGGTCGATACCGCATACCGTGGAGCCGTGGACCCCGCGGGCTTCGCCTCCCGCAGCCGCAACACCCCCTACGAGGGCCGTGAGCTGCCGGGACGCGTCACCCACACGTGGCTGCGGGGCCGGGCCACGCTCGTCGACGGGAAGCTCGCGTGACAGCTCTGACATCTCTGACGTACGCCTCTGCCGCGTACACCGCCGCGGAACAGAAGTCGGCGGAGGTGACCGACTGGGCCGCCCGCATCGGCTGGGTCGTCGGACTGCTGCTCTTCATCGCCCTCGTCTACTGGCTGATGCGCGAGGGCTGGAAGTGGCGCGGCACGCTCCAGGGCGACCTGCCCGAGCTGCCCGGCGCGCCCGCCGAGCCCGGTCCGGCGAAACTGACGATGAGCGGCCGCTACCACGGCTCCACCACGGCCGGACAGTGGCTCGACCGCATCGTGGCGCACGGCCTGGGCACCCGCAGCCGGGTCGAGCTCACGCTGACGGACGCGGGACTGGACGTGGTACGCCCCGGAGCGACCGACTTCTTCGTCCCGGCCGCGCAGCTCCGCGACGCCCGGCTCGACAAGGGCATCGCGGGCAAGGTCCTCGCCGAGGGCGGACTGCTCGTCGTCACCTGGGCCCACGGCGACAAGCTGCTCGACTCCGGATTCCGCTCCGACCGCGCGGCCGAGCACAACGAGTGGGTCGAGGCCTTGAACCAGATGATCAAGAAGACGCAAACGGAAGGCGCACGATGACCACCTCCACAAGGGGAGCCTCGAAGGTTCCCGCCGTACTCGTCCTGGAGGACGGCCGGATCTTCCGCGGCCGTGCCTACGGGGCCGTGGGGGAGACCTTCGGCGAAGCGGTGTTCTCCACCGGCATGACCGGTTACCAGGAGACCCTCACCGACCCGTCGTACCACCGCCAGGTCGTCGTGATGACCGCCCCACACGTCGGCAACACCGGCGTCAACGACGAGGACCCCGAGTCGAAGAAGATCTGGGTCTCCGGCTACGTCGTACGCGACCCCGCGCGCGTGCCGTCCAACTGGCGCGCCAAGCGCTCGCTGGACGAGGAGCTCGCGGCGCAGGGCGTCGTCGGGATCTCCGGCATCGACACCCGGGCCCTGACCCGCCATCTGCGCGAGCGCGGCGCCATGCGCGTCGGCATCTTCTCCGGCGAGGCGATCGCCGACGACGCGCAGCTGCTGGCCCGCGTGCAGGAAGCCCCCCAGATGAAGGGCGCGAACCTCTCCGCCGAGGTCGCCACCACCGAGACGTACGTCGTCCCGGCCATCGGGGAGAAGCGATTCACCGTCGCCGCCGTCGACCTCGGCATCAAGGGCATGACCCCGCACCGCATGGCCGAGCGCGGCATCGAGGTGCATGTGCTGCCCGCCACGGCGACCGCCGAGGACGTCTACGCGGTCAACCCGGACGGCGTGTTCTTCTCCAACGGTCCGGGCGACCCGGCCACCGCCGACCACCCGGTCTCCGTGATGCAGGCGGTGCTGGAGCGCGGCACGCCGCTCTTCGGCATCTGCTTCGGCAACCAGATCCTGGGCCGCGCCCTCGGCTTTGGCACCTACAAGCTGAAGTACGGCCACCGCGGCATCAACCAGCCCGTGCAGGACCGTACGACCGGCAAGGTCGAGGTCACCGCGCACAACCACGGATTCGCCGTCGACGCCCCGCTCGACAAGGTCTCCGACACCCCCTACGGCCGGGCCGAGGTCTCCCACGTGTGCCTCAACGACAACGTGGTGGAGGGGCTGCAGCTCCTCGACCGCCCGGCGTTCAGCGTCCAGTACCACCCCGAAGCGGCAGCCGGTCCGCACGACGCCGCCTACCTGTTCGACCGCTTCGTATCCCTGATGGAGGGCCAGCGTGCCTAAGCGCACCGATATCCAGTCCGTCCTGGTCATCGGCTCCGGCCCGATCGTCATCGGCCAGGCCGCCGAGTTCGACTACTCCGGCACCCAGGCGTGCCGCGTCCTCAAGGCCGAGGGCCTTCGCGTCATCCTCGTCAACTCCAACCCGGCAACGATCATGACCGACCCGGAGATCGCCGACGCCACGTACGTCGAGCCGATCACCCCCGAGTTCGTCGAGAAGATCATCGCCAAGGAGCGCCCAGACGCGCTCCTGCCGACCCTGGGCGGCCAGACGGCCCTCAACACGGCGATCTCGCTGCACGAGGCGGGCACGCTCGACAAGTACGGTGTCGAGCTCATCGGCGCCAACGTCGAGGCGATCAACAAGGGCGAGGACCGCGACCTCTTCAAGGAGGTCGTGGAGGCCGTCCGCGCGAAGATCGGGCACGGCGAGTCCGCCCGCTCGGTCATCTGTCACTCGATGGACGACGTGCTCAAGGGCGTCGAGACGCTCGGCGGCTACCCCGTCGTCGTCCGCCCCTCCTTCACGATGGGCGGCGCCGGCTCCGGCTTCGCGCACGACGAGGAGGAGCTGCGCCGCATCGCCGGCCAGGGCCTGACGCTGTCTCCCACCACCGAGGTGCTCCTGGAGGAGTCCATCCTCGGCTGGAAGGAGTACGAGCTGGAGCTGATGCGCGACAAGCACGACAACGTCGTGGTCGTCTGCTCCATCGAGAACTTCGACCCGATGGGCGTGCACACCGGTGACTCGATCACCGTCGCCCCGGCGATGACGCTCACCGACCGCGAGTACCAGATCCTCCGCGACATCGGCATCGCCGTGATCCGCGAGGTCGGCGTCGACACCGGCGGCTGCAACATCCAGTTCGCGGTGAACCCCGCGGACGGTCGCGTGATCGTCATCGAGATGAACCCGCGCGTGTCCCGGTCCTCGGCCCTGGCGTCCAAGGCCACCGGCTTCCCGATCGCGAAGATCGCCGCCAAGCTGGCCGTCGGCTACACGCTCGACGAGATCCCCAACGACATCACCGAGCAGACCCCGGCCTCCTTCGAGCCGACGCTCGACTACGTGGTGGTCAAGGCTCCGCGGTTCGCGTTCGAGAAGTTCCCGTCCGCCGACTCCACGCTGACCACCACCATGAAGTCGGTCGGCGAGGCGATGGCGATCGGCCGCAACTTCACCGAGGCACTGCAGAAGGCGCTGCGCTCGCTGGAGAAGAAGGGCAGCCAGTTCACGTTCGTCGGCGAGCCCGGCGACAAGGCCGAGCTGCTGCGCGAGGCGGTCCGCCCGACCGACGGCCGCATCAACTCCGTCATGCAGGCCATCCGTGCCGGTGCGACCCGGGAGGAGGTCTTCGAGGCGACGAAGATCGACCCGTGGTTCGTGGACCAGCTCTTCCTGATCAAGGAGATCGCGGACGAGCTGGCCGCCGCCGAGCGGCTCGACCCCGAGCTGCTCGCCGACGCCAAGCGCCACGGCTTCTCCGACGCCCAGATCGCCGAGATCCGCGGCCTGCGCGAGGACGTCGTCCGCGAGGTCCGGCACGCCCTCGGCGTCCGCCCGGTCTACAAGACGGTCGACACCTGCGCCGCCGAGTTCGCCGCGAAGACGCCGTACTTCTACTCCTCCTACGACGAGGAGTCCGAGGTCGCGCCGCGCACCAAGCCCGCGGTGATCATTCTGGGCTCCGGCCCGAACCGCATCGGCCAGGGCATCGAGTTCGACTACTCCTGCGTCCACGCCTCCTTCGCGCTCAGAGACGCGGGCTACGAGACCGTGATGGTCAACTGCAACCCCGAGACCGTCTCGACGGACTACGACACCTCCGACCGCCTGTACTTCGAGCCGCTGACGCTCGAGGACGTGCTGGAGATCGTCCACGCCGAGTCGCTCGCCGGCCCCGTCGCGGGCGTCGTCGTCCAGCTCGGCGGGCAGACCCCGCTGGGCCTGTCGCAGGCGCTCAAGGACAACGGCGTGCCGATCGTGGGCACCTCGCCGGAGGCCATCCACGCGGCCGAGGACCGCGGCGCCTTCGGCCGCGTCCTCGCGGAGGCGGGCCTCCCGGCGCCGAAGCACGGCACCGCCACCACCTTCGCCGGTGCCAAAGCCATCGCCGACGAGATCGGCTATCCGGTCCTGGTGCGGCCGTCGTACGTGCTCGGCGGTCGCGGCATGGAGATCGTCTACGACGAGGCGCGACTCGAGGCGTACATCGCCGAGTCGACCGAGATCAGCCCGACCCGGCCGGTCCTCGTCGACCGCTTCCTCGACGACGCCATCGAGATCGACGTGGACGCGCTGTACGACGGCGAGGAGCTCTACCTCGGCGGCGTCATGGAGCACATCGAAGAGGCCGGTATCCACTCCGGCGACTCGGCGTGCGCGCTGCCCCCGATCACCCTCGGCGGCTTCGACATCAAGCGGCTGCGCGCCTCCACGGAGGCCATCGCCCGAGGTGTCGGGGTGCGCGGACTGATCAACATCCAGTTCGCACTGGCAGGCGACATCCTGTACGTCCTCGAGGCCAACCCGCGTGCCTCGCGCACCGTGCCCTTCACCTCGAAGGCGACCGCGGTGCCGCTGGCGAAGGCAGCCGCCCGTATCTCGCTGGGCGCGACGATCGCCGAGCTGCGGGCCGAGGGCCTGCTCCCGGCGACCGGCGACGGCGGCGAGCTCCCGCTCGACGCGCCGATCTCCGTCAAGGAGGCCGTCATGCCGTGGTCGCGCTTCCGAGACATCCACGGCCGCGGCGTCGACACCGTCCTCGGCCCGGAGATGCGCTCCACGGGCGAGGTCATGGGCATCGACTCGGTGTTCGGCACGGCCTACGCCAAGTCGCAGGCGGGTGCGTACGGCCCGCTGCCGACCAAGGGCCGGGCGTTCGTGTCCGTCGCCAACCGCGACAAGCGGGCCATGATCTTCCCGGCGCGCGAACTCGTCGCCCACGGCTTCGAGCTGCTCGCCACGTCCGGCACGGCCGAGGTCCTCAAGCGCAACGGCATCAACGCGACCGTCGTGCGCAAGCAGAGCGAGGGCGAGGGCCCGAACGGCGAGAAGACCATCGTCCAGATGATCCACGACGGCGAGGTCGACCTGATCGTCAACACCCCGTACGGCACCGGAGGCCGCCTCGACGGCTACGACATCCGTACGGCGGCCGTGGCGCGGTCGGTCCCGTGCCTGACGACGGTCCAGGCGCTCGCCGCGGCCGTCCAGGGCATCGACGCGCTCAACCACGGAGGCGTGGGAGTGCGCTCGCTCCAGGAACACGCAGAGCATCTGACCGCGGCCCGCGACTAGCAGCCCAGGAGGGGGACACCGGAAACGGTGTCCCCCTCTTCGTGAGGCTTCTCAGTCTCTTGAGGCCTCTTCACGAGGCTTCAAGAGGCTTCATGAGGCCCTTCATGAGGACATGACCATGTACAAGCTTTTCTTCCGGCTGGTCTTCCACCGGATGGACCCCGAGCAGGCCCACCACCTGGCCTTCCGCTGGATCCGCCTCGCCGCCCGCATCCCGGTGCTCCGCACCTTCGTCGCGGCAGCGCTGGCGCCCCGCTACAAAGAGCTGCGTACCGAGGCCTTCGGGCTGCGTATGCACGGCCCGTTCGGGCTCGCAGCGGGCTTCGACAAGAACGCCGTCGCGATCGACGGCATGTCGATGCTCGGCTTCGACCACATCGAGATCGGTACGGTCACCGGCGAACCCCAGCCCGGAAACCCGAAGAAGCGGCTGTTCCGGCTGGTCCCCGACCGCGCCCTGATCAACCGCATGGGCTTCAACAACGACGGCTCGGCCGCCGTCGCCGCGCGCCTCGCGTCCCGCAATCCGGTCTTCAAGACCACCGTGGGCGTCAACATCGGCAAGACCAAGGTCGTGCCGGAGGCCGAGGCCGTCGGCGACTACGTGAAGTCGACCGAGCGGCTCGCCCGCCACGCCGACTACCTCGTCGTGAACGTGTCGTCGCCGAACACCCCGGGCCTGCGCAACCTGCAGGCCGTCGACCAGCTCCGGCCCCTGCTCAGCGCCGTCCGCGAGGCCGCCGACCGGAGCGTCCCCGACCGCCGCGTACCCCTGCTCGTCAAGATCGCGCCCGACCTCGCCGACGACGACATCGACGCCGTCGCCGACCTCGCCGTCGAGCTCGGCCTGGACGGCATCATCGCGACGAACACGACGATCGCCCGGGACGGGCTGGGACTCAAGTCCGACCCGGCCCTCGTCAAGGAGACCGGCGGTCTGTCCGGAGCGCCGCTCAAGGAGCGCTCCCTGGAGGTCCTGCGGCGCCTCTACGCGCGCGTGGGGGACCGGATCACCCTCGTGGGCGTCGGAGGCATCGAGAACGCCGAGGACGCCTGGCAGCGGATCCTCGCGGGCGCCACGCTCGTCCAGGGCTACAGCGCCTTCATCTACGAGGGCCCGTTCTGGGCGCGCGCCATCCACAAGGGCCTGGCCGCGCGGCTGCGCACCAGCCCGTACGCCACCCTCGCCGAGGCCGTCGGCGCCGACACCCGAAAGGCATCCGCATGAGCCCTCTGGAACCCTTCGGCGCGCGCCTGCGCCACGCCATGGACACCCGCGGGCCGCTCTGCGTCGGCATCGACCCGCACGCGTCGCTGCTCGCCGGCTGGGGCCTGAACGACGACATCCAGGGCCTGGAGACCTTCACGCGCACCGTCGTCGACGCACTCGCCGACCAGGTCGCCGTGTTCAAGCCGCAGTCGGCCTTCTTCGAGCGCTTCGGCTCGCGCGGCATCGCCGTCCTGGAGAAGGCCGTGGCGGACCTGCGCGACGCGGGTGGCCTCGTCGTCATGGACGCCAAGCGCGGCGACATCGGCTCGACCATGGCCGCGTACGCGGAGACGTACCTCCGCAAGGACGCGCCGCTGTTCTCGGATGCGCTGACCGTATCCCCGTACCTCGGATACGGATCGCTGAAGCCGGCCGTCGATCTCGCGCGGGAGAGCGGCGCCGGACTCTTCGTCCTCGCCCTCACCTCCAACCCGGAGGGCGCCGAGGTCCAGCACGCGGTGTGCGCGGACGGCCGCACCGTCGGCGCGACCATGCTCGCGCACCTCGCCGACGACAACGCGGGCGCCGAACCGCTCGGCTCCTTCGGCGCGGTCGTCGGCGCGACACTGGGCGACCTCTCGTCGTACGACCTCGCCATCAACGGCCCGCTTCTGGCCCCCGGCATCGGCGCCCAGGGCGCCACCCCCGCCGACCTTCCGCGGGTCTTCGGCGACTCGGTACGCAATGTCGTGCCGAACGTCAGCCGGGCTGTCCTGAAGGCCGGCCCCTCGCCGGCCGCCCTGCGCGACGCGGCGGTCCGCTTCGCAGACGAGGTGCGCGAGGCGGTGGAGGGGGCGTAAGAGGCCGGGCACTGGCCGCCGCGGAGCTCGCCCGCGGCGAGTCGCCCGCGCACAGCGTGGTGCTCGCTGGTGTCTGCGACGATTGGTGGCCGGGCGGGCTGCTCCGGGCCGGTCCTGACCCCAGTGGCCTGGCGCTCGCCGTCCGGCTCTGGGGGCTGAGGCACGGCACCAGCATGGGTTCATCGCTCCGAGGGCCGGTCGCCCCTGGTGGCCGGGCGGGGCTGCTTCGGCCCGGTCCTGACCCCCGTTGCCCCGGCGCGCTTGCCGCCCGGCTCTGGGCCCGCATCGCCGGCCCCGGGCCTGGGGCGCAGCACGGCCGCCGCGCACCGCTCCAGTGCCCCGTAGCGCCCTGCGGCCGGACAATCGCCCGCAGCCCGCAGCCCGCAGCCCGCAGCCCGCAGTCGTAGCCCGCAGCCCGCAGCCGCAGCCCGGCACGCCCCCACCCCACCCGACCCCACCCAACCCGCCCGCCCGACGCTCCGAGGGAGCGTTTCTTCTGGCTCTGGGGGCCTCCCCGCACGCCCCGCAGGGCGTCCAAGCCCCTCGTCACAGGGCCTCGCGGCCCAAGCTCCAGGTGAATACACCCTCAAATCCGGGGCAATATGCCCCTTATGTCGGGTTCAATGGAGGCTGACCAGGACTTTTCGTCTGTTCTCGCTGACTCCGGCGGACTTGGCCGCTAGTCTCCGTCGAGAGTGCACGGGCAAAGCGTTGCTCGTTGCTCCCCAGGTGTGGGGCGACTAGGTTCCTCACCGGTCCGTATCCGACAGTTCGACATCCGAGGTGACGTAGGCGTGGCTCTTCCGCCCCTTACCCCTGAACAGCGCGCAGCCGCGCTCGAAAAGGCCGCCGCGGCTCGCCGGGAGCGGGCCGAGGTCAAGAATCGACTCAAGCACTCCGGCGCCTCCCTTCACGAGGTCATCAAGCAGGGCCAGGAGAACGACGTCATCGGCAAGATGAAGGTCTCCGCCCTCCTCGAGTCCCTCCCGGGCGTGGGCAAGGTCCGCGCCAAGCAGATCATGGAGCGACTCGGTATCTCCGAGAGCCGTCGGGTGCGCGGCCTCGGCTCCAACCAGATCGCCTCCTTGGAGCGCGAGTTCGGCGGCGGCGCCGCCTGACGTTCTCGGGCACCCCTGAGAACCTGGATAATCACTGCATGGCTGCAACAACCCGGGGGGCGACCCCCGCACCCCCGGACGTACGTCCGCGGCTGACCGTGCTCTCCGGCCCCTCCGGGGTCGGCAAGAGCACGGTCGTCGCTCATATGCGCGCAAAGCACCCCGAGGTCTGGCTCTCGGTGTCGGCGACGACCCGCAAGCCGCGCCCGGGTGAGCGGCACGGCGTCCACTACTTTTTCGTCACCGACGAGGAGATGGACAAGCTGATCGCCAACGGCGAGCTGCTGGAGTGGGCCGAGTTCGCGGGCAACCGCTACGGCACCCCCCGCCGTGCCGTGGTCGAGAAGCTGGAGGCCGGCGAGCCCGTTCTCCTGGAGATCGACCTCCAGGGCGCGCGTCAGGTCAGGGAGTCCATGCCGGACGCCCTGCTGGTGTTCCTGGCTCCTCCCTCCTGGGAGGAGCTGGTGCGTCGGCTGACCGGCCGCGGCACCGAGCCGCCCGAGGTCATCGAGCGCCGTCTGGAAGCAGCCAAGGTCGAACTCGCGGCCGAGTCCGAGTTCGACACCACCCTGGTCAACACCTCCGTCGAGGACGTGGCGCGTGAGCTGCTAGCCTTGATGGCGGTGTCTTCTGGGGAATAGGGATCCACTCCCAGCGGGGAACGCCCCCCAATGGGGGAACGAGCCCGGCGGGGAACAACCCCCGGATCCCAGCATCCCCCTGACCCCAGTGTTTGATCTTTCTGGTTTTCCCATCCATCGGAAGGTAGAGCGTGTCCTCTTCCATCACCACGCCCGAGGGCATCATCAACCCGCCGATCGACGAGCTCCTCGAGGCAACCGACTCGAAGTACAGCCTCGTGATCTACGCGGCCAAGCGTGCTCGCCAGATCAACGCGTACTACTCGCAGCTCGGCGAGGGTCTCCTCGAGTACGTGGGTCCGCTCGTGGACACGCACGTGCACGAGAAGCCGCTCTCGATCGCCCTGCGCGAGATCAACGCGGGACTGCTGACCTCCGAGTCCGTCGAGGGCCCGGCTCAGTAAGGCGTTTTCCGAAGCGCCCAAGGGGGCGTTTCGCAGCACCACAGGCCCGGCAGCTCGACTGCCGGGCCTGTGGTGTGTCATGGGTGGGTACGTGTTCGTCAGCAGGTCAGCAGGTCAGCAGGTCAGCAGGTCAGCAGGTCAGCAGGTACAGGTCAGCCGGCAGGTCAGCGGGCCGGCAGCCGACAGGGAGAAGAGCAGACGGTGGACAAGCCGAAGGTCGTTCTGGGCGTCAGCGGTGGCATCGCCGCCTACAAGGCATGCGAGCTGCTGCGGCAGCTGACCGAGTCGGGGCACGACGTACGCGTCGTGCCCACCGAGTCCGCGCTGCACTTCGTCGGCGCCGCCACCTGGTCGGCGCTCTCGGGCCACCCCGTGTCGACCGAGGTCTGGTCGGACGTGCACGAGGTCCCGCACGTACGGATCGGGCAGGCCGCCGACCTCGTCGTCGTCGCGCCCGCCACCGCCGACATCCTCGCCAAGGCCGCCCACGGCCTCGCCGACGACCTGCTCACGAACACCCTGCTCACGGCCCGGTGCCCGGTGATCTTCGCCCCCGCCATGCACACCGAGATGTGGGAGCACCCCGCCACCCAGGAGAACGTCGCGACGCTGCGACGCCGCGGCGCCGTCGTCATCGAGCCCGCCGTCGGCCGCCTCACCGGCGTCGACACCGGCAAGGGCCGCTTCCCGGAGCCCGTGGAGATCTTCGAGGTCTGCCGCCGGACCCTGGCCCGCGGCACGCACGCGGCGGACCTCGCCGGCCACCACGTCGTCGTGAGCGCAGGCGGCACCCGCGAACCGCTCGACCCCGTCCGGTTCCTGGGGAACCGGTCCTCCGGCAAGCAGGGATACGCGCTCGCCCGTACCGCCGCGGCGCGCGGCGCCAGCGTCACGCTGATCGCCGCCAACACGACCGGGCTGCCCGACCCGGCGGGCGTGGAGGTCGTCCCCGTGGGGACCGCCGTCCAGCTGCGCGAGGCGGTCATCAAGGCTGCGGCGCACGCCGACGCTGTCGTGATGGCCGCCGCCGTGGCCGACTTCCGCCCGGCGGCGTACGCCACGGGCAAGATCAAGAAGAAGGACGGCGAGGACCCGGAGCCGATCACCCTGGTCCGCAACCCGGACATCCTCGCCGAGATCTCCGGTGACCGTCCCCGCCCCGGCCAGGTGATCGTCGGCTTCGCCGCCGAGACCGACGACGTACTGGCGAACGGCCGCACCAAACTGCGTCGCAAGGGCTGCGACCTGCTCGTCGTGAACGAGGTGGGGGAGCGCAAGACCTTCGGCTCCGAGGAGAACGAGGCCGTCGTGCTCAGCGCCGACGGCAGCGAGATCCCCGTGCCGTACGGCCCCAAGGAGGCGCTCGCCGACACGGTGTGGGACCTGGTCGCACAGCGCCTCGCCTGAGCCGCCTCGCCTGAGAGAGGTCAGCGGCGTCGCGGCCCGCCTGTGGCGGGTGACACACCCAAGGCGACGGCAGCACATACGGTGACGCGACACGCCGAAGGATCCGCCATCGGCCGTGTCATTCTTCATTCGAACAATGATTGGAGGCGCCGTTCACGCGAACGTCGCCTTGCGTTCCACCGGACGTCGCGGACCCCGCATTTTCGGGGCCCGAAGCCCTGGTGTGGGCCGATCGTCGTACCGCAGAATGCCAGTGCCCCAGGTCACAGGGCTCCCATGTGTCGAGACACGTGGACCGGCGGCCGGGCACGACCGATAAACTGGTCTTGGACAACGCCGGGCGCAGCCTCCGGCCGGTCCATCAATGATCAGCCAGCAGCCGCTGCAACCACAGGGAGCGTTGTGTCCCGTCGCCTGTTCACCTCGGAGTCCGTGACCGAGGGTCACCCCGACAAGATCGCTGACCAGATCAGCGACACCATTCTCGACGCGCTTCTGCGGGAGGACCCGACGTCCCGGGTCGCCGTGGAGACGCTGATCACCACCGGACTGGTGCACGTGGCCGGCGAGGTCACCACCAAGGCGTACGCGGACATCGCGACGCTCGTCCGGAACAAGATCCTCGAGATCGGGTACGACTCCTCGAAGAAGGGCTTCGACGGCGCCTCCTGCGGTGTGTCGGTGTCCATCGGCTCGCAGTCCCCGGACATCGCGCAGGGTGTCGACACGGCGTACGAGTCCCGTGTCGAGGGCGACGACGACGAGCTGGACAAGCAGGGCGCGGGCGACCAGGGCCTGATGTTCGGCTACGCGTGCGACGAGACGCCCGAGCTGATGCCGCTGCCCATCTACCTCGCGCACCGGCTCTCGCGCCGCCTGACCGAGGTCCGCAAGAACGGGACCATCCCCTACCTGCGCCCGGACGGCAAGACGCAGGTCACCATCGAGTACGACGGCGACAAGGCGGTCCGTCTGGACACCGTCGTCGTCTCCTCGCAGCACGCGAGCGACATCGACCTGGACTCGCTTCTCGCGCCCGACATCCGCGAGTTCGTCGTCGAGCCGGAGCTGAAGGCCCTGGTCGACGACGGCATCAAGCTGGAGACCGACGGCTACCGGCTGCTGGTCAACCCCACCGGTCGCTTCGAGATCGGCGGCCCGATGGGCGACGCCGGCCTGACCGGGCGCAAGATCATCATCGACACGTACGGCGGCATGGCCCGCCACGGTGGCGGTGCCTTCTCCGGCAAGGACCCGTCCAAGGTCGACCGCTCCGCCGCGTACGCGATGCGGTGGGTCGCCAAGAACGTCGTCGCAGCGGGCCTCGCGGCCCGCTGCGAGGTGCAGGTCGCCTACGCGATCGGCAAGGCCGAGCCCGTCGGCCTCTTCGTGGAGACGTTCGGTACGAACACCGTGGACCCGGAGAAGATCGAGGCGGCCATCGGTGCCGTGTTCGACCTCCGCCCGGCCGCGATCATCCGCGACCTGGACCTGCTGCGCCCGATCTACGCCCAGACCGCGGCGTACGGCCACTTCGGCCGCGCACTGCCGGACTTCACCTGGGAGCGCACGGACCGGGTGGACGCGCTGCGCAAGGCAGTGGGGCTGTAAGGCCCGCAAGAGCGAGCATGCCGCGAGGCCCGGACCCCACCAGGGGTCCGGGCCTCGCGCCGTTTCCGGACACCGTCGGCCGGGAGCTCG
The DNA here is from genome assembly GCF_013778455.1 of Streptomyces himalayensis subsp. himalayensis. Lineage (GTDB taxonomy): Bacteria > Actinomycetota > Actinomycetes > Streptomycetales > Streptomycetaceae > Streptomyces > Streptomyces himalayensis. The sequence goes on along the minus strand of NZ_JACEHE010000005.1, from coordinate 95,932 downwards.
GCCTGGGCCGGTTGTCGGTGGTGTCTGGTAGGAATGCTGCTGTGAGCAGCGACAACGGGCAGGGTGCGGGCGCGGGGGGCGTGCCGCCGGAGCAGCTCGCGCTGATTCGGGAGAGTGTGCGGAGGGCCAGGACGCCGCGGGCCAAGCCACGGACCTGGCGGGGCGCCGCGCCTGCCAAGGAGCGGCCGGTGGCGCGGGTGCTCGTCAACAAGGGCGTCCTGCACCTCGACAGGTACTTCGACTATGCGGTTCCGGAGGAGCTGGACGAGCAGGCGCAGCCGGGCGTGCGGGTCCGGGTGCGGTTCGGAGCCGGGCGGCATCACGTGCGGGAGGGGCGTCGCGAGGGCGGCGGGCTCGTCGACGGGTTCCTCGTCGAGCGGGTCGCCGAGTCGGACTACTCCGGGCCGTTGGCCGCGCTGGCGCAGGTGGTGTCCACGGAGCCCGTGCTCAGCGAGGAACTGCTCGGGCTGGCACGGGCCGTCGCCGACCGGTATGCCGGGAGCCTCGCCGATGTGCTGCAGCTGGCCGTTCCGCCGCGCAACGGGCGGGCAGAGGGAAAGCCCTCGCCGGAACCCCTGCCGGCACCACCGGCACCCGAACCCGGATCGTGGGGGCGGTACGCGCAGGGCGTGGCGTTTTTGGAGGCGCTCGCCACGGGGGCCTCTCCGCGGGCGGTGTGGAACGCCCTGCCGGGGCCTGAGTGGGCGGACGAGCTGGCGCGGGCCGTCGCCGCGACGCTCGCCTCGGGGCGCGGAGCCCTGGTCGTGGTGCCGGACGGGCGGACGGTCGCCCGGGTCGATGCCGCACTGACCGCGGTGCTCGGCACGGGACAGCACGCGGTCCTGACCGCCGAGGCCGGGCCGGAGAAGCGGTACCGGGAGTGGCTCGCCGTGCGGCGCGGGTCCGTACGGGCCGTCGTGGGGACGCGGGCCGCGATGTTCGCTCCGGTCCGCGATCTGGGGCTTGTGGCGATCTGGGACGACGGGGACGGCAGCCACAGCGAGCAGCATGCGCCGCAGCCCCATGCACGCGAGGTGTTGCTGCTGCGGGCCGCGCACACCAAGTCCGCCTTCCTGCTCGGGAGTTGGAGCTGCACAGTGGAGGCCGCTCAACTGGTCGACAGCGGCTGGGCACTGCCCCTCGTCGCCGACCGCGAGCAGATACGCCGCGCGGCTCCTCTCGTACGCACGGTGGGGGACGCGGACCTCGCGCGGGACGAGGCGGCGCGGACCGCACGCCTGCCCACACTGGGCTGGCAGGTCGTCAGGGACGCGCTGCAGCACGGGCCCGTGCTGGTGCAGGTGCCGCGACGTGGCTATGTGCCGAGGCTGTCGTGTACGCAGTGCCGGGCGCCTGCCCGCTGCCGGCACTGCGCCGGGCCGCTGGAGGCCGCCCAGGACGCCGGGCCGCTGCGGTGCGCCTGGTGCGGGTGGGACGAGACCGCCTGGCACTGCCCCGAGTGCGGGGGCTTCGGGCTCCGGGCCCGGATAGTCGGGGCCCGGCGCACCGCTGAGGAGCTGGGACGAGCGTTCCCCGCGGTGCCGGTGCGCACCTCCGGGCGCGAACACGTGCTGGACACGGTGCCGGCGGCGCCTGCCCTGGTGGTGAGTACGCCGGGGGCCGAACCCGTCGCCGAAGGCGGCTACGCGGCGGCGTTGCTGCTGGACGGCTGGGCGATGCTGGGGCGGCCGGATCTGCGGGCGGGTGAGGATGCGCTGCGCCGGTGGATCGGGGCTGCCGCGCTCGTACGGGACCAGGGCGCGGGCGGGACGGTTGTGGTCGTCGCCGAGCCGACGCTGCGGCCTGTTCAGGCACTGGTGCGGTGGGACCCCGTCGGGCATGCGGCGCGCGAGCTCGCCGAGCGGGCGGAGCTGGGCTTTCCTCCGGTGTCCCGGATGGCGGCGGTGTCCGGGACACCGGAGGCTCTCGCGTCCTTCCTCGCCGGGACCGAACTGCCGCCGGACGCCGAGGTGTTGGGCCCCGTGCCGCTGCCCGTGACGGGGCCCGGTCCGTCGCGCCGCCCGGGGGCGCCGCCGCCCGGCGAGCACTGGGAGCGGGCGCTCATCCGCGTGCCGCCCGGCCGCGGAGCGGCACTGGCGTCCGCGCTGAAGGCAGCCCAGGCCGCGCGGATGGCGCGGGGTGGTGCGGAGCCGGTCCGGATTCGGATCGATCCGCCGGACATCGGGTGAGCCTTCGCGGGGAGGGACCCAGCACCTGAGGGGCCGAGAGAGCGCACTGCGGGACTGCGGGGCGGCGACCGAGAGGCTCGGCGCCTCCCGGCCAGGGGCTCGAGCAGGGCGGCGGAGACCTCGGCGAAGGGCGCTCGTCCCGAATCGGTCGGTCTTCCCCGCCAGCGCCGAGTCCCTGGCGGACGGCGTGCGTGAGCTCCACGATGCCGTCGCGGAAGCGAGGCCGCCGCCTCACGGAAGCGCGGCCGACCGCCCCACAGCGGCGGCCGGCCGCTGGCGCGGGAGGAAGACGGCGATGGCGAAGCTGCGGCAGCACCGCGCTCGGGCTTCACCCGAGCGCGCGCCGACCGGGATGGATGCGCAGCCCGGCGCCGCGGGGGCTCGGCTGTGCCCAGCCCCAGCCCCAGCCCCAGGCTCTCGGCTCTCACGAGCAAGGGCCCAGTCACCCTGGGGCACCCCCCGGCGTTAGCCGGGGAAGGAGGAACGCCTGCCCGCAGCGGGTGCGGCGCATGCCCAGGCGCTCAGGGGCTCCATGTGAGCCCGCAGGCTAGGCAGACGCTGGGGTCAGCCGTTGCGCGGGCCGGGGAAGGCCCCAGGACGCGCCTCGTCGCGGAGTCCGGGGCTGCCCGCTGTCGGCTGGGTCGGCATGGATCGGGCGGCGGGGACGGCCGGGATCGCCGTGCTGAGGGGCACGGCGCGGGCGCCCGACGGTTCCGCCGCGCGCTCCGCGTTGGCCGCCGCCTGGGCCGCGGCCCGCCGGGCCCCGTACCGCCGGTGCACCGCCTGCTTCGTCACCCCGAGCGCCGAGCCCACCGCGTCCCACGAGAACCCCAGTGAGCGATCGAAGTCCACGGCGGCCGTGACCAGGGTCTCTACGCTGTCCCGCAGCTCCTGGGCGAGACGGACCGTGGGGGCGGGTGCACGTCCGTAGACGACGAAGCCCGTGGCGGGGCCGGAGCGGCGCGGGCGGTAGACGTTGCCCAACTGGGCGGTGAGGGTGCGCAATGCGTCCACCTGCCGGCGGACCCGCTCGATGTCCCGCACCAGCAGGTGCAGGCTGGCCCGAGCCTGGGCGTCGTGGGTTGCATGGTCGGCCATGAACAAGCCTCTCGAACCGGCGTTGAAAGGGATCGGGCCGTGTCGGCGGCCCATGGTGTCAACTCTTTCTTGACCAACGCGCCGAGCGGTGTGTGGTCACGCTGAAAGGGCGTAAGGGCATATGCGCAGGGCGCACATCTGCGCGTACGCCCCCGCGGTGTCCGCTCGAGGTCATCGGCTGCCCGCTCGGCGTCACCGACCAGGCAGAGTCTTCGCCCGCCCCTGGCCCATAGACTGGTGAGCTGCCGTCACAGACCCGGCCAGCGGCCGGGCATATGTGGGCCTGCACGAGAGATGCGAGGTATTTCCGAGTGAAGCTGGTCTTCGCAGGCACCCCCGAGGTCGCCGTTCCCGCTCTGGACGCCCTGATCGCCTCCGGACGGCACGAGGTGGCCGCTGTCGTCACCCGGCCGGACGCGCCCGCCGGGCGCGGACGCCACCTGGTCGCCAGCCCGGTCGCCGCGCGCGCCGAGGAGGCCGGGATCGAGGTGCTCAAGCCCGCGAAGCCGCGCGACGAGGACTTCCTGACGCGGCTGCGGGAGATCGCGCCCGACTGCTGCCCGGTCGTCGCCTACGGGGCGCTGCTGCCCAGGACCGCCCTCGACATCCCGGTCCACGGCTGGGTCAACCTGCACTTCTCGCTGCTGCCCGCTTGGCGCGGCGCCGCGCCCGTGCAGCACGCCCTCATGGCGGGCGACGAGATCACCGGCGCGTCCACCTTCCTCATCGAGGAGGGGCTCGACTCCGGGCCCGTCTACGGCACCGTGACGGAACAGGTGCGCCCCACCGACACCAGCGGCGATCTGCTCACCCGGCTCGCCTTCGCGGGCGCCGGGCTGCTCGCCGCGACGATGGACGGCATCGAGGAGGGCACCCTCAAGGCCGTGCCGCAGCCCACCGAGGGCATCACCATCGCGCCGAAGATCACCGTCGAGGACGCGCAGGTGGACTGGTCGGCGCCCGCGCTACGCGTGGACCGCGTCGTGCGCGGCTGCACGCCGGCGCCCGGTGCGTGGACCGTTTTCCGGGGCGAGCGGCTCAAGCTCATCCAGGTCGCGCTCACCCCTGACCGGGACGACCTCGCTCCGGGGGAGCTGTCCGTCGGCAAGAACAACGTGTACGTCGGTACCGGGTCGCACGCCGTGGAACTGCTGTGGGTGCAGGCCCAGGGCAAGAAGCCGATGCGCGCGGCGGACTGGGCCCGCGGCGTCAGGATCGCCACCGGCGAGCGGCTCGGGGGACAGGGCTCGCGGTAGGACTCCGGGTAGAACTCCGATAGGACTCGCCCTGCGGTGGTCCCGGGGCGGGGGTCCGGTGGTCTCGGGATCGGCCCCGCCGCGACCCCCGACGCGGGCCACGTACGCTTGACGGGTACGTCATCCAGGATCCGGAGCACCTTTTTCGTGAGCGAGTCACCTCGTCGTCCCCGTCCGGGGGCCAAGCCGTATCGCCGTCCCCAGAAGGACCCCGTACGCATACTCGCCTTCGAGGCGCTGCGCGCCGTCGATGAGCGGGATGCGTACGCCAACCTCGTCCTGCCCCCGCTGCTGCGGAAGGCCCGCGAGAAGGACGGCTTCGACGGGCGGGACGCGGCGCTCGCCACCGAGCTCGTGTACGGGACGCTGCGCCGGCAGGGCACCTACGACGCGATCATCGCGGCCTGCATCGACCGGCCGCTGCGCGAGGTGGACCCGCCCGTCCTGGACGTGCTGAGCCTCGGTGTGCACCAGCTGCTCGGCACCCGCATCCCGTCGCACGCGGCGGTCTCCGCGACCGTGGAGCTTGCGCGGGTCGTCCTCGGCGACGGGCGCGCCAAGTTCGTCAACGCCGTACTGCGAAAGGTCGCCCAGCACGATCTGGACGGCTGGCTGGAGCAGGTCGCACCGCCCTACGACGAGGACCCCGAGGACCATCTGGCCGTCGTGCACTCGCATCCGCGGTGGATCGTCTCGGCGCTCTGGGACGCGCTCGGTGGGGGCCGGGCCGGGATCGAGGATCTGCTGGAGGCCGACAACGAGCGGCCCGAGGTGACGCTCGTCGCGCGGCCGGGCCGCTCGACCGCCGAGGAGCTGCTCGGCGGCCTGGGTGAGGAGGCGGCGCTGCGCGGCCGCTGGTCGCCCTACGCGGTACGGCTCACCGAGGGCGGCGATCCCGGTTCGCTCGACGCCGTCCGCGAGGGGCGCGCGGGCGTGCAGGACGAGGGCAGCCAGCTGGTGGCGCTCGCCCTCGCGAACGCGCCCCTCGAGGGGCCCGACCGGGCATGGCTCGACGGGTGCGCGGGCCCCGGAGGCAAGGCCGCGATGCTCGCAGGGCTCGCCGCGCAGCGCGGTGCCGTGCTCCTCGCCTCTGAGAAGCAGCCGCACCGCGCCGGACTCGTCGCCAAGGCGCTCGCCGGTAACCCAGGCCCGTACCAGGTCATCGCCGCGGACGGCACGCGCCCGCCGTGGCGGCCCGGCACGTTCGACCGCGTCCTGATGGACGTGCCCTGCACCGGGCTCGGTGCCCTGCGCCGCCGGCCGGAGGCCCGGTGGCGGCGCCGCCCGGACGATCTGGAGAGCTTCGCGCCGCTGCAGCGCGGGCTACTGCGCACGGCGCTCGCCTCGGTTCGCGTCGGCGGTGTTGTCGGGTACGCGACCTGCTCGCCGCATCTCGCCGAGACCCGCGCCGTGGTCGACGACGTGCTCAAGCACGACGGCGGCGCCGAGCTCATCGACGCACGCCCGCTCCTGCCCGGCGTACCGGCGCTGGGCGAGGGACCGGACGTGCAGCTGTGGCCGCATCTGCACGGCACGGACGCGATGTATCTGGCGCTGCTGCGGCGCACCGGCTGACGGCAGGCGAGGGCCGGCGGGCCGTGCACGTCACGGCGCCGCGGCGGCCTGGTCCGGCCCTCGTCGTACTCGGGTGTCGTACTCAGGTACGCCGGGGGGAGCAACCAGCCTCGGGCATGGCAGGCTTGGGGCATGGCCGTGCAGATCAACCCCAGCATCCTGTCCGCCGACTTCGCCCGCCTCGCCGAGGAGGCACGGGCCGTCGAAGGCGCTGACTGGCTCCATGTCGACGTGATGGACAACCACTTCGTCCCGAACCTCACGCTCGGCGTGCCGGTCGTGGAGTCCCTGAGCCGTGCGACGGACACCCCGCTGGACTGCCATCTGATGATCGAGGACCCCGACCGCTGGGCTCCGCAGTACGTCGAAGCGGGCGCCGGTTCGGTCACCTTCCACGTGGAGGCGGCGGCCGCCCCCGTGCGTCTTGCGCGCGAGATCCGTGCGAAGGGGGCCCGGGCCTCCATGGCACTGAAGCCGGCCACGCCCATCGAGCCGTACGAGGACCTGCTCCCCGAGCTGGACATGCTGCTGATCATGACCGTCGAGCCCGGCTTCGGCGGGCAGGCGTTCCTCGACATCATGCTTCCGAAGATCCGCCGTACCCGTGAGCTGATCAGCAAGCACGGTCTGGAGCTGTGGCTGCAGGTCGACGGCGGTGTCTCGGCCTCCACCATCGAGCGCTGCGCCGAGGCCGGCGCGGACGTCTTTGTCGCCGGTTCCGCGGTGTACGGAGCGGACGACCCGGCCGACGCGGTACGTGCACTGCGCACCCAGGCCGAGGCGACGACCGCCACCGCCGGGTGGGCATGCAACCACTGACCGACGACTACGTGAACGCCGCCCATCAGGGCTGATCAAATACGCCGGATCTGCAAGGATGAGCGGCGTATCCAAGAGTGTGAACAGCAGTGAGGAGAGCGCCGTGACTGGCATGTCGGCGGGACGGCCAGCCCTGCGGATGGGACCCGCTGAGCTGGTGCAGGCGGCGGCCATGGCCCGTCGCTTCTACCTCGAGGGCAAGTCGAAGATCCAGATCGCTGAGGAGTTCGGCGTCAGCCGGTTCAAGGTGGCGCGGGTTCTGGAGACGGCACTCGAGCGCGACCTCGTACGCATCGAGATCCGGGTGCCGGCCGAGCTGGACGCCGACCGCTCCGACGCGCTGCGCTCCCGGTACGGCCTGCGGCACGCCGTGGTCGTCGAGTCCCCGGCGGATGCCGAGGAGTCCCCCGACCCCGAGAACCTCGGCGAGGTCGCGGCGGACCTCCTCGGCGAGCTCGTCCACGAGGGCGATGTCCTCGGCCTCGCGTGGGGCCGCTCGACGATCCACATGGCGGCGGCGCTCGACCGGCTGCCGCCCTGCACCGTCGTGCAGCTCACGGGCGTGTACGACGCCGGGACCGCCGAGCGCGGCTCGGTCGAGGCGGTCCGGCGCGCCGCGCAGGTGTCCGGCGGGGACGCGCACCCGATCTACGCGCCGATGCTGCTGCCCGACGCGGCCACGGCCGCGGCGCTGCGCAACCAGACCGGTATCGCCCGAGCCTTCGAGTACTTCGACAAGGTGACCGTGGCCTGCGTGTCCATCGGCTCCTGGGAGCCGGGCATCTCCACGGTCCACGACATGCTCAGCGACGAGGAGCGAGCGCACTACGCGTCGCTCGGTGTCGCCGCCGAGATGTCGGCGCACCTCTTCGACGCCGAGGGGCGCCGGGTGGGGCGGGACCTGGGCGAGCGGTGCATCACCGTCGAGGCGGACCGGCTGCGGCGGATCCCCGAGGTCGTCGCCATCGCGGGTGGTCAGCGGAAGGCTGCGGCGATCGATGCGGTGCTGCGGTCGGGGCTGGTCACCAGCCTCGTCACGGACACCTCGGCCGCGGACTTTCTGATGGCCGCGGGGCCGACGCCGCGGCCGGCGCTGGACCGGGCGGACCCGGACGGGCCGTGATGACTGGGCACGGTTGGGCCACCGTCCTCCTCGACCTCACCGGGGCCGAGGAGAAGGCGGAGTTCATGGAGCGCTGCGCGCGGGCGCTGGAGCTCCCGGAGTGGTTCGGGCGGAACTGGGACGCGCTCGCGGACAGCCTCACCGACGTCTCCGTATGGCCGTCGTCCGCCGCCGAGCGCCCGGATCGCGGCCTGCTGGTCGTCGTCACCGGCTGGCAGGGGTACGCCGCGGCGCAGCCGGGGGAGTGGGACGTCGCGCAGGAGGTGTTCGCGGAGGCCGTGGACCGCATGCGGGAACGAGGCCCGGCGCTCTCGGTGATGCTGGCGCTCGGAGGATCCGACCAGCCCTTCACCGACATGACTGGATGATTGTCCCGCCCGCTGTACAGCCCTCCCGTGGGACAATGAAGTACGTGCTTCTTCCCCTCGGCTGACCTGCCCGGGGGCCACCTCTGATCGACTGGGATGTGCAGCACGTGCGTTTCCTCAACGACATCCAGCCCCCGTACGACCTGACGTACGACGACGTCTTCATGGTGCCCAGCCGCTCCGCGGTCGGGTCGCGGCAGGACGTCGACCTTGCGTCCCTGGACGGCTCCGGCACGACGATCCCGCTGGTCGTCGCCAACATGACCGCGATCGCGGGCCGCCGGATGGCCGAGACCGTGGCCCGGCGCGGCGGTCTCGTCGTCATCCCGCAGGACATCCCGATCGAGGTCGTCACCGAGGTTGTTTCCTGGGTCAAGCAGCGCGATCTCGTGCTGGACACCCCGATCGTGCTGGCCCCGCACCAGACCGTCGCCGATGCGCTGTCCCTGCTGCACAAGCGGGCGCACGACGCCGGTGTCGTGGTGGACGACGGCCACAAGCCGATCGGCGTGGTGACCGACGCCGACCTCAGCGGCGTCGACCGCTTCACGCAGCTGACCGAGGTCATGTCGAAGGACCTGTTCCTCCTCGACGCCGACATCGAGCCGCGTCAGGCCTTCACCACGCTCGACGGCGCCAACCGCCGGTACGCGCCCGCCGTGGACGGCGACGGCCGGCTCGCCGGCATCCTGACCCGCAAGGGCGCCCTCCGCGCGACGCTCTACAAGCCCGCCGTGGACGCCCACGGCAGGCTGCGCATCGCCGCCGCCGTCGGCATCAACGGCGATGTGGCGGGCAAGGCCAAGCAGCTGCTCGACGCGGGCGTGGACGCACTCGTCGTCGACACCGCGCACGGGCACCAGGAGTCGATGATCACCGCGCTGAAGGCCGTGCGGGCGCTCGACCCGCAGGTGCCGGTCGTCGCGGGCAACGTCGTCGCGGCCGAGGGCGTCAGGGACCTGATCGAGGCCGGCGCGGACATCGTCAAGGTGGGCGTGGGCCCGGGCGCCATGTGCACCACCCGCATGATGACCGGTGTCGGCCGCCCCCAGTTCTCGGCCGTCCTCGAGTGCGCCGCGGAGGCCAGGAAGTACGGCAAGCACGTGTGGGCCGACGGCGGTGTGCGACACCCGCGTGACGTCGCCATGGCGCTGGCCGCCGGCGCGTCGAACGTGATGATCGGCTCGTGGTTCGCGGGCACCTACGAGTCGCCCGGCGATCTGCAGCAGGACGCCGACGGACGGCTCTACAAGGAGTCCTTCGGCATGGCGTCCTCGCGCGCCGTCCGCAACCGTACGAGCGAGGAGTCCGCGTACGACCGCGCCCGCAAGGCGCTGTTCGAGGAGGGCATCTCGACGTCCCGGATGTTCCTCGACCCGCACCGCCCGGGCGTCGAGGACCTGATCGACGCGATCATCGCGGGCGTCCGCTCCTCCTGCACCTACGCGGGCGCGAACTCGCTCGAGGAGTTCGCCGAGAAGGCGATCGTCGGCATCCAGAGCGCGGCGGGCTACGCGGAGGGCAAGCCGCTGCACGCCAGCTGGAACTGAGCCGGCGACACGCTGCAACGGCCCCTCAGGGCACACATGCTGCGACGGCCCCCACGGCCCGGCCGTGGGGGCCGTCGGGCCGTGTTCTACTTGACTTCCTGTACGGCCACCGCTGCTCTCCACCCGGTCTTGCGACCGACCCGGCCGCCTGAGCCCTCTCCCGGAAAAGTGATCCACCCGCAGTGCTGAACGATCTCGACGAACGCATCGTGCACGCCCTCGCCGAGGACGCCCGCCGGTCCTATGCCGACATCGGCCAGCTGGTCGGCCTGTCCGCGCCGGCCGTCAAGCGGCGCGTGGACCGGCTGCGCGCCACCGGCGCCATCACCGGTTTCACGGTCCGCGTGGACCCGGCCGCGCTCGGCTGGGAGACCGAGGGGTTCGTCGAGATCTACTGCCGGCGCAACACCTCGCCCGAGACCATCCAGCGCGGTCTCGAGCGCTACCAGGAGGTCGTGGCCGCCTCCACCGTCACTGGTGACGCGGACGCCGTCGTGCAGGTCTTCGCCTCCGACATGCGGCACTTCGAGCGGGTCCTTGAGCGGATCGCCGGGGAGCCGTTCGTGGAGCGCACCAAGTCCGTGCTGGTGCTGTCGCCGCTGGTGCGCCGGTTCTCGTCGGGTTCGCCGACCTAGGCCCTGTCGTCAAACTCCCTCCCCCAGCTACCGCTGGGAGGTGCCCCCAGCCCCGCGGCGCCTGGCACGCTCCCCCACTGCCTTAAGGGCGTGGGAGGTGCCCCACCGCGTCGCCTCCCTCCTCCGCCTTGCAGCTGCACGCACCAGGCGCCGCGGGGCCCGCCCTTCGGGCGGACGACGGGAGTTTGACGACAGGGCCTAGAAACCGGGAGCGTCTCCGCAGGGCGCCATCTGGGCCGGACGGGGGAGCCCGTCTAGCATCGGTCCCATGACCTGGCGACATTGATCCACCAGCCGTGCCTCCCGAGGGCCGCCTCGGGCGCCGTATCCCCGGCGTCCGAACTGTCCCTGCGGGAAGGCCTCATGACTCTTTCACCCGCGCGTGTGCCCGGCACCGGTGTCCGGCGGCTGACGGCCACGCTGTACGGCTACGCGTTCCTCGACGACTTCGTCCTGCTCTACCCGGTGTACGCGCTGCTGTTCCGCGACACCGGTCTCACGGTCTGGCAGATCTCCTCGCTGTTCGCCCTGTGGTCGCTGACCGGTGTCCTGCTGGAGATCCCCTCCGGTGCCTGGGCCGACGGCGCCTCGCGGCGCGTGCTGCTGTGGTTCGGGCCGCTGCTCACCGCTGCCGGCTTCGCCCTGTGGGTGCTCACCCCGTCGTACTGGTCGTTCGCCCTCGGCTTCGTGCTCTGGGGCGCCAAGGGAGCGCTGAGTTCCGGTGCGTTGGAAGCACTGGTGTACGAGGAACTCGACCGGCTCGGTGCGGCCGACCGGTACGCGCCCGCGATGGGCCGGGCCCGGGCGGCCGGGCTGGTGGGCGTGATGGCGGCGATGGGCCTGGCCGGGCCGGTGTTCGCGGCCGGCGGGTATCCGGCCGTCGGGCTCGCCAGCGTGCTGGTATGTCTGCTGGCCGCGGTCACCGCGTCCCGGTTCCCGGAGCACCGGACGGCGCCGACTGCCGCCGTGGTCAGGCCCTCGACCGACGAGCCCTCGGCTGAGGAGCCCTCGACGGACGAGCCGTTGGCTGACGGGCCCTCGACCGACAAGCCCTCGGCTGACGAGCCCGGCGACGGGTGGGCCCGGACCCTGCGGGCCGGACTCGCCGAAGCCCGCAGCAACCGGTCAGTACGCGGGGCCCTGCTGCTCGTCCCCGCCGTCACCGCCGTGTGGGGCGCGCTCGACGAGTACACGCCGCTGCTGGTGCGCGACACCGGCGTGCCGGAAGGCGCCGTACCGCAGCTGCTGTTGCTGGTCTGGGCAGCAGCGACGGTCGGCGGTCTGCTGGCCGACGTGGGACAGCGGCTGGGCACGGGTGGACTTGCCGGGCTGCTGGCGGGCTCCGCGCTGGCCCTGGCCGCGGGTGCGGTGGCGCGGACCCCGGCCGGCATCGCGCTGGTGGCGATGGCCTTCGGCGGTTTCCAGCTGGCGAGCGTCCTGGCCGACGCCCGGCTCCAGCAGCGCATCGAGGGGACCGGCCGGGCCACCCTGACCTCGGTGGCCGGTGTGGGCACCGACCTGACCACGGTCGCGGTGTACGGCGGGTACGCGGTGATCGGCTCGACGGCCGCACACGGCACCGTCTTCGCCCTGTTCGCGGTGCCCTATCTGGTGACGGCGCTGATCCTGGCCACCAGGAGGACTCCAGCCCGGACGGCTCGCACGGCCGACACCTCGGCTCCCACGGCACCGGGGTGAGGCCGCCCGCGCCCAGCACGCGCTCCTGGGAACCCGCGCCGCCCTTACCCGCGTTCCCGGGACCTTGGCCTCCAGCCGAAAGGGGCCCTGACCTGCGCCCCCTGGCGCAAAGGGCCCCGCCGGCCGGGTGCGCAACGAATCGCTGCCGACCCCGGGCGGGACGCAACGATTGGTGCTCCGGTGCGCAACGGCTCCGCCTTGTCGGCCCGGATGCCGGACCGTACCGTCTTTGAGGCCCCCGAATCCCCGTCCCACGGTGAGGAACACGCATGCGCACCGCCCTGCTCCAGAGCTCCGGCCGACCCGGTTCGGTCGTCGAGAACCTCAAGGTCCTCGACGAGGCCGCGGGCCGGGCAGGGGCCGCTGGGGCGGGGCTGCTGGTGGCGCCGGAGATGTTCCTGACCGGGTACGCGATCGGCGACGACATCGCGCGGCTCGCCGAGCCCGCCGACGGAGAGTCCGCCGACGCGATCGCGGAGATCGCCGGACGGCACGGCCTCGCGATCGCCTACGGCTACCCCGAGCGCTCCGGGGACCTCGTCTTCAACTCCGCCCAGCTCATCGCGGCCGACGGCACACGCCTCGCCAACTACCGCAAGACCCACCTCTTCGGCTGTTTCGAACGGGACCACTTCACGCCGGGCGACGAACCGGTGGTGCAGGCGGAGCTGAACGGTCTCCGCGTCGGCCTGATGATCTGCTACGACGTCGAGTTCCCGGAGAACGTCCGTGCCCACGCCCTCGCGGCCACGGACCTGCTGCTGGTGCCCACGGCCCAGATGCACCCGTTCCAGTTCGTCGCCGAATGCGTGGTCCCGGTGCGGGCCTTCGAGAACCAGATGTACGTGGCGTACGTCAACCGGGTGGGCCAGGAGGGGGAGTTCGACTTCGTCGGGCTCTCCACGCTGGCCGGGCCCGACGGGGTCGCCCGCACGCGCGCCAGACGCGGTGAGGAACTGGTCTTCGCCGACGCCGACCCCGCTTTTCTCGCGGCCTCACGTGAGGCGAACCCGTATCTGAAGGACCGGCGCCCCGGCCTCTACGGGTCCCTCATCTGATCCAAGTCCCGTCTCAACCCAGCCCTGTCTGATCCAAGCGCCGTCTGAACCACCAGCACGCCCGCCTGCGCGCCGCCCGCCCCCGAGAGTCTTCACGCAAGGAGTCCGTACCCCATGACGTCCACGGTGCCCAACGCCGTCCAGCACGCAGACGACGCGCAGCCGCCGATCACCATGTTCGGGCCGGATTTCCCGTACGCGTACGACGACTTCCTCGCGCACCCCGCGGGGCTGGGCCAGATACCCGCGACCGGGCACGGCACCGAAGTTGCCGTCGTCGGCGGCGGACTGTCGGGCATCGTGGCCGCGTACGAGCTGATGAAGATGGGCCTCAAGCCGGTCGTCTACGAGGCCGACCGGATCGGCGGGCGGCTGCGGACCGTCGGCTTCGACGGCTGCGACCCCTCGCTCACCGCCGAGATGGGCGCGATGCGCTTCCCGCCGTCGTCGACGGCGCTCCAGCACTACATCGACCTGGTCGGCCTGGAGACCCGGCCCTTCCCGAACCCGCTCGCCGAGGCCACACCGTCCACGGTCGTCGATCTCAAGGGCGAGTCGCACTACGCCGAGACCCTCGACGATCTTCCGCAGGTCTACCGCGACGTGGCGACCGCCTGGAACGCCTGTCTGGAGGAGGGGGCCGACTTCTCCGACATGAACCGCGCCCTGCGGGAGCGCGACGTCCCGCGTATCCGTGAGATCTGGTCCCGGCTCGTCGAGAAGCTCGACAACCAGACCTTCTACGGCTTCCTCTGCGACTCGGAGGCCTTCAAGTCCTTCCGGCACCGCGAGATCTTCGGCCAGGTCGGCTTCGGCACCGGAGGCTGGGACACCGACTTCCCCAACTCCATCCTCGAGATCCTCCGCGTCGTCTACACCGAGGCGGACGACCACCACCGCGGCATCGTCGGCGGCAGCCAGCAGCTTCCGCTGCGGCTGTGGGAGCGTGAGCCGGAGAAGATCGTGCACTGGCCCTACGGCACGTCCCTCAAGTCGCTGCACGTGAACGGCGAGCCGCGTCCGGCCGTGACCCGGCTGCACCGCACCGCCGGCAACCGCATCACCGTCACGGACGCCTCGGGCGACATCCGCTCCTACCGAGCCGTGATCTTCACCGCCCAGTCCTGGATGCTGCTGTCCAAGATCGCGTGCGACGACGAGCTCTTCCCGATCGACCACTGGACGGCGATCGAGCGCACCCACTACATGGAGTCCAGCAAGCTCTTCGTGCCCGTCGACCGTCCGTTCTGGCTGGACAAGGACGAGAAGACGGGGCGGGACGTGATGTCGATGACGCTGACCGACCGTATGACGCGCGGGACCTACCTGCTCGACAACGGGCCCGACCGGCCCGCCGTCATCTGCCTCTCCTACACCTGGTGCGACGACAGCCTGAAGTGGCTGCCCCTGTCGGCGAACGAGCGCATGGAGGTCATGCTCAAGTCGCTCGGCGAGATCTATCCGAAGGTCGACATCCGGAAGCACATCATCGGCAACCCGGTGACCGTGTCCTGGGAGAACGAGCCGTACTTCATGGGCGCGTTCAAGGCCAACCTGCCGGGCCACTACCGCTACCAGCGGCGCCTGTTCACCCACTTCATGCAGGACCGCCTCCCCGAGGACAAGCGCGGCATCTTCCTCGCCGGTGACGACATCTCCTGGACGGCGGGCTGGGCCGAGGGCGCCGTGCAGACCGCGCTCAACGCCGTGTGGGGCGTCATGCACCAGCTGGGCGGGGCGACCGACCCGACGAACCCTGGGCCAGGCGACGTGTACGACGAGATCGCGCCGGTGGAACTGCCCGAGGACTGACGGGAAGCGGGCGGGCGGGAACCCGAGGATGCCGCTGAGCCTGAGGCACCTGCGGGCTCCTGGGTTCCCGCCCCGGACACCGGTCGGAGCGCCGCCGACCGGTCCCGCGGCTCAGACCCGTCAGACCCCGGCCGCCCGCACAGACCCGTCAGACCCCGGCCGCCCGCGCCGTCTCGTACACCTCGGCCGCCACGTCCTTGAGCTCCTCCGCATCCCGCGCTGAGCCACTGAGCTCAAGGAAGATCTCGTCGAGACCGACCTCGGCGTGCGCCACGAGATCCTCGGTGATCTGCTCGGCGTTCCCCTGGAAGGCGGCACGGTCCTCGCCCTCGTACGCCTTCGCGGAGTACTGCGCGTTGACCCGGAGGACGCTCTGGACCGGCTCCGTGCGGCCCTTCTCTGCGGCCAGGTCCTGGACCTTCCGCCACTCGGCGGCCAGTCGCTCGGCGCCCATGCCGACCGGCATCCAGCCGTCGGCGCGCTCCACGAGCCGGCGCAACGCGCGCGGGCTGTTCGCCGGGAGCAGGACCGGAATCGGCCGGGCGGGCTTGGGGCCCACCTCCGACGGCGCGATCCTGGTCAGCGACCCCTCGTACGCCACGGGATCCGGGCCCCAGACCGCCCGGCACACGTCGAGCAGCTCGTCCAGGACCTTGCCGCGCTGCTCGAACGGGGCCACCGACGCGGCCGCGTACTCGTCGAGGGACCAGCCCGTGCCGAACCCGGCCACCACCCGGCCGCCGCTCGCCGCGTCCAGCGTGGCGAGTGAACGGGCCAGCTGGAAGGGCACATGCAGCGGGGCGACCAGCACGCTGGTGCCCAGCCGCGCCCGCTCGGTGACGGCCGCGGCCAGTGTCAGCGTCACCAGCGGGTCGGCCACCGAGCGGTACTCGTCGGGCCAGGCCAGGCCCGGGATGCCGTAGAGGCCCTGCGTCGCGGGCTCGGGGAACAGGATCCGCTCGAACACCCACAGGCTTTCGTATCCGATGTCCTCGGCGGCCTTCGCCACCGCGGGCACGTCGCGTCCGAGGTCGTACTGCTTCAGCTGCGGGAGTGCCAGTCCGAGGGGAATCGCCATGCCTGTGCTCCTTCGCATCGGGTCCGGTCGCGGCGGCGCGCGCTGTGTACGCCGGGCCGCTGCCCGGCGCGGTGGTTCGCATCAGGGTCCAGCTCGTCAACGTACAGCGGAGCAACAGGAATTCCAGGCGTTGACGACCCGTCATGGCGGGATCAGTACAACCGCACTCCAGCGGAGAGGCCCGTATCTGGCGGATGCCCGCCACCATGCGCCGCCGCGGTCCCGGTCAGTCCGGGAGCGGGGTGAGCAGCATGCGGCCGACCAGCCCCACGCCTGCGTCGAGCCGCTGGGTGAACTCCTCGACGACCTCCGGGAGTTCCCGTAGTGCCCAGAGCGTCCGGGCCGCCGCCCATGCGCCGTCCCGCGCCCGTTCCAGGCTCCAGGAGCCGAGCAGATGCGTCAGCGGATCGGCGATCTGCAGGAGATCGGGACCGGGCATCAGATCTTCGCGGATGCGCTCCTCCAGCGACACGAGGAGGTCGCCCACGCGGTCGAACTCGTCCTCCAGCTCGGACGGTTCGCAGCCGAGCGTACGACAGGTGTCCACGACCGCGAGCGCCAGATCGTGCCCGATGTGCGCATTGATGCCCGCGAGTGCGAACTGCATCGGACGTACTCCGGGATGTCGCCGGTACTGGAACAGAGGCCGCCAGCACGCGGGCGGGCGGCGTTCACCGGCCACCGCGTCGACCGCCGCGAGATAGCGCTCGGCGAACCGAACGTCCAGCGTGGCGGCGGCTCGCGGATCGGGGAACTCCCCTGTGTCGATGAGCCGGTCGACCTCCAGTGTGACGGCCAAGTAGACGCGGTTGAAGACCGCTACGCCGTCATGGTCCGGCCAGGCCGCGCCGAGCGCGCGCATCCGCGCCACCACCGCGTCGACCCCCTGGGGCGAATGTGTGAACTGTTCCAACTGCGCCATGGGGGCAGGGTCCCAGCCATAGGCTGGCGCGCGTGCCGCCGGGCCACGGGCTTCCCCAGAACGGGGGAACGCCACCGGCACCGGCAGACAACGACCGTGGCGCAGGGGAGCGTCACGGAGAAGAGGGGGAACAGCACGTGTCAGGCCCACGCGCGCAGCGCCTGGCGGAACGCAGAAAGCGCCGCGGGCGCACCGGCCGCGGTGCCATGGCCGCGGCAGCCTCGGTCGTGGTCGCTGTCGGCACGGTCACAGGCTTTGTCAACGCCCTTGACCAGGACGGCGGAACGGACGAGGCGCGGCCGACGGTGACGCGGTCGCCGAGCCTCCAGCCGCTGCCCGCGGGGCCCAGCGCGTCCCCGTCCACCACCTCGGCCTCACCGTCGCCCTCCAAGTCCTCGTCCAAGCCGTCACCCAAGGCCAAGGCCACCCCGAAGGCGCCGAAGACGACCGCGGCCGCCGCACCCGCCGTGTCGGCCCGCCTGTACCGGCACAACGACTCGCAGGTGCTCGACTGGGTCCGGGCCAACCGCAGCGATCCGCGGCGGCCGCTCATCGAGTCGCGGATCGCCGACCAGCCGGCCGCGGTGTGGTTCGCCGACTACACGCCGTCGACGATCACCTCACGCGTGCGTGCGGTCACATCGACGGCCGCGGCGAGCGGCCGCGTGCCGGTCGTCGTGCCGTACGCGATTCCGAACCGCGACTGCGGGGGCGCGTCCCAGGGCGGGGCGCCCGACCTCGGCGCGTACGACGGGTGGATCGACAAGTTCGCCGCCGGGCTCGGCTCCGGTGAGGTCATCGTGGTCCTGGAGCCCGACTCCCTCGCCCTGATCGACTGCCTCTCGGCGGGCGACCGGGCGCGGCGGTACGCGTCGCTGGCCCGCGCGGGCCGCGTCCTCAAGGCGGCCAATCCGAGGGCCAGGGTCTACTACGACGCGGGCCACTCCGGCTGGAACGCGGCAGCCGCGCAGGCGGCCCGGCTGCGGCAGGCGGGCGCGGCGTCGGCCGCCTCGTCCGACGGCGTCTTCACCAACGTCTCGAACTTCCACCGCACCGCCGAGGAGGCGGCCTACGCCCGGCAGGTCCTGTCGGCGCTGGCCGGCCCGTCGAGCCTGGGCGCCGTCATCGACACCAGCCGGAACGGGAACGGTGCTCCAGCCGAGGGCGAGTGGTGCGACCCGGCGGGCCGCAAGCTCGGACAGGCGCCGACGTTACGTACGGGACAGTCCCGTATCGACGCCTACCTCTGGGTCAAGCTGCCGGGGGAGTCCGACGGCTGCAAGGGCGCGCCGGGCACCTTCACCCCGGGCTACGCCTACGACCTGGTGACGGGCGGCTGACCCTTCGACGCGTCGTCGCCCGCCTGCTGCCCGGCCGCTTCCTGCCCGGCTGTCTCCTGCTCGGCGGCATCCTTCTCGGCGTCCTTGTCGTACGTCGAGGTGCCGGCGTCGAGCAGCGGCTCCTGCGTCTTGAGGTGGGCGGGGGCCATGGCGCGGAGCGCGTGGTAGCCGCTGATGACGACGAGCGTGCCGAGGGCGATGCCGCTCAGCTCGAAGTTGTCGGTGAACTTCAGCGAGACGCCGCCGACGCCGATGATGATGCCCGCCGCCGCCGGGACCAGGTTCAGCGGATTGCGCAGATCCACCTTGGCGTTGATCCAGATCTGGGCGCCGAGCAGGCCGATCATGCCGTAGAGGATGACGGTGATGCCGCCGAGCACGCCGCCCGGGATGGCGGCCACGACCGCGCCGAACTTCGGGCAGAGGCCGAACAGCAGGGCGAAGCCCGCGGCGGCCCAGTACGCGGCTGTCGAGTAGACGCGGGTTGCGGCCATGACGCCGATGTTCTCGGAGTACGTCGTGTTGGGCGGGCCGCCGACCGCGGTGGAGAGCATCGACGCGGCGCCGTCGGCGGCGATCGCGGTGCCGAGCTTGTCGTCCAGCGGGTCGCCGGTCATCTCGCCGACGGCCTTGACGTGACCGGCGTTCTCGGCGATCAGCGCGATCACGACGGGCAGCGCGACGAGGATCGCCGACCACTCGAAGCTCGGGCCGTGGAAGGACGGCAGTCCGATCCAGTCGGCCTTGGCGACGCCCGAGAGGTCCAGACGCCAGTGGTCGACGGCCTCGGTGCCGCCGCTCACCGAGTGGATCTTGCCGAAGACGCGGTCGAAGACCCACGAGATGCCGTATCCGAAGATCAGCCCCAGGAAGATCGCGATGCGCGACCAGAAACCGCGCAGGCACACCACGGCCAAACCGGTGAAGAGCATGGTCAGCAGCGCCGTCCACTGGTCCTGCGGCCAGTACGTCGCGGCCGTGACCGGCGCCAGGTTGAAGCCGATCAGCATGACCACCGCGCCGGTGACGATCGGCGGCATGGTGGCGTGGATGATCCGCGCCCCGAACCGCTGCACAGCAAGCCCGGCGAGGAACAGCGCGATGCCGACCACGAACACGGCACCGGTCACCACGGCGCTCGAACCGCCCTGCGCCCTGATCACCGCCGCCACGCCCACGAAGGACAGCGAACAGCCCAGGTAGCTGGGCACGCGGCCGCGTGTGGCCAGCAGGAAGATGACCGTCGCGAGGCCCGACATCATGATCGCGAGGTTCGGGTCGAGACCCATCAGGACCGGTGCGACGAAGGACGCGCCGAACATGGCGACCACGTGCTGGGCGCCGAGCCCGACGGTGCGCGGCCACGAGAGCCTCTCGTCGGGTCGGACGACGGCTCCGGGGGCGGGGGTGCGCCCGTCGCCGTGCAGCCTCCAGCGCACGCCGAGATCCATGGTGAGTTTCACTTTCTGTACGCCGAGACAAACAGTGCAATGCTAATGCGGCATGCGTAGTGCTTCTCCCCGCGGCAAGGGAGAGCCGACTCGACGTAGTGGGGGAGCGACCGCCTCGGCGAGTGGCGGAGCGGCCGTCTCGGCACGTCGCGGAGCGGTCGTCCAAGGCGACGCGGCCGCGTCCGCTCAGGGTCGCGGATCAGCCGCCGTCGCGCTCGTCGGTGCACCGGCCCGGACACTCTCCCTGCCTCCCGTGCGCAGCACGCCCCCGAAGACGACCAGGCCGAACGCCAGCACCGTCACCAGCCCGAAGGACACGATCAGGCTGGTCGCCTGGGCGAGCGAGCCGATCGCCGAGGGCGCGATCAGACCCGAGGTGTACGTGATGGTGGCGACGCCCGCGATGGCCTGGCTCGGGTTGGGCCCGCTGCGCCCGGCCGCGGCGAAGGCCAGCGGTACGACGACCGCGATGCCGAGGCCCAGCAGCGCGAACCCGGCCATCGCCGCAGCGGGGTGTGAGGCGGTCACGACGAGCAGACCGCCGAGTGTGGCCAGCACCCCGCCCACGCGCACGGTGCGTACGGCGCCGAACCGGTCCACCACCGCGTCGCCCGCGATCCGGGCGAGCGCCATGGTGAGCGTGAAGCCCGTGGTGGACGCGGCCGCCAGGCCCGCCGACGTGTTGAGGACGTCGCGCAGATAGACCGCGGACCAGTCGAGGCTCGCGCCCTCCGCGAACACCGCGCAGAACCCGACCGCGCCGATCAGCAGCGCCGACCTCGGCGGCAGGGCGAACCGCGGCGGCTCCTCGTCGTCGGTGGGCCGCAGGTCCAGTACGCCCTGGCACGCGGCCAGCCCCGCGACGGTGAGGACCGCCGCGGCCAGCAGGTGGTGGAGGCGGGCGTCGGAGCCCAGATGGGCGGCGAGCGTGCCCGCCGCGGAGCCGATCAGGGCGCCCGCGCTCCACATGCCGTGCAGCCCGGACATGATCGACTTGCCGAGCCGGTTCTCGATCTCGACGCCCAGTGCGTTCATCGCGACGTCCGCCATGCCGGCCGTCGCGCCGTACGCGAACAGCGCCGCGCACAGCGCGACCAGGTTGGGCGCGAGCGAGGGCAGCACAAGTGCGAGCGTCCAGAGCGCGAGCAGGCCGCGCAGGGCGGTACGGGCGCCGAAGCGGTGGCTCACCCAGCCGGCCACGGGCATCGCCACGGCGGCGCCGAATGCGGGGAAGGCGAGGGCAACGCCGAGTTGGCCCGCGCTCACCGACGCATGGTCCTGGATCCACGGCACACGGGTCGCGAAAGAGCCGGTGACCGCGCCGTGCACGGCGAAGACGGCGGCCACGGCGTAACGGGCGCGACTCACTTCGCGTTTGTCGTAGACCACTTCACTCATGCGGTGAGTTCCTCCCCGATGCCCTGATGTCCCGATTCCTGTTTCCCCGGACGTACGTCCGCGACGTCGGGCCGCTGCCTCGCACGCCGTAAGCTAGCAGAACTATCAGGGACCCTGCCTGATAATTACGGGCAGGGGAAGCCCGATGCCCAGCCACAGCAACAGCGATCTGGAAGGATCCCGGCATGCCCGCATCACCGAGCACCGCCCGGGCCATCAACGACCGGCTCGCCCTCCGACTGCTGCAGCAGCAAGGCCCCCTGACCGCAGGCCAGTTGAAACAGCTGACCGGGCTGTCCAGGCCCACCGTCGCCGACCTCGTCGAGCGGCTCCAGAGCGCCGGACTGATCACGGTGGTCGGCGAGACGGGCGCGGAGCGCAGGGGGCCGAACGCTCGCCTCTACGGGATCGTCGCCGACCGCGCGCATCTCGCCGCCCTCGACGTACGCACCGACGGTCTCACCGTCGTTGTCGCCGACCTGCTCGGCACGGTGCTCGCCGAGGCGTCCGTACCGATCGGCGGGGACACCGGCACCGGGCCTGCCGTCGAGCAGGCCGTCGCCCTCGTCGAGCGCACCGCCAAGGAGGCCGGCGCGGAGCGGCTGCACAGCGTCGGTGTCGGCGCGCCCGGGCTGATCGACCCGGCGACCGGCGAACTCCGCGACTCCAGTGGGCTGCCCGCCTGGCACCGGCGCCTGGCCGGCGCCCTCCAGGAACGGCTCGCGGCCCGTGTGCTCGTGGAGAACGAGACCAACCTCGCCGCCCTCGCCGAACAGCGCGACGGTGTCGCCGTCGACCGCGACACCTTCGTCCTGCTGTGGCTGGGCCATGGCGTCGGGGCCGCCGTCGTGCTCGACGGTGCCCTGCGCCGGGGGGCCTCGGGCGGCACCGGCGAGATCGGCTTCCTGCCGGTCCCCGGCACGGACGGGCTCCCGTCGGCGACCGGGTGCGAGGGCGGCTTCCACTCGCTGGCCGGTGCGGCGGCGATCACCGAACTCGCCGCGCGGCACGGCCTGGTGCCGCCCGCCGAGCCCCACTCGCACGAGCCGCCGGCCGCGACGGTCGTGCGGGCAGCGGTGGCGGCGATGGGCGGCACGCCGACCGAAGGGAGCGAGGCACGCGCCGTGTCGGCCCCAGACATGGCACCCGACAGCGGCGCCACGGACGCCCGCGCCGCTGCGGCCTTTCTCAACGCCCTCGCCGACCGGCTCGCCATCGGGGTGGCGTCGGTGACGGCCGTACTCGACCCCGGATGCGTCGTCCTCGGCGGCGAGATCGGACAGGCGGGCGGCGCGGCCCTGGCCTCGCTGGTACAGGACCGCCTCACCACGATGTCGCCCCTCCACACAGAGGTACGGGCCGGCGCACTGGGTGGCGGGGCGGTCCTGCGTGGCGCACTCTTCACGGCCCGCGACGCGGCACAGGACGAACTCTTCCCACTGTTCGCACCGCAGGCGTGAAAGCACGAACTCATCCCTGCGTGAAGTTACCCCTGCACGGACTCACCCCTTCACGAACTCCCCCTGCACCGACTCACCGCTCGGCAGGGAACCGGGTCGCCGGATACTCCTCGAACGAGCCCTTGCCCACGGCCCGGTTCGGGGTCAGTTGGCCGCCCGCCCGCAGAGCAACGAGCTCGCGCTGCTGCTCGGGCGCGGGCCGGAAGCGGGCCGGCGGCGTCGCCACGCGCTGCACCGCCCTGCGGTACAGCTGACGGGAGTTGGCCTCGCTCGGGTCGAGAACCCCGGCGATGTCCCGGTGGGTGTACGCGAACGCCTCCCGCAAGGACGAAGACGGCCGCGCTCCGTCGGGGTGAGCTGCTCCAGCAGCACGAGCAGCGCCGCCGACACGGCATCGCGCTGCTCCGCCGACTCCATGGGGCCGAGGGCTCCGTCCTCCGTGAACACGGGCTCCGGCAGCCAGGGCCCCACGTACCGCTCGCGCTGTGCGCGGGCCGAGGTGAGCCGGTTGAGGCAGAGAGGTTGCGAGTAGAGCGGTGGGGTTGCGAGGAGAGCGATGGGGTGCTGTGAGCAGGCCCACAGGAATCGCCCGCATGGCACGCGATCAGGCGTGGCACACTGTCCCTGTACCAGAAGCAGCGCACTCCGGGGTCGGTGAAAGTCCGAACCGGCGGTTACAGTCCGCGACCCGGCCGCATCCAGTGGCCGGTTGACCAGGTGAAATTCCTGGACCGACGGTTAAAGTCCGGATGGGAGGCAGTGCGCGGCGGGCGGACACTCATGTGTACGCCGCCGTCGGTCCGTCCGTAGAGGACGGCCGCCGTCCGGCCTTACCCGTGGAGTCCCGCTCGTACATTCTGTCGTCATCGACAGCCCCGGAGTCCGTGCCCGAAGAGGCAGGAGGACCCGGTGGCCCCCACCGCAGCCGAAGCAGCAGCGATGCGTCGCGCCATCGCGCTCGCCGCGCGCGGACTCGGCTCGACCAGCCCCAACCCGGTCGTCGGCTCCGTCATCCTCGACGCCTCGGGCGACATCGTCGGCGAGGGCTTCCACCAGCGCGCCGGCGGCCCGCACGCGGAGGTCCACGCCCTGCGCGCGGCCGGCGACAGGGCCAGAGGCGGCACCGCCGTCGTCACCCTCGAACCCTGCAACCACACGGGCCGTACGGGCCCCTGCGCCCAGGCCCTCATCGACGCCGGGATCGCCCGGGTCGTCTACGCGGTCGGCGACCCCAACCCCTCAGCCACGGGCGGCGCGGAGACCCTGCGCCGCGCCGGCATCGACGTCGAAGGCGGCCTCCTCGCCGATGAGGCCGAGGCGGGCAACATCGCCTGGCTCACGTCCGTACGCCTCGGCCGTCCCCATGTCACCTGGAAGTACGCGGCGACGCTCGACGGCCGGATCGCCGCCGCCGACGGCACCAGCCGCTGGATCACCTCCGCCGAGTCCCGCGCCGACGTGCACCGGCTGCGCGCCGAGTGCGACGCGGTCGTCGTCGGATCCGGCACGGCCCGCACCGACGACCCGCACCTCGCGGTCCGCGGCATCGACGGCGTCGTACAGCCGCTGCGCGTCGTCCTCGACACCCACGCCACGATCCTGCCGACCGCCCGCGTCCTCGACGACGCGGCACCCACGCTGGTCGTCGTCGCCGAGGACGCCGACACGCGCCATTTGCCGGGCGTCGAACTGCTCCGGCTGCCCCTGCACGACGGGCGCCTGGGCGTGCACGACCTGCTCACGAACCTGCACCTGCGCGGCGTCCGGTCCGTGCTGCTCGAAGGCGGCCCGACACTCGCCGGAGCCTTCGTCGCGGCGGGCGCCGTCGACCGGATCGTCGGCTACCTCGCGCCCGTACTGCTCGGCGAGGGCAGTGCGGCCCTCGCCGCCGCCGGAATCACCACCATCACCGACGCGTTGCGGCTCGACGTCACCGAGTCCGTGCGTATCGGGCCCGACCTGCGCATCACCGCCACCCTCGCAACGAAGGAGCACTGAACGTGTTCACCGGAATCGTCGAAGAGCTGGGAGAGATCACCGCCGTCGAGAACCTCGGCGACGCCTCCCGCTTCCGGCTGCGCGGCCCCGTCGTCACCGAAGGCGCCAAGCATGGCGACTCCATCGCCGTCAACGGCGTCTGTCTGACGGTCGTGGAGCACGAGGGCGACGAGTTCACCGCGGACGTGATGGCGGAGACGCTGAACCGGTCGAGCCTCGGCGCCCTCGCCGTCGGCTCCCGGGTCAATCTGGAGCGGCCGACCGCGGTCGGCACGCGGCTCGGCGGGCACATCGTGCAGGGCCACGTCGACGGCACCGGCCAGATCCTCGAGCGCAAGCCCTCCGACAACTGGGAGATCGTCAAGATCTCGCTGCCCGCCGATCTCGCCCGGTACGTCGTCGAGAAGGGCTCCATCACCGTCGACGGCATCAGCCTGACCGTCGTCGACGCGGGCCCCGACTACTTCACCATCAGCCTCATCCCCACCACGCTCGCCCTGACGACGCTCGGCATCAAGCAGCCCGGCGACCCGGTCAACCTCGAGGTGGACGTCATCGCCAAGTACGTCGAGCGGCTGCTGGCCGCCAAGGACGCCGAACACGCCAACGACCCCGCGAACGCCGAGAGCAAGGAGAGCGCTCAGTGAACTGGCTGAACTCCGAGGCGTTCACCGTCCTCGGCCAGCACATCCGGTGGTCCGACATGATCGGCAACACCATCGGCCTGATCGCCCTGGCGCTCGGCTGGCGCCGCTCGATATGGACCTGGCCCGCCCAGCTCCTGTCCGGCGTCATCCTCCTCGCGGCCTTCGCGACCGCCCACCTCTCGGGAAGCGCCGGCAAGCAGCTGGTCGTCATCGTGGTGGCCGTGTTCGGCTGGCTGCAGTGGAACCGCGGCAAGCAGCAGGAGCAGGACGGCTCGATCGCCGTGCGGTTCGCCACCTGGCGTGAGCGCGGTTACCTGGCCGGCGGCGCCGCCCTCGGCACGCTTGCGGTCGGCGGCCTGTTCACCGCCTTCCCCACGCTGTCGTGGGACCCGTGGCCCGACGCCTACATCTTCGTCGGCACGATCGTCGCCATGTACGCCCAGGCGCGCGGCATGGTCGAGTTCTGGTTCGCCTGGCTGCTCGTCGACGTCGTGGGCGTGCCGCTCAACTTCGCCAACGGCTTCGCCTTCTCCGGCTTCGTCTACATCGTCTACGGCGCCCTCGTCCTGTGGGGCATGCGCGACTGGTGGCTGCGCTCCCGTCAGGCCGGCCGGCCCATCCCGGAAGGAGCTCCGGCATGACATCGACTCTCTGGTACGGAACCGACAAGGTCGAGGACTTCACCCTCGACCCGGTCGAGCAGGCCATCGCGGACATCGCGGCAGGCCGCCCGGTCGTCGTCGTGGACGACGAGGACCGCGAGAACGAGGGCGACCTCGTGATCGCCGCCGAGAAGGCCACGCCCGAGATCGTCGCGTTCATGATGAGCGAGTGCCGCGGCCTGATCTGTGCCCCCATGGAGGGCGACGAGCTGGACCGCCTGGAGCTGCCGCAGATGGTGCAGCACAACACCGAGTCGATGCGGACGGCCTTCACCGTCTCCGTCGACGCGTCCGCCGCGCACGGCGTCTCCACCGGCATCTCGGCGGCGGACCGCGCCACCACCCTCCAGCTGCTGGCGGGCGGCGTGACCGGCCCCGCCGACTTCGTGCGGCCAGGACACATCTTCCCGCTGCGCGCCAAGCCCGGCGGCGTCCTCGTCCGCAACGGCCACACCGAGGCCGCCGTCGACCTCGCGCGCCTCGCCGGACTGCGCCCCGCCGGAGCGATCGTCGAGATCGCAGGCGAGGACGGCACCATGCTGCGCCTGCCCGAACTGATCCCGTTCGCCCGCAAGCACGGCCTGTCGATCATCTCCATCGAGGACCTGATCGCCTACCGCCGCTCCTCCGAGCCGACGGTCCGCCGCGAGGCGGAGGTCCAGCTCCCCACCGCCTTCGGCGACTTCACGGCGTACGGCTACCGCTCCACGGTCGACGGCGTCGAGCACATCGCGCTCGTCCACGGCCGTCTCGGCGACGGCGAGGACGTCCTCGTCCGGGTCCACTCCGAGTGCCTCACCGGCGACGTCTTCCACTCGCTGCGCTGCGACTGCGGCCCCCAGCTGCAGGCGTCCATGCAGCGCATCACCGACGAAGGCCGCGGTGTCGTCGTCTATCTGCGCGGCCACGAGGGCCGCGGCATCGGCCTGATGTCCAAGCTGCGCGCCTACGAACTCCAGGAGCGCGGCCGCGACACGCTCGACGCCAACCTGGAGCTGGGCCTCCCCGCGGACGCCCGCGACTACGGCGCCAGCGCGCAGATCCTCCAGGACCTCGGCGTACGGAGCCTGCGGCTGATGACCAACAACCCCGACAAGACCGACGCGCTCGTCCGCCACGGGCTCAAGGTCACCGGCCGTGAGCCGATGCCCGTCCAGGCCGGCGAGCACAACCTCCGCTATCTGCGCACCAAGCGCGACCGCATGGGCCACGACCTGCCCTGGCTCGACGCCGCCAAGGCGTCGTCGCCCTGCGGCAGCCAGTGATCCCGCACCACCCAGTCACACCCACATCGACACTTACGACACCTACGAGGAGCAGCGCGTGAGCGGCAAGGGCGCACCCGAACTGAGCGTGAAGAACTGCAGCGACCTGCGAGTCGCGGTCATCGCCGCCCAGTGGCACGAGAAGGTCATGGACGGACTCGTCGACGGCGCCCTGCGCGCCCTGCACGAGCTCGGCATCGACGAGCCCACACTGCTGCGCGTGCCGGGCAGTTTCGAGCTCCCGGTCGTCGCCAAGGTCCTCGCGGGCCGTGGCTACGACGCGGTCGTCGCGCTCGGCGTAGTCATCCGCGGCGGCACCCCGCACTTCGAGTACGTGTGCCAGGGCGTCACCCAGGGCCTCACCCAGGTGTCGGTGGACACCGGCGTCCCCGTCGGCTTCGGCGTGCTCACCTGCGACACCGAGGAGCAGGCCCTCGACCGCGCGGGCCTCGAGGGCTCCAACGAGGACAAGGGCCACGAGGCGGTCACGGCGGCCGTCGCCACGGCGATGACGCTGCGTACCGTCTCCGAGCCCTGGCGCTAGCGGGAGCGGGCGGCCGCGTAGAGTAGGCACCACCATGTCCAAGAAGACGTTCGAGGAGCTCTTCACCGAGCTCCAGCACAAGGCCGCAAACGGCGACCCCGCCACGTCCCGCACCGCCGAGCTGGTCGGCAAGGGCGTCCATGCCATCGGCAAGAAGGTCGTCGAGGAGGCCGCCGAAGTGTGGATGGCCGCCGAGTACGAGGGCAAGGAGGCGGCCGCCGAGGAGATCTCGCAGCTCCTGTACCACGTGCAGGTGATGATGGTCGCCCGCGGCATCTCCCTCGACGACGTCTACGCCCACCTGTAGCCCGCAGACACGCAGAACCAGCAGACCCCGCACCCAGCTCCGTATCGAATGCCCCTTCGCACCAAAGGAATCCGACCTCATGCTGCGCATCGCCGTCCCCAACAAGGGTTCCCTGTCCGGCCCTGCGGCGGAGATGCTGCATGAGGCCGGATACCAGCAGCGCAGGGAATCCAAGGAGCTGGTGATCGTCGACCCGGACAACGAGGTCGAGTTCTTCTATCTGCGCCCCCGCGACATCGCGATCTACGTGTCGTCCGGCCGTCTCGACATCGGCATCACCGGGCGCGACCTGCTGATCGACTCCGGCGCCAACGCCGAGGAGATCCTGCCGCTCGGCTTCGCCCGCTCCACCTTCCGCTTCGCCACCAAGCCGGGAACGGCGAAGGGCGTCGAGGACCTGGGCGGCATGACGATCGCCACCTCGTACGAGGGCATCGTCGCCAAGCACCTCGCGGACAACGGCGTGGACGCCTCGGTGGTCCACCTTGACGGCGCCGTCGAGACGGCCATCGAGCTCGGCGTCGCGCAGGTCATCGCCGATGTCGTGGAGACCGGGACGTCGCTGCGCAACGCCGGCCTCACCGTGATCGGTGAGCCGATCATGAAGTCGGAGGCCGTGGTCATCCGCCGCACCGGCGCCGACGCCGACGACCCGAAGGTCCAGCAGTTCCTGCGCCGCCTCCAGGGCGTCCTCGTCGCGCGGACGTACGTGATGATGGACTACGACTGCCGCGCCGAGCACCTGGAGAAGGCCGTCGCCCTCACCCCCGGCCTCGAGTCGCCGACCATCTCTCCGTTGCACAACGAGGGCTGGGTCGCCGTCCGCGCCATGGTCCCCGCCAAGGAGGCGCAGCGGATCATGGACGATCTGTACGCACTCGGGGCGCGGGCCATCCTGACGACGGCCATCCACGCCTGCCGTCTCTGAAGGACCTCCGAAGGACTCGATAGCGATGACAGAAATGCGGGATATGTCGGCTATGCCGGATGCGTCTGCCGTGCCCGCGCTGCCCGTCACCTTCCGCCCGTCCCGCACCCGGGCCGTCCTGCTGGCCGCCGCAGTCGCGATCTTCGTGGTCATCACGGTGATCGCGGTGATGCTGCCCAGGCTCGGCCCGGGGGAGCGGCTCAGTTTCGTCCTCACCGCCGCACTGCTCTCCGGTGTCCTCGTCCTGCTCAGCAGGCCCAAGGTCGTCGCCGACGAGTCCGGCGTCACCGTCGTCAACATCGTCACCCGGCGGCACCTCGACTGGGCGGAGATCCTGCACGTCAACCTCCGGGTGGGCGACCCCTGGGTGTTCATTGACCTCAGCGACGGCACCAGCCTGCCGGCCCTCGGCATCCAGCCGGGTATCGCCAAGGAGCACGCCATCCGTGACGCCCGCGCCCTGCGTGCGCTCGTCGAGACGCGAGCCGTCGGCGACCCCGAGCGGTAGCCGAGCAGCTCGAAGTCACAATTCGGGCAAGAGGCGTAAATCACACCCTGGCTGACGTGGGAACAGTCGACGTGAGGAACATCAGTGCCGACTTGGGGCGTTCACCCTGACGTTCCGGGGCTTGTCTTGATTAATCTGTTGACGAGGTGCGCCTCATGCCGCCTCGCCCCTCCGTCGGCCGCCCGGCCGCGCGGGGGGCTCCTGCTATCAGAGGAGTGACCCTCTCCGGCGATGGACGGTTCGTCCTGTAGTACCTGCGCCGCCCCCTCCCGAACCCCCGCGGACCCCCTCCGCGTCGGTCCGGAGGCGGTGGCATGACCATCCCCCTGTTGCTCCTTGCGGCGGCCTTCCTCCTGATTCTCGCCAACGGATTCTTCGTCGCGGCCGAGTTCGGCCTCATCACCGTCGAGCGGCCGGACGCCGAGCGGGCAGCGGCCGCCGGCGACCGACGGGCCCGCAGCGTCGTGAACGCCCTCCGGGAGCTCTCCTTCCAGCTCTCCGGCACCCAGCTCGGCATCACCATCACCTCACTGGTCGTCGGCATGCTCGCCGAACCGGCCCTGGCGGAGCTCCTCTCCGGCCCGTTCACTGCCGTCGGTGTGCCAGAAGGCGCCGTCTCCGGTGTGTCCGTGATCGTCGGCATGCTGCTGGCCTCCGCCGTGCAGATGGTGATCGGCGAACTCGTGCCGAAGAACTGGGCGGTGTCACGGCCCCTGCAGGTCGCGCGGTTCGTCGCCGGCCCGCAGCACGTCTTCTCGCGGCTGTTCAGGCCGGTCATCGCCGGGCTGAACGCGGTCGCCAACCGTCTCGTACGCGCCCTCGGTGTCGAGCCCGCCGACGAGCTGGCCTCCGCCCGCACCCCGGAGGAGCTGGTGTCCCTCGCCCGGCACTCCGCACAGGCGGGCGCGCTCGAACAGGACACCGCCGACCTGTTCGTACGCACCCTCTCCCTCGCCGACCTGACCGCCCAGCACGTGATGACGCCCCGTGTGAAGGTCAGCGCACTGCAGTCCTCCGCCACCGCCCAGGACGTCGTCAACCTCACCCGGGCCACGGGCCTGTCCCGCTTCCCCGTCTACCGGGAGCGCATCGACGAGATCATCGGCATGGTCCACCTCAAGGACGCCCTCGCCGTGCCCTCCGCCAACCGGCTGCGCACGCCCGTGGTCAGCATTGCGCAGGCGCCGCTGCTCGTCCCTGAGACCCTGCCCGTACAGCCCCTGCTCGAACGTCTGCGCAGTGAGCAGCCGATAGCCATAGTCGTCGACGAGTACGGCGGCACGGCCGGCGTCGTCACACTCGAGGACATCATCGAGGAGCTCGTCGGCGAGGTGCGCGACGAGCATGACGGACACGACCTGCCCGAACTCGCCGCGGCGCCGCCGGAGGACGGCCGCCCCGCCTGGGACGCCGACGGCAGCTGCCGCGTCGACACCCTGCGGCGCATAGGACTCGACGTGCCGGAGGGCCCGTACGAGACCGTCGCCGGACTCGTCGCCGATCTGCTCGGCCGGATCCCCGTGCCCGGCGACCGCGCCGAACTCCCCGGCTGGCGGCTGTCGGTGCGCCAGGTCGGGCACTACCGCGCGGAGCGGGTCCGCATCGTCCGGACAGCGGACGCCGACGGTACCTCCGATGCCACCGCTGCAGTGGAGCAGCCCGCGGTGGAGGCCGTCCGATGAGCCTGCTCCAACTCCTCTTCGCCGTTCTGCTCGTGCTCGCCAACGGCTTCTTCGTCGGCGCGGAGTTCGCACTGGTCTCCGTGCGCCGCAGCCAGATCGAGCCCCTTGGGTCCGCACGGGCCCGCCAGGTCCTCTACGGCCTGGAGAATCTGCCGCAGATGATGGCGGCCGCCCAGTTCGGTATCACCGTCTGCTCGCTGACGCTGGGCGCGGTGGCCGAGCCGACCGTGGCGCATCTACTGGAGCCTGCCTTCGAGGCGATTCATCTGCCCGAGGGCATGATCCACCCGCTCGGCTATGTGATCGCGCTCGCCGTGGTCGTCTTTCTGCATCTTGTCATCGGCGAGATGGTCCCGAAGAACCTCGCCATGGCGGCCCCCGAGAAGACCGCGCTGTGGCTGAGCCCCGGCCTGGTCGCCTTCGCCCGGCTGTGCAGGCCGGTCACCGTGGGCCTGGGAGCCTGCGCCCGGCTGGTCCTCAAACTCTTCCGGGTCGAACCCAAGGACGAGGTCGAGGCCGTTTTCACCAGCGAGCAGCTCAACCGGCTCGTGGAGGACGCCGGCCAGGCCGGCCTGCTCGACCCCGAGGAGCAGGAGCGACTGGAGGACGCCCTGGAGCTGGGCTCCCGCCCGGTGACCGACGTTCTGCTGGACAGCGCCTCGCTGGTGACCGTGGGACCCTCGGTCACCCCCGGCCAGGTCGTCGCACTCACCGCCTCCACCGGGTACTCCCGTTTCCCGGTGTGCGCGGAGGGGGGCGCCTTCATGGGCTACCTCCACGTGAAGGACGTACTGGATCTGGAGGACAGCGACCGTGCCGTGCCGCAGCACATCTGGCGGCCCATGACGACGCTGCGGGCCGAGCTGCCGCTCGACGACGCGCTGACCCTGATGCGGCGCGCCGCGACGCACCTTGCGCAGGTCGCCGACGCGTCGGGGCGGGTGCTGGGGCTCGTGGCGCTCGAGGACGTACTGGAGTTGCTGGTGGGCGAGGTGCGGGATCCTGCGCACCGGGCTGCCGCGGAGGCGGCGCCCGCGCCGCCCCGGGTCACGGAGCCGCGGACGACCGGGGCTCCTGAAGGGGCGCTGGCGGGCTGACGGCGAGCGAGCCGGTTTGTGGGCACGCGTTCCGCTGGGCCCCCAGGCCTTTTAGGCACTGGGGGAGGAACGGGGGCACAAACCGGCCACGGCCCGCAGACGGGCATGGCGGGGGGCGGACTCAGACCCCGGTCGGGCCGCCCGGACCGCGGCCCGACAGAACCTCCCCGTACGCCTGCATAAGATCCGGCAGCCGCAACGTCGCCAGGTCGTCGCGTGTGGGCGTCGCCGCATACCCCGACAGCCGCAGATCCCGGTAAGCGCAGCTCTTCTCGTAGAGGGTCCGCAGAAAGCGGCCGTTGCCGAGCTCGTCGATCCAGCCCTGGTCGACGACATGCCCGCTGATGGAGCGCAGCTCCTCCAGCGCCTCCTCGTCCCAGGCGTCGCCGTTCTCGGCCGCCAGCACCTCACCGATCGCGGTCAGTTCGAGCGGGCGGTACGACGGGAAGTCCACGCGGGTGGTGAAGCGGGAGCTCAGCCCTGGATTGGCGGCGAGCAGACGGTCCATGCCCTCGGGATAGCCCGCGAGGATCACGACGAGATGGTCGCGGTTGTCCTCCGCCCGCTTGAGGAGCACCTGCAGGGCCTCGTCGCCGTAGGCGTCGCCCTTGCCGTAGCCCGAGTTGGACAGGGCGTACGCCTCGTCGACGAAGAGGACGCCGCCGATCGCCGAGTCGATCAGTTCGTTGGCCTTGACGGCGGTCTGGCCCAGGTATTCGCCGACGAGATCGGCGCGCTGGGCCTCGACCAGATGGTCACCGCCGAGCAGCCCGAGCGCGTAGAAGACCCTGCCTAAGATGCGGGCCACCGTGGTCTTGCCGGTGCCCGAGGGGCCCGAGAAGACGAAGTGCCGTTTCGGCGGCTGGACCGGAAGGCCCTGTCCGGCGCGCAGCCGGGCCATGTTCAACTGGGCCGAGAGTGCCTTCACCTGGCGCTTCACGGGCTCGAGACCCACCATGCGCTCCAGCTCGTTGAGCGCTTCTTCGAGCAGGGCCGAGTCTGCGGGGCCGGACGGGAACTGCGGGGGTCCCGGCTGCACCGGCACCACGGCCTTCTCGCGCACCGCGTCGGTGTCGTCCTGCACCGTGCCGGGCGCCGGCACCGCCCCGGCAGGCGGAGGCAGATCGGGTTCGCCCACCTTGAGGTCGCGACCGTCCGTGCCGGCCAGCGGATCGGTGCCGTCGAGCCCGTCCACGGTGTCCTGACCGATCCCGGTGAGAGTGATCGACGCGAGGTCGGCCGTCTCGTCGTAGCCGTCCCCCTCCGCTATCGCCGCGAGCCGCGCCGAGGTGTCCATGAATGCGGGGTCGACCCTGTGCACCGCCCGGTACAGCGGCAGCGCCGCCGCGCTGCGCCCCGTGCCCTCGTGCGCCCGCGCCAGCCAGTAGCGCAGCTCCTTGCGCTGCGGCTGCTCGCTGCGACACCGCATCAGCGCGGCGGCCAGCAGCGGTTCGGCCTGGGTGTACGTCTCGAGGCGGACCCGCGCCATGCCCGCGAACAGGCCAGCCTCGATACCCAGGACGGGGTCGTCGATCAACGGGTCGGTGTGGCGGACGAGTTGGTCCCAGTCCTTGACCAGATAGGCCCGGCACGCGTGCAGGAACCGCACCTGCGGATCGGCGTCGACCGGCGGCAGCCCGGCCAGGGCCCGGTCCAGCTCGGGCACATGGCGGCCGTCCAGCCAGTGCGAGGCGTGCGCGAGCAGCAGGTCGCGCGGCGACTCCAGGACCGGCTGCACCCACCACCCCAGCCAGTACCAGGAGTTGAGCGCGCGGCGGTGCCTGGCGCGCTGTTCGCCGAAGCGGTCCCGGTGCCGGAACATCCGCAGCAGCGCCGTCGTCGTCTCGATACGCAGCGCATGCAGTCCGAGCCAGCCGTCGGCCATGCCCGGGTCCATCCGTACGGCGTCCCGGAACTCCTCCTCCGCCTGCGGATACGCGCCCATCGTGTAGGCATCGACCCCGCGCAGCCAGGCGAGGTCCGCCGGGCCCGGTGCCCCCTGCGTGCCGAAGTCCATCACGTCCCCCACATACCGTGCCCGTGCCCCCGTGGTGCCGCCGGGCCGGTGCCCGCCGACAGCCCTCGTCGAACCGCATTGCCGTGGACGGGAGTTGACCCGGTGCGATGAGCAGCCGTCCGAAGGTCGCACCGAGAGGCATCGTACCTGCGGGGGATCGTCGGCCGAAGGGCGGCGCAACGCGGGATCGGGCAGGTGGGAGCAGAGAGGGCGCACACCCGAATGGTGACCGAGGGTGAGCGAATCACCGCTCCGCGCAGGCGCCGAAAGAAGAAAAGGACAGAACGAAGCCCCCGATCACGGGGGAACAACCGGGGGCTTCGCGTCTGTCGGGCAGCCTCTGAAGGCTGCACAAAGAACGTAAGTCCTGTACGACGTGTCGGTCAAGCCGAGTTGAGGACACTCTCCGAAAGTCGGGGAAGCCGTTCTCCGCGGCTTCAGCGCACCGCAGACGGGTCATCACGAAGCGTGACGGCGCGAGTTGTCCCGCGGCCGCAGCAGGTCCCGGCAGCACCTCGTATCCCTCGAGACACTGCCGTACCAGAAGGTCGGCGAAGGGCCGGGAGGGGTCTTCGGCGAAGTGCTCCCGCTCGGCGGCGACCCATCCTTCCCAGAACTCACTCTGCTCGGGACCGTCGCGTCGGCGGCCTCTGTCCCATGACTCGTCCGCCGGGTGCTCCATCCACAGCAGAAGTGCCAGCCGCGGCCGCAGTGCCCGGCGGCCCGCACCGACGCCCTCGACCAGGACCACCGGAGCGGGCTCCAGGGCGCGCGCGGCTCCGAACCGGCGGGCGTGCCAGTCGTAGGGGAGATAGCGCGCGGTCTCGCCGCGCGACAGCGGCTCGATCACCTGCTCGCCCAGCCGCTCCGTCCAGCTGAACAGCTCTTCGTGCGTCGCGATGTCGTCGAGGCGGAGCACCGGGGCTCCGCCCAGCGCCTCGGACAGCCGCGCGGCGAACGTGGACTTACCGGATCCCGCGTGCCCGTCCACGCCGACCACCCGGACGGGACCGCACGAAGGGGGCAGCGCCCGCAGGGTGTGGGCGAGTCGGGGGAGTGGCGATCGCATGGTCATCGCCTCAAGCGTACGGGCGCGCAGGCGCCGGAATATTCAGAGGTCAAGGCCAATATTGGTGGGCGTGGCGGCCTCCGAGGTGCTGGCAGAACGCGCTTGGCACCCGCCATAGTTGGCCCACTGTCGTGTCGTGAACCTGACCTACCTCTTCCGGATCCGCCGTCCACTGGGGGCCCTGTCCATGACCAGATCCCACTCGATGTCCCGTAGGACCGTGCTTGCCGCCGCCGTCGCCGCCGCGGCGGCCGGGGGCACAGGCAGCGCATCGGCCGCCGGCAGCGCGTCCGCCTCCGCCGGTGCCGCGCGGGCCACGGCCACCGCATCCCTGGTCGACAACCGCGCCTGGACCTCGTACACGGACTGGTGCGGCGGCGTGTCCGCCGGGACCCGTGTGGTCGCGGGCAGCCGTCCCGGCGTGGTGATCGGTCGGCCCGCGGGCACCACCGACTACACGGACCCGCACACCGGGGCCACCGGGATCTGGGAGTACGCCGAGTGGACCTCGCCCGTCCACCGTCTCGCCGTGCCCTCGACCGAGGCCATCGCGTTCTGGAACGCCCACACTCCGGCCGGCACCTGGCTCCAGGTCGAACTGAAGGGCACCTACACCGACGGCACGGACACCCCTTGGTACGTGATGGGGCGCTGGGCCGCCGGTGACCAGGACATCAAGCGCACCTCGGTAGACGACCAGACCGACGACAAGAGCAGCATCTGGACGGACACCTTCGCGATCGACGCCCCGGCGTCCGGGCTGCGCCTCGTCTCGTACCGGCTGCGCCTCATGCTGTACCGCAAGCCCGGCAGCAAGGCCACGCCCACGGTGTGGCGGCTCGGCGCGATGGGCTCCGACATCCCTGACCGCTTCACGGTCCCGGAGTCGACCCCGGGCCTCGCCAGGGAACTGACCGTTCCGCGCTACTCGCAGAACATCCACGTCGGCCAGTACCCGGAGTACGACAACGGCGGCGAGGCGTGGTGCAGCCCCACCTCCTCACAGATGATCATCGAGTACTGGGGCCGGAAGCCGACGGCCGAGGTCCTGGCCTGGGTCGACCCCTCCTACGCCGACCCGCAGGTGTGCCATGCGGCGCGATTCACGTACGACTACCAGTACGAGGGCTGCGGCAACTGGCCGTTCAACGCCGCCTACGCGGCGACGTACAAGGACCTGCAGGGCGTCGTCACCCGGCTCGGCTCGCTGACCGACCTGGAGACGCTGATCGGCGCGGGGATCCCGGCGATCACCTCGCAGTCGTTCCTCGAGGAGGAGCTCACGGGGGCCGGTTACGGCACGTCGGGGCATCTGATGACGGTGATCGGCTTCACCGCCGACGGCGACGTGATCGCGAATGACCCGGCGTCGCCGGGCAACGAGGCGGTACGGCGCGTCTACGACAGGCGCGAGTGGGAGACGATCTGGTTGAGGACCAAGCGGTACAACTCCACCGGAAAGGTGGTCTCCGGTACCGGCGGTGTCTGCTACCTGTACTTCCCTGCCCGGCCGACCCCGCAGCAGGCGAGGGCACTGGCCGCTGTGGGCGTGCGCTGAGCACCCCGGCTGCTGGTGCGTGACCTGTCTCGGCGTGCGTGACCGATGTCTCGGCCGTGAGGGCCCTTGGGGAGGACTTTTCGGTGGCAAAGTGGACGGATCAGTGGGGGGAGTCCACTGCCGTACGACGTCAAGCGAGATGCCATGACCTCGACCTCCGCCACCGCCGGCCGCGCCCGGACCCGCACCCGTACCGGCGGGCCCGACGACGGACCCAAGATCCTGGAACACGTCCTGGGCTGGACCCTGGTCGTGGTTCTCGCGATGTTCGTCACGCAGGCCGGGCTCATGTGACAGCTGTGGCTGAAGAGGCACCTGGGCTCGCTGACCCCGCCTGATTCCGGGTCGTCCGGCCGAGATCCGTTCACGCCGTGACGTGCTGCCTCCGATCGGGCATACTCAACGCGCCACAGCCGCTGATCAGCCCGTTCCGCGACCCGGGAGGGCAGCATCGGCTGAGGCGTGCAGAGTTTTCCGGGGCCGGTGACCCGGCGGCTGCCGCCGTCGGACCCGGACCCGTCGGCGGCGCCGCCACACCCCGTGCGCGCGTCCGCCGCAGTGCCCGACAGGGAGGAGAGCGTCGCCATGCACGACCGCGCCCCGCAGCCGGTGGACCGTCAACTGCCCACGGACGAGGCCCGGGATCTGTTCTCGCTCGTACGTGATCTCGTACAGCGCGAGATCGCCCCGACGGCGGCCGAGGAGGAGGACGCCGGGCGCTTTCCGCGCGAAGTCTTCACCCTTCTCTCCGAGTCAGGACTGCTCGGACTGCCCTACGACTCCGAGTACGGCGGCGGTGACCAGCCGTACGAGGTCTATCTCCAGGTCCTCGAAGAGCTTGCCGCCGCGCGCCTGACGGTCGGCCTCGGCGTCAGCGTCCACTCCCTCTCCTGCCATGCGCTCGCGGGCTACGGCTCCAAGGAGCAGCAGAACGAGCACCTGCCCGCGATGCTCGGCGGCGGTCTGCTCGGTGCGTACTGCCTGTCCGAGCCCGCCTCCGGTTCCGATGCGGCGTCCCTGCGGACGAAGGCGGTACGGGACGGCGGCGACTGGGTGCTCACCGGCACCAAGGCCTGGATCACGCACGGTGGTGTCGCCGACTTCT
The DNA here is from genome assembly GCF_013778455.1 of Streptomyces himalayensis subsp. himalayensis. Taxonomy (GTDB): domain Bacteria; phylum Actinomycetota; class Actinomycetes; order Streptomycetales; family Streptomycetaceae; genus Streptomyces; species Streptomyces himalayensis. The sequence continues at coordinate 57,715 of NZ_JACEHE010000005.1, read as the reverse complement.
ACACGGTGTTCGCCCGCACCGGCGCCGAGGGCAGGCACGGCATCACGTCGTTCCTGGTGCCCGGGGACGCCGAGGGCCTGAGCGCCGCGGCACCCGAGAAGAAGATGGGCATGAAGGGCTCGCCCACCGCTCAGCTGCACTTCGACGGCGTCCGCGTGCCGGACACCCGCCGCATCGGCGAGGAGGGTCAGGGCTTCGCGATCGCCCTGTCCGCACTCGACTCGGGGCGGCTCGGCATCGCGGCCTGCGCGATCGGTGTGGCTCAGGCGGCACTGGACGCAGCGCTGGCCTACGCCACCGAGCGCCGGCAGTTCGGCCGCCCCATCGCCGACTTCCAGGGGCTGCGGTTCATGCTGGCCGACATGGCCACGCACATCGAGGCGGGCCGGGCCCTCTACCTCGCGGCGGCCCGCCTGCGCGATGCGGGCAAGCCCTTCTCCAAGCAGGCCGCCATGGCGAAGCTGCTGTGCACCGACACCGCGATGAAGGTCACCACGGACGCCGTTCAGGTGCTCGGCGGCTACGGCTACACCGCCGACTTCCCCGTCGAGCGCTACATGCGCGAGGCGAAGGTGCTGCAGATCGTCGAGGGCACCAACCAGATCCAGCGCATGGTCATCGCGCGTCACCTCGCGGGACCCGAGTCCCGCTGAACTGTCCGGCCCTGACCAGGGGCGCCGCGAGCCGTACCCACTCCGGGTCGTGGCGCCCCGGCAGCGTCTTGCCCCGGTTGGCCCAGGACGTCAGCAGGGCGCGATAGATGGGCGGGTCCTGCGGCTGGGGCGGCCGGGGAACCGATTCTGCGAGCGCGGGGACCACAAGGCGGCGACGGCGGCCTGTCGCGGAATGGGGAGGGGTCATACCGGGTCAACGCCCGGACGGGCGGACAGGTCACCGGCGGGAGGAATCGACTCTCCGTTCAGGTCCTGCCCGCGTCGGGCCGGCCGAGCTGTGGCACTGGACCCTCATCGTTCGTGATGCTGAGCGTCGCCTACCGCCACATGCAGCCATGGCGAAGTGGCCGTGCCAGGGGATCTCCGGTACGTCGCCACGGCGAGCCCGGCGAAGAGCGCTGGACACACTGATCCTGCACCACGGCAGGTTCACTGCGATGGCGCAGGACAGCTACGGGGGCCGATCGGCTACGGGGCCGATCGGCTACGCGAACTGATCAGGTACTGAAACGGGCCGCTGTTGAGGCCGGATGAGGCGACCACCGTGGGCGCGGGCCGCGGGACCGCGCCTACGCGGCAGGGCGGCGGATCGCCGGCATCCGGATCGGGCGCGAGCCCGGGCCGCCGACGTGCGAGAACGGCTGCGTCCGCCAGTTCAGCCCCTGAGGGAGCGTCAGAAGGAGGCCGGTCTCCTGTTCCTGAGCCTCCATGGACTCGTCGGCGGGCCGCGCGTCGGACGCCCAGCGCCCGGTGCCGGCGCAGACCGTGAGCCCGAACGGGTTCCACGGAGAGGCGCACAGCGCATGCTCGGGCAGGACGTCCTCGTCCGCCAGCAGGGCGATCGGCTGGGCGCAGTCCGGGCAGATCACCCGGTACATCTCCAGAGTGTCGTAGGTGTCGAGCTCGTCCTCGACCGGTTCGACGCCCTCCGGTGCGGGCTCGATGACCGGCTGCTGCCTGCTGCGGGCAGGGCGACCGGGACGCTTCAGACTCTGCATGAACTCCCCCTCGGGTGGGCCGGCAAGGCGCTGCGGCCTGGACCACAGCAAGCACTTCCCGCCTGGTCGTACGGGTAATCGCGCCCAACCCTCAGACACGGTCACAGTGCTGTGGTCTTCGTCACATGCCGGTTGCAGATGCCGAAACCTCGAACGCCGCGAGGGGCCATGGGCGGCCGGGAGCCCGGAAACCGGGGGAAAAACGGGGGGATGGTCCGGTGGTTGGGCCATCCTCCACATAGCCGCGCATGTATCCCCGGGGATCATGCGCACTGTAGCTTTTGCGCCATGGAGGAGCTGGACCGTCAGATTGTGCAGCTGCTCGTCAAGGACGGGCGGATGAGCTACACCGACCTGGGCAAGGCCACTGGTCTTTCCACGTCGGCCGTGCACCAGCGGGTGCGCCGGCTGGAGCAGCGCGGCGTCATCCGCGGCTATGCCGCGGTCGTCGATCCGGAGGCCGTCGGGCTGCCGCTCACGGCCTTCATCTCGGTGAAGCCGTTCGACCCCAGCGCGCCGGACGACATCGCAGACCGGCTCGCGGGCGTCCCGGAGATCGAGGCCTGCCACAGCGTCGCGGGCGACGAGAACTACATCCTCAAGGTGCGCGTGGCCACCCCGCTCGAACTGGAAAACCTCCTCACCCGCATCCGCTCCCTGGCCGGCGTCTCAACCCGCACGACGGTGGTCCTCTCCACCCCGTACGAGGCCAGACCCCCCAGAATCTGACCGGACACCGTCGCACTGTTGTGGGCAGTCGTTCCGCTGGGCTGGGTGCACCTCCCACGCCCTTAGGGCCTGTGTCGGAAGTGGCGCCTGCCTCGCGACGCCTGGCACGCACTCCCCCAGCTAACTCCCCCAGCTAACGCTGGGGGTGCCCCCAGGAGGTGCCCCCACGCCGCGTTGCCGAAATGCCCTAGTAGCTCCTCCCCCATTGCCTTAAGGGCATGGGAGGTGCCCCCATCGAGGACATTCCGGCGCCTTGCGATCGCACGCACCAGACGCCGCGAGGCCCGCCCTTCGGGCGAACGACGCCACTTCCGACACAGGCCCTGGGGCAGTGGGGGAGGGTGGGCGCAACCCCACGTCGTACGGCGCCCCGACGTGGAACCCGACGAAGGCGCCGGGGGCACAGGGGGAGAGACTGTCCCCATGAGCAAGAGCCCCACCAGTCGCAGAGACCATCGCACCGTGCTGCTGCGCCGCGGCGACATCCACACCCCTGCCGACCCCTTCGCCACCGCGATGGTCGTCGAGCGCGGACACGTCGCCTGGGTCGGCTCCGAGGGGGCCGCCGACGCCTTCGCGGACGGCGTCGACGAGGTGATCGACCTCGACGGCGCCCTGGTCACCCCGGCGTTCACCGACGCCCACGTACACACGACAGCGACCGGTCTCACCCTCAACGGCCTCGACCTGACCGGTGCCCGCACTCTCGACGAGGCCCTCGTACTCGTACGGGAGCACGCCGCCGCGCGTCCGCACGACCGGGTCCTGCTCGGCCACGGCTGGGACGCCGCCCGCTGGCTGGGCGGGCGCCCGCCGTCCCGCGCCGAGCTCGACGAGGCGACCGGTGGCCGCCCGCTCTACCTCTCCCGCATCGACGTCCACTCGGCGGTCGTCAGCACGGCGCTGCTCGACCTCGTGCCCGGTATCGCCGAGCGGGCCGGATACGAGCCCGACGCGCCGCTCACGCGCGACGCCCACCACGCCGTGCGCGCCGCCGCCCACGCCGCGGTCACCCCCGAACAGCGCAGAGAGGCCCAGCGCGCGTCCCTGCGGCACGCCGCGTCGCTCGGCATCGGCTCCGTACACGAGTGTGCGGGCCCCGACATCTCCAGTGAGGACGACTTCACCGGACTGCTGCGGCTGGCAGCCGAGGAGCCCGGGCCGCGCGTCGTGGGCTATTGGGCCGAGCGGATCGCGGACGCGCGGGACGCCGGGAAGGTCAGGGAACTGGGCGCGATCGGCGCCGCGGGCGACCTGTTCGTCGACGGCACCCTCGGCTCGCACACCGCGTGCCTGCACGAGCCGTACGCCGACGCCGGCCACACCGGCGCCGCGTACCTGGACGCCGCGGCCGTCGCCGACCACGTCACCGCCTGTACCGAGGCCGGGCTGCAGGCGGGCTTCCACGCCATCGGCGACGCCGCCGTCACCGCGGTCGTCGAGGGGGTGCGCGCCGCTGCCGACAAGCTGGGCATGGCCCGAATCCGCGCCGCCCGGCACCGCGTGGAGCACGCCGAGATGCTCACCCCGGAGACCATCGCGGCCTTCGCCGAACTCGGCCTCACCGCCTCCGTCCAGCCTGCCTTCGACGCGCTGTGGGGCGGCGAGGAGGGGATGTACGCCCAGCGCCTCGGCGCCGCACGCGCGCGTACCCTCAATCCGTTCGCGGCCCTCCTGCGTACGGGTGTCCCGCTGGCCTTCGGCTCCGACAGCCCCGTGACGCCTCTCGACCCGTGGGGCACCGTCCGGGCCGCGGCCTTCCACCGCACGCCCGAACACCGCGTCTCGGTACGCGCCGCCTTCACCGCCCACACGCGCGGCGGCTGGCGGGCCATCGGCAGGGACGACGCGGGAGTTCTGGTGCCCGGCGCGCCCGCGGACTACGCCGTGTGGCGCACCGGCGACCTGCTCGTCCAGGCGCCCGACGACCGCGTCGCCCGCTGGTCCACCGATCCTCGCTCAGGCACCCCTGGTCTGCCAGATCTCTCTCCGGGCGCCGAACTGCCCGTCTGTCTGCGCACGGTGGTGTTCGGTCAGCCGGTCTTCGTACGGCCGGACGAGTGATGTACGGGGAAGGCGCGCGGTCGATCTTGGAGCGCCGTGCCGTTGTGCCACCTGGGTTTCCTCGGCACTGACCTGCCGATTCGGGGAATCGAGGCAGCTCGCACGGCTGTTGACAGAGAGCTGCGGTCGGCCGGTAGGTTCGGCCGGGTCCACCACTGGACGTCCGACGGGGAACCTCCACGCAGTCGTCGAACGCGGCTGGGGCATGGGGTGGTGTGCCGCACCGGCGCACCACCACTGGGAGCCAGTCCCAGCGCCCGCGCCTCGGGGGCGAGGGAACGTTCCTGCCGGATGGGGGTCCCTCCCTGCTCCTCCAGAGCCTGGGGGAAGGTGCGACCCGGGTGGGGCCCGGATGCTCAGTAGACAACGGCTTTCGGTAGATCCGCAGCCAGCGGGTCCCAGGTCGGCCCGAAGGGCGCCGGGCCCCGATCCGCAGCGGGGCCCTACCGGGGCTTCGCCGTTCTCTTTCCTGGTTCTTGTTCTCTTCCCTGGTTCTTGTCGTATCGACACCCCCACAACGGCCCGCTGACCACGACGGCGCAGGCAGTGGCCACTATGGTGGTGCTCTGCGTACAGACGTGAAGGGGCAGCAGTGAACGACGGTGATGAGAGCGCACGCGTGGCGGCGCAGGGCCGGCAGTTCGGTCCCCTCGGCACGGCCTTGGTGATCATCCCGACGTACAACGAGGCGGAGAACATCAAGTCGATCGTCGATCGGGTGCGAGCCGCCGTGCCCGAGGCGCACGTCCTCGTCGCCGACGACAGCAGCCCCGACGGAACCGGTGAGCTCGCCGACGAGATCGCCGCCGGTGACGACCACGTCCAGGTGCTGCACCGCAAGGGCAAGGAAGGTCTCGGCGCGGCCTACCTCGCCGGCTTCCGCTGGGGTCTCGAGCACGGCTATGGCGTACTGATCGAGATGGACGCCGACGGCTCCCACCAGCCCGAGGAGCTGCCCCGGCTGCTCACCGCCCTCAAGGGCGCAGACCTGGTGCTCGGTTCCCGCTGGGTGCCCGGCGGCCGCGTCGTGAACTGGCCTCGCTCCCGTGAGTTCCTCTCCCGTGGCGGCAGTACGTACTCGCGGGTGCTGCTCGACATCCCCATCCGGGACGTCACCGGCGGCTACCGCGCCTTCCGCCGCGAGACCCTCGAGGGCCTCGGCCTTCGCGAGGTCGCCTCGCAGGGGTACTGCTTCCAGGTCGACCTGGCACGCCGTGCGGTCAAGGCCGGTTACCACGTCGTCGAGGTGCCCATCACCTTCGTCGAGCGTGAGCACGGGGACTCCAAGATGAGCCGGGACATCGTCGTCGAGGCGCTGTGGCGGGTCACGGCGTGGGGTGTGGGGGAGCGGGTCGGCCGCCTGCTGAGCCGTAAACACGCCTGAGCCTCTGCACCACCGTGTCCTGGCGGGGCCTCGCCCCCTCGCCGCCTCGTCCGGTCGGCCGGTCGCTCCCGTCGACCGGCCTCTTACGCGGGTCTGAGCCCGGCACCGGCACACTGGGGGGCATGACGACTGGCGCACCGCCTCCCACGAACCCCGCTCAGCCCCGCCGCTCCTCCCGGCCGCGTTCCTATCTGCCGCTCGGCATCGCCGCGTGGCTGGTGCTGGAGATCTGGCTGCTGACCGTCGTGGCGGACGCGGCAAGCGGGTTCACCGTCTTCCTGTTGCTGATCGCCGGGATCGTGCTGGGATCCTTGCTCATCAAGCGCGCCGGACGCCGGGCCTTCCGGCGGCTGAGCGAGGCGCTGCAGCAGCAACAGCAGACGGGTGCCGTCCCTGCGGGTGACCGGCGCGGCAGCGGCAATGCGCTGACGATGCTCGGCGGGCTGCTGCTGATCATGCCCGGCCTGATCTCCGACGCCCTGGGCCTGCTCTGCCTGGTGCCGCCGGTCCAGAAGGCGCTGAGCCGGTACGCGGAGCGGACCTTCGAGCGGCGGCTGCGGGCTGCCTCGCCCGGCAGCCTGGGAGACGCGTTCCAGCAGGCCCGTATGCGCCGGCCGGACGGCAAGGTCGTCCAGGGCGAGGTCATCCGCGACGACGCACCGCCCACGTCTCACCCGGACGCCGGCCCCAGGCCGCCCTTGACGCCCTGACTGGTCCGCGGCGCGGCCCGAACGCCGGCCCACGGCCACCGATGACGCCCTGAAGGCAGCGAGGCACGGACGGCGTCGCGTGCACCGCTGGCGGTCGCCGCTGCGGCTGTGGGCAGTCGTGCCGCAGGGGCGGCATGGGTGGGCACAGCGGCACCCCGATGGTGTGGGTCCCTTGCCCGCGCCACCCGGTGCCGGGGTGGTGCCCTTGTCGTGGCGGCGCACCCGCCGCGGCTGCCGGGCTGATCGCAGCGCGGTCCGGGCGTCGGCCCGCCACCGCCGCCGGCGCCCTTACCGCAGCCGGTAAGGACGCAGGTCCGCTCGGCTGACACCGTGACCGAGGCCGGGCAGACAGAAGCCGCGGCGGCCACACCGAGGTGTAGCCGCCGCGGCTGTGTGCCTTCGGCGGTCGCCTGGCCCTTCGGGTCAGGCGGACTTGCGGCTGTCCCGCGGGTGCACGGCGATGTTCATGGCGCCGGAGCGGAGAACGGCCAGCCGCTCCTCGAGAACCTCTTCCAGCTCCTCGCGAGTGCGCCGCTCCATCAGCATGTCCCAGTGCGTACGCGCAGGCTTCGCCTTCTTCTCCTCAGGGCCGTCGCCGTCCACCAGGAGTGCCGTGGTCCCGCAGACCTTGCACTCCCACTCCGGCGGGATCTCCGCCTCGACCGAGAAGGGCATCTCAAAGCGGTGCCCCTTCTCGCATGCGTACTCCACGGCCTGGCGCGGGGCCAGGTCGATGCCGCGGTCCGTCTCGTAGCTGGTCACCACGAGGCGCGTGCCGCGAAGAGCTCGCTCACTCATGAATCGTGCCTCCCGGGCTTGTCGCCCACAGGACAGGTGTCGCTGTCGTCGTCATCCGGTCAACGTCCGGTCGGCGGTAAAGATTCCCGATCTGGGTCATGCGTCGCCGTCGTAGCCGCCCCTTTTTGTACCCACCGACGCCCGGTTTGTCACATCTGGCAGCAGATGTCACCCAGCGCTCATCAAGCTTTGTCACGCAGTAACGGTCCGCCTGGCAGGCCAAACGCGTACACTACCGCCCTTTGCCGCCCGGTGTTAAATCCGCTCGGGAACGGGGTTGCCGACATCCTGGATCGCCTGCCGCACGGGAACCCGCGCGAGCAGCACGAAACCGAGCACGAAGAAGAGCACCAGCGAGATGATCGCGTCCCGATAACTGCCGGTCAGCTGGTACGTGAGTCCGAACAGCAGGGGGCCGAGCCAGGACATCCCGCGGTCGCTCATCTCGTACGCGGAGAAGTACTCGGCCTCCTTTCCGCGCGGCACGAGATGTGAGAAAAGCGACCGTGACAGCGCCTGGCTGCCGCCGAGGACCAGGCCGATGCCCGCCGCGAGCACGAAGAACCAGGCGGGCGTGCGCGCGGGCAGGAAGTAACCGGCGCCGATGGTGACGGTCCAGGCGACCAGCGAGCCGAGGATCGTCCGCTTGGTGCCGTACCGCTGGGCCAGCCGGCCCATGCCGAGCGCGCCCGCCACGGCCAGCACCTGCACCAGCAGCACCGCGACGATCAGCGTCGACTGGCCGAGCCGCAGCTCCTGGGAGCCGTAGACCGACGCCTGCGAGATCACGGTCTGGATTCCGTCGTTGTAGACGAGATACGCCAGAAGAAAGGCGAGCGTGCGGGGATGCCGGCGCATATGGCGTACGGTCGCGGCCAACTGCCGCCAGCCATGGGTGGACGCCTGGGTGGCCGGCGCCCGGCGGTCGCGCAGCCGCCGCAACGGGATCAGCGTGAAGGCGCCCCACCACACGCCCGCCGAGGCCAGACAGATGCGTACCGCCGTCCCCTCGGACACCCCGAAGCTGTCATGGGCCGAGAAGAGCACCAGATTGGCCACCAGGACGAGTGCGCCGGAGGCGTAACCGAAGGCCCAGCCCCGTGAGGACACGGCGTCGCGCTCCTCGGGCGTGGCGATCTGCGGCAGGTACGAGTTGTAGAGCACCATCGAGACCGCCAGCGAGGCGTTGGCGACGATCAGCAGCGCCCCACCGAGCAGATAGCGGTCGCCGGCCAGGAAGAACATGCCCGCCGTCGCTGCCGCGCCCACGTAGGCGGCGATCGCGAGCAGTGGCTTCTTACGGCCCGTACGGTCGGCGGCGGCGCCCGCCAGCGGCATCAGAAGGATCGACAGGATCACGGACGCGGACACGGAGTACGCGAAGAAGGATCCGGCGCGGACCGGGATGCCCAGCGGATGCACGAAGCCGTCCGCGTCCGCGGCCGACTTGGCGACCTCGGTGAGATAGGGGCCGAGGAACACGGTGAGGACGCTCGTCGAGTAGACCGAGCACGCCCAGTCGTAGACGTACCAGCCGCGCTGTTCGCGCCGCCGTGCGGCTCTCTCGTCGTCGCCGTTCCCCGCCGTCTGCACGGCGTCGGCTCCCGGTCGTGTCCCCACCCGTGCCCTCGCTTCGCCCTCGGTCTCCCCGTACGCGGACGCCGGGCGCGCGGGGAACCGTCAGACCCGGGCCGCTCAGACCCAGATCCCGCGGTCTTTCATCACGTCGCGCAGCGTCTCGATGTGATCGGTCATGATGCCATCCACACCCAGGTCCAGGAGCGCGTGCATCCGCTTCGCCTCGTTGATGGTCCAGACATGGACCTGCAGCCCGCGCGCGTGGGCCTCGCGTACGAAGCGGTGGTCGACGACGCGCACACCGGACTGGCTCTCAGGGACCTGAGCGCACACTGCGGAGCGGCGCACCGCGGCCGGGACGCCGATCGACCGCAGGCGCAGCCCCAGCACACCCCGTGTGCCGTACGACGTCGCAAGACGCGGGCCCGCGATGCGCTGCGCCCGCGCCACCCGCGCCTCCGAGAACGAGCCGACGCAGATGCGGTCCCACGCGCGCGTGCGCTCGATCAGATCCATCAGCGGGAGCAGCGCGGGGTCCGCCTTCATGTCGACGTTCCAGCGCACGTCGGGGAAGATCTCGAGCAGTTCCTCGAAGAGGGGGACGGGTTCGGTGCCCGCCACGCGCGCGTGCTGTACCTCGCTCCACGGGAGGTCGGCGATGCGGCCGCCCGCGTCCGTCACCCGGTCCAGCGTCGCGTCGTGGAAGGCCACGAGCCTGCCGTCCGATGTGGCGTGCACATCCGTCTCCATGTAGCGGTAGCCCAGTTCGGCCGCGTGCCGGAAGGCGGCCACGGTGTTCTCCAGACCGCCGGCTGCTCCGCCGCGGTGGGCGAAGGCTATGGGCCCCGGATGGTCGAGATAGGGGTGGCGTGTGGCTGTGGTCACTGATGGAGTATCGCTCGGTTCGGTGGCGAAGCGGCAACGACTGTGCTGCCCGCCGGTGCCGTGGGGACGGCGAAGACGCGCAGGAACACCTGGGCGAGAGGGCCGATCGACAGCGCGTACAGGACCGTTCCCACGCCCACCGTGCCGCCGAGGACGAAGCCCGTCGCCACGACCGCGACCTCGATGGCGGTGCGGACCAGGCGGATCGAGCGGCCGGTGCGCCGGTGCAGGCCCGTCATCAGGCCGTCCCGTGGGCCGGGGCCGAACTTCGCCGCGATGTAGAGGCCGGTCGCGACTCCACCCGTGAGCTCGGCCAGGCCCTGGTGCAGCACGCCCCACGGCTCCAGGCCGAGACCGGACTCCACGAGGAGCGCCGAGCTCACGCCGTACAGCGTGAGACCGACGTAGAGCTGGAGCAGCCTTCGTAGGAGGTGCCGCCGCTTCGGCGTGAGATCCGTTGCCGCAGCCGGATCGGTGGGGACGGGCCCCTCGGAGCTCTCGGAGCTCTCGGAGCTCCTGGAACTCATGGGGCCCTGAGGGCTCTTAGGCCTCTCAGAACTCCCGCGTGCTGACGTCGTGGACAAAACATGCCCCCCTGCTGGTAGTAGTGGACCGGTCCGTGACACTCTGTGGCTTGGAAACGCAAGCCATCCATGGCCAATTCGGGGAAGGTGGACTGGAATCATGGCGCACTGGACTTCCGCAGTGGGGTCGGTGCAGCTCGCCCGGCTGCTCACCTCCCAGCAGGCCCGTCCCGCGGGCCCCGGCACCCGCAGGCCGCCCGCCTACCGTGCACTCGCCGACGGCATCCGGGTGCTGGTCCTCGAAGGGCGCGTTCCGGTCGCCGCGCGCCTGCCCGCGGAGCGCGAGCTGGCCCTTGCGCTGTCCGTCAGCCGCACCACGGTGGCCGCGGCCTACGAGGAGCTGCGCAACGAAGGGTTCCTGGAGTCCCGCAGGGGCGCGGGCAGCTGGACCGCCGTACCGGCCGGGAACCCGCTGCCCGCGCGCGGGCTCGAACCCCTGCCCCCCGAGGCGCTCGGCTCCATGATCGACCTCGGCTGCGCCGCGCTGCCCGCACCTGAGCCCTGGCTCACCCGGGCCGTCCAGGGGGCGCTGGAGGAGCTGCCGCCGTACGCGCACACGCACGGCGACTACCCGGCGGGGCTGCCCGCGCTGCGTGAGATGCTCGCCGACCGGTACACCGCCCGCGGCATTCCGACCATGCCCGAACAGATCATGGTCACCACTGGCGCGATGGGCGCGATCGACGCTATCTGCCATCTCTTCGCGGGCCGCGGCGAACGTATCGCCGTGGAGTCGCCCAGCTACGCCAACATCCTCCAGCTGATGCGGGAGGCCGGCGCCCGCCTCGTCCCGGTCGCCATGGCGGAAGGGCTCGCCGGCTGGGACATGGACCGCTGGCGCCAGGTGTTCCGCGATGCCGCGCCTCGGCTCGCCTACGTCGTCGCCGACTTCCACAATCCGACGGGCGCCCTGGCCGGCGAGGATCAGCGGCGCCGGCTCGTCGATGCCGCGCGCGCAGCGGGCACCGTGCTCGTCGCCGACGAGACCATGAGCGAGCTCCACCTCGATCCAGGGCTTGAGATGCCGCGTCCCGTCTGCGCGTTCGACCCTGCGGGCTCGACGGTGATCACCGTCGGCTCGGCCAGCAAGGCGTTCTGGGCCGGCCTGCGCATCGGCTGGGTGCGCGCAGCACCCGATGTGATCCGCAGTCTGGTGGCGGCCCGCGCCTACGCGGACCTGGGCACCCCCGTACTGGAGCAGCTGGCCGTGAACTGGCTGCTCAGCACCGGCGGCTGGCAGGAGGCCGTCGACCTCCGGCGCGGTCAGGCCCGGGAGAACCGTGACGCCCTGGTCGCCGCAGTACGCCGCGAACTGCCCGGCTGGGAATTCGAGATCCCGTCCGGCGGACTCACGCTGTGGGTGCGCGCGGGCGGCCTGTCCGGGTCACGCCTCGCCGAGGTGGGCGAGCGGGTGGGGGTACGCGTACCCTCCGGGCCCCGCTTCGGCGTCGACGGCGCTTTCGAGGGCTACGTACGGCTGCCGTTCACCGTCGGCGGCGCCGTGGCCGACGAGGCGGCCACGCGACTGGCGGCCGCGGCGCGCCTGGTCGAGAGCGGCGCGACGACGGGGACGGAGGCACCGCGGACTTTTGTCGCCTGAGGCCGGGCGGGCCGGGCTTGGTGCTCGGGCGTCAGTTGGCCTGTGACGGGGGCTGCTCGGCCCTTGGATCGCTGATCGCGGGATCGCTGGGGGACGACGGGTCGGTGGGCGCGCCCGGTCGATAGCGGCGCGACGACTTGGACGGAGGCGCCGGGATGCTTGGGTCTCAGCGGCTGCTGGCCTGCGACGGGTGCTGCCCGGCCGGCCGCTGATTCGGTGATCGCGGGATCGCTGGGAGACGGGTCGGTGGGACGCGCCCGTTCGAGCGCGGCGCGGCGATCTGGACTGAGGCGATGTGGACGCTTGGGTCGCAGCGTCCTCAACGCTCGGCTCCTGCTGCCTCAGCGACGGATGCCGTGGCGACGGCCGAATTGCCGATCGCGGGATCGTCGACGGCCGATTCGGCGATGGCGGATTCGCTGACCGGGGCGTCGGCGCCCACCGATTCGTTGAACACCGGCTCGGTGGCCGGTGGCCCGGAGACCTGGGATCCGGATACGGGCGAGCCGGACACCGGTGACTCGGTCGGCGATCCGGCGACCGGGGATCGGGCCCCGGCCACCGGATTTCTGGCCGTCGTCTCCCTGACGTTGCTCTGTCCTGCGGCCGCCCTGGCGGGGGCCGGACCCGCCGGGGCGGTATCCGTGGTCCCGGCCTCTGTGATCCGGCTCTCGACTGCGGGTGCGGCTGCGGCGGCGACCGGCCTGGGCTCCTCAGCCCTCGCCCCGTGAATCTGTGTTGCGGAGGCGGCCGACCCGGCCCGGGCCGTATCCCTGGCCGCTGTCCCTGTGACGCGGCTCTGGGCCGCTGCTGCAGCGGCGACCGGCACGGGCTCCTCGGCCGTTCCCTCCCGCACCTGGGTGGCTGTGGCGGTTGCCCCGACGGGCACAGCGTCTCCCGCGCGCTCTCCGGCAGCCGTCTCCACGAGGGCTGACGCGAACGCCCCCTCCGCCACGACTGCCCCCACCCCGACGGGCTCCACCCCTGCAGCGGCTGTTTCGGGCGTGGCCGCCCCCGCCTCGCCCGCCCCCGCCTCGCCCGCCCCCGCCTCGTCCGCCCGCGCGTCGTCCGCCCGCTCCTCGTCCGCCCGCTCCTCGTCCCCTCCGACGCGCTGCGGCAGCAGATCCATCACCGCCCTCCGGTGGGACTCGCTGGTCGCGTCGTCGTACGGGTCGGGTGTGGCAGGGACCTGCAGGCGGTGTACCGGACCTGCGCCCAGCCGGGCGTAGCCGCGGCCCGGGGCCATGTCCGTCGTCGGGGTGGTGTGCGGCGGCACTCCGAGCACGCCCTCGATCTGGTCCGGTGTGGCGGGGCCGAGGACGACCCGCGCGCGCGTGTGCTGGCGTACCGGGTCGCTCAGGCCGTCGAGACTGTCGAACTGGTCCGCGACGACGACCGTCACGTTGGCCGCCCGCCCGTGCCGGAGGGGCACTTGCAGCAGGCTCTGCGGATCCCTGCGGCCGTCGGCGGCCGCAAGGTGGCCGAGGATGCTCGGCCGGTCGAGAAGGATCCACAGCGGGCGCTTCGTGTCGGCCGGGGCCGGCTGACCCGCCTGGCGTGCCCGATTGGCGGCGATCAGGCGCCGCTCCGTCTCGTGTGCCGCCCATTCCAGGCTCGCGGACGCCCCGGCGAGCCCGCACTCGACGGCCAGGACGCCGCGGCGTCCGGTCAGACAGGCGTACTCGCCCGTGCCAGTGCCCTCCACAATCAGCACGTCACCGTGTTGCAGGGCTTGCAGAGCGATGGAGCGCAGCAGGGTCGTCGTGCCACTGCCGGGCTGGCCGACGGCCAGCAGATGCGGCTCGGTGGAGCGGATGCCGGTGCGCCAGACGACCGGCGGCACGTCGCGCTGCTTGTCCCCGTCCGCCACGGGAACCGTCCGTGGTACCCCAGACGGGTCGGTGAAGCCGAGCACCGTCTCACCAGGCGTCGTGACGAAGCGCTGAGCCGCGATGTGCGTCGGCAGCGGCGGCAGCACCGACACGGTCAGCTGGTTGCCCTCCTCGTCCCAGTCGAAGCGGTACTCGCGGCCACGGCCCGACTTCGCGTGCACCAGGTGCTCGATCCGCGCGCGGGACTCGGCCTCGCCGTCCGTGAAGTACGCCGGGTAGCGGATCTCGAGCCGCGAGAGACGGCCTGCCTCGTCGAACTCGTACGAGCCGAAGGCCTTGTTCCACTCGCCGCCGTGCGCGTAGAGCGGGCTCGGGTCCTCGGGGACCGAGAAGTACGGGACGAGCGCGTCGTACAGCGAGGTGAGCCGCTTCAGCTGCGGTGCGCCCGGGCCGTTCGCGGACGTCTGGCCGGCGCGATCCCGGCCCGTCCAGGCCGCCGCTGCCAGCACCACGACACCCGTCAGCAGCGGACCGTAGGGGATCAGCGCGACGACGAGGAGAAGAGAACTCACCAGGAACACGAGCGGCCCGCGACGGTCCTTCGGCGTCGCAGCCCACTTGCGACGCCCTGACGCGGCCAGCCGGCGCAGCCCACGGGTGACCGTGATCAGCGGGTGGAGGACGTCGCCGGCCCCGCGGGCCGCCGACCGTGCCAGCTCCCGGCCTCGGGCGAAGTGGGCGCTGCCGCTGCTCAGCATGCGAGGGAGTACGCGCCGGGACACGTCTGTCTCCTGAGGGTGCGTTCGAGAGGGTGCGTACCGGGCGGGACCGTCAGAACTTGATCCCGCCCAGAAGGCTCGCCAGGCTCGCGCCACCGGCCTTGATGCTGGGGGCGATGGCCGTGCTGGCGAGGTAGAAACCGAAGAGGCCGCAGACGACCGCGTGCGTGCCCTTGAGCCCGTCCTTGCGGCAGAAGAGGACGACGATGATGCCGAGCAGTACGACGCCCGAGATGGAGAGGATCATGAGAGGTCTCCTGGTCAGTGGGGACAGTCAGGACAGTCACCATGAGTACTTCCAGGCTCACAGCATGTATCCATACGATAAAAGGTGCAACTGGGTGAAATTCCGTTGATTTCCATCGATTGGCAGGGTCGGGCTGCGCCACCCGGGCGGGCCTCGGGATGCGAGCGGCCCTTGGATGATCTTTGCCTCGGTCCGGGCCGGGCCTGTGCCCGAAGGGGCAGTACGCTGGCGATTCATCCGTACGAGTGCCCGGCCGTACATCCTCTGTGCACTCGAGGCGCGCACCCTGCAGTGCGCGTTCGCACGGGCATCAGGAACCTTGCACCCCGACAACCTTGCACATCCTGACAACGCACACGCAGCCGAAAGGTGGTCCCGGCCGATGAGCGCTGAATCCTCCCCCGGAGCAACCCCCGGACCGCCTGTCCCCGACCCGGAGGTCGTGGAGCTGGCGACGAAGATCTTCGATCTGGCGCGCCAGGGACGGACCGAGGCGCTCGCCGCATACGTCGACGCGGGCGTCCCAGCCAATCTCACCAACGACAAGGGCGACACCCTCGTGATGCTGGCCGCCTACCACGGCCACGCGGACGCGGTCCGTGCCCTGATCGAGCGAGGCGCCGAACCGAACCAGGCCAACGACCGCGGGCAGACGCCGCTCGCGGGCGCCGTCTTCAAGGGCGAGGAGGCGGTGATCCGGGCGCTGCTGGACGCCGGCGCCGACCCCGCCGCCGGCACGCCCTCGGCTGTCGACACGGCCCGTATGTTCGGCAAGACGGACCTGCTCGAACTGTTCGGGGCGCACTGAGGCGCCTTCTCGGAGTGATCGGGGCGCACTCAGCCGCATGATCGGAGTGATCAGGGCGCACCGAGCCGTCGGAAATGTGGTCGCGGGCGGCATAACCGCTGGGTCATCATGACGTCGTGGTTCACGGACGCGACGACTGGGCAGGTGTTGCCGCACCGCGCGGACCGTGAGCGGCCCGCTCCCGGCGGGCCACCGACGAGAGGCAGAGGAAGATGGTCTACAGCAAGCAGGAAACGGCGGGCGCCCCGACGTGTTGTCGCGCAGCCAGGTAGTGCGGTATCCCCGGTTGCGTCGACGCTTGATGTGAGGCTCTTTCCATGTTCGATCCGGTCATAGCGCCCAGCGGTACGCTGCTCGGCCTGCTCCAGCGGGGCCGCGGCGACGGCACGCTCCACGCACTCACCGCCCCGCGCGCCGAGGCGCTCGCGGCGCTGAACCACTGCGTGCTGAACGACCCCCGCCACGACTGGCAGGTGGAGAACCGCTCCCTGTACTACGCCCGCCTCTTCCTCGACCTACGTGGCGAGCTCGACGAGATCGAGCGGCATCTCTTCGCCGCGGACGACGTCCTCGAGACGGACGAGTCACGCACCGGGCTCTCGCTGGCGGTGCTCGGTCACCTCGCCTCGTACGGCAGGCGTGACGCGTTCGCACTGCTGCGGCGGTACGCGGCCTGCGGCACCAACTGGGCCTGGGCGCTGGACGAACTCGCGCTGCGCGACGACGACGCCGGGCTGAGCGCCCTCGCCCTGCCCGTTCTCGCCCGCTTCCCAGCGACCCCGGAGGGTGATGCCGAACTCGCCACCGCGGTCCGGGACGCCTTCGAACCGCGGCCGTGGCGGCTATGGGCCGACGACCCGCGGGAAGCGATCGCCGCCCGGGTGCGGGCGGCGGGGGAGAAGGGTTCGTTCGACCGCTGGCAGCGGCAGCTGACGCCGACCGGACCGCGCCCCGGCTGGAGTGTGCAGGCGGTCTTCGACTGGGCCCAGCAGGGCATCGAGCGCGGCTCGATGCTGCACGTCCCTGCCGCGCGCTGCCTCACCGCCGTCGCCGGCCCCGACGACCGGCCGGCGATCATCGAGGCCGCGCGCAGCGGCAACGACGGAGCACGCTGCACGGCCCTGCGCTATCTGGCCTCCGCCCAGGATCCCGCGGCGCTCGACCTGATCGAGGCGGCCGTGGACAGCCCGTCGCGGCTCGTGGTGGACGCGGCCGTCGACGCCTTCGAACGAATGCGCAGTGTCGCCGCGGTGGAGCGGGCCAGGCGCTGGGCGGGCCGCCCGGACATCCTGGGAGCGGCCGCCGGGCGGATGCTCGCCTGCCGGGGCGGCATGGAGGACGGCCACCTGGTGATCGGCGCGCTCCGGGAGGCAGTGCGCAGCGACGGCCCGGACGCCGCCACGCTCGGCACTCTCATCGACGGGACCGGACGGCTCGGCATCGCCTGCGCAGCCCCCGTCCTGCGGCACATCTACCGCGAAACCGCCTCGTCCCATCTCCGCGGCCGCGCCGCCCGCGCGCTGGCCGTCACAGACCCGTCCTTCGCCGCTGGCTTCGCCGTCGAGTGCCTCTGGGACTGCGAGGAATCCACCCGCGAACTCGCCGCCCGGCACGCCGCGACCGGCGACGCGCGCGTCGTCGACCAGCTCAGGAGGCTCGCCTCCGACCCGGCCGAGGAGGCGGAGGTACAGACCGCCGTGCGCAGCAGGATCGGGCCGGACACACCGGCTGTGTAGCTCCACCGGCTGTGAGCCGGCGCTCCGGCTGCATGGCACCACCGGCCGTGTAGCCCCATCGGCTGTGGGCCGGTCGCTCGGGCCGCGTAGCGCCGCCGACCGCACCGCCACCGCTCGTGTTGTGCCGCTGGTCGCACGGTCACGGCACCGCCACCGCTCGTGTTGCGCCACCGGCCGCACCGTCACGGCACCGCCATCACTCGTGTTGCGCCACCCGCCGCATGGTCACCGGTCGTGCACCGTCACCGTCCGTGTTGGGCCACCCGTCGCACCGTCACGGCACCGCCACCGCCCGCGATGCGCCACGGCCGCACCGTCGCCGCCCGTGCTGCGTCGCCGCCTGTGCTGCGTCGCCGCCCGTGCTGCGCCACCGCCCGTGTGGCGCGCGGCGCACCAACTGTCCCAAGTGCCCGGCGTTCCCGCAGCTGTGCAGGCGAACGCTCATGGGACGTTCCCCGGCAGGAAAGATCCACGTTGACGTGACCACGCCCCGCGCGTGGAGAACACGGGTATGCGTGTCGTCATCGTCACCGAGTCCTTCCCGCCCGATGTCAACGGCGTGGCCCACTGCGCCCTGCAGACCGCCCGGCACCTCGCCGCACGTGGTCATGATCCGATCGTCGTCGCCCCGGCCACCGGGGCCGGCACCGGGGCCGACGCCTTCGCGCCGTGCCCGGTCATCCGGGTCCCGTCCCTTCCGCTCCCCGGGTATCCGCAGGTCAGGGTGGCGCTGCCGAGCCGTCGGGTGGCCGCGGCACTGATCTCCCACCGGGCCGACGTAGTCCACCTGGCCAGCCCCTTCGTGCTGGGTGTGCGCGGCATGGCCGCCGCCGGGCGCCTGGGGATCCCCGCCGTCGCCGTTTACCAGACCGATCTCGCCGGGTACGCGCGCACCTACATGGGCGCCGGCGAGGCCGCCGCCTGGCGGCGCATACGCAGCGTCCACGCCGCGGCCGACCGCACCCTCGCGCCCTCCACGGCCGCGCTGCGCGACCTCGAGGAGCACGGAATTCCCCGGGTGCGGCTGTGGGCCCGCGGCGTGGACACCGAGCGCTTCCAGCCGTCGCTGCGCGACGAGGCGCTGCGCAGGGAGCTGGCTCCCGGCGGCGAACTGATCGTCGGATACGTGGGGCGGCTCGCCCCCGAGAAGCAGGTGGAGCTGCTCGCCGCGGCCTCGCGGCTGGGCGGTGTGCGGGTCGTCGTCGTGGGCGACGGGCCCAGTGAGACCACACTGCACGAGGCCATGCCGAACGCCGTCTTCCTCGGTCGCCGCACCGGCGACGAACTGGCGCGGATCTTCGCTTCGCTGGACGTGTTCGCGCACACCGGACCGTTCGAAACCTTCTGCCAGACCGTGCAGGAGGCCATGGCGAGTGGTGTCCCCGTCATCGCCCCCGCGGCGGGCGGACCGCTCGACCTCGTCGACCACGGGCGGACCGGGATACTCGTGCCGCCGCGCGACGAGGCCGCCGTGCGCGACGCGGTGTGGTCCCTGGCCGCCGACCCCGAGCGGCGCGCGGCGTACGGGGCCGCGGGCCGCGCCACGGTAGAGGGCCGCACCTGGGCGGCCGTCGGCGATCAGCTCATCGACCACTACACCGAGGTGCTCCAGGCACGGACGGCGGTGGCGGCATGACGGCCTCGGCATCGCCCCTGCGCATGGTGCGCCTGGCGAACTTCGTCGCGCCCTCCTCGGGCGGGCTGCGGACGGCACTGCGGGAGCTGGGCACCGGCTACCGCGCGGCCGGCCACGAGCCCGTACTGATCGTGCCCGGCGACCGGACCGACGACCGCGACACCGACCAGGGACGTGTCATCACCGTGCCGGGGCCCGTGCTGCCCGGCACCGGCGGCTACCGGGTGATCACCGACCGCAGGCGGCTCACCCGGCTCCTCGAGCAGCTCGCTCCCGACCGGCTCGAGGTCTCCGACCGGACGACCCTGCGCTGGACGGGAGAGTGGGCGCGCCGCGCCCGCGTTCCCGCCATGATGGTCTCCCACGAGACGGCGCACGGCGTGCTGCGCACCTGGGGTCTGTCGGAGGGAGCGGCGCGGCGGGCCGCCGACGCCCTCAACCTCCGCACCGCGCGCGCGTACACGCGTGTCGTGTGCACCACGGAATGGGCTGAGCGCGAGTTCGTACGCATCGGCGCGCGCAACGTCGTACGCGCCCCGCTCGGCGTGGACCTGGAGCGCTGCCATCCCGGGCTGCTGGATCCGCAGCTGCGCGAGCGGCACGCGCGCGTGGGTGAGGCACTGATCGTGATGTGCTCGCGGCTGTCCGTGGAGAAGCGGCCGGGCACGGCGCTGGACGCCCTGGAGGTGCTGCTCGGCAGGGGGCGGCGGGCGGTGCTCGTCGTGGCGGGCGAAGGCCCGCTGCGCGCCCGGCTCGAACAGCGGGCGCGTGAGCGCCGGTTGCCGGTGACCTTCCTGGGCCACGTCGGGGACCGCACGGCTCTCGGGGCCCTGCAGGCCTCCGCGGACGTGTGCCTGGCGCCCGGGCCCGCCGAGACGTTCGGGCTCGCGGCACTGGAGGCGATGGCCTGCGGCACCCCGGTCGTGGCCAGCGCGACGTCCGCCCTCCCGGAGATCGTCGGCGCGGCCGGCGCCACGGCGGCGGACACGGGAGCGGCCTTCGCGGACGCCGTGCAGGGCCTCCTGGAGCGCCCGGAGACCGAGCGCCGCGAGGCGGCACGCGCGCGTGCCGAGTGCTTCGGATGGGACATCGCTGTCCGGGCGTTCCTCACGGCGCACGACGCACCGGTCCGGGTACCGAGGGCCGGTGAGCGCGTGGGAGGCATGGCATGAGACCGGTCCGCTTCGCCGCGCTCGGGGACTCGCTCACTGAAGGAGTGGGCGACCGGGTGAAGGACGGGTGGCGGGGCTGGGCCGCGCTGCTCGCCGACGGGCTCGACCCCGACGGAGCCCCGGTGGAATTCCGGAACTTCGCGGTCAGCGGCGCCCAGACTTTGGACGTCCTCGAGCGTCAGACCCCGGCCGCACTCGCTCTGCGGCCGGACATCGTGTCCGTCCTGGTCGGCGTCAACGACACCCTGCGCTGCACCTTCGACATCCACGCGATCGCCACGCGCCTCGACCAGGTCTACGCGGCCTTCGCGGCCCAGAAGGCGGTGGTGCTCACCGCCTGCCTGCCCGACCCCGGCGCGATGCTCGGCCTGCCCGGCGTGCTCGCCCACCCGCTCGCCCGCCGTCAGCGTGCGGTCAACGCGGTCGTGCACGCGCTGTCCGAGCGCTACGGAGCCGTCCATCTGCATGCCGCGGAAGGCGACTGGATCACCGACCGTGCGATGTGGAGCGCGGACCGGCTGCATCCCGGCGAGCGCGGTCACCGGGTGCTTGCCACGCGTTTCCACGCGGCGCTCGCTGCCAACGGAGTCGCCGTCGGTCGTCGGCCCTCGGTCGAGCCTGAATTCCCGCCGCCCACGCGGTCCGCCAGTCTGCTGTGGCTGGCCACCGCGGGGACAGGCTGGGTGGCGCGCCGGTGCACCGATCTGCTGCCGCAGCTCCTCAGGCTGGCCGCCGACGAGGTGCGGCACCGGGCGCGAGGCACGAGTGCCCGGCTGGATCTGCGGACCTCCCATGCGGTGGCGGCCGCGCTGGCGGCGCTGTCGACCGCGGAGGCGGCGGATGCCGCGTGAGCATCCCTGGCGTCAGCCGGGGGAGTCGGCCTTGGATGAGCGATTACCTTCGACGGGACGAGCGCGGCAGGCTCAGCGTCTGCGGACCGCCACGAACCGTACTGGTGTCCCCGGCGTCGCCTGGGCCGCGGCCGCCAGGTCCGGTTCCCTGACCACCGCGATCACCGGGTACCCGCCCGTGGTCGGGTGGTCGGCGAGGAACACCACCGGCCGTCCGTCCGGGGGCACCTGGACCGCGCCAAGCACCATGCCTTCGCTGGGCAGCTCACCGTCCACCGCCCGCTGAAGCGGCGGCCCGTCGGTGCGCAGTCCGATGCGGTTGCTCGCCGAGGACACCAGGTACGCGCGCGTGGTCAGCGTCCGCAGTGCCGCATCGGTGAACCAGTCGTGACGAGGGCCGAGGGTCACCCGCAGCACCAGTTCGCGCGGGGGCCCCGGCTGCGGAGCGACATCGGCACGCGCGCGTGCGGCAACCGGGTCGCCCAAGGGCAGTACGTTTCCATCGGCGAGCGGCGCCGGGCCGAGGCCCGACAGCAGATCCGTCGACCGGCTGCCGAGCACCGGCTCCACGGCCACCCCGCCGGCGAACGCCACATAGCTGCGTACGCCGGAGACCGCCGCCCCGACGTCCAGCACCGCCCCCGCGGGGACGCGGACCGGGGCACTCCATGGCACCGGACGGCCGTCGACGGTCACCGTGCAGGGTGCGCCGCCCACCGCCACATCGACGTCGCAACGCGGCCGTACCGCACAGCCGTTGAGGGTCGTCTCCAGGACCGCCGCGTCCGGTGCGTTGCCCACGAGCCGGTTGACGAGGGCCGCGGCCGGAAGGTCGAGTGCCCCGGAGCGGGGTACGCCCAGGTGTGCGTGGCCATGACGGCCCCGGTCCTGGACAGTGGTCAGCGCGCCGGCCCGGACGACGGCCACTGCACGGTCGGTCACCGCGTCCCCTCCGGTACGAACCGCACCCGTGCGCCGGGCGCGAGCAGCGCGGCAGGCACGCGCGCGTGGTCCCACAGTACGGCGTCCGTCGTGCCGATCAGCTGCCAGCCGCCGGGCGACGAGCGGTGATACACGCCGGTATACGGACCCGCGAGAGCGACGGCACCGGCAGGAACGGCCGTACGGGGCGTGGCCCTGCGCGGCACCTCGTAGCGCTCGGGCAGTCCCGTCAGATAGCCGAAGCCGGGTGCGAACCCGCAGAAGGCGACGCGGAATTCGGCCGCCGCGTGAATCCGTCCGACCTCCTGTTCCTCGACGCCCCACAGCTCCGCGACATCCGCGAGGTCAGGGCCGTCGTAGCGCACGGGCAACTCGATCACGTCCTCCGCGCGCGCGGAGAGGGGCGCGACGTCCCAGGCCGGGAGCTGTGCGGCCAGCCGGGCCGGATCGTCGAGCCCGTCGAGCAGCACCGTGCGGGCCGCGGGCACGATCTCCCGTACGGACAACGAGCCCGCCGCGCGGCGCCGCAGAAGCTCCGCGTGGAGCGCCTGTGCCTCGGCGCCGCTCTCCAGCTCGACGAGCAGAGCCTGCTCGCCGACCGGCAGCGCCCTCATGCGAACGCCTCCAGCCGGACGCCGGCCGACTCCAACTGCGCGCGCACGCGCCGGGCGAGGCCCACCGCACCGGGCGTGTCCCCGTGCAGGCAGAGCGATCGGGCACGCACCGCGATCTCCTCGCCCGTGTGGGACGTGACGATCCCGGACCGTGCCAGCCGCACCGAGCGCTCGACGACGGCCTCCGGATCCGTGACCACGGCACCGTCCTGACGGCGCGGCACCAGCGTGCCCTGGGCGGTGTAGGCGCGGTCCGCGAACGCCTCGGTGACGACCGGCAGTCCGGCCTTCTCCGCCGCCTCCAGCAGGCGCGATCCCGGCAGTCCGAGCACGGGGAGCGTGCCGTCGGCGAGCAGCACACCGTCGACCACCGCCCGCGCCTGGTCCTCGTCGTGCACGACCCGGTTGTAGAGCGCGCCGTGCGGCTTCACATACGACACGCGCGTGCCCGCCGCGCGCGCGAAGACCTCCAACGCCCCCATCTGGTATGCCACTTCGGCCGCCAGCTCGTCGGGCGGCACGTCCATCGCGCGCCGCCCGAAGCCCGCCAGGTCGCGGTAGGAGACCTGGGCGCCGATCCGTACGTCGCGTTCGGCCGCCATCGCGCACACGCGCCGCATGGTGGCCGCGTCCCCCGCATGGAAGCCGCAGGCGACGTTGGCGCTGGTGACGACGGACAGCAGCTGTTCGTCGTCGGTCAGCTGCCAGCGCCCGAAGCCCTCTCCGAGGTCGGCGTTCAGATCGATCGAGACGGAGGCCATGTGTCTCTTCTTCTCCTTATCCTGCTGTTTCTGCTGTTCAGCGCCGACCCTGAGCCCGGTGATCTCCGGGGTCAGGCCACCCGGTACTGCTCGTCCCGGGCGTCGGTGATGAACATCTGACCAGGTGCATGCGTGATGGCGAACGGCGGGCGCGAGGCCATCACCGCCGCCTGGGGTGTCACCCCGCACGCCCAGAACACCGGGATGTCGCCCGGCTCGGCGTCCACCGGATCGCCGAAGTCCGGCCGTGCCAGGTCCTGGATGCCCAGCACGTCCGCCTCGCCGCAGTGCACCGGACTGCCGTGCACCGCGGGCATCAGCGAACTCTCCCGGATCGCCGCCGCCAGGTGCTCCGGCGGGACGGGGCGCATCGACACCACCATGGGACCGTGCAACCGCCCGGCGGGGCGGCAGTGGCGGCCCGTGACGTACATGGGGACGTTGCGGCCCTGTTCGACATGGCGCATCGGCACGCCCGCCTCGGAGAGCGCCCACTCGAAGGTGAAGCTGCAGCCGATCAGGAACGACACCAGGTCGCCGCGCCAGTGCCCGACGACTTCGGTGGGTTCGTCGACGAGTTCGCCGTGCTCCCACACGCGGTAGCGCGGCAGATCGGTGCGCAAGTCGGCGCCCGGGGCGAGCGGTGTGCTCCAGGAGCCGGCGTCGGTGACGTCCAGCACTGGACAGGGCTTGGGGTTGCGCTGACAGAACAGCAGCATGTCGTACGCCCAGTCTGCGGGAACCGAGATCAGATTGGCCTGGGTGTGCCCGGCGGACCAGCCGGCGGTCGGCCCTGCGGCGCCCGAACGGAAGTGCGCCCGGGCCTTTTCGGGGCTCCACGCGCGCGTGCGCGCAGTCACATGCTTCACGGGGCGGTCCGGCGTACGGCCTTCGGCGTGGACCTCGGTACGACTTGCGGGGCGGTCCTTCGTACGGTTCACAGCAGCTCCCGTCCACGGGTCTCGGGCAGACCGAACAGTGCCAGGACGGCGAGGCCGTACCCCACCGCTCCGAAGATCAGCGCGCCGCCCACGCCCCAGCTGTCGGCCAGGAACCCGACGAGCGTCGGGAAGACGGCTCCCACAGCGCGGCCGGTGTTGTACGTGAAGCCCTGTCCCGTGCCGCGCACCGCCGCCGGATAGAGCTCGCTGAGGAACGAGCCGAAGCCGCTGAAGATGGCCGACATGCAGAACCCGAGCGGGAAACCGAGGACGAGCACCAGGGTGTTCGCGCCGCTGGGGATGTTGGTGTAGGCGAGGATCGCGGCCGCCGACAGGAAGGCGAAGAGCGCGATGTTCCGTTTGCGGCCCAGTTTGTCGGTGAGATATCCACCGGTGAGGTAGCCGAGGAAGGCGCCGGAGATGAGGAAGGTCAGATAGCCGCCGGTGCCGACGACGGAGAGGTTGCGCTCCGTCTTGAGGTAGGTGGGCACCCAGGTGGCCAGCGTGTAGTAGCCGCCCTGGACGCCGGTGGAGAGCAGCACGGCGAAGACCGTGGTGCGCAGCAGGCCCGGCCGGTCCGCCGTGCCGGGCTTGAAGATCGCGGCGAACGAGCCCTTCTCGGCGCTCTTCTGCCGGCGCTCGGCGGCCTCGGGGGCGTCGTGCACACTGCGCCGTACGTATACGACGAGCAGTGCGGGCAGCGCCCCGGTCCAGAACATCACGCGCCACGCCACGTCGTCGTCGAGGAACTGGAACACCAGCGTGTAGACGACGACGGCGAGTCCCCAGCCGACGGCCCACGAGCTCTGGATGGCTCCGAGGGTGCGGCCGCGGTGCTTGGCGCTCGCGTACTCGGCGACCAGGATCGCACCGACCGCCCACTCGCCGCCGAAGCCGAGGCCCTGAAGGGCGCGGAAGACCAGAAGCGTCTCGTAGTTGGGCGCGAAGCCGCAGGCCACGGTGAACACGGCGTAGGTGATCACCGTGATCATCAGGGCCTTGACCCGGCCGATCCGGTCCGCGAGCACACCGGCGAGGGCGCCGCCGACCGCCGAGACGACCAGCGTGACGGTCGTGAACAGCCCCGTCTGACCGCTGTTGAGTCCGAAGTACGCCGCGAGCGCCACCATGCTCAGCGGCAGCGTGAAGTAGTCGTAGGAGTCGAGCGCGTAGCCGCCGAAGGCGCCCGCGAAGGCGCGTCGGCCACGCGGCCCGAGGGCGCGCAGCCAGGCGAACGCGCCGCTGTCCTCGGAGTGTTCAGCCGCGCCGGGTTGCGCGTCGGTCGGCAGGGCCTGTGTCGGAGGGGTCGTACTCATGAGCACCTCGCATAAGGGGACAAATGGTGCATGCGAACTGGGCGGCGCCGTGCGGGAGCTGAGTCGAGCCGGGTGTCGTGCCGTGCGAGAGGTGAGTCGAGCCGGGGTGTTGTGCCGTGCCGGGGAGTGCGGAAAAGCGGTGGGCGTCGGTGCGGTTCTCTCGGCGCCCTGTCCGTAAGGTAGAGGATCGTTGAACGATCCCTCAATACCCGTGTTGTTTCGTTCTTGTATCTGGGGTTGAATTCCGGCATGGGTGCTGTGTCTTCCCGGGGCGGGACCCCCGGACCTTCGGCCGGAGAGCCGGCAGGGCTGGCCGACGATCGTGCGCTGCTGGGTCGTACGAGCACGGCGGAGCGAGTGGCGGACATCCTCAGGAGCCGTATCGCCGAAGGCTATTTCCGTCCCGGCACACGGCTGTCCGAGGACAGCATCGGCGGGGCGCTCGGCGTTTCGCGCAACACGCTGCGCGAGGCCTTCCGGCTGCTCACCCATGAGCGGCTGCTCGTCCACCAGCTCAACCGCGGCGTCTTCGTACGAGTCCTCACCGTCGAGGACGTCGAGGACATCTACCGCACGCGGCGCCTTGTGGAGTGCGCGGTCGTGCGCGGCCTGGGCAAGCCCCCATACGAGCTGGAGGCGGTCGCCGCAGCCGTCGCCGAGGGGCGGCGGTCGGCGCGGGAGCGCGACTGGAAGGGCGTGGGGACGGCCAACATCCACTTCCACCGGGAACTCGTCGCCCTGGCAGGCAGCGAACGCACCGACGAGGTGATGCGCAGCGTCTTCGCCGAACTGCGCCTCGCCTTCCATGTGGTGGACGACCCTCGTCGGCTGCACGAGCCGTACCTGGCACGCAACCGCCAGATCCTGGAGACACTCCAGGCGGGCAACCGTGACAAGGCGGAGGCCCTGCTCGCCGAGTACCTCGACGACTCGCGCCGGGGGCTGGTCGAGGTGTACGGGCAGCGGGTGGGTGCGGGGGAGGACGAGGGCGCGCGAACGGACGAGTGACCGGCGCGTGCCGGCCCCCGTCGGCTGCGGCCGGCCGAGAGGTGCCACGAGGCACGGCGGTGTGAGCGGCCGGTGCGGCGGCCGCATGTGGTGGCGTGCCGTGGGCCGCGGCGCGCCGGCCATGACGAGCCGGTGCCGTCGGCGTTCGCAGTGGCATGCCATGGGGCGCGGGCGCGGCTGCCGTGGCGGGCCGGCGCCGTGACCGTACCCGGTGGCGTGCCGACGGGACGTTCGGGACGGCGGCGACCTGGGTCGTATCTGCGCCGTTTGGGCCGTTGTCAGACCGAGGACCTAGTCTGTGCACCGTGACTTTGCCAGCATCGACGTACACCGTTCCGCCGCAGCTCAGCGCGGCGTCGCGGCCCGCCCCGGGCCCGGCCGCCGACGAGGGCCTGGCGCGGCGGCTGCGCGCGCTCGCCTGCACCGCGCCGCTGCACGACCTCGACGCGCGCAAGGCCAACCTGGCCGGTGAGTACTCGGTGTACGGGATGGCGGAGGTCGCCCTCGCCGCCATCGACCTCGTCACACTGAACATGGACTTCGACACGGGCGCCGACCACGAGCAGATAGTGGCCAGGCTGATCCCGCGCATCGCCGCCCAGGCCCCGCAGCGCCCCACCGCCGAGCACGAGCGCGTCGCCCGCTGGGTCCTGGAGAACCTGATCAACGTCGGCAGTGTCGACCGCGGCTTCCGCGCCGTGTACGGCACGTTCGCGCCCGACGGCAGCTATGTGCGCCGGGACTACGACTTCAAGCTGATCGAGGAGGTCCCGGGGCACGGGGGCGCCGTGTATCTCCGTACGACGGACGAGGCCGTCAACGTCCTCGTCGGCGCCCTCGACACCGATGTCACCAGCGCCCAGATCGCCGCCGAGGTCAAGCTGGAGGTGCTGATCAACCGCGGCCGGCTCGCCGACGCCCAGCTCGCCGCCGAACAGGCCCGCTACCGCACCGTGCAGTACTCGGAAACGCTCCGCAGGGCCCTCGAGGCCACCCGGCGCAACGTACGCGCGGTGGACTGGCTGAGCGCCGTCCCCGACATGATCGCCGAGGCCCTCGACCACGTCGCCGACCGCTACCGCCACGAGAACGCGATCCTCACGAACATCCGCAGGGCACGCGACGAGTCCGAGGACCCGGAGCACAAGCGCCGTGCCGCGGAGCTCGTCGACATCGTCAAGGACTGCATCCGCCGCCACACCCAGCTCCAGTCCCGGCTCCTGGAGGCGGGGCCGCTGTTCCGCGCCGAACAGGACCGGCAGGCCTTCGCCGCACCCTCCGCGCGCGCGGGGCTGGATCTCTACGGTCAGCTCGTCGCACCGGTCCTGCCGCTCCCTCTCGAGCAGGCGCACCGCGTGACGGACGCCTACTTCGCCCGCGGAACCGGCCTGCGTACGCCCGTGTCCGTACGGGTCGCCGACCTCGTCGGCATACTGCTCACGCCGCCGATGGAGCGAGAGCACCTCGGTGCGGAGATGCCCGAGCCCGATCTGATCGCGACGCCGGACGACAGCCGGTTCAGCGAGGAACAGCTCGCGAGCGCCATGGAGCTGCTCGACCTGCCATCCGACGCACCGCGCCGGCTCTCCGGCCTGCTCGCCGAGGCCCGCCGACGCGAACCCGAACTGCCCTATCTTGTCGCCCTGCTGGCCGTGCACGCGGCCAGCCCCCCGGTCGGCACCGCCTACCGCCAGGGCGAGGAAAAGCTGCTGTTCGCCGTGGACGACGGCACCGAACTCGACGACCCCGAGTTCGGCGGCGCCGACCTCATAGTGGGCACGGCCCTGCTCGACGCCGCGGGCATGGCGGCCGACCGGACGGAGGCGGCGTGACCGCGACCGACAAGCACATGCATCACCCCAGCAAGGAGCACCAGCCGTGACCGACGACCACGCAGACGGGACCGCGTGGGGCGAGCCGGATTCCGGGGCGGCCCCGGCGGGGGCGAAGGCCGCTGTGACGCCTGCCGACGCCGCCGACGCGGCGCGCCTCGTCGCCTTCGGGCTGCAGCCCAAGCTGCAGCCCGCGCGCGACCAGGAGTACACGGAGCTGCTGCGCCGTTACCGCGATGACCCCCCGTTCGCGCGGCTCGCCGACGCCGTCGCCGCCGGTCTTGGGCTGATCGTCCTCGAGGTGTCCCCGCGCGCGGGGATGGCCGTGACAGCAGCCGAGGACTCCGTCTTCGCCGTCCGCATGGGCGACTACGCGCGCCGCGCCTCGGCCGACGCCGGTGACCGCTTCCTGCACGGCCTCGCCCACCTGGCCGTCGCCGCCATGGCGTTCCCGCGCCCGGAGGACCTCGCCGACGACGGCTACATCGGCCGTGTGACGGTCAACGGCGTCGACGCGTTCGTACGCCAGGCCTGCCGCCGCCTGGAGGAACGGGCCGCCGAGCAGGGCGAGAACACCGACCCGGCCAGCGACGCGCCCGGGCTCGAGGCCGCCTGGCGGATCTGGGCGCGGCGCAGTGCGACCGGGGCCACCAAGGACGCCCGCCGGCTCGCCGGCTCGACCACCGGCATCGTGGCCAAGGCCGTCGCGTTCCTCACCGATTCGGGGTTCCTGCAGCGCACGGGGGACGACTCAGGAGGGACGTACCGCACGACCGCCCGCTACCAGCTGCAGGTGAGAGACATGGCCGGCGGCGCCGCCATGGCCGAGCTGCTGGAGCTGGGCATCGTGCCGGTGACCGACGGGACGGCGAGCCTGCTGCCGCCCGAGGACACCGACGACCTGGAGCTGGTGGCCGACGCGGGGCTGCCGTTCCACTCCTGACCGCCTGAACGTCTTCCTGACCGCCTGAACCTCTTTCACGACCTCCCTTTCACGACCTCTTTCACGACTACGAGAGTCCGCCGCAATGTACGAGTTGTCCCGGGTCCGCCTCTACTCCATCGGGCCTGCCGGTGCGCGCTACGCCGACACCGTGCTGGACCTGCGGGGTGTCGGTGAGCCGGTGCCGCACCCCGCGCCCACCCAGGCGGAGTTCTTCGAGGAGGAGCCCGTCGGACCGCCGCGACGGCCCGCGCCGGCGGGGGTGCTCTTCCTGGAGAACGGCGGCGGCAAGTCCGTACTGCTGAAGCTGATCTTCTCGGTGATGCTGCCGGGCCACCGGAACACCCTCGGCGGCGCCAGCTCCGGCGTCCTGCGAAAGTTCCTGCTCGCGGACGACTGCGGACATGTCGCGCTGGAGTGGCAGCACACGCTGACCGGTGAGTGCGTCGTCGTCGGCAAGGTCAGCGAGTGGCGCGGGCGGCAGGTCTCCAACGACCCGCGGAAGTTCGCCGAGGCCTGGTACTCGTTCCGGCCCGGCCCCGGACTGAGCCTGGACAACCTGCCGGTCGCCGAGTCCACCGCGGTGCGTCCGCCCGTCGAGGGAGCATCCGGCGCGCAGGGGCGGCGCCGCACCATGAAGGGCTTCCGGGACGCGCTGACGGAGGCGGGCAAGGCGTACCCGCATCTGGAGGTGCACTGGGAGGAGATCCACGAGCGCTGGACCGAGCACCTCGGCGAGCTGGGCCTCGACCCCGAACTCTTCCGCTACCAGCGGGAGATGAACGCCGACGAGGGCGAGGCGGCAGGCCTGTTCGCGGTGAAGAAGGACTCCGACTTCACCGATCTGCTGCTGCGCGCCGTCACCGACACCCGTGACACCGACGGGCTCGCCGACCTGGTCAGCGGCTTCGGCAACAAACTGGGACGGCGCGGCGAACTCATCGCCGAGCGGGACTTCACCGCGGGCTCCGTCGACCTCCTCGGCAGGATCGTCGAAGCCGCCGACGCGCGGGCACGCGCGCGTGACATCCACGCGGGCGCGGAGCGGCGCACCCGCACTCTCGCCCGCCGCCTCTCGGCGCGCGCAGCCCAGGAGCGCGGCCGCTCCGCCGACCTCGCCCAGCAGGTCACCGCCGCAGCGCACACCGTCACCGAGGCCGAGCGGGCGCGCGGCCGGAGCGCGCTGAGCGCCGCCGAACTGGCCTACCGGCACGCCTCCTTGGCGCTCGCCGGCGCCGAGAAGGCCGCCGCCGCACAGAAGCGCGAGCTGGCCGACGCACGTACCCTGCACTCCGCCTGGCAAGCCGCGGAAGCCGTGCTTCGCCACCGGGCGGCCGCCGACCGCTCCGCGCGCGTGGCCGCCGCCATCCGCGAGGCCGAACGGGACGCCGCCCCTGCCCTGGCCGCGCGCGCCAAGGCAGCGGCCGATCTCGTACGAGCCCTGCACGGCGCCGCCGAGGACGCAGAGCGGCTTGCGAACGAGGGGGAGGAGCGGTCCGCGGCCCTTCAGGAGGCCGGGGAGGCCGCGCATCGTGACGCGACGGCCGCCGCGACCGAGGCGCAGCGCGCCCGCAGCGAGGCCGGCCATCTGCGCCAGCGACTGGCGGAGGTCGAGCAGGAGACCGCCGAGGCCGTACGGGCCGGGTGGCTGGACGACACCGCGCCGGACGCGGACCCGGCGCGTGCGGCGCTCGCCGCCAGCGACGCCGAGAAGACCGCCGTGGCCGCCTGGGACACCGCGCGCGAGGCGTCCCGCCGCGCCGCCGACCAGGCCCGGGAGGCCGCGTCCGCGGAGTCGCGCGCCGAACTCACGGCGGCCCGCGCCGCGGACGCTGCGACGGCGGCCGAGCGCGCGTACGAGGCGGAGCGGCGCACCGCCGAGTCCCTCGCGGGCGAGGAACGGCTGGCGGAACTGCTGAGCCTGCCCGGCGGATCCGCCGCCTCGGCCGGAGCGGGGGTGCCGCGGCAGCGTGGGGGTGCGGGCATGGCCGGGGTGCCGGGCGGCTCCGGGCAGCCGGAGGGGGGGAACGCGGTCGCGGACGCGGTGGCGGGGGAGTCCGGCTCCGACGTGGTGGGGCGCGGGGACGCGTCAGGCAGGCAGGGAACGGGTGCCTCGGACTCCGGCGCCTCGGGCGAGCCGGGCGCGGGAGCATTTGCCACTGGGGGTCCCCGCACTGGGGGTCCGGTCACTGGGGGTCCCGGCACTGGAGGTCCCGGCTCCGGAGGTCCCGGCACCGGAGCTGCCGGTGGTGGGGCGGCCGCTGTCCAGCCAGGTGGCGCCGGCGATGTGCCGGGCGTTGACGCCGCCGGGCCTGGCGGTTCCGGACGTGTGGCGGATGCGGCAGCCGTCGGACAGCGGTCGGGCGCGCCTGGTGACGGCGTGGAAATGGCCGAGACGGCCGAACACCCCCTGACCGCCGAAGAGCTGGATCGCTACGCAGACGAGCTGCGAGGGCTGCTCGACGACGCGGTCGCCTCCGCCGAGCGGCAGCTCTTCGAGCTGAGGACCGCCGCCGCCGACGACGCGCGGATCCTCGGGGCGCTCGGTGACGGCGGGCTGCTGCCGCCGGGCCCGGACGTACTCGCCACGGTCGAGTACCTCGGCGAGCACGGCATCCCGGCGCTGCCGGGCTGGCGCTACCTCGCCCAGGCCGTCGACCCCGCCGACCACGCGCGTGTGCTGGCCGCCCGGCCCGAACTCGTCGACGGCGTCGTCATCACCGACCCCGACACCCACACCCGGGCCCGCGAGACCCTGAGCAACGCCGCGCTGCTTCCCCGCTCCACCGTCGCCGTGGGCACCGCCGCCGCCCTGCTCGCCCCCACACCGGCCCCCGGCGCGGGCGACAGCGACGTGTTCCTCGTACCGCCGAACCCGGCCATGCACGACGAGCAGGCCGCCGACGAGGAGCGCGAGGCCCTGCGCACCCGTGCCACCCGGCGGGACGAGGACATCCGGGAGCTGGCCGCCCGCCTCGCCAAGGACCGCGAGCTCGCCGCGCGGCTCGCCTCCTGGCGGGCCGGCTGTCCCACGGGCCGGCTCGCCGAACTCGCCGCCGCCGCACGCGACGCCCACGCGTTCGCCGAGGAGGCCGAAGCCGAGCTCGCCGAGGCGCGCACCGCCCGGGCCGAGGCCGACGAGGCCGCGGCCGAGGCAGCACGCGTACGCGACGAGCGGCAGGACGCCGCGCAGCGCGCCCGCCGCGCCGCCGATGCGCTCGCCGGGCTGGCGTTCCGGCTGCGCGAGCGCCCGGGATGGCAGGTCAAACTGCGTGAACTCGCCGACGAGGCCGTCGAGTCGGAGGCGCGCGCCCAGGTCTGTCTCGAGCGTGCCCGCGCCGCCGACGAGGACCGCCGCGCGGCCCAGCGCGGCGCCGACGACGCCCGCCGTACCGCCCGCGCTCTCCGCGCAGAGCGCGCCGACATCGCCGGCGCCCCCGACGACGTACCGGAAGACGACACCTCGGGTGGCGACACCGCGGGCGACAAGTCCGCGGGCGGCCAGAGCCGGGACGGCAAGGCGCCCAAGGCGTCGCTGCCCGCGTTGCGCGAGGCATACCGCGCTGCCTCCCAGGTGTACGAGAAGGTCGGCGTCGGCGCCGATCTGCGCGCCGAGCAGGCCCGCGCCGAGAGCGACGAGAGCGCGGCCCTCGCCGAACTCGACCGGCTCAGCAACAAGGTGCGCACGCGCGCCGCCCAGCTCCTTGAGTCGCCGGACGGCGCCGACGGCCCGTCCCGGCAGGCTGCCGCCGCCCGTGCCGAGGAGCTCGTCCAGCTTCTCGAGACCCGCGCCTCATCGGCCAGCGAGCAGCTCGGCAGGCTCCGGGCCGAGGCCGAGCGGCACGCGCCCGAGGACGGCGAGGCACACACCGTGCTGCCCGACGACCTGGTGCCCGCCGACGCCGAGCAGGCTCAGGCGCTGCTGCGCACGGCCACCGCCGAACTCGCCGCTCACACCGAGGCGTTGAGCGAGGCCAGGGACACGCATGCCGAACTGCTCGCCGCCCATCGCGCCGCCGAGGACGCGGCCGGAGGATTCGACGAGACGGCCGCCCAGCTGCGCGACCTGCTCCGCGAGCACTACGGCGACGACTCGGAGGAGCCGAAGCCGTACCCCGGCAGCCTGCAGGAGGCCCGGAACGCCGCGGCGGAGGCACGCCGCTCCCTGCGCGGCTGCGCCGCTGATCTGTCCACCGCCGAAGCGGCCGTACGCGAGGCCGGCGACGTCCTCGTGCGCCACGCCAACTCCACGCGCTACGAACAGGTCCGCACCCCCGCCCGCCAGCAGATCCGCGAACTGCCCGCCTCCGCCCTGCCGGAGCACGCGCAGAAATGGGCCGACGCCTTCGCGCCCCGCCTCCGCGTCCTCACCGACGAGCTGGAGCAGCTGGAGCGCAACCGGGACTCGATCGTGGACCGGCTCCGGGGACTCGTGGAATCCGCCCTCGCGACCCTCCGCTCCGCCCAGCGCCTCTCCCGCCTTCCCGAGGGCCTCGGCGAATGGTCCGGCCAGGAGTTCCTGCGCATCCGCTTCGACGAGCCCGACCAGGCTACGCTCACCGAGCGGCTGGGCGAGGTAATCGACGAGGCCACCCGCGCCGCCGTGAAGAAGAACTCCGACATGCGCCGAGACGGCATGTCCCTGCTGCTCCGCGGCGTCGGGGCGGCACTCCAGCCGAAGGGCGTCGCCGTCGAGATCCTCAAGCCGGACGCCGTGCTGCGCGCCGAGCGCGTCCCCGTCGGACAGATGGGCGACGTGTTCTCCGGCGGCCAGCTGCTCACCGCCGCCATCGCCCTGTACTGCACGATGGCCGCGCTGCGCTCGAACGACCGGGGCCGCGACAAGCACCGGCACGCGGGCACGCTGTTCCTCGACAACCCGATCGGCCGCGCCAACGCGACGTATCTCCTGGAACTCCAGCGGGCCGTGTCGGACGCGCTCGGTGTGCAACTGCTCTACACCACGGGCCTGTTCGACACGACGGCGCTCGCCGAGTTCCCCCTGGTGATCCGGCTGCGCAACGACGCGGACCTGCGGGCCGGACTCAAGTACATCAGCGTGGAGGAACACCTGAGGCCGGGACTGCCCCAGCAGGCCCCGGCGGGGGAGACGGTGCACGGCGAGATCACAGCGACGCGGATGTTCAAGCGGCCCGCACCTGCCCAGGGGTGACCTGCTCCCGCGCCCGCGGCACCCGCCCAGGGTGACCGGCTCCGCGCCCGCGGCACTCACGCGGTGGTGACCGGCTCAGCGTCGGCAGCACTCACGCGGTGGTGACCGGCCCGCGCACCTGCCGGCCGTCCTCAGAACATGCTGCGTGCCGCCGGACTACGTGCGCGACAGCGGAACTACGTGCGCGACAGCAGAACTACGTGTCCGACAGCCGGGACTAGGTGTGTGACAACTGCCCCCGGCCGCCGCGCCTCCGTATCCGCTCCTGCTCCCGGGCCACCGCCCGGGCCTGCCTTCGCGCGCGGCGGCGCTCACGGCGCAGCCGGCGGGCCGTGCTGCTCGGCGTCGACATGACGCCGTGCCGCTGGTTCCACACCTGACGGGTGACCCACACGTCCAGCACGCCCCAGGTCGCCACGACCGTGCTGGCCACGCTGGAGAGCACCATGGGGAAGGCCAGCCAGGAGCCGGCGAGCGTGCACAGGAAGGCGACAATCGCCTGGATGAGCGTCAGGGCCACTATCAGCACGGCTCGGACGGCCGACGTACGCACAGGATCGGGCATGCGCGGGCGCCGAGCCGGCTCCTCCACCCAGAGCGGTTTCCCGCTTGCGGCGGCATGCGCGTCCGGCGCGGCACGCTCCGCGTTCGCGGCCCCGACGTTCTCCCGATGCCTAAAATCGGCCTTCTCCGGAGACGCCGGGCCGGACTTCCGCTGATGCGCCACGGAGGACTCGGCCCCCTTCTGCCTTCCGAGCGCTGCCGCCATGTCCCCGGATCCGTGCGTGGATCCGGGCGCGGCGCCGTCTTCGGACGCCGTGCGCCGCTCGCGCCGCTCTGCCGTGCCCATCGACTCGTCACTCCCCTCGGCCCGCATGTCCATCGGCCCCGCATGCCTCTCGACGCTGCGCCGGTCCGATCCGGCTCCTCATTGGCTGCCCGGTTTGCACTGCCTTACGCCGCCGGATGCGCCCGGCACCCATGCGGCCCATTCCGCCCGCAATTCCCATACGTAAGGACGAGCGGGGAGTGAAGAAGATTCCCAACTGACATGAGAATCCAGCCAACTGACCGCCCGCCATGCCGCCCGCCATGGTCCGATGAGGCCGCGCGTCGTCCCGTGTGCGGACATTGCGCGTTATGCCCTGCACTACGGGATGCGGTCTCCTCACATTGCGGACTCCCGGACTCCTCTCATGCGACTCTCGGACTCCGCTCATACCGGACTCCCGGAGCCACCGACCTGCAGGAGTCATGTGAAAGTATCCGGACAGGTCTTCGAGTTGTTCACGTGACGGTAGTAGGCTCGCGCCGTTTGTTGACGCACATGTGCACCCCCGGCGCAGGGGGTTGATCTGGGGGAGGCCATGCGCTTTCGCGGGAAGTCCATCCGCCGGAAGATCGTGGCGTTGCTCCTCGTACCGCTGGTTTCCCTCACGGCCATCTGGGGCTTCGCGACGGTACTCACGGGGCGCGAGGCCAGTGATCTGCTCAGGGTCGGCACGGTCGTCGAGAAGATCGGCTATCCGGTCGAGGACGCCGTGCGGGTCGTCCAGCAGGAGCGCCGGCAGACCCTGGTCCACCTGGCCGACCCCCGCGATTCCGACGCACTCACCGCCTTGCGCCGCACCCGCGCACAGACGGACAAGGTCCTGGCGAAGGTCCGCAAGAACGGAACAGACGCCGGGCTGCGCGACGAACTCACGTCCGACAACAGGAGACAGCTCACCTCCGTCCTGGACGCGCTCGCAGGGATCGAATCCCTGCGCCGGGGCATCGCGACGGGCACCGTCACCCGCTCCGAGGCGCTCGAGGACTACAACCACCTGATCGATCCCTGCTACACGTTCCTGGCGAACCTGCACGGCATCGACAACGTGGAGCTGGACAAGCAGGCCCGCGCACTCGTCAATCTGGCACGCGCGCGTGAGCTGCTGTCCCGCGAGGACGCCCTACTCGGCTCCGCCCTGGTCGCACAGCGCATCACTCGCGCAGAGGTCCGGGACATCTCCGACCTGGTGGCACAGCGCACCCTGCTGTACGACGTCACTCTGCCGCTGTTGCCCGCGGAGGACCGCGACCGCTTCCAGCGCTTCTGGAGCAGCGCCGCATCGGCCCCGCTCCGGGTGGCCGAGCAGTCCGTCATCACCTCCACGCCCGGCATGCCCCGTGGTGTCACCTTCACCACCTGGAACAGCGCGGCCGGCCACACGCTCGCCGATCTCGCCGCGCACAACACCGCGGCCGACGAGCGCTACCAGGACCGCGTCAAGCCCGCCGCCATCGGCGTCCTCCTGAAGGCCGGTATCGCGGGCGTACTGGGCCTGCTCGCCCTGCTCGTCTCGCTGGTCCTCTCCGTACGCATCGGCCGGAGCCTCCACCGCGATCTGCGCCGGCTGAGCCAGGAGGCCCACGAGTCGTCCGGTGTCCGGCTGCCCAGCGTGATGCGCCGCCTCGCCGCAGGCGAAGAGGTCGACGTGGAGACCGAGGCGCCCCGACTCGAGTACGACAAGAACGAGATCGGCCAGGTCGGACAGGCTCTCAACACCCTTCAGCGGGCAGCCGTCGAAGCGGCCGTGAAACAGGCCGAACTGCGCCGTGGCGTCTCCGAGGTGTTCGTCAATCTCGCCCGCCGCAGCCAGGTGCTGCTGCACAAGCAGCTCACGCTGCTCGACGCCATGGAGCGCCGCACCGAGGACGCCGAGGAACTCGCCGACCTCTTCCGCCTCGACCACCTGACCACCCGCATGCGGCGGCACGCCGAGGGCCTGGTGATCCTCTCCGGCGCCGCCGCCTCCCGCCAGTGGCGCAAACCCGTCCAGCTCATGGACGTGGTACGCGCGGCCGTCGCCGAGGTCGAGGACTACGAACGCATCGAGGTACGCCGCCTGCCGCGCGTCGCCGTCACCGGCCCCGCCGTGGCCGACCTCACCCATCTGACGGCCGAACTCATCGAGAACGCCACGGTGTTCTCACCGCCGCACACCGCCGTGCAGGTCCTGGGGCAGCGTGTCGCCAACGGGTTCACGCTGGAGATCCACGACCGGGGCCTGGGCATGCCCGCCGATGCGTTCCTCGACGCCAATCTGCGGCTCGCCGAGAGCCAGGAGTTCGAGCTGTCCGACACCGACCGGCTCGGCCTCTTCGTGGTCAGCAGGCTCGCGCAGCGGCAGAACGTGCGCGTCTCGCTGCAGCCGTCCCCCTACGGCGGAACCACCGCGATCGTCTTCATCCCGGACGCTCTGCTCACCGACGACGTGCCCGACACCAACGGCGTCGGCTTCCGCCTCGACCGTCCGCAGGCCAAGGAGATCGCCCACCGTGACGCACCCGGCGACCGCACGGCGGGGCTCACCGCCCTGCCCATACCGATGCCGGAGATGTCACCCGCCGTCCTGGACGGTCCGGTGGAACTGGAGGCGCCGGTCGGGGAGGGCCTCGACGACTTCCCGGGCGCGCTCGGCGACGAGGACAGCGAGCGGGGCGGCATCTTCCGGCCCCGTCGCTCCATCG
The DNA here is from genome assembly GCF_013778455.1 of Streptomyces himalayensis subsp. himalayensis. Classification (GTDB taxonomy): domain Bacteria; phylum Actinomycetota; class Actinomycetes; order Streptomycetales; family Streptomycetaceae; genus Streptomyces; species Streptomyces himalayensis. The sequence goes on along the minus strand of NZ_JACEHE010000005.1, from coordinate 19,607 downwards.
CCGCGCCCCAGGGCGAACAGCACCAGCAGGCACTCGACGAGCATGAGGACCCGTTCGGCCCCGCACGCCCGGGCGACGAGGACCGCCCCGGTGCCCCCGTGCCGCTGCCGCGGCGCAGGACGCCCAAGCTGGTGAGCTCGCACGGCCGCCCTGTCAGGGACCTGCGGCAGCGCGACACGGAGCCCCAGGCGGACCGCCCTCCGCGACCACCGCTGCCCGGGCCCGCAAAGGCACCGCTGGCCGGAGGCGCCGACGCCGCGCCTGAGCTTCCCCGGCGCCGCCAGTGGGCCGAGGCGGCAGCCCGCCCCGAGACGCGCTCGAGCGGGAACGGCGACAAATCGACAGGGAACGCCGACGGGCCGACGGAGAACGGCGCCGGACCGAAGGGCAGCGGCGGCGCTGGACCGGGGGCAAGCGGTGGCGGTGGACCGGGGTCAAGCGGCGGCGGTGGGCTGCCCCGCCGCGTCCGCCAGGCCAGCCTGGCCCCGCAGCTCAAGAAAGAGCCGGAGCGCCGTGCCGAGCGGGCAGCCGCTCGCGACGCGCCCGGACCCGAGACACGCGACGCCGAAGAGGTACGCAGCCGTATGGCCTCGCTCCAGCGGGGCTGGCAGCGCGGCCGTGAGGAAAACGCCGTGGGCGACGATGCCCCCGACGGCACAGCACAGGGAACGACATCTGAGGGGGACGGTCGATGACCGCACCGAAGGCCACCAGCCACGCCGCGACGCCCGGGGTCTCGGGTGAGCTGAACTGGCTGCTCGACGAACTGGTCCAGCGCGTCGCCAGCATCCGCAAGGCGATCGTGCTGTCCGGCGACGGTCTCGCCACGGGCGTCTCGGCAGACCTGACCAGGGAGGACGCCGAGCACCTGGCCGCCGTCGCCTCCGGGTTCCACAGCCTCGCCAAGGGCGTCGGCCGCCACTTCGAGGCGGGCAGCGTCCGGCAGACGGTGGTCGAGCTCGACGAGGCCTTCCTCTTCGTCACCGCCGCCGGTGACGGCAGCTGCCTCGCCGTGCTCTCCGACAGCGACTCCGACATTGGCCAGGTCGCGTATGAGATGACGCTGCTGGTCAAGAGGGTTGGTGTGCATCTGGGCACGGCACCGCGTACCGATCTCCACCCCGGTGGGTAGTGGGATGACATGAGCACAGACGATGAGGGGACGCAGGGGACGGCCCACTGGTTCGACGACGACGCCGGACCGGTGGTGCGTCCGTACGCCATGACGCGGGGTCGTACCAAGAGCGCCGCGCAGCACCGCCTCGACCTCATCGCCCTCGTCGTCGCCGAGGACCCGACACTCGAGCCGGAGACGGACCACGCGCTGTCTCCGGAGCACGTCGACATCGTCGCCCTGTGCCGTGAAGCTCCCCAGTCGGTCGCCGAGCTCGCGGCCGGGCTCAACCTGCCCATCGGCGTCGTACGGGTCCTCATCGGCGATCTCGCCGATGAGGGCCTGGTGCACGTGTCGCGTCCCGTGCCCCCCGCAGAGCTGCCGGACGAGAGTATTCTGCGCGATGTGATCAACGGGCTCCGGGCGCTCTGAGCAGGGCGATGGGGTACCTCCCATGCCCTTGAGGCAATGGGGGAGGGTGAGACAAGTGACAGGCTGGCAGTTCTGGGTCGACCGGGGCGGCACGTTCACCGATGTCGTCGCCAGGGCCCCGGACGGCCGCCTGCTCACCCACAAGCTCCTGTCGGACACCCCGCGCTACGCCGACGCCGCCGTCGCGGGCATCCGCGAACTCCTCCGCGGCGCCGACGGCCGGGACGGTCTCCGCACCACCGACCGCCAGGGCGGCGACCGCGTCGCGGATGGCCGGGGCGGCGACACGGAGCAGGGTGACAACACCGCGCAGCACGGTGACGCCCAAGACGGCACCACGCAGCAGCGTGAGCCCGACGACGCGACGATCGACGCCGTCCGCATGGGCACCACCGTCGCCACCAACGCCCTCCTGGAACGCAAGGGCGAGCGCACCCTCCTCGTCATCACCCGCGGCTTCCGCGACGCCCTGCGCATCGCCTACCAGAACCGCCCCCGCATCTTCGCCCGCGAGATCGTGCTCCCCGAGATGCTGTACGAGCGTGTCGTCGAGGCCGACGAGCGCATCAGCGCCGACGGGGAGGTCCTGCGCGCCCCCGACCTGGACAGCCTCGCAGGCCCGCTGCAAGAGGCCTACGACGACGGCATCCGCGCCGTCGCCGTGGTCTGCATGCACAGCCATCTCCACCCCGCGCACGAGCGCGCGATCGGCGAACTCGCCGCCCGCATCGGCTTCCCGCAGATCTCACTCTCCAGTGAGGTCAGCCCGCTGATGAAGCTGGTGCCGCGCGGGGACACGGCCGTCGTCGACGCGTATCTGTCGCCGGTGCTGCGCCGGTATGTGCGGCACGTCGCCGACCAGCTCGAAGGCGTACGGCTGATGTTCATGCAGTCCAACGGCGGGCTCACCGAGGCCGGCCAGTTCCGCGGCAAGGACGCCATCCTCTCCGGGCCCGCGGGCGGCATCGTCGGCATGGCCCGTATGTCGCAGCTCGCCGGGTTCCACCGCGTCATCGGCTTCGACATGGGCGGCACGTCCACGGACGTCTCCCACTTCGCCGGCGAGTACGAACGGGTCTTCACCACGCAGATCGCCGGGGTGCGGCTGCGCGCGCCCATGCTGGACATCCACACCGTCGCCGCAGGCGGGGGCTCCGTGCTTCACTTCGACGGCAGCCGCTATCGCGTGGGCCCCGACTCGGCGGGCGCCGACCCCGGACCCGCGTGCTACCGGGGCGGCGGCCCGCTCACCGTCACCGACGCCAACGTCGCCCTCGGACGCATCCAAGCCGCCCACTTCCCCCGCGTGTTCGGCCCCGACGGCGACCAGCCGCTCGACGCCGAGCTCGTCCGTGAACGCTTCACCGCCCTGGCACACGACATCAGGGAGCAGACCGGCGACGACCGCACCCCCGAGCAGGTCGCCGAGGGCTATCTGCAGATCGCCGTGGCCAACATCGCCAACGCCGTGAAGCGGATCTCGGTCCAGAAGGGCCATGACATCACCCGCTACGCCCTCACCACCTTCGGCGGCGCGGGCGGCCAGCACGCTTGCAAGGTCGCCGACTCGCTCGGCATCCGCACCGTCCTGGTCCCGCCCATGGCCGGCGTACTCTCCGCGCTGGGCATCGGCCTCGCCGACACGACGGCCATGCGTGAGCAGTCCGTCGAGGCCCGCCTCGAGGCCTCCGCGATGCCCGCCATCCGCAAGACCGCCGACGACCTGGAGAGCGCGGCGCGCGACGAACTGCGCGCCGAGGACGTCTCCGAGGACCGCATCCGCGTCACCCGCCGCGCCCAGCTGCGCTATGACGGCACGGACACCACGCTCACCGTGGAACTCTCCGACCCCGACACCATGACGCGCGCCTTCGAGGACCGTCATCGCGCCACCTACTCCTTCACCCTCGACCGTCCGGTCGTCGTTGAAGCCCTCTCCGTGGAAGCCACCGGCCTCACCGAACCCCCCGATCTGTCCGCACTCGCCGAGCGGACCCCCTCCGCCGGCACCCCGGAGACCGTCAGGCTGCACACGGGCGGCGCCTGGCGCGACGTACCCCTGCACCGGCGCGAGGAACTGCCTCCCGGCCACCCCGTCACCGGGCCGGCGATCATCGCCGAGTCCGGCGCCACGACGGTCGTGGACGACGGCTGGCAGGCGGCGATGAACCCCGACGGTCACCTGGTGATGGAACGGGCGGCGGTTACGGAGAGTTCCCGCGTCGGCACAGAAGCCGATCCAGTCCTCCTCGAGGTCTTCAACAACCTCTTCATGTCGATCGCGGAACAGATGGGCGCCCGCCTGGAGTCGACCGCCCAGTCCGTCAACATCAAGGAACGACTCGACTTCTCCTGCGCCCTCTTCGACCCCGACGGCAACCTCGTCGCCAACGCCCCGCACATCCCCGTACACCTCGGATCGATGGGCACCAGCGTCAAGGAGGTCATCCGGCGGCGCCGCGACACCATGCGCCCCGGCGACGCCTACGCGATCAACGATCCGTACCACGGCGGCACCCACCTCCCCGATGTCACCGTGATCACCCCGGTGTTCGAGTCGGCGGGGGAGCGGATCCTCTTCTACGTCGCCTCGCGCGGCCACCACGCCGAGATCGGCGGCATCGCACCCGGCTCCATGCCCGCGAACAGCCGCACCATCGAGGAAGAGGGCGTCCTCTTCGACAACTGGCTGCTCGTCGAAAGAGGCCGCTTCCGCGAGGAGGAGACGCGCCGGCTGCTCACCGAGGCGCCCTACCCGTCCCGCAACCCAGCGACCAACCTCGCCGACCTGCGCGCCCAGATCGCCGCCAACCAGAAGGGCGTCGACGAAGTCGCCCGCATGATCGAGAACTTCGGCCTCGACGTCGTCCAGGCATACATGAAGCACGTCCAGGACAACGCCGAGGAAGCGGTACGCCGCGTCATCGACGCCCTGGAGGACGGTGAGTACGCCTACGAGACCGACTCCGGTGCCGTCATCCGCGTCCGCATCCGCGTCGACCGCGACAACCGGTCCGCCACCCTCGACTTCACCGGTACGTCGCCCCAGCTCGACACCAACTTCAACGCCCCGTTCTCCGTCGTCAACGCCGCCGTCCTGTACGTCTTCCGCACACTGGTGGCCGCCGACATCCCGCTCAACGACGGCTGCCTGCGCCCCCTGCGCATCATCGTGCCGCCCGACTCCATGCTGGCACCGGGCCCCCCGGCCGCCGTCGTCGCCGGAAACGTGGAGACCTCGCAGGCCATCACCGGTGCCCTCTACGCGGCCCTGGGCGCCCAGGCCGAGGGCTCCGGCACCATGAACAACGTCACCTTCGGCAACGAGCGGTACCAGTACTACGAGACCGTGGCCTCGGGCTCAGGCGCGGGCGACGGCTTCCCCGGCGCACCCGTCGTCCAGACCCATATGACCAACTCACGCCTCACCGACCCCGAGGTCCTGGAGTGGCGCCTGCCCGTCCTGCTCGACGAGTTCGCGGTACGGCGCGGCAGCGGCGGGGGCGGCCGGTGGCGCGGTGGCGACGGGGCAGTACGCCGCATCCGCTTCCGCGAACCCATGACGGTGTCCACACTCTCCCAGCACCGCAGGGTGCCGCCGTACGGCATGGCGGGCGGGGAGCCCGGAGCCCTCGGCGCCAACCGCGTCGAGCGCGCCGACGGCACGGTCACCCGGCTGCGCGGCAGCGACTCGGCGGAGGTGCGCCCCGGTGACGTACTCGTGATCGAAACCCCGGGCGGCGGCGGATACGGTCCACCGGCGCACGAACCCAGCGACCGCAGTGAACAGTGAGTCAGGAGAAGAGACCGATGATCCTCGGGCACTCCGCGCGCGGCAAGACCCCCGTCGAGCCCGTCACGCTCAAGATCCTCGTGGCCGGCGGCTTCGGCGTGGGCAAGACGACCCTCGTCGGCGCGGTCAGCGAGATCAGACCGCTGCGCACCGAGGAGATGCTCACCGAGGCCGGCCGGCCGCTCGACGACACCAACGGCGTGGAGGGCAAGCACACCACCACCGTGGCCATGGACTTCGGGCGCATCACGCTCCGCGAGGACCTGGTGCTCTATCTCTTCGGCACACCCGGGCAGGACCGTTTCTGGTTCCTGTGGGACGAACTCGCCACGGGCGCCCTCGGCGCCGTCGTGCTGGCCGACACCCGGCGACTGGAGGACTGCTTCGCTGCCGTCGACTACTTCGAGCGGCGCTCCATCCCGTTCATCGTCGCCGTCAACTGCTTCGAAGGGGCTGAACGTCACCCGGCGGACCAGGTCCAACAGGCTCTCGACCTCGACCCCGGGGTGCCCGTCGTCCTGTGCGACGCGCGCGACCGGCAGTCCGTCAAGGAAGTGCTGATCCAGGTCGTCGAGCACGCCATGACGGTCGCCGTGGACCGGCGCCAGGCCGTCACCACGTGAGGCGGCGTCACCACGTGAGGCGGCCCGTACCCCCACCGACCGGGGTACGGGCCGCGGTCCACGCGCGCGTGCGGCGCGATTCAGCGGGAGGCGGTCACCCCGCACTCTCCTCGTGCCAGCCGAAGCTCTTCTCCACTGCCTTGCGCCAGTTGTCGTACTCGCGGTCCCGTACCTGCGTCTCCATGGCCGGTGTCCACTCGGCGTCCCTCTGCCAGTGCGCCTTGAGCTCGTCCAGGTCGTTCCACACCCCCGTCGCCAGACCCGCGGCGTAGGCCGCTCCCAGGCAGGTGGTCTCCGAGACCCGGGGCCGGATCACCGGCACGCCCAGCACATCCGCCTGATGCTGCATCAGCAGATTGTTCTTGGTCATGCCGCCGTCCACCTTGAGGGTGGTGATCTGCACACCCGAGTCCTGGTACATGGCGTCGACGACTTCTCGCGTCTGCCAGCTCGTCGCCTCCAGCACGGCACGCGCCAGATGCGCCTTGGTGACATACCGGGTGAGCCCGGTGATGACACCGCGCGCGTCCGAGCGCCAGTACGGCGCGAACAGGCCCGAGAACGCAGGTACGACATACGCACCGCCGTTGTCGTCCACGCTCGACGCGAGGGACTCGATCTCGTCGGCCGTGCGGATGATCCCGAGCTGGTCGCGGAACCACTGCACCAGGGCACCGGTGATCGCGATGGCCCCTTCGAGGCAGTAGACGGGGGCCTCGCTGCCGATCTTGTAGCCCATCGTCGTCAGCAGCCCGTTCTTGGAGGGCACCGGACGGTTCCCGGTGTTGAGCAGCAGGAAGCTGCCCGTGCCGTAGGTGTTCTTCGCCGTCCCCGTGTCGTAGCAGGCCTGGCCGAACACGGCGGCCTGCTGGTCGCCGAGCGCCGAAGCGACCGGAACGCCCTCGAGCTGGCCCACGGCCGTGCCGTACACCTCGGCCGAAGACCTGATCTCCGGCAGGACCACCTCCGGCACGTTCATCGCCGACAGGATCGACTGGTCCCACTGCAGCGTCTGGAGATTCATCAGCATCGTGCGGCCGGCGTTGGTCACATCCGTGACGTGCACCCCGCCCTCCGTGCCGCCCGTGAGGTTCCAGATCAGCCAGGAATCAATCGTTCCGAAGGCGATCTCGCCTCGCTCGGCACGCGCCCGCAGGCCCGGCACGTTGTCAAGGAGCCAGGCCGCCTTGGGCCCGGAGAAATAGCTGGCCAGTGGCAGCCCGGTCTGCTCACGGAAACGGTCCTGCCCGTCCGAGCCGCCAAGCTCGGTGCAGAGCGCTGACGTACGCATGTCCTGCCACACGATGGCGTTGTGCACGGGCTTCCCCGTGGCGCGGTCCCAGAGCACCGTCGTCTCACGCTGGTTGGTGATTCCGAGCGCGCTGATCTGGTCGGCGCGCAGCCCGGCCTTGGCGATCGCCCCCGCGACCACGGCCTGCACCTTGGACCAGATCTCGGTGGCGTCGTGCTCCACCCAGCCGGGCTTGGGGAAGATCTGGCGGTGCTCGCGCTGGTCGACGGCGACGATCGCGCCGTCCTGGTTGAAGATGATGCAGCGGCTGGAGGTCGTTCCCTGGTCGATTGCGGCGACGAACTTGTCCGTCATGACGTCCCCTTCGTCAGAAGGCTGCGTTGTAGATCAGTCCCGACAGGGCTCCGCCGATGAGCGGCCCGACCACCGGAATCCAGGCGTAACTCCAGTCGGACGTGCCCTTGTTCGGTATCGGCAGGAACGAGTGCACGATGCGCGGGCCCAGATCACGGGCCGGGTTGATGGCGTAACCCGTGGGTCCCCCGAGGGAGAGGCCGATGCCGACGACCAGCAGGGAGACGATCAGCACGAGTGTGCCGGACTCGCCGAGCCCCTTTGTCAGCCCGAAGGCGAGGATCGGCAGCACCAGGCCGATCGTCGCGATGATCTCGGTGATGAGGTTGGCGACCGGGTTCCGGATCTCCGGGATGGTGGAGAAGATACCCAGCGTCGGTGTCGGTTCGTCCGCTGTTCCCTTCGTCGTCCCCGACGTGCGGACGTTGGCCTGGAACTGCGCCAGGTACACGAGGTAGGCGAGTACGGCTCCCAGCATGGCGCCGACCATCTGGCCGAGCAGATAGACCCAGACCTTGTCCCACTTGCCGGTGTCGACGGCGATGCCGATCGTGACGGCCGGGTTGAGCTGGCCGCCGGAGAGCGGGGCGGCGGTGTACGCGCCCGCCAGTACGCCGAAGCCCCATCCGAAGGCGATGACGGTCCACCCCGACGCCTTCGCCTTGGAGTGGTTGAGGGTGACGGCGGCGCACACGCCGGCGCCGAAGAGGATCAGGATCGCGGTGCCGATCAGTTCACCTAAGAAGATGTCTCCATTGCTCATGGCGGCTCCTCGGACTGGCCCGCGGCGGGTTCTCCGCCCCGGTGCTCTGTGCAGGGTGCGTTTCCCGTGCCTGTGTGAGCCCAGTGCAGGGAGCCCCGTGCCCCGCCCGGCCTCTGTGATGAGCGTGCCCTCGCAGCCGAATCGCCCGTGGCGCCAGTGGAGATGGCCCGGACCTGCGGCAATGGGGTAGCCGAGCGTGGCAGGGCCGTGGGCGGCCGGGCAGCCGATGTGCGGCGATGCCGACTGACACCCGGAAGTGTTCACCTGCGGTGAGGGGGCGTCAAGGTTGTGGACGCGAACCATTGGCCGGTGGCGCGAACGGCACGCAGACGGTGGTGGAGCCTTCGTACGGCCGTGCGTCGGCCGCTCGACCGGTGTGGGCGTCTCCCGTACGGCCGTGCGTGCGCCGCTCGACCGGTGTGGGCGTCTTCCTTACGGCCGTGTGTCAGCGCGGCCCCTGGAGCGCGGCATCTCCCGTACGGCAGGGCGCCCGCCTCACCGCACGGCTATCACCGAGGACCCGTGCCCGAACAGCCCCTGGTTCGCGGTGATGCCCACGCGCGCCTCCGCCACCTGCCGCTCACCTGCCGTGCCGCGCAACTGCCAGGTCAGCTCGCAGACCTGGGCAATGGCCTGCGCGGGCACGGCTTCCCCGAACGACGCAAGGCCTCCACTCGGATTGACGGGTATGCGGCCTCCGGGAGCGGTGGCACCCTCGCGCAGCAGCTTCGCCGCCTCACCCTCCTCGCACAGTCCCAGATCCTCGTACCACTGCAGCTCCAGGGCCGTGGACAGGTCGTACACCTCGGCGAGCGACAGGTCCTCCGGGCCTGTGCCCGCCTCCTCATACGCCGCTCGCGCGATGGACGGCCGGAAGGGCTCGGCGGGCGGGGCCACCGCCGCCGCGGAGTCCGTCGCGATATCGGGAAGATCGAGCACCGTGTTCGGAAAGCGCGGCGTGACAGTGGACACCGCGCGTATACGCACAGGATCCGGTGCGCCGTGCCGCCGGGCGAACTCCATGCTGGACAGCACAAGCGCCGCACCTCCGTCCGAGGTCGCACAGATGTCGAGCAGCCGCAGGGGATCGGCGACGACCGCGGACGCGGCGACCTCCTCGGCGGACACCCGCTTGCGGTAGCGGGCCAGTGGATTGAGCGCCCCCGCCGCCGCGTTCTTCACCTTGACCTGGGCGAAGTCCTCCAGTGTGTCGCCGTGCACGGCCATTCGGCGGCGCGCGTACAGGCCGAAGTACGCCGGATTGGTGGCGCCCAGCAGCCTGAACCGCAGCCAGTCCGGATCGTCGGGCCGATCGCCGCCGGCCGGGCGGAAGAAGCCCTTCGGCGCAGCGTCGGCGCCGACGACCAGGACGACGTCCGCGAGACCGGAGAGAATCTGCGCGCGCGCCGTGGCGATCGCCTGAGCGCCCGAGGCGCACGCCGCGTAGACGCTCGCCACGCGCGCCCCCTGCCAGCCCAGCGCCTTCGCGAACGTCGCCCCCGCCACATATCCCGGATAGCCGCCGCGCACCGTGTCCGCGCCGACGATCGAACCTATGTCGCGCCACTCGACACCGGCGTCCGCAAGTGCCGCGCGCGCGGCCGCCGTCCCGTACTCGACGAAGCTGCGGCCCCACTTGCCCCACGGGTGCATGCCCGCGCCGAGCACCGCCACGTCCGCCGTCATGCCTTCACCCCCGTCGCCCCCGTGGCGTCCGCCGTCTCTTCTGCCGGCCCCCTTGTCCCTGTGGGACGCCAATGCCACGTCGTCCAGGTCGTGTCCGCGTCCTCGTTGAGGACACCGGGGACGGCCTCCACCTCCATCCCGATGGCCAGATCGGCGAGGGAGACGCCCGGAGCCCCCTGCCCGAGCACCACCATGCGCTCGGCTTCCAGCTCCACAGCGATCAACGTGCGCGGCTGCCACTCGAGTTCCGGGTCAGAGACATACGGCGCGGGCGGTCGGTACCGGCTGTCCGTGTACGACCAGATCCGGCCCCGCGGGGAGAGAGGCACCTCGGTCAGCTCACGGCCGGGGCAGCCGGGGTTGCGGCAGAAGACGTCCTCGCGGGGGAAGAAGACCGAGGCACACGCGGAACACCGCGTACCCAGCAGCCGGAAGCCTCCCTCTCGGTCTCCGTCGGCACTCTCCTCCGTGAACCAACCCACCACCACGGGTGCGCGTTTGCGCGACAAGGCGCCTCCTCGGCCCGGTAGATCTGACGCTCCGTCAGGAGTCTGCCATGCCTGACGGGATTCCGGCAGGGCCCGCGAAGTCACCGCCCGCTGCGCGGCTGCTTCGAGCAGTGAGGGACGTGAACCGGACAGAATGCTGCGCCAGGCGATCGGATACAGTCCGCGGCGTGTCCGAATCCCAGCACTCTTCCTCCAACACCACGCCGGACTCGCACTGTTCAAGCTGCGGCACTCCGTACGGGGAGGCCGTGTCGGGCTGGCCTCGCGCCTGTCCTGGATGCGGTGCCGTTGCCTACCGCAGCCCGCTGCCGGTGGCCGTCGCTCTTCAGCCCGCGTACGACGCGTCCGGCACCGGCCTGGTCGTCATCACGCGCACCATCGCCCCCGCGCGCGGGGGCGTGGCGTTGCCCGGCGGTTTCCTCGACCACCGGGAGGACTGGCGGCATGCCGTCGTCCGCGAGCTCAAGGAGGAGACGGGCATCGACGCGGCGAGCCGCGACGTGCGTCTGGCCGACGCGATGAGCTCACCCGACGGACACCTGCTGCTGTTCGGTCTGCTGCCCGAGCGCCCGGCCCAGGAGCTGCCCCCGTCCGCTCCGACGGCCGAAACGGAGGGCTGGCACCTGCTGCGCAGGCCTGTCGAACTCGCTTTCCCTCTGCACACCCTGGCCGTCCGGGCATGGTTCGAGGGACGCTACGTCTGACGAACCGCCGGTCCCACGACTCAGGCCGGTCCTAGCCCTCGTACTCGCACCGGGCACGAGGGCTCACTCCTGCCGACGTCCCCCTCACGCTCGACCACGACACGGCCGCGCTTCCAGCGAGCCGTGTACCGCTCGGACTCCGGCTCCTCCCAGCCGTCACCCGCATCGGCCACCACGAGACCGCGTCCCTTACGGCCCGGGGCCGGGGCCCAGACCTCCAGTTCCTGCCCGCCGTCGTCACCGCGGACCGGCAGCACCGCACCCGCCCGCGCCAGCACCGGAATACGCGACAACGGAGCTTCGAGCAGGACCTGCCCGGGACCCTCGTACGCCTCCTCGGTGACCGTGTCGTACCACCGGCCGTGCGGCAGCCGCACCGCCACCTGCTCCACACCCCGCTCCAGCACCGGCGCCACCAGAAGACAGTCGCCGAGCAGGAACGCGTCCTCGCAGTTGCGCAGCGCCCTGTCCTCGGGCGCACCCCACCACAGGGGCCGCACATAGGGCGCACCGGTGCGCCGCGCCAGATGCGCCAGCGTCACGAAGTACGGCAGCAGCCGCCGGCGCTCCGCGAGCGCCACGCGCGCGTGCTCCAGCACCTCGGCACCGAACTCCCAGGGTTCCCTGCGCCCGGCCCGCAGAGCCGCATGCGTACGGAACAGCGGCAGATATGCGGCCAGCTGGAACCACCGCAGATACAGCTCGGGTGAGGGGCTGCCGTCGAACCCGCCCACGTCGGGCCCCGAATACGGCAACCCGCACAGCCCGAGCCCCAGCACGAGCGACAGCGAGGCCCGCAGCCCCGGCCAGCCCGTGGCCACGTCCCCCGACCAGGTGCCTCCATAGCGCTGCATCCCCGCCCACCCCGAGCGCGAGAAGAGGAACGGCCGCTCCTGGGGCCGCAGCGCGCGCAGCCCCTCGTATCCCGCGCGGGCCATGCACAGGCCGTACACGTTGTGCGCCTCGCGATGGTCCCCGCCGCGGCCGTCCAGCGCATGCCGTGCCGAGCGCGGCAGAGTCGCCTCCCCGAAGGCGGCGAACGACACCGGTTCGTTCATGTCGTGCCAGAAGCCGGCGAACCCCAGTCGCAGCCGCTCCTCGTACAGCCCGCCCCACCACTCGCGCACCCGCGGATCCGTGAAGTCCGGATACACCGCATCGCCGGGCCATACGACGCCCAGCACGGGCCGCTCCGAGGCGTCCCGCACGAACGCGTCCGCATCCGTCCCGGCGTCGTACAGGGCGTTGCCGGGCTCGGCCTTTACCGCCGGGTCGACGATGGACACGAGCCGGATGCCGTCCCTGCGCAACTCCTCGGCGAGCGCCGGAAGCGTCGGGAACCGCTCCTGGTCGACGGTGAACACCTGGTGGCCGTCGTAGTGGTCGATGTCCAGATGGACGGCGTCAAGCGGAAGCCCTCGCTCCTTGTATCCGGCGACGATCCGCCGCACCTCCTGCTCGCTTCCGAAGCCCCAGCGCGCATGGTGGTGCCCGAGTGCCCACGCGGGCGGCACCGAGGGCGCACCCGTGAGCAGCGTCCAGACGTGCAGTACGCGCGCGGGAGAGCCCACGACAACCCAGCACCGCAGCGGACCACCGGCCATCCGCAGCTCACACGAACCGGCCCGGTCGTGCCCGGACCCCGCACCGTCCTCGCCTTCGTGCAGCACCACGGTTCCGTCCCACGTGGAGTCGTGGAAGGCCAGGTGCGTGCCGGCGTCTGCCACCACCATCTGCACCGGCATGGTGATGTACAGCGGGTCCTCAGCAGGCCCGAACGCCTGGCCGGGATCGGTGTTCCACAGCCGGTACGTCCCGTCCCGCAGCCGCGGCCCCGAAGCGCGCCCGCCGAGCCCGAAGAACCTCGCGTCAGCCGCCACTTCGGACCGCTGCACCCAGCGTGCGCCGCCTCCCTCGAGGGGGGCCCACCAGCGGGGCGGCAGGTCCCGGCGCAGCACCACGCCGCCGGGGGTGCGCACCTCGACGGCACCGTGCCGCGAGACGGCCACCGTGACACGCTCCGCGACCACCCGCCAGCCGCCGTCCTTGTCCGGCTCCAGGACGGCCCGTGCGTCCGGCTCCGGACAGCGGCCCGCCAGCGCGTACGACGGCTCGGGACCTGCCCCGTCCCAGCCCCAGAACACCGCACCGGCCGCTGTGACCATCACCTGCAGCTCGGAGCGCTCGAAGTGGATCACCCCTCCGCCCGGCCCCGGATCTGCACCCGTCACAGGCCCGGGAACACGCGCCCGCTCGGCCCCGCGTGCCGGCAGGCCTGCCGCGTCGGTACGCCGCCTTCGCCACGCCGCCCGCACCGCGCGCACCCCCTGCGCCGCCCCCACCACACCGACCGCCTTCACCGAACGCACGAGGCCACGACCGTCCATGGTGATCACCCTGCCACCGCGGCGCACGCGCGCGTGAGGCGTTCAACTCCCGTTCACCCGTGGTGACAGCACTTCTTCACGATCAGGACCAAGCGGGACGAGCCCTGGTGCGGAAGGACTCCCGTTCACCCGTGGTGACAGCACATCTTCACCATCACGACTATGTGGGACGAGCCCTGGTGCGGAAGTCGATCACATGGCATCGTCCGTATCAGCCGCGTGACGCGCACACACCGCCCGTGCGCGACAGACGCACACGACGCGCACAGCTTGGGAGCCGCCCCATGTCCTCAGCGAACCCCACACCACTCTGGCAGCCCGACCAGGAGTTCATCGCCTCGGCGCAGATCACCCGGTTCCAGGCCTGGGCGGCCGAGCACCACGGAGCACCCGCCGAGGGCGGCTACGCCGCGCTGCACCGCTGGTCCGTCGACGACCTGGAGACATTCTGGAAGGCCGTCGCCGAGTGGTTCGACATCCGCTTCTCGACCCCCTACGCGCGCGTGCTGAGCGACCGCTCCATGCCCGGAGCCCAATGGTTCCCCGAAGCCACCCTCAACTACGCCGAGCACGCCCTCCGGGCCGCCGACACGCGCCCGGACGAGCCGGCCATCCTCGCCGTGGACGAGACCCACGATGCGCGTCCGGTCAGCTGGGCAGAGCTGCGCCGCCAGGTCGGTTCGCTGGCCGCCGAACTCCGCGATCTGGGCGTACGCCCGGGCGACCGCGTCAGCGGCTACCTGCCCAACATTCCGCAGGCCGCCGTCGCCCTGCTCGCCACCGCGGCCGTCGGCGCCGTCTGGACCTCCTGCGCCCCCGACTTCGGCGCCCGCAGCGTCCTCGACCGCTTCCAGCAGGTCGAGCCCGTCGTCCTCTTCACGGTCGACGGCTACCGCTACGGGGGCAAGGAGCACGACCGCCGCGACACGGTCGCCGAGCTGCGACGCGAGCTGCCCACCCTGCGCGCCGTCGTCCACATCCCGCTGCTGGGCACCGAGGCCCCCGAGGGCGCCCTCGAATGGTCGGCGCTCACCAGCGCCGACACGGCACCCGAGTATGAGCAGGTCCCCTTCGACCACCCCCTGTGGGTGCTCTACTCGTCCGGCACCACGGGGCTTCCCAAGGCCATCGTCCAGTCCCAGGGCGGCATCCTCCTTGAGCACTACAAGCAGCTCGGCCTGCACTGCGACCTGGGCCCCGGCGACCGGTTCTTCTGGTACACGTCCACCGGCTGGATGATGTGGAACTTCCTCGTCTCCGGCCTGCTCACGGGCACCACGATCGTCCTGTACGACGGCAGCCCCGGCCATCCCGACACCGCCGCCCAGTGGCGCGTCGCCGAACGCACCGGAGCCACGCTCTTCGGCACCTCCGCCGCGTACGTCATGGCCTGCCGCAAGGCCGGGGTCCACCCATCCCGCGACTTCGACCTCTCCGGCATCACCTGCGTCGCCACCACCGGCTCCCCGCTGCCGCCCGACGGCTTCCGGTGGCTGCACGACGAGGTGCGCGACGACCTGTGGATCGCCTCCGTCAGCGGCGGCACGGACGTCTGCTCCTGCTTCGCCGGAGCAGTCCCCACGCTGCCTGTCTACATCGGCGAACTCCAGGCACCCTGCCTCGGCACCGATCTGCAGGCCTGGGACCCGGACGGCAAACCGCTCACCGACGAAGTCGGTGAGCTCGTGGTCACCAACCCCATGCCGTCCATGCCGATCCACTTCTGGAACGACCCCGACGGCAGCCGCTACCACGACAGTTACTTCGACACCTACCCAGGCGTCTGGCGCCACGGCGACTGGACCACCGTCACCTCCCGAGGCTCGGTGATCATCCACGGACGGTCCGACTCCACCCTCAACCGCCAGGGGGTACGCATGGGGTCGGCCGACATCTACGAAGCCGTCGAACGTCTCCCGGAGATCCGCGAGTCCCTGGTCATCGGAATCGAACAGCCCGACGGGGGCTACTGGATGCCCCTCTTCGTACACCTGGCGCCCGGCGCCACCCTCGACGACGACCTGCGGACGCGCATCAAGCAGACCATCCGCGAGCAGCTCTCCCCGCGCCACGTCCCCGACGAGATCATGGAGGTCCCCGGCGTCCCGCACACCCTCACCGGCAAGCGCATCGAGGTCCCCGTCAAGCGCCTTCTCCAGGGCACGCCCCTGGAGAAGGCCGTCAACCCCGGCTCCGTGGACAGCCTCGACCTGCTCCGCTTCTACGAGGACCTGGCCCGCAGGCGCGGCTGATCACCGGCACGAGGCCGGCCTCCGACTCACCCGGCGCGGAGCCGCGAGCCGGAGGCCGACCCTCCTTACCGCCCTTACCGCCCTTACCGCCCGGGCGACCGGTATCCCCGACCGGCATTGTCAGTGCCGCCGGTTACGTTGAGTGAGCATTGATTCACCGCACACAGGGGGAACCATGGGGCGCACCCAGCACACCGGCAAGCGGCATGGTCTGCACCGCGAAATCGCCGGCACCATCGGCCTGTTGACCGATGAGCACGACTTCACCGTGATGCGGCGCTATCGCACCTTCACCTTCGACGACCATGAGACCTACCTCCAGCAGGTCGAGGCCCTCCTCAGAACACTCGCAGACGAGGGCCGGCACACCACCGTCGCCCTCTTCGATCCCGAGGAGTACGCGAGCTTCTGCGCCGAGACCGGCCTGGAACCCGACACACCCGCAAGCCGCTCCCGCTTCACCGCAGAACTCGCGTCCACCGGCGCGACCGTCCCGTACGACGGTCAGCCCCTCGCCGACCTGGTTCCGGACCTCGTCGACGAGGCCGTGCGACAGACCACATGGGAGTACGCGACGACGCTGCTCGCCGGGATCGGCGCCTGTGCCTCCTGCGGAGAGGACATCGGGCGGGCGGCTTTCGTACGCGCCTCTGAGCTGCTCGTTCGGGTGCTCGACACAGCGGCGCCCGGCGACCGGCACCTCGTATGCAGCGTCGCCACCGACACGGAACCCCTCCTCGCCGTACTGAGCACGGAAGGAGACACCGACGGCACCACACGGCTGGACGAGACCGAAGCCCTGGAGTTCACCACGGTCCTCGCGGCCGGCATCGCCACGGACAACCCCGGGGGACTGGTGATGCGCACCAGTGGAAACGGCACCACCGACAAGGTCTACGGCTGGCGCCTGCAAGGAGGCGGCCTGCAGCCGCTCACAGAGGCCGAGGTCTTCGACGCCTACTGCACCGACATCGAATCCGGAGGGCTGATCGGCCCTGAATCGGGCGTCGACTACTGCGCACCTCCGGATCTCGGAGAGCAGGACCCCGGAACCGTCCACCGGCACTGAACGACTGGGGCGCCCCACCCGGGCCAGCAGGTGGAGCGCCCCTCACAACGGCCGTCCGGCGGCTCTGATTCGACTACTCGCCGGACAGCACCGCCTGAGCCGCATTCCGGGCCTCGTCCGCGCTTTCCGCAGCACGCGCGGCCGCCGCGGCCCGCTCGCACTGCGCCAGCGTGTACTTGGCCAGCGTCGCGCGCACATAGGGAATGGACGCCGCACCCATCGAGAGCGAGGTGACCCCCAGACCGGTCAGCACACAAGCGAGCAACGGGTCCGACGCCGCCTCACCGCAGACACCACAGCTCTTGCCCTCGGCCTTCGCCGCCTCGGCCGCCAGCGCCACCAGGTCGAGCAGCGCGGGCTGCCACGGGTCCTGCAGACGCGACACCGCACCCACCTGACGGTCCGCGGCGAAGGTGTACTGCGCGAGGTCGTTGGTGCCCAGCGACAGGAACTCCACCTCCTGGAGAATCGACCGCGCCCGCAGGGCGGCCGAGGGAATCTCCACCATCGCGCCGAACTTCGCCTGCAGCCCCGCCTCCCGGCACGCGTCCGCGAACGCCTTGGCATCGGTGCGATCCGCGACCATCGGCGCCATGACCTCCAGGTACACCGGCAGGCCCTCCGCGGCCTTGGCCAGCGCGGTCAGCTGCGTACGCAGCACCTCGGGGTGGTCGAGCAGCGTGCGCAGACCGCGCACGCCCAGCGCCGGGTTCGGCTCGTCGGCCGGAGTGAGGAAGTCCAGCGGCTTGTCGGCGCCGGCATCCAGCACGCGTACCACGACACGGCCCTCGGGAAACGCCTCGAGCACCTGGCGGTATGCCTCGATCTGCTTCTGCTCTGACGGCGCATTCTTGCTGTCGTCGAGGAAGAGGAACTCGGTACGGAAAAGACCGACACCCTCCGCACCGGCCTCTACGGCAGCCGGTACATCCGCCGGGCCGCCCACGTTGGCCAGCAGCGGCACCTTGTGTCCGTCGGAGGTCGCACCCGGGCCGCTCGACGCGGCGAGCGCCGCCTTCCGCTCGGCGGCCGCTGCCTCCAGCGCCGCCCGCTTCTCCGCGCTCGGCTCGACGAATATCTCTCCGGTGCTGCCATCCACGGCGATCAGAGTGCCCTCAGCCAGCTCACCGGCCCCCGGAAGAGCAACGACAGCCGGAACGCCGAGCGCCCGCGCAAGAATCGCACTGTGGCTGGTCGGCCCGCCCTCCTCGGTCACAAAACCGAGCACCAGCGTCGGGTCGAGCAGCGCCGTGTCAGCCGGGGCGAGGTCCCGCGCTATCAGCACATACGGCTCGTCGCTGTCCGGCACACCCGGCATCGGAACACCGAGGAGCCGCGCGACGATACGGTTCCGCACATCGTCCAGGTCCGCCACACGCCCGGCGAGGTACTCGCCGGCCCCGGCCAGCAACGCCCGATAAGCGGCGAACGCGTCGTACACCGCGCGCTCGGCCGTACTGCCGACCGCGATGCGCCGCTCCACGTCGGCCATGAGCTCCGGGTCCTGGGCCATCATGGCCTGCGCCTCGAGTACGGCCTGCGCCTCGCCGCCGGCCAGATTGCCGCGAGCGATGAGGTCGGCTGCCACAGCGTCCACGGCCTGACGGGCGCGCCCCTGCTCGCGCGCCGCCTCCTCCGCGGGAATCTGCTTGGCGGGCGGTTCCAGCACCGCCGTCCCCATGTGTCGAACTTCGCCGACAGCTACACCGTGGCTGACGCCGACGCCTCGCAGCGTTGTCTCCATGTCACCGTCTCCGATAGAGCGGCGGTGCTCTGCCCCGCCGCGGTGGTTGTTCTGTCTGGCGCCTACGAGGGCGCAGACGCCGCTCCCAGCCGGAGCAGACGTCACTTCCAGCTGAAGAGGGGCTGGCCGGCCTTTACGTCGCCGTCCTCTACTACGTCGGAGAGAGACTCTGCCGTGGCCTCGAGCGCCACGACCGGGGACACCGGGGACTTGCCGGCGGCCTCGACGGCGGCCGGATCCCATCGCACCACGGCCTGACCGCGCTGCACAGTGTCACCTTTGCTGACGAGGAGCTCGAAGCCCTCGCCATTGAGCTGAACGGTGTCGATACCGAGGTGGGTCAGCACACCATGGCCCTGGTCGTCGACAACGACGAAGGCATGCGGGTGCAGCGAGACGACGATGCCGTCGACAGGCGCCACAGCCTCGGAGGGCTCACGTACGGGATCGATGGCGGTACCCGGGCCCACCATCGCGCCTGAGAACACAGGATCCGGCACAGCGGAGAGTCCTATGACGCGTCCGGCAAGAGGGGACGTCACGCTGGTCATGGGCAAGCCTCCCAGGGGTGGAGAGTCAACCGCGCCGCCACCGGTCTGTCCCGGGCGGCACACTGTTCAGCAGGGTAGGTCATAAGAAGTGCCGGTTCCGCACGAGAGGCCTTGGTTGCCGGGCCTGGGCAAGGCCCCCAATCGGTTTGCATGTGCTCCGCACACGGAGGTACAGTCGTAGACCGCCGGGGCGAGAGGACGTGGCGAACGTCCGGGGCCCGGCAACCTCTACAGCGTCAGATCCAGTTAATTGGATCCGGTTCTGCATGTCCACGAGTGACAGTGGTCAGCGAGTCGAAAAAGGCCTGATAGAGTCAAAAGGCCGAAAGGGAAACGCGAAAGCGAGAACCTGGAAAGCGCCGAGGAAATCGGAC
>NZ_JACEHE010000049.1 GCF_013778455.1 Streptomyces himalayensis subsp. himalayensis | reverse complement strand
GCGGGGCCGGGGGCGGGGCCGGGAGCGGGGACGCGGGCGGTGTCCCGTGACGGCGCCTACGGGAGGGAACGGGCTGCCTCGTGCGGGACGGAGGGATCTAGCGCGCGCGGGAGGGAACGTTCTCCCCCGCGCCGGACGGAATGACCTGCCTCATGCCGTCCGGAGCTATCTGACTCGCGCGGGACGGAATGATCTGACTCGCGCGGGACGGAATGATCTGACTCGCGCGGGACGGAACGATCTGGCGCGCACGGATCAGAACGACCTGCCCGGCGCGGAACCGAGCGAGCTGCCCCTCGCTTCGGGCGGTTGTCCGCGCAGCGCGTCGCGCGGTCGCTTGTCCGCCGCCGTACGTGGTCGGTTGCCCCACGCCGTGCGCGCCCCGCTGCCCTGCGCAGAACGGACGGATCCGCCGCGGGCGGTCGGCGGTCGGCCACGAACTCCCGTACGCGGCCGGCTCCTCCGCGCCGCGCGGAGCCGGCTCCCCGCACTCCGCGCCGTACGGACCGGGGTCCGCGCACTCGGAGCCGCATGCGGCGCCGTACGGAAACATCTCCCCGTACTCGCCGGAGCCATCATCCTCGCCCTGCTGATCTGGCGGCTCGGCACCGGAGCCTTCGTGGACGGACTGCACAGGATCGACGGGCCCACCCTCCTGGCCGCCCTCGGTATCGGTCTGCTCACGACGGTCCTCAGCGCCTGGCGCTGGTGTCTGGTGGCCCGTGGGCTCGGAATGCGGCTGCCGTTGGGCGGCGCCGTCGCCGACTACTACCGCGCCCTGTTCCTCAACGCGGCGCTTCCCGGCGGCGTACTCGGCGATGTGCACCGCGCCGTACGGCACGGCCAGAGCGCCGGGGACATCGGCCGGGGCGTCCGCGCGGTCGTTCTTGAACGGGTCGCTGGTCAGGTGGTTCTCATCGTGGCCGGGGTGGCGATCCTGTCGGCTCAGCCGACACCGGCGCTGGCGGGGGTGCCGGGGCTGTCGGGGCTGCCTGGGCTCCCCGAGCTCGGCCGTATGCCCCACCGACTCGCCATGATGCCGGACGCCACCTTGCCCCTTGCCGTGGTCGTGCTCTCCGTGTTCATGACCGTGGTAGCCCTCCGTCTCCGGGCTCGACGCCGCCTTCGCCAGGAGCCGGGCCCCGGATCGTCGCGATCGCACCGTGCGTTCCGCGCCGCACTCACCGAGGCCCGCTCGGGGCTGCTCGCCCGCGGGATCTGGCCGGGTGTGGTCGTCTCGTCCGTCGTGGTGCTGGCGGGGCACGTGGCCATGTTCCTGCTCGCTGCCCGGGTCGCGGGCGTGACGGCGCCGGCCGCCGCGTTGGTGCCCCTGGCCGTACTCGCGCTGATCGCCATGGCGCTGCCGCTGAACGTCGGAGGCTGGGGGCCCAGGGAGGGTGTCACCGCCTGGGCCTTCGGCGCCGCGGGCCTAGGGGCGACACAGGGGCTGACCGTCTCCGTGGTGTACGGAGTGCTCGCCTTCGCGGCCGGTCTTCCCGGTGCCGGGGTGCTCCTCGGCAGGTGGCTCGCCCGAGTCGGTACGCGCCGGTCGTGCGCCGCAGCACGCATTCGCCGACCGTTCGGCAGGCCGCTCAACAGCCGTCCGTTCGCCGGAGCAGTGCTCGTCGGCCGTCGCCGGATGGCCCGACTGCGGCGTGCCCAGGTCGAGTTCGTACAGCGTGTCCTCGCCGAGGACCGTACGTCGGACGGGCGGACGGAGTGCGTCCCGCATCACCACCGGGCCGGGGAAGCGGAGCCCCGGGACGCCGTCGCCGAGGAGGACTGGTGCCACCGTGACGTAGAGCCGGTGCAGCGCGCGCTCGTGCAGGAAGCGCGACACGGTGACGCCGCCGCCCTCGATCAGCAGACGGCCCAGGCCGCGTCGCGCGAAGGTCTGCACAAGGCGCGCGGGAGCGAAGGCGTCACGGTCGGGCAGGGTGAGTATGTCGACCCCGTCCGGAACGGCGGATCGCTCGCGGTCCTGGCCGGCGCCCACCACCCACAGGGTGGGGGCTGATCCGTCCATGAACACGCGTCGCTTCAGCGGGACACGGCCTTGCGGATCCAGGACGATGCGCAGGGGGTTTGGCCCCGCGCAGGCGCGCACCGTCAGCTGCGGGTCGTCCGCGACGGCGGTGCCGGCCCCGACGACCACCGCGTCCGCGAGCGCCCGTAGGCGGTGCAGATGACGGCGGTCGTCCTCGCCCGTGACGTAGTCGGCGTCGCCGGTACGGGTCGCTATGAAACCGTCCAGGCTCTGCCCGAGCTGCGCGAACGTGACGTGCGGGCCGGCCAGGCACAGCGGCACGTACAAGTCGGCGAGTCGTTCTGCTTCGGGCGTTGCGTCCTGGCGCCACTGCCACGCAGGGCCGGCTTTAGCACCCCCGACCACGAGCCCGGCGGCCTCGGCGTCCGCCCGGGACCGTATGGCGAGCAGCCGCTCCCAAGCCTCTGCCGCGTCCAGTACGTGATGGTCCGGCTTCCGTTCAGTATGGGCTGTCATCGGGTCCCCCTCGCATTCGGTGTGTTAGGGGCAACGACAGAGACGTACTCAGCGAACGAATCGACCAGTCCGGCGAGCAGTTCCTTACCCTTCACGGCGGACGCCAATGATGGACTGCCGATGACACCGGACTCCGTATAAGCCGGCATACCGAGAGTGAGGAGATGCCGACGCTCATCGGCAAGGAAATCGGCGGATTCATATCCGGGGCGGACCAGTTCCGGATGGGCGTGCAGCAGGATGGAGGTCTCCACCTCGCCCGCATGCATATCGCTGTGTGAGGAGGTCTGTACTCCGGCCCTTGCGCGGGCAGCGTCCCAGTCCGCCGCCCCCGGAAATAGCGCCATGCGCGTACCAGTCCCTTCGGATTCCTGAACCACGTTGCGGAGTACGTAATTTCCGCCGTGGCCGTTCACCAGAATGAGGGCCGAGATGCCGGACCTGCGGAGCGATTCGGCGATGTCCCGTACGACGGCGTACAGGGTGACCGCGGAAATGCTGACCGTGCCCGGCCAGGCGGCGTGCTCGTGCGAGCAGGAGATCGTCAGCGGCGGGAGGAGAAGTACGGGATGAGCTGCGGCGATCTCCCGGGCGATGGTGCAGGCGACGACCGTGTCGGTCACCAGGGGGAGAAAAGCGCCGTGTTGCTCGAAGCTGCCGATGGGCAGGACGGCGACATCGGCCTGTTGTGCCTTCACGTCCTCTGTCGTGTTCAACGGCAGGACGCCGTAGGCAGTCGCTTGCGTTTCCGCACCGCTCATGTCTTTCCTCTCCGACTCCTCCGCCTCCGCGCCTTTCGAACCCGGCGGCTTTGGGCAGTCCGTTGATACTTGTTCGTCATTTTCGCGCACACCGCGGTCACATACCAGCTAGGGTCGGTCCATGGCAGAAAGTGACTGGACGTTCGACGGCGGCCAGGCCCGCCCGTCAGGTGTCGAACGAGTGGTGAATGTCCAACTGTCCACGGTGTACGGCGATTTTCTCGCCGTCGGCTACCTGGACCGCAATCGCGGTGACGAACAAATGGCGCTGATCTACGGCGTGACAGAAGGCGACATCGGTCACAGTGACATCGGTGATGGCGGCATTGGTGACGGCGACATCGGTGATGGCGACATCGGTGGGGGCGACATCGGTGGGGGCGACATCGGTGGGGGCGAACTCGTTCAAGGTGGCCCCTGTGACGGCGTCGGCGGTGACGGAATGCTCACCCGCGTCCATTCGGAGTGTCTGACCGGTGACGCTTTCGGCTCCAAGCACTGCGAGTGCGGAGAGCAACTGTCCGCGGCACTGCACGCCATCGCGAGCGAAGGACGCGGCGTTCTGCTCTACCTCCGCGGTCACGAAGGGCGCGGAATAGGTCTGCTGGGCAAACTCCGGGCGATGAAGCTCCAACAGGAGGGGCTCGACACGGTCGAGGCGAATCTCGCCCTGGGCTTCCCGGCCGACGCCCGCGACTACGAGGTCGCGGCGGACATCCTGCACGACCTGGGTGTGCGATCGGTGCGGCTGCTGTCGAACAACCCGCGCAAGAGCGAGGCGCTCATGCGGCACGGGATCAAGGTCACCGAACAGGTCCCCCTGCTGACACCGCCGCGCCCGGAGAACATCACGTACCTGCGGACCAAGCGCGAACGCCTCGACCATCACCTGCCGCACCTGGATCGCGGTCCTGACCGAGACCCCGAGCTCGCCATGGATCTGCATGGCGCGGCCGACTGGTCGTAAAAGGCTGTCCACCATCTCGGCCGCCTGTTCCCGAGGGCTAGCCACGGGTGCGGCAGTCGCCACGCCCTTGGATGGGGGGTGCCGTTGCTTGGTCAGGGATGTCCAGCCAGTCGCCGATGAGCCTGACCGCATCCTCCACCAGTGCGCGCGGGGCGCCAGAGGATTCGACCGAGGTGCGGGCTATCGCGGCGATTTGGGGGTCGGTGAGGGCGAAGGTCGCGCGGGCTGTCTCGTACTCCTCCAGCAGGCCCGGGCCGAACAGGAGGGGGTCGTCGGCGTTGAGGGTGCACCGGACGCCGGCCTGCAGCAGAAGCGGGAGGGGGTGGACGGACAGGGATTCCACGACGCCGAGGGCGACGTTGGAGGTGGGGCAGACGTCGAGGACTACGCTTTCCGCAGCCAGGCGGGCGACGAGAGCCGGGTCCTCAACCGCCCGTACGCCGTGGGCGATCCGTCGCGCGTCGAGCACGTCAAGTGCGGCGCGCACGCTGGCCGGACCTGCGAGTTCCCCAACCGCCCGTACGCCGTGGGCGATCCGTCGCGCGTCGAGCACGTCAAGTGCGGCGCGCACGCTGGCCGGACCTGCGAGTTCCCCTGCGTGCGGGGCGGAAATCAGCCCGGCATCACGGGCGATGGCGAAAGCCTCGGCGAACGGCTCAGGGGCATAGTGGGCCTCGTCTCCGGCCAGCCCGAAGGAGACCACCCCGTTGTCTGCCCGCCGGGCCGCGAGGCGGGCGGTCTCGACGGCCTCCGAAGGATCCGCGTTACGCCGGGCGAACACCAGGACGCCGAAGCCGATGCCCAGCCGGGCGGCGGTACGGCGGCCCTCGTCGATCACCGCGTCCAGCAGTTCCAGCGCGGCGTCCGGGTCGTCCTCGTAGGTCAGGGGGTTCACATGGGGTTCGATCCATACCGCTCCGTCTGCGGCGGCGTCCTCGACCACTTCGCGCACCAGCCGCAGAAGGTTCTCCCGCGGGCCTTCGCGCACCAGCCGCGCAGCGACGCGATACAAGGGCATGAAGTCCTCGAACGACTTGAAGCCGCCTGAGTCCGGCGGCTGTTCGCCACGCTCGCCCGCTAGTTCCGCGAGCGTGGCTGGGCGCATCGCGCCTTCGAGATGGAGATGGAGATGGGCCTTCGGCAGACGGGCCAGGCTTCGCATGGTGCATCACTCTATGACCATCCCAGTGACGGTCGTTGGAGATACGTCAGCAGGAGTCCCCTATGTCCATCCGCCGGGCCATGCCCGACAGCACCCCTCGCAGGATGAGGAGTGGGGAGTGCGCCGGTTCTTCGTCCGTGACCCCAATGGCAGGATGATCAACGTGCTGATCAACGTGCTGAGCCACCGATGAGCCCCTCTGTGGTCTGACGTGCTTGTGTCGACCGCTGTGATGACGACCGAGGGCGCGCCACAGCGCCGACCCGGTCGTTATGCTGCACGAATGGACGGGGAGGCGATGAGCGAGGCGCGGGAGCACCAGGAGAATCCCGAGGCGGGGGAGTGGGCCGAGCATGGTCCGGCCGCGCGGGAGATCGATCAGCCCGCGCCCGTCGAGGGTGCCCTGGAGCGGGCGATCGCGGTGCAGGTGCGCCGGTATCGCCAGGCCATCGGGCTGACCGTGGGTGACATGGCGACGCGCGCCGGGATCTCCAAGGCGATGCTGTCCAAGATCGAGAACGCCCAGACCTCCTGCAGCCTCACCACGCTGGCCCGGCTCGCCGCCGCCCTGGATGTGCCGGTCACGGCCCTGTTCCGGGGCGCCGACGCCAAGCGGGAGGCGGTGTTCACCCCGGCGGGGTCGGGGGCCCGCATCGTGCAGCGCGGGACCAGGGTCGGCCACGACTACACGCTCCTCGGCGCCCTGCGCGGACCGCACAAGCGGATGGAGGCCCACCTCGTCACGCTGACCGAGCAGAGTGAGGTGTTCCCGCTCTTCCAGCACCCCGGCACCGAACTCATCTTCATGCTCGAGGGCGAGATGGTGTACGGGCACAGTGACGCCAGTTACCGGATGGAGCCCGGCGACGCCCTCCAACTGGACGGCGAGGGTGTGCACGGCCCGCAGGAGCTGGTGAAACTGCCGATCCGCTTCCTGTCCGTGGTGGCTTACGGGGACATCGAGCCCTGACATAGCGTCAGAGCACGTCGGTAGTTGTCCTTTGCGGGCCGAGCGACCTCGGGCAACACGTTCTTTATCCAGTGCACCGCGTCCCGTAACACCGATCGTCCACTGTCTCTCAACATTGGTTCTCTTCAGGAGACAGGACGGCAGGCGGCACCGGCCGTCGCACGATCTGGAGGACGACAGCATGGACGCAGCAAGTACCGCATGGATTCTCGCCTCCTTCACGGCGGTGAGTCTCATGGTGCCCGGCCTCGCGCTCTTCTACGGCGGCATGGTGGGCTCCAGGAGCATGCTCAACATGATCATGATGGTGTTCGGCGCCGTTGCCGCCGGAGCCGTCGTCTGGACCCTGTACGGCTACTCCGCGGTCTTCGGTGACTCCTACGGCGGCCTCGGCCTCCTCGGTGACATCACCGAACACGCCGGCCTCACGGACGTACTCAAGGGGGACAAGGAAGCAGCCATTCCCCCGGCCCTGTTCGCCGCGTTCCAGGCGCTGTTCGCGGCGCTCACGGTGGGGATCATCGCCGGGGCACTCGTCGACCGGGTGCGCTTCGGCGCCTGGATCGTCTTCTCCGCCCTGTGGGTCAGCCTCGTCTATCTGCCCATCGGGCACTGGGTGTTCTCGCTGAGCGCCGAGGACGGTTCGCTCACGGGTGGATGGATCCTCAACCGGCTCGCGGCCGTCGACTTCGCGGGCGGAACCGCCGTGCACATCAATTCCGGTGCCGCGGGCCTCGCCGCCGTACTGGCACTCGGCGCCCGGCGCGGCTGGCCCCGGCAGCCGCGCCCGAACAGCATTCCGTTCACCGTTCTGGGTGGCGGCATCCTCTTCTTCGGCTGGTTCGGCTTCAACGGCGGCTCGGCCCTTGCCTCGGGCAACAGCGCATCGGTCGTCGTCCTCACGACCATGAACGCCGCCTTCGCGGCCATGCTGGTCTGGCTGCTCGTCGAGCGGATCATGGACAAGCACGCCACCGCGCTGGGTGCGGCATCGGGCCTCATCGCCGGCCTCGTCGCGATCACCCCCGCCTGCGGCGCCGTGTCCCCCATGGGTGCGCTCGCCGTCGGCGCGATCGCCGGCGCCCTCTGCCCGCTCGCCATCCGGCTCAAGTACAAGCTGGGATACGACGATTCACTCGACGTCGTCGGCGTCCACCTGGTCGGCGGCGTCGCCGGAACCCTGATGGTGGGACTGTTCGCGACGCCCGATGCACCGAGCGCGGCCACCGGCCTCTTCTACGGCGGCGGCTTCCGTCTGCTCGGCGTCCAGACCGTGGCGGCGCTCGCGGTCCTCGCGTACTCCTTCGTCGTCACCTGGCTACTGGTGAAGGCCATCGACAAGACGATGGGCATGCGGCTGGAGGCGGAAGCCGAGGAGAACGGCGTCGACGTGACGGTCCACGGTGAGGTGGCCTGGGACCTGGAGGGTGCGATGTACGGGCCCGCGCCCAAGCTGGCCGAGCGCAGCCGCGAGGTCGTCGAGTCCGCGGAGGCGCTCGCGTCGGCCGCGGCCGAGCGCGGCAAGGGCTGAGACCGGCGCGCCCGGCACGCAACCTCACTCCGACGCATCACCTGCCCCGGCCCATCAGGCCACGCGGCCCGGCTCCGTGCATCAACGGGCCGGGCTGTGTGGCGTGTTGAGGCCATTGCTCGTTGTAACAGGCCTTAACGGCTCATTAACCACCGCTGTTTCCTGTGGCGATACGGTATTTCACCGTAGGACATCGGAAGGTGGGTCCGTATGGCACTGTCACCGTCTTCGTCCCGACTGCTTCTGCCAGGCCTCACCCCACGGGAGCCGGGCCTTGAGACCTACGGGGTCCGACCCGGCGGCGTCACCGGCGTACGGCTGCGACCCGGTGACCGGATCGATGTGGTCGACCGGCACGGCAGGCAGCCCGCCGAGTTGACCGTTCTCGACCGCGAGGGCCCCACCGGCTCCGCGCTCGGGATCACCCTCGATGCGCCGGCCACGGTGCTGCGCGGGTCCGCGGCGCCGAACGTGTCCGCCGTCCCGGCCGAGTACGGCATCGATCCGGAACGGGCCATGGCGGTAAGGCTGTTCGGCGGCTGGTCGCCCGCCGGTGCCCGGGAGTCGTTCACCGCCGTCTGCGAGGCCGTCGTCCTGGTCGCCGCCCCCGCCGTACCCATGGCTGTGGACGACGAGGCCGCCAACCCGCCGTCCGATCTGCTCATCGAGATACGCCGTGCCGCTCCTCGGGTCGCCCACGAGCCCCGGCTGCCGGAGCCGCTGGCCGAGCCCGTGCTCGATCTGCGGATAGACGCGGCCACCGCCCGCGGCTATGAGGTCAAGAAGGGCCAGTACATCCAGGTCATCGACGTCGAGGGCGGGCAGTGCTCCGACTATCTGGCCTTCGACGCCAGGCGGTTGCAGAACGGTCTCGAGCGCGGTCTCGACGCGACCACGACCCGGCACTTCACGGGCCGCGCCTATCCGCAGCCCGGACTGCACGGCAAGTTCTACGACGAGGACGCCCGGCCGCTCGTGGAGATCGTCCGCGACACGGTCGGCCGGCACGACACGTTCGGGCTCGCCTGCAACGCCAAGTACTACGAGGACATGGGCTATCCCGGCCATGCCAACTGCACGGACAACTTCAATGCGGAGCTCGCCGGTTACGGAATCGCCGCCCGGACCGGCTGGCCCGCGCTGAACCTCTTCTACAACACGGCGTTCGACGATGCGCAGGTGCTCGTATTCGACGAACCATGGTCGCGGCCCGGCGATTACGTCCTGATGCGGGCCATGACGGATCTCGTCTGCGCCTCCTCCGCGTGTCCCGACGACATCGACCCGTCCAACGCCTGGGAGCCCACGGACATCCACATCCGCGTGTACGACGCGAGGAGGACCTTCTCCATGGCCATGGCCCATCGGGTCACCCCGGACGCCGAGCCGACACTGACCAGGCCGACCGCGTTCGCGCCCAGGACCGAGAAGCTGACGCGGCAGTTCACCGAGTACCGCGGCTACTGGCTGCCGGACAGCTACGACAACCACGGTCCGCAGGAGGAGTACTGGGCCTGCCGCGAGCGCGCGGCCGTCATGGATCTGTCCCCGCTGCGCAAGTTCGAGGTGCTCGGGCCCGACGCGGAAGCCCTCCTCCAGGCCACCCTCACCCGCAACATCCGCAAGCTGTCGCACGGCCAGGTCGTGTACACGGCCCTGTGCAACGAGACTGGCGGCGTGATCGACGACGGCACCGTCTTCCGGCTCGGCGACACCAACTTCCGCTTTGTCGGCGGTGACGACTACGACGGCATCTGGCTGCGCGAGCAGGCCGAGCGGCTCGGCCTCGACCGCGTCTGGGTCAAGCCGTCGACAGACCAGCTGCACAACATCGCGGTCCAGGGCCCCGCCAGCCGCGACCTGCTCGCCGAGATCATCTGGACCCCGCCGACCCAGCCCGCCTTCACCGGCCTCGGCTGGTTCCGCTTCGCCGTCGGCCGCCTCGGCGACCATCAGGGCATCCCGCTGCTGGTCTCCCGTACGGGCTACTCCGGCGAACTCGGCTACGAGATATGGGTCCATCCGCAGCACGCGACGGCGCTGTGGGACGCGGTGTGGGAGGCCGGCAGGCCATACGGCCTGACGCCCCTGGGCCTGGCCGCGCTCGACATGCTCCGCATCGAAGCCGGACTGGTCTTCGCCGGATACGACTTCTCCGACCAGACCGACCCCTTCGAGGCGGGCATCGGCTTCACCGTGCCGCTGAATACGAAGGAGGACGAGTTCGTCGGCCGGGAGGCGCTGCTCGCCCGCAAGGCCAGTCCGCAGCGGACCCTCGTCGGCCTGGAGCTGGAGGGCAACGAGCCCGCCCGGCACGGCGACTGCGTCCACGTCGGACGCTCCCAGGTCGGCGTGGTGACGAGCGCGACGCTCTCGCCGCTGCTGCGCAGGAACATCGCGCTGTGCCGGATCGCCGTCCAGTACGCGGATCCCGGCACGTACGTCGAGATCGGCAAGCTCGACGGCCATCGCAAGCGCATCCCCGCGCAGGTCGTGCGCTTCCCGTTCTACGACCCCGACAAGACGCGCCCGCGTTCCTGAACCCCCTCGCCTCCCCCCACACCCACCTACAGGAGGATCTCCCATGTCCCGTGTCGCCATCATCGGAGCCGGTCCCAGCGGGCTCGCCCAGTTGCACGCCTTCGAGCAGGCCGGGCTCGCCGGCGCGGATGTCCCCGAAGTCGTCTGTTTCGAGAAGCAGAGCGACTGGGGCGGTCTGTGGAACTACACCTGGCGCACCGGCCTGGACGAGCACGGCGACCCCGTCCACGGCAGCATGTACCGCTACCTCTGGTCGAACGGCCCCAAGGAGTGCCTGGAGTTCGCCGATTACACCTTCGATGAGCACTTCGGCGGGCCGATCCCGTCGTTCCCGCCCCGCGAGGTGCTCTACGACTACATCACCGGCCGGGCCAAGAAGAGCGGCGTCCGGCAGTACATCCACTTCGACACGGCCGTGCGGTGGATCGCGTACGACGAGGCCCGCGGCACGTTCGAGGTGACGGTGGAGTCCCGTGCCGACAAGTCCACCCGCACCGAGGAGTTCGACTGGGTGATCGTCGGCACCGGGCACTTCTCGACGCCGAACTTCCCCGAGTATCCGGGCTTTTCGACCTTCCCCGGACGCGTACTGCACTCCCACGACTTCCGTGACGCGGGCGAGTTCGCGGGCAAGGAACTGCTGATCCTGGGCAGCAGCTATTCGGCCGAGGACATCGCATTGCAGTCGCTCAAGTACGGGGCCGAGTCGGTCACCATCTCGTACCGGACGAGCCCGATGGGCTTCGGCTGGCCCGAGGGGATCAGCGAGGTGCCGGGGCTCGACCGGGTCGAGGGGCGGACCGCGTACTTCGCCGACGGCTCCACGCGTGACGTCGACGCGATCGTGCTGTGCACCGGCTACCGGCACCACTTCCCGTTCGTCGAGGAGGCGCTGCGGCTGCGTACGGGCAATGAGCTGTACCCGGAGAAGCTCTACAAGGGCGTCGTCTGGACGCCCAACCCGAAGCTGATGTACCTGGCGATGCAGGACCAGTACTACACCTTCTCGATGTTCGACGCGCAGGCGTTTTATGTGCGCGATGTGATCCTCGGGCGGATCGCGCTGCCCGAGCCGGACGCGATGCAGGCCGACATCGCCTCCTGGCGCGCCCGCCAGGACACCCTCGCCGGACCGATGGACGACATCGACTTCCAGACCGACTACCTGCGTGACCTGATGAAGCCGACCGATTACCCGGCCTTCGATCTCGACCTGGCCCGGCAGCACTTCGCGACCTGGGAGCACCACAAGGAGGAGAGCATCACCGGCTACCGGGACCGCTCCTTCGCGTCGCCGTGCACCGGCACGGTGGCCCCTCTGCACCACACCCCGTGGTGGGAGGAGCTCGACGACTCGCTGGCCACGTTCCTCGGTTCCGGGCGCGTCAGCGGCGACGTCAACTGATGTGCCCGAAACACGCGTTCACGGCCGCGTAACCCACCGAGCGTTTCCTCGTATGACACTTGATTTCACTGCAGGATACGAGCAAGGAGGGCGAGGATGACCACGACCGAAGGCGCGATCCTCAAAGTGCAGGACGGTGCCGCCAACCTCCCGAGCATGAACGTCGAGGGCTCCAAGGCGTTCATCGGCGACGCGTTCGCCAACCCCGGTGGTGCGGTGATCTGCTCGGGGTTCTTCGAGCTCTTCCACTCCGAGCCGCTCGTCTACGAGTACACCTACGACGAGACCAAGTTCGTCGTCGAGGGGGAGTTCACGCTCACCGACATGGCGACCGGCCAGGTCGTCCACGCGGCCAAGGGGGACGTGCTGTTCTTCCCCAAGGGCACCACCGTCAAGTTCGAGACGCCGGACCACGCCGTCGGCTTCTACGCCGGCCACCGCAGCTTCGCTCCCTGACATGGGTCTCCAGCACACGAGTGTTCCGCGCTGGCCGACGGCGGATCCGGGTGTGGACCGGACCGGCCGCGCGTATGCGGTGATGTCCTTCGGGCCGGACGCGGCGCCGCTCGCGGCGGGCTGGGGGCGCGAACTGCACGCCCTCGGACGGACGGTGTGGTCGTGGCACGGCGAGGCGGCCACCGACGAGGCCGTCGCCGAGCTCCGCCGGCAGGTCGAGTACGCCACCGTGGGGTGGCGCCTGATGCTGGCAGGCCCGCAGTGCGACGTACTGCGGGCCCATGCGGAGGCGCTCCGGGGCGGCGTCCTGGAGGCGGAGATCACCGTCCTGGTGACCGACGCGGTGCGGACCCGGGTGTGGTGTGCGCACTGCGGCGCCACGACCCTCGCCGACGCGGCCCTCGGCGAGGTCACAGGCTGCTCCGGGTGCGGCCGGTCCCTGTACGTCTACCACCACGTTTCCCGGCGAACCGCCACTCACCTGGGGTTCATGGCCGATGCGGAGGAGTTGCAGTGACCCTGAAGCTCGTCGTCCGGCGCAGCACCGAGATCGCCGAGGGAATCCGCGAGATCGTCATGACCCGGCCTGACGACGGACCGCTGCCCGCCCATCCGCCGGGCAGTCACGTCGTCGTCGACTGCGGGCCTCAGCGCAACGCCTACTCGCTGACCAACTGCGGCATCGACCCGGGTGCCTACACCGTCGCTGTCCTGCGTCGCCCGACGGCGGACGGCGGGAGTGGCGGCTCCGAGCAGATGCATCGGTTCCAGCCCG
Source organism: Streptomyces himalayensis subsp. himalayensis (assembly GCF_013778455.1). Taxonomy (GTDB): domain Bacteria; phylum Actinomycetota; class Actinomycetes; order Streptomycetales; family Streptomycetaceae; genus Streptomyces; species Streptomyces himalayensis. The sequence goes on along the minus strand of NZ_JACEHE010000049.1, from coordinate 30,023 downwards.
GCGACCGGGTCGCCCTGTCGCCGCCGCGCAGCGCGTTTCCCCCGGTGTCCACCGCGCGCCGGCATCTGCTGATCGCCGGAGGCATCGGCATCACGCCCTTGCTCAGCCATGCGCGTAACGCCGTGCGCTGGGGTGCGGACGTACGGCTGCTGTATGTGCATCGCCCGGGGGCCGGAGCGTACGCCGATGAGCTCTCCGAACTGCTGGGCGAGCGCGCGCAACGCGTCACCGAGAAGAGTGAGTTCAGTGTGCTGCTGCGGCAGGCGCTGGTCTCTCAGCCTATGGGGACCCATCTGTACGTCTGCGGTCCGGCGGCGCTGATGGACCGGGTGCTGCAGGAGGCCGCCGCGGCCGGATGGCCGCCGCAGCGGCTGCACCTGGAGCGGTTCACCCCCGCCGAGCTCGATCCGGGGCAGCCGTTCACGGCGAGTCTCGGGCGGTCGAGGCGCCAGGTTTCCGTACCGGCGGGTACCAGCCTGCTCGAGGCGCTGGAGAACGCCGGTGTGGAGGTACCGAACATGTGCCGGCAGGGGGTGTGCGGCGAATGCCGGGTGCCTGTGCTCGCCGGGCGGCCCCTGCACCGCGACGAGTTCCTGTCCGAGGACGAGCGGGTGGCCGGGGACAGCGTCATGTGCTGCGTCTCCCGCAGCGAGACCGAGACCCTGGAGGTGGACCTGTGACTACTGCTGCCGCGCGGCGCTCTGCCGCGCTGTCGTCGCGGATCGCGGGCTTCCCGTTCCCGTTCCGCGCCGACACCTACCGCTACTCCACCAACGTCGAGCCCGCCCGGGTGCCGGTCGCCACCGAGGCCGGGGGCTGGGGCGGCGGAATCCTGGACATCGACGGCGAGTACGCGGCAGAGCTGGCGGAACGGGAGCGCATACTCGCTGCCGATCCCACCCGGCTCACCGTCCTGCCCCACATGCGCCCGGCCTGCTGGGACGCGCTGCGCACACTGCTGCGCGAGCTCGCAGCCCAGCACCCGGACATGATGGAGCTGCGCCGGGACGGCGACGAACTCGTCTGGCGCAATGAACTGTTGGGCATCGAGCAGCGCTTCCGGGACGGAGATGACGACACTCTGCCCGGCGGCCCCCTGGGGTTCCTCGGCAGTCAGATCCAGGACGACATCGTGCTCCTCGACCAGCGTGAGGGCTCACTGTGGGCCGATGCCGGACTGGTCACCTTCGCCGCCGACTGGTCGCTGCACTTCGACGTCGGCATGCGCTTCCTCGAGGTGCACGGTCCCGTGCCGCGCGTCCATGAGGAGGGCGTCATCTCGCGCGCCGAGCGCTTCCTGATGCGGCTGCAGCCGGGCCAGGAGTACCGGCGTACGAACTGGACCATGTCGGTGGACCGGCGGCTCGACCAGTCGACCGAGGTCTACCCGTTGTGGGGCAGGGACCGGCGGCTGATCGCCGAGGCGCCGGCGGACGAGCTCGCGGAGCGGCTGCAGCTGCGCGTCGAGGTCCAGCACCTCATCCGGCTCGGTGCCTCGGGTGCCGTGCTGTTCCTGATCCGCACCTATCTCCTGTCGCTCGCCGAACTGGCGCAGGTGCCGGCCTGGCGGACACGGTTCGGCCGCGTCCTGGCCGAACTACCCGACGACATGGCCGAGTACAAGGGCCTGACCCGGTTCCGCCGAGCCGCGGCGGACTGGCTGCTGCCCGACTCCTGACCGACCTCTGACTGACTTCTGACCGACCTCTGCGCTGTCTCCTCAGATCTCCTCCTGACCGCTCGCGACCCCGGATTCTGGAGCCCCCATGACCGTCGATGTCTCCACGCCACCAGCCGAAGCCGCTCAGGATGAGGCTCCTTCGGACCTCGCCACGCGGGCCCGCGCCGACGGCGTGAAGTTCCTGCTCGCTCTCTTCGTCGATCTGACGGGCAAGCCGTGCGCCAAGCTCGTCCCCGTCGAGGCGGCGGACGAACTCCAGTACGAGGGCGTCGGGTTCGCGGGCTACGCGGCCGGGGCGATGGGCCAGCAGCCCAGCGACCCGGATCTCATCGCCCTCCCGGACCTCGCCTCGTACACCCCGCTGCCGTGGGTGCGGGAGGGGCTGGCGCTCGTGCACTGCGACCCGCATGTGGAGGGCAAACCCTGGCCGTACGCTCCCCGCGTGATCCTCAAGACGCTGCTGGAGCGCGCACGGGCGCAGCAACTGGAGCTTTTCGCGGGCGCGGAGGTCGAGTACTTCCTCGTCTCGCGCGACGCCGACGGCCGGATCGCTCCCGCGGACACGAAGGACACCAGCGCCCAGCCGTGTTACGACGCGCGCGGGCTGACCCGGATGTACGAGCACCTCACCGCCGTCTCGACGGCGATGAACGCCCTCGGCTGGGCCAACTACGCCAACGACCACGAGGACGGAAACGGGCAGTTCGAGCAGAACTTCGCCTACGCGGACGCGCTGACCACCGCCGACCGCGTCATCACCGCCCGCTATCTCATCTCCGTGCTCGCCGAACAGCGCGGCATGACGGCCACGTTCATGCCGAAGCCGTTCAGCGACCGCACCGGAAGCGGCATGCATCTGCATCTGTCGCTGTGGCGGGACGGTGCCGCGCTGTTCCCCGACGGCGCCGACGAGCGTGCGCTCGGGCTGTCGGAGGTTGCGTACTCGTTCCTGGCCGGGATCCTCGAACATGCGCCGGGACTGCAGGCCGTGTTGGCCCCGACCGTCAACTCGTACAAGCGCACAGGCGCGGTCTCGACTCGCTCGGGCGCCACCTGGTCGCCCCGGCACGCGAGCTACGGGGGCAATGACCGTACGCACTTCATACGTGTCCCGGACGGCAACCGTATCGAGATGCGCGGCGGCGACGGCTCCGCGAACCCGTACCTTGCGCTGGCCGCCGCGCTGGCCGCGGGCCTCGACGGGATCGAGCGCGGCCTGGACCCGGGTGCGCCCGGAGCGGACGACGGCACGAAGCGCCCCGAACTGCCGCTGACCCTGCTGCACGCGGTGGACGCCCTGGCCGCCGACCCCGTGGTGGGCGGCGCACTGGATGCCGCCGGGCCCGGAGTCTGCGACTACTTCGCCGGGCTGAAGCGCGAGGAGTTCTTCGCCTGGCACAGCACGGTCGGCTCATGGGAGGTCGACCGCTACCTCACTGCTTTCTGATCCACGGACTCTGTACGCACGAAAGGGGATGTGCCGATGTGCGGGATCGTCGGTCTTCATCTGCGTGACCCCGGACTGCATCCGCAGCTGGGCACCCTGCTGGAAGCCATGCTCGGCCAGATCGTCGAACGCGGCCCGGACTCGGCTGGTGTCGCCGTCTACGGCGACCGGCGCCGCTGCCCGGAGGGCCATGCCGCAGTGTCGGTGATCGGCGCACTGCCGGACGCATTCCCCGGCCTGCCCGAGGTGTTGGTGACCAAAGCGGGCGACACCACGATCGTCGCCGCACCGGTCGCACCCGACGTACTGGCGGCGGCCGTCCGTAAGGCCGCGCCGGACGCCTTGATCGTCGGCACGGGCACCGACCTGACCGTCTACAAGGGCACCGGGAATCCACGGGACCTCGCCGCGACCTACGGTCTGGCCGAAGCGCAGGGCTGGCAGGGCCTCGCCCACACCCGCATGGCGACCGAGTCGGCCGTCACCCCGGAAGGCTGCCACCCCTTCTCCGTTGGTGACGACCAGTGCCTCGTGCACAACGGATCGTTCGCCAACCACGCCACCATCCGCCGCGAACTGGCGGCCGAAGGCGTGGAGTTCGACAGCGAGAACGACTCGGAGGTCGGCGCCCGGTTCGTCGCGGCGCGGCTGGCGCAGGGCGAGGACCTGGAGAAGGCGCTGCGGGCCTTGTGCGAGCGCTTCGACGGCTTCTACACGTTGCTCGTCACGAACGGCGACGGATTCGCCGTCGTCCGCGACGCCATCGCGTGCAAGCCCGCGATCATCGCCGAGACGGACGCCTGGGTGGCCATGGCCTCGGAGTTCCGCGCCCTGGCGGTGCTGCCGGGCATCGACACCGCCCGTATCTACGAGCCCGAGCCGGAGAGGGTCTACGCATGGAGCCGCTGACGACAGAGCCGGTGACCACACAACCGCTGACCACGCGTATCGACCTGGACACCAGCCCCGTACGCGACCTCAATGCGAAGCTGCACACCGGCTCCGTCGAGGCCTGCGAGGTGCTCAACCCACAAGGCAAGCACGCCCTCGCGGTCGGCCTGCGCCACCCGGTGACCGTCGACGTGCGCGGCCACGCCGGCTACTACTGCGCGGGCATGAACGACGGCGGCACGGTGACCGTGCACGGCAGCGTCGGGGTTGGCGTCGCCGAGAACATGATGTCCGGGACCGTCCGCGTGAAGGGCGACGCATCGCAGTCGGCCGGTGCCACAGGGCGCGGCGGGCTGCTGGTGATCGAGGGCAGCGCCTCCATGCGCTGCGGCATCTCGATGAAGGGCATCGACATCGTCGTGGGCGGCGACATCGGACCGATGAGCGCGTTCATGGCGCAGGCGGGGCGGCTGGTGGTGTGCGGTGACGCGGGCGAGGCGCTCGGTGACTCGATCTACGAGGCCCACCTGTACGTGCGCGGATCGGTGGCCTCGCTCGGCGCAGACTGCGTCGAGAAGCCGATGCACGACGAACACCGCGCCGAACTAGCCGAGTTGCTATCCGCCGCCGGGTTCGACCACGACCCGGCCGAGTTCCACCGCTACGGCTCCGCCCGCACCCTGTACCACTTCGCGGCCGCCAACTCAGCCGCGTACTGAGGAGGACTTCTGCCATGACCACCGAACATCTGCGGGAGTCCGCCACCTTCGACCGGGCCGCCATCGCCGCGATCCAGCGTGCCGCCGAGACCGGCGTGTACGACATCCGCGGCTGGGGCGCCAAGCGGCCGCTCCCGCACTTCGACGACCTGCTGTTCCTCGGCGCGAGCATGTCCCGCTACCCGCTGGAGGGCTACCGCGAGAAGTGCGGCACGGACGTCGTGCTGGGCGACCGCAACGCCGCCTTCCCCCTCCACCTCGACATCCCCGTCACCATCGCCGGCATGAGCTTCGGAGCGCTCTCAGCACAGGCCAAGGAGGCGCTGGGGCGCGGTGCCAGCGAGGTCGGTACGTCCACGACCACGGGCGACGGCGGCATGACGCCGGAGGAGCGCGGCCAGTCCAAGCACCTCGTCTACCAGTACCTTCCGTCGCGCTACGGCATGAACCTCGAGGACCTCCTCAAGGCCGACGCCATCGAGATCGTGCTCGGCCAGGGCGCCAAGCCCGGCGGCGGAGGCATGCTCCTCGGCCAGAAGATCAGCGACCGGGTGGCCGGGATGCGGACTCTCCCGCCCGGCATCGACCAGCGCAGCGCCTGCCGCCACCCCGACTGGACCGGCCCCGACGACCTCGCCATCAAGATCCTCGAACTGCGCGAGATCACCGACTGGGAGAAGCCGGTCTACGTCAAGGTCGGCGCCACACGGACGTACTACGACGTGAAGCTCGCCGTCGCGGCGGGTGCGGACGTGGTTGTGGTCGACGGCATGCAGGGAGGCACCGCCGCAACCCAGGACGTGTTCATCGAACACGTCGGCATCCCCACGCTGGCCGCGATCCCGCAGGCCGTCCAGGCCCTTCAGGAACTCGGCCTGCACCGCAAGGTCCAACTGATCGTCTCCGGCGGCATCCGCACCGGCGCCGACGTGGCGAAGGCGATGGCGCTCGGCGCAGACGCCGTCGCTATCGGCACCGCCGCGCTCATCGCGCTGGGCGACAACCATCCGCGGTACGCGGGGGAGTACGAGCAGCTCGGCTCCGCGGCCGGGTTCTACGACGACTTCCAGGACGGCCGCGACCCGGCCGGCATCACCACGCAGGACCCCGAACTGGCCGCGCGACTCGATCCGGTGGAGGGCGGCCGCCGTATCGCCAACTACCTGCGCGTCCTCACGATGGAGGCGCAGACCCTGGCCCGCGCCTGCGGCAAGGCGCATCTGCGCCACCTCGAGCCGGAGGATCTGGTGGCGCTGACGATCGAGGCGGCGGCGATGGCGCGGGTGCCGCTGGCCGGTACGTCCTGGATCCCCGGGGGTGGGCTGTGACGGGCACCGCTGATGTGGTCATCGTCGGCGGCGGCATAGAAGGAGCCGCCACGGCCTGGGCGCTGGCCCGACGCGGCTTCACGGACGTCGTCGTCTGCGAGCGCGACACCGTGGGTTCCGGCGGGACCGGCAAGTCCAGCGGAGTGGTGCGCTGCCACTACGGCGTGCCCTCGCTGGCGGCGATGGCCTGGAAGGGCCTGCACCTCTTCGAGAACGCCGAGGACGTCCTCGGCGAGGACATCGGCTTCCACCAGACCGGCTATGTGGTCGGCGTCGGCGAGCAGAACGCCGACGCGCTGGAGGCCAGCCTCAAGGCGCAGCGCGCCCTCGGCATCGAGACGATGACGATCTCCCGCGACGAGGTCGCCGAGCTGTGGCCCGTCGCCGAACTGGGGGACTTCGCGGCGTTCGGCTGGGAGCCCCGGGGCGGGTACGGGGATGCGTACCGGACGGCCCAGGCCTTCGCCGCGGCGGCCCGCCGGAACGGCGTACGGATCCGGCAGGGGACCGCGGTGGCCGAGATCCTCACCGACTCGGGGGGAGTGCGCGGGGTCAGGCTCGAGGATGGGGAGGAGATCGCCACCCGCTCGGTGGTGGTCGCGGCCGGGCCGTGGTCGGTGGGGCTGCTCGCGCCACTGGGTGTCGACCTGCCCATCACTGTGCACCGCGAGCAGATCGTGCTCATATCCCCAGGCCACGGGGTGGACCCCCGCTTCGACGCCGCCAAGGTCCCGGTCTTCTCCGACCTGGTGTCGCTGCAGTACATCCGGGCCGAGACCGCAGGGGAACTCCTCTTCGGCAACAGCGATCTGAGCCGGCCCGAACCAGCCGATCCCGACCGCTACGCCAACCACGCCGACCCGGACTTCCTCGAGGCCGCGGTCACCAAGATCGCGCATCGCCTGCCCGGCCTGCCGGACGCCTCCGTGTCCAGCACCTACGCGGGCTGCTACGACGTGACCCCCGACTTCAACCCGGTCATCGGCCCCACCGGCATCGACGGACTCATCGTCGCCGCCGGTTTCAGCGGCCACGGCTTCAAGATCTCACCGGCCGTGGGAGAACTGCTCGCCGACCTAGTCATGGACGGCCGCTCGAACGACCCGGCCGTCCCGGATGGCGACTTCCGGCTCAGCCGATTCGCCGAACAGCAGCCACTCGTCAGCCCATACCCGTACATCGGAGCGGGCGAGATGCGCTGAGCCACCACAAGCCGCGGTGTCGGCGGTCACACCACCCCGTCCCGGCGCAGGGCATCCGCCTCCTCCTCCGGGACGCCGAGTTCGGCGAGGATCTTCGCCGTGTGCTCGCCCACGTCCGGGACAGGGTCCATGCGTGGGGAGGGGTCGACAAGCCCCGGAGGGGCCAGCGCCGGGAGGGGCCCGGCCGGTGAGGCGATCTCGTGCCACCGGCCGCGGGCGGCGAGCTGGGGATGGTTCCACACATCGGCCAGGGTGTTGACGCGGGCATGCGCGACGGGGACGGCTTCGAGGAGCGTGCTCGCCTCGTCGCCGGTCAGTGTCGCGAAACGCTCGGTGATGATCCGGCCGAGCGCCTCACGGTGGGCGTTGCGTTTCGCGTTGCCCGTGTAGTCGGGGTGGTCGGCGAGTTCGGGCCGGCCGAGGAACCGGTCGCAGAAGCCCCGCCACTCCCGCTCGTTCTGGATGCTCATCATGACGACCTTGCCGTCGCCCGCCTCGAACGGGCCGTAGGGGTAGATCGTCGCGTGGGCCGCACCGGCGCGCGGCGGCGGCTCGGCACCGTCGTAGGCGTAGTACAGGGGGAAGCCCATCCACTCGACGGTCGCCTCGAGCATCGACACATCGACATGTGAACCCTTGCCGGTCGACGCTCGTTCGAGGAGCGCGGCGAGGATCGAGCTGTAGGCGTACATCCCCGCGGCGATGTCGGAGACGGCGATCCCGACCTTGGCCATCTCGTCGCCGGTCCCGGTGACGGACAGCAGCCCCGCCTCGCTCTGCACCAGCGCGTCGTACGCCTTCATCGACTCGTACGGGCCGCCCTGCCCGTACCCGGAGATGTCGCACACGATCAGCCGGGGGTGAGCCGCCTGCAGCTCGGCGGCGCTCAGGCCCATGCGGGCGGTCGCGCCCGGTGCCAGGTTCTGGAGGAAGACGTCGGCGGTCGAGAGCAGCCGGCGCAGGACAGCCAGGCCGCGGGGCTCCTTGATGTCGAGGGTGAGCGACTCCTTGTTGCGGTTGACCCAGACGAAGTGCGAGCTCAGGCCCTTGACGCGGGTGTCGTAATGGCGCGCGAAGTCGCCTGTCACCGGCCGCTCGACCTTGATGACGCGGGCCCCGAGGTCAGCGAGCTGCCGGCTGGCGTACGGCCCCGCGATGGCCTGCTCGAGGGACACGACGGTCAGTCCGCGGAGGGGTTGCACGGGTTCTCCTTGCGTGGGGCGGTCGGCGGTTCCGGCGGCCGGTTCTCCTTACGTCGGGCGGTCGGCGGTTCCGGCGGCCGGCGGTTCCGTGTCTATCAGCCGACGGTGGCTGCGTATACGAGGGCCCTGGCCCGTAGGGCGGTGGATGTGGGCCGGCTGTGGGGCGCGAGGGCTGGCGGCGACGGAAAACCGGCTGTCTCGTAGCCACCCATGCCCCAGGCCGCCAGCGACCCCAACCCATGTCGCCCAGCCATCCCAGCTCGCCGAGACACGCCCGGTGTCAGGCGACCTCGAACCCGTCCCACAAGCGCCCGCCCGCGCTTCCCAGCACCTCGTCGACCAGCGCGACCAGCGCCTCGGGGCGGGCCTCGAGAGCGTCGCGCACCGCCGGATCAAGGCGGTCGGCGAGGCCGGGCTCGGCGGCCTGCAGGCGGCGGGCCAGCCACTTCCCGCCGCCGAGCCAGCGCCCGCGGACGAGCAGCGCCAGTTCGGCGGCGCGCTGCGCCAGCGCCGTGACGATGAAGAGGCGTTCGGCCGGATCGGCGCAGCCGGCAAGATCATCGAGAAGATCAGTCAGGACGTACCGGCGGTGCTCCAGCTCCTCCGGGGTGGCCGGCGGTGGGCCGGCCGCGAGCCGCTCCCTGGCCTCCGCGGCGAGCCGGACGCCCGAGCCGTCGTGGTCGAGGAGCAACTCACCGTGGGCGCACATGAAGAGCAGCGGCGAGCTTCGACCGGCCGTCTCGCGCTCCACGAAGTCATGCCAGGTCTCGTCGGTGTGCACGAACATCTCCACCGGCCAGCCGGCTGCGACGAAGCTGCTGCGGTAGGGGGCGGGCGCGCCGTCCAGCATCACCACGAGGTCGAGGTCCGAGTACGCGGTGCGGTGCTCGGTGAGCACGCTTCCGCAGACGAAGGCGGCCAGGGCCTCCGGGTGGCGCTGTCGCGCGATCCGGCGTGCGGCTTCCACGGGTCCGAGTCTGGTCATGCCTCGTCATCTTCGCGGAGCGCACAGGCCGGGGCACGCGGATTTGTTCTCGTGCCCGGGAAGCGCCCTGCCGGGGACGCGAGGGACAATGCCCGGATGACGGACTCCGCGGCTCCCGCGTCCTCCAACGGGCGCATCTCCATCCGAGGCAGCGAGAGAACCCCGCTGCGCGACTTCCTGAGGACGGAGACCGGCAGCGCCGTGGTGCTGGTCGCCGCCACCCTTGTCGCCCTCGTGTGGGCCAACATCGCGCACACCTCGTACGAGAGCTTCTGGCACACCCGGCTGTCGATCACGGTCGGGGACCAGGGCGTTGCGCTGCCGCTGCGGGAGTGGGTGAACGCCGGGCTGATGACGTTGTTCTTCTTCGTCGTCGGGTTGGAGGCGCGCCGCGAGTTCGACATGGGGGAGCTGCGTGACCGGCGGGCGCTGTCGCTGCCGGCGATCGCGGGACTGTGCGGCATGATCGTGCCGATCGTGATCTACCTCGCCATCAACGCCGGCCGCTCCTCGGTACACGGCTGGGGCGCCGCGATGTCCACGGACACCGCGTTCGCCCTCGGCATGCTCGCCCTGCTCGGTTCGCGGTTCCCGGACCGCCTGCGCACCTTCATCCTCACGGTGGCGGTCGTCGACGACTTCCTCGCGCTCGTGGTGATCGCGGTCTTCTACAGTGAGGACATCGACCTGCCCGCGCTGCTCGCCGCCCTGGGCATCTTCGGCGTGATCCTCCTGGTGCGCGCGGCCGGGGTGCGCCACGGCTGGGCGTACGCGCTTCTCGGCGCGGCCGCCTGGGTGGCGGCGGTGAAGTCCGGCGTGGACCCGGTCGTGGTGGGCCTGGCACTCGGCCTGCTGACGTACGCGTACCCTGCGTCGCGCAGCGAGCTGGAGCGGGCCACCGGCCTGTTCCGGGCCTTCCGCGAGCAGCCGACGCCCGAACTCGAGCGGTCGGTACGCCAGGGGCTCAGATCGGCGATGTCGCCCAACGACCGGCTGTTGCAGATGTACCACCCCTGGACCAGCTACGTGATCGTGCCGTTGTTCGCGCTGGCGAACATGGGCATCGCCATCAGCGGCGACCTGCTGGCCCGCGCCTATTCCTCCCCGGTGACGCTGGGCATCCTGTGCGGCTTCGTGCTGGGCAAACCGATCGGCATCGTCGGCGCCGCGTGGCTGGCCAACCGCCTCAGCCGCGGCCGTATGAGGCCGCAGGTCGGCTGGGGGTCCGTGGTGGGCGGCGGCACGATCGCCGGTGTCGGCTTCACGGTGTCCCTGCTGATCGTCACCCTCGCCTTCGAAGGCGACCAGCTCGAGGAGGCGAAGATCGGCATCCTCAGCGCGGTCGTCGGCGCCTTCGCCGCCACCTGGGTGGTCGCCTTGGGTCTCAGGGCCCTTCCGCCACGCCGCCGGGCGCAGGCCCTGCTCGGCACCGCCGAGACGATGATCGACCTCGCCGTCCCGGTCGACCCGGACCGCGACCATGTGCGGGGGCCCGCCGAGGCGCCGGTGACCATCGTCGAGTACGGCGACTTCGAGTGCCCCTACTGCGGGCAGGCCGAGCCGGTCGTCCGCGAGCTCCTCGCCGGCCACGCGTCCGTGCGGTACGTCTGGCGGCACCTGCCGCTGACCGACGTCCACCCGCATGCCCAGCTGGCCGCCGAGGCAGCTGAGTGCGCGGCCCAGCAGGGCGCCTTCTGGGAGATGCACGACCTGCTCTTCGACCATCAGGGCGCTCTGGAAGTCCGCGACCTCGTGCGTTACGCGGAGCAGCTCGGCCTGGACACGGAGCTCTTCCGCCAGGCCCTGCGCGAGCGTGCCGGGGCCGCCAGGGTGGCGGAGGACGTCGAGTCCGCGGACCTGAGCGGCGTCTCCGGAACACCCACCTTCTTCATCAACGACCGCCGCCACCTGGGCGCCTACGACATCGAGGCCCTCTCCGCCGCCGTACGCGCGGCGAAGACGCGCGCGGTGCTCAGGGCGGGGTGACGGGCTGCGCCGCCCGCTCGAGCCGCAGCGCTCAAGCAGCAGCAGCAGCCGTCGGCGGCCGCCGCACCGCGAACCCGGTGACGCGGAAGTGACTCCATACCGTGCGGAAGGCGAAGTGGCCGCTCGTGTACGGCTCCGGGTCCGTGTAGTCGAAGACCAGCCGGCCGTTGTTCCACCACTGCACCGTCGAGCCGTCCGAGACGATCCGCACGTGGTTCGGCGCGTTCGCGACGAGCAGCGGCTCCGTGTAGTCGTGGATCAGCGGGCGGACGCCCGGCTCACCGACATAGCGCCGCAGGCGTGTCGTGGTGTTGTAGTTGGCGCCGTAGCCCGCGTAGTACGTCGTGAGGTGGTCGTACTCGGCGAGGGTGCCGCCCCGCTGCGTGGCGAAGAGGTCGTCGGGGGAGCGGACGTCGGTCGCGTTCCAGAAGTTGTTGAGGTCGGAGACTCGGTCGTTGGCACCGCCTGCCGATATCGGCGTCGCGGTGTACTCGAGGACGTATGGGCCCTGAAGTCTCTCCCTGAACCAGACTGTCGCACCGCCCGGCACGTCGATGTCGAGCACGCCGCGCTCGGCGGTGACGCTGCCGCCGCTCTCCAGCTCGACCGCCCACTTGCCGAGGCCGTGACGGAAGTCGTCGTGAGCGATGCGGCGTCCGTGGCGCGGACGTGCCGCGGCGGTCGACGTCGGCAGGAGTCCGGACAGAGCAACTCCGGTGGCCAGAGCGGCGAAAGCTCTGCGTGAAGGCGTCATGAGGTGAGGGCTCCCTGCTGGTGCGTAGGTCGTCTGGAACGATTCAACGGCCCACACCTTCTCTTGTGCGCCACACAAGCGCAAGGTTCCGCACACGTTCCAACAAGAGCCCCTCGTCGGTGAGTTCGGGGTCAGGCGCCGTAGAAGGCGAAGGCCCCCCATGCCGCGGCGCTGGGGAACACCCGCTGAAGGTAGCCGTCGCCAGCCGAGGCCAGGTGTCGTTGCCCCCACCAGTCGGAGGCCTGGCTTTCCGGTGTCGTCCCCTCGACGCCGCCGGAGTGGGCGGACCAGCGGTCGTACTCACCTTGGTTGCCCGCCCTGCGGTGGGCGAAGGCCAGTGCGGCGAAGCTCAGACGGTCGGTGTCGGCGGACCGTCCCGGCGACTCCAGCCGGGAGCACGCCCAGTCGATCAGGTCGGCGGCGGTCCACGAGGCCATCCGGCGCTGGGCACCGGCCAGCGAGCCCGCGACGGTGTCCGCGTCCCAGGCCGGTTCGGAGGCCAGTGCCTCATAGAACAGCGACATCAGGATCGCCGCGTCACGGTCCACCACCGGCCACATGCTCACGACCAGCCCGCGCGCCCCGGCGGACAGGAGCGCGCGCCCGAGCCCGACCAGCTCGTCCCGCTGTCGCACCTGGTGGCGGCCGCTGCTGCAGGCGCTCAGGGTGACCAGCGCGCCCGTCCAGTCCATGGCGGCCAGGCGTTCGGTCCGCACGACTTCGGTCGTGGCGGGTCCGGCGGGTCCGGCGGGTCCGGCGAGGAACAGCCCGCTGCGTTCGGGCCGCTGCTCGTCGAACATGCCGTGGCAGGCGAGGTGGACCAGGGAGAGCCGGTCCGCCGAATTGACCGCCGTCTCCAGCCAGTCGGCGGTGGCCGCCTCGTCGAACTGAGCGGTGCCGCCGAGCCGGTCGACGACTTCGGCGCATTCGCCGCGGTAGTACGTGAGTTTCCTGGAGCCGGTCCCCGGATAGCCCCCGGCCAGAACTGTGCCGTCCCGGTGCCACGCGCCACCGCCGGTTCTGAGCAGGGACGCGGATGGGAGGTATCGCGTCGGCCGGCTCCGCCGGTCCGGCTCGGGCTGCCTCTCCTGGGCGTTCGACGGCAGATGCACGTTCGACGGCAGATGCAGCGGCACCGTGTGCAGCAGACCGTGGGGGACGACCAGAACCGGGGTGCCAGGGCCGCCCGCGTCCTCCACCACGTCCCTCACCGCCCTGTGCAGCGGACTGCGCACGATCGTGTCGAGGGCCGCCGACTGGTCCTCCACCGAGCTCGCCGCGAGCAGAGCGCGTACCTCGTCGGCGTACTGCTGCCGTCCCAGCGCCTCATGGCCGCCCAGCGACACCAGCACGGGCTCTGTCCGTCCCGCCTCCAGCACGAACGCGTACAGTGCCTCGCGGCCGACCCAGAACTCGACCAGTGCGGAGGCACCGGAGCGGCCGAGCAGGCGCACCGCCTCCGCCGCGGTGATCGGCTCGGCCATCCGGTGGACGCGCACTTCCGGGTACTCCGCCGACAGCCGCTCCCAGAGCCCGGTGAGCTCCTGACGCACCTCCTCCAGGTGCTGTTCCCACCCGATCAGGCGCCGTACCCGAGCCTCGGTGTCCTCGCCCTCGGGACGCGCCGACAGTTCCGCGCGCAGCGCCCGCTGTCTCTGCCACAGCTCCTGCTCGCGGGCAAGCAAGCCGTGGTCGCTGCTGTCGACGGCGGCCGCCGAACCGGTGTGCCGCACGGCGTCCAGCAGCGACCGGCCCTTCGCCCGTTCCACCAGGTCGAACGCCTGGGCGACGTGGCCGAGCGTCAGGGCGGTCTCGACCGCCTCCGCGTACGGCGGGGCCAGAAACGTGCGGAAATCGGCCAGCGGACCGAGGTCGAGGGCTCTGCGGCGCAGTTCTTCGTACGCGTCGCACGCCGCCACCAGGTGGTCGAGCAGAGCGGGGCTGCGCTCCCCGGTCTCGAACCGGTACCAGCCGATCGCCGTGTGCGCCGTCATCAGCGTCTGGTCGTCCGGCCGGCGGTCACCGAGCGCCGCGAGCCGCTCCATGGTCTCGGCCGCGGCCTCGGTCCGCCCGGTCTCCTTGAGGATCCGCAGCCGGACGGCCAGCCTGACCGCGAGCCGGTGCGAGAAGCGCTCCTCTGCCCGTTCGGCGGCGGCCAGGGCACGCTCGCTGTAGGTGTCGGCAAGCTCCCAGGCTCCGTAATCGGCGCATATCTGAGCGAGTTTGCCGTCGATCACTCCGCCGTCGATCAGGATCCCGCCGTCAGGAAGGGCCTCGTCCGGCAGATCCGGGGCGACCTGTGCGAGCCGTCGCCGCGCCGCGAATCCGCTCAGCGCACGCGCCCTCAGGAGCAGACCGAGGTCCTCCTCCTCACCGAGCCCGAACCGGCTTCTGACCATGGCCAGATGCCTCAGCGCGAAGCACTCCCGCATGGCATCGCCGAGGGCGTGGGCCAGATGCCGGGAGCGGGAGAGCACCGACAGGGCACGGTCGGGCGCTCCCGCGTAGAGGTGGACCAGGCCCAGCAGATTCCACACCTGGGGCATGCAGTGCGCCGCCCGCAGCTGCTCCCAGTGGCTCTCGGCACGGATCAGCAGCGCCTCGGCGGCGGCCAGGTCGCCCTCCTCGAACCGCTGTTCCGCCGTGTCGACGAGCCGGCGCCCCATGGTCGCGTTGAGGCCGATCTCCAGGGCGAGGTCGGCTTCCGAGGAGATCTGCTCGCGCAGGTGGGTCTCGGTGAGCGCCTCGATCTGCGCGACCCGTTCGTCGTGCAGACGCCCGTAGTGCTCGACGTCGACGTGGTCATGGATCCGCTTGAGCAGGTCGTGGGCGTGGGCGAAGGCGGTCCCGCTCTCGGCCTCGCGGCCTGCTTGCCGGCTGATGTCCGCCAGATGTCTCCACGCCTTGACGGCGTCCAGGTCGGCGCCCGCGTCGGTGAGTGTCCGCGCGGCCTGGGCGGCCAGTTCCGCGGCTTCGTCGAGCCAGCCCTGGCGGGCGAGTTCGTGCGCGAGGTTGTCGGTGATGACGCCACGCAGGGAAGCGCTGATCCCCTGTACGGCCAGGGCGCGGCGCAGCGGTTCCTCGGCGCCTTCGAGACCGTGGGCGGTGACGATGTTGGCGTGGTTCTGCAGTACTGCGGCGTAGCCCGCGGAGTCTCCGGCGGCGCGGGCCGCCTCGGCCGCGTCCCCGAACAGGCGGACGGCTCGCTTCAGTCTGCCCTCCGCAGCAGCCGTCAGGGCAAGTCCCTCCAGCGCGGCACTCCTCAGGGCCTCGTTGTCCGCGACCTCGCGGCATTTCTCGTAGTGGGCGGTCGCGTCGGCCAGGCGGCCCTCCGAGCGTGCCGTCTGGCCGAGCAGCCGATGGAGCATGAAGTGCAGTTGGACGTCGGCGACATGCGCGGACGCTGCTTCCACTGCGAGGAGCACACGCTGGGCTTCCGACAACCGGCCCTGGGCCAGCAGCCCATGGGCGTACATCAATCCCTCTAAGAGGCCCGCGAGTTCCGCGTCGTCGGACATCGTCCCTCCCCCGTTCTCGGACCCCGGAATGCTACCCATACACCGGGTCACGCCCGACATACTGGAGCTCATGGACACCTCCGACAACGCCGAGCCCGCGATCGGTGACACGCGCATCGGCAGCGACGGCGCACTGCAGCACTGGGACGGCCGCCAGTGGCTTCCGTACAAGCGGCAGGTCGAGGCCGAGGACCACACGTTCCGTCACGAAGAGGACCCGGAAGACTCTTGACCTCCTTCCTCCCCTCACCTGCTCAGGAGCCCGCCGACCCCGTCGCCACCGGGCCCGCAGACGCGGTCGCCGATCTCCGCACCACCGCCCGCTGGACGATCGTCGCCGTCGCGGGGGTGGGCGCGCTGCTGGTCGGGGGCGGCCCGTTGACCGCCGTCGGCAGGATCGACGACTGGGGCGACACCTTCGCCGCGTTCGGCGGGCTGGCGTTGACGGTGCTGGGTGTCGGCTGGGCCATCTGGAAGACGGGTGAGGCGCTGACCCCGTGCCTGGCCACGCTCGACGACCTCGACGCGCCGGAGATGGCCTCCCTGCGGGCGGCGATCGCGCGCAACCCGGCCGCGTACTACGGCCCCTACCGTTCCCTGCGCGAACTGCGCACGCAGCGCCGCCTGCACGAGGCGGTCGCCGCGGACCTGGCGGTGAAGCTCGCGCGCGAGCAGGACCCGGTGCAGACGAAGGTCTTCGAACAGGGCCTCGCCGACGCCCGCGCCAACGCCGAGGAGGCTCGTCGGCTGCAGCACCGGCTCCTCACGCTGATCCACGCCTGGTCCGTGCGCCACGCCGTACGCAGCGCCCGGCTGCACACCCTCGCGGCGTTCGGGCTCGTCGCCCTGGGGGCGGTCCTCTTTCTCACCGCGACCGGCGACAAGGCCGCCGATCCGCCTGCCAAACAGGCGCGTTCGGCGTCCGCTGCCCCGGATGGCGCGGGTCTCGCACAGACGGCAGACCGACCCACGGAGAACCGACCGGGCCGCTGAGCGGTCTCGGGATGCGGGCCGGTTGCGCTGCCGCTGTCCGGCAGAGAACCGCGCCGCTACCCCATCATCTGCCGTCGCACCAGTTCATGGAGGCGCCCGCCCGTGTCGGCGAGCAGCTCCGCGGGCGGCCCCTGCTGCACGATCCGGCCCTCCGCCATCACGATCACGCGGTCGGCGTCCATGACGGTGGACAGCCGGTGGGCGATCACGATGCGGGTGGCCTGCAGACGGCGGGTGCTCTCGATCACCGTGCGCTGGGTCTCGTTGTCCAGCGCGCTCGTGGCCTCGTCGAAGAACAGGATCCGCGGACGGCGTATGAGGGCCTGGGCGATCATCAGGCGCTGGCGCTGCCCGCCCGAGACGGAGCTGCCGCCGGCGACGATGGTGTGCATGCCCATGGGCATGCGCTTGATGTCCTCGGCCAGGCCCGCCAGTTCGGCCGCCTCCCACGCCTCCTCCAGCGTGAACGGCTCGGCACCGCAGATGCAGTCCAGGATCGAGCCGGTAAGGGGCTGCGCGTGCTGCAGGACGACGCCGCACTGTCGGCGCACGGCTGCCTGGTCCAGGGCCGCCAGATCCTGACCGTCGTACAGCACACTGCCCGACACCGGCTTGTCGAAGCCGATGAGCAGCCTCAGCAGCGTCGACTTGCCGCAGCCGCTCGGGCCGACGACCGCCACGAACTCGCCGGGCCGCACCTCGAAGGTCACGTCGTCGAGGACCAGCGGACCGTCGTCGGTGTAGCGGAAGGACAGCTTGCGGGCCTCGATGCCGCCCGACAGGACGCCGGGCTGGGTGCTGGCGCTGCGCACCTCCGGGGTCGCATCGAGGACCGGCTTGATCTCCTCGAACATCGGCAGCGCGGCGGCGGCCGAGACGAGCGCGCCCGTGAGCTGCGTGGCCGATGTCAGCATCATGGTCATCGCGGTGTTGAACGTCAGGAATGCGCTGGCCGTCAGGGAGCCGCGGGCCGGGCCCGCCAGCAGCATGAACATGATGAGAGAGCAGAGCGGCAGATAGACCGCACCGAGCACCGTTGTCAGGTTCTTGATCCGCCCGACGCGCTGCTGCAGCTCCCGGCTGCGCGCGAACTCCTTGGCCCACGACGCGTACGCGTAGTTCTCCGCCGCCGCGACCCGCAGCTTGGGCAGGCCGCGCAGGGTCTGGAACGCCTGGTTGTTGAGCTTGTTGCTGAGCACGACCAGCCGACGCTGCCAGCGCACCTGCCACAGTCCCATGCCGAGGAAGACGGCCGCGATCACCAGCAGCAGCCCCATGGCCGCGAGCGCCAGCGGCACGCTGTAGAGAAGCAGCAGGACGAGGTTCATCGCACCCACCGTGCCCGCCTGGACGACGACCGGGCCGACGCCCGCCAGCAGCCGGCGGATGGCGCTGATCCCCATCGCCGCACTGGCCAGCTCGCCGGTGGAGCGGCCGGTGAAGAACTTCGTCGGCAGCCGCAGCAACCGGTCCCAGACGGCCGGCTGCAGCGTGGCCTCGATCCGCCCCTCCATCCGCAGGATGGTCAGGTTCTGCATCAGCATGAACGCGGCCGAGACGATGCTGGCGACCATGATCGCCAGGCACACCTGGACGATCAGGCTCTCCTCGGCGTCCGGTACGAAGGAACCGAGCACCTGGCCGGTCGCGATGGGCACGAGCGCGCCGAGCAGGACCGTCACCAGCCCGCTCAGCAGCAGGTTGCGCATGTCGCCGCTCGTGCCGTGCAGGCTGAACCGCATCAGCCGCAGCGGGCTCATCGGCCGCTCCGGCAGCGGACGGTAGAACATGATCGCGCGCGGCTCGAACTCCTCCGCGTTGTCCTCGTCGACGCGGATGCTGCTGCCGGTCGCGGGGTTCCGCGCCACGTACCCGCCGCGCCGCCACAGCAGCGCGACGGGCGCCCCGGACGCGGCCCGACAGCCCACCAGTGGGCCCGTGTTCTCCCGCCACCAGCGTCCGTCGAGCCGGACCGGGCGGGTACGGATCCGCGAGGCCACGGCGATGCGCTCGACCGGGTCGAGCCGCTCATTCTGCGCGCCGCTCTTCGACGGCTCCGTCAACGTGATACCGGCCGCCCGGGCCACCACGCCGCAGACGGCGTACGTGGCGTCGTCACCCCCCGCAGTGGTGCGGGAGGACTTCGAGGAGCGGCGGCGCATGGAGTCGAGCAGCGCCTGATCGGCCTCGGCACGGACGGCCTCACCAGCCTTGATACCGGCCGCCGTCCGGTCCTCGTGAGAGCGCTCCAACTGCTCGATCCAGCGGTCGAGCGAGGACAGCAGCCGGTACTGCTGGTCGACCATCCCCTGCCACACGGCCGGATCGATGAGCAGGTCGGCCGCCGCATCGGCGCTCACCGATGCGCCGTACTGCACGCTGCCCGGCGGCACCTGCATCCACAGGATGTCGTCGTCGGCCGCCATCCCGGCGTCCGCGGTCCGGCTGTCCAGCGGTGCCTGGAAGAGGATGCCCATGCTGCGCCCGACGCCGAGCGCGAACGCGTACTCCAGCGGGCTCGGGGCGGCCTGGGCCTGTGCCTGGTAGTCGTACGACTGGACGCCCGTGTCGTACATGCCGGCGCCGTAGGGGTCGGTGGCGTACGGGTCGTGCGACCACGTGTCGGTGAACTCCGGCCGGTACAGCTGCCGCAGCGGGATCCGCCGCAGCACGCACTCCCGCAACGGCCGGCCGACCAGGGTGTGCTGTGGTCCTTCGACGGGGCCGAGCAGCAGCGATCCCGCTTCGAGGCGGCCGAGGAAGTGCCAGTGGCCCTCCTGCACCGCGTCGACTGCGAACAGGTCCATGGCGCCCGCCGCGACGAGCCACAGTACGTGCGGCCCCTCCAGCGGAAGACGGGTCAGACCGCTGCAGTCGAGCGGCGTCCCGAGGCCCCCGAGGGCGCCGAGCACGTGGTCGCCCTCTGCGGCCCCGGTGGCGGCGTGCTGATGGACGGAGGTCATCTCAACGCTCCTTGACCAGTTCGGCGTACGGCCCCCCGGCGGCGACCAGCACATCATGGCGTCCGCGTTCGACGACCGTGCCGTGGTGCAGCACCACGATCTCGTCGCTGTCGCGGACCGTGCTCAGCCGGTGGGCGATCACGACGCAGGCGCAGCCGCGCCGCCGCAGGTTGTCGATGATGACCTGCTCGGTCTCCGCGTCGAGCGCGCTGGTCACCTCGTCGAGGACCAGGATGCTGGGCTTGCGGACCAACGCCCGGGCGATCTCGAGGCGTTGCCGCTGGCCGCCGGAGAAGTTGCGGCCGTCCTGTTCGACCTGGCTGTGGATGCCGCCGGGGCGGCGCATCACCACGTCGTACAGCGCCGCGTCCTGCAGTGCGGCGATCACCGCGTCGTCCGGGATGGACGGGTCCCACAGCGCCACGTTGTCCCGGACCGTGCCCTCGAAGAGGAAGACGTCCTGGTCGACGAAGGACACGGACGCGGCCAGGGCACCCCGGGGAATGTCCTCGAGCCGCTGCCCGTCGATACGGATCGTGCCCTCCCACGGCGTGTACAGCCCGGATATCAGCCGGGACACCGTGGACTTGCCGCTGCCCGAGCCGCCGACCAGCGCCACCTGCTGACCCGGCCCGACCGACAGCGAGAAGCCGGTGAGGAGCGGCTTGTCGAGCGGGCTGTAGCCGAACGTGATGTTCTCCAGCGTCACATGGCCCTTGAGCCTGCGCGTGCTCGACGCCCCGTCCGGGCGGGCGTAGAGGGAGTCCGCCGGGAAGTTCTCGACATCCTTCAGGCGCGCCACGTCGGCGGCGAAGTCCTGGATGCGGCCGGTGACACCGTTGAGCCGGGTGATCGGCGCGGTGAAGCGGGTCACCAGCGCCTGGAAGGCGACCAGCAGACCGATCGAGATATGACCGTCCACCGCACGCAGACCGCCGATCCACAGGATCAGCGCGCTGTTCAGCGTGGCCAGCGTCGGCGCGACGATCCCGAGCCACGCGGCCGGCACGCCGAGCCGCTGCTGCTCCTCCAGCGTCGTCGCATGCTGCCCGGCCCAGCGGCGGAAGTAACCGTTCTCCCCACCGGTGGCCTTCAGCGTCTCGATCATCTGCAGACCGGTGTACGCGGTGGTGGTCAGCCGGGCGTTGTCGGCGCGCAGCTTCTGCGTACGGGTGGCCCGCAGGCGCACCACCACGCGCATCGCCACCACGTTGAGCAGCGCGACCAGCACACCGATGACGGTCAACTGAGGGTCGTACGACCAGAGCAGGACCGCGTACAGGATCACGACGACCGCGTCGACACCGGCCGCGGCGAGGTCGCGGGCCAGGGTCTCGGACACCGCGTCGTTGGACTGCAGCCGCTGCACGAGGTCGGCGGGGCTGCGCTGGGCGAAGAACGTGACCGGCAGCCGCAGCAGATGCCTCAGGAACCGGGCGCTGCTGAGCGTCGACGAGATGATGCGGCCGTGCAGCAGGTTCGACTGCTGCAGCCAGGTCAGCACGGCCGTGAGCAGCACCGTGGCGCCCATCGACGCGAACAGCACCCCGAGCAGCGAGGTCTGGCCGCCGATCAGGAACATGTCGATGTACGTACGGCTGAGGGCGGGCACGGCCGCCCCGACGGCGACCAGCATCAGGCTGGCGAGCACAGCGGCCGGCATCGTGCCCGACGTGCCGCGCAGGCGCGCGGGCATGGCGCCGAGGACGCCCGGCTTGCGTCCGCCGCGCCGGAAGCCCTCACCGGGCTCGAGGACCAGCACGACACCGGTGAAGCTGGTGTCGAAGTCCTCCATCGGAATGAAACGGCGGCCCTTGCCCGGGTCGTTGATGTACACACCGCGCCGTCCGAGACGGCGCCCCATGCCGTCGTAGACGACGTAGTGGTTGAACTCCCAGAACAGGATGGCCGGTCCGGGCACGCCTTCGAGGGCCGCAAGGTCCATCTGCATGCCCTTGGCCTGCAGACCGTAACTGCGCGCCGCCTTCAGGAGGTTGCTGGCCCGCGAGCCGTCCCGCGAGACGCCGCAGGCGATCCGGAGCTCCTCCAGCGGCACATGTTTGCCGTAGTGGCCGAGGACCATGGCCAGCGAGGCGGCGCCGCACTCCACGGCCTCCATCTGCAGCACGGTGGGGCTGCGGACCGTCTTCGGCTTCTTGACCTTCGGCTTCGACCTCGACTTGGACCTTGGGTTGGAGCGCGGGTTCGACCGGGGGTTCGACTTCGACTCGGGCCGGTGCCGGCGGCGGACCGGCGGCGGTGGTAGCTCTGTCACGGAAGCAGCCAATCGATCGGGCGCTGCTCGGCCAGCCGGATGGCGCCGGTGGCCTGAGTCATGGAGTCGAGTGCGTACGGGGGGCCGTCGGCGGTGGACCACTTGTAGCCGGACTTCGTGACGGAGGACCGCTCGAGACGCACCAGCACCGCCACCGGCCGGCCCTGCTGCGAGAACTGCGCGCCGAGCTGGCTGTCGCCGAGGAACGCGGTGATCTGCTGCTGCGTCTCCGCAGTCCTGCCGACGGCCTTCACACGACCGCGCAACACGCCGTACTCATCCTTGGGCACCGACTGGACGGTGAGGTCGACGGACGCACCCACCGGTACGGTCGACGCGCTGTCGGCCGGCACGTACACCACCGCCATCAGGCGATCGGACGCGTCATCGGTCCGCTCGAGTGTCGCGACGTTCGCTCCGGTGGTGACGACCGCGCCGATCGTGGCCAGCAGGGTGGTCACGCGGCCCGCGGCGATGGTGCGGACGATCTGGTCGCCCTGCTGCGTACGGACCTTCAGCAGGGGGGAGTTGGCGTCAAGCCGTTCGCCCTCCTTGGCGAGGACGGCGGTGACCTGGCCCGCGACGGGGCTCTGCAGGACGTAACTGCCCTGCGCGTGCGTCAGGATCGCGGAGGCCTTCAGCGTGGACGACACGCTGCCGGTCACGGCCCAGAACGAGGCCGCCGCCATGACGACCACGGTGACGATCAGGACCAGACGGCCCTGCGGCCGGGCGAAGCGCACCGGCAGATCGAGCTCTTCGGGCGACTGCAGCTTGGAAAGGGCCTTCTGGCGGAACTGCACGGGACTCTTCCCTCAACTGCGAAAACGTGGTGGTAGGGGCAGGCCGGGGCCGGGTGGCGGCTGATAGCCGGTCAAGAAGGCCAGCCTAGTGGCCGGGAGCCGGGAGCCGGGAGCCCGGAGCCGGGAGCCGGATGGTCGGCGGCCGGGGGCCTGCGGGCACCCGTGAGTCCCGGAACCGGTTGGTTCCGGTTCCGGGACTCACGGAGCAAGAAGCCTCAGAGACCGGCGGTCAGACCGGAGGCGAGACCGGTGACCGGGGCGGTGCTGATGCCGGTGGTGGCCTCAACGGTGCTCACCAGGCCCGTCACGGTGCCGGTGACCGGGTAGATGGAGTCAACGGTGCCCGTGACGTTGGAGACCAGCTCGCCGACGAGGCCGCCGGAAACGTTGTCCAGGTCGGCGTCGGAAATCTCGCGGGTCTCAACCTGGGGGGTGAAGTTCATGATGTGAGCTTCCCTTTCCTGTGGATATTTCTTCAAAGTGGCGGCCGGCGCTGCTGGCATGCGGACAGGCCGTCCCGCGGGTGTCTGACGCTTGAACGAGAACGTTCGTGCAACTCCCGCAGTGCGCAGGATCAAAGCACGTCAGCGCGCCACGCAGCCAATCCTCCGAGCATCGGTTCGACGCTGTTCGACGCCTCAACTACCTTTGCGTGCAGGCCTGTCCACGGCTTGGTGGCCGCTTCTTCACAAGATCCTCCAGGGGTGTTCGCCTGCTTCGATTCAGCCGTGAGAGCCAAATGGGACACTCCCGCACCAAAGGCAGGACAGGGTGTCAGTCCTGCCGCACTCGTGTGCCGTGCCGTGCCTGGGCTGGGTAATCGGTGTGCAGATTTGCTGAAGGCGGGATTCGCGCCCGGCCTTATGAACGCGCGGTAACCGGACATTGCAGAGCGCATTCGGGTGACGTTTCTTCATGGAGAACGGGACATTACTGCTGTCGCTGCGGTATTCGGGGATATATATCGCGGACGTCCGGTCACGAAAGCGCGCCCCCGTCCGGGACGCGGCAGGTACAGCACGAAGGCCGGCCCGTGAGGGGCCGGCCTTCGGTCGTTCGGTACGCGCTGCTGCGCGTGCCCCGCTTACTTGCGGAGCAGCAGGATCACTCCGGCGACCACGGCGCCGAGTACGACGGCGGCGATCCCGTAACCGAGCCGGTGCGCACGCAGGCCGGGGAGGAGCCGGTCGACCGCGTAGCGGCCCGGGCCGGTCAGGGCGAGGGACGCCGCCGCGACGGTCAGCACGAGTTCGTACTCCACGCCGTCGGGGGCGAAGAAGCCGCCACCCCACTTCACCGCGAGAGCGTTGATCATGGTGCCGAAGACGGCGGCGCCGGCCAGCGGAGTGAGCAGACCGAGTGCGAGGCCCAGACCGCCGAGGGTCTCGGTGAGGCCGGCCACGGCCGCCATGGTCTTGCCGGACGGGTAGCCGCTCATCGTGAAGAACTGGCCGGTGCCCTCGAGGCCCCCGCCGCCGAACCAGCCGAAGAGCTTCTGGGTGCCGTGGGCGGCCATGGTGAGGCCGACGGCCAGGCGGAGCAGGAGGAGGCCGACGTCGTAGGCGTGCAGGGAGGGGGTGTGCCGGGTCGTGGGGGTGAAGCGAGTCGTTGTGGAGGTGGTCACGAGCGTTCTCTCCTGTGTAGAGGTTCGGGTCAGCATTGCCACAGGCCGCCCAGGAAGATGCTTGATCGTTCAAGCTGTGGGGTGGCCCATGGTACCTGATGCTTGAGGTTTCAACATTTCCTCCAACATTTCGGCGTCCTGCGGGCGGCTCTGCGGGAGGGGTCTGCGGGCCACGTCCGCTGGACCCGGCCCGTCCCCGCCGAGGCGGCAGGCGCGTCCCCGCCGGTCGCTTCCGGCCGGGCAGCGGGCCGTCGGCGCCCCTCAGCTGCCGTCCGCGGCCGGTGCCGCGTCGTCGTACGGATTGCTCGGTTCGTGGATCTTCCGGACGGCACTCGCGTCCAGGGCCGGCTCAGCCGCCTCGGAGCCCGGTGCCCCGGTCGGCCGCCAGACGCCGGTCACGGTCACCCACGTGTCGGCGTCGAGTGCCGTCGCCCCGTGGATCTCCACCTTGAACACCTGCGCGTCGGCCGCACAGCAGCCGACCACGAGGCGGCTGAGATACCAGGTGCCCTCGTCACCGCCGTCACTCGGCGAGACGAATCCCGTCAGCAGGACGGTCCGGTCCTTGAGTGACTTTCCCGTGTCGTAGACCGCGCGGGAGCTGAACTCCCGGACGGTCAGGGGGAGTGGGTTGGTGTCGGGCAGGGCGGGGAACGTACCCGCGCCCTGGGCCGCACGAGCCGCCTCCCGCGATGCCGTGTAGGAGCCGAGCGCGGGCGGGGCGAAGAGCAGCAGCAGTACGGCGGGGAGGTAGAGCAGCCAGCCGACGCGAGGGCCGTGGGAGTGCGCGTGACCCCGCTCATGCACTGCGTCTTCGGAGTGCCCCTCCTCGTGTCCCGCGTGTGGGGGGTGAACCCATTCGTGCCCCGCGTGTGGGGAGTGACCCTCTTCGTGTCCGGCGTCCTGGTACGCGTCCCTCCGCCCGCGTGCGTACCCGATCGCTTCACGGACGGCGGCGACCAGGCCGAGCAGCACCAGCAGCGCCCCGGTGGCGATCAGCAGCGGCCGCAGACCCGGCTTCACGTACCGCAGATACAGCTCGCTGAACAGTGAGATACGCAGGACGGCCGCGCCCGCCAGCAGAAGCAGCAGAACCTCGAAACGCCGCCTCACAGCAGCCACCACCCCACCAGCGCGCTGCACAGCACGGCCACCGCGAAGGTGACCGCCGAGAAACGGACGGCGAATGCTCGTCCGAAGGTGCCCGCCTGCAGGGCCACCAGCTTCACGTCCACCATGGGGCCCACCACCATGAAGGCCAGCTTGGCGGTGGGTGAGAACCCGGTCAGCGAGGCGGCGACGAAGGCGTCCGCCTCGGAGCACACCGCGAGGACGACCGCCAGGAGAGCCAGGAGCAGTACGGACAGCCACACCGATCCCGACACCGCGTCCAGCGCCGACTGCGGCACCACGATGTTGAAGGTCGCCGCGGCCATGGCGCCCACCACCAGGAACCCGCCCGCGTGCAGGAAGTCGTGCTGCACCGCCTGCCGGAACTGCTCCCAGCGTCCGGCCCGGCTTGCTGTCGCCTGGCCGCCGTGGCCCGCCCCCGCGGCGGGCTTCGGAATCCTCAGCCACTCCGGCCGCCCGAGAGCGATCCACAGCCAGCCCATGACCATGGACACGGCGAGCGATGCGATGAGCCGGGCCAGCACCATCTCCGGGTTGCCGGGGAAGGCGACACTGGTCGCCACAAGGACGATCGGGTTGATCGCGGGCGCGGACAGCAGAAACGCCAGAGCGGCCGCCGGAGTCACCCCGCGCCGCATGAGACTGCCGGCCACCGGGACCGAAGCGCACTCGCAGCCCGGCAGCACCATCCCCGCCGCTCCCGCCACCGGCACCGCCAGAGCGGGCTTGCGCGGCAGCAGCCGGTCGAAGAGGGAGGCCGGTACGAACACGCTGATGGCAGCCGAGATCAGCGTGCCGAAAAGCAGAAAGGGCAGCCCTTGGACGGTGATCGCCACAAAGACGGTGCGCCAGGCCTGGAAGGCGGGTGTGTCGATCTGCAGGAGCAGCGCCGGCCCGATCGTCATCGCCACGAGCGCCACGACCGCGAGCAAAGCGCCACCGGTGACGGTGACGAACGCGCCGCGCACCAGCAACCGCAGCCACCGGGTTGGTCCTGCCCTCCCGAGCAGCTGGTCCTCCACGCCGTGCCTCCCCTTTCCGCTTTCCCCGCGAAGCGCCGTGTGCCTCGTAGCTCACGGCTCTGCAAGGCGCGGCAAAGGTTAACAACGACGTATGTCGAAAACCCCGCTGAAAGCCGTGCATCAGAGAGGAAAAGGATGCACTACGGGGGTGCCGACCCGACGTTCGGGCCGGCACCCGTGACGGGCACTCAGTGCCCCCGGGCGATCCACTCCTCCAAGTGCGGCGCCTCGTCCCCGATCGTCGTCGACTCGCCGTGCCCGGTGAGTACGCGCGTGTCGGCGGGCAGAGTCAGCAGCCGGTCCCGGATGGAGTCGATGATGGTGCCGAAATCGCTGAAGGACCGGCCCGTGGCGCCGGGGCCGCCATGGAAGAGGGTGTCGCCGGTGAACACCGTCTCCAGCTCTGGTGCGTAGAAGCACACCGCGCCGGGGGAGTGGCCCGGTGTGTGCAGGACCTGAAGGTCGGTGCCCGCGACGGTGAACACGTCGCCGTCCTTCAACTCCCGCTCCGGGGACCGGTCCCTGTGGGTCAGCCGCCATACGGGCAAGTCGTCGGCGTGCAGGAGGATCGGCGCGCCGAAGCGGTCGGCCAGCTCGGGGGCGACCCGTACGTGGTCGTCGTGCGCGTGCGTCGCGAGGACGGCCAGCAGCCGGCGGTCGCCGATCGCGTCCGCGATCACCGACGCCTCGTGCGGGGCGTCGATCACGACGCACTCGCTGTCGTCGCCGACGATCCACACGTTGTTGTCGACGTCGAAGGTCTGGCCGTCCAGGCTGAACGTGCCCGAGGTGACCAGATGATCGATACGCGCCGTCATCACGCACCCGCCTTGTCCAGCACGACCACCGAGCGCAGCACATCGCCGTGGTGCATCTTCGTGAACGCGCTCTCGACCTCGTCCAGGCCGATCGTCTCCGACACGAAGCCGTCGAGGTCAAACCTGCCCTGCCGGTAGAGGTCGATGAGCATCGGGAAGTCCCGGCTCGGCAGACAGTCGCCGTACCAGGACGACTTGAGCGCGCCGCCGCGCCCGAAGATCTCGATCAGCGGCAACGTCACCTTCATGTCCGGTGTCGGCACGCCGACCAGGACGACCGTGCCCGCCAGGTCCCTTGCGTAGAAGGCCTGTTCATACGTCTCGGGACGGCCGACCGCCTCCACCACGACGTCCGCGCCGAAGCCGCCGGTCAGCTCGCGCACCCGCTTCACGACGTCCTCGGCGCGCCCGTTGACCGTGTGCGTGGCGCCGAAGCCGCGTGCCCACTCCAGCTTCCGGTCGTCGACGTCCACGGCGATCACCTTGGACGCCCCAGCCAGCACCGCACCGGCGATGGCGGCGTTGCCGACGCCGCCGCAGCCGATCACCGCCACCGAGTCGCCGCGGGACACCCCGGCGGTGTTGACCGCGGCACCGAAGCCCGCCATCACTCCGCAGCCCAGCAGTCCGGCCGCGGCGGCCGGCGCCTCCGGGTCGACCTTGGTGCACTGCCCGGAGTGGACCAGCGTCTTCTCCGCGAACGCGCCGATGCCCAGGGCGGGGGACAGCTCGGTCCCGTCCGTGAGGGTCATCTTCTGCGCCGCGTTGTGCGTGTTGAAGCAGTACCAGGGCTTGCCCTTGGCGCATGCGCGGCACTGCCCGCACACCGCCCGCCAGTTGAGGATCACGAAGTCGCCCGGCGCCACGTTCGTCACGCCCTCGCCGACCTCGGAGACGATCCCGGCCGCCTCGTGCCCGAGCAGGAACGGGAACTCGTCGTTGATCCCGCCCTCGCGGTAGTGCAGATCGGTGTGGCACACCCCGCACGCCTGTACGTCCACGACGGCCTCGCCGGGGCCCGGGTCGGGCACCACCACATCCGTAAGCTCCACCGGGGCACCCTTGGCCCTGGCGACAACGCCCTTCACCGTGTGCGGCATCTTCCCACCTCCGGATCGTCCTGACCGCCACCCTAACCGTGGAGGTGGATCAACGAGAGGGGCACGGCGACAGGCGGGTCATCCTCGGATGCGAGGCGGGTGCCGTGGGTACGACCTCACGCCCAGGGCCGGTACGGCTCGTCCATGAGCTGGAACAACGGCTCCCTGCGGACGGGGTCCTCGGCCCTGGAGAGCTGCACCCGGTCACCGGGGTGGATCGCGGCGGGCGGGCCGAGCACCCGGCCCCGCACGGTGAACCCCTCGGCCATCTCGATGAGCGACTCGTTGCGGGCCGACGGGGTGCCCCGGTGGAGCACCGTGGTACGGCGCACGACCCCCCTGCCCTCGCTGTGCTCGGTCCGCAGGTCGCTGGAGGCGCAGACCGGGCAGAGCAGGCGGTGGAAGGAGGGGGTGCCGCACCATTCGCAGCGCTGGAAGCAGAGGCCGTCGAAGGCCGGAGTGTCGATGGGTGCGGTGGTGCCGTTCTCAGCCGTGGAAGCGTCGAGCACGCTCTCGGCGATCGCTGTCAACCCTGTCCCTGGGTGAAACACGATGTCATCTCCCTGCACTCGTGCCGGAATCTGATGTGCTCGGAGCGCCGTGCACGAAGCCAGAGTATGGCACTCAGT
The DNA here is from genome assembly GCF_013778455.1 of Streptomyces himalayensis subsp. himalayensis. Classification (GTDB taxonomy): domain Bacteria; phylum Actinomycetota; class Actinomycetes; order Streptomycetales; family Streptomycetaceae; genus Streptomyces; species Streptomyces himalayensis. The sequence continues at coordinate 952 of NZ_JACEHE010000049.1, read as the reverse complement.
GTCATGAGTAAAGGCACTCCGTACCCTGAGTCGGCAAAGAGCCTTCGCAGGAGTTGGGCCTCAGTCCTGTCGGAGAGTTGATTCGATTTCCCGGACCACGCGCCACATCGGCGTTCCCCGCTTCGAGATGACGACGACCACGTCCTCCGGTTCCTCCTGCGCGGGCGCGGCGATGCCGGCTCCCTTCGCGCCGAAGGTGTCACGGACATGGCCGAGCGCATGGTCCACCGCGGCGGCCGCGTCGCCCTGTCCGTCCGAACGGAGCCAGGAGCGAAGGCCGTTGTTGTGCGCGGCCACCACCGCCGCGGCGATCACGTCCGCGTGCAGGGTGCCGTCACGGCGCCCCGCGAAGCGCACACGCAGATACTCGGCGAGGGCGCGCTCGTACCGCCACACCACCGACAGTTCGTACGCGCGAAGCCCGGGGACCTTCCGCGTGAGGCGGTAGCGCTGCACGGAGAACGTCGGGTTCTCGGCGTACATGCGCAGCACGAGCCGGGCGGCGTCGCAGACCCGCTCCACCGGGTCGTCCTCGTCCGTGCCCGAGCTCAGGAACTCCGTCATGTCGGCCAGGCAGCGCTCGTGGTCCGGGAAGACCACGTCCTCCTTGGACGGGAAGTACCGGAAGAAGGACCGGCGTCCGACCCCCGCCAGTGTCACGATGTCGTCGACCGTGGTCTGCTCGTACCCGTGCTCGAGGAAGAGCTGGAAGGCCGCCGCGACGAGGGAGTCCCGTATGGGCGGCTTCGGGGGTGTCGCATCGGATGCCGGACCGCGACGGGGTGCCTCGCTCATGAGGGCGAACCTAACATCGGGCAGAGAAAATGGCACTCAGTGTGCATACTGGAGGGAACTGAGTGCCATGAGCGCAGCATCCGTTCGGCGTCATCCCGTTCGGCGTTCGGCATCATCCCTGTTCAAGCGGACTGGAGCCCCCGACCGATGAACCAGC
>NZ_JACEHE010000048.1 GCF_013778455.1 Streptomyces himalayensis subsp. himalayensis | reverse complement strand
GGCGTGCTTGCTGCCCTTTTCGCCCACGGGCAGGGACAGCCGGTGCGCGACCGTGCGCACTGCCGCCTGAAGGCCCTGGACATGCGCCAGCTGGCCGCGCCGGGCCAGTGCCCACTGATCGTGGGTGGCCTTCGTGATCGACCCCGCCCACCGCGAAGACGACTGCCCAGTCAGGACCCTCTTACGCTCCGCCCACGCATCACCGTCGTGATCCAGACCTGCCGCACAGCGCGCCTTCAGGTCACGGGAGGCCAGCGCCCCCAGGTGGTCGCCGACCAGACGCAGGACCTGCTCGTCGTCGGCGGTCAGCTGCTTGAGCCGGTCCCGGACCGCCACCCCCAACGGGCCCGGCACCACGAACGGTGCCGCCACCTCCCGCAGCCCATCCGCCAAGATCACCCTCCCTATCCAGGCCCGCAGAACCCCGTCACCGCACTCAACGACCACCCCTCGACGAGGTCACCCATTCGATGAGGGAACTCTCGTTCCCTGCGCACCCACCCCAACCCGGACACTCGCTCATGCACGCCAGATCACACTCGTGCGCTGCTTCGCGGCAGCAGTTCACAACCCCGCCTCGGCGGTGTATCTCGGTCTGGTCGGCATCTCCGTCGTGATCGCCGCGACCGAACCGCTGTGGTCCGACCACGGGGGCGAGTCGTTGATCTGGGTGTGGCCGGCGTTCTTCACCAGCCCCACCTTCTTCTTCGTCGTACCGGTCGCCGAGGCGGTGTGGGGCCTTGATCTGCCTGCATGGTCCCTCATCGGCGGGATCATCGTCTCCGCCCTGATCCAGTCCCTGGTCCTCGGACTGCTACTGGAGGCCCTGCGCGGGTGGCGCCGGCGGCACGCCCATCCGTACGGCGGCTGAACCGCTCCGGCACCATCGCCGGACGGAGTGGTCGATCGGCAGCAACTGCCATCAGGAATGACATCAACAGGTCGGCGGATCACATCAGGTCCGCGGCCGACGCAGGCTGGACGGGCGACGATCTCGGCGCGGCGAGGCCGTCCCAGCAAAAAGCGGTTGCCCGCAGGACGGACTGCTGACGATCATCGCCAATGGACGGCTGGTGATCTTTCTTCTGCGGAGTCTGCGGTGACGATGGTGACGAGGGCTGACGGCTTCGATCCGGCTTGCCTGGAGGAGGCCGTCTCAAGTGTGGCGGAACAAAAGGGGTTCTCCGGCACGGTCCGTGTCACGCGGCACGGGGAGCCGGTGTTCACCCGCGCGTTCGGGATGGCGTCACGACGATGGTCCGTACCGAACACGTGCGGAACGCGCTTCCGTGTGGCGTCGGTGTCCAAGGCGTTCACGGCGGTGGCCGTCCTGCAGCTCGTCGAGCGGGGGCAGGTCCGCCTGGACGACGCTCTGGTGGGCTTCGTGAATGAGCACATGCCCCAGCTCGATCCGAATGTCACGGTCCGCCACGCCCTGACGATGACGTCGGGCATCGGCGACTGGTTCGAGGAGGCCGGCGACGACTGGGAGGCCGAATGGGCCGCATTGACCTCCTCCCACCCCCTGTACCTGCTGCGGAGCAACAAGGACTACCTGCCGCTGTTCGCCGGCAAACAGCCCCACTTCCCTCCCGGGGAGCGTCATCTCTACAACGGCGCCGGTTACATCCTGCTGGGCCTGCTCATCGAATCGGTGACCGGCCGCGCTTTCGAGGAGGTCATCGCCGACGACGTCTTCACCCGTGCCGGAATGAGCGGGGCGGGATTCCCGGCCCTGGACGACCTGGGGCCGAACGTCGCCGAGGGATACCTCACCACCGCCGAGGGCCCCACCCCGTACCGGACCAACCACTACGCGACCACCCCCGGCGCCGCCGCCGACGGCGGGGCTACCTGGACCGCCGCCGATCTGACGGCCTTCGCCCGCGCACTGCGCCACGGGCGGCTGCTGAACGAGGAGACCACGCGCCTGGCGCTGACGCCGCAGGTCGACGAGCGTGAGGAGAAGGTCCGCGGCTACAGGTGGATGTACGGCTTCGGTCTCACCCACATCCTCGACGACGAAGGAACCATCGTCCGCTGGGGCCACACGGGTGAGGAGGACGGGGTCAGTGCCCGCCTCTACCACTACCCGCAGCAGGACCTGGACGTCGCCGTCCTCGGCAACATCAGCTGGTGTGCCGGCGACATGGGATGGGCTGTCCACGACACCCTCGTCGGCACCTGAGACAGCCCGCGACGGCGCTCGAGCAACAGGCTCGCCCCGCTCTCCCGGAAGATCCGTGCCGTGCTCGGACCTGGCGACCGCCCGAACAGACGGCCGAGGCGGTGAGTTCTCCGTTCACGGGCACACCGGAGGAGTAACGACTACAACCAACCAGTTCGCGCATCCCTCTTGACACGCTCGCCACACATTGGGAGCTTTTATCGATACAAACGCGCGGGGGCGGCGGCTGCCGTGGTGGCGGTTATGGAGGCGACGAAGTCGCCCACTGCCGCCTCATCTGCCGGTGACCCACGTCCGTACCAACCGCACCCGCAGCCGCTCAAGCACCCACCCAAGCCACGCTGGAGTACCGCCGTGCCCAACGCCACCGCGATCATCAATCTCGACATCGAGGGTCCGAAGATCAGTCGCCACCTGTACGGGCATTTCGCCGAGCATCTGGGCCGATGCATCTACGGCGGTTTCTGGGTCGGCGAGGACTCGACGATCCCGAACGAGGGCGGTATCCGCCTGGACGTCGTACAGGCCCTGCGCGCCCTGAACATCCCCAACCTGCGCTGGCCCGGCGGCTGTTTCGCCGACGAGTACCACTGGATGGACGGCATCGGCCCCAGGGACCAGCGCCCCACGATGGTCAACACCCACTGGGGCAACGTGGAGGAGAACAACCACTTCGGCACCCACGAGTTCATGGCTCTGTGCGAGCTGCTCGGCACAGAGCCGTACATCAGCGGCAACGTGGGCAGCGGTACCGTCCGGGAGATGAGCGAGTGGGTCGAGTACCTGACCCGTGACGGCGACAGCCCCATGGTGCGGCTGCGCAAGGCCAACGGCCGCGAGGAGCCCTGGCGCGTGAAGTTCTGGGGCATCGGCAACGAGACGTGGGGCTGCGGCGGCAACATGCGCGCCGAGTACTCCGCCGACCTGGCCCGCCAGTACGCCACGTACTGCCGCGACCACGGCGACAACAAGCTCTACCGCATCGCCTCGGGCGCGTCCGACGCGGACTACAAGTGGACCGAGACGCTGATGCAGCAGATCAACTGCTTCGGCTGCGAGGCGACCCCGCGCACCTTCTTCCAGGGCATCTCCGTCCACTACTACACGATGGCCGGTCCCTGGGAGGCGAAGGGCAGCGCCACCGACTTCGACACGGACGACTACTACCGGACGATGGCCTCGGCCCGGAAGATCGACCGCATCCTCACCGGCCACTCCACGGTCATGGACTGCTACGACCCCGGCCGGAAGGTGGGTCTGGTCCTGGACGAGTGGGGCACCTGGTGGGACGTCGAGCCGGGCACCAACCCGGGCTTCCTGTTCCAGCAGAACACCCTGCGCGACGCGCTCGTGGCCAGCACGCACTTCGACATCTTCCACAAGCACGCCGAGCGCCTGTACATGGCCAACATCGCCCAGACCGTCAACGTCCTGCAGGCGATGGTCCTCACCGACGGCGACGCGCTGGTCCTGACCCCGAGCTACCACGTGTTCGAGATGAACAAGGGCCACCAGGACGCCGCCTCACTCGCCGTCCACCTGCGCACCGACGACGCCCGCCGCGCGGTGGGGGACGCAGAGCTGGACACCGTGTCCGCCTCGGCGAGCGTCAAGGACGGAACGGTCCTCATCTCGCTGTCCAACCTCGACGCCGAGGAGCCCGCCGAGGTGACGCTCGACCTGCGCGGCCGCTCCATCGGCGAGCCGACCGCCCGCATCCTGACGGCCGACCGTCTCCAGGCCCACAACACCGCGGACACGCCGGGAGCAGTCAGCCCGCGCTCCTTCGACGGCCTGAAGGTCACCGACCAGGGCCTGTCCCTGACGCTGCCGCCCCACTCGTTCCTCACGGTCCAGGCCCCGCTGGCCTGACCGGCCGTCGCAGTCCGGCTCCCGGCGTAGGACCGGCCGTCCACGACGTCCGCCGGCGAACCGTCCTCTCCGCGCCTCCAGGCGCCATCAGCCGGTTCGGGCCCGCCCCGGCCGCCACCCCCGTCGAGGACCGGCTGCCCGGGCCGGTCTGCGACATCCCGCCGTACTCCTTCACCGTTCTCCGCGTCCACCCGTCCCGTACAGGAAACGATCAACCATGACCGGACCCGCACGTCCGATCCCCGGACGCCACCTGCGTCCGCCGATGGGCTGGAACAGCTGGGACTGCTACGGCACCACCGTCACCGAGGAAGAGGTCCTCGCCAACGCGACCTTCATGCGGGACCGCATGCTCGCGCACGGCTGGGACACCGTGGTCGTGGACATCCAGTGGTACGAGCCCACGGCCCGCGCCCACGGCTACAACCCGGACGCCCCGGTGCTCCTCGACGACCACGGCCGCCAACTGCCGGCGCCGAACCGGTTCCCCTCGGCGGCGGACGGTGCGGGATTCGGGCCGCTGGCCGACCAGGTGCACCAACTCGGGCTGCGTTTCGGCCTGCACATCATGCGCGGCATCCCGCGCCGCGCCGTCGCCGCCCGCCTGCCCGTGGCGGGCACCGACTGGACGGCCGACGAGATCGCCGACACCGGCTCGGTCTGCCCCTGGAACAGCGACAACTACGGCCTGAACCACGACCACCCGGGCGCCCAGGCGTACTACGACGCGCAGGTCGCCCAGTTCGCGCGGTGGGGTGTGGACTTCATCAAGGCCGACGACATGCTCTTCCCGTACCACGAGCGGGAGATCGCCGCCTACGCCCAAGCCATCGCCCGCAGCGGCCGGCCCATCGAGCTGAGCCTCTCCCCCGGCACCGACGTCTCCCTCACCCACCTCGACCACCTGCGGGACAACGCCACCATGTGGCGCGTCTGCGACGACCTCTGGGATCGGTGGGAAGACGTCGAAGCGCAGTTCGGCCGCATGGCCCGGTGGGCACCGTGGCAGAGCGAACGCGGCTGGGCGGACGCCGACATGCTGCCCCTGGGCCATGTCGGTATCCGGGCCGAGAGGGGCGACGACCGCCTGTGCGCCCTCACCCGCCCCGAGCAGATCAGCCTGCTGACACTGTGGCTGATCTCGCGCTCCCCGCTGATGATGGGCGGCGACCTGCCCACCAGCCCGGCGGAGACGATCGAGCTGCTCACCAACGACGAGGCACTCGAGGTCCTGTGGCACAGCAGGGACAGCCGCGAGGTCCTCCGCGAGCGGGACCTCGTCCTGTGGACCGCCGGCGACACCGACGGACGTACCCGCTACGCCGCCGTGTTCTCCCTGGCCGACACCCCGGCCCGCGTCACCGTCCCGCTCGGCTCCATCGGCGCCCACCCCGACGACCGCATCCGGGAGCTGTGGACGCACACCGACACCCCGCACGACGGCCACCAGCTGCGCGTCGCCCTCCCCGCCCACGGCGCGGCCCTCTACCGCCTCGCCCCCTGAGGTGTACGAGACCGGTGCCGCCGCCTGTGCCGTGCCGCATCCGGCCGGCACCGGCGGCGGCACGACATACGTGGGCAGGGACGCGAGACATAGCATGATGCCGGGTGAGTCCTGAGACCGCAGACCGCAGACCGCAGACCGCAGACCGGGGGCGAACGTGGCAACGATCCAGGACGTGGCGAAGGCGGCCGGAGTCTCACCGATGACCGTCTCGAACGTCATCAATGATCACCCGAACGTGCGCCCCGCGACGCGCGAGAAGGTTCTCGAGGCGATGGCCCGGCTCGACTACCGCGTCAACGTGGCGGCCCGCAATCTGCGCACGGGCCGGACCGGTACCGTCGGGCTCGCGGTCCCCGAGGTGAACAGCCACTACTACGGCCGGCTGGCCACCGCCATCATCACCGCGGCCCAGCGGCACCACCTCCGCGTGAGCATCGAGCAGACCGGCGCTTCACGGGAGAACGAGCTCGACGCGCTGTCGCTGTCGCGCAACCGGCTCTACGACGGGCTCATCCTCAGCACCGTCGGCATGGGGCCGGCCGACGCCGAGCTGCTCAAGGTGGACTACCCGGTGGTCATCCTGGGCGAGCGGATCTTCGGCGGTCCCGTGGACCACGTCGCCATGCCCAACGTCGACGCGTCGCAGGCGGCCACCCGCCATCTGATCGAGCGGGGCTGCCGACGTATCGCGATCCTGTGCGGGATGCTGGGCGAGGAGACCGACGTGTCCAGCCTCCGCCTCACCGGCTACCGGCAGGCGCTGCAGAGCGCCGGCCTGCCCGCAGACCCCCGCCTCGTACAGAGCGTGGAGACGCTCACCATGCACGCGGGTGCGCGACGTGCCCGGGAGATGGTGGAGAGCGGGCTCGACTTCGACGGCGTCTTCTGCGTGACCGACACCGCGGCCATGGGCGTGCTGCGCGGCCTGGCCGATGCGGGGGTGAAGGTGCCGGAGCAGGTGAAGGTGATCGGCTTCGACAACGTCCAGGAGAGCGAGTTCCTCGTCCCGTCGCTGTCCACCGTCGACCCGGACCACGACATGATGGCGCAGCGGGCGGTCGACCTGCTGGCCAGGCGGATCCAGCAGACCGAGCCCGGGGCGGACCGCGAAGAGTTCGTCAGCCACTTCTCCGTGGTGGTCCGGGAGTCCACGGGCGGCTGACGGTACGCGCACCACGGTGACGGGGTACAAGGGGCCTTGACGTCGGTCAGGAGACAGAGGCACTCCCCGGCGCGGCATCACAAGATCATGTGGCTGACCTCCGGTGAGCCGGAACCCCGGCCGCCAGCGAGGCCGGGGTTCATCATGTCCCTGTGCCGCCGCAGCCTCCGGTCAGCAGAGAGATCCGACGTCGATGACTTCGAGCACGTTGCCACGGGCCATGTACTCGACCCAGCATTGCTCGCTGAACGCTGCTGCCCTCACCCCCGCTCCCGGGGCCGGCGCCTGGGCCACGGCGACAAGGATCATGATGATCTCCTTGCGCGCGTCGGCAGGGACGTCCCACAGCACGTCGGCGGCGCGTCTGATCATTTCGACTCGCATGGCACACCCCTTGGCAGGAGCAGCGTCGTACGGCGGAGAGCCCAGATCCCGGATGAACCTGCGGGCCAGGGGCCCCTACGACAAGGGTCGCTCGCACCCTCAGGGCATGTACAGAGACACAGCCAAGCGATCGACGCACGCCCACTCGGTGCCTGACCCGATGATCATGTGTCGTTGACCTCGATCCCATGGGATCAGGGGATCCGTAGAGGACGATCGTCCACTCCGCCGGGAGGCGGCTAGTCGTCGCGCGGCTCTGTGGGTGTCAGCCGGCCTCGCGCCACAGGGAGAGTGCCAGGCCCAGACCCGCCAGGGCGATGGCGATCCGCAGCGGCTTCTCGGGGATCCGCCGCACGACGACCGGCCCGACCCGGCTGCCGACCAGGCATCCGAGGCTGAGCGCCGCCGCGGCTCCCCAGTCGACGGGCGCGAGGAAGGCGTAGGCGATCGCCGCGGTGAGGTTGGCCGCTCCGGTGGCGATGTTCTTCACGGCATTGGTCACCCGAAGCGGCTCGTTCCCCGACAGCGACAGCACCGCCAGCATGAGGACGCCCGCCGCGGCGCCGAAGTAGCCGCCGTAGAGGCCGACCAGGAGCACCGCGCAGGTCAAGGGCAGTCTCGCCCGCAGTCCGCCGCCCCGCTGCGGGAGGTTCTCGGCCAGTCGGCGGAGCGGTTCGCGGACCAGGATCAGCACCGACCCCAGGGCGATCAGCCAGGGCACGACGCGCTCGAAGGCCGAGGTCGGGGTACCGAGCAGCAGTGCCGCGCCGACCGTACCCCCCGCGGCCGCGAGGAGGGCGAGCCGCACCAGACGACGGCGTTGGCCGCGAAGCTCCTCCCGTGAACCGGCCGCGGTACCCACCGTGTTGGAGAACAGCGCCACGGTGTTGGTCACATTGGCGGCCACCGGAGGGAGGCCGGCAGCCAGCAGTGCGGGGTAGCTGAACAGCGAGGCCAGACCGGCGATCGACCCGGTCAGGCCGGATGCGACGCCCGCCGCGGCGAGCAGGAGTACGGAGTCGGCCCCCACGCGGCCTTCCCTTCTGACTTTCTGACGAGCGAGGAAGCCACATCTTCCTATGTCGCTGTCCCGTATGAAAAACCGTGTCTACATACGGAGACGCTACATACGGAGACAACAGAGGGGGCAAACAAGAGCCGGTCGGACATCTGCCAGGAGCTACTGATCGACCTCCACGACCTTCTCGAAGAAGAACTCGTGCTTGAGGAACGACACGTCGTACTCGTGTCCCGGATACGGCGGGATCAGCTGCGCGGCCTGGAACAGTCGCCAGCCGTCCTCCAGCGCGTGCACGCCCGACTTGTACGGCGGTTCGTCGCTGTCCCCGGTCGTGGGCGAGGTACGCGCGGTGCCGTCGTACCGCGACCAGCCCACCACCTCCGAGTCGAGTGCGGAAGTGGCCAGATAGAGGACCAGCACCTGCTGACGGGTGCTCGTGTTCGTGCTCATGCGGCGTCCTCCTGCGGGCGGTTGGAGACCCGGGTCACCCAGTACTCCAGGTCGAAGGTGTCGTCCCCGGTGAGCGCGCGCCACAGCAGGACCCGGTTGTACATCTCCAGGCGGCCGGTGGCGTGTTCGTACCACGGGAAGGTGGTGGAGAGTTCCCTCCGGACGCGCGGGTCGGCGAGGTCCGAGGTGTCCCACAGCCGCCGCTGCCGCACGGTCGGATTGAAGCGGATCTTGAACATGTAGCGCACGGTGTCGCTGTCGTTGCGGCGCCCGCCGTGCCACAGCCCGTGGTGCAGAAACACCACGGTGCCGGCCGGGCAGACGAGCCGGGACTGACCGCGCAGGTTCTGGTAGCGGCCCGTGTCGGACTCGTTCGTGCGCCGCAGATGGCTGCCCGGCACGCTGAGGGTGCCGCCCATGTCGAGGGTGACGTCCTGCGGGTAGTACATCAGCTGGACGTCGAAGGCGTCCGTCCGCACGTCGATGATCGCGTCCCCGTGCAGGGGCTGCGCCTGTCCCTCGTGGGGCTCACGGATGTGCACGAAATGGTGGTCGACCGTCGGATCCGGGCCGACGAGAGAGCGCAATGCGCCTGCCACGGCAGGGATCTCGAGCAGTCGGCGGACGAAGGAGCCCTCCGGGTAGACGTCCGTGATCCTGCTGCCGTAAGGCACCCCGGGCACGCCCTCGCCCAGGACCTTGATGCCTTCCTCGTTCATCTCCGGCGGGACGACGGCATCCAGGCGCAGCGATCCGTGCGCCACGAAACGGGCCATCTCGACGGATGTCAGAAGCGGTGGCTGTCGGGTGTCTGTCATGCCGCCACGGTAGGGAGCCGGGGCCCTCCGGCGCGTGGGTACTGTTCACCCACTGCTGGTATTTTTTCACCATGCTCGTCACGCAGATCCACCTCGGCGAACCGCCCCTCGTGGCGGCAGCCGGCGTGGGGGTGCACGGCGTCGCGAGCCGCACGGATGTCTTCCGGCTGCCCGAACTGCGGCAGCTACACCTGTACCAGTACGACGCCGAGTTGATCGTCGACGGTACGCCGCATGTGATCCGACCGGGCAGGGTCAGCCTCGTCCCGCCGGGCACGACGGTCCGCTACCGCTACCAGGGCCGCTCCCAGCACCTCTACGCCCACTTGCGCATCCCGGCCGCCGGACCGACGCGCACTGTGCCCGTCGTCCAGGACGCCGGGCCCGAACTGCCCACGCTCACCAGCCTGTTGCTGCAGGCCATCACCGCCGACCCGCGCGAGCCGGAGCGCACCAGGGCCGAGATCTGGACCGCCCTGTGGCGCATCGCGCAGCTGGCCCCGGCCGCGCAGCGGCCCGGACCGCACCCGGCGGTGAGTACGGCCATCGCGTACATCGAGGCGCATCTGGCAGCGCCGCTCACCGTGCCGGCCGTCGCCCGGGCCGCGGGTGTCTCGCACAACCACCTGACCCGGCTGTTCCGTGCCGCGACCGGCGACACGGTGGTCGGCTACGTCCGCCGTCGCAGACTCGACCGCGCCCACCACCTGCTGCGTGCCTCGACGCTGTCGATCCCCGCAGTGGCCGCCTCCGTCGGCATTCCCGACCTGCAGGCCTTCAACAAGGCCTGCCGACGCGAGTTCGGCGCGTCACCGCGTGCCCTGCGGGCTTCCCCACGAGCCGCGGATACCGAGGCCACCGCGGCTACTGCTTGACGTCCTTCAGGATCACGAACTCCAGGTCCCCTGCGACCCGATGGCGGTGGGGTAGGAGTCGCCGCCCCAGAAGTTCTGCCCCGACAGGTGGCTGAAGGTCGGCCTCAAGGGCGACGCTGCCGGGCGCGGCGCCCGGCTGGAGGCGCTGCTGCAGCTGGAGAGCACCGACGGCATCCTGTCCTTCACGCGGCAGTTCCCACGTTCGGCCGCCTCGAGCGGCCTGACGAGGGCTCGCCGCGCAGCACGGCCAGCAGCCGACGCACCGCCTCGCGCCCCTGGCGTTCGCGGTCCACGGCTACGGTGGTGAGGGCCGGCCGGACGTACGCCAGTTCGCCCACCGAACCAAGGACACGATCATCCGGGGTACGTTTCCGGGCCCGCAGCGATGTGTCGTGCCCGTGACGCGTAGGCCTTCGGCGCTTCCGGGCGCCCTCCAAATGGCGGCACGAGTGAGATTTGCGTGCTTTCCAACTTGCTCTCTGACAAAGTGCACTACTGCTTGGTCATTTCGAGCGAAAAGGAAAGCAGTCATGGGGAAGCCGACGGGTCTCACTGCGCTGTATGCCGTGGGCGTATTGTCATACGTGACGCTTGTGTCCACGCTTCTTTCGGGGCCTGCCGTCTCTGTTCCGCGGGATTCAGAAAGGGAGTCGGAGCAGAAAACAGCCAGGATTCCCTTCACGCAGCGCTATCACTCGGTACAGCACGGCGGGATTGTCCGGGCCGCCAACTCCGCCATCACCTGTCAGACGGCGCCTCATCCTGCGGCTGCCTCGTGCGCGAAGGTCCAGCGAGGCGCACAGGGGGGCGTCAACGGCGACTTCGACATGCTCTACATCGATGTCGACGACGACCCCAACACCTACAACTCGAGCCGCGCCGAGCTGGCCCTGCCGGCCCACTCGCGGGTCAGCTACGCCCGGCTGTACTGGGGCGGCAATCTGCGGGTCGGCGAGCAGAAGCCGCCCAGGGACAACGGGCGGGTGCTCTTCGCCGAGCCGGGCGGGGAGTACAAGGCGGTGCTGGCGGACACCCCTGTCGCCCACCGCACAGCCGATGGCAGCGATGCATTCCAGGCCTCTGCCGATGTCACTCGGCTGGTACGCCAGAGCGGGGCAGTCCAGTACACCGTGGCCCAGGTCAATGTCGCCAAGGGGCAGTCGGCGGTCGGCGCGTGGGGCGGCTGGACGCTCGTCGTCGCCTATGAGAACGAGCAACAACCGTTGCGGAACCTCGCCATCTGGGACGGATTCGAAACGCTCGGCGCGGCCCGCAGGACTCAGTCCCTGAAGCTGGCCGGTCTTGACATGCCCGCCGGGGCGACCGGTCGGGCCGGCGTCGTCTCGTACGACGGGGACCGCTCCATGAAGGGCGACGCGCTGAAGGTCACCGCAGGTCGGTTCGGACCGGTCAGCCTCAGGAATTCTGCAAATCCGGCGAACAATGTGATGAATTCGACCATCACAGATTTCGGTGGCGCTGCGTTCAAACGGCAGCCCCATTATGTGAATACCCTCGGATATGATTCCGACGTATTCGACCTGAAGCCTGCGCTCTCCCGTGGCGGGGACAGCTTGAACTTCCACTTCTCCGCCGGAAGCGGCGAGTACTTTCTCGGCGCGCTCTTCGTGCAGGCGGATTCGCGACGCTGAAACGTTTCTCCCCGCGCTCCTCGGTGCCCGATCGCCGGGCCAGGTACAAAGAAAGCCGCACTTGTTGCCCAGAACCAGAACCGCGAACCACCGGCTGACGGTTTTTCACCTCGTTCAGCCGGTGGAAGGGGGAGTCGCTCGCGTGGTCACCGACCTCGTCGGGGCTCAAGTCCTGGAAGGAATCAGGGTCGTTGTGGCCTGCCCGCGAGGTACCCGTCTTTCATCGGCGCTCGCCGATGCGGGCGCTGAGGTCCATCCATGGCAGGCCGGCCGCGCCCCGGGCCCCGGACTGCCCGGGGAGACGGTGTCCGCCTCCCGCCTGATCCGCGCGAGCAGGCCCGATGTGGTTCATGCGCACAGCTCCAAGGCCGGTCTCGCCGCGCGGCTCGCCGTGCGCGGGCGTATCCCGACGGTGTTCCAGCCCCACGCCTGGTCCTTCGAGGCGGTGGGCGGCACGACAGCGCGCGTCGCGCTGGCCTGGGAGCGGTACGCCGCCCGGTGGGCGGAGCGCATCTTGTGCGTCAGCGAGGCCGAACGCAGAACCGGAGAAGCTGCCGGAATCGCCGCCCGCTGGACGGTGATCCGCAACGGTGTCGACGTGCGTTGGTTCGGTACCGATGACACCACGGCGCCCCCCTTAGAAGAAACGATTCTGCTGATGTCCCGCACCCCCGCGCAGGGCCCCGTGGTCGTCTGTGTCGGCCGCCTGTGCCCGCAGAAGGGCCAGGACGTACTCCTACGGGCATGGCCCGAGATCACCCGTGCGGTTCCCGACGCCCGTCTGGTGCTGGTCGGCGACGGTCCCGACCGCGAGCGACTGCGGACACTCGCCTCCTCAGGAGTCCTTTTCGCCGGAGCGGTCGACGGCACTCGTGACTGGATGAGGGCCGCCGACGTCGTCGTCCAGCCCTCCCGATGGGAAGGCATGGCCCTGGCCCCGCTCGAAGCCATGGCCTGTGGCCGCCCTGTCGTCCTCACCGATGTCAGCGGGGCCAGGGAGAGCCTGCCACCGGGCCATGACCGCCACTGCCTCGTACCGCCGGACGATCCGCGGGCGCTGGCGCATGCCGTCGGCCGGCTGCTGACGAACCCTCAGCTGCGGGACGCCCTGGGCCACCAGGCCCGCTCCCATGCACGGGCGAACTTCGATGTGCAGGACACGGTCACCGCGGTCTCGGAGCTGTACCGGCAGCTCCTCGGCCTGCCCCAACCCACGACGACGGAGCGCATCACCCGATGACGATGGACAGCACACGTGCTCCCCATGCAGGCCAGGTCGGCGGTCAGGCAACTCCGGTACGGCGCCTGACACCCTCGGTCCACCCGCCGCGCAGATCCTCCGACAACCGGCTGCCCGAGCCGCTGAGACGCAGACGGCTGCGGCATCGCCGCACTGCCTTCCCCCTGTTCGCCGTCGACGCACTCGCGCTGGTCCTCACCGTCGCTGTGATGCCAGGGCCGCAGCGGCCGGCGGCCGTGCTCGTACCGCTGCTGATGCTGCATGTGGCGCTGCACACCCGCCGAGGTCTCTACCGGCGGCGGCTGTCGCCGTCGGCGCTTCTCGAACTGCCCGCGCTGCTCAGCCTTGCGCTGATCCTGTGGTGCACCGCGGCAGCGGGCCTCGCGGCTGTCGGACCTCAGCACGTGCTGGGCTGGGAGGCGCTGGCCGCCGCAGTGACCGCGCAGACGCTCATCGGCTGCGCGGGCCGGAGCGTTGTCCACCAGTTCCAGCGCTGGTCGGACGCCCGGCACAACCGGTCCACGCTGATCGTCGACGGTGGGGCCACCGCCCAACAGATCAGCTCACTCCTGCGGGCACTCAACGGATACGGGATGCGCCCGGTAGGCCTGGTGGGATCCGGCCCGGCCGCCACCGCCGGCAGCGAGGCCTCGGTGCTGCCCGTCCTGACCACCTATGAGGACATCGGCAGGGCTGTCATCCAGACCACCGTGCGTCACGTCCTCTTCGTGCGGCCCGCTCACGCCGAGCCCGAAGACCCTGCCCTCGTCCAGCTCTTCAACGAGCACGGAGTGCAGATGTGGCTTGTCGACGCGGCTCTCCCCGCACAACCGGCCGCACCGCCGGCCGCGCTGCCGGATCACCTGTGGGGCTTCTCCGTACGGCCTCTGCAAGCACGCCGCCACCACCCCGCAGCCCGCTGGAGCAAGCGCGCACTCGACATCTGTCTGGCCGTCCTCGCCCTGCTCGCGACCGCGCCCGTGATGGCGCTCTGCGCCCTTGCCGTGCGCATCTCCGACGGGCCCGGTGTCATCTTCCGGCAGGAGCGGACCGGGCAGGACGGTCGCGCCTTCACGCTGCTGAAGTTCCGCACCCTGCGCCCCGCGGACGAGTACGAGTCCGCCACCCGCTGGAGTGTCGCCATGGACCACCGGATGAGCTACGTCGGCAATCTGCTGCGGCGGCTCTCCCTCGATGAACTGCCGCAACTGTGGAACGTACTGCGCGGGGACATGAGCCTGGTCGGACCCCGGCCGGAACGCCCGTACTTCGTCTCGAAGTTCTCCCGCACCTATCCGGGCTACCGGGCCCGGCACCGTATGCCCGTCGGCATCACCGGTCTCGCCCAGGTCAACGGTTTGCGCGGCGACACCTCCATCGAGGACCGTGCGCGCTTCGACAACCACTACATCGCCACGTGGTCGCTCTGGCAGGACGTCTGCATCCTGCTCCGCACCGCGGGCTCCCTCTTCCGGCCGGGGGGAAGCTGACCGTGGCCATCGTGTCGACCGCTACGCCGCTGGCCGGACAGCGGATGTCCTCCCTCTCCCGCTGGTGGCCGCTCGCACCTGCGATCGCCCCCGTGCTCCTGTTGGCCGTACCCGTCGAGTACGGGAACGGATCGAGCACCTCTGCCCATGTCTCCGTCGCCGATGCGGCGTCGGCGTTCCTGGTGCTGTTCTGCGCGGTGCGTCTCGTGCGCCACCGGGCCCGTCCGCTGACGCCCGTCGCCGCCTTCGTCCTGGGCATCCCGGCGGTCGGCTTCGCCGTCGCCACCATCACCGCCGCCGACCCGGTCGCCGCCCTCCCGGGCTTCGTCCGCTATCTCCAGGTCTTCGTGGTGGTACCGGCCGCCGTCGTACTTCTGCTCAGGGACGCCAGGGACTTCCGGGTGGTGGCCGGATCCTTCGTCGTACTCGCCCTGATCCAGGGGACCTTGGGCGTCCACCAGTACGTGACCCGCACCGGCGCCTCCTACATGGGCTCGGACATCCGGGCGGTGGGCACCTTCGGGCCCACCGACGTCATGGGTATGGCGACGGTCGTCGCCTATGGCCTGGTGATCGCCACCGGTCTTGCGCTCCGCCCCGCGCAGGGCGCGCCCCCCTGGCTGCGCCCCGCAGCCGCCGCCACCGCCGTGGCCCTCACCCTCCCCCTTGCGCTCTCCTTCAGCCGGGGAGCGTGGATCGCGACGCTGCTCGGGAGCGTCGCGGTCATGCTGCTCACCGGGCTGCGCCAGGCGGCGCGCGCGCTGGCGGCGGTGGTCGCCGTCGCGGTCGTACTCGTCGGCGGCTTCGGTGTCGGCTCCCAGGCAGTCTCGGCGCGGTTCAGCAGCATCACGCGGGTCACCGACACTCCCGACCAGTCGGTCACCGACCGGTACACGATGTGGGCCGCCGCAGTGAGCATGTGGCGCGAGGAGCCCGCGAGCGGAGTGGGCCTCAAAGGGTTTCCCGCACACCGCGACGGCCATTCCTCGCTCGGGCTCTCCTCGGGCAGCGACACCGCAGGAGCGGGCCGAGCCTTCCAGCGCCAGCCCCTGCTCTCGCCGCACAGCATGTATCTGCTCGTCCTCAGCGAGCAGGGCCTCATCGGCGCCACCGCGCTGTTCGGCAGCTGGGCCGCACTGCTGGTGGGAGGCGTACGCCGGCTGACCGGAGCCCGTAGATCCCGTAAGTCGGCCGTGGACTGCGGACTGATGGCCATGGGGCTGATGATCTGGCAGACCGTCGACTTCCTGTACGCGGACATCGGCGGACCTTCGACCGCCCTCACCGGCATCGTGTTCGGCCTCGTCGCGTGGTGGGCGCTGGCTGAGCCCGAGACGTCGAGCAGCGTATGAACGAAGCGACAGCGGGCATCGGCCCGAGCGCCGACATCCGTCTGACAGTGCCGCCCCCGGCCGTCGTGCTCTACCCGTCGAAGGGCCGGCAGGAGCCGCACGGCCCGCAGGAGCCGCCACGACTGGGAAGGGTGCTGGCCAGGGCCGCCGCGGTCACCGCCGCTCTCACGGTGGCCGGATCGCTGCTGGGTCTGGGCCGCGACCAGACGATTGCGCACCTCTTCGGCGCGGGCAGTGACAGCGACGCGTTCCTGGTCGCCTGGACCGTGCCGGAGATGGCATCGACGCTGCTCATCGAGGACGCGATGGCGCTGGTGCTGGTTCCGGCCTTCAGCCATGCGCTCGCCAGGCGTGCGGCGGGGGTCTCCCCGGACCCCGTACGGGGCCTGGTGTCCGCCACGCTGCCACGGCTGTTCGTGCTGCTGTCGTGCGCCGCCGGGGCGCTGATCCTGGGTGCGCAGGTGGTCGTGGAGCTCCTGGCGCCGGGGCTCGCCAGTCCCGAACTGGCCGTGAGCTGTACCCGGTTGACGGCCGTCACCGTGCTCACCTTCGGAATCAGCGGCTATCTCAGTGCGGCGCTGCGGGCTCACCGCAGCTATCTGCCGCCGGCTGCGATCTACCTCGCGTACAACGTCGGCATCATCGTGACCATGGTGGTGCTGCACTCCCTGTGGGGTGTGCGGGCCGCGGCGGCGGGAGTCGCCGCAGGCAGCATGCTGATGGTTCTGGTCCAGCTGCCCGCCTTCATGCGGCATATGAGGGTGAAGCGCCGCCGGAGAAAGTCCCGCCCCCATGGAGGCGGTGCCCCGGTCCGTACCGCGCGTCCTGCCCTCCTCGGTCTCGGCGTCCTCGCGCCCGTCGTCCTCTTCGCGGTCTGCCGCCAGTCCCAGGTCCTGATCGAGCGCTTCCTCGCGTCCTCGCTCCCGGCCGGAGCCATCTCGCATCTGAACTACGCGCAGAAGGTCGCGCAGATGCCCATGGTGCTGTCCTTGATGATCTGTACGGTGACCTTCCCCGTGGTCGCCCAGGCCGTGGCCGACGGGGACGAGGACCGGGCCCGCCGCAGGGTCGAGCAGGATCTGGTACTGGCCGCAGTCGTGGTGCTCGTGGGCACCGCCCTCGTCGTCGGCTATGCGCCCCAGCTGATCGAAGTGCTCTTCCAGCGTGGTGCGTTCGGTGCCCAGGACGTCGCCACCACCGCCTCCGTCATGCGTGTCTACGCACTCGGACTGCTGGGCCACTGCCTCGTCGGCGCGCTGGTCAGGCCCTTCTTCTCCGCGTCGCGTCCCATCTGGTACCCGGCCGCCGTGATGGCCGCCGGACTGCTGATCACCACCGTCGTCGGCGCCTTCGCGGTCCAGCACTGGGGTGTGTACGGCATCGCCGCAGCGAACGCCGTCGGCATCACCATGACGGCGGTGCTCCTCCTGAGCGGGCTCGGCTCGCGCGTGGTCTCCATCCGTGTGCGCGGGGTCACCGCGGCCCTCGGCCGGCTGACCGTCGCGGCCACCGCGGCCGGCGCCATGGGCTGGCTGCTCGCGCCGCTGGTGCCGGGCCCGCTGCTGAGCCTGGGCCTCGGGTGCCTGCTGGTGCCCGGCGTCTTCGCCGTCAGCGTGCTCGCCCTGCGCGGCCCGAACGTCGCCGAACTGCTCGACCTCACCAAACAAAGGTTCCGCCATGCCCGTTGACACCGCGTCGCGCGACGCCGCCCCGCTCGCACCGGCCCCCCCCACCCCGCACCCACAGCCCTGGATCCTGCTGTACCACTCGGTGGGCGACCCGGCCGACGACCCGTACGGCATCACCGTCGCCCCGGAGCGCCTCGAGCATCAACTGCGCTGGCTGCGGCGCAGAGGGCTGACGGGCGTCGGCGTCGGCACCCTGATGCGCGCCCGCGCGGCCGGCCGCGCCCGGGGTCTGGTCGGGCTGACCTTCGACGACGGTTACACCGACTTCATCGACCATGCGCTGCCGCTGCTGCAACGCCATGACTTCACCGCGACCGTGTTCGTCCTGCCCGGCAGGCTCGGCGGCGACAACGCCTGGGACCTGCTGGGCCCGCGCAGGCCGCTGCTGACCGCGGCGGGAATCCGGGCCGTGGCCGCCGCGGGCATGGAGATCGGCTCGCACGGCCGGTACCACCTGGATCTCACCGCGGTCACCGTGGACGAACTGCGCAAGGAGACGCGCGGGAGCCTTGAACGGCTCCGCCAGATCACCGGCGTCGCCCCGCAGGGCTTCTGCTACCCGTACGGCGCCGTCGACCAGCGGGCCGTGGAGGCCGTACGAGACGCCGGTTACGCCTATGCCTGCGCCATCACCCCGGGCCCGCTCGGCAGCGACCACGCCCTGCCGCGCACCCACATCAGCCACGCGGACCGCGGCCTGCGGCTGCGCACCAAGCGGCTGCGGCACCGCTTCCGGCAGCTGACCCGCGGTGACCTCCGGTGAAGGCCCTGCACATCATCACCGGGCTCGGCGTCGGCGGCGCCGAACAGCAACTGCGCCTGCTGCTGCGCCATCTGCCGGTCCACTGCGACGTGGTGACCCTCACCAACCCGGGCCCCGTCGCCGAAGGGCTGCGTGCCGACGGTGTGTCCGTCGCGCACCTGGCGATGAACGGCAACCGCGACCTCGCCGCGCTGCCCAGGCTGGCCCGGCTCATCAGACGGGGAAGGTACGACCTGGTCCACACCCACCTCTACCGCGCCTGTGTGTACGGGCGGATCGCAGCCCGTATGGCCGGCGTCCGCACCACGATCGCCACCGAACACTCCCTGGGTGAGCGGCAGATCGAAGGGCGGCCGCTCACCCGGGGGATCCGTGCCCTGTATCTGAGGACGGAGAAGCTCGGCTCGGCGACCGTGGCCGTCTCGGCGACCATCGCCGACCGGCTGCGCACATGGGGGGTGCCCGCCCAGCGCATCCACCTCGTACCGAACGGAATCGACGCGGAGAGTCTCCGCTTCGACCAGGGAACCAGGCTCACCACCCGCGCACAGCTCTCCATCCCGGCAGGCGCCTTCGTCGTGGGAGGCGTGGGCAGGCTCGTGCCCGGCAAGCGCTTCGAGCTGCTGGTACGGGCGGTCGCCGCCATCCCCGATGCCCGTCTGGTGCTGGCGGGGGACGGACCGGAGCGGACCGCGCTGCGTACCCTCGCCCGGCGGCTCGGCGCTGCCGACCGTATCCGGTTCCTCGGCGAATGCGATGCGCTCGGGGACGGCCCCGATCGCGGCGTCCCCGCAATCCCGGCCGTGCTCAGCGCACTTGACATCTTCGTCTCCGCCTCTGAGGAGGAGTCGTTCGGGCTCGCCGCCGTCGAGGCCCTCGCCGCCGGACTGCCTGTCCTGCACGTCTCCTGCCCCGCCATCGAGGATCTGCCCGCAGCACTGGCGCCCGGTGCCGTCCGGGTCGCAGGCCGTGCCGACGCGCTGGAGGCGGCGCTGAGGATCCAGATGTCCACGGAAGCGCGCCGCCTTCAGCCGCCCCCAGTTGTCAGCCACTACGACATCGTGCGCAGCGCCAGAAGCCTCCTGGACGTGTACGCGCGCGCCGTCGCCTCAACCCCGTCCACCGACCCGACGAAGAAGTGACCACCACCATGGCCGAGTTGTCCCAGGAAAAGCCCCCCCTTCCCCGGCGGTCCGGCCCGCGCCGGAGGAAGTTCACCTTCCTGCCCGCCTGGTGGCCACTGGTCCTGTTCATCCTCATCGGGGTGGCGGGAGGTGCCTCCTACAGCGCGCGCGTAGCGCCGGAGTACGCCGCCACCACCTATGTCGTCGTGGTGCCCGCCAAGGGTTCCGACCCCGCCACCGCCCTCGGCTTCGCCCAGGCCTACGGCCGCCTCTCCACCAGCACATCCATCCTCGCCTATGCCCAGACCGCGGACGGCGTACCGGACAAGCTGCCCGCCCGGCAGGTCCAGGCCCAGACCTCGCCGGATTCACCGGTGATCGAGATCACCGGGACGTCCACCAGCCGGGACGAGGCCGCCAACATCGCCAACGCGGTCGCCGATTCCCTCATGCACAGCGGCAACGCGGCAGCGAAGGACACCGGCGTCCGGCTGGTGGACTTCTCGGCGGCCATCGCGCCCGCCAAGCCCGTCTCCCCGTCGCTTCCGGTCGACATCGCCGTCGGCGGCTGTGCGGGCGGCGTCATCGGCGCTCTCGTACTGCTCGTGCGGCCCCGGCGCGAGCAGTGGACCGCGAGTACCCCGGTCCCCGCTCCCGCCCGGTCGGGAGAGCCCGCCGCCAAGGCGAAGGAACACATCTGATGGCCACGGCGACCGAAGCCGGAACGGGCTATGCCGCGACGCTGTGCCGCGACGACCGGCAGTTCGCCGGGCTGGAGGAGGAGTGGGGCAGGCTGCACCGCAGCGGCGCAGCGGCCACCCCGTTCCAGAGCCACTCCTGGTTGCACTCCTGGTGGCTCTCGTACGGCACACCGGGCCGGCTGCGTGTCGTCCTCGTACGGCGCGGCGGGACACTGGTCGGGGCCGCTCCCCTGATGCTCGTACACCGTCCGCTGCCGCTGCTGGTTCCGCTGGGCGGAGGTATCTCCGATTTCTCCGACATCCTCGTCGACGACTCACACGCGCCCGGCGTGCTGAACGCGCTGGCCGACGGACTGCGCCGCGCCGGGAGCCATGCGGTGATCGATCTGCGTGAGGTACGTCCCGGAGCTGCGGCGGAGCAGCTGTTCGACGTCTGGCCGGGGGCGCGGCGCAGGCTCAGCGACTCGGTCTGTCTGGAGCTGCCCGCCGAGCCCATCGAAGAGCTGATGAAGCGGCTCGCATCCTCGCGGGCCCAGCGCGTACGGGCCAAGTTGCGCAAGGTCGATGCCCTGCGCATCGAGGAACACGCCGTTGCCGAACACGAAGTCGCCTCCACCATCCGCGAGTTGCTGCGCCTTCATGAGCTGCAGTGGCGCGGGCGGGGTGTCACCCCCGAGCACCTCAAGCCCCGTTTCGCCGAGCATCTGACGCGTGCCACGCGGCGCATGGTCAGGGACGGGGACGCGGCGCTGACGGAGTACCGGCTGGACGGCGCGGTGGTGGCGGCCAATGTGACGCTCCAGTCCGCGCATCTCACCGGCGGCTATCTGTACGGCGCCGACCCGGAACTCCGTACCAGGAAGGTCGACGTCGCGACCATGCTGCTGCGGCGCGACGCACAGCATGCGGTGGAGACGGGCCGAAGCGTCATCAGCCTGCTGCGCGGCACGGAACCGTACAAGACCCATTGGCGTCCGGCCACCGTCACCAACCAGCGGCTGCTTCTGGCCCCGTCCGCGCTGGCGCCGATGCTGAGCTTGTACGCGGCGCAGCTGGCCGGCCGCGACCGGGCGACCGAGGTACTGCGGTCGCTCGTGCCGGCGGTGCGGGAGTGGCGCGTCAAGCTCAACAACTGGCGGGCGGGTGGCGGGCGGTGACCCACAACCAGGCGCAGTGCGCCGCCTCCTCAGTCGTCCCGCCGACGGACGCGCCAACACATCGTGCGGGGCTTCGCCCGCCTCCCGGCCCAGTCATCCAGATCGACCGGGACGCACCCCACGGTCGTATTGACGTCCGACGCTGCACGCTCCTTGCCCGGCAGCGGCTCGGGTTTGGCCGGCTCGGACATCTTGGCGCGGTAGACCCTCGAGGCGTCGGGGTTCTCGTCGCACTGCCACACACCGTGCGGGCAGTAGTCCGTGATCGACTGGTAGAGCGGCTTGTGTGCGTCGAACCATTCGAGCATCCCGCGCATGTACACGGCATTGTCACCGTTGCGGAAGAGACCCCATTCGGGATAGGAGATCTCCTTCTTGTGCGCGGCCGCGAAGTCGATCTGCGCCTGCAGCCCGTACGGTCCTTTCACCTGCTCGTCGAAGGTTTCGGCCGGGGGCTGGTCGTACGAGTCCATCCCGATGATGTCGACCGTGTCGTCACCCGGATAACACCGGGTCCAGGGAACCGCGTCCGTTCCGCGGCTGGGTGCGAAGTCGAATGTGAGTTTCTGCCCCGGGACGGAGCGCATCGCGTTGACGATGCGATTCCAGTACGCCTTCCAGGACTCCGGGTCCGGGCCGCAGCGATGCGTATAGGTGGTCCCGTTCATCTCCCAGCCCAGGACGACGATCGTGTCGGGGACTCCCAGACGCACCAGCCGTATGGCGAGCTTGCGGAAGTGGTCGTCGAAGTCTCCCCGCGCGCCCTGCCTGAGGAGCGAGCGGACCTCGTCGTCGGAGAGTCCCTCCTCATTGCGTTCGAGCATGGGCACATTGAGCACGAACATCCGGTCGTCCTGGGCCCGCCGCCAGCGCGCCCAGGCCTGCAGATAGCCCGGGCGGCCCTCGATGTTGGACCAGACGTCACCCGGCAGGTAGGTGTGGCCGACGCGCAGGTTCGCTCCCCCCAGCCAGCGGGACAGCTGCCCCATGCGCTCCACGCCAGCCGGACCGAAGTCCAGGTAGGCGCCCACGGCGGGCTCCGAAGCCCGGGACGGGGCCGGCTTCGGAACGGGGGCGGACTCCGCGGGCGGCGGGACGGGTGGCGCCGGATCTCCGAGCCCCACTCGGACGAGGAGAAGACCGGCGGCCACGGTCCCGATGCAGGTGACCATCAACCGACGGCGTTGGTGAAGCATTGACTTCTCCCCCTGAAGGCCGGCGAATCAGCGGATTCATGAGCCTTTTCTCAAACAATCCTATTAACGGGCGGCTTGGGCACTCTGTAGAGCCCATTGGCGACTTTTATACCCCGTCCCATTCCATCCAGGTGAAAGACGTGACGTGAATGCCACCGTTCTGCGCCGGGGTACCCGCCCTGCTCCTTCGACTGGACCGGAATCCCCTGCACCACGGCACCCTTGGAGCGGTCAGGTCACTGGGCCGCGCAGGAGTGGAAGTCCATGCCGTTGTCGAATCGGCGGACAGCCCGGTCACCAGGTCCCGATATCTGCACCGGTCGCACCCCGGACCGGAAGGCGCCATCACGCCAGACCTCTTTCACCGGACGCTGCTTCAGATCTCCGACGAGATCGGGAGACCAGCGGTGCTGATTGCGATGGACGACATCAGCGCCATCCATATCGCGGCACTCGCTCCTCGTCTCACCGGGCGCTATCTGCTTCCGGAGCAGCCGCCGGACCTGCCGGGGCGCCTTGCCGACAAGGAGGAACTCGCCGGGCTGTGCAAGCGTCTGGGGATCCCGCATCCGGCCATGGTCATCCCTGCCAGCGCTGCCGAGGCCGCGGCGGCGCCCTGGGAGCTGGGGCTGCCCATGGTGGCGAAGTGGAGCCGCCCTTGGCTGCTCACCGCCGGATCAGGGCTGCGCAGCACGACCCTGGTGCACTCGGCGGCCGACGCGGCGCGGCTGCACGAACAGGGCGATGCGGCGGGCAGCCGCCTGCTGCTCCAGCGCTATCTGCCGTACAGGCCGGACAGCGACTGGTTCTTCCACGGCTACTTCGGGGACCAGGACCGCTGTCTGGTGGCCGGCACGGGCCGGAAGGTGCTCTCCTGGCCGCTCCGTACCGGACTGACGGCGCTGGGCAGATGGCAGCCCAACCCGGAGGTGGAGCAGGCCGCCCTGCGGCTCGCGGCCCATGTCGGGTACCGCGGAATCCTCGATCTCGACTTCCGTTGGGACGAAGCCAGCGGCACCTTCCACCTGCTGGACTTCAATCCGCGCCTGGGCGCCCAGTTCCGTCTCTTCACCGACCGGGACGGCCTCGACGTCGTGCGGGCCCAGTACCTGGACCTGACGGGTCGCCCCGTGCCCAGGCCCCGCAGCAGGCCGGGACGGGTCTTCGTCGCCGAGAACTACGCCCTGCTCTCGCTGTTGGCCTCCGGGGGCCGCGCTCGGCCCTTCAGGACGGCGGGGCCGGACAGCAGCCGGTCCGCCGGGTGCCCGCCTGACGGCGCCGGCCCCGCCAGCAGGCGCGACGGCACCGAGAGCGCCTGGTTCGCCGCCGATGACATCGCCCCCTTCCTGTCCATGGCAGCGGTGTGGTTCGGCAGGGCACTGCGCAAAGGCAGGAACCGGCTGCGAAGACCGGGCGTACGGACTCGCCGGCGCGGCAGGGCCATGCCCGTCCCCCGTGCCGTGCCCGACGGCGGCTCCGCGTCCCACCCTGACAGCGCGTCCATGCCACGATGAGAAAGGCGAGATCGAATCATGTACGACCTGGCAGTCATTGGGGCCGGCCCTTACGGGCTGTCCATCGCTTCGCACGCGGCCGCGGCCGGACTGAGGACCCGGGTCCTCGGCAGACCGATGGCGTCGTGGCGCGATCACATGCCGCGTGGCATGTTCCTCAAGTCGGAACCCTGGTCGTCCAATCTGTCCGACCCCTCGGGCAGCCACACCCTCGATGCATACTGCGCTGCCCGCGAGTTGCGTCCGAGCCACGGCAAGCCACTGGCCATCAGCACCTTCACCGAGTACGGCATGTGGTTCGCCGAGCGGGCGGCGCCACCGGTCGAGGAGCGCACCGTCACGCGGGTGTCCCCTGGCCGCTCCGGATTCCGTGTCGAGACGGCCGAGGGCGAGCGGTTCTCCGCGCGCACCGTGGCCCTCGCGGTGGGGGTCATGCCGTTCCTCAACATCCCCGAGCAGCTGAAGGGCCTTCCCGCCGACCGCTACTCCCACAGCAGCAGCCACCGGGACCTGAGCCGCTTCAGCGGCAAGGAGGTCACCGTCGTCGGAGCCGGCCAGGCGGCGCTGGAGACCGCGGCCCTGCTGGCCGAGCACGGCGCGCGGCCGCGGCTCGTCGCCCGTGCGGGCCAACTCAACTGGAACACCCCGCCGCAGCCGCTTCGCCGCGGACTGCTGCGCTCGCTCCGCGAGCCGCACAGCGGGTTGGGGACGGGCTGGACCAGCTGGGTCTGGTCCGAGATCCCCGCATTCGTACGGCACCTTCCGGGCGACGCCCGTGCCCATATCGCCGCCACGGCGCTCGGGCCTGCGGGCGCCTGGTGGCTGCGCGACCGATTCGAGCAGCAGGTGCCCGTGGAGCTGGGGCAGGAACTGCTCGGGGCCACCGAAGCGGGGGATCGTATCCGGCTGACACTCATGGCTCCCGGTCGCGCGGGCATCCGCACCGTCGAGACGGACCATGTCATCGCGGCCACCGGCTTCACGCCCGACCTCGGCAGGCTGGAATTGCTCGACGACCGCCTGCGGCGCTCGCTCGGCACTGTCGGCCGCAGCAGGTCACCGGAGCTGAATGCGGGATTCGAGTCCTCGTATCCAGGGCTGTTCTTCGCGGGACTTCTTGCCGCGCCGTCGTTCGGCCCTTCCATGCGCTTTGTGTACGGGGCCACCTTCACGGCTGGACGGCTGGTACGCGGGGTGCAGCGCCGCCTGACGTCGTCCCGGCCACTCCGCTGGAGTCGGCGGAGCTGCGGCCAAGGACGGAACTGAAGGCGAGCATGGGGCGTCGCCCCCGGGTCACTTCAAGCCCCGGGTCACTTTTGGCCCGGGGTCACTTCAAGCTCGGCGGCAGTTCCGGTCGGTGATGGGCGACTTGAAGGATTTGACGGCCAGAGATCCTCGAAGCGCAAAGAAAAGATTGCCGAGTCGGTGCCGTTTCCTGCTGACGGAATGAAATAACGTTTCTCCCGTCGCAAGCAGTCTCTGTGAGGTTCAGGTCGTATGAATGAATTCTCCGGCACCCCGCATTCGAGCCTGCCTGTCAGGCGGAGGTGGGGAATCCCAGGCTGGACAGTTGCCGTCACCGTGCTCACTTCGGTGCTCGCGCTGGGCGCATTCCAGACAGACGACGTGATGTCGTCGGCAAAACAGCCTGCCCCCAAGAGCCGCGCGATGAATGTGCTGCTTGTGGGAACGGACAACCGGGACACCGTCACGCAGGAGGAGAAGAAGCGGTACCGCCTCGGCAGTATCGGCTGCGGGTGCACGGACACCATGATGCTGGTCCATATCGCGCAGGACCGGAAGAGGGTCAGTGTCATCAGCCTCCCCCGCGACTCCCTCGCGCGGATTCCTGCATACACCGACCGTACGGGGAAGAAGCACAAGGGCCACCTTGCGAAAATCAACGCGGCATACGCGGAGGGCGGCCCGGGCCTCAGCATGCGTACGGTCGAGAACATGACGGGCGTAAAGATCGACCGGTTCCTGGCCGTCGACTTCTCCCGCTTCATGAAGACCGTCGATGAACTGGGCGGACTCGATATCTGCACCGACCGCAGGCTCAAGGATCCGGCGACCGCTCTCGACCTCCCTGTGGGCACGCACCACTTGGGCGGCGGCGAGGCGCTGCAATACGCACGCTCCCGCAAGGTGGACAATCTTGCCGACTTCGGCCGTATCCAACGGCAGCAGAAGTTCCTAGTCTCCTTCATCAAGGAGATCTCGAGCGATGGAACGCTGCAGAATCCGGTCCGGCTGGCGAAGCTGGGCTCGGTGCTGCTGCCCTCCGCCCGGACGGAGAGGGCCTTCACGGTGAAGGACCTTCTGTCGCTGGCCAGGGAACTGCGGAACATCGGCCTCGGCTCGCTCGAATTCGCCACCGTTCCCATCAAGGGATACGCCGACATCAAGGGCGTCGGCTCCACCATCACGTGGGACGAGCCGAAGTCCGCGGCCGTGTTCAAGGCCGTGCCTGCGGGCAGGTCACTGGCGACGGCCAAGGCCGCACTCCCTGCCGGAGTTCACACCACCCCGGGCATGGGCGAGTTCGTGCCCGTCAAGGGGACCCGACTCGCCTGCAGTTGAACGGCGGCTGGACGGCGGCTGGACGGCGGCTGGACGGCGCGTCACTGGGACAAGGTTCGCCTGGCCGCAGCGACAACACTCGTTCGGCCGGTCGGGCGAATGTCCTCCCCCCACTGCGGAAGCTTCTCCTCCAGAGGGAGTACAAGCTGCGAGCGGTTGCACACCAGGCGATCATTCCGGCTGCCTGAACGCCGGAACCACGAGAGGTAGCTGGTCATGAGGGTCCCGGCGCAGACGGCCGAGCGACGCACGCTACAGCCGCACGAGGTGAATCTCGCCCAACCGTCATTCTGGCAACTCCCGCAGGCCGCACGCCTGGAGGCCTTCGCGGCGCTCAGGCGCCTCGAGCGGCCGGCGTACTTCATGGAGCGTCCCGCCTCGTGGCGCCGACCGGAGCGGGGCTTCTACGCGCTGGTGAAACACGCCGATGTGGTGCGGGCCAGCCGGCTTCCCAAGGTGTTCGCCAGTGCTCCGGCCGTCACCACCCCGGAGCCCGCCAGGTGGGTCAGATGCCTGTTCGGCGAATCCATGGTCAACCTGGACGACCCGCACCACGCCCAGCTGCGGCGGGTGGTCTCGCGCGCCTTCACCCCACGGCTGCTCGCTGCCGCGGAGGAGGACATCTGCCGAGTCGCGGGCCGCATCGTGGACGACATGATCGCGCAGCGGCCCGGCGAGTTCGTGTCGTCGGTGGCTTCCCGTATGCCGTTCGAGGTCATCTGCAATCTCATGGGCATCCCGGAGCACTACCGGCCCGAGATCGCAGGGCAGATCAATCACGCGTCCGAGAACGTGGGCGTCAAGCGCACCCTCGGCGCCAGGCTGCGGATGCCGGGACGGGGCCTGCGGGCGCTGGCCCGCATGCACCTGATGATGGCGACGCTGGGCCGCGAACGCCGCCGTCAGCCCACGGGGGACCTCATCTCCGCCCTGGTGTGCGCAGACGTCCACGGCCAGAAATTGAATGCACGTCAGCTCGGCGCGTTTTTCTCTCTGCTGATGGTGGCCGGCGTGGAGACCACACGTAACGCCATCGCCCATGCGCTGACGCTGCTGACCTCGAACCCAGAACAACGGGCCCTGCTGACCTCCGACTTCGACCGGTACGCGGATGGGGCGGTCGAGGAGGTCGTACGCCACTCGACGCCGATCATCCAGTTCCGCAGGACGGTGACCGCGGAGTACTCGCTGGGCGGGCGTACCTTCCGCCCCGGCGACAAAGTGGTCCTCTACTACGCATCCGCCAATCGCGACGAGGCGGTCTTCACCGACCCTGACGCCTTCGACATCACCCGCACCCCCAACCCGCATCTGGGATACGGAGGCGGTGGCCCGCACTTCTGCCTGGGCGCACATCTGGCGCGCCTCGAGATCAAGGGCCTGTTCCGCGAGCTGCTGAGCCGACCGCAGGCGCTGCGCGCCGTGGGCATCCCCGAACTGGCCGGCTCGAACTTCGACAACCGGGTGCGCGCCCTGCGCTTCACCTTCGACCCGCCGGTCGCCTGACAGCGCGTCCCGTCAGGGCGACGTCGTGGTGATCGCTGAGCACGTGAGGTAGAGCGCTCTATGTAGCCGATTCGCTGAGCAAGATAGAGCGCTCTAGGGTCCATGTCAATGGCAAAAATAGAGCGCTCCAGGAGGCAATCTCAGCTGTCTCTCCTAGAGCGCTCTAGATCAACCAGCACAGCGTCCCTGACCTGCGGAAACTCCATCGCCTTTCAGCCGGGGCTAGATATCCACGCGCGCCCAGGGCTTGGAAGCCCTACTCATTCGGCGCTCCGTTACCCGCTCGTTGGGAACGATGTACGGACATTCTATTGACACCTCCCTTCATGTGGGCGTTACATCTGCGCCACGAGGTCGGCCACCGCGCCGGCCCGAGGCCCAGGCCACATCCATCCCACACCGCTCGAGAACTCCTCGGCTGATTCCGCATGCCCAAATGCGGGTCTGCGGTGCCCTCGAAGGAGAGGTAAGACCGTGCCGCACTCCAGGCCTTCGTCCCGTAGAGCCCGCCGGGTCACCGGCTGGCGCGCCTTCGCTCTCGTCCCCGCACTCGCACTGCTCGCGGTCGGCTGCTCCGCCGGCTCCGGCGACGACTCGTCCTCGGGGTCTTCGAAGGGCACCTCGCTGAAGTCCGGTCTCGGCAGTGAGGCCAAGGACCGCAAGGTGACGTTCCTGCTGGCTCAGGACCCGGGGGATCCGTTCTGGACCACCATCGCCCAAGGCGCCAAGGATGCCGCGCAGTTGCTCGATCTCGACCTGAACATGCAGACCAGTTCGGGTGACCAGAGCAAGTACAACGACCTGATCGGCAGCGCCGTCGCCGACAAGCCGGCCGCGCTGGCCGTCGTGCTCGACGACCCCAACAAGTACACCGAGAACGTCTGTGCGGCCCAGAAGGCCGGCATCCCGGTGATGGCCTACAACATCACCCAGAGCGGCAAGGTCGGCAAGTGCACGCTCGGCTTCGTCGGCCAGGACTTCGAGGCGGTCGGCTATCTGCTCGGCAAGCGCCTGCTCGCCGACCATCCCGACATCGGCAAGGGCGACACCGTCCTCACACCGGTCGAGTTCCCGGACCAGGTCTACGCGGTGCAGCGTCATGCCGGTGTGCAGCGCGCGCTCGACGAGGTCGGCGCGAAGTCGGACATCCTCGGCACGGGGATCGAGGACTCGGCCGCGCTGGACAAGATCACGCAGTACCTGCTCGGCCACAAGAAGACGGCCGCGATCGTCCCCCTGGGCGGCACTCCGCACCGCAACCTCCCCAAGGCCATGGAGGACTCCGGTGTGAAGGTCCCCGTCGTGGGCTTCGACCTGGCTCCGCAGATCGTCAACGGCATCAAGTCCGGCGCCATCGACGCCGCGGCCGACCAGCAGGGCTACGTCCAGGGCTTCCAGACCGTCATACAGCTCGGCCTGCTCCTGGACTTCGGCCTGAGTCCGGCCAGCATCAACTCCGGTGGCAGTGGTCTGGTCGACAAGTCCAACGTCGGCGTCGCCGAGAAGCTCGCGGGCAAGGTCCGCTGACGCTCCCCCAACTCACGTCAGCGCACGACCAGTTCGGGGCGGTCTGCCGTAGCAACGGAAGACCGCCCCACCCCACCGAAGGAAAGGCAGTACGAGCATGAGTGAGCGGAGCGGTCAGGTGACCGCCGAGAGCACGGCGGCGGAAGCCGCCATCGTCGCCGTGGAGGGCGATCCGGCCGTCGACGGTACCGCCGTCCACAAGCGCAACCTGGCGGACTCGGCCCCCACCAGCACCACGGGTCGGCTGACCGAGCGCCTGCGCCAGATGCGCGGGCGCGGGGCGATGGAGATCGGCGTCATCTTCGTCCTGCTGCAGATCGGCTGCATCGTCTACTACCTGGTGGACCCGCAGGGCTTCCCCTACCTGGAGAAGGCGAACTTCAACGTCCTCAGCCAGAGCATCCCCGTACTGGCGATCCTGGCCATCGGCGCCGGCATCCTCATCATCGCCGGAGAGTTCGACCTGTCCCTCGGCGCCAACTTCACCTTCTGCGCGCTGGTGTTCACCCGGTGGTACTCCGACGGTGCGAGCCCCTGGACCGCCACCGGCATGGCCCTCATCACCGGTATCAGCATCGCCCTGCTGAACGGCATCCTCACCACCAAGGCGAAGATCCCCTCATTCATCGTGACGCTGGGCATGATGCTCTTCTGGGAAGGCGCCGCACTCTTCTACAACGGCACCACGGCCACTCTGATGGTCCCGAGCGAGACCATGAAGGCCATCTTCGCCGGTGACCTCGGCTTCTTCCGGGGCCAGGTGATCTGGCTCCTCGTGCTCGGCGGCCTCTTCTGGCTCATGGTGCACCGGCACCGGCTGGGCAACCACATCTTCGCCGTCGGCGGCAACCCCGCCGCGGCCCGCGCCATCTCCATCAACCCGGCCCGGGTCAAGATCATCGCGTTCTGCATCCTCGGTCTGTGCGTGGCGATCGCCGCCATCCTCACCGCCGTCCGCACGGGATCCGTGCAGCCCGGCAGCGGTCGCGGTCTGGAACTGCGGGCGATCGCGGCGGCCGTCGTGGGGGGCGTCTCCCTGTCCGGCGGCCGGGGCAGCGTCCTCGGCATGGTCCTCGGCGCGGCCCTCATCCTCACCGTGCAGGACATCCTGCTGCTCGGCGGTGCTCCGGGCTTCTACCTGGACCTGTTCGTCGGCCTGATCATCGTCGCCGCGGCCTTCTTCAACCGCATGATCGAGGGGAAGGCCGAATGAGCGCCATCGCACCCTCCGCCGAGCCCGCCGGAAACGGAGCAACCACCATGTCCCCCACAGCCACCGAAGCACGCACGGGCGAGGCCCTGCTGGAACTGTCCGGCATCACCAAACAGTACGGGCCGAACACCGTGCTGGACGACGTCAGCTTCACGATCCACCAGGGCGAGGTCGTCGGACTGCTCGGCGACAACGGCGCCGGCAAATCGACGCTGGTCAAGACGATGTCCGGCGTCGTCCTCGCCGACGAGGGCGAGTACCTCTGGCGCGGCGAGAAACTGGGCACGATCAATCGCCAGGAGACCGAGAAGCGCGGCGTCGAGACGATCTTCCAGGACTCCGCTCTGGTGCCGTCGATGACGATCACCCGCAACATCTTCATGGGCCGCGAAATCACCAACCCGATCGGCCTGATGAAGATCAAGAAAATGAACGAGATCGCCGCGCAGATCCTCGACAGCGTGGTCACCATCGAGGGCATCAAGAGCCCGAACCAGCTGGTCGGTTCCCTCTCCGGCGGCCAGCAGCAAGCGGTGGCGATCGCCCGTGCGGTGCACTTCAAGCGCAGTCTGCTGATCCTCGACGAGCCGACCAGCGCCCTGGCCGTGCGCGCGACCGAGGCGCTGCTCAACTACCTTCTGCAGCTGAAGAAGGAGGGCGTCAGCTCGGTGCTCGTCACCCACAACCTGCACCACGCCTTCCAGGTCTGCGACCGGCACATCGTGATGAACCACGGCCGCAAGATCCTTGACGTACGCCGTGAGGACACCAGCGTCGAGGAACTCACCGCGGCGGTGGTCGAGGGGCCTGAAGGACTGCGCCGACACCGCGAAGGCAAGCCGCTGGCCTGAGGCGATCCACTCCGTCCTACCCCGGGACGGCACAAACGGCCGGGCCCGCCCCTCCCCTGCCCTGGCGGGCTCGGCCTTCGCACCTCTGGAATTCTCCCGCGCCGACGACTCGATGCGTCGATGCGTCGATGCGTCGAAGATCCCGGGCCTGCCGCGGCGCGGGCCATCGGCCGCGGCTCATTCGCTCCGGGGCGGCCCGCTCGTCTCGCGTACCACCAGCTTTGGATCAAGCACCGCCTCACGCGGCTCCGACTCGCCGCTCTCCAGCCGTTCCACAGCGAACCGCACCGCGTACTCGGCGATGAGGACGGCGTCCTGACGAACCGTCGTCAGCCCGATCGGCATCACATGCGAGAGATGACTGTCGTCGTAGCCGACGACCGACACCTCGCCGGGGACGTCCACGCCCGCCTGGGTGAGGGTCATCAACAGGCCCATCGCACAACGGTCGTTGCCCGCGAGGACCGCGGTGGGCAGGGAGAGTCCCCGGTCGCGCTCGGCGAGCAGCAGGCGGCCGGCTTCGATGCCCGCGTCCTCGTCATGGGCGCCCGGGATCACCCGGATCTCCCCGGCCAGGCCGTGCCGACGCATCGCGTCGCGGTAGGCGCGGCGTCGCTCCACCGAGCCGGACTGCCTGCCGCCGTCGACGTGCACGATGCGCTTGTGGCCCAGTTCGACGAGGTGGTCCATGGCCTGCCGAACGCCCTTGTTCTCGGCCGAGTGGACGCTGTCGACATGCGCGCCCGGCACCCTCCGACCGACCGAAACGGTTGGCGTGCGGCGTCCCAGGGCATCCAGGTCCGCGGCGTCGGACGCCGGACCCAGCAGGATCAGCGCCCCGCAACGGTGGCTGAGGAGTGCCTCGATCGCCTTGACCTCGTCGCGGCCGGGTGCGTTGGCGGAGAGCAGGACCTCGTAGCCGAGGCGCTCGGCCTCCGGGTAGATGCCCTCGACGAGGTCCGCCTGAAAAGGCTGGTGCACGGTGAGCATCACACCGAGCGTGCGGCTACGGCCCCGCGCGAGCAGCCGGGCAGCGCTGTCCGGGCGGTAGCCGATCTCGTCGGCGACGCGCAGCACCCGCTCGCGGGTCTCCTGGCTCGCCCCCGGCTGGTTGCGGAAGACGAGGGAGACCAGCGCCCTCGACACCCCCGCTCTCACGGCGACGTCCATCATCGTGGGCCGCTGCTTACCCGTTGAGTCCACCTGCGAACCATCCTCCCGACCCACTGGCACCTGGTCGACGCCGTCTCCAGGAAGTCTCCCGCACCAGCCACCAGCGGCCTACGAAATCTCCCAGCAACAACCTATTGACATGACATTTGAACCAGGGTCATCGTACTCCTGCTAGAGCGCGCTAGTAGAGCGCGACAGAGGCACGGGATCATCCCGTTTCCGCCCCCATCCCGATGAGGCCGGGAGAGTGAAGGGACGAAGACTGATATGTCGTTCGATGTGTTGACCATCGGCCGTGTCGGAGTGGATGTGTATCCGCTCCAGACGGGCGTGGGGCTGGCGGAGGTCACCTCGTTCGGCAAGTACCTCGGCGGCAGCCCGACCAACGTGGCCGTCGCCGCCGCCCGGTACGGGCGCACCGCGAGTGTGATCACCAAGACGGGACGGGACCCGTTCGGGGACTTCGTCCGCACGGCCCTGGACGGCTACGGCGTCGACACCCGCTTCGTCGGTACGTCGGACATCGCGCCCACCCCGGTGACGTTCTGCGAGATCTTCCCGCCGGACGACTTCCCGCTGTACTTCTACCGGCTGCCGAAGGCACCCGACCTGGACATCCGGGCCGGTGATCTGGATCTGGGTGCGGTGCGTGACGCGCGGATCTTCTGGATGACGGGCACCGGCCTGAGCGAGGAGCCGAGCCGCTCGGCCACGCTCGGGGCCCTGGAACACCGGGCGAAGGCGGGGACGACGGTCTTCGATCTGGACTGGCGGCCGATGTTCTGGCAGGACCCGTCGGCGGCGCGTGCGTACTACGCCGAGGCCCTCCGGTTCACCACGGTCGCCGTCGGCAATCTCGACGAGTGCGAGGTGGCGACCGGAGAGCGCGAGCCGTACGCCGCAGCCAAGGCGCTACTCGCCGCCGGTGTCGAGCTGGCAGTGGTGAAGCAGGGGCCCAAGGGCGTGCTGGCGATGGGCCGAGGCGGCGCCACGGCCGAGATCCCGCCCGTCGCGGTCGACGTGGTGAACGGCCTCGGTGCCGGTGACGCCTTCGGTGGCGCGCTCTGCCACGGTCTGCTGTCCGGCTGGGACACCCGCCGCACGGTCGCCTTCGCCAACGCTGCGGGCGCTCTGGTTGCCGGCGAGCTGGCCTGTTCGGACGCCATGCCGACGGAGGCCGAGGTGGAGGCGAAGCTCGCCACCTCGAACGCCCCGCATCACGGCGGAACCCCCCACAACGAAGCAACCCGAGAGGTGTGAGGCAGTGCTGTCCGACAAGGTGAGCCGGATCGTGGACGCCAGGGTCAAGGATCCCGGTGCCATTGCGGCGGCAGCCGCCCGGCGCGTCAGGGCCGCCTCGCCCCTCGGCGAGCACGGCAAGGCGATGATCATCGCCGCCGATCATCCGGCGCGCGGCGCCAACACGGTGGGCGACGATCCGTCCGCGATGGCCGACCGCTTCGAGCTGCTCGAAAGGATGTGTGTCGCCCTGGAGAGGCCGGGTGTGACGGGTGTCCTCGGCACCGCCGACATCCTGGAGGACCTGCTGCTGCTCGGTGTACTCGACGGCAAGAGTGTCTTCGGCTCGATGAACCGCGCCGGACTCGCGGGCTCGGTCTTCGAGATCGATGACCGGTTCACCGGTTACGACGCCGAGACGATCGCCGCGATGGGCTTCGACGGCGGCAAGATGCTCACCCGTATCGCGCTGGACGACCCGGCGACGCCGTCCGCCCTGGAGAACACCGCCCGCGCCATCGACGCACTCAACGACCGCCAGCTCATTGCGATGGTCGAGCCGTTCATGTCGGTGTGGCGGGACGGCAGGATCCGCAACGACCTCTCCTCCGACGCCGTCGTCAAGTCCATCACCATCGCCTCCGGGCTGGGTCGCCGTACGGCCTATACGTGGCTGAAGCTGCCGGTCGTCGACGGTATGGAGCGCGTGCTCGCCTCCTCCACTCTGCCCGCGCTGCTGCTCGGCGGCGAGGTCTCCGACCCGGACGCCGCGTTCGCTTCCTGGGGCAAGGCCCTCAAGCTCCCGACAGCGCAGGGTCTGGTCGTGGGCCGTTCCCTGCTCTACCCGTCGGGCGGCGACGTCGCCGGCGCGGTGGACCGGGCGGTGAGCCTGCTGTGAGTGACACGAGCAAGCACCGCCTCCCCAAGGGCCAGGCGGCAGAGGGCCCGTACGACCTCGGCGACACCGTCCTCATTCCGCACGGCTGGCACGGCCTGTCCATCGCCGCACCCGGCTACGACCTCTACCACCTCAACGTCATGGCGGGCCCCGGCCAGGACCGCGCCTGGCTGATCTGCGACGACC
The DNA here is from genome assembly GCF_013778455.1 of Streptomyces himalayensis subsp. himalayensis. GTDB lineage: Bacteria > Actinomycetota > Actinomycetes > Streptomycetales > Streptomycetaceae > Streptomyces > Streptomyces himalayensis. The sequence goes on along the minus strand of NZ_JACEHE010000048.1, from coordinate 8,309 downwards.
CCGCCCACGGGTGGGTCCGCGGCACCTGGGAGACCCAGGACATCGACGACCGGCTTCCCTTCGAAGGGCTCAACGAACGATGAAGACCGTCCGACTCACCACGGCCCAGGCGCTCGTGCGTTTCCTCGCGAACCAGTACAGCGAGCGTGACGGGCAGGAGCAGCGGCTGATCCCCGGGGCGTGGGGGATCTTCGGGCACGGCAATGTGGCCGGGATCGGGCAGGCGCTTCTCCAGGCCGCGGTCACGGGGGAGGCGGATCTGCCGTACTACTTGGCCCGTAACGAGCAGGGCATGGTGCACGCGTCGGTGGCGTACGCGAAGATGCGCGACCGGCTGGCGACGTTCGCCTGCACGGCATCCACCGGGCCCGGCTCGACGAACATGATCACCGGTGCGGCGCTCGCGACCACCAACCGGCTGCCGGTGCTGCTGTTGCCCAGCGACATGTTCGCCACCCGCGCCGCCGACCCCGTGCTGCAGCAGCTGGAGGACACCCGCGGCGGCGACGTCACCGTCAACGACGCCTTCCGCGCCGTGTCGAAGTACTTCGACCGCATCTCGCGCCCGGAGCAGCTGATCCCGGCGGCGCTGGCCGCGATGCGGGTGCTGACCGACCCGGTGGAGACCGGCGCCGTCACCCTGGCGCTGCCGCAGGACGTACAGGCGGAAGCCCACGACTGGCCCGTCTCCTTCTTCCGGCGCCGGGTGTGGCACGTGGGGCGTCCGGTGCCGGAACCCGCCGCCGTCGAGCGGGCCGCCCGACTGCTCCGCAATGCGAAGAAGCCGCTGATCGTGGCCGGTGGCGGCACCGTCTACTCCGGTGCCGAGACGCAGGTGCGTGCCTTCGCCGAGGCCACCGGCGTCCCGGTGGCGGACACGCACGCCGGTAAGGGCGCCGTCCCGTGGGACCACCCCTGCGCGGTCGGAGGCATCGGCTCCACCGGCTCGTTCGCGGCGAACGAACTGGCGAAGGAGGCCGACGTCGTCCTCGGCATCGGCACCCGCTACAGCGATTTCACCACCGCCAGTCACACCGTCTTCGGCAACCCCGACGTCGCGTTCGTCAACCTCAACGTGGCCCGCCTCGACGCCGTCAAGCACTCCGCCGAGCCTCTGGTGGCCGACGCCCGGCTCGGCATCCAGGCCCTTGCCGAAGCGCTGGTGGACTGGGAGGTCGACCCGTTCCACCGTGCCCGCACCCGCGAACTGATCGCTCACACACGGGAGATCGAGGAGGCGTGCTGTGCGCCCGGCCGCAACACCGGCGACCTCCCCGCCCAGACCCAGATCCTCGGCGCACTGAACGATGTCCTCGGTGACCGCGACGTGGTGATCAACGCGGCCGGCTCCATGCCCGGCGACCTGCAGCAACTGTGGCGGGCGCGGGATCCGAAGGCCTACCACGTCGAGTACGCCTACTCCTGCATGGGCTACGAGGTCGCCGCCGGTGTCGGCGCGAAGATGGCCGACCCCTCGCGCGAGGTCGTCGTCCTCGTCGGCGACGGCTCGTATCTGATGATGGCTCAGGAGATCGTGACCATGGTCTCCGAAGGCCTGAAGGTCATCATCGTCCTCGTCCAGAACCACGGCTTCGCCTCCATCGGCTCACTGTCCGAGTCGCTCGGCTCGCAGCGGTTCGGCACCAGGTACCGCTTCCGCGACGGAGATTCCGGTCACCTCGACGGCGATGTGCTCCCGGTCGACCTCGCCGCGAACGCCTCCTCCCTCGGCGCGGACGTCCTGCACGCCTCCTCCGTAGAGGAGTTCCGTACGGCGATGGAGAAGGCCAAGGCCGCGAGCCGCACCACCGTCGTGCACGTCGAGACCGACCTGTACGGGCCGAACCCGCCCGGACACGGCTGGTGGGACGTGCCGGTCAGCCAGACCTCCGCCCTGGACTCCACCCGAGCCGCCTACGAGACCTACGCCGCCCACAAGCGCCACCAGCGGCACTACCTGTAAGGACACCCTCACGTGAAGACCATCCAGCACTGGATCAACGGCTCACCCGCCGCCGGGACGAACCCGCAGACCGCACTCGTGTTCAACCCCGCCACCGGCCAGGAGCAGGCTCAGGTCGCCCTGGGCTCGGCCGCCGACGTCGACGCCGCCGTCGCGGCCGCATCCCGCGCCTTCGAGACCTGGTCCGAGTCCTCGCTCACCCAGCGCACCCAGGTGATGTTCGCCTTCCGCCAGCTCCTCGTCGACCACGAGGAAGAGCTGGCCCGGATCATCTCCGCCGAGCACGGCAAGACCGTCGACGACGCACGCGGCGAGATCGTACGCGGCCGCGAGGTCGTGGAATTCGCCTGCGGCCTCGGCGACATCCTCAAGGGCAGCTTCTCCGACCAGGTCTCCCGCGGCGTCGACGTGCACAACTTCCGCCAGCCCCTCGGCGTCGTCGCGGGCATCACGCCGTTCAACTTCCCCGCCATGGTGCCCCTGTGGATGCACCCGATCGCCGTCGCGACCGGCAACACCTTCATCCTCAAGCCCAGCGAACGCGACCCCTCCGCCGCCAACTTCGTCGCCGACCTGTACAAGAGGGCCGGCCTGCCCGACGGCGTCTTCAACGTCGTCCACGGCGGCAAGTCGGCCGTCGACGCCATCCTCACCCACCCCGGCATCGAAGCCGTCTCCTTCGTCGGCTCCACACCGATCGCCAAGTACGTCCACGAGCAGGCCACCGCCCACGGCAAGCGCGTCCAGGCCCTCGGCGGCGCCAAGAACCACGCCGTCGTCCTCCCCGACGCCGACCTCGACTTCGCCGCCAACCACATCACCGCCGGCGCCTACGGCTCCGCAGGCGAACGCTGCATGGCGGTCTCGGTGGCCGTCGCGGTCGGTGACGCCGCAGACGGGCTGGTCAAGGTGCTGGAGCGCAAGGCCCTTGAGGTGAAGGTCGGCCCCGGTGACGCCCCCGGCACCGATATGGGCCCCGTCATCACCAAGGCCGCCCAGGAACGCATCGAAAACGCCGTCACCACCGCCGCCACCCAGGGCGCCACCATCGTCGTCGACGGCCGCGGTCTGAAGGTCGAGGGTCACGAGGAGGGCTTCTTCACCGGCCCGTCCCTCCTCGACCACGTCACGGCCGAGATGGACGCCTACAAGGAGGAGCTCTTCGGCCCGGTGCTGGCGATCGTCCGTGCCGAGTCCCTCGACGAGGCGATCGCGTTGATCAACGCCAACCCCTACGGCAACGGCACCGCCCTCTTCACCGCCTCCGGCGAAGCCGCCCGCCGCTTCCAGCGCAAGATCAACGTCGGCATGATCGGCGTCAACGTCCCCGTGCCCGTCCCGATGTCGTACTACTCCTTCGGCGGCTGGAAGGACTCCCTCATCGGCGACTCCCCCATCCACGGCCCCGAAGGCATCCGCTTCTACACCCGCCCCAAGGTCGTCACCACCCGCTGGCCCCAGCCCACCCAGCAGACGACCGCGGGCTTCAACTTCCCCACCTCCAGCTGAGCGAAAAAGCACCTCCGTCCCCCATCGCAGAAGGATTCCGACCATGGCAACGGCGCCATCCCCACTCCGCACCACCGCGGGCAACCTGTGCCTCGGCTCCGCCCCCGACTCCTGGGGCGTCTGGTTCCCCGAGGACGAGCACCAGGTCCCGTACACCCGCTTCCTCGACGAGCTGGCAGGGGCCGGCTACGAGTGGCTGGAGCTCGGCCCCTACGGCTATCTCCCCACCGACCCGCAGCGCCTCAAAGAGGAGCTGGACGCCCGGGGGCTACAGGTCTCCGGCGGCACCGCCTTCGGCGCACTGCACCGCCCCGAGGGGTGGGACGAGATGCTCGCCCACGTCCGGCAGGTGGCCACGCTGACTGCCGCCGCAGGCGCCCACCACCTCGTCCTCATCCCGCCCATGTACCGGGACGAGAAGACCGGCGCGTTCACCGAGTCACCCGAGCTGACCGCCGAGCAGTGGGCGGGCTTCGGCCGGGCCGCGGACCGGCTCGGCAAGCTGCTCGTCGACGAGTACGACGTGCGGCTCGTCATCCACCCGCACGCCGACAGCCACATCCAGACCCAGCCGGAGATCGAGCGGCTGCTGGGCGAGTCCGACAGCCGCTACACGAACCTCTGCCTGGACACCGGGCACGTCGCCTACGGCGGCGGAGACAACCTCGACCTGATCCGCCGGTTCGGCGAGCGCGTCGGCTACGTCCACATCAAGCAGATGGACCCGGAGATCCTCGCCCAGGTCGCCGCCGAGAACCTCTCCTTCGGCGAGGCCGTCAAGCGCGGCGTGTGCGTCTCCCCGCCCGCGGGGGTGCCCAGCCCGGCCGACGTGGTCGACGAACTCTCCAAGCTGGACGCCGAGTTGTTCGTGATCGTCGAGCAGGACCTGTATCCCTGCGCTCCCGAGGTCCCCCTGCCCATCGCCGTACGGACGCGTGAGCACCTGGCCGGCTGCGGCCTGACCGGAACCCGGCGCCCGAACAACAACCGTTAGGAGGTGGCCATGGACGTCAGGGACGACGCGCATCAGGCTCCCACCGCACCCTCCGCACTCATCAATGACGCCCCGCCGGCCGTCTCCCGGCGGCTGCGGCTCATCACGATCATCGCCACCTTCGGCGGACTGCTCTTCGGCTACGACACCGGAGTCATCAACGGCGCGCTGCCGTACATGACCGACGACCTGGGCCTGACCCCCTTCACGGAGGGCATGGTCACCAGCTCGCTGCTCCTCGGCGCCGCGCTCGGGGCGGTCGTCGGCGGCCGGCTGTCGGACGCGCGCGGCAGGCGGCGCAACATCCTCCTGCTGGCCGTGCTGTTCTTCGTCGGCGCGCTCGGCTGCACGTTCGCCCCGACCACCGCGGTGATGGTGGTGGCGCGGTTCGTGCTCGGCCTCGCGGTCGGCGGCGCCTCGGTCACCGTGCCGGTCTACCTCGCGGAGATCTCGCCCGCCGAGCGGCGCGGCGCACTGGTCACCCGCAACGAACTCATGATCGTCAGCGGTCAGTTGCTGGCCTTCACCTCCAACGCGATCATCGCGCAGGTGGGCGGAGAGTCCGGCGGCATCTGGCGCTGGATGCTCGTGATCGCGACGATCCCGGCCGTCGTCCTCTGGTTCGGCATGCTGGTGATGCCGGAGAGCCCGCGCTGGCTGGCCTCCAAGAGCCGCTTCAGCGAGGCCCTGGAGGTGCTGAAGCAGGTCCGGTCACAGCAGCGGGCCGAGGCCGAGCTGCGCGAGGTCACCGCGCTCGCGGTCAAGGACGAGCAGGAGAAGCTCGGCGGCTGGCGGGACATGAAGTCCGTACCGTGGGTTCGCAGGCTGATGTTCGTCGGCTTCGGCATCGCGATCGTGCAGCAGATCACGGGCGTCAACACGATCATGTACTACGGCACGCAGATCCTCACCGACGCCGGGTTCGCCGCGGACAGCGCGTTGACGGCCAACATCGCCAACGGCGTGATCTCCGTCCTCGCCACCTTCGTCGGCATCTGGCTGCTCGGCCGGGTCAACCGCCGACCGATGCTGATGACCGGTCAGGTCGGTACGACCGGCGCGCTGTTGTTGATCGGCGTCTTCTCGCTGGTGCTGCCCTCGGGCGACGGCCGGGCCTACGCCGTGCTCGCCATGACGGTCACGTTCCTCGCCTTCCAGCAGGGCGCGATCTCGCCGGTGACCTGGCTGATGCTCTCGGAGATCTTCCCGATGCGGATGCGTGCCTTCGGCATGGGGATCGCGGCGGTGGTCCTGTGGCTGACCAACTTCGCCATCGGTCTGGTCTTCCCCTCGCTGGTCTCCGGCATCGGGATCTCCGCGACCTTCTTCCTGTTCGTGGTGGCGGGTGTCCTGTCCATCACCTTCGTCAAGCTGTACGTCCCCGAGACGCGCGGCCGCACGCTGGAGGACCTGGAGACGGAGCTCCGGTCCCGCTACTCCTGAACCCCCTTCTCGACAAGGCTTCGAACACCCCCTCCGCTTCCGTGCAACAGCAGCGCCCGGGAGCCGTAGAAAGGAAAGAAACCCATGACTGTGCGCGTGGGAGTCATCGGCGCCGGCTGGATCGGCCACGAACACATCCGGCGCCTCACCGACGTCGTCACCGGCGCCGCGGTCACCGCGGTCAGCGACATCGACGCCGCGCGCGCCGAGGAGGCGGCGGCCCGGGTCGGCGCCCGCGTGTACGGCACCGGCGCCGAGCTGATCGCGGCGGACGAGGTCGACGCCGTGCTCGTCACCTCGTGGGGGCCGACGCATGCCGAGCACGTGCTGAACGCGATAGCCGCGGGGAAGCCGGTGTTCTGCGAGAAGCCCCTGGCCACCACGGCCGAGGACTGCCTCAGGATCGTCGAGGCCGAGATGGCGCACGGCCGCCGCCTCGTGCAGGTCGGCTTCATGCGCCGCTACGACCAGGGCTACCGGCAGATGAAGGAGGTCATCGCGTCCGGCCGGATCGGCGAGCCGCTGGTGGTGCACTGCGCCCACCGCAACCCGACCGTGCCCGAGTCGTACACCTCCGAGATGGCCGCGCTCGACACGGCGGTGCACGAGGTGGACGTACTGCGCTGGCTGCTCGACGACGAGATCGTCTCGGCCCAGGTCGTCACGCCGCGCGCCACGAGCAAGCGGTTCGCGCACCTGAAGGATCCCCAGATCATGCTCTTCGAGACCGTGAAGGGCGTCCGGATCGACCTCGAGGTCTTCGTCAACTGCCAGTACGGCTATGACATCCAGTGCGAGGCGGTCGGCGAGCAGGGTCTCGTACGGCTGCCCGACCCGTCCTCGGTCGCCGTGCGCACGGCGGGACAGCACAGCACGACCGTGCTCACCGACTGGGTGGGCCGCTTCGTCGACGCCTTCGACACCGAGTTCCGCGAGTGGATCGCGAGCCTTGCGGCGGGCAACGAGCCCACTGGCCCCTCCGCGTGGGACGGCTACGCCGCGACCGTCATCACCAGCGCCACCGTCGAGGCCCTCGATTCGGGCCGCACCGTCGGTACGGACATGAAGCCCCGCCCCGCCTTCTACGGAGGTGCCGTATGAAGATCGCTCTCGACCCCTACATGTTCCGCGCGCTGCCCATCGACGAGATGGTGTGTACGGTCGCCGAACTCGGCTACGAGTACATCGAGTTGTCGCCGCGTGAGGACTTCATGCCGTTCTTCCTGCACCCGCGGGCGGACGACGAACGCATTGCCGCGCTGAAGAAGTCCCTGCGCACGCACGGCGTCCAGCTGTCCTCCGTGCTCCCGCTCTACAAGTGGTCCTCACCGGACGAGACCGAGCGGCAGGCGGCCGTCCGCTACTGGAAGCGGATGATCGAGATCACCGCGGACCTCGAATGCCCGCTGATGAACTCGGAGTTCAACGGCCGCCCGGAGTGCGCCGCCGAGAGCGAGGCGGCGTTCTGGCGTTCGCTGGAGGAGCTGCTGCCGCTGTTCGAGCGGGAGGGCATCGCGCTGAACCTGGAGGCGCACCCGGACGACTTCTGCGAGGAGAACACACCCGCGGTCGATCTGGTCCGCGCGATCAACAAGCCCTGGGTGAACTACCTCTACTGCGCCCCGCACACCTTCCACCTCTCGGGCGCGGCGCAGGTCGGCGCGGACATCGCGTCGATGATGCGCTATGCGGGCGACAAGCTCCGGCACGTGCACATCGCCGATTCCTTCAACCACAAGGGCTCCAGTGGGCTTCGCTACATCCTCAACCCGCCCGGCACCACGGCCCGTATCCATCAGCACCTGGACATCGGCCAGGGCGAGGTCGACTGGGACGCCTTCTTCGGCACCCTGCGCGAGCTGAACTTCGACGGTGTCGCCACGGCATGCGTCTTCGCCTGGGAGGAACGGGCCAAGGAATCCTCTGCATTCATGCTGGACCGCATCACCAAGGAGCTCTCAGGATGAAACCGCGGGTCTACACAGCCCCCGGGTAACGGAAAAGGCCGGCTCGACGCCGTTGGCGCCGAGCCGGCCTACCGGTGGTGCATCCCCCTGGGGGCCGACCCTTCCGCTCTACTGGGCTGGTCAGTCCGTGCCGGACTCCATCGCGGCGCGGTCCAGCATCGCGTCGTCGGTGGAGATCTCGCCGCGAGAGGCGATGGCCTCGGCTCCGCCCTCAGGCATGGCCGGCATGGTGCCGATCAGGCCGGTGGCGGCCGCCTGGGCGGCACCGATGGCGGGGCTCCCGGTGCCGATCAGGCCGAGCCCGGCGTACTGCTCCAGCTTGGCGCGCGAGTCGGCGATGTCGAGGTTGCGCATGGTGAGCTGGCCGATCCGGTCCACAGGACCGAACGCGGAGTCCCGATTCGCCGCGATCGGGCGGCCTTTCGGCTTCCCG